>NZ_MIEQ01000102.1 GCF_001968815.1 Motiliproteus sp. MSK22-1 | reverse complement strand
GCCCTGCTGCTTGAGCAGCAGGGCTTTGAGTGCATCGGGATCGTCTGGAAGATCAGTAGCTTGCAAGGTCATACAAGCCACTATAAAGGAACGGGCTGTGGTCGTCAGCTAGCCCATTGTCGAGTAGCGTAATGTGGCGTGAGGTGTTTGCGGCCGAATATCGTAGCCATCCAGGAGCCGGTTCAAAGTTTGACCATCCATAACCGCAGGCACTTCATCGCCCGGCCACCGAAAGCGGTGTTTCTCAAGGCGTTTATACCAGAGGATAAAGCCGTTCCTTTCCCAGCAGAGGATTTTAATCTTGTCCCGTTTGCGGTTACAGAATACGAATAACGAGCAGTCAAAGGGTGACAGCTCCATCTCTTGTTCCACCAGATGAGCCAGACCGTTGATCGACTTTCGCATATCGACGGATTCGGCATAGAGGAAAACCGATGCCGTTTGATCAGGGCGAATCACGATTCTGCTTTCAATGCCGAGAGTAGTTTCGGCAACAGCTCAATGGCTTGCTCGCCAGGTACCTCAAGGCGGAGACCGTCCGGTAGTGTCGCGACCACTGGTACTAATCGATCCGCTGACCAATCGGGCACTTTCAAGGGGATCAATTTAGGTGATGGCTTGGACTTTACGAAACGCTTTTTCCAGTACGTCAT
>NZ_MIEQ01000101.1 GCF_001968815.1 Motiliproteus sp. MSK22-1 | reverse complement strand
ACTCGTCCAATATCGCTAAAGCCAGCCCCTTGTTTCCACAAATCAAAAACAAGATTTCTCTCATCATTAGTGAATGTGCGCTTTGGTCTTGTCATCAAATAAACTCCGCCAAATCAGTATATTAGTATAACTGTTGCGTTGTTCACTTGAATCTACAGCCGCTTCTCTTAAAAAATCCCGTTCCTTCTTTACTTGGGCTAACTCTCGCTTAAGCGTAGCGAGTTCCTCGTCTCTGGGGCTGCCATTCCCCGTAAACGCTTTTTTATCCGGTGTTTGATATTCCTTAATCCAGCGATGCAGGTTGCCCGAATTGATCCCCAAATTACG
>NZ_MIEQ01000100.1 GCF_001968815.1 Motiliproteus sp. MSK22-1 | reverse complement strand
GATTTCCGACCAGGATTAGCCAACCTTCGTGCTCCTCCGTTACTCTTTGGGAGGAGACCGCCCCAGTCAAACTACCCACCACACAATGTCCCCGATCCGGATAACGGACCTGGGTTAGAACCCCAAGCATACCAGGGTGGTATTTCAAGGGTGGCTCCACCGGAACTGGCGTCCCGGTTTCAAAGCCTCCCACCTATCCTACACAAGTAGGCTCAGAGTTCACTGTGAAGCTGTAGTAAAGGTTCACGGGGTCTTTCCGTCTAGCCGCGGGTATACTGCATCTTAACAGCAAATTCAATTTCACTGAGTCTCGGGTGGA
>NZ_MIEQ01000099.1 GCF_001968815.1 Motiliproteus sp. MSK22-1 | reverse complement strand
GATTTCCGACCAGGATTAGCCAACCTTCGTGCTCCTCCGTTACTCTTTGGGAGGAGACCGCCCCAGTCAAACTACCCACCACACAATGTCCCCGATCCGGATAACGGACCTGGGTTAGAACCCCAAGCATACCAGGGTGGTATTTCAAGGGTGGCTCCATCGGAACTGGCGTCCCGGTTTCAAAGCCTCCCACCTATCCTACACAAGTAGGCTCAGAGTTCACTGTGAAGCTGTAGTAAAGGTTCACGGGGTCTTTCCGTCTAGCCGCGGGTATACTGCATCTTAACAGCAAATTCAATTTCACTGAGTCTCGGGTGGA
>NZ_MIEQ01000098.1 GCF_001968815.1 Motiliproteus sp. MSK22-1 | reverse complement strand
ATTGATGAAAAAGCAGTCGTTTTGAAAGAAGCACTGCAGCGAAGTCCTGATCAGTTTTCAGGCATATTGCGGAGCGGTAGTTCAGCTGGTTAGAATACCGGCCTGTCACGCCGGGGGTCGCGGGTTCGAATCCCGTCCGTTCCGCCACTTCTATCCTCATATACGATTGGCTGGCAAGAGTTTTTCTGCTCAAATAATATCCTCCAGTTCCTTTTTCGATAATCAGCAGCGATGCTGTTAGAAGCTGTTATAATTCTCACGCTCTTGCCCCTTGTCGATAGCTTTCAGACGGGTTTGGGCTGCCGAGTTGCTCTTTTACCTTTGTTCTTGGTTGTCCTTATAATAATGGTCATTGTCGCGGCTGAATTTTGTCCGTGTTATGGAACCTAAATCTATGGATCAGTTCAAAAATATTGGCCTGGTAGGTCGGCTGAACAGTAGTTCAGTTGTTGTTTCGTTGAAGCTTATCATTCCTTTTTTGCAAGAGCGTGGTTTAAACGTAATTGTAGATCGTGCAATAGGGGAGTTGGTTTCTGAGTATGGATTGCAAGAAAGTGCTCTCAGGTTGATGGGAGAAAGTTGCGACATGGTTATTGTTGTGGGCGGTGATGGAACTCTCCTTGGGGCCGCCAGGGAGCTGGCGCCATACAAGGTGCCAGTGTTGGGAGTGAATCGTGGTAACCTCGGTTTTCTCACTGATATTACCCCTGATCAGGTGTGTGAAAAAATTACAGAGGTGTTAGAGGGACGATACACCATTGAGAATAGATTCCTGATAGATGCATTTGTGCGACGAAAGGGGTTGCCTGTCGGAGAAGGCTCAGCACTCAATGAGGTGATTCTACATCCCGGTAAAACCGCCCGTCTAATTCGTTTTGACCTCTATATTGAAGGTGAGTACGTTTACAATCAACGTTCAGACGGACTGATTGTGGCGACTCCAACCGGTTCTACCGCCTATTCCTTGTCTGGAGGCGGCCCCATCATGCACCCTCGGCTGGATGCTATCGTGTTGGTTCCAATGTTCCCGCATACTCTCAGTAGCCGACCAATCGTGGTCGATGGAAATGTCGAGCTAAAAATTGTCGTTGATGAGCGCAATGAAACCTTTCCTAACGTCAGTTGTGATGGTCAGACAAACATTGTGTGTGCTCCTGGTGATGTCATAACTATCAGAAAAAAACCTCAAAAATTACGCCTTATCCATCCCTTAAGTTACAACTTTTATGAGACCTGTCGGAGTAAGCTTGGTTGGGGGGCAAAACTGGGTGAATAGGAGGTATGGTGAAATCTCGCGGTTATGATCTGATTGGCGACGTGCATGGCTGTGCTCGAACGTTGGAGCAGCTTTTATGCAAGCTGGGATACTCGCGACGAAATGGTTGCTATCGGCACCCCCAGCGCCGTGCTGTATTTTTGGGTGATATTGTCGACAGAGGAAACTTTATCCGGGAATCGTTACACCTTGTTCGAGAGATGGTTGACGCTGGTGTTGCCCAGATAGTCATTGGTAATCATGAGTATAATGCTATCGCATACTGCACTGAGGCAAGGCCTGATTCAGGGCGTGATTTTTTACGTGCTCATAATGAACGACATGAAAGACAAATTCGGGAATCCCTGGCGCAATTTGAAAATCATTCCAGCGAGTGGCAGGCGTTTTTGAAGTGGTTCAGAAAGATGCCGCTATTTCTTGAGTTTGATACATTTCGAGTGATTCATGCCTGTTGGGATAAAAACCTGATATCTGAACTTAAACGACGACAGATTCTTGATTTTAGTGATGATGAAATGCTTCATCGTTCCGCAGAATATGGAGGATTCGAATGGCAGGTTGCTGATAGGTTATTAAGGGGAACCTATCTACCGCTGCCAAACAGTGAAGTTATGACCAGCGAGGATGGCTACCGTCGTCGGGTCTACCGGACTCAGTTTTGGTCAACCACTCCAGAAATCCATAATGATGTCGTTTTTCAGCCGGATCCCTTGCCAGAGCATATTGGCTCGTTGCCTCTTTCCGTATCAGACCGGAAACAACTGTTGCATTACTCGAAGGAGGAGCCACCATTGTTTATAGGGCACTATTGGAGACAGGGCATTCCTGAATCAATTCGGCCGAACATTGCCTGCTTGGATTATAGTGCCGTGAAACAAGGAAAATTGGTGGCCTATCGTATGGATTCAGAATCTCGAATTGATAGAAAAAAATTTGTATGGGTCGATGTGGATCCGGATGATATTCAGCCGGCAGTGCAGATTGAAGGAGGCTGAAGCGTTGAATATAAAAATATTGGATATTCCCAGCTCGGAAGATTTACAGGAGTTTGCCGGCTTTTTGTGGCAGGCAAAGATTCCTCATCGTATTAGGCATCAGGGCGACCGTCAGGAGTTGTGGCTTCGAAATGCCGCGGATACTGATTATGTGCTTGAGCAGTACCAACGCTGGAAACAAGGGGATGAATTTGAGCTTGTCATGGCTCAGAATGACAATCCAAATCTGAAGGTGTCCCAGTTTATGTTCTGGGTTCAGCACGTGCCGGTTACACTGTCGTTAATTGTAATCAGTCTTGTACTGACGTTGCTGACCGGATTTGGCCGGCAAATGGAGTTTTTACATTGGTTTACGTTTGTCGATTTTACTTTCCAGGGACAGTACCCGGTATTCCAGAGTTTGGGTACGCTGATCGCTGAAGGGCAGTGGTGGCGTTGGATTTCACCGGTGTTTTTGCACTTCGGTTTTATGCATTTGGTGTTTAATTTATTGTGGACCTGGGAGCTTGGAAGACGAATAGAGTTAGTGCACAGGCGTTCAGTTATTGTTGTTCTGGTATTGTTTATGGGAGTGATGTCCAATATCTCTCAGTTCGTCATTACCGGGCCCATATTTGGTGGTTTGTCAGGCATTATTTTTGGTTTGATGGCGTACACCTGGCTTTGGGATCGCATATGTCCAGCCCATAGTTACGGTTTGCCGCCGGTTATGATGACATTTATGGTCGTTTGGCTGATCTTTGGTGTAAGTGGTTTACCCGAGAAAATGGGCCTGGGTTCTTTTGCCAATACGGCTCACCTTATCGGCTTGCTCAGTGGGCTGTTGTGCGCGCCACTGGTTTATTTGTTTCGGGATCAGTTGTGGCGAAAGATATAAGCAGGCACCGCTCTCCGGCGGGCGTTCAGAAGTCTCTGTTACTGATGACAGAGACTGCTCGCGTGGTATTATGGCCAGAAAGCTCTGATGTGGCATTTACCGTAGCTATGAAGACTATCTGGCACTGTCTGTATAATAGGGTGTAAACCGGATATTTTAAGGCGAAATACTGAATTATGACTTTTGAAGAATTATTGAAATCAATGAACCCTGAAGTTCATGCGTCAATGAAACGGGCTGTAGAATTAGGGAAGTGGCCGGATGGACGAAAACTCTCGGAAGAAGAACGAAAGGCCTGCATGCAAGCCGTTATCGCTTATGACGCTGAGCACCTGCCTGAAGAGGAGCGAGTGGGTTATATCAGCCGAAAAAAGGCTGATGGCAGCAATCATAGCCCTAGTCAGTCCACAGAAGATATTGTTAAGATACTCGGCAACGATACTTAGTGATTGTCTCCCATACCGGATATACCTGCGACTCTTACCAGCTAATATCCCCCGGTATTCTGGCCAACAAATAACAACTAGTAAGTCATATCCATGAGTTTACAGATTCAAGGCGCAGGTGCCCTGCGCAAGCTTCGGATTCAACTTGATTCTCCAGCGGTTTATAAAATGCCCGTCGGAGATCATGAAATAGACCTTAACGGACTTTTGGGAAAACCGATCCGGCTCAATTTCCTGGGTGCAATCAATTGCATACATTGCGGCCGCAAGACGAATAAAAGCTTTAATCAGGGCTATTGCTTTCCTTGCTTCAAGTCACTGCCTGAATGTGACAGTTGCATTATGAGCCCGGAAAAATGTCATTTTCACTTGGATACCTGTCGCGATCCTCTGTGGGGCGAACAACAATGTATGCAGGGGCACGTTGTTTACTTAGCAAACTCTTCCGGGCTGAAGGTTGGTATTACCCGAGCTTCGCAAGTTCCTACTCGCTGGCTTGATCAAGGCGCTGTGCAGGCGCTTCCTATTCTTCGAGTTGCGACACGCTACCAATCAGGTCTAATTGAAACTGCATTTAAAGAACATGTTAACGACCGCACTAACTGGCGGGCAATGCTTAAGAACAATGTTGAAATGCTGAATATGGAAGCGGAGCGCGATCGTCTTTTCGAGTTGCTGGATGAGCCATTAAGAGGGCTGGAACATCGATTTGGGGTCACCGCAATACAGCGTCTGCATCAGGCGGAAGAAGTTGCGTTAAAATACCCGGTTATTGACTATCCGAAGAAAATTACATCCCTGAGTTTTGATAAAACACCTATAGTTGAGGGAACTCTACAGGGTTTGAAGGGACAATATTTGATGTTGGATAGCGGCGTGATCAATATTCGAAAATTTGCAGCCTATGATATTGAGCTGCTTGCCTAGTATGCTCAGATGTTTACTCCCTAAATTATCCGAGCCCAGCGTACGAACATCGAGCTTTTCTTTTAGCAGGTTGAATCATGAGTAAGAACAATCCACAGCCCATTCATTTAAAAGATTATCGTGTCCCCTCATTTCTCATTGACAAAACTGATCTTCATTTCGAACTCGGTGATAAAGCGACTCTGGTTAAAAGCAAGTTGTCTTTGAGGCGAAATCCGGCCTGTACCGTTGCGAATGCTGCGCTAGAGCTGAATGGTGACAAATCATTGAATTTACGCCGTTTGGTGATTGACGGGAAAGACCTGTCGGTAGGGGACTATGAGCTGAGTGAAGAGCTGTTGCGGCTCGCAGATGTGCCTGATTACTTTACCCTGGAATGCGTTACGTTGATTAATCCCCAGGATAACACCTCGCTGGAGGGGCTCTATCAGTCAAATGGCATGTTCTGCACTCAGTGTGAAGCGGAAGGGTTTCGCAAGATTACCTACTACCTGGATCGTCCTGATGTAATGTCTGTTTTTACCACGACGATTGTTGCCAGTAAAAATAGATTTCCGGTTCTGTTATCAAACGGAAACCCTGTTGATCAAGGTGAAGTGGATAATGGACGCCATTGGGTAACCTGGGAAGATCCCTTCCCCAAACCTGCCTATTTGTTTGCGCTCGTGGGAGGCGACCTGGAGCTGGTTGAGGATCTTTTCATTACCGCCAGCGGTCGTCAGATTCCGCTGCGACTGTATGTTGAGAAGAAAGATCTGAATAAGTGCGAACACGCTTTAGACGCTTTAAAGCGATCGATGAGGTGGGATGAAGAGGTTTATGGTCGAGAATATGATCTGGACATCTTTATGATCGTTGCAGTGGACCACTTTAATATGGGGGCGATGGAAAATAAGGGGCTGAATATTTTTAACTCCTCATGTGTACTTGCCAACCCGCAAACAACGACTGACGATGCATTTCAGCGTATAGAAGGGATCGTTGCGCACGAATATTTCCATAACTGGTCTGGTAACAGGGTGACCTGTCGCGATTGGTTCCAGTTAAGCCTTAAAGAAGGGTTTACCGTATTTAGAGATTCAGAGTTTTCAGCTGACATGGGATCGCGGACGGTCAAGCGCATTGAGGACGTCAATGTTCTGCGTACCGCCCAGTTTGCTGAAGATGCAGGACCTATGGCTCACCCTGTACGGCCTGCTTCGTATATTGAAATTTCCAACTTCTACACCCTGACAGTGTATGAAAAAGGGGCTGAAGTGGTCAGAATGATTCATCGTCTCCTGGGTAAAGATCTGTTTCGCAAAGGGAGTGATTTATACTTTGATCGTTATGACGGCCAGGCGGTTACTACTGATGACTTTGTTGCCGCGATGGAGGAAGTCAGTGGCCAGGATTTAACGCAATTCCGGCGTTGGTATTCTCAGGCGGGAACTCCCCGTCTGGATGTTACCGATGAGTATGATCCTGCAAACAACTGTTACCGTTTGACGATTGAACAGAGCTGTGCCCCTTCTCCCGGACAGCCGGTTAAACAGCCTTACCATATACCAGTAGCGGTTGGATTGCTGGATGAAGAGGGTAAAGATATTCCTCTTACCGGGGGAGAAAGCACTGAACTGTTGCAGCTTAAAGAACAGAGCCAAACTTTTACCTTTGAGAACATTCCGAGCAAGCCGGTTCCTTCGTTACTACGTGGGTTCAGCGCCCCTGTGAAGCTGTGCTACAACTACAGCCGAGAAGATCTTGTTTTTCTGATGAGTCATGATAGTGACGGTTTTAATCGCTGGGAGGCGGGCCAAAAACTGTCAGTGGATATTATTCAAGGGTTGATCGCAGATTATCGGGCTGGACGCGAAGGGGTTCTGGATTCACTATTAGTGGACGCTTTTCGAAAAGTTCTATCGGATCGTAGTCTGGATCAGGCGATGGTGGCTAAAGTGTTGTTGCTGCCCTCCGAGGCTTATCTGGGAGAACTGGCCGAGGAGATTGATGTCGAAGCAATTCACAATGTCAGAGAGTTTGTCAGGAAAAGTCTTGCGACGCAGCTTCAAGATCTTTTCATGGACTGTTATCGTCGCAATCGGTCAACCGGAGGTTATGAACTCAACGCAGAAGCTGTTGCCCAGCGCCGTTTGCAAAACCTGAGTTTGGCCTATTTGATGACGCTGAACACACCGGCAGTATTAAAGTTAGCTCAAGAGCAATTTCAAAATGCGGACAACATGACCGATACTTTGTCTGCTTTAACTCAATTAGCCAATTGTGAGTTTGTCGAAGAACGGGATTCGGCCCTGGATGCTTTTTATCAGCGTTGGCATGATGATAGTCTAGTCGTTAATCAATGGTTCAGTGTCCAGGCTTCCGCAGCCAGGGATGATGCTTTGGAGCAGGTGCAGTCGTTACTTGAACATTCTGCATTTGATTTTAAGAATCCTAATCGAGTGCGTGCACTGATAGGTGTATTCTGTAATCAAAATTCGGTAGGGTTCCACCGGCTGGATGGAAAGGGCTATCGTTTTCTTTCTGATCAAATAATAAAGCTTGATGCAATGAACCCACAAATTGCATCACGATTGTTAACGCCTCTAACCCGTTGGAAAAAGTATGATAGTGAACGTAAGAAATTAATGACTGCTGAGTTAAAACGTATACTAGATACCAAGGGCTTGTCTAAGGACAGTTTTGAAGTCGCGAGTAAAAGTCTTGGTTGAGGGGGGGGATAGAGCTAAAAGCCGGAAAAATAATGAAAGACAAGGAGTAAGCCACTTGACTGAAGTCATCGCCTTATTGGTGCTGGTTTCTTAGTCTATAGTGATATGGCGGTGAGTTAGGAAGAGTTATATTCTTCTGTTTATTGATGCATGGTGAGAGATCAAGAACATTGCAGCCGAGCGGAATGCCCGCAATGCATAGCTACAATTTTTGTTAACAACGACAATAAGGACTGGATTGATGAATCAACATCTGTCTGCTTTTTTAAAGAG
The DNA here is from genome assembly GCF_001968815.1 of Motiliproteus sp. MSK22-1. GTDB lineage: Bacteria > Pseudomonadota > Gammaproteobacteria > Pseudomonadales > Balneatricaceae > Motiliproteus. Next base: position 90,169 of record NZ_MIEQ01000098.1, on the reverse strand, counting down.
TGAATATCAGCGTAACTATCGACGATTTGAGGATCATTACACTAAGGGAGAATCGGCAAATAACGCCTTAAAACAGGCCAAAGCAAGCCGCATATGGATTGTAGGGGTCCTGGCTTTGTTGTTTTCGATGCACTCAGAATTTTATCTTGGTGTCGGGGCAGGTCTGATCGGGGCTTATTTTTATCAGATAGTTTCTGCCTACATGAAACGAGCACAGGCAGAAGATGTGGTTGAAGAGGTGGAGCGTTGGTTTAAGTCCAAGGGTGTTATTCTACAGGGTAAGACTGCATTCCTGAAGGATGATGATCAGCTGGAAAACCCTGTCGACTTGTTCCAGGACCGGATTTATCAGTAACACGGACATTTTTGCCTGTTCAGGTTCCTCTGAACAGCTACTTTAAAAAGGGGCTCCAGATCGGAGCCCCTTTTTTACAGATTAAGACAATCCATAAAATTACTGCTTTGTAGAAAATCTATTAGTTTTCCATACGGGGGCTAGCATAACTCTGAATGACCAAGGGACTTGTTTCAGTTAGCGGTGTTTTCCGGCGGTACCCTGTTATCTTTACTGGTTTTTTGTTGATAAGTTCCTGAGAAGGTCGCATATTTACAACTTCACGTTGCTGTAGAAGGATACCTTGAGTGGAGATGAAATTATCACCTAATGAATTGAGGGTCATCGGTTGTCTTCTTGAAAAAGAGAGAACCACACCGGACCAGTACCCTTTGTCCCTTAACGCACTTGTTAACGCCTGCAACCAGAAAAGTAATCGAGAACCGGTGCTGGAACTGTCTGAATCAGTCGTTCAGGAAACTCTGGATGAACTTGCCAAAAAAAGGCTGACTCGGGAAGAGTCGGGTTTTGGGAGTCGAGTGGTAAAGTATGGGCACCGTTTTTGTAATACTGAATTTAGTGAATTACAGTTAACTGAACAAGAGCTGGGAATTCTTTGCGTTCTTTTCTTAAGAGGTCCCCAAACACCAGGAGAGCTGAGAACAAGAACAAATCGCTTATGTCGTTTTGATGATATTCATCAAGTTGAAAGTGCTTTGTCCAGTCTGGCTGATCGTGAGGATGGCAAGCTTGTGCTTTGCTTACCTAAGGAGCCAGGAAAGCGGGAATCGAGATTTGCCCACCTGTTTGGTTTGGAACAGGAGGTGTCTGAATTTCTTTCCCTTGGTACCAGTCAGGAAGCAGATAACGCAGGCCGTTCGCAGGGTGATAATTCTGCCGCTTTTGTAGCGCAGGGGAGCGTTAACGAACAACTGGAGCAGAGGCTGAAGGCACTGGAACTGGAGGTAGAAACACTTCGCAGTGATCTTGATTCGTTGAGATCCCAACTGGGTGAGTAGCGGCAACTTGCTAGGGAAAATTTATGGAATATCAAGCGATTATCGACTTCTGGTTTAAGGAAGTAACACCGCAGCAAAAGTGGAAGAAAGATCCCGCTTTTGACCAGATGCTAAAAGAACGTTTTCTGGATATTAATCAGGCTGCTGCAAACTGTGAGCTTTTTGGCTGGCGTATTAACCCCTTGGGGCGCCTGGCTGAAATTATTGTTTTAGATCAGTTTTCACGTAATATTTTTCGAGACCAAGCTGAGTCTTTTTCTCAGGATTCTCTCGCTCTGGCACTCGCTCAGGAAGCTGTTGCTTGTAATGCTCCGGCCGGTCTCGATACTGAGCAGAGAAGCTTTCTGTATATGCCATACATGCATAGCGAATCTCCACTTGTTCATCAGCAGGCTGTTCAGCTGTTTTCAGAGGAAGGATTGGAAAACAGCTATAACTTTGAAATTAGACATAAGGAAATTATTGATCGTTTTGGGCGTTATCCGCATCGAAACGCAGTGCTTGGACGACAATCAACGCAGGCAGAATTGGAGTTTTTGGAGCAACCTGGTTCCTCTTTTTAGATCCAGGTTCCCTGGCCAGTACGGAGCCGTTTTGTTAAATATATTATTCAGTATTATCCGGTTTGTTCTCTCCCCTGGAGGAACTGAGGTGCGTAGATGATCGTTAATTTCAGTGAAGCTTGCGAGCGTAACAAAGAACCTATTTTAAAGATTCTTCGGCAGCACCTGAATAATGGGCAAAATGTTCTGGAGATTGGAAGTGGTTCAGGTCAGCATGCAGTGCACTTTGCCACCAAGATTCCAACACTAAGCTGGCAACCTACCGAAATATCAGAGAACCTCCAGAGTCTCCAATCCAATTTAGAGCAGTATGCTGGCTCTAATGTAAAACATCCTGTTGAGCTGAATGTTTGTGACGAGCTCTGGCCGGATTGCGGCTTTAATGCTGTTTATACCGCCAATACACTACATATCATCAGCGAACTCCTGGTGGAGTATCTCTTTCGTGGGGTCGGAAAAATTCTGGAAAAAGAAGGAATGCTAATAGTGTATGGACCGTTCCGCTATCAAGGGGAATACACCAGCGAAAGTAACGCTCGTTTTGACCAATGGCTCCAGAAAAGAGATCCATTGAGTGCCATTCGCTCATTTGAGTATGTTAATAAACTGGCTTCAGATCAGGGGCTTAAACTAGTGCAGGACATCCTGATGCCGGCAAACAATCAGATGTTGATTTGGCGAAAGACGATCTGAATAATCTTTTGATAACTGCAAAGATATCTTCAAACCTTGCTTATTTGTGATCGATATCAATGTTTACGCTAAGCTTTATGAACTTTAAATCGTAGCTGTGGTATTAGTATTTAACCCCAGTCGCCGGATGTTGTCTGATGGTGGTGACGCCGTGTTAAGGGAGATCAGAGTGTCTTGAGAATAGCCATATACGATCTGTAATTTGCCTTTCTTTGCAGCTTGCACTCGCCTTGTCTTCCTTCAGTGTTTGTTACGGCATATATGGTTCACTACGAGATATGGAGCGGTTATCAACGTAGCTCTTTGGAGGAGTGCAAGATGATAGGTCGAATGGCCAACCGGCCGACCTTGCTGTTATCACTTGCTTTGTTGGTCCTGATTGCTGGTATTTTCGGGGCTGGTTCAGCCAATGCAAATGAGGATAAACAGGCAAAAAAACACAATAAAGTGTTGGTTGTGATGAGCTATGAGGAGGATTTCTGCTGGTCAAAAGAGATTAAAGAAGGAATCGATTCCACGCTCGCTAAGCAGAGTGAGCTTACCTATTTTTATATGAATACAAAAACAGATTTGAGTGGCGGAGCTGCCAGGGCTGCTGAAGCCTATGAGCTATACCAAAAGCTTAAACCCGATGGGGTCATTGCTGTTGATGATAACGCCCAGCAGTTGTTTGTCGTTCCTTATCTTAAGGCTAAGGTTGAGACTCCGGTTATGTTTTGTGGAGTTAACGCTGAGCCAGATGAATACGGATACCCCGATATTAATGTATCAGGGGTCCTGGAGCGTGGGCATGTTAAAGAATCTATTTCGTTTCTGAAACAACTGATGCCTTCCTTATCATCAGTTGGTTTTATCACCAATAACAGCTCTTCCGGAAGAGCTGTTTTGAAGCAGATCAAGAAAGATTCTGATCACTATGGTGTCAACATCTGTGGCTTGACTGAGGTGAACAATCGCAATGATCTCTTTGAAGCTGCCAAAAAACTCGACTCTTTTTGTGATGCGGTTTATATAGAGAGTACTGAAGGCATTTTAGACCAGGGTGGTGATACATTATCCTATCAGCAAGTGTTAACGGACTTCACTTCAATATTTCGTGGTCCGATATTAGGTGCCAATCAGTATCATGTTGCCCAAGGAGCCTTAGCTGCAGTAATAAAAACAGGACAAGAACAGGGTGCTAAAGCCGCTTCGATGCTTATGCGCGCGATGAAAGGGGTCCCTGTGGCGCAATTACCCATTACTCGAAACTTTAAGGGAAGACGGGTTCTCAATGTTTCGACGATGAAAGCGCTGAATCTTAATCCCAGACCCATTATATTTCGAGGTACGGACTTTGTCCGTACTCAATAGTCCTCAGACAGGAAGTCAGTGTGGTGAATAATCCGTTTAAGAATGGAATTTCAATCAGCAAAAAACTGCTGATGCTCATGGTTTTAATAAGCCTAGCTTTCGTACTCGTAGCTACTATGGTGCTGGGATCCCTGTTCCAGGTGAAGGAGCTGTCAACAGATGTTGCAACCACTCAGATGTCCCGGGTCATCAGTAATTCTGAAGTAACCCGGGGATTACTAAGTGTTTTTGGCGACATCGATCAGCTCAGCTTTTTAATGGATAAAGATGGTTCCTCATTAACAAGCGCGCAGAACCGTCTGCAGTTTGAAATCAGCCAGATTACTCAAACAACCACTAATCTTGAATTAAAAGAACGGCTGAATGAACTCACTCGACAGTTAGATAAAATCATTGGTCAATACCAGTCTGTTAACAGGACCTATAATCATCTCAACGAGCTGGATCGCAGCATTAACATCACTATGTCCCGTTTCGAGGCCGATGTTAGTAATCAGCTGATTAATGCCACCATTGCAGGAGAGGATGCACCTTATATCCGTCAGGTAATGTCTTTGATTACCGGTTACCGCCAGAGTCTGTTACAAATTGAAAAGCAAAATGCAGCTCTGATGTCGGCATTTTTGATGCCGTTGAAAAAGCCTTCAGATAGATCAATCGTACCCCTGATCGATGATTTGTTATTAAGACTGGAAACTCTTTCCGCATCACCGCCGGAAATATCCGGGTATGGTGATCAGATTTCTGCGCTATTGTCGGAATACCGTGCAAGTTCTCTTGCCATGGAAAGCAGCATAGGGCTTATTTCAAATTCACTGGTGACGCTGGCTGTTCATAAGAAGGGGGTGCTTAAGACGATTGAGCAGACTGACGAGCAGACGAACCAGACTGTCCGCAAACTGGCTGATGACTTAGAGGCTATTGTTCGTTCTTCCGGGGTCTCAGTACTGTTGCTGTCACTCAGTGTTATGCTGCTTCTGGCGATGATTATATTTAAAATTGTGAAAACCAGTATTAATCAACCCCTGAAGCAGATCATCAGTGGAATCGAAGAGTTTCGGCAAGGCCGTTTGCTTAACCAGATAAGTGTTCATGATATTAGTGAATGGAGCACCATTGGTGAAGCGTTAAACAAGATGGCTAACGATCTCCATTTGAGCTATTCAGAGTTGAAAGAGAGTGAGGATAAGTTTTATCAGGTTTTTGAAAATGAACTAAATGGATTACTAATATTTGACCAGGATACAGGACTTTGTCTTGATGCAAATCGAGTTGCTCTGGACCTGTACGGATATAGTCTAAGAGAAATAAAGAAAATACGTGTGCAGGACTTTGAGATTACCTTACAGGAAGCACCGCAGGTTGATGGTAACGAAGGATGGATTAACACTTACCATCGGCGTCGTGATGGCCGTCGCTTTCCTGTGGAAGTGCATACCGGTATTTTCCAGAGACAGGGATGTAAGTATCTATTCAAGTCAGTTCGGGATAAAACCCATGAACGTCACCTGCAGAGAATGCAGAAGAAGACTCTTTCATTGCTGGAGGCTACTCTGGAGTCTACAGGAGAAGGTATTCTGGCGTTGTCACAGGAGGGGATGGTTCTTAATTTTAATAAGAAGTTTAGCCAGCTTTTCAATATTCCTGCATCGAAAATTAAAGAAAAAACAGGAAAGCAGATTTTACCTCTGGTGTTGCAGCAGTTGCAGGATAGAAAACAATTTAAAATGATGATCCGTCGTTCGCACCAGGGGACCAAAACCATCACCAATGAAGTGTTCAAACTGAAAGACGGGCGCATGTTTGAATGTCATTCTCAGCCTCAGCTGCTGGGAAATGAAGTGGTCGGACGCGTTTGGAATTTTAGAGATGTATCAGAGTATTTTAACATTATGGATGAGCTGCGCGATAAAGAGAGTCGCTTGGCGCATTTAGCCCATCATGATCCATTAACCGGTTTAGCTAACCGTTTGCTGTTTGTCGATCGTTTAGAACATGCGATACATAAAGCCAAGCGTTCACGGAAGAAGCTCGCGCTATTCTTTATTGATCTTGATCGTTTCAAAAGTATTAATGACAGCTTGGGGCATATTGCGGGGGATATGTTGTTAAAATCCTTTGCCGAGCGCTTAACATCCACGGTCAGACAGATTGACACCATCGCCAGACTGGGAGGGGATGAATTCACCCTTATTCTGGATTCCATTGATAGCGCACAGGATGCAGCAAATGTTGCATTGAAAATACTTGATTCACTTAATATGCCTTTCGAGGCGAATGAACATCGATTCTATGTAACCTCCAGCATCGGTATCAGCTTCTATCCTCAGGATGGTACTAGCGCCGAAGTTTTATTGAGAAATGCTGATGCCGCTATGTATCGTTCTAAGAATGAAGGCCGTAATACGTTCCATTTTTACACAGAAGATATGACTGTCCAGGCCTATGAACGGGTTAAAATGGAAGCGAGCCTACGTGCTGCTTTGGATGAGAATCAGTTTGTTGTCTATTATCAGCCGCAATATGATCTGGCTTGCGGGCGGTTAATGGGAGCTGAAGCCCTTGTCCGCTGGCAGCATCCTCAGCATGGTCTGATAGGCCCGGATAGATTTTTGCCGACTGCTGAAGAGGCTGGGCTGATTGTTTCTGTGGATGAATGGGTTTTTACAAATGTTTGCAAAAATCTGGCAGAAATGGAGGCGAAAGAAGTCAATCTGGAGGGGATTCGTGTGGCGGTCAATCTTTCAGGGGGGCAGTTAAAACAGGAGAGCTTGCCTGAAACCTTCGCAAAGATCATCGATCAAACAGGCTGTAATTCGAGCTTTCTGGAATTGGAAATCACCGAAGGCTTTATCATGGATCAGCCCGATCTTGCTACACGTATTCTTTATCAATTGAGAGATCTGGGTCTTCAGCTTTCAATTGATGATTTTGGTACGGGTTATTCTTCCCTCAGTTACCTTAAGCGGTTACCCATTAATAAGCTAAAAATTGATCGTTCTTTTGTGATGGATATTGTCGACGATCCCAATGATGCGGCGATTGCAAAGTCAGTTATAGCACTGGGTCATAGCATGAACTTACAGGTGGTTGCTGAAGGTATTGAGGAACCTGAGCAGGAGCTGTTTCTTAAGGCGGAAGGGTGTGACATGGGCCAGGGATATCTCTACAGCAGGCCCGTTGACGCCAGTGAGTTCGCGGCACTGTTAAAAAAGGGTTCAAGCTATGAGCAGGCGATATAGCACGGTCGTAAGGGTTGGTGATGATTTGAGGATGATCTTTTGATTTCTGCGCAAGGGTTAACTAATCGGGTTCTTCGCGAACCTGATTAAGGGCGAGATTCACCGCTTCTGCAACCGTCCCGGCAATATGAAATTTTTCCTGGATCAGTAATTCATCGCCCTTAAGGTACTTACCGGTTTTTACCAGACAGCCTGACAGGCCCGCTTTAATTGCACCTTGTACATCACCAAATATGTCATCACCGATCATCAGTACGCTATTTTCTGATACTCCTGTGGTCGCTACTATCTGCTTGAAAAAATCTGCGGAAGGTTTTCCCATTATGATGGGAGTTGAGGACGATGCATATTCAATTGCTTTGATAAAAGGGCCAGCATCAAGATGTAGCTGGTCGTCCAGCTTAAAGTAGCGATTACATCCAATTCCGATTAAAGGGGCACCAGCTTTGCATAGTTGAAATGCATAGTTAAGTTTTTTGTAACAGAAATTTTCTTCAGCATCTCCGATAATAACGGCGTTCGGGTTTTGTTGGTCCAGATCAGAGAACTCAGGAACTATCGATTGGTGGATAAGGCAATAAGGCCTGAGCTGGTGTTCTTTAACCCATTGTTTAGCTGCTATAGGAGCTGTATATAATTGCTCTGGAGGAATATCAAAACCTAAGTTTTTTAGATCGCCGATAATTTGATTACTTGTTCTTCGGGACGTATTGGTGACAAATCGAATGGCTAACCGACTGCGCTGAGCTTGAGCGACAGCTTCGACTGCTCCGGGGATTGCTGCGTTCCCGGTATAGAGGACGCCGCTAAGGTCAAAAAATATTGCCTGATACATAGGTTAGAGTGCTCTTTGTCCTAAAAGCCCTAAACTCCGATCAATAGCGATAACAGTCAGATTCAATCTGGCGGTGGTTATTTACTCGGTTTTTTCATTTTTTGTAACCAAGATGACAGCTTTTAGTATAGAACACTTCATTGATAATTGTCCTTTAGCAAGAGGAGGTTATGCCGATAAGACTATCTCGCTGACTAATCACATAGTAGAGAGAATACTGGAGAAATTTACGATGACCTTGAAGCATATACTGTTTGTGTTGATTATGGCTTCTGTCCTTGGCGGCTGCTCGCCTGAAATAGGCAGTGAGTCCTGGTGTCAGAATATGAAAGATAAGGATAAGGGTGATTGGACAGCCAGTGAAGCAACCGACTTTGCAAAGCACTGCATATTCAAGTAGCTGACTAAGGAGTGAGCTTGAAACTGAAATGAGAATAGAATCTAAGACAGATTTTATTCTTGGGCAGGATGCGGTTGCTGGGTAGGAAGGGTAATGATGAATTTCGTGCCTTTTCCTACCTCACTCTCTACTTTTAGCGTTCCATTATGCTTGTTGACTATTCCGTAAGATATAGCCAGGCCCAGGCCGGTTCCTTTCCCTATTGGCTTTGTCGTATAAAAAGGTTCAAAAATATGAGTTAGGTTCTCTTCCGGTATCCCGCTGCCGGAGTCTTCGATTTGAATGACTACGGTTTCATCTGTTTGAAGTGTTGAGATAGTAATTGTTCCAGCTGTATCGATAGATTGGGCCGCATTAACCAACAAGTTCATCAGAACCTGATTGATTTGACCGGGAATGCACTCAATATCCCTTATGCCCTCGTAATTCTTAACTACAGTGGTTTTATACTTCAGTTCGTTTTGGGCGACATTTAACGTGCTCTCCAGACATTTGTGGAGATCGACAATTTGCCAATCATCTGTTCCAGGGCGTGAAAAGTCCTTCAGGCTCTGAACAATTTTGGTGACACGATCAAGGCCTTCATTAGTCTCCTGAAGTAACTCAATCATATCCGTTTTAAGATAATCCAGATCGACCGATTTTTTGATTTCTTCAAGTGCCTGTAAATGGGTATCACGGGTCAGAGTTTTTTCGAGAGTTTCATAGGCAGAAATGACTTTAAGCAGGTCGGCGGAATAGGCGCCCAAGGTGGAAATATTTGAATGAATGTAGCCTACAGGGTTGTTGATTTCGTGTGCGACTCCAGCAGCCAGTTGCCCGATTGCCGACATTTTTTCAGACTGCATCAGCTGTTGATGGGCCTTCTTTAATTGCTCTTCGGTACTTTTTCGGGTGGTGACTTCCTGTTGAAGCTGATCTATTTTTCTTGCCAGCTGAGTTTGGAGGGTTTTTATACTTAAATGAGTTTCTATCCGGGCTCTTACTTCTTCCAGGTGAAAGGGCTTGGAGATAAAGTCAACGCCACCGGCACTTAATCCATTGACAATCGCTTGGGTGTCATCCAGTGCGCTCATGAACACAACAGGGATGGCTTTAGTTTTATCATCTTTTTTTAGTCGTGCGCAGGTTTCATAGCCGTCGATTCCTGGCATCAATACGTCCAGCAAGATAATGTCAGGGTTTATCCGCCTGGCTCGCTTCAACCCTTCTTCGCCACCTCGTGCCACAGATATTTGATAATTTTGATCAGCCAATTGGCTGACCAGAACACCGATGTTTGCCGGTGCATCATCAATAATCAATATTTGTTGCTGTCCTCTGGGGGCTGGAACCGCCCCATCTTCCTTAGAGTCGAGCATACTCTGCCTCTCACCTGTCCTTTTCCATCTAAGGATAGTCGTATTCGAGAGATAAAGGAGGATTAGAAAGAAATTAAAGCCAGAACTTTAAACACTATAAACTCTTTGGTAAAAGCAGATCAGTCAAGCTTGTTTCACCGGAAAATAAGGTAGCCTCCGAAACGGGTGATTTATAATCGGCAGAAGTTCAGATTAAACGGCCATCCATGCCGTTATTAATCGTTTAAGGGAGCTGCTATATGGGGCAGGGGAGCATTGATATCAGTTTTGAAAGACTGGGTAATACGGGGTTTTCTTTTGCTGAGGAAATAGTACGGGAAAACATGGCCGTATATTATCAACAGCATGAGTTAGGTTTTAACAGACAACAGTTTCGACAATTCCTGTCAGAATATGAAAGCTATATTCTAAAGACAGGGAATAATGAGATAGGAATCATCTGTCTATCATTTGAAGCGGATGTAGCATATATCCGCGATATTCAGTTATTGCCGGAGTATCAAAGCAAAGGGATTGGTTCATGGGTAATAAAGCAATTTGAAACAACGCTTCTCCGACGTAACTATAGGGCTCTGCGCCTTCGTGTTTTCGCCTCTAACCCCGCTTATCAGCTTTATCAGCGCTTAGGGTTTGCTGAAAAACGGAACGATGGAGCCACTATCGGAATGGAGAAGATTCTATCTGCTCCCAGAGACCAATGAACAACGCTATTCGGCCTCTGAAAGCCTACAGAGAACACAACGGACTTATTGGTTCCCTGATTCTGATTAACATCATGCCGGCCAGACGAGCAAAATCAGTGGGACGGCTAATATAACGATTAAAAATTCAAGAGGGAGCCCCATTCTCCAGTAATCGCCAAACTGATAACCTCCGGGACCAAGTACCAGGGTGTTTGACTGATGACCAATAGGTGTGAGGAAAGCACAGGAGGCACCAACGGCTACGGCCATAAAGAATGGGTCGGGATTTAATTGCAGTCCATTGGCGATACCATAGGCCAACGGGGCCATAACTACGGCTGTGGCTGCATTGTTGATGATATCTGACAAAAACATTGTGACTACCAGCACCAATCCAACAATAAGATATACCGGGAGCCCTTCGGTTACGCCAAGTACGGTAGAGGCCAGTATCTGAGTCAGTCCGGTACTTTCTATTGCTCCTCCAACCGGTATCATCGCGGCGAGAAGAATAATGACCGGCCAGTCGATGGCATCGTAAAGGTTAAGTACAGGCAGGATGTCCAAAAGCACGTAAACCAGGACCGCCAGAACAAAGACAATGGCCAGAGGGAGAATTTTTGCAACGCCCAGTGCAATGGCCAGGGCAAAGATAGTGAGGGCCACAGCAATTTTTTTCGGTTGGCCAATATTAAGGTTTCTTTCTGCGAGAGGAATCATGCCGAGCACACTGATCTGCTCGTCAACATTGTCGGCTGCCCCTTGTAATAACAATATATCACCGGCCTGAAAAGTCTGTCGACGTAATCTGCGGCGAATACGCTGACCCTGTCTAGCCAGACCAATCAGGGCGAGTGAACTACCGCTACGACGTCGTAAGAAGGGGACGCCTTTCCCTTCCAGTATTGAGCCTGCTTTGATAACGCCTTCGACAAGTACGAGGTCACCCCGGGTCAGTTCCGCAAATTTCTTATCGGCGCTGGTGATTAATTCCAGGTCATTCTTTTCAAGTAACGGCTGAATCTCAGACGGATCACCTTGCACGATTAAAATATCACCGGCTTTCAGCAAGTAGCCATGTTTTAGGGACATGGTTTTACCATGGCGGTGGGCGAGTCCGATAATTTCAATTGAACTGTCGGTGAGACCTTCTATTTTCTCGATTGGTTGATCAACCAGACTGGAGTCTTCGGTGATAATCACTTCAGTCAGATAGTCACTGATGGCAAAAAGTTGTTCTGGGCTACTGCGGCTAAGCCTTGCGGCGGGAATCAGCCGCCAGCCGATAAGTGTGATGAAGAGTACTCCGGCAATGGCCACTGCGGCACCGACGGGAGAATAGTCAAACATGTTAAACGCTTCTCCACTAACATCCGCTCTAATCATGGCGATGATAATATTAGGTGGAGTTCCTATTGCTGTGGTCATTCCCCCAAGTATGCTGCCAAAGGCCAGCGGCATTAAAATCATTGCCGGTGAACGGTTATGTTTAGCGCAGGTGGCTAAAGCCACGGGGAGCATGAGTGCAAGTGCTCCAACGTTGTTCATAAACGCTGAAGCTATGGTAACAACGGCAGTAAGTACAAAAATGTGGCTAAACGGATGTTCAGTATAGGGCAATATTTTCTGGGCAAGCATATCCACTACACCGGATCTGCGCAGTGCTTCTGAAATCACCAATACGGCTGCTACGGTAATAACTGCCGGATGACCGAAGCCGGAAAATACCTGATCTGTAGTAACCAACCCTGTAAGAACACAAAGGGATAGGGCAATACCGGCAACCACATCGTGTCGATACCTTCCCCAAATGAAAAGTACCAGCGTTAATAGCAAAATTATCGCTACAATTGACTGATCAATATTCATGTTGACAACCCTTGTCCGTTAGATTGTTTGGGCTTTTCTCGAAAGGCCTGTTGCCACTGATGAAAGAGGACTTGCGAATAAGTCAATCAGGTTCTGTGTGGGCCTAGAGGGCTTGTTGAGCGAGGTTGCTGTCTTTACAAGGCAGGTGCTGACCGGTTTGACTCAATCAGCACCTAACATTTGAAGTCAAATTTACATTGGCATCGGGTTTCCGTTCAATGTGATGGTGCCATCCTTGATCTGCAGTTCGGTGAGATAATCATCATCCTGCTTTTGAATGAATCCCATGCTCAGCATGCCTTCAATATCCTGCGGATTGTAGCCGGGCATCATCTCAAGCATTTTCGCTGGTACTCGAAGTTGGGCATTAAGAGTCAATTTTTGCTGCATTAACATAGGATTTTCCATAGCCGTGGATACAGAAAATGGAGCTACATCCAGTTCTGCGCTGCCAGATGCCTTTTCACCACTCCAACTAACGGCTACTTCATCCAGATCCAAACCAATCCCTTTACCCGTAAGCTTGTCAGAGAGGGAAAGCATATTTTCCATCTGCTGGTCGACTGCTTCAGGCGTATGTTCCATCTGTTGAAGCTGGATAGTGAATTCTCTTGTGGCGAGGTAATCCAAATCAATAACGAGCTTAATAACGGGTTGATTTAACAGTAGTTGCTTTTTATTCTCCGGGGATACTGTTATCGCTTCGGCCTGATATCCAACCTTGGTTATCAGTCGGCCTTGTTCGATTTCCTGTTGGATATCGACATTAAGTGCTTCGATTTCTGCTTTAAACTGCGGATTTCCAATATGAATTTTTTGAATATCGAAAAGGGCTGACATGGATTCAAACATGACGGCTTTCATTGGATCATCGTGATCCAGACGTCCCGATTCAGTACCACTGATTCCTGAGAGTTCGAGCTGCAGCTGGGGGGCTTCAATTTTGGTATCTGCGATTTGAAACTCGATGGAAAAATCTCTCGCCTGCTGTTCCATCGACATCTGTAGAGCACCGATGTCAGCGGTTGTCTGATCATCTTCCTTAATTAGAAAACCGTCTGTTGTAAAGTCCGCTTGTACCGAAAGCTGTTGCGAGAAGGGGTTGAATTGCTGATCGGCCATCAGTTCCAGAGGTTGTTGCTGTGGGTCTTTCTGATAGGTTTTTAATTTTTCAGTAACAACACCGGGCGCAAGAATCAAATTAGAATTGGCACTAAGAAACCCGTGTTGTATTTGCAGATCAAAAGGTATCTCTTTGCCGCCTAACCAGGTTTCAACATTTGGCGGTAGCTCTGCAAATGTATAAAGCAGCTTATGGTTTGATGAAAAAAAGCCTTTGCTTGACTCAAGGCTGATTGTTCCCTGACCTTGAGTTTGAAGTTTCATCCGTTCGACGGTTTGTTCTAGATACTGATTCGCTTCAACCCCGGAGTAATAGACTCCGGCCAGATATGCGGCAGAGACTCCTAGAAGAGATAATACTCCCGCTGCTAAACCCTTCTTCATAAATCGATATTCCTTTCAGTTATGTGGCTGCGAAGACAAAGCATACAGTATCCATTGGAAATTGGAATCGGCGGTATCTTAGCAGTCTTCGCTATTTTAGACAGGGAGTCTTTTCAGTGTTGTGAATCAGTTTACAGTTTTCTTACCTTAAACTTACGACCTTTGATTTTTCCGTTAATGAGTCGTCCAAGTGCTTTTTCGGCGAACTTTTTGGTAATAGCCACGTATGTCCAGTTTTCGAAAACGTTTATTTTACCGACCTGATCGCCGGCTATTCCTGCATCCCCGGTAAGGGCTCCAAGAATATCGCCAGGACGGACTTTTTGTCTGCGTCCGGCTCCTACACATATAGTGGTCATTCTGGGTTTTGGAATATCCCGACTGGCTGATTTTAATTCGTCGCTGGTCTTACGAATAACGTCCTGACCGATATACTCTTCTATCATCGCCAGCTTATAACTTTCTGAGTCGCTGTAGAGACTCAATGCCAGACCTTCTTTGCCTGCACGTCCTGTTCTTCCAATTCGATGAACATAAACATCTGCTTGTCGCGACAACTCAAAATTTATAACAGCGGCCAAATCATCGATATCCAAGCCTCTTGCTGCGACATCGGTTGCTACAAGAATTGAACTACTCTGATTGGAAAACTGCACCAGCACCTGATCTCGTTCTTTCTGGTCCAAATCCCCATGAAGTGCCAGTGCGTAATAGCCCTGTTGTTGTAAAAACTCACTGACATCGTTACAGCGTTGCTTTGTGTTGCAGAATATTGCTGTTGAAACGGGTCGAAAGTGTCCGAGAAGATCGATCAGTGTTTTTAGTTTGTTATCGGCATTTACTGAATAAAAAAATTGCTGGATCTGAGTTTGTTGATGTACCGATTCAACAGACACTTCCACTGGGGAGGATTGGAAATTTTGACTTAAGATCCGTATTTGCTCTGGATAGGTTGCAGAAAACAATAAGGTTTGTCTGTTGTCCGGGGTGTGTACAAGAATTCCTTCGATGGCTTCGATAAAGCCCATATCCAGCATTCGGTCAGCTTCATCGAGCACCAGTGTTCTGATGTTAGCTAAGTCCAGGGTTTTCTTTCGCAGATGATCTGCGATTCTGCCAGGGGTTCCAACCACAATATGAGCACCGTGAGCCAAAGAGCCAATCTGCGGGCCGATCGGCTGACCACCGCAGAGAGTAAGAACTTTCAGATTTTGTCTGTAGCGCGCGAGGCGACGAAGTTCCGTTGCGACCTGGGTGCTCAGTTCGCGGGTTGGACAGAGCACCAGGCACTGAGGTGCAAAAAAACGCGGATTAATTGATTCCAGCATACCTATCCCAAAAGCTGCTGTTTTGCCGCTTCCGGTTTTTGCCTTAGCTATCAGATCCTCCCCCGCGATCACTGAAGGCAGGCTTTTAGCCTGGATAGGAGTCATTTGCTGGTAACCCAGGGTGTTGAGATTTTCGAGCTGAGCCTTGGGTAGTTTTAATGAAGCGAAATCTAGCGATGTTGTCTGATCGGTCACAGGGGAAAACTCAAAAGGGAGGGGGACGTTAAGGCGCAGAAGTATAGCAGAATATGGGGATGAATCCTTTTTTTATGAGCTAACTTTTCTTAGCCGACAGATAAATCTCAGGAATGCGGTTAAGCGGAGTAATCCCCCGGTATTCGTAGATAGCAGTAATATTTGATGAATACTGCTCTGTTGGCGATAGTGTGCTGTATTATTCTTTGACTGGTTTATAGCTTTTTTGCAAGCTGCTGATTTTTCGAATCCAGGGTTTCATGCTCCGTACCTTTTCCGGTAGCTTTTTTTCTGCTGCCCTGGCCGCTGAAAGCGTAGGGTAGCTGCCGAATAAAAGAACATACATTGGTCCGGATTTGAAATTTGATCGGTAATGTTGGGATTGCTCTCTTAAACCATATTGTTCAAAGAATCGTTGAATGCTGCTGAGTTTGCGCATTTGGGCCAGCTGAATGCTGTAATGTTCGGAGGGCTGTTCCATTAACCAGTTTTTCTGATCACTGATTACGGTTGTTGGCGAAAGGTTTCGCTTAGTGTCGGAAGAGGCTGAACTTTCCGGTGTTAAAACGGGGGGGCTGGTTACTGCTGAAATCTGTTTGGCAGGGCTCTGGGGAGCGACTGCATCAGATTCCCTTTTCGCTGCATTGGAAGATGATACGACCCTGTTGGTTACTGAAACTTTGGCAATTTCAGGACTTACCGTTGAGGCGTCAGCTACGGGTTCCGGTTTGTTGTTAACTGAATGCAGTTTCGTTTGTTGTGTTATTGAGACCGTCGGCATCTTAGCCTGAGATACAGAAGAAGTGGTTGCCTGAGACAGAACGGGTGCGGTTAATGATGGAGGCTCTGTTGCTAATGAAGGAGAGCTTTCAAGAATCTTTTGTTTAAGTAAGGCTGCCCGGGTATGCCCCCCCGCTAGCGATCGTTCGGCGTAGTCTAACGCAGTGGCCATGTCTGGTCCGATCTGTTCTCCGCGATAGTAGAGCAGCCCCAAGCGATACAGAGCATAGCTGTTGTTTTGACTGGCTGATTTCTGGTACCACTCGAGTGCTGTAACCGGATCAGTTTCGTATAAGATTTTTCCATACATGTATTGTGCGTTTGCTTCCCCGGATTTGGCCGCTTTTTCAATCCAGGCCAATCCTTGCACCGGATCTTTTATCGTACCTGCTCCATCCAGATACATCATGCCGGTCATCAGCTGGCTGTGAGGCTGCCCTTGTTCGGCAGCCGCTTTGTACCATTTGAATGCCTGCCAGCTGTCCTTTGGAATTCCAAAGCCGCTGTCATAAAGACCTGCTAAATTTCTCTGGGCTAGAGGGTGGTTTTGTTTAGCAGCAATCAGATACCACTTTGAGGCTTCCTGACCATCACGCATACCGCCCTTAACATACTCATAGGCCTCACCCATTTGAAAGGCGGCCTGAGCGTTATTTTTCTCTGCATCCTGACGGCAGGTCTGTATAACTTTCTCGTAGTCTTTAGTCGAGAAAGCCTTATTACAATGGGATATTTCTTGACTCTGGACGGGGAGTGACAAAACCATCAACGAAGTTATGGCTAAGGCAGATGCGAAAGAAGAGTGTATCAAAGGGTTCACTGAGAAGTTATTCCAATTCGGTCTCGCCGCCATGTCAATTTGGTTCACCATTACGTCAATTCGGTTCTACCACCTAAGTTATTTCGTTAAGGGCGATATCAACCGGATGCGGTGGTATGAGGCGTTAGGTTATTTTTGAGACAAGAATGTAGCAAATTGTCAGGCCTTCGCCTAGTTGCATAGACAGTAATTTATCGCCTGGGGCTGCCGGGATCTTGGCCTGGTGAATCGAAGGGACCGAATATCCGATCGCTGCTTGAATCTATCAATGAGGACGCGGATTTACAAAACAGGCTTCGCTCAGATTGCTGAATGTTGCTGTTTGTACAATTGTTCGAGTAAAAACATCAGCGTTTAGCGGTTTACTGAACAGGTATCCCTGTACTGCATCACAACCCGTTCTCTTTAGGAATTCTAACTGCGCCGTTTCTTCGACGCCCTCTGCGATGACTCTTAATCCCAGTCCCTGCGACATAGCAACCGTTGCTTGAATAAGCTGCCGGTCACTGGAGTCGCTGACCAGATCGATAACAAAACTGCGATCTATTTTCAGATTATTAAACGGAAATTTTTTGAGGTAACTCAGAGCAGAGTAGCCGGTACCAAAATCATCCAGTGATAAATGGATACCAAGAGATTTAAGCTCGTTAAACGTTTGCACGGTCCCCTGGTCATTCTTGATTAATAAACCCTCTGTTATTTCAATGCACAGAGCCTCGGCTGGTAATTTAGTCTGTGCCAGTGTACGTCTTATGGTTGGCATGAGCTGATTGTCCCGGAACTGTCGGGGTGAAATATTCACGGCAACATGGAAGTCTTTAAGGCCGAGGTTAAGCCATAATTTGGTTTGTTCGCATACTCGTTTTAATACCCATTTTCCAATGGGTATTATCAGTCCTGTTTGTTCTGCAAGTGGTATAAAAGCATCTGGGCCGACAAATCCGAGCGTTGGGTTTTGCCACCGTAACAGGGCCTCAGCACCAATCAGGTTTCCGTTCTGGGTATCGTAAATCGGTTGATACTGAATGTAGAATTCATTGTTTTCCAGTGCCGTTCTTAAATGATGTTCCATCTCAAGTCGTTCTTGAACATGTTGGTTCATCGATGGCGTGTAAAAATGATAGGTGTTACGGCCTTCTTCTTTAGAGCAATACATAGCCGTGTCGGCTTTTTGCAGCAATTGATCGACGTCCTGACCATCATCGGGATATACCGCAATACCAATACTGGCAGAAATGTAGAAAGACTGATCTCCGAGAATAAACTCCTGAGACAAAGCTCTTAACATCTTTTCAGCAACAACTTCCGCATCCAGCAGGGAATCAATATCCTCAAGAATCAGGATAAATTCGTCTCCACCATAGCGGGCCAGGGTATCCCCTTCTCTGGACATTGACTGAAGACGTTTACCGGCAGCCAGCAATAGTTGGTCGCCGGTACTGTGACCGAGGGTATCATTAATCTTCTTAAAGTCATCAAGGTCCAGGAACATAACGATGGCTTTTTGCTCGTGTCTATGCGCCTTTTTTATTGCCTGGTCTAAGCGGTCAAGCATCAGATTTCGGTTAGGAAGGCCGGTAAGCGCATCGTAATGAGCCTGGTGTATGACTCGTTGTTCCTGTTCTTTGCGTTCGGTAATGTCCCGTACACAGGTAACTCTTAACTGGCGTCCGTTAACAAAGCTGGTTTTTGCACAGATCTCAATTGGGAAGCAGGTCCCGTCCCTGTGCATGGCGGTTACTTCGTAGGGTAACTCGTAATTTTCGACATAATGAGCTCTTGCCTTGGCGATGCTCTCCGGGTCCATCATTTCCCAGATCAGTAATCTGGAAAGTTCGTCCTGGCTATAACCAAATAGTTTTTCTGCCATGCTGTTGGCGTCAATTATCCGCCCTTGATGATGAATCAAAATGGCTTCGCTGGATATTTCGATGAGTTGTTTGAGTCGTTCCTCGCTCTGTTGGAGTTCTTTCTCAGCCTTAAGCCGGTTATTAATATCATTGCTACCCAGTCGATAAAGGGTCAGAACAGCGATGGTGCTAAGCAAAAAAAACAGGGCAAAGCTGTAGGCCGCGCCACTATCAAGCGCTATTCCGTAGGGGATTTTGTCCAGGTTGCATAGGTACAGGATTTTCCAACCGGGTAGGGAGGGTACCTCCTGGCTCCCTAACAGATATTCAGTTCCATCAATACCGGCGGCGATATTGTTCGCCACCTGAGTGAACCCCAGCGTATTTAATGCCTGGTCGCCAAACTGACGACTGCTAATTAAAGAGCGCTCCTGGTTCTCACTTAATTGCCACAAACTCTTTAATGCCCATTCCTGACGAGTGCTGGCAAAAACGACTCCGTTAGGGTCAGTCAGGGCTGAGATGCCCTCTCCGGTAGAGAAATTCTCTTCTATTTGATGGGTAGGGTATTTGATGACGACAATGCCAATGATCTCTCCATTTGCAGAGCGCACCTGGCTGGAGAAATAGAGCCCGCGTTTTTGGGTCGTTATTCCCATCGCCATATAGGTGGCCTGACCATGTTCAATCGCTTGCTTAAAATAGGGTCTGAAAGCGTAGTTATTACCGATGATGGAGGGTGCCGAGGCGCTGGTGTTGTTGGCAATAACAGTACCGTCCCGGTTCATTACATAACAGAGTGAGGCATCCAGAGCATCACAGGTGGTATTAAGAATTTGGATTGACTGTTTGGTGTTGGTGTTGCCAGGAGCGTTAAGCTGATCAGATATCTGCGGTATTCCTGCTAATAGCTTGGCTGCTTTTTGCTGGTCCTGCAGATAAATTTCAAATTCACCCATCAGCAGCTTGGAAGTGTGTTCGACAGACTTATAAGTGTTCGACATTGCCAGTCGATGGGCATGTTGAAAGTACAGAGTTGCACTAATTGCTGCAATAGTACAGCAAGCTAACGCCAAACAGGCCAGAATCTTTCTTGCACTCATAGAGAATCTTAATGCTTATATTATTCTTATAGCGGCTTAAGCTTCGTCCATTTAGGCTTGAATGCCAGCAAAGGTTCGTGAACAAGCGTTCAAAATACCACATCTTTAATGTATAAAGCCAACCGGCTTTTGAAAGCTGTCGGGTAAAATGGCTGGTGATAGACTTATCTTATTGAAATAAAATTATTTTTCTGTCAGCTTTGTAAGGTCGTCTGTTTGACTAAAATACCTGGAGTCGTTGAGTTAAGGAACCTTCGAATAATTCCGTGATGTTCTCAGCGAGATAAGACCCTTGTATGTACAGGGCAAGGATTTAATGTGTTTAAGATTTTTGCTGCAATCACCTTGATCAGATTATGCTTTTTTCTCTTACCTAATAGCCTGAGGATTATTATATGACGCTGGAGCAGTTCCTGAGTTTAGTACATTCCGAGAATCTGATTGAATTTGAACAGACCATGGAAGTTATCGACAAAAACTATAGTTATACCCCAATGGGATTTCGTAATGGTTTGGGTGATCATCAGGTCTTTAACGAAGCCGGTCAAAATGCAGGCTCATGCAAAATATTTAATTTTGCGCGGATTCATCAACTGAGTGAAGTGCATACGCTTAAGTTGTTTGGACGTTACTATCGGGAAGATGTGTTGCAGCATCCAGAGGGTAGCGATCATGCAAACATCCGCAATTTTATACGTGACGGATGGAGCGGAATTAGGTTTGAAGGGGATGCTCTGGAGCCTGATTAGTCGGATTCAACTGCTCAGTGCAGTTGGCTGCATATCAATGCAATCAATCACATCGACGATTAAAGGCATAACAGGGGATCTAGGATCGTTCGTTTAGCAGAAAATGCAGGTAGGAGATATGTAGGGTTAAGTGGCGCACGATGTTTGAGAGTTGCTTGTTAATTGCAATATTCAGGGTTATTTCAGCGGAGTCTGCATATGGAACTCGGATCGGTATTAAATTTCGGGCTGGAATTAATGTCCGGGTTGTTTATGGTGTTGGTTAGCGCTGTCGTTTTGACGCTGATCTACTTCTATATTGCTGATGTCACTCAGACAAAACAGGCCATACGTCGAAATTATCCAATTGTTGGCCGATTTCGTTACCTGTTTGAGAAGCAAGGGGAATTCTTTCGGCAGTATTTTTTTGCAATGGACCGGGAGGAAATGCCTTTTAATCGAGCAGAACGAAGCTGGGTCTACCGGGCGTCGAAAAATATCGACAGAACCATTGCCTTTGGTTCCACTCGTAATCTAAGTGTTCCTGGAAGCATATTATTCTTGAACTGTGCTTTTCCAACTTTAAAAGAGGATGCCGTACCACCCGGTGCCGTAACCATTGGTCCTTATTGTGCCAAACCCTACAAGACAGTCTCTATATTCCATATCTCAGGGATGAGCTATGGCGCTATTTCAAAACCTGCGATTAAGGCGCTTGGTAAAGGAGCCGCTGCAGCAGGTTGCTGGCTTAATACCGGTGAGGGAGGTGTTAGCCCTTATCATCTGGAGTCCGGTTGTGATTTGGTATACCAGATAGGTACCGCAAAATATGGTGTCTGTGATGGATCTGGTCATCTATCCGATCAAAAGCTGAAGGAAGTTGCTGATCTGGAAGCAGTGAAAATGTTTGAAATAAAGCTGGCTCAGGGGGCCAAGCCCGGCAAAGGAGGGATATTACCAGCCCGGAAAGTTACCGAGGAAGTGGCAGCAATCAGGGGGATCTCTGTGGGAAAGGCCTCTATCAGCCCGAACGGACACCCGGATATTCGCAGCGCCAGTGATTTGCTGGATATGATTCAACGAATACGCTCTGTTACCGGTAAACCGGTGGGATTTAAAACTGTGCTTGGAAATATCGAGTGGTTGCAGCAACTATTTGATGAAATCGAGAATAGAGGGATACAGAGCGCACCAGATTTCTTTACATTAGACAGCGCTGACGGTGGAAGCGGTGCAGCCCCGCAACCGCTGATGGACGATGTTGGCTTACCTCTCACCGAAAGTCTTCCAGTGCTGACAAATTTATTGCGAGAACGAGGCTTGAATGAACGTATCAAAGTGATAGCCTCAGGAAAGTTGATAACGCCCTCTAAAGTGGCATGGGCGCTGGCAGTCGGCGCCGATTTTGTCGTATCGGCCAGAGGGTTTATGTTTTCACTGGGCTGCATTCAGGCGATGCAGTGCAACAGGGATACCTGTCCTACGGGTATTACCACGCATAATCCGCGTCTTCAGCAGGGATTGGATCCGGCAGATAAGGCCGCGAGAGTCGCTAATTACCACAAGTATATTGTTTATGGTGTTGGTCTGATTGCCCATTCTTGTGGAGTCAAAGAACCACGCCTGTTACGCCGCAGTCATGTGCGGGTGGTTACTGAAAATGGACGTACTGTTGATTTGGATGAGTTTTACCGTTCAGACCGATAAGTGGATTTTGTCTTATTTTCGAACGGCTTGATGGTAAATCCACAGGGGCTTATCAGCAGGGGAGCGGGCGAGAAATCTGGCTGTTAACAGCAGGTTTGAATGGTCCAGCTGAGTGGCGGAGAGCCGCCATCCCCCTTGATCAATTATGCGTTTGGCTGTGCCTGGATAATAAGCATCTGCCACTGCAAACGCGGGTAAATTGTGGCGTAACAGTTCTATTCCATGATTGCTGACCAGTATGCTTGGCTGACGGTCAGAGAGCCATTCCATTGCTTGATGGATAGCCGGAGCTGTGGGATTCCAGCGCAGTTGCAGTTGCATATGCCAGATACTGGCGCCGGTCAGAACAATTGCAGCCAGCCATTGTATAGAGTGATTGACCTTATTTAGTAATAAACAAATCAGAATGATACCTGTCCAGATAATGGGGGCCAGGTGTCGCAGGTTATCAGGATTTTGTGCAATCAGCGTCCATGTTAAACCGGAGATCAACAATATGGTTGTGATCAAAAGTTCTGGATTAAGATAACGAAATTCGATGCGCTTGGCCGGATTCCGGGAGTTTTTTGTGGGTGTTATTGATACAGGGGGCTCGGGACTATTTTCCAGGTCTGCAGAATGCTTGTATAAGAAGGCCTTGTTTAGCAGAGAAAATAACGTTGCAGCTGCTATACCGGCAAGCGCTATCAACAGGACCAGACCGTTGCCGTAGTAGCCCGAGACCGTTTGATACCAGTTTTGTTGCTGGGATTTCATGAGCATACTGTTACCCCAGAGACTGAAATGCCCATCAATAAATCGCCAACCTTCTATAAAATAGCCGGTACCGTCATGGGCCAGTACAAACCCAAGAGAGATCAATGCGATAAATCCAACGCCGAACAAGAGTCTTCTTCGACATTCAGGTAGGTAATAAATAAACCACAGTATTAACGGAAGTACTATTGGCGCATAAGAGGGGCGAGTTGCTAAACAGACTCCAAATACCAGTCCCGTCAGAGAATATTGTCGGCAGTAAATAAGCCAGCATGCTGCTGCCAGCCAGCAAAGAGCGGGGGATTCAGATAGGCCTTGCAGGCCTAAGCCCAGCAGCAGTGGCTCGGTGATACAGAGTAAAAAACCAAGTAGAGCATTGGTTGGTGAGCATCCCACAGCTCTTAGCAAGCCATAACTCAGCCAGGGAAGCAGTAAAGAGGAACTTCGGGTCGCGAACAGTATTGCTTCAGTTGAATTCTCAGTAATTGAGAGTAGCGCCTGCCCAAGCCAGATAAAGCCTGGATAGCCAGGGAAGTGGGGAGAAAACTCCATGACGCTGAAAAACGTTAGGCCTCGGCTGAAGAACAGGGCATCATCTGAGGCCAGCAGGTCGGGTTGTTGCCATAGCCAGAACGCTCCCAGTGCTGTACCGGTAAGCATTGCAGCCCACACCGCTATAGTTGCACTCCATACAGCTACAGCGTTGCGGGGAGGGAGTGATATGTGGTTATTGGGCTGCACGTAGCTGATGCAACAGGTCAGTGCGGGACGCTTTAAATACAGATAGGTCAGCGGGTTGCTGACCAGCACCGAAGAGCCCCGGACTACCTAGTGATTTCAGACAGTTATCAATGGCATTTCGAACTTTTAACTTTTGCGTTGTGGTTAGACGGGTAGCAAGAAGATCAGTGTCGTTCAGAAGCAGATCCAGAAAGCGTTTACTCTTGGCTACATGGACCTTGGCTGTCTGATAGGCGTTAATCTCAGATTGGGCCAGCTCCAGGCGAGCCGCGATAACAGCGGTGAATATCTCACTGAAAACCTGACCTGTTGCTGTCAGATCCTGATTCTCAACCGCGCTATTGAGTCGCCATACAAGCGCAATGTCTGCTTCACTTTCCAGGTTGACCAATTCGTCATTAAGCTGCTCAAGTACTTTTCTGGCGTGATCTTTATTCTGCTCGTGTAATGCTTTACTGATTTCTACCCAGCCTTCCAGAAAGGGTTCTTTACCGGCAGCAGAATAGGAATACCCATAGCTCTGGACACTGAACAAAAATAACGAAACGACAATAAGCAAGCGATTCAGTAAGGGGTTATACATAGACCTGCTTTCTCCTTAGGGCTGATTTTTTGTATCAATTATTGTTGCTGCCGAGTTCATTCAGCACTCATTGGCAGCCGCGTTCAAGTCGGTCTTTTGCAATAATCAATGCTCGGGTGATTGAAAACCAAAGGGTTACATTCAGGCAACGCTCTGGGTTTCAATAACCGTAGGTTCGTTACAAAAATCAAAAATTTCCTCTCGTCTGTCTTGTTTTTCTATCAGGCTGCGGGCAGCCAGTTGGCCCATTTCCATTGCTGTATCTGTGAAAATGTAACGGAATGTGCCCTGTCGGCCCGTCATAATAAGATTGGGTATGCTGTTCAGTTGTTGAATGACCCGACGACGTTCCTGTTGATATCCCATTCGCATCATCGGGTAGGCGTGAGCCGTATGGCAGCTAAAATATTCCCCGGTCGATTTATCAGTGTCGACTCCCAGTGCGCGTAGATCAGTTAGCACTCTGGGGAGGAGTTTCTCGTTTGTCATTGACCATGTTTCATCGTCCTCAAAACAGGGTATCTCCAGCATAAGGGAGGTATGTCCTTCAGGAGCCATGTAGGGGGATCTCCGACGAGGTTCCTGTAAACGAGTGGCCAGAATTCCAGGATCAGAAAGATACTGCCAGGTGTTATCTGAAATGTTTTCAGTCGCCATTGGCATATTGAAGAATCGAAGTGATCGATATCCCAGTTGATGAGGAATTTCCAAAAACTCTGCCATCATTGGTAGCGGAAGCGTTGAGATAACCTGGTCTACCGGTATCTCGATATTATCAGAGTGCACCGCTTTCAGTGTTTTACCTTCCATCTTCAGGCCTGTTACAGAGTGATTCAGTAACAGTTCCACGCCATCATCGACCAGTTTTTCGGCTAATCGATCAAAAATTCGTCCAAAGCCGAGCTTTGGGTATCGGTATTTACGGGCATAGGTTCTCGGCGTGTCCCCCTTTCTGGGAATTAACCGTTGTGCCACGTCTTTCAGGTCCAGCAGGCTGATTCGTTGGGCAGCCCAATCAGCGGACAATTCTCTGGGGCTGATTCCCCACAGTTTTTCGGTATATCCGGCAAAGAAATTCTGGTACAAGGTGGTCCCAAAACGGCTCTCTATCCATTCGGCAAAACTGGCTGTGTTTCGGTCTTGAGTGGGAGTCTGGAACGGCAGCTGACAGAGCAAATCCCTGGTTGCTCCGGCAAGCAGAGACAAAGGAGCATTTTTGAGCAGATCATTGATAGCCAATGGATATTGGTAAGTTCTTCCATCCAGCCTGATGGCGCTCTTTCTGAATGAGAGCAACAGCTCATCGCCCATCAGAGATTCAACGAAGTTCAGTAGTTCCTGGTTACGTGTAATAAAACGATGGCCACCGTAGTCGAAACGATAGCTTCCATGTTTGCCGGTGTATGTTTGTGTGGCTGCCATCCCACCAACCTGTGAGGATGATTCAATGAGAATCACGCGAAACCCAGCCTTGTTTAGCTCCCACGCAGCCATCAATCCAGAAGGGCCAGCTCCGAGGACTGCGACGGTTGATGATTTAGTCATATAGCTTAACCTTTAATCTTTTGGCTTTAAGCAAGTCTGAAAACTCCGCTGACCATATGCGATGAAACTCCAGGCTGTTGAGTACTGATGCCAGGTCATTGGAGTTGACCTAAATGATTTTTTAAAAATGGTAATGATGATCAGCTATGGCCGAAACCGGGATCGCAATTATTAGTGTTGCGATCTGTTATGTCCAGATGACCACTAAGGTTTTTCGTTAAGAAAACCACCCGTAGCTCTTTGGCTCCCCAAAGAACATAATGACTTGCGTTTATGGGGCTTCCAAAGAAAAGGCCTGGGGTATTGCAACCAGGCCTTTGGCATACTAACCAACGTTTAAAGAAAAACGACGATTGATTACAACTTAAAGTTGCCTACTTTGCTGCAACGTTATGGCTGGAGGATACTTTGACTTTAGAGGCCATTACCATTGCAGTACCGTGAGGGCCTCCGGCTTCTGTTACGCGGGCAACCTTATCGCCGTCATTATCCTTGCTACCACCGTCAACCTGATGTTCTCCAGAATCTCCCAACCACTCAGCCAGCTGCATTCCCTGTCCAATATCGGGACCATTTATTACCCCTCTGAACCAGCCAACATAGCGCTCGGACAGGGTAGATAATTCAAGGGCGGAATCGGATTCGCTTTCCTGGTTTTTCAGGTGCAGCATCGCTTCACGTAATGCTCCTGAGATTGCGGCAGCAGTCCAGGGGGTGTGTTCGGTTATCTTCCCTGGTGTCTGTGCCCAGGTGTTGATTCCGTTATCAAACAGCTTCTTGTCGATATTCAGGTACAGATTACGAGCAGCGGTACGATATTTTTCGTCTTCAGTCGCTAAGAAAGCTGCTGTCAGCCCTCGAACAACAGCAAACTGACTGTCTAGAGACTGATTGGAATCGGTCTTGCCTTTTAAGGTGATTCCGTCAATGACCAGTCCGTTGGTCGCAATCAGGTTTTCAATAATAAAGTCTGCCTGGGACTTAATCATTGCCAGTGCTTTTTGTCCGTTGGCGGATTTCAGGTTAACGTCGCTGCCGTCTGCAGAGGCGTATCCAACGGGAAGAGCATCCTGGGAGCGCTGGTAGATAGATAAAGCTACCAGGCTGTAAGCCGCATCATAAGTTGTTACATGCGCCCCTTGTTTGCCATCTGCTGAATAGCTGTCAACAAGTGTTCCTGCCTGTGAATTGAAGTGTAAGGCAGAAATGTTTTTGAATAGCAGGTTGCTGAGGTTGCTGGCGACAGAGAAGGCATCAGTGCCCTGGATATCATTTGTTTGGTCTGCGTCAGTGTTAACTGCGGGAGCGGCTGCAAATGGAGCTCCGTCAAATACGGCATAAAACGAGGGGTTCTGAGCAGTATTTGCTTTGCGCTGATCAGAAAACGCAAAGTACTCGCTGACGGGCCAGAGCATCATCCAGCTATCCCTGAGCGTCGACTGTCCATCGCTTACGCTTAGCTTACCAATTGCGCCGACATTGTTCTTTGCAACTTCTTCAGCTGCAACCTTGTGAGGAAACCAGATAGCACCCTTTGTCGGGTCGTAGTCAGGCGTGATCGTGACGCCCAGTTTCTTGCCATCGTATCCCAGTTGGTTTTGCATAATAAGCAGCTTATCGAGGGACAGCTCGGTCAAAATCATGCCATTCATGCCGTCAGCTGCGGAAACCCCCAGAGCATGTACACCATCCTGATCTTGCTGGGATGAGGTTGCTTCTACTTCTTCGTCGTTTTCAGCTATATGCATCCCACCGAGAAAATCCTGAGACCACATAACTTCTTTCAGAAGAATTCCACCGACAGTGGCTGGGTTTATTGTTTTGTTTGTTTTAGAACTGGTCCAGGCCAAAGATGAATAATCCCTGAAGTAGGCTGGAACCTGTGTGGTTTGAGTTCCTGATTTGCCATTGGCATCCAGATACTCAACCTCGTCAGAACTGACAGAGCTGGTATCGACAGCGTTAGAAAATTCTGGCAGGCCTGCCTCATAGGGCAGCGAAATCGGGTATATATTCAGAGGTATTTCTTCTGGAGGAAAGGCAACAGCTTTGGCCATTTCCAAAAAGCGTGCTCCAAGTCCATCCAGGTTGCCACCACGGGCAGCATTTAAAGGGCCGTTCGCCAGGTGGGGTCCCATCTTTGACTGATAATTCAACGCATACATCGCTTCTTCAGAGTATTCGTAGCTTTCTATACCCGCGCTGTAATCGAATGCTGTTGGATAGTTCAGTTGATCCGGATCGAGAATATCCAAGTCAAGCCCCAGGCTTTCTGCCAACGGCTCTCCTGAGAGCTCAAATTCCGTATACGCCAGCATTGAGCCAGCAGGTCTGAATAATTTATCAACGACTTCTACCTGAATACCGTCCGCCTGAGCGGTTGTACAGACCAAAAGTGCCGACAAGGCAGTCGATAATCGCGTTCGAGGGCTTAACATGAATTCTCCTTGATCACTAAAACAAATATGTGCAGGGCAGGTCAAAGATCGCAAATGTTACACTAATCTAAATGCAAATGAAAACCCATATCATTTGCATTTTTGATATGAATCATTTTTGGCTATTCTGTTCTGTGGCAAAAGTGAATGATTGGCCTTGAGCAAATTTGGCTTGTTTGATTAAGAAAGGGGATAATTGGAAATTTTCCGAGCCTGTTCAAATTTCAATAACGGCGCTGCTGTCTCCAGATAAACTCTATTGGTGCGGTGATTTAGTGCGGTAATTTGCCGGAATGATTCACTGTGGGCGTTTTTGTGGGTACCCATTTCACTGGTATTTTTTCATCTCTTGCCTGAGGTCCGATTCAAATTTTTCTACATCAACCAGTACAGAGTGCCATTGACGATCCGGGAAAATCGAAATTTTGATATTCTCCTGTTTCAGCAGAGGCAGCCATTCGTTCAAAAGATATTCGAAGTCGATTTCTTCCTCGAAATTACCCGGAAAGTGGCGTCTAATTGCATCGGTAGCGAAGGCAGGATGAGGCCAAAGTGAAATATAAGCCTGATTGGTTGAGGTGGCCTGGACAAGCCAGCCTTGTTCGTCACGCGCTCCCCACAGCTGTTCCCAGTCAGCTACCTTTTCCAAAAAGTGCCGGTAACGTTCTTCCGAGGAGAGGGCCAACAAAGATTCCAACTGACCGTCTTCTAAGCGGTAAGGCATTGAGGTCGTTCCTGTTTCATTACAAAGTTTGAGGTATCGATTACTGTTAGGGTGGATTCTCTCATGAGCGACTGTCTTATTACCAGTTACTCTGGTCGTTGTCATTGCTCCAATCCATAGTGGCACACTTACCCTGTTTCTCCAGCCAGTAAACGACATTGCCAACAACAACGATTGACCCTGAAACAATGGCGGAGGCAGCGGCGGGGATTAAAGCGATCAAACAGCCTTCATTGTGACAGCTCAGCCCGACTCCTCTGATACTTACACTCCTCAGTTCTACCTTCTTTGCGAGGATTTGACATTCTGGATCATAGAACTCAACCGTTTGCGGGTAAAAGAAACCACAGCTACTCAGTAGTAAGGTTGTTAATGCCGCAGCAACCAGTCGTAGCAGACGCCGGCTAACTGTTGGAGCTATTAGTAATGACATAGATAGTATCCCGACGGTTCGGGGAGTTTGATTTCAGTATAAAAAAACAGGGTAATTCTTTTCTGAAATGCTGGCGGTGTCAGGTTTCTCAGTGTAGTCATATTGTCATAATTGAGCTATATACTGATGACATATGAAGGTTTTTTTTTCGCTGTAATGCCCTTTCTTAAAGGGGTAGAGAAGGCTATTAACAATTACTGTGGATAAGTCTGTGAACCAGTAGGGCTATATTCCTTGAAGGCCCCGTTACACTTCTTTTTTTACAGATTGGTTAAAAAACAACCAGAAAAGTCTTAATTCAATTAAATCAATATATTATCTCGTTATCTTAAACGTATATCTAAATATATGACTTGACTACATCTCTCTATGCACCCCGGTAATCGAAGATTCAATGACTTGTGTATAAACGTTTGTTTTAAATCGGTGTGCTTATTAAATTAGAGTGGCTTCTGGGGCAAAAATATTGCCCCTCCTTTTTTTATCTTTATGATACTAACGGGGCCTGCCCAGTGTAATGATTTCGCCACTACGCATATATTCTGAAGCCCCCAGACGAGACACAGGTTGCAATTTTTCAGTGTCGACTTTGAGCCTTCCCTTGGGATCATTGACAGCGATGTTATCGTCTATATAGAGACTCTGGACCTTACCAAGGATCATTGCCTGGGGGGTGTTCCCGATCTCGTGTATTTCGTAACACTCGCATGCAAAAGCGATACGGCTCTCTTTCAGCCTGGGGAGTCTGATTCCTTCCATTGCAGTCGTTTCCAGCTTTAGTCGTTCCAGCTCCGAATCCCCTTCAGGCAGGGTTGCTGAGCTTTCATTCATTTCTGTTAACTGATCAAAGTGTGGGATGTGGATGATGAACTCTTTGCGTTGCTCGATATTGATCAGCGTGTCTTTGTCACTACCATCCGGTTTTTTTCCGACAGAGATCATTAGTAAAGGAGGGTTGCTGGAAACAGCGGTGAAATAAGAAAAAGGAGCAAGGTTATAACTACCGGATCTGTTCTCAGACAGCACCCAGGCAATAGGGCGAGGGACCAGTGTTTGAATAATATTAAAGTAGACAGCGTTTGGGCTTAACTGATCGAAGTCGATTTGCATTGTCTGTTTCCTACTAAATAAGCGTTAACGAATGAACGCTATACTACCTCGTTAACTACGCTCTAGCCCAGGTTTAAACGGGTGTTTGGCGTTTTTTTATGTTCTTGAGTCAGAGATTCAGGTTTCAGTTTATGGAAAAGTTTCAACAAAAAATTCCTGTCTTGTACCTGAGAAACATTCATTCGCAAAAACCCTTCACCTGCTATGCTTAATTACAGGCGCTTCAATATTGAGGACATATTAGGAGAGCTTATGGAGTTCTATGATGTACAAATTGGTTTCGAAATTGGTGCCTTGAAAGAAGCGCTTATCGAGCCGGGAACAGAGGGCAATGGTTGGGTCATTCAATTCCGTGATATTGATGACAGCCTGCTTCCTCTGACAAATGGTGGTCATGAGCGTGTATTTCATGACCTGGATGTAGCCACCCGCCTAGCAAAGGATTTTGGTTTTAAGCGTGTATCCATAGTGGAGCACTTCTAATTATTATTTTGATAACAGTGGTGGAACACTTTCGATCATTAAGAGTGTTCCACTTCTAAGCTAAGTTCCGGTGTGCCCGTTCTGCACCTTTCTTTGTTTCGTTGTTTAATTAACAACCTTTCCAGACGGCTGGGCGCTTGTTTAGAAAAGCATTAATCCCCTCCTGAGCATCTTCGCTATTGAGATTGCAGCTCATCACCTTGCTGCAGTGGTTATAGGCATCCGCAAGCCCCTGGTCTATTTGATGATAGAATGCCTGTTTTCCTGTTCTGATAGTTAACGGTGATTTGGTTGCCAGTTGTTTAGCCATAGTCTGCACGCTTTCTTCGATACTTTCCTCATTAACTACACGATTTATTAAGCCTATTTCGTATGCCCGTTGTGCGCTTAGCATATCTCCAAGCAGCAGCATCTCCATTGCATGTTTTCGGGATACTGTTCGACTGAGGGCAACCATTGGGGTCGAGCAGAATAGGCCAATATTCACACCAGGAGTGGCGAATTTCGTATTCTCCGACGCTATTGCCAAATCGCAACTGGCAACAAGCTGGCAACCAGCTGCCGTCGCGATGCCGTGAACTTGAGCAATTACAGGCTGAGGCAATTGGGTGATTGCCTGCATCAGTTTGGAGCAGGTTTGAAAAGTCTCATCATGAAGTTTTTGATCTTGGGAGGAAGTCATTTCTTTTAGATCATGACCCGCGCAAAATCCTCGTCCGGCACCTTTAAGAATAACGACGTGGATGTGTCTGGCTGCAGATATTTTCTTCAGTTGAGCCAGTAACTCTCTCATCAGAGGGAGGGATAGTGCGTTATAGGCTTCGGGTCTGTTCAGGGTAACGGTAGCAATACCATCAGCGTCATCAGTTAAAATCAGAGGGGTGCTATTCATAGGATTTCCCATAATAAGAGTTCCAATTCAGTAAGGGATTGTACCTAGTTTTAGTGGTTGCTAATACTATCTTTAGTCGAGTGTCGCGGTTTGCAGGTTATCTGATCGTAGAATATCTATCGGGTGCACGTGGGATTTTCTCGGGATTGGGTTAATATACAGGGCCATTGATCTGTTACGTCAACTATTCCTTTCGGATCGAATAAAACGCTGCCCAGGTACTGTTAACATTGAAAATACTATTGGCCCCTATGGAAGGGGTGGTGGACCCTGTTATGAGGGACTTGTTGACAACGGTTGGCGGTATTGATCGCTGTGTGACAGAGTTTGTGCGTGTTAGTGAGCGTGTGCTGCCCTCTCGGGTATTCTATCGACTGTCTCCTGAATTGCATGTGGGTGGAGTCACTTCTAGCGGGGTTCCGGTGTTTGTGCAATTGCTTGGTAGTGAGCCAGATGTTATGGCGGCTAACGCACTAAGAGCCGCGACTCTGGGGGCGCCAGGCATTGATTTGAATTTTGGTTGTCCGGCCAAAACCGTTAACCGTAATCGTGGTGGTTCAATTCTGTTGAAAGAGCCCGATCTGGTTAATCTTATTGTGTCAGCTGTACGTGAAGCTGTTCCTGACAATATTCCTGTAACCGCCAAGATGCGTTTGGGTTATGAGGACAAGGCGTTGGCGATAGATAATGCTGTAGCCATTGCTGATGCAGGTGCCAGCGAAATTTGTGTTCACGCACGTACCAAGGTTGAGGGCTATCGACCTCCTGCCCACTGGTCCTGGATCGCACAGATTCGGAACCGGGTTGATATTCCTGTTGTCGCCAACGGGGACGTTTTCTCGACCAGCGATTATCAGCTCTGTCGTGAAGTGAGTGGTTGTGAAAATGTGATGGTCGGCAGAGGGTTGCTGCAACGCCCTGATCTGGCTAGAGGGATTGTTGCGCAACGGGATGGAGTATCCTATGTCCCCATGGACTGGGCAACAGTAGTGAGCATGCTGTACCGTTTTTTCGAGTCGGTTCAGCAGCAAGTTGCTGCCAAGCATGCTCCCGGGCGAATCAAACAATGGCTTTCTTTTCTACAAAAACAATACCCTCAAGCGAAGCGATTATTTGAGCTTATCAAAAAAGAGATGCATATTGAGGGTGTCAGATCTGTATTCCAGCAGCACAGCTGTCTATAGGCCGTTTACGTTGTTTTTTTCAGTTACAACTTTGTGGTCTTAAGTATCACGAACTTACTGTTGCTGGCCACCCTGGTGCAGTTACCGAAGATCTGCTTTAGTCGTTTATGGTAGCCCAAATGGCGGTTGCCAATTACCCAGAGCTCCCCTTTTTGACGCAGTACCCGATGAGACTGGCGAAACATCTGTAAAGCGATGTGGTCTCCAATCGCTTGCTGCTGATGAAAGGGAGGATTGTTTAGAATCAGGTCTGCTGAATCTGAGTCAGTTTTATCAAGACAGTTATCAACAACAAATGTTGCTTTGTGTTGACCGTTGAAAGCATTTTCGAAGTTTTGCTTTGCACTGGCAACAGCCATATATGACTCGTCTATGAATTTAAGCTGAGCGCTCGGATTACGCTCAGAGGCAATAAGTCCGACAATCCCATTACCACAGCCTAAGTCGATAATGGATTGAGCGGTGGCTGATACAGGCAGATGTTGTAAAAAAAGTCGTGTACCGATGTCCAGCTTCTGTCTTGAAAAAACGTTAGCGTGATTAATAATCTGATGTTTGGTTCCTTCCAGGGTATAGCTATTGGGATAAGGGGATTTAGAAGGTTTTATCTCCATATCCGGTGTTGAGAAAATCAAGCGTGCCTTTTTTGTGGCGAGGGACGTTTTTGTTGGACCGATTATCCGTTCGAACAGTGATAAGGTTGAGCTGTGAATATGCCTGACCATTGCTGCACCGATAACTTGTGTCTGTGCGGTTAGAAACGGTCTAAGCCGACACAGCTGGTCTTCCAGCAGGGCTAACGTTTTTGGCACCTTGATCAGGACAATATCCGGTGTTCCTTCGAGAGTTTCAATAGAACTCTTAACTGTCAGCGAATCTGTTACTAAATGGTTATCACAATAATTATTATCAATGCTTCTATGGGCCAGATAGGAGTCTGAAATGGCCTGCACAGAATAGTTGTTCAACGCCACACTGAGGGCTCCGAAAGAGTCATTGTAAATCCATATACCGGGATCAGGGTGGGTCAATTGCTCATCAACGTGCTTCAGGATTAATTCATCAGCTGCGTCCCAGGCTCGAAGTGATGGATTCGCATCGACTGGATATCGTTGCAGGCTAAAATGTCCCTGCGGAACCTGAAATTGTTGCATTAGCCGTTAGCCTTAGGTGCGGTACTGAGAAGAGGCGCTATTTTAGAGGATTCCTTCCATCGAGCAAGAGAAACACCAATTGATTTTTCTCGGCAGCATTTTGAATTTATGCTGGTTGTTGAATGAGGCCTCAATAAAACAGCTGAAAATAGGATATTTTCCTAGAGATTAATCGGTCCGTATAGGCCAAACTGTCTACATCGCAACAGGGATGCAGAAGGAACTGACCGCAGCTTGGAGCAGGACGGATCGTTGCACAAAAGGATCGAAGACCAGTCTAGACGGAGTATAGGCTGGTCTTTTTTGTATCTCTGTTTTAAACCTGCTTAAGGGTTGAGTCCTTTTCTTCGAAATTCTTTAACGTTGTTCTGTCAGGCTAAAGGTTATTTTACTAATGGCCTTCTTACCGGAAAGCCCTTTGACAGAAAGTCCGGTAAAGAAGCTACCTTGCTGATCTGGTCTGTTTCATATTTTATTCCTTTTAGTACAAAGCCCACAGGCGTTGGGGCCACACCGATTAAATACTGTATCAGGCCAGGCTCCTTAGTGCTTACTTAAAGACGGTCTGCCTGATCATCATAAAACGGAGAGCGCCAGGAGTATTGAGAGAGTCAGCATGGTGAATGCTACGAATAAATCAAGCATCTGCCATGCTCGTGTTGACTGGAAGAATGGACGAAGCTTAGTCGCTCCCCAGCTCAGAGAGAAGAACCAGCCAAAGGAGGCTAACACTGCTCCAGTGGCAAATATCGCTTTTTCTATACCGCTATACTGTCCGGCTATGGTGCCAATTAGAACCATCGTATCCAGGTAGACATGGGGGTTGAGCAAAGTCACCATCAGTGTGCTTGTCATGACGAGTGCAAAAGACGGATTCAGAGTTTTCTTGTCGAGACTGAGGTGCTTTGGCAGCATGGCGCTGCGTATCGCTTTTATGCCATAAATAAACAGGAACAGCGCACCACCAAGCGTCGCCAGCACTTTGAATTCGGGAAACTGATCGAGCAGCATCCCCATGCCAATCACACCTGCAATAATTAGCAGCGCATCACAGAGGCTGCATACCAAGGCTACGGAAAGAGGGTAATGTCGTTTAATCCCAAGTGTTAACACATGTGCATTCTGAGCACCGATGGCGATAATCAAACCTGCACTAACGCCGAACCCCTGAATAAATGGCGACAAAAGCATAACAATCCTCAAAATCCTATTTGATGTTGGGTTTCCCGCCTTCAAGCGGTGGGAAGATAGAAGAATTCAGGTTATAGTCGATAGTGTTTTAAGTAAAATTAAATATTTTCTACTTACATTATAAAATTTTATGTGACTCTTGATTATGCTGGACTACAAGCTACTAGAAGCGCTTGCGGTGGTATTTGAAACCGGTAGTTTTGAAACGGCAGCTAAGCAGCTGCATCTGACTCAGTCAGCCATTTCGCAGCGAATTAAATTGCTGGAAACTCGTTGCGGGCAACCTCTGCTGATTCGTACCAGCCCTGTTCAGGCCACGCCAAAAGGGCAGCAACTGCTTAAGCATTATCGGAAGGTGAGCCTGCTAGAAGATGAGCTTTGGTCGGCTTTTGATGATCAGTTGGCCGGGTTTGTATCTTTACCAATCGCTGTTAACGCTGACAGTATGGTAACCTGGTTTGTTGATGCTATTGCTGAGAAAGCTCAGCAAAGCCAGTGGTTGCTTGATCTTGCGGTTGAGGATCAAGACGAAACCCTGAGATTGCTTAAAACAGGTGAAGCTATAGGCTGTATTACGGCGGAATCTCAGCCGCCGCAGGGATGTCGCTGCGAACCTCTGGGGACAATGCGTTATCGTTGTGTTGCCACAAAAGAGTTTCTGGAGTGTTACTTTTCTGCTGGTTTTGGTCAACAGGCAATAGAAAAGGCACCTGCGGTGACGTTCAATAGCAAGGATCGTTTGCATGATGAATTTTTAAAGAAATGCTGGAACGAATTTCAAGGGGTGTATCCAAAGCATCGGTTGCCATCAACGGGAACGTTTTTAAAGGCCATTAAAATGGGGCTGGGTTATGGATTAGTGCCTGATTTGATGCTGGGAAGCCTGATTCGAACAGGTGAGCTTATAGACCTTGAACCTGAACATGCCTTTGGTGTCGATTTATACTGGCAATGTTGGGGTGTCGATACTCCTCTGGTTCGGGAGCTGTCGTCGATTGTTATTCAGGCAGGGCGGACCGTACTTAGCCAAGATTGCCAGTAATAATTTATACCGTTATCTTTGTTGTGATAAGTATTGGATCTATTAACTCATTTAAAGTCAGTCCCGTTCAGTAACTGTAAATAAAAGTATCGATAAACTCGGTCAGAAACTAATTTCTGCTGCCTTCCAATAATTTTGTTTGGATTGCATTGGAAAGTAATAAAATGGAGTCTTAAACAGGAAGGGTATTATGAAGAAAAGGTTATCAACTCTATGTTTGTTTTCTACGTTATTGTTCGCACTTTCTGCTCAGGCTGAAAACCTATCTGAGCCTACTTTGGATGTTCGTGGCGAAGCCACTGTCGAAGTACCTGCGGATCAGGTTGGTTTTCGTGTTGGAGTCGAAACCAGCGGCAAAACCGCAGCTAAAGCTTTGGAGCAGAACAACCGATTAATGTCGGAGGTACGAAAAAGCCTGTCTAAAGAGGGGTTAAGCGACTCTGAGCTAAAGACCGGGAGTTTTTCCATTAGTCCGCAATGGTCTCCTCGTCCTCGTCAAAGTGAACCAGACTGGAAAGCAACGATTGTCGGGTATGTGGTAAGTAATCATCTGGAGATTGAAACGTCAAAACTACAAAGGGTTGGAGAATGGATTAACGTTGCTACCGAAGCAGGAGCGAACACCATCGGGCAGTTGGAGTTTGGTCTTAAGAATCCTGATGAGCATCGTAACCAGGCGATTCGTTTAGCAACCCAAAAAGCCCGAGGCTATGCTCTGGCAGCGGCTGAGGCTGCTGAAGTTGAGCTGTTGTCAGTATCTGCGATTCAAGTTGACGGAGCCAGTATACGACCCATGGGGCGTATGCGTAGTTCTCGGATGGAAGTTTCTATGTTAAGTACTGCTGATGCGCCTGTTGTGCCGCAGGTTGTGCCTGGTGAAATAGAAGTAAGGGCAAGTGTTAGCCTTAGCTATAAAATAACACCTTAGTTTTCCAGCTCCGGTGTATTGTGGGTGCCATATCTATTATGGGGTCAATGGGGTTGTGTGCCGGGGCTTAAAAAGAGTAACAGTCGTTGCATACAACCAAGTCACGGTTAGATATTTCTTTATTTCTGGGTGTTAAGAACAGGTGAATCTGAATCGTTCTTTTAGACAACTGGTTGTTGATGTTACTGATCAGCTCTTGTTACGAAAGCACCGAAGTGTTCTCGTCCTGGCTGGACGTTCTGACTGGTGCAGGGAAAGCGCACAAGAAGTTCTGAGTATAGTGCTCTCTGGCAATTCACGGGCCTGTGCTCTTTGGGTAGGAAAAAATCCCGTCGCAGGAAGTCGTGCCGTGACGGCGAAACAAAGTGTTCATCTGCTGGGCACAGAGTCCCATGTATTGTTTATTGACACTTACGATGGCTTTAATCCGGATGTGATGGCTGCGTTGTCTGGTACCCTGGTTGCCGGTAGTTTACTCGTACTGATGACACCTCCTTTAGACCAATGGTCAGGGAAACTGGATCTGGATTTTCAACGAACGCTGGTTGAATTGCCGAAAACGGATCATGCTGAAAACGAACCGGCAGGAGAGACCCTGAATCGCAGTGCCTTTATCTCCCTGGTGTCTGAGTCCATCAGAACAAATCCTGATATTCTGGTTGTCGATCAGGGTGAACCCATACCGCCTTTCTATCCCACAGTTAGTGATAGGCCGGATCATCCAATAGAGGTTCCGGAATCTGCTAACGGTGGCTGTCAGTTGGATATGTCTGATTGTTGTACCAGTGATCAGGCTATGGCTGTAGAGGCGATTGTTCATGTAGTAACCGGGCACAGGCGTAGACCCCTGGTTATTACCGCAGACCGGGGAAGAGGTAAAAGTTCTGCTCTTGGTATAGCGGCGGCCAGATTGTTGAAAGCCCATCAGGATAGGCTGGGTCCTGGCGTGATTATTGTTACAGCTCCAAGGTTTTCAGCAGTCGAAGGAGTATTTGATATCGCAGAGTCGCTGCTTTCCGGGAATAGAATCAAGTCTATGGAATTGCAGTTTGCCAATGGGGTTTTACGGTTTATACCTCCTGATGAGATTATTCGCAGCAGGCCGAAGGCTGATTTGGTTTTGGTGGATGAGGCCGCTGCTATTCCTGCACCGATGTTGCAGGTGTTGTTAGAGCATTACTCCCGAATAGCTTTTTCAACGACAGTTCACGGATATGAAGGAACAGGGCGTGGTTTTCAGATTCGTTTTAAACAAACATTACAACGTCTCGCTCCTGGATGGCGATTGCAAACACTAAAGGAGCCTGTTCGTTGGGCTGATAATGATCCTCTTGAACACTGGGTCTTTAATGCCCTGTTGTTAAACGCAGAAATTGCTCCTGATGACCAGCTGTCAGCAATTAATACCGAGACTTGCAGTATAGAATTGATGAACTCGGAGCAGCTTCTGGAGCAGCGCTCGACTTTAAAACA
This sequence comes from Motiliproteus sp. MSK22-1, assembly GCF_001968815.1. Taxonomy (GTDB): domain Bacteria; phylum Pseudomonadota; class Gammaproteobacteria; order Pseudomonadales; family Balneatricaceae; genus Motiliproteus. The sequence goes on along the minus strand of NZ_MIEQ01000098.1, from coordinate 51,123 downwards.
GGTCTTTGCTTTATTGGTTCAGGCCCATTACCGAACGACTCCGGGAGATCTTCGGGATTTGCTGGATGGCCGAAACCTGAGTGTACAGGTGATGAAGCAGGGATCTGTTGTTGTCGCAACCATGCTGGTTGCTCAGGAAGGCGGGTTTGATAACGACATGGCCGAAGCTATCTGGTCTGGCCGGAGACGACCGCGAGGGCATTTGCTCCCGCAGATTATGGCGGCGCAAGCCGGTTGTATTGACGCTCCTAAGCTGAGGTATCTTAGGGTGGTGCGTATCGCGGTACATCCTTCATTGCAGGGCCTGGGTGTGGGGAGCCGCATGCTTGCGCATCTAATGGAAACAGCCACTGCCAATCGTATTGATATGGTCGGCTCCAGTTTCGGTGCAACGGTGGATCTTCTTCAGTTCTGGCGTAGTAACGATTACAGAATTCTGAGATTGGGATTAACAAAGGACGCCAGCAGCGGGTGTTATTCAGCCTTGGTCGCTCAACCAATATCAGTTGACGCCCAGATTTTGATAACGGGTATTTGTCAGCGATTCCGCTATCAGTTGGTGGAACAGTTGCGGGAATTCTGGAAGCAGCTGGATATGGCTCTGGTTGTTGAACTGTTAAAAGAGCCTGGTGATTTTGGCTGTTCTGTGATTAATGAGCAGGGACAGTTGGATTTATTGGCCTTTGCTTATGGTCATCGCGGCTATGAGCAAGCATTACCCTCGCTCCGTCAGTTGACGCTGATTATGCTTGCTGATAAGGCTTTGTACGAACGGCATGAGCATGCAGATGTTGAGCTTCTGATTGCTAAAATACTACAAAATCAACACTGGAGTGAGTGCGGCCAGGCAACAGGATTGGTTGGACGTAAACCTCTGGAACAGCGTCTTCGAGCTATTTTTGCCTCGGGCCTGGATACGCTGGAATTAGTGGGGCGTGCCGTAGAACTGCATTCTCGTTTATCTGCTTAAAGAGCCTGCGAGTAAGCTTATTGAACCTCAGGATTTAGAGTGATTGGAGATCAAAGCAGCGATTGTAAAAACGCTGGGCGCCGGTCAAAACTTATTATCCAGGTCTTGTCAGGCACATTAATAACCTAATAAAGGATCACTGGAAATCACTGAAATGTGATCAATACTTACAGTAATGGGGTATCAGGGTGGTTTGTTATTTTGCATTATTTTGCCACACTCGCGTTATTGTTAATCTGTTTCCATCTCGGATTGATGGAGGCGGTCCTCCACAAGCTCTCTCTTTCACAAAGCGACATCAGTTATGCCATGCTGTTGGCTATCTTGCTTAGTCTGGTGAACATACAGTTGTTCAGGCTAAAGGTAACAAGTGTAATTAACAGTAACGCCATTAAAGACGCTCCTGACAATGACGTTGTTGATGCTGAACAACAGGTTAGTATCGACCGGGCCGATATGAACGAACGGATTTGCTATGGGGTTAACATTGGTGGCTGTATTTTACCAATCATATTCTCACTTTATCTTTTTCGAGAGAGCGCCCCTGACCCTTATTCTGCGCTGTTTTTGGTGATTGTGGTTTCAGCGGTTGTTTATCCTCTTAGTCGAGTAGAGGGAAAAAGAGGGCTGGTGATTAATCTTTTTGGGGCTATTGTCAGCTCGGCCATTGGCGGCGTTTTGCTGGGTGGTGATGATTACTTGGCTTGGGCTTATATGGCAGCAGTACTGGGTACTCTGATTGGCGGAGATTTACTGCATGTTGTGCAGTTGAGTCGTGTGAGGCGATCCTGGCGTCAAGGTATTTTTGTTGGTGGCGCAGGTTTGATGGATGCAATCTTTCTGTCTGGGTTATTTGCGATGATGGCGGCGGAAATGGTGCACGATAACGAAATATTTCGAGTGGCAGATCAATCGGCTGTTTTACAATACCAGCAGCCGAAACAGGTCGGGTGGGCTTTTTCTGAAAATGACATAAATCGTTCAAGGAACAATCCTGGAATAAGAAACCACCATAGAAAAAGAAACCGTACGCTTGTAAAAGAAAATACCTCGCTAAGTCGGATCAATATAGAATGGATTCAGAATTCAATGATGGATAGGATCAATATAGATGGACCCAAGCAGCAAACCATACGAACTGGTAGCCCATCGGGGGTATCCCAGCCGCTATCCTGAAAACACTCGTCTCGGATTTGAGAAAGCGATTGAAGCTGGGGCTTTACGCATAGAAGCTGATGTACAGCTTAGCGCTGACGAAGTACCTGTCATTTTTCATGATCAGACACTGGTTCGACTCTGTGGTCATAAAGGCGCGGTACACCGTTCCACTAAAGCCCAGCTGGATCGTTTAAGTCCCTTTGAACCCGGTCGGTTTGGTAACCGTTTCAAGGGTGTCAGATTAATGGACCTGCAGGATATGGTAGAGCTGTTGCAGCGAAATCCGAAGGTTGTTCTCTATCTGGAAATAAAGCGTATTGCGCTAAAGGCCTTCGGTGTTAATCGCGTGCTGGATCGAATTCTCTCTATTATCGAATCGGTTAAACATCAGGTAGTGCTCATTAGCTTTTCGATATATGCGCTAAAGGCGGCCAAATTAAGAGGCTACCAACGCCTTGGCCCGGTTCTTTCTCGCTGGGCAGAAATTTGTCATCCGAGCGTAGTCAAAATGGAACCAGAAGTCCTGTTTTTTAACCACAAGCGTCTCCCGCTGGGAGCACGATATGAAAATCCTCGGGTTGAGTTGGCATTCTATGAAACTTCAGATTCCAATGTTGCAGACTCGTTGGCAGATAAAGGAGCGAGGCTTATTGAAACGGATGCTATCGGAGAGATGATTCGAGGAGAGTTGTAGCCCGAAGTACCATCTGAGTACAGGCTCATTAGGTATTTAAAAGATGGGGCTTTGGAGGCTTTTCTACCGTTTTTACGCGACTGAAAACTGAACAGATGCCCGCAGGTTTTCCTCCGCGAAAGCGACACCGGGGCCCCAGTTCTGTGAGACTGAAGTGCATACAACTTCGGCAATTGTATCTTTTACTCATGATTGTTGTTAAGTGCTGTTAAGGGGGAGTGAGAGTATTTGATTCCATGGGTTCCAGCGCCTTATCTATGTCGCTGCGGTTTGCCTTAACCCATTGACGATCAATTGGCCCCCAGCTATCGACTATGTAGTAGCCGTCATTATTACGTTTGCCATCCTGATGAAAGTGGATCTTTACGCCCAATCCCGGCAGCGCTTTGATAATGTCCTGAACTGTTCGTCTTGGCCAGCCTGTGGTTGCAATAAGTTGCGGCACGCTGGGGCGAGAATCCGTATCAATTAAATCAAGAATAATAAGTCTTCTGCAAAACGTAGAGTTAAGTATGCTCATAAAAGTTTAAGTGCTCATTTGGGGCCTGTTCGTAGGTTCTAAGATCATAAACCTTATTACTCAGGGTCCGGTCTGGGTTTTGAATCGGTAGTGGCGTTTTCTGTTCTTTGGGCGGATTCATTGTCAGTTTTTGGGTCATTATCCTGGTCTGACAAATTTGATTCAGGCTTATCTTTAACGGGTGTTGGTTTCCCGTAGTAATGGTCCTCATAAAAAATACCCTGAATATCGAGCTTTCTGTTTATATAACGCATGTAGTATTTCCAGCACAAAAACGCCGGAAGCATCCAGATCATAACTGCAAGCATATTCATGGCACCCTTATGGGTTTCCGGGCCCAGTGCGGTAACCCAAGTCATAAACTCGATTTCTCGCATCAGATAAAACCAGCCGATCAGGGCCAGGAATCCAAGCCCCACCAGAAAATGGTAGATTATATTTCTGTCAGGGTTCCTTTTTTTGCTGTCTCCCTGAGTGTTTTCTGGTCTGTTTTGGTGATTGCTGTGTTTTTGATTCATTGCCTTACTAACTTCCCCGTTAATTTTTACTATAGCGATGTATCCGAAGGCTCGGCAAGAAAGGGGTGTCCTCGATAATTCGATCACTGCGAACTTTTCGTTGGCGTTCTTCCGGCGGCTGTAACAGCGGTTCATTATGATCCGGAAATGGTTGTTTTGATTTCCAGGCAAAGACCAGTGGTAAGGATAGATTCATTGCTTGACGGTCCGAGCATTGGTCTTCTGAATCAAAACGAATATTTGCGCGCATTAATGGGGCTTGCTGCTGTACTTTTGCCAGCGGTGTCTGAGAAGGCAAGTGCTTAAGCTGGTCGTATTGCAAAGCTATATGAGGTTTATCTAACCCCATTTTGGTTAGCTGTTTTTGTACCTCAATAACGGTTACCTTCTTAATGCTTCTGCCACTGTTATACCAATTAAACCCGACTCGCGTCGGGTGTTGATCAAGCGTAGGGATAAGGCGGTAGCATTGCTTGAGATGCAATCGTCCGATACCTTTGGTATTCAGGTCCTGCTTAAGCTGTGAGTCTCGCTGACTTAATCCCAGTAACCACTGTTTTTCGTCGGGGTTGCCACGAATGGCGTCTATGGCTGAGCGAAATTCCATTTTGGCCTTGTTAGCCTTTGCACAGGCCTCGAGCATCTGTTCGTCAGCCGCTATTAGACCATGGCAGCTTCGCGTTACCCGTCCATCTTGTCCGTCCAAGTACCAGATATCACAAAAAAGCTGAATGGCTTTGTCACGGGGAAGGACTTCGCTACTTTTCTCAGATTCTGTAAGCGGTACCCAAAGAGGCAACTTGCTGTTCTCTATGACAGAAGCAAGCCTGCCCAGGGAGTGGTTTAAGTTGTCATAAGATTTAGTCAGCTGAGCTTGCGGATAGAGACTGCCAGTCACGACTGCTTTCCTTGTTGACCCTTGATAAGCTGCTCCTTCAATAATCTGCGCTCTTTGGCCTGGGATTCGATCAGATGCCTGGCTATCAGGCTACGGTCATGTTGCTTCATATCGACAAATTCACCACCCAGACGAAAGCTATTTTGCTCATCTTCATTGAAATATTCTGTTGTAGCAAGGCAGTAGATGACCTTCAGCATAGCGATAATACCAACGCCCTCGGGCAACAGTTGCAGTTTGACCGCCATAAGTTGCCCCGGTTCTACAGGGTTTTGCGTTGATAATGACATCCCTTCCTCGCTCAGGGTGATAGCTATTTTACTATCTTCAGTATGCGGGGATGTCAGTGCTTGAGCCAGTCGCTCAATTTTCCGGTTGAGCAAACGAAGGTAAGCTGCTGCGGCTTTATCGGTTTCTGATACCTGGCGAAGCAAAGATTCCGAGTCTTCATCAATACTACGTAAATCATTGAGAAGAGTGAACTCGGGTGAGGCAGGAAACAGTTTTTCTGGTGATTGATAGCGATTACTGTCCAGCACACGAAAACTAACCGATGCTTTTTCCTCAATTCGAAATGTACGTCGGCGGTCATTATCGATGTTCCAATCGCTCATAAAAGTATTTTCTCCTGGATTCTTCTGTAAAAATACAGCGATAGGGCTAGGTGCTCAAGGATCCTTTATGTTTTAATGCGGGCCATGTTTAGACCCCTATCTCTATTTGTTGGGCTCAGGTACACCGGTGCCAAGCGTAGCAATCATTTTATATCTTTCATTTCCTTGGTATCCATGATCGGATTGACCTTGGGTGTTGCCGTGCTGATTCTTGTTTTATCCGTGATGAATGGTTTTGATCGTGAGTTGCGACAGCGAATCCTCGGGATGGTGCCTCATGCGACTATCAGTCAGTACCGCGGAGAAATTGATGATTGGAGCGGCTTGATTCAACAAATCAACAGCTATCCTGCAATTGAAGGCAGCGCCCCTTATATCGATGCTCAAGGCATGTTGACTTCCCGGGGGGTGGTCCGCGGAGTCTTGGTGAACGGCATAGAGCCGGAGTATGAAGGGGCGATTTCGATCATTAAAGACCATATGACCCGTGGTCGGCTTGAAAATCTGAAATCTGGAGAGTTCGGGATTATTCTGGGCGATATTCTTGCGAGATCCCTTGGAGCCTTTGAAGGTGACAAGGTGACCCTGGTACTGCCTGAGGCATCTATCTCGGTTGCTGGTGTGTTTCCCCGTTTAAAGCGCTTTACGGTTGTCGGGACATTTAAGGTCGGTGCTGAATTAGATGCCAATATCGCCTATATCCACATCAACGATGCAGCGAAGATAAAACGTATAAAAGACGGTGTTCAGGGCGTTCGCCTGAAATTTGATAACCTTTTTGACGCGCCGCAAGGGGTAAGGCAGATTGCCGGTGATTTAGGGGAAAACTTCCGGACCAGCGACTGGACACGCACCCATGGCAATCTATTCCAGGCTATTCAGCTGGAGAAGAAGATGATTGGTCTGCTGCTCTTTATTATTGTCGCCGTGGCTGCCTTTAATATTGTCTCGACCCTGGTCATGGTCGTTACAGATAAAAGATCCGACATTGCGATACTTCGCACAATGGGGGCCAGCTCCGGCACTATTATGAGAACCTTTATTGTCCAGGGCGGATTTATTGGTGTAATAGGCACCCTGGCAGGAACGCTGCTCGGAATCCTGCTGGCATTAACGGTAACCGATCTGGTTGCCTGGGTTGAGCAGTTATTTAATATCCAATTCTTAAGCGCTGAGGTTTATTTTATTAGCTATTTGCCCTCTGAATTGCGTTGGCCGGATGTAACGACTATTTGTCTAAGTTCTCTGGTGCTCAGTTTGCTTGCCACCATATACCCTGCTTACAGAGCTTCTCAGACGCAACCTGCAGAGGCGCTGAGGTATGAGTAACAATAGCGGTATGGCGAATATGGCTGTCGAACAGAAACCAATAAATAGCATAACCAGCATCGAGCCTGTTATTAGTTGCCGCGGGGTCACCAAGGTATTTGTTGAAGAGAAAAACCGATTGGAAGTGCTTCGAGGCATCGATCTCTCAATTGAGCCGGGAGGCCGGGTTGCGATAGTTGGAAGCTCGGGGTCCGGGAAGAGCACGCTGCTGAATATTTTAGGTGGATTGGACCAACCCAGTGAGGGTGAAATTCATATAGGTGGTCAATTAGTTAATAATATGACGGAAAACCAGAGAGCATTGTTAAGAAACAAGTCTTTGGGGTTTGTCTACCAGTTCCATCACTTGCTGGCTGAGTTCAGTGCCCTGGAAAATGTTGCGATGCCTCTGTTAATGGGAAAGAGACCGCTGTCAGAAGTCCAGCAACGGGCACGAGATATATTGGTTCGAGTCGGGCTGGAAAAACGCTTGGAGCACAAGCCTTCGCAGCTGAGTGGCGGAGAGAGACAACGGGTTGCCATTGCCCGTTCATTAGTCACTGAGCCCCAGACGGTATTAATGGATGAGCCGACTGGGAATCTGGACCGACATACGGCAGGGGAAATTCAGTCGCTTATGCTGGAGTTAAATACGAACTTGAATACTGCGTTTGTGGTAGTCACTCATGATCATCAGCTAGCAGAACAAATGGATCGGGTTTTACGAATAGATGATGGTCTGCTAGTGGACTGATTTGAACGATTAACCCGGTAGTAATTCAGACTTGAGCTGTTTTACATGTCTTCCTCAATTGATTTCCAAACCCAAGAAAACTCAGTAACTCATCTTTCCAGATGGGGTCGGGGTTAGTCCTTTTCGAGCTCGCTTTTGTTTCTTATGTTGTTCTTCCGGCGCAGGGAGCGTTTTCTCCAATTGTGACCTACATGAAGAGCCCATAAAAAGCGTATCAGAAGGCAGCTTAGTGCCGATAAAACAACTCCGCAAACCAGCGAGCCAAACAGCAGTGGCCACCAGATATTGGAGAAACCTTGAGAGAGCCACTCCATCGACAATTCCATCTCAAGTTCTGTTGCAGGGCTATCCAGCAGAAAGCTTCCAACTCGGTAGGCGAAATAGAAAATAGGCGGCATGGTTATCGGGTTGGTGATCCAGACCAGCCCAATTGCTATGGGTAAATTACATCTGAGCAGAATAGCCAATACTGCAGCGACTATCATCTGCATTGGGATAGGTAAAAAAGCACAGAAAATCCCAACCAAAAACGCCAAGGAAACAGAGTTGCGATTAAGGTGCCAGAGATTCGGTTCGTGAAGGTGCTTTCCCAGCTTACGAAGATGAGGATGTTCCTTAATCTTCGCTTCATTAGGCATGTGACGCTTGATAAATCTGCGTGGCATGTAAGGTAAGTCGCCTGCAAGGGTTGAAATATGGCCTTCGATTATGCACTTTATAGCACCGTAAGCCAACCAACTTAGTGTTTGAGGGACTGTATTAGTCTGATGGAGGTCAAGGATGGTCCGCTTTTTTATCGCCGTATTAGCGCAAGTGCTTCTGGAAATATTGGATCTTTTGTCAGTTAGGAATTTGAAAACAGGTAGTCGGCGTTTGGTACGGTGCTGCTGTTTGATTTCGCTTATGGCAACCGGTGGAGGAGTATACAGCAGTCCTGTCGGGCTACAAGGGAGCTTGTTTTTTGAGAAGCCAGTCAATAAATACCAACAATACAAATTTTCAACAGGGGTTAGTGGAACGGTTCTTGAGCTGGATGGGTTAGTCGGTATCGATAGCTCAGAAAATATCCTGTTTGTGAGTGATGATTTTAAAGTAGCAAGAGGGAAAATGGAGTTTGGGGTCACTGTTTCCACTCTGGATCGTAAAGGTAAAGTGATCAGCAAATTTGTCAGGCCCGGCAGTTACACTTTAGAAAGGCCTCCGAAAGTATCCCCGGACGGCAGCGTTATCGCCCTGTACTACGAACCTGCTGAAATTGGAGAGGCAGCTCTTGCTCTGCTCCTCAAGAGTGGAAAACTACTTTATTACTACCGGGATCCGAGATCAAAAATCAGAAGTTTTGATTGGACACCTAATGGAAATCTGATTATTGGCGAAGGTAACTCAATTTATAAAGTGGATTTTAATGTAAGTGCAAAAAAGCAACTGATTAGAACGTTCCGAAACGGGCATATATGGGATACCCTTTCTGTTAGCCCTGATGGCCGTATGATTGCGTTCAGTATGAGCCCGGATCTCAAAATAAGAGGTAAGGGGCATTATAATTTGTACCTCATCAATGTTGATGGAACAGGGTTGCGGCTCCTGGCAGATAATAAGGATGATGATATCCACGGCGCCGCCTGGTCTCCTGATGGAGGCTATTTAGCGGTTACGCGGGGTATTGACGTGCATGATAATGTTCGTCCTTGTCGTGGAGCCTTGTACATCGTTAAGGCGACAGCCACAGGTTTAACTCTGGATGAAAAAAATGCCGATGTTATATCGCTGGTTGACAGACACGGTGATCTGTTTTGTTCCAATCCCGCTGAAACACCGATTTGGACGAGCTGGTAGTTTTGCTGGCAGGATAAGTCGATTGTAGAGCTGTTTCTGCGGGCAGAAATGGCCGTCTAGCTGCTTATCTGCTGGGTGAGGGAGTATATAGTCTGATGGAGATCAAGGATGATCCGATTTTGCTTGGCGGTATCTGCGGTTGCGTTTATGGGAACGCTACCGTCAATGCCGGTCGCGTTGCTTTGCCTGTCGTTGGTACTTATTTGCCTTTGGAAGCGTTTTTTACGCTGGCTCTTCCCGATATGGCTTGGGCTTTTCTGGGGTATCGTTTTTGCTCATTGGACGGTTAGTCATAAACTGCCGGCTGCATGGAATGGAGCCGACTTCAGCGTAACCGGAGTGGTCGTTGGATTGCCCATTCACAAGGTCGGTTATTGTCGATTCAATTTAAAACTCAAGTCACTTCAACTCAAAAAATCTCATTTACCTGTTGTTTTCAAACCGGCCCGGCTAACTCCCCGAACAGTTCAGCTGAGTTGGTATAAGTGTCCAGAGAAAATACTCCCAGAGACAGAGTATTCAATGGTTGTCAGACTAAAACGACCCAGGGGATATAGAAATCCCGGGGGATTTGATCGGGAGAGATACTTAATAGCTGCCGGTATTGACGCAGTGGGCTACGTACGGGAAGTACAGAGCATTCAGCTGCTAAACACAGATAAGTGGTCTGTCGATCTTTTTCGATCAAGGATCAGCGACTTTATCGCTGCCGGAGTGAAACCAACTGAAAAGGCTGCTTTGCTGCAGGCATTATTGGTTGGGGATACGCGCAATATTAGTTCACAGCAGTGGGAGCTTTATAAAAATACCGGAACAGTACATTTGTTAGTGATTAGTGGTCTTCATATCGGATTAGTCGCGGGCGGAAGCTATTTGTTGCTGATGAGCGCTGGCCGATTGTTTCCCGGATTGTCTTTACGAAAACGTACCCGTTTTGTTGTGGTTTTGGCACTCTTGCTATCGTTTGCATACAGTCTTCTGGCGGGGTTTTCTTTACCGACTCAGAGAGCTTGGGTCATGGTTTGCGCATTGATGATGTCAACAGTATGGGGCAGGCAATCAAGCCCGCTCTCAAGGCTTCGGCTGGCAGCAGCAGTCGTGCTGACTCTAGATCCCCTGGCGGCTGTTTCTCCTGGCTTTTGGCTCTCCTTCGGCGCTGCCGGAGTGTTGCTGTATATTGTTTGTGGTCGTCTGGGAAGCGGCGCTTATCTAAAAAGCAAGTTCGCCTCTATGATAAAAATTCAGTTGGCCGTTAGTTTGGTATTGATCCCTCTGCTTGCCTTCCATTTTTACCGTATTCCTCTCGGCTCTTCCGTCATTAATCTATTGGCCGTGCCCTTTGTGAGTCTGCTGGTGTTGCCGTTGGCAATGCTGTCTCTGTTATTGAGTCAAATGTTTGCAGAGCTGGGTAGTCAGGGGCTGAATGCTGCAGGGTGGCTTTTACTGGAAGGCAGTTTCTGCCTGCAGATTGTTGCTGACTGGGTGGTGACGGTTTGGACCCCGGAAACTGTATCGCCGCTGGCAATAGGCTTTGCATTGTTAGGTTGTGGCATCCTCTTAATGCCAAGGGCGATTCCGGGGAGAAGTCTGGGGGTTGTGTTTTGGCTGCCTATGTTAACGGGATATGAGCAGCCTCTGGAATCTCCGGCCTTTAACGTTACAGTGTTGGATGTAGGTCAGGGATTATCAATTCATGTAGAAACGGCCACTCACCATTTACTCTATGATACAGGTCCAAAGTTCAGAAGTGGCTTTTCGGCTGCGCAGGCTGCTATTTCTCCCTATCTGTTGAACTCCGGTGTTCGTCACTTGGATAAACTGATTGTCAGTCACGGTGATAATGATCATGCCGGTGGGATAGATTATTTTCGCGATAATTGGGAGATCAATCAGCTGATAACCGGCTCGGCCAAGCTTGATGGTACTTACTCCAAATGTTCTGTTGGCCAGCGTTGGGTGTGGGACGGCGTGATATTCACAATGCTCCATCCTGATTCGCGCGCAGAGGCGGGCGCCGATCAGCTATCTGAAAATAATCGGTCCTGTGTTCTGAAAATTCAGAGTGAATTCGGGAGTATTTTATTGACGGGAGATATTGAACGGGAAACCGAGTTAAGGCTGTCTGAACGCTACAGGTATCAGTTGCAAGCAGATGTGTTGGTCGTGCCCCATCACGGTAGCCAGACTTCGTCACAATCTGAGTTTATTAAAAATGTTCAACCAAATGTCGCAATTGTCAGTAGTGGTTTTCTGAATCGTTTCGGACACCCTCATCCAAAGGTGGTGAACCGGTATCGCCTGCAAAAATCGATATTAATAAATACCGCTGATTCTGGTGCGATCAGGCTTTCCTTCAGATCAGAATACAAAAAGGAGCCGATAATCAGTCGTTACCGATATCAAAATCAGCGCTATTGGTGGGACTGATCATCCTGAACGGCGCGGTGGTCCGGATCGTTTTGAAACAGTATATTTCTCTCGTCATATTTCAGGAGCAAGAGGCAGGTTCTGCATTCTGTTTTTAACTGACCGGAGCTGTTGCTGGGAATTTTGTTTAACTGTGTTACATTAGCGCGGACAATTTTGAAAGGAGTGTATGGTGTTCGAATTGGTTAATTCAGGCGGCTGGCTAATGCTGCCGATACTGCTTTGCTCTGTTATGGCATTAGCAATTTCGATAGAGCGTTTTTGGACGCTCAGAGAAGCTCGGGTAGCGCCTAAACACCTGGTAGGAAGCGTATGGGCTCTTGTTCAGAAAGGAGAGCTTACAACCGAGAAGTTGTCAGAAATACAAAAAGGATCGGCATTGGGTCATATTATTGTTACGGGCCTGAATAATTCGAAGTTTGGCCGGGAAATAATGAAGGAAAGTATCCAGGAGTCAGCCAGTAAAGTTATCCATGAGATGGAACGCTTTCTCAATCCGCTGGGTACTATCGCTCTTGTGTCCCCGCTATTAGGTCTTCTGGGAACGGTGGTGGGCATGATCAAAGTGTTCACTGAAATCATGATTCAGGGGACGGGTAATGCAAATGTGCTTGCCGGTGGCATTTCTGAAGCACTGGTAACCACTGCTGCTGGACTTAGTGTTGCTATTCCAGCGTTGATACTTCATCGTTTTTTTCTTCGGCGGGTGGATTATTTAGTCGTTGAAATGGAGCAGGAAGCGGTAAAGCTGGTAGAAGTCGTTCTTGGTGACAGGGCAGTGGATTTTGATTAACAACAAAACGAATAACCAGAATAATGAATCGGTTCAGAGCATCTTATAGCGGGCGTTGGCAGTGAAATTCAAGCGACAAAACACGGAGGAAGTCAGTGTAAACCTTACACCGCTGATTGATGTGGTGTTTCTATTACTGATTTTTTTTATGATTTCGACAACCTTCACTAAAGAAGCTCATCTGGAAATCGACTTACCGAAAGCCAGCGCCGAAGTGACTGATGAAATACCAAGAGTCATTGATATTACCATTACTGCTCAGGGGCAGTATTCGGTCAATGGAAAGCCATTGGTGAATGGTCAACTGGAAACTCTAAAAAAGGCTATCAGCAAAGAAGCCCGTAATAAGAAGGATCTTCCGCTGATTATTACGGCCGATGCTCAATCACCTCATCAAACTGTGGTAACGGTGATGGATGCCGCTGGGCAATTGGGTTTTGTTCATCTGAGCATAACCACTCGCAGTGCAGATGAGAGCGAGTAGCGGGTGAGCTTTATCGACCGGGTTTGGTACGGGAAAATTCCATGGCTGCTACCCCTGTGGCCTGTCGAGAAGTTGTTTGTTTTTTTGGCGCATCGACGTCGAACGGCTTTTGGAAAAGGGTTAAAAACTGTATGGCAAGCACCTGTACCAGTGATTGTCGTTGGTAATATTAGTGTCGGAGGGGTCGGTAAAACTCCTGTCGTTGTGCATTTGGTCGAGCTTTTAATACAGTTTGGATTTCGTCCTGGTGTTGTCAGTCGTGGCTACGGTGGTAACGCTCCAGATTACCCTTATCGAGTCGTTGCCAGTTCAAATGCTGCGGATTCTGGTGACGAACCCCTTATGATTGCCCAGCGTTGTGGTTGCCCAGTTGTTGTTGATCCTGATCGAGCGCAAGCGTGTCGGGCATTGTTGGAGTCGGGAGAGGTTGATGTCATCATCAGTGATGATGGCTTGCAGCATTACCGGCTATCCAGAGATATTGAGATTGCCGTTGTGGATGGGGCTAGAGGATTAGGGAATGGTCATTGCCTTCCCGTGGGGCCATTAAGAGAACCTCCTGCTCGCCTTGATGAAGTTGACTTTTGCATTGTAAACGGAGGAGGGTGGAAGCATTGTAACAGTTACCCCATGAGCCTGAACGTTTCTTCCATTCAAACGCTTTTAGCTGAACCGGTTCAATTGCTCCCCGGTAAAGTCAATGCAGTAGCGGGCATCGGTAATCCTCAGCGTTTTTTTAAGACCTTGCGATCACTGGGGTTTGAAGTGATTGAGCATAGCTTCGCTGATCATCACCATTTCAGTGCAAATGACCTGTTGTTTGATAATGACTTTCCCGTGATAATGACTGAAAAAGACGCAGTAAAATGCCGCGCATTTGCCGCTGACAACAGGTATTATCTGCCGGTTAGTGCGGAGCTGCCTGAGGTGTTTGAAAAACAGTTGCTGGATCAGTTGAACCGTTTAATCAGCAACTAACCAGCGCTTCAGTGTTAATCCAAAACGGACTGCTTTAGGGCCAGGATGTTTTATTCATGGTATCCGGGTGGCGTGAAACCGATACAAAGCTCCCTTTGGAGCTGTTTTATAGATTAGGGCTCTTTCAATGGACAAAAAACTCTTAGATATTTTAGTGTGCCCTGTTTCAAAGGCTCCAGTCGAGTGGAATAAAGAAACAGATGAGCTATTTTGTCGAGTCAGTGGTTTGGCTTATCCTGTACGTGATGGTATTCCGGTAATGTTGGAAAATGAGGCACGCAAAATGACTCAGGAAGAACGGGAAAAACACTAGACTTATCCCGCCATCGATAGTTATTCCAGTTAAGCAATGAGTTCCTATTAAATGCTCGTTTAAGGTAAGAGTGTGACATGGCATTTTCAGTAATCATCCCTGCACGTTACGCTTCCAGCCGCCTTCCTGGCAAGCCGCTACTTGATATTGCGGGAAAGCCTATGCTTCAGCACGTCTACGAGCGTGCATTAGAGAGTGAGGCCGATCGGGTTATTATTGCAACAGATGATAAGCGCATAGAGGCAGCAGCAACAGCGTTTGGGGCTGAGGTTTGCATGACTTCTGATCAACACCTCTCGGGAACCGACAGGTTGCAGGAAGTGGTGCAGGTTTTGGGATTATATGCTGATGACATTGTCGTCAATGTCCAGGGGGATGAACCTATGATTCCTCCGAGGATTATTAACCAGGTTGCTCATAATCTGGCTGCTGAACCCAGAGCCAGTATAGCGACATTGAGCGAGCCTATTCTTGATGTGCAGAGCTTGCTCAATCCTAATGTCGTTAAAGTGGTGGCGGATAATCAAGGGCGAGCACTTTACTTCAGCCGAGCGCCGATACCCTGGCCGAGAGATCATTTTTCTGCTCAGGGAGAACTCCCCTGTTTACCGGAAGGCGACAGTTATCGGCGTCATATCGGCATATACGGCTACCGAGTCAAGCTACTGAATGACTTTGTTCGCTGGCCTGCTTGTGAGTTGGAAAAAACGGAGTGCCTGGAGCAGTTACGGGCTATGTGGAATGGTGCCTTTATTCATGTGGCTGATGCTGATGAGGCACCGCCAGCGGGCGTTGACACTCTGTCAGATCTTGAGAGAATCCGTGGTTTAATAGATACTCGCAATTGATGAAGGAAGCCCTTTTGTATGGCCTTTTAGAATAATAGGCCTTTGGAGAATCATGGTCTCTTAGCAGGCAAATGCAGATATTCTATCTCGCCTCGTTGCTATGTGAAGAGCTGGATCTGGGTGTTGGTTGAATACTCGTTTCTAGTCTTGATACTGTCTGTCTTGTCGATAAATCCGGTGCAATTGCATGTCATCAGTTAGCGTTAATACCTCCTCTCATTCAGGGGCTCGGCTTAATAGGCCTTGCTCCGTTTTGTTTGTCTGTCTGGGGAATATTTGTCGATCACCCACCGCGCATGGCGTTTTTGAATACAAACTCAAACAGCAGGGGCTTGAGTCTCAGGTAACAGTCGACTCCGCCGGCACTTCTGATTTTCATATAGGTGGGCCACCTGATCAGCGTTCAACACTTGCGGCAAAAAAGCGTGGCTATGATTTGAGCCAGCTTCGTGCTCGCCAAGCCTGTTATGAGGACTTTAATCGGTTTGATTATATTCTCGCCATGGATGAGTCAAACCTCCATGATTTGAAGGATATTGCGCCCGACAATAGCCGTGCAACACTCCGACTGTTCCTGGATTTTTCTGAAGGGGAAGCTCTACGGGAAGTGCCTGATCCGTACTATGGCGGAGCGGGAGGCTTTGATCGAGTGCTTGATCTTATCGAGCGTGCATCAGAAGGGCTCCTAAAAGAAATCAGGCAAAAGTATGGGAGTTGAAAACGCTGTGTTGAAGGACGTATCGCTCAGGTCTCTCAATACGCTAGGTCTTTCGGTTAAGGCTAGATATTTTGAGTCAGTAACTCAATCATCCCGACTGCAGGAGTTGTTAGCCTATGCCAAGGACCGCAAGCTTCCGGTGATGATATTGGGTGGCGGCAGTAATGTTATTCTGCGGGATGATTTTCCCGGTCTCTGTATACAGATGGCAACCCAGGGTGTTCAGTTTTCAGATGTGGATGAGCACTGGATGCGGGTGACTGCTCAATCCGGGGAGTCATGGCACGAGTTTGTAATAAAGTGTCTGGCAAAGGGCTGCTTTGGGTTGGAAAACCTGGCCCTGATTCCCGGTACTGTTGGTGCGGCACCGATACAGAATATTGGCGCCTACGGTGTTGAGATAAAGGACTATATGTATGGGCTGCAAGCATTGGATCGAAGGACTCTGGAGTTTCGCCATTTTACGGTGGATGAGTGTAAGTTTGCCTATCGTGACAGTGTATTTAAAAGGACTTTTTTGGATCAGTTTGTAATTACAGAGGTTTCGTTTCGGTTACGCAAAAAACCACAACTTCAGTTAAATTACGGCGGCCTGACGAGTGAGCTGGCCGAGATTAGTAGTCCAGGTCCACAGGACTTGTTTGAAGCTGTCGTTAAACTGAGATCCAGCAAGCTGCCTGATCCGGCGTTGCTGGCTAATGTCGGCAGCTTTTTTAAGAATCCTGTAGTGTCCAAAAGTCAGTATGAACAGCTAAAACGGCAACATCCCGGGATCATTGGATACAACGATCCGCAGGGGGTCAAGCTGGCTGCCGGCTGGATGATTGATACTGCGGGCTGGAAGGGATTCAGAAAGGGCTCTGTGGGGGTGCATGACAAGCAGGCTCTTGTGCTGGTTAATTATAATCAGGCTGAAGGCGCTGAAGTTTTAGAGCTTGCCGGATTAATTCAGGCCGATATTGCCAGCCGTTTCGGTGTTGAATTGGAGATAGAACCGAGAATTTACTAGGACGGTTATGGCATCGCTTTCATGTTATGGCTGCAAGTCATCGCTCAGCTCTCTGTATTTGCTTCTATAGAGCTATAGAGCAGGATTGGATTTACTGTACCGGCGCTGGGTTTATTGCAGGAATGCTTACCCTGAAAACCACTTCATCTTTTCTATTCAACGCTTGTACCTTACCTTTATGGTGTTGGGTGATGACCTTTACTATAAAGAGCCCAATGCCCAGATGAATACTCTGAGATGTGTTTTGTTCGGCTCTCCTGCTGTCATGGAGATTTCTAGTGTCATGGGAGTTAGTGGCATCACGGGGGCTTTTCGCCTCCCTGTATGACACCAGAGAATCGAACAGACTGTCTGTTATCTCATCAGCAATATCAGGCCCTTGATTGGCAATCTCGATCACCCAGTGTTCATCTTCCATTGCTAATCTGAAATTGACACAGCTATCAACAGGGGCGTAGTCCAGGGCGTTATCTACCAGCTTATCGAGAAGCTGCTCAAGTCTTATATCATTTCCCTCTATCCAACATTCGCATTCAGGGGGCTGAAACTGAACGTTTTGTGAGATTTTACTTGCTGAGAGTTGGGTCACGTAATTTCCCAGCAGGCCTTTCAGATCAAGCGCAAAAAGTGATTCGCTGCACAATGCATCTTCCAGATTAGCTGCTTCTGTTATGCTGTTAATGATTAACGTCAGTCGATTTACACCTCGCTCAGCACTATCCAGATAGGGTTGTTGCTGCGTCTTCGAGTCTTCCCGCATCATTTCAAGCGACGTGCTGATAGTGTTGAGTGGATTACTCAGCTCGTGACGAAGGGTTCTAGGCATTCGTTCGAGAAAGCGGGTGTATTGGTAGAGCCTGTTAATGAGCCCAGACATATCACGGGCCAGGTCTCCCAGCTCGTCTCTACTGTCTTGTTCAGTACTCAAACCGCTGGACAGCACTCTGCCTTGGTTATCGACGCTGGATCGAATTTCGTTCCGGACATTACTGATGCGCTGGGTCAGTCTGTAGCCAAAAATAAGGAGGCCAGCGACCAATAGAGCAAACGCAATGGTCGTGGCAATAGCTGACTTCAAAAGTGTAAGGCGCTGGAGGTTAAGAATGTCCTCAGTTGCGACCTCTACAACGGCTGCCCCTATGGGTTTTTCTTGATCAGGGGCTCCATCACTGGATACCGAGCGGGCTCCCAAAATAGGTTGAGCAGCAAGTATGTAATCTTTTTCTCCATCAGTATACCTGGTTACTGCAGGCAGGCCCTGCATGGCCCGGTTTATAACCGATTGGTGCCTTTCCAGTAGATTCGGGCGTGCATCAGGTATATTCGAAACGGCACGAATTCTAGAGTTTTTGTCTAGAATCCAGACATGTCTGTTAACTTGCCTGAGCCCTTGTACTAGCCGCTGTAAGTCGGGTGAATGTACCAGCAGCCGACTTTTGCCTCCCGTTTCGCTGGTTATTTTTTCAACGACATTACGCTGATCCAGGTCGTCTACATCAACAACAGCAATATCAAAGCGGGTAGCGTTACTAACCAGAGAAAGTGGGAGTTGTAGCTCAACTCTATATCCTCCGGGGGTTTCTACCCAGGAGCCACGAATACCCGCGGCCGTTGCTGGTTGACCGTTAATCCACTGGTCATCAGTATTGAGAACAAGAACTTGACCGATTGCTTCACTGGTTATCAGATAGTGCTGGTTACCTATGGTTAATTGAAGCTGGTCACTGGTGTCCAGTCGCTGATATCCGGGGTGGTGATAAACCAGATAACGGTCTCTAACGTCAACTAACAAATAAAGTTGGTTGTCCCTTTGCAGAAATCTGATCTGCATTGACAGAGGATCAATCTTGTCCGGATTCTCTCGGGGACCAAAGCGATATATGGGAGTTGGCCGATCCCACTCTTCATCATAGCCATCCGCCAAAAGATGGCGGTCAGTAGGAGATGCATAAAACAGCTTTTGTTTATCGGAATCTTGTCGGTCAGGCAGGCTGGTAAGTAGTTCTGGGCGCCCCTGAAGAGCAGTGGCTATTGCCTGGGTCGTCAGCAGCTGGGCCTGTTCCTGGCCTTTAATCAAAAAGTCCTGAATATCATTGATATAGCGAAACCCAAGCCAGGGCAGGACCAGTAAGCCCATACTGAGAAACAGTAGTTGTGTTCGTAGACGGAAAATCATCAGGAAGCTTGTTCTTTCCACCGATAACCGGCGCTGTAAACATTTTCAAGCTGATCAAACATGCTGTCAGCGTCCTGAAACTTGCGTCGTATATGGCGAATATGAGTATTAACTGTATTGTTGGTAACCAGAGTCTGCCGTGTTGCTTTAGCAAGTTCATCGTAGCTGGCAACGCCACCTTCTTTGCTGACGATAACATCCAGAATAGCGCACTCTGTAACGGTTAGGGATATTCGTTGAGTCTTCCAGCTGACTGCAACTCGCTCTATATCCAGCTCCAGGTCTCCATACAGGTCGGGCTCGGGCGGCTGTTGTTTTCGATTGCTGGCCACTTTTAACAGGGCCGCAATGCGTTCTGCAAGAAGTGTTAATGATACCGGTTTGGTCTGGTAATCCCAGGCTCCCAGCCGTAAACCAAAGACTTGATCGATTTCGTCGCTTCTGCTGCTGAGAAATATGATTGGAAGGTCTGGGTTTAACTGTAGTAACTCACTGCAAAGCTTAAAGCCACCATCAAATTCGTCTGTAAGCATTACATCAAGGATAGCAAGATCAGGCATTTGTTCTTTGATGCCTGCGAGCGCTTGCTGTCGGGTTCCATAACTGCTTACTCTGTAGTGTCTTTTGCGTAGTGCATGCTCATAGTTTTGTCGTTGGTCTGGATCATCTTCAACGATAGCAATCAAATTATTCAATATTTTTCCGGACATAATTGTCTATGTAAGAATCAAGAGTGGTAGTTCGATACCCAGGGGATGGGCCAATATCCTAACCCCAAGAATGGATTAATATCCTAAAGAGTACGATGGAGTCTGTCATCCTCGGTAATTTTTTTATCGGGTTTGATTTTGATTTAACCTGAATAACAGGGCATTGGTGTTACTAAAGGTTTTTAGGCAATTAAGTATAGGCAATTAAGTAACAGCTGAAATTACCAATCTGAATGAGACTTGCCGGGATTATGCGAAAAAAAGGCGGATATTAAATCCGCCTTTTTCCTGCACTCTTTTATCTTTTAAGCCTCTAAGATTTCTCTACTGTTTCAGACTTTGCTTCGTCTTTCTGTAAAGAAGCATCATCTGATTCAACAGTCTTTGCCGGCGTTGATACTAAAGGTTCCTTGGGTTCAGGCGCCGGTGATGCTGAGTACTCAGCTTTTGGTTTTTGCTCGGAGCTGGTTTCCGCTGGGGCCATCGCTTCTGTGCTGCTGGAAGAGGCGGTAGATGATTTTTCAGCACCTGTTGCCGCTGCTTCAGCAGCTGTTGTTTCGGAGGCGTTATCGACAGACTTCTGAGCCGCATCTGAAGCTGTATCGCTTTCTTTGTTGGCTGCAGTCTGCTGCTTTGCTTTTTCCTCCTGCTCTCGTTTTCTTCGACGTATTTCTCTAGGGTCGTTGGCAACCCTTGTTCTGCGTCTGGGGCGCTGCGCGGCGGATTCTGCCTGTGATTCTGACGATTGGCTGACTTCGCTTTTGCTGGTTTGCACCTGTCCGGATTGGCCCGTTTTAGCAGCCGCGTCCTCGTTTTTAGGTGGTGTTTTTTCCAGACTGTCTTTCGACACATCGGTTGCTGTCGAAGGTTTATTTTCGCTTTCGACCCTGGCGGGCTCCTCTGTCACTGCTGGAGAAGTATCTTTTGCAGCGCTGCTTTCATCCGATGCCGGCTGGTTCCGTTCAGTTGCTTTCTGTTCGGTCAGATGCTTTTCACCGTCAGCCTTGGGCTCTTTTTCCTTAAGCGTGGTGGCTTGAGTGGTTACATCCTTGTCTTTCGGCTGATGAGATTTTTGCTTTGCCGCTACTTCAGCAAGTTCAATGATTTCTGCTGATAATGGAGCTTCTGAAGCAGCAGGTGTCTTGCTATCTGCTGTTGCTGTTGTTTTTACATCAGATGAATTTGCTTCAGAATGTTTTTGAGGCTCTGATTTTACCTTGGTCCTATTGTTTTCTTCATTGGCAGTGCTTTTATCGATAGTTTCTTTTGCAATGCTTTCTTTAGCTGAAGTGTCTTTGGAAAGCGCTTCTTTTGCTTTGCTTTCCTGCTCTTGCGCGGTGGCCGCATTTGTGACTTCAGATGCCTGCTGCTCTTCGAGTTTGTTGATTACCTCTGAACGATTTTTGCGCTCACCTGACCGACGTCCAGAGCGTTCTCTGCGGCGCTTGCTGCCACGATCTCTGCGGCTTGGAGTTTCGCTCTGGGTTTGGCTGTTATCAGTATCCGTGGTGTCAGCAGATTTTGCGTTAACCTCTTCAGGCTTCTCTTTCTGAGCCGCTCTGTTGCCGCGACGGTCATTGCGGGTATTGTCCGCAGTCTCAGCAGTACGACGGCGACTGTGGCGGTCATTGCTTTGACCGGAGTCATCTTTATCAGCGGATTTCTTTTCCGTCTTACGAGGCTGCTCCTTGGTGCTGCCTTTGGAGTCATCTTTATTACGTTCAGGGCGGCGATCTCTATCGCCTCTGCGCTTACGGCTGCGACTGCGGTCGCGGTCGCGGTCTGAACCGCTACGAGAAGGTTGCGCATTGCGCTTGGGTGCTTCTTCTTTTTCCTGTTCTGGTTCTTTTTCGGGAGTGGAAGAGGTGAACAGGCTGGCTATCGCAGATAAAAGACTACGGCGTTGCTTTGGTTCTTCCGGAGATTGTGCAGGAACGGGTTTGGAAGGAGTTACTCCTTTAACGGCTGCTTCAGTTCTTTGGGCCGTTTGCTGAGGAGTCAGCTCTTCCAGATCGCCATGAGGCTCCGGCGTCAGCTCGTAACTTGCTGAGCTGCTTGCTGTCATTTCACTGCTGTCATCGCGTAAACGCTGTACTTCGTAGTGAGGCGTTTCCAGATTCGGGTTTGGAACTACGATGATTTCTGTGCTGTGACGTTTTTCGATTTCACTGATATTCGCGCGTTTCTCGTTCAGCAGATAGGTAGCAACATTAACCGGTACAATCGCTCGGATCTGGACTGTACGCTCTTTTGAGGCCTCTTCTTCAAGAAGTCTCATGATCGAAAGGGACAGTGAACCCACGTCTCGGATAGTGCCTTGCCCGTCGCAGCGAGGGCATACAACGCCGCTGGTTTCGCCAAGTGATGGGCGTAGTCTTTGCCGGGACATCTCCAGCAGTCCAAAGCGAGAGATGCGGCCGAGCTGCACGCGTGCACGGTCGACTTTGAGAGCGTCTCTCATGCGGTTTTCTACTTCCCGCTGGTTGCGGACCGGGGTCATGTCAATAAAGTCGATGACGATAAGGCCGCCAATGTCTCGAAGGCGGAGTTGTCTGGCGATTTCGTCTGCTGCTTCCAGGTTAGTCTGCAGCGCGGTTTCTTCAATGTCACGGCCTTTGGTGGCTCGGGCGGAGTTGATATCAATTGAAACCAGTGCTTCTGTCGGGTCTATGACGATAGAGCCTCCAGAAGGCAGGCGAACCTCTCTCTGGAAAGCAGTTTCTATTTGTGACTCTATCTGGAAGCGATTAAATAAAGGGGTTTCTTCGCTGTATAGCTTGATCTTGCTTTCATATCCCGGCATGACATGCTGGATAAATGATAAAGCTTCCTGTTGCACTTCTTCATCGTCAAACAGAACCTCACCAATGTCCTGGCGCAGATAATCTCTGATCGCTCGAATGATGACATTACTTTCCTGATAGATAAGAAACGGGGAGGGCTTCTTTTTACCGGCGTCTTTGATTGAGTGCCAGAGTTGTAGCAGGTAATCCAGATCCCATTGCATTTCTTCAGAAGAGCGTCCGATGCCAGCGGTACGTACGATGGCACCCATCTGATCAGGGATGTTAATTTGATTCAGTGTTTCCCTAAGCTGGGCGCGATCCTCGCCTTCAATGCGACGTGAAATTCCACCTGCTCTGGGGTTATTGGGCATAAGTACGAGATAACGGCCAGCCAGACTGATAAAAGTGGTCAGCGCTGCGCCCTTGTTGCCTCGTTCTTCTTTGTCGACCTGTACGATCATCTCTTGTCCTTCAGAGATGACATCTTTGATGCTGACTCGGCCTTTATTGCCGCTGGCGGATTTCTTAAAATACTCTTTGGAAATTTCTTTCAGGGGAAGAAATCCATGGCGCTCTGCACCAAAGTCGACAAACGCCGCTTCAAGACTGGGTTCTACCCGGGTAATCTTGCCAAGGTATATGTTGGCCTTTTTTTGTTCTCTTGCACCGGATTCAATGTCCAGATCATAAAGACGCTGGCCATCGACTAGGGCTACACGCAACTCTTCTGATTGAGTAGCGTTGATTAACATTCTTTTCATAGGTGCTTATTCACTCTAAACGTAAATACACGCACCCCACTTCAGTCAACTTGTGCCGAATCTTAAAATCGATATGTTTATGCGTGTGCTGGTGTCCCAATGCTGTATTTTCAACGCCAGCTTCCCCAAGTGTTTGTTTTCGGGGGATGTCTGATTAAGCTGATTGTTGCAAAGAAGGCGCTGCAAGGTGGGTTCTTCGATCTTCGGAGGCGAATAGCTAGCTATCTATCTAACGAAAAAAGATCGCAAAATTGACCAAGGTCGGCTTCAAAGCGGTGGATCAGTGTTAAGTCAGACTCCTAGCGTCTTCCGGTGATCTGTGATCACGTCATGTTATGCGATTAGGGAACCTCTTATAGTGGAGGAATCAACTGCCATCTCGGATAAGCCAATAAACCAGGCTAGTAAGCGCTGTCTCGTATCGAAATACGCGCAATCCACGGGCCGTCGTGCATCTTCACTTGAACACAAGGCATAAATCAATTCTAAATCGCGGTGCCAAAGTGGGCGCGACTCATTATCGGGAGCAGCCAACGGGTACCATCTGTTGGTCCTGTTCGGCTACTCTCCATCAAAAATATTTTCTTTCAAGGCTTACCGGATTTAGTCCTGCCCGTTTGCCAGGAATCAGTTACAATGCAAGCCTGCGTCACCCAGCTGACTATTTTTCAACAAAGCACTTTTTAAGAGGCTGCCTTTTTACAGCTAAGTGTCTGAAAAATGCCGCATTTGGGCGACGAATCAATATAACAGTAAACGCCCCTTTCAGCAAATTCTTAAGGGCCTTTTTCCGGATATCATGGCAACTAACTCTCAAATTTCACAACCAAGTGTACAGTGGATTGAAGTCGAGCAGGATCTTTGCGGTCAACGCATTGATAATTTCCTGATTGCGCGTTTAAAAGGCGTTCCTAAAACTTTGATATACAGGATAATTCGTAAAGGTGAGGTGCGGGTAAATAAAAAAAGAGTCAAGGCTCCTTACCGTTTACAACCGGGGGATCTTGTTCGTATACCTCCTGTCAGAGTTGCATCTGAAAAAGAGCCTGCAAAGGTGGGGAAGGGGCTGATAGAAGCTCTGGAAAGCGCCATTTTATTTGAGAATGATGAGCTGTTGATTATTAATAAACCATCTGGTTTAGCGGTTCATGGTGGTAGTGGTGTCAGCTTGGGCATGATTGAAGCGCTCCGGCAGATCAGGCCGGAAGCTCGGTTTCTGGAGCTGGTTCATCGATTAGATCGCGATACGTCTGGTTGCGTTATGGTTGCCAAAAAACGCAGCACGCTGAAAGCACTGCATGAAGATCTGCGTGTGGGCCGCATCAGTAAGATTTATAATGCGCTGGTGATAGGCCGTTGGCCGAATCGAAAGCTTAAAGTGGACGCACCATTAAAGAAAAATGAATTACAGTCGGGTGAGCGGGTTGTTCGTGTGAGTCAGGATGGCAAGGAGTCGCTGACTGAATTTCGTGTATTGCAGCGGTTCGAGCAAGCCACATTGGTTGAAGCAAAGCCAATCACTGGTCGAACTCACCAGATTCGCGTTCATGCTCAATTTGCCGGCCATCCTATAATGGGTGATGAAAAGTATGGGGAAGAATCCATTAACCGAGATATGAAGACCAGAGGGCTACGGCGGTTATTTCTTCATGCTGCACAGTTAACGCTAAGATTGCCAAAAAACCGCGAGCGTATTACCGTATCTGCCCCGCTTGAAGAGAGTCTTGAGAGAACTCTTGAAAACTTGTCGACCAATGGCGCTAACCAAGGCTGAGCTGATTTACTATGAGTACCATCTTTACTGCAGAAAATATCCATAATATTGCTGATTCCATGCTCCGCAAAGGGATTCAGCCAACTGTGGAGTCAATCTCGCAACAACTGGGGCTTGATGAAGCAGACCCGATGGTGGCCGAGGAGCTGGAGCGTTGGTGGTCAGGCTTATCCAGCCGGGTTTTGTTAACCTCTGAAGGAATATCTGACGCACCGGATGCGCTGACTCGAGCGGTTAGAATACTCTGGCAGGATGCAGTTAAGGAAGCTTCGGAACATCTGGCCATTCAGCAGCAAACACTTGATTACAGTGCGCAGACGTTGCAACAGGAGTCAGAAGAGCTGTTAGATAGCAGTCGTGCTGATTACGATACGTTGGAGAGTCGCTTTCGCAGAGAAGTGATGAAGGTGGAAGAGGCTGAAAATCAGCTCAAAGTATTAGAGGCAGAGATAACCGTATTAAAGTCAAATCTGACTGGAGAGATTACTCAGAGAAAGCAGGTCGAGGACCAGCTTCAGGACAGCCGTCATGAAGTGAAACGCGTAGCAAAAACACTAGAAGACGCGAAGCGTACATTTGACGGTCGCTTAAAAGATGAGCAAAGACACAATCAGGAATTGCTGGCCAAGGCTGAGGCTGAGTTGAGACATTATCGTCACAATCTTGAAGTTGTCCGGGATGATGCAGGCAAAAAGGAATCTGCTCTGACCAAGAGTATCCATGATTTACAGTCTGAGGTTGCGAGAAGGGAAGTTAAAATAGAAACCCTGCATGGTCAGATGAAAAGCCTGGAGATGGAGCTGAAAACAATGAGGGCTGATACTGGCTCTCAGGCTCGAAAGTTGTCCCAGGCGAGTGCCAAAATGCTGAGCGAAACAAATAAAAACAAGCGATTGGAAGAACGAGTAAAGCAATTGGAGGCTGATCTTAAAGCAGAGCAACAGCGGGTTGCACTGTCTTCTAGTGAAGCCATGAGAAAAGAAGCCGATTTAAGGCAGGCTATCAAGCTGCGTGATGATGAGCTCCTTCGTGTTAAGGGTTCTGTTTCCGGCTTGCAGAAAAAACTAATTGGGCAGGAAGAGCAGATTCGCAGACTTCATGCTCAGGCTAACGTGTAGATCATTTTTTATCAAAACTAGTTCTAAAGTACTGTTTTTTTATATTGAACAGTACTACCTTCAGCTATATTCTGGAAAAGAATAAGTTAATAGCTTCTTCTTATCATTTTGAGGCGTCTTAATGTGAGGAGCCGGGTTGTCAGCAGTGTTTTTCTCTGCTTTTGGTGGCTGGTTCTTCAGTAATAGGCGCGTATTTTTTCTTAACCCGGGAGTCGAATTGGCCCGCGCCTAAAGCAGTACGGGGTTGATGTCGATCCTTTTTTTATTGGTGGCATCATGAAGCTTCAGCAGCTGCGTTATATCTGCGAAGTGGCGAAACACGAGCTAAATGTATCAGCTACAGCTCAAAGTCTATATACCTCTCAGCCAGGTATCAGTAAACAAATCCGTTTGTTGGAAGATGAGCTGGGTGTCGAGGTCTTTGCTCGAAGTGGAAAACATTTAACGCGCGTTACTCAAGCAGGTGAGTCGATTTTAAGTATTGCAGAAGACATCCTCCGCAAAGTTGAAACAATTAAGCAAGTGGCACAGGAATTTAGCGACGAAAAGAAAGGCAGTCTTGCTCTTGCGACTACCCATACCCAGGCCCGCTATGCTTTGCCCAGAGTTATTCGAGAGTTTATCGGAGAGTACCCGGATGTTTCGTTGCATATGCAGCAGGGCACACCTGTGCAAATATCCGAAATGGCAGCAGATGGCACTGTTGATTTTGCTATAGCCACGGAGGCGTTGTCTCATTTTGGTAATCTGACAATGATGCCTTGCTATCGTTGGAATCGTTCTATTGTTGTGCCTAAAGATCATCCGCTGGCGAAGGTCACCAAGTTACAGCTTGAAGATCTGGCTAAGTATCCAATAGTGACCTATGTATTTGGTTTTACCGGGCGTTCGAAACTGGATGAGGCTTTCAGCCGCGCCGGTCTGGAGGCCAAGGTTGTTTTTACAGCGGTTGATTCCGACGTGATTAAAGCCTATGTCCGTTTAGGCCTGGGTGTTGGGATCATAGCCAGCATGGCATACGAGCCAGAAGTGGATAGTGATCTGGTTGCTGTGGATGCCAGTCATCTGTTCGAATCCAGTACCACTAAGATTGGGTTTCGCCGTGGCACCTTCTTGCGTGGCTATATGTATGACTTTATTCAAGGTTTTGCGCCTCACCTGACGCCGGAGCTGGTTGATAAGGCAGTGGCTTGTCGAAATCGGACTGAACTTGATCATTTGTTCGAGCATATTGAGTTGCCGGTGCTGTAACACTGGAAGCTGTAACAAATAGTATGCTGTATCCCCTCCCGCCTCTGACTGATCCCGGAGTCTTAAGCAGGCCCCCCGGGGTCTGCTCTGCGGTTGTGGCCACGGAATATGGCTTTCTTTGTCCTGTTAAAGCAGCAGAAAGCTAAGAGGTTGTTAAAGACCGGGCTGTGAATGATATGCCATTCAGCAGCCCGGCTGAGACTAAGTGCGTGATTGAACCGCTGATTAAAGCAAGGTAGAGTCGTTGCCTTAAATATTCAATCGCCATTGGGAGAAACTTGTGGAAGTTGCATGCTTGGACCTTGAAGGGGTATTAGTGCCCGAAATCTGGATAGCGTTTGCGGAAGAAACCGGCATTGAGGAGCTTAGAGCGACGACTCGCGATATTCCTGATTATGATGTGCTGATGCAGCAGCGCCTGAGGATTCTTGATGAGCATGGTTTTACACTGCCACAAATTCAAGCGACGATCTCTAAACTAAAACCCCTGGATGGTGCGGTTGAGTTTATTGATTGGTTGCGTGAGCGCTTTCAGGTCGTCATTTTGTCAGATACCTTCTACGAATTTTCTCAGCCTCTGATGCGGCAGTTGGGTTTTCCAACCTTGTTCTGTCACCAGTTGGTAGCAGATGAAAATGGCCGTGTTGTTGATTATGTCATTCGTCAGAAAAATCCTAAGCGGCAATCCGTGTTGGCATTTAAATCGCTGTACTATCGGGTTATCGCTGCAGGGGATTCTTATAACGACACGACTATGCTGGCTGAAGCTGATGCGGGAATTCTGTTCCATGCACCCGATAATGTAATAGAAGAGTTTCCTCAGTTTCCTGCAGTGCAGACCTTTGAGGATCTGAAAAAAGAATTCGTTAAAGCCAGCGAGCGAGATTTGTCACTTTAATGAGTTAGTGGATTATTCAGACAGAGCACCCTCAAAACAAAGGGTGATTTAAAGGTCTGATATAACGGGCCGGGGCCGACTGCGTCTCGGTCTTGCTCTTTGGCGCCGCCTGCTACCAAGAGTGCTTCAGTATTAAAGGGCCCGCTGGCCTTTGCGCTTTCCTGCAGTGTATCGTTCCTGTTTCGTATTGAAAGCCGGTCGTTTTACGAGTGGTGAAACATTTTCTCTAATGGTGCGACCAGGTTGCTGACTTTGTCGAAAGTCTCTTGATATTCTGCGCTGCATTCAGAGTCGGCAACGATTCCACCACCAGCCCAGCAATGAATTCGTTGCTGGTGGCAAACCAGCGTGCGAATACAGATACTGGTATCGACATTACCGTTAAAGCCAATGTAACCAATAGATCCACAGTAAGCGGATCTGCGGTGCGGTTCCAATTCTTCAATAATTTCCATAGCTCTGATTTTAGGCGCACCGGTAATTGATCCGCCGGGAAAACTGCCTTCAAGCAAGCGTAAGCTGTCAGCAGGACTGTTCAGCTCAGCCTCAACGGTGGTAACCAGGTGGTGTACGTTTGCATAGCTTTCAATGTCAAACAGCTTTGGTACCCTGATGCTCCCTGTTTTGCAACTGCGGCCCAGATCGTTGCGCAGAAGGTCAACAATCATTAAGTTTTCAGCACGGTCTTTGGGGCTTGAAATGAGTTCTTCTTTGAGTTTTCTGTCCAGATCGTCATTCTCGCCTCTGGGACGTGTGCCCTTGATTGGCTTTGTTTCGACAGATAATCCACGCACCTGAATAAATCTTTCCGGGGAAAGACTGAGGATCGCTCCCTCTTTTAGTGTCAGAAATGCAGAGAAAGGGGTTGGCGCTCGCTTTCTGAGTTCTTTGTATGCTTGCCAGGAATCTCCTGTGCAGGGAGCGCTAAAGCGCTGAGCAAGATTCACCTGATAGCAATCGCCTGCATTTATGTAATTAACAATCCGGTTGAATCGCTGCTCATAGTCTTCAGCGCTTAGGTTGGATTGAAACTTATCCTTTAACTGAAACTGACTGGTCTGAGCCAGCGGCAAATCCTGTTGCTCAAGCTGATTGGCCAAGGCTTCCATATCGGATTGCAACGCCGGGCGATTGTAGACAAGGTTGGTTTCTTTAGTTTGATGATCAACGACAACGGCCCATAGATAAATACCTATTTGCATCTCGGGTAGATCTATATCCTGACTGGCGATCGCAGGCAAAGATTCCAGACAGCGCCCCAGATCGTAGCTGAAGTAACCTAGCGCACCGCCATTAAAGGGCAGGTCGTGACTCTGGTCAGGGTCAAACCCCTCCTGAACCAGTACTGATTTAAGCGCTTCAAACGGTGTGCCCTGTAAATGAGTCTGGCGACCGTCGGGCTCCTCTCTCCAGGTGGTGTTGTTTTTGGTAAAAACTCTGCATATGGGGTTAGCACACAGAATGTCATAACGTCCCAGGGTTGATTGAGGTCGTCCACTGTCTAGTAATGCGGCTCCGGGCAGTTGGTGCAGTCTCTCGAAGGCTTCGCTACTGTCCGGATGGTATGTAAGGGGGATTTTGTACACTGCTAGGTAACTTCTGGATTGGGCAATCCGGCATTGTACGTTGGAAAAATGCTCTTTGGTATCATTGATTAAGCTTAGGAGCGGTCCTGGGCAAAAAACCGGCTTTCTCAGTCAACCAGGCCGGAGGCTTTACTTTTGATGGCTTACTGCCTTAAAGTTTCGACTCGCGACAAATTGTCGACAATATCCTTTTCATACTTACTGAGGTTTAGCTGGTTTTTATGAAACAGCACTACCGTTGTCAACTCTACTGGCTGAATACTGATGAGCAGCACATTGCTTACCGGCTGTACACGAATATCTACCATCAGCACGGTGGTCAAGACCACAGGTCTGGCCGAAGGTTGTTGCTTCTTCATGGTGCGGGTGTTGCTGGTGAGGATACCTGGTCTTATATAGTCCAGCATCTGGAACATTGGTCTGAGGTGCTGGTCCCGGATATCAGGGGGATGGGGGGATCAAAATACCCGGATGGATCAGAAAAGCCCTATGTGGTTGAAGAGGCGCTGGGGGATATCGTTTCTTTATTGGATCACTTGGGCTGGTGGGCTGCTGACGTAGGTGGTTATTCATTTGGTGGGCTGATAAGCATGTTGCTGAAAAGTCATCACCCGACGAGAGTTCATAAGCAGTATCTTTTGGAGCCCGCGTTACTGGACCGGGTCTGTTATGAAGACGTTGTTGCTCTTCGGGATAAATACGCTGAAGTAGCTGATATGTTGCGCCATCAGAGTGAACCTCAGCCCGGTATACTGCGCTTTCTTGATACTATATCTCCTCATCGAATCGTTTCCCCGAAAACTGAGAATATGATAATAACCCGGCTTTCTGAGCGAGCTTTGGGTTTTGCTAACGCCCTCAATGCCGCTACAGAGGCTTCAAAGCGTCTTGATCGACAGGAGTTGCTTAAGGCTCAGCAGAATGTAAGTAGTTTTATCGGTGGTCGTAGTGTCGAGGATTTGCATCATTACCATAGGCAGTTGGCACATGACCGCGATGACTGGGTCTATCATTCTATCCGGGGTTGTGACCACAGTCTGCCTTTTCAAAAGCCGCGCCAGATTGCTCTTCAGATGAACAACGATATGACAGAGTATTTGCGTTATAAGTCTGCCTGATTGTTATTGATACTCATCTCTATATTGTTTTTCTTATAGCTAAGGTTTCGTTTATATGCTGCCTGCATCTCTTTTTCACGCAGGTTGTACTCTTTTTCCATGCCGGTTACATCCATTCTCTTTGTTGCTTGAACTTGCTGGTTGAATTTCAACGCATTATCTACTTGTGTCTCTTTACTATGTGGCTGAATCACACTGTTCGTTCGCATCTTGAATTATTTTCTGGACTATTTACTTCGATATAGGGGAATTCCCGCTATACTTTTGTCTACTGTAGACACATGTATGGTTGACGAAGAACAAATCCAGCGTTATGGTGTGTTCATTAACTAAGATTGTCGACAATCTGAAAGCGGCAGCAACACAGTAAATAAGTAGTTTTAATCGTTTGGGACCTGTCTTTTCTTTGGTTTTGGTCGTGATGATAAGACTTGATCCCAGCTGGCACAGATAATCATGGTTTGGCTAAAAGACGGCGGCTCAGTAAGGTTATGAATACCAGAATATCTTCTTTTGAACAGGCTCAACCAGAATCAAGAACGCTCGCTGACCGTGTTTGTCAGGAGATTGTCACCGCAATCATCAAAGGAGAAATTCCTCCCGGCCACAAAATCAGTGAGCCTGAGTTGGCAAGAACCTATGGCATTAGTCGTGGGCCATTGAGGGAAGCCATTCGCAGACTGGAGGGCTTGCGTCTGGTGCAGCGGATTCCTCATATCGGTGCCCGGGTTGTTTCATTGTCCTCACATGAACTGATTGAGATTTATCACGTCCGAGAAGCGATGGAAGGTATGGCCTGTCGCTTAGCTGCTGAAAACATGACAGATGAAGAAGTCGCTAGTCTCAGAGCTCTTTTGGAGGAGCATGAGCAGAGCCTGCAAGAAACAGAAGGACGCGCTTATTTTCAAAAGGAAGGGGATCTGGACTTCCATTATCGCATCGTTCAGGGAAGTAAAAACACCAAGCTGAAAGAGTTGCTGGGCGGTGAATTGTATCACTTGGTCAGAATGTATCGTTATCAGTTTAGTTTATCCAGTTCCCGACCAATACGTGCTTTGAAAGAACACCATCACATTGTAGATGCAATTGAGCATAGGGATGGGGAGCTGGCTGAGATGCTGATGCGTCGTCATATAAGTGCAGCTCGAAAAAACATCGAAAAGAAACTGAAACAGAAACATGAGTTAAGAGGGTAACTACCATGTCTGAAAAATTGACTGCTGGCGGACGTTTCCGCAAAGCCTTGGCTGAGCAAAAGCCATTGCAAATCGTGGGTACCATCAACGCTTACACAGCAATGATGGCGGAGCGTGTAGGCCACAAAGCGATCTATCTGTCAGGTGGTGGTGTTGCCAATGCATCTTACGGCTTGCCGGATCTGGGTATGACCTCCTGCAATGATGTACTGGAAGATGTTCGTCGCATTTCCAGCGCCGTTGAGACTCCATTGCTGGTTGATATTGATACCGGGTGGGGTGGTGCGTTTAATATTCAGCGTACCGTTAAAGAAATGATTAAAGCAGGTGCAGCTGCCTGTCACATTGAAGACCAGGTAGCCCAGAAGCGCTGTGGCCATCGCCCAAATAAGGAAATTGTTTCTCAAGCTGAAATGGTTGATCGGGTTAAAGCGGCTACTGACGGTAAGACTGATGATGATTTCTTCCTGATTGCCCGTACTGATGCTTTTCAGATGGAAGGTCTGGATGCAGCGGTCGAACGTGCTCAGGCCTGTATCGAAGCAGGTGCTGATGGCATCTTCGCAGAAGCCGTTCATACGTTGGAAGACTATAAGGCGTTCAGCGCCGCTATTGACGCGCCGTTACTGGCTAACATTACTGAGTTTGGCGCCACGCCACTGTTTAATAAGCAGGAATTGGGTGAGGTGGGTTGCAGTATGGTGCTGTATCCGCTGAGTGCATTCCGCGCCATGAATAAGGCTGCACTGGCTGTTTATCAGAACATTCTTGATAAAGGCGATCAGAAAGACGTTGTTGACCTGATGCAGACCCGCATGGAGCTTTATGATTTTCTGAATTATCACGATTTTGAGCAGAAGTTGGACAAGCTGTTCTCCGAAGGTAAGAACAAGTAAACCTCTGAGTCCCGTTCGACTTGGTTGATCCAATAAAACGCACTAAAGCGACTAAACGAATAGATAGGAGCTGACGATGGCTGATAAAAAATTAAGTGGCGCAGGTCTGCGTGGTCAATCCGCAGGCAGCACAGCCCTCTGTACTGTCGGTAAAACTGGCGCAGGTTTGACTTACCGCGGCTATGACATGGTTGAGTTGGCAGAAAAGGCCAGCTTTGAAGAAGTGGCTTACCTGTTGCTGAAAGGCAAATTGCCTAATCAGGCTGAGCTGGATGGTTACATTGCCAAGCTGAAGACGCTTCGTGGCCTGCCTGATCCGCTAAAAACCGTGCTTGAGCAGATTCCTGCCAGTGCTCATCCGATGGATGTTATGCGGACCGGTTGCTCGATGCTGGGTAACCTGGAAACCGAGACTGATTTCTCTCAGCAGCAGGATAAAGTTGATCGTATGCTGGCAGTGTTCCCGTCTATTATCAATTACTGGTATCGCTTCAGTCATGATGGTGTTCGTATAGAAACCGAGACTGATGACGATTCCATCGGCGGTCACTTTCTGCATTTGCTGAAGGGAGAAAAGCCTAACGAACTGCACGCGAAAGTAATGAATGTTTCTCTGATCCTTTATGCCGAGCACGAGTTTAACGCTTCGACCTTTGCCGGTCGCGTTTGCGCATCAACTCTGTCTGACATCCACTCGATTATCACCGGTGCGATCGGCACCTTGCGTGGTCCATTGCATGGCGGTGCTAATGAAGCAGCCATGGATATGATCGAGAACTGGAAGTCTGCTGATGAAGCCGAGCGTGAAATGATGGGCATGCTTGAGCGTAAAGAGAAAATTATGGGCTTTGGTCACGCAATTTATCGTGAATCCGATCCTCGTAATGCTGTGATCAAGGGCTGGTCCGAGAAGTTGGCTAAGGATGTTGACGACACTGTTCTGTATCCGGTGTCAGTACGTTGTGAAGAGGTGATGTGGCGCGAGAAGAAGCTGTTTTGTAATGCTGATTTCTTCCATGCTTCTGCTTACCACTTCATGGGTATCCCGACCAAACTGTTCACTCCGATCTTTGTTTGCTCGCGCCTGACCGGCTGGGCTGCACATGCCTTTGAGCAGCGTGCAGACAACCGTATTATCCGTCCAAGTGCGGACTACACCGGACCGGAAAGCAGCGAATGGGTTGCCATTGAAGATCGTCCTTAAGCGCTGATTGATTAGAGGGGAGCGATCGAGACACTGATCCCGGTATCGCTCCGTCCTCCAGAAACACTGCTTTTCTGAACACAAGCAGGTGGGTTTAGCTATGAATACTGAATACCGTAAATCGTTGCCGGGCTCCGACCTGGATTTCTTTGACACCCGTGCGGCGGTCGAAGCCATTCAGCCAGGGTCCTACGCTACGCTGCCATATACCTCTCGGGTACTGGCTGAACAACTAGTGCGTCGCTGTGATCCAGCTACGCTGACTGACTCTTTGGAACAAATTATTGAACGCAAGCGCGATCTGGATTTTCCTTGGTATCCGGCCCGTGTGGTTTGTCACGATATACTCGGTCAGACAGCATTGGTTGATCTTGCCGGTCTGCGTGATGCGATCGCAGATCAGGGTGGAGACCCGGCCAAAGTTAATCCGGTCGTGCCAACCCAGTTAATCGTTGACCATTCACTGGCGGTAGAACACGGCGGTTTTGACCCTGAAGCTTTCGAAAAGAACCGTTCGATTGAAGATCGTCGTAATGAAGATCGTTTTCACTTTATCGAGTGGACCAAGACTGCCTTTGAAAATATTGATGTGATACCTGCGGGTAACGGCATCATGCATCAGATCAATCTGGAGAAAATGTCTCCGGTAATTCAGGCTCGTGATGGTGTTGCTTTCCCTGATACCTGTGTTGGTACCGACAGTCATACCCCTCATGTTGATGCGTTGGGTGTTATTGCCATTGGTGTGGGTGGTCTGGAAGCTGAAACCGTTATGCTGGGACGCCCATCCATGATGCGTCTGCCGGATATTATCGGTGTCAGGCTGACCGGTAAGCGTCAGCCAGGTATCACCGCAACTGATATCGTTCTGGCAATCACCGAATTTCTGCGTAAAGAGAAAGTGGTTTCCTCTTACCTTGAATTCTTCGGCGATGGTGCCAAGGACTTGACGATCGGCGACCGTGCAACCATTTCCAACATGACGCCTGAATTTGGTGCTTCTGCCGGTATGTTCTATATCGACGAGCAGACCATTGATTACCTGAAGCTGACGGGGCGTGAACCTGAGCAGGTTGCCCTGGTTGAGAAGTATGCGAAAGAAACAGGTCTATGGGCCGATGATCTGGTCAACGCTGAATACGAGCGGGTATTGACCTTCGATTTGTCAACCGTATGTCGCAATATGGCGGGACCTTCCAATCCTCATCGTCGTTTACCGACTTCCGATCTTGAGACCCGTGGTATTGCTGTTGATCTGGATAAGGCTCAGGCGGAAGAGGCCGAGGGGAAAATGCCGGATGGAGCGGTGATCATCGCTGCTATTACCTCCTGTACCAATACATCGAATCCTCGCAATGTTGTCGCGGCAGGATTAGTGGCAAAAAAAGCCAACGAGCTGGGATTGCTGCGAAAGCCCTGGGTGAAGTCTTCTTTTGCACCGGGTTCCAAGGTTGCCAAGCTGTATCTGGAAGAAGCCGGTCTGTTGCCTGAAATGGAAAAGCTGGGCTTCGGAATAGTCGGTTATGCCTGTACAACCTGTAACGGCATGAGTGGTGCGCTGGATCCAAAGATTCAGCAAGAAGTTATCGAACGTGATTTATACGCGACTGCTGTGCTGTCCGGTAACCGTAACTTTGATGGTCGCATCCATCCTTACGCCAAGCAAGCGTTCCTGGCTTCGCCGCCGCTGGTTGTGGCTTATGCCATTGCCGGTACGATCCGCTTTGATATTGAAAAAGATGTGTTGGGTACGGATAAAACGGGTAACCCGGTCACTCTGAAAGATATTTGGCCAAGTGATGAAGAAATTGATGCTATCGTGGCTGAATGCGTTAAACCTGAACAGTTTAACCAGGTTTACATTCCGATGTTTGATCTTGGTAAGGCTGAACAGGCTAAAAGTCCACTTTATGACTGGCGTCCACAGAGTACCTACATTCGTCGTCCTCCCTATTGGGAAGGAGCCTTGGCCGGTGAACGTACAATGAAGGGAATGCGTCCGTTGGCAGTGCTGGGTGACAACATTACCACTGACCATCTGTCACCTTCTAATGCCATCCAGGCATCCAGTGCCGCGGGTGAATACTGTGCCAAGATGGGGCTGCCGGAAGAGGACTTTAACTCTTATGCGACTCACCGTGGTGATCACCTGACTGCTCAGCGCGCAACCTTTGCCAATCCTAAACTGCTAAACGAAATGTGCCGCGATGAAAATGGCGAAGTGAAGCAGGGATCTCTGGCCCGTATTGAGCCGGAAGGAAAAGAAAGCCGCATGTGGGAGGCGATAGAGACCTACATGGAGCGCAAGCAACCGCTGATCATTATCGCCGGTGCAGATTACGGTCAGGGTTCGTCCCGTGACTGGGCTGCCAAAGGTGTTCGTCTGGCTGGTGTTGAAGCGATCGTGGCTGAAGGTTTTGAACGTATTCACCGGACCAACCTGGTTGGTATGGGTGTGCTGCCGCTTGAGTTTAAAGCAGGTGATAACCGTAACACCTATGGTATTGATGGTACCGAGACATACGATGTTGTCGGCGAGATCGCTCCTCGTGCAGACTTGATGGTAGTGATGACCCGAAGCAATGGCGAAACCGTTGAAATTCCGGTCACCTGTCGCTTGGATACTGCTGAAGAGGTGCATGTCTACGGTGCTGGTGGGGTATTGCAGCGTTTTGCTCAGGATTTCCTGGAAGGTAACGCCTGATACCAGTTTGGTTTGCGTTGCCGGGGGTGTCCGGTAACGCAAATCAGCGTTTTTACTCTGTTTTCGGCTGTCTCGTTGTTTGCCAGGATATAGCTATTCGTCTGAAGGATGAATAGCTATATCGCTGGTCCCTCAAGACTGTGTTTCACTAGAGTGTTTTTCAGATTTGGATAAATGCTATGGCTCACGTACCTCAAATTAAAGTGCCTGCTACCTATATTCGTGGCGGTACCAGCAAAGGCGTATTTTTTAATCTTACGGATCTGCCCGAGTCGGCTCAGGTGCCGGGCGCAGCTCGCGACAACTTGTTGTTGAGAGTTATCGGTAGTCCCGACCCCTATGGTAAGCAAACTGATGGTATGGGAGGGGCAACCTCAAGCACCAGTAAAACGGTTATTCTTTCAAAAAGCAGCCAGCCTGATCACGACGTAGACTACCTGTTTGGTCAGGTTTCCATTGATAAGCCCTTTGTCGATTGGAGCGGTAACTGCGGTAATCTGACCGCTGCGGTCGGCGCTTTCGCTATCAGCAAGGGTTTGGTGGATGCTGATCGCATCCCGGAAAATGGCATTGCGACCGTTCGTATATGGCAGGCCAACATCAGCAAGACCATCGTAGCCAAGGTCCCTATGACGGATGGAGAAGTTCAGGAAACCGGTGACTTTGAACTGGATGGGGTTACCTTTCCAGCGGCTGAAGTACAGGTGGAGTTTTTAAGTCCTGTAGACGCCAGTGAGGCTATGTTTCCTACCGGTAAACTTGTAGATGAGCTGGAGGTGCCGGGTATCGGTACTTTCAGGGCGACCATGATTAATGCCGGTATTCCTACGGTATTTCTTAATGCGGCTGATATTGGTTATACCGGTACCGAATTGCAGGAGGCGATTAACGGAGATCCGGCTGCGCTGGAGCGTTTTGAAACTATTCGCGCGTACGGCGCTGTGCGAATGGGCTTGATTAAGAACGTAGAGGAGGCTGCTGGGCGGCAACACACACCCAAAGTTGCCTTTGTATCCGGCCCGGCTGATTATACGGCATCCAGCGGCAAGCTGATCCACGCTGCTGATATAGATCTGAACGTTCGTGCTCTGTCTATGGGTAAACTGCACCATGCCATGATGGGAACTGCAGCCGTAGCAATAGGCACGGCCGCGGCGATACCTGGTACATTGGTTAATCTGGCTGCCGGTGGTGGAGATCGCGAAGCTGTGGTCTTTGGTCACCCCTCCGGTACCCTGAAAGTCGGTGCTGAAGCCAGCAATAGTGATGGTGACTGGACTGTTAACAAAGTCATCATGAGTCGTAGCGCAAGAGTCTTGATGGAAGGCTGGGTGCGTGTTCCCGGGGATGCTTTCTAATCTGTTTTTCACCCGGTTGACAGCATGGCACTGATAGCAGGCACAAGGAACGGCCTGCTGAACAAATTCACAGGTCTGTTTGCTATCCAGTCAGTAGATAGTCAAACAGGATTTGTGAATATCCGCAGCTGCACTGTGCGATTGCCCGATAGTGCAGCCATATCCCCTTTTGGTTGCGGAAGTAGCTGGCAAGTTCTCCTATCAGGGCTTGTTAGTTTTGCATTTGCCCCTGTACTTCGGTGCAGGGGTTTTTTTTGTTATTGGGGCAGCGCTATGCTGCGTAATAACAGTGGCGTACGCTCTACCGAATTGGCCAGAATCTATAGAATAAATTTTAGAGATTTTTATCGTGACCATTAGGTTATATGTTGCTGACAGCATTTTTCAGATCGATTGAGTTGTCCTGAAAGGCTTTTTTGGTGGATGGTGATACCATCTCTCGTTATTCTCTGTTGACGAGGTGCCTTCCTCGAAATTGGTCTGGTAACTGGGATTATAAGTAATGAGTGCCGATATCTATCAAATAAGCCTGAGCGGTTTGGCTATCGCTTTTATTCCGGTTATTCCTGTACTGTATTTTTATTATCGCTGGCAGCTGGGGGCAGGCAAACTTGGTTACGGGTTAGCCAGAATGCTAGGGCAGCTGCTGGTTATCGGTTATTTTCTAACCTTCATTTTTCAATCAGAAAGCGCATCACTAATTTTAACCGTCCTTACATTAATGCTGCTGGTTGCCAGCTGGATTGCGTTAGGTGAAGTGGCCCATCAGCGCAAATCGTTATTTATTTATGCAGCGCTTTCGATTTTCCTTGGTGCGGGGAGTACTTTACTAATCATTACTCAGGGGGTTCTTGAGTTAGATCCCTGGTATCAGCCACAGTACTTGATCCCCCTGTCTGGAATGATTTTCGCCAACTCGATGAATGCTGTCAGCCTGGCTGCTGAGAGGATCAACTCAGAGCTGGGCAGCACTGCTGACTATGACACGGCGAAACGGTTAGCATATCGGGCTGCGATGATTCCGGTAAGCAACAGTCTGTTAGCTGTTGGTCTGGTATCTTTACCGGGCATGATGACGGGGCAAATTCTTTCTGGCGTCTCGCCGTTGATCGCTGCACGTTATCAAATTATGGTTATGTGTATGATCGCTGGCTCGGCAGGATTATCTTCAGCGTTTTTTTTAACCATTGTTAAGAGTTATTTTGAACAACGGATTGTTGACTCTTCACCGCAGTAGCAAAGCCAAAGCATTCCTTATCTGGCCAGTCAGTGTAAAGCAGCGTCTTCTGACTGAGTGATACTAGCGATGAGTTCTACCTCCTTTCAGATTCGGTTTCCCTTTCGGATTCGTTTTTCTGGCAGCAGGGCGTCGGGATCGAACCTGTTGTTGATGTTTTTGTTCCTTGTTAACGAATGAGCTGAAATCTACAGGCTCATTTCGGTATTCCCCGGGTTTCATATCCTGTAATGTCCAGTCACCAATGGCTATCCGAATAAGGCGTAAGGTGGGAAACCCGACATGAGCTGTCATTCGGCGAACCTGACGGTTTCGTCCTTCATGAATACGTATTTCAAGCCAGGAGCTGGGGATCAGCTTTCTTTCCCGCACCGGTGGCGTTCGTGGCCAGAGTTCCGGTGCTTCAAGGCGTCTGACTTTAGCCGGTCGTGTCAAACCGTCTTTGAGATTGACTCCCTTTCTTAACTGTTGCAGAGCAGAGTCGGTTATCTTTCCTTCAACCTGAACCCAATAGGTCTTTTCCAGTTTTTGCTTTGGATCGGTAATACTTTTTTGTAATTGACCATTATCTGTTAGCAGAAGCAATCCTTCAGAGTCGTAATCGAGCCTTCCTGCGGCATAAATCCCTTTTTGATCTATAAAGCTTGCAAGCGTTGCCCGTCCACTGTCATCGGTAAACTGCGACAATACTCGGAATGGTTTGTTGAATAGGACAATATGAGTCATGTATTTTCTGTTGAAGAAGGCGAATAACAAAAATTTCAGGAAGGCTATTTTAACGGGATTATACTGCCTGTCGCCATCTTTCCTTTACCGGAAGGCATTAGAAGGGGCCCGGGTCGAAAGTCGGGATTCAGCTGGTAATCTGTTTATAATCTGAAATCATGTAGCAGTATCAGTCGTAGCTAGAGGTATTTTAATGATAACGGTGGAGCTTTTGTCCAATGATTGGCCGGACTTGCTGGCCCTGGTTTGGTTTTTAATCTGTTTTAAAGGATACGCCTATTTTGCTCAATACCGTGCTTTAACGACTCCCTGTCTTGCTAATGTTCTGCATCTTTATCGCACCGACTGGATGCGCCAAATGTTAACCCGGGATGTCCGAATTGCTGATATATCTGCTGTGGGCAACCTTGAGCGGGCCGTGGCATTCTTTGCTTCCAGTACTATGCTCATCCTGGCCGGTTTGGTGACGGCTATCGGGGCATCCGAGAGATTAGTGGGAGTTGTGTCAGAACTACCACTGTTATCAGGGTCGAGTAAAACCGAATGGGAAGTTAAATTTCTGGTTTTAATTGTGCTGTTTATCTATGCCTTCTTTAAGTTCACCTGGAGCCTTCGGCAGTACGGGTTTTGTGCCGTTCTGATCGGAAGTGCACCGCAGATTGGTGAAGACGTGACTGAAAATGAAATAAAGGCGTTTATCAGTCGTTCTTCAAAAACCTTATCCAGAGCTGCGAACAACTTCAATTTTGGTTTGCGTTCTTATTATTTCAGTTTGGCGGTGCTTGCCTGGTTCATCAATGCCTGGTGTTTTATTGCTTTTACAACAGTCGTGGTCGTTGTGCTTTATCTGAGAGAATTCAGATCTCCGGTACTGATGGAAATGACCGTAAGTACTCCAGATGACAATATCAATGGGATGGACTTTCGAAATGAGTTGCACAAATAAGCAGCTCTGATGGCCCTCTGTGGCCCGGAAATGAATCTTAATATGAAAGCTTGAAAAAAATTCCTTGAAATCGAAAACAGCGCCCCCACCTAAATGAACAGCGCTTAGATGTGCAACATCTAGATTGTTCACAAATGACTGGGTTGTAACCGATGACAACAGAGACACAAAAAGAAACACTTGGCTTTCAGACAGAAGTAAAGCAACTTCTTCACTTGATGATCCATTCGTTGTACAGCAACAAGGAGATATTTCTACGGGAGTTGATCTCGAATGCCTCCGATGCTTCCGACAAACTTCGTTTCGCTGCATTGTCTGACGGGACACTTTACGAGGATGACAGTGAACTCAAAATACGTATTGAGTTTGATGCAGAAGAGAAGCAGGTTCGAATTATCGACAACGGCATTGGTATGAGCCGTCAGGATGTTGTTGAGCATCTTGGGACCATTGCCAAATCCGGAACGTCCGAGTTTTTGGCCAATCTGTCTGGTGATCAGAAAAAGGACTCTCATCTGATCGGACAGTTCGGTGTAGGTTTCTATTCTTCCTTTATCGTTGCCGATAAAGTAGAAGTGTTTACACGTAAGGCTGGTCTGGATGCCGCAGAAGGTGTTCATTGGGAATCTCAGGGGGAAGGTGAGTTCTCTATATCGGCTGTCAATAAGGCAGATCGAGGAACCACGATCGTCTTGCATCTGAAGAAGGACGAAACAGAATTTGCCGATGGTTTCCGCCTGCGTAATCTGGTCCGCAAGTATTCTGATCATATCTCTATCCCGGTTGAAATGATTAAGCAGCCAATGGGTGGGGAAGAGAATGAAGAGAAAGAACAGGAAATAGAATGGGAAGCAGTAAACAATGCAACTGCTCTCTGGACTCGTCCCCGCACTGAAATAAAAGACGAGGAATACCAGGAATTCTACAAGCATGTATCCCATGATTTTGAGAACCCGCTGACCTGGTCCCACAACAAGGTAGAAGGCAAGCTGGAATACAGCAGTCTGTTATATGTGCCTGCCCGTGCTCCTTACGATATGTGGAACCGAGACGGTGCCAGGGGGCTTAAACTCTATGTACAGCGTGTATTTATCATTGATGATGCTGAGCAGTTCTTACCGCTGTATTTGCGTTTTGTTAAAGGTGTCATTGATTCCAATGACCTCTCGTTGAATGTTTCTCGCGAAATTTTGCAGAAAGATCCCGCTATTGATTCTATGCGTTCCGCATTGACCAAGCGTGTGCTTGATATGTTGTCAAAACTGGCCAAGAAAGATAAAGAAAAGTATGCCTCTTTCTGGAAGGAGTTTGGTCAGGTACTAAAAGAAGGACCTGCTGAAGACTTTGCGAATCGCGAAAAAGTCGCCAAGTTGCTGCGGTTTGCGACGACTCATACGGACTCTGCCGAGCAAACTGAGTCGCTGGACGACTACATTGGTCGAATGAAAGAAGAGCAGGATGCAATCTACTATGTGGTTGCTGAAAACCATAACACCGCTAAGAACAGCCCACACCTGGAAATCTTCCGTAAGAAAGGTATCGAAGTGCTGCTGCTATCCGACCGAGTTGACGAGTGGTTGATGAGCAATCTTAACGAGTATGACGGAAAGACCTTTAAAGATGTAGGTAAAGGCGATCTTGATCTCGGCAAAGTTGACGATGAAGAAGAGAAAAAGCAACAGGAAGAAACTGCCAAAGAGTTCAGCTCACTGATTGAACGAGTGAAAGAAACACTGGGTGACAGTGTTGATGAAGTGCGAGTAACCAATCGTCTGGTCGATTCTCCAGCCTGTCTGGTTGTCGGGGCTCAGGACATGGGGGCTCAGATGCGCCGTATTATGGAAGCTGCCGGACAAAAGCTTCCAGATAGCAAGCCATCCTTCGAAGTTAATCCCGAGCATCCTCTGGTTGTTCAGTTAAACGATGAAGCAGACGTAGATCGATTTAACGATCTTACCTGGGTCTTGTTTGATCAAGCCAATCTGGCCGAAGGTGGGCAGCTGGAAGACCCTGCTTCCTACGTTCGTCGCTTGAACAAACTGTTACTTAGCCTAAGCAAATAGGTTTGAGTACATAGACTAAATCTGTTGTTTATCGGCTGTTGTTACCCGATAAAAAAGGGCGATCTTCGGATCGCCTTTTTTATTAGCTGAAATCCGTTGTATCATTACCTATTATCGATTTTGCGTTGCAGCATAGCAGGGAGAAATGTCCGTGAGCACTAGTTATCTAAAGCGTTTTTTCGCACCGAAATCGATAGCCGTGTTCGGTGCTTCAGAAAAGCCCAACAGTATGGGCGGGGTGGTTCTCAGTAATCTGATAGACAGCGGTTATAGAGGAACACTGATAGCCGTTAACAAGCAAGGGTATGAGCAGGTTTTTAATATTCCCTGTTATAGCGGTGTTGGTACTATGCCGGAAATGCCGGATCTGGCCATTATCTGCTCTCCTCCAGATGCCGTACCCGGTATTATTCGTAAGCTCGGTGCTAATCAGGTAAGGGCGGCGCTGATTCTTACGGGTGGCTTGTCCCGCACTCAAAACGATAGCTTGCAACCTCTTAAAGACGCAGTTGTAGAGGCGGCGAAACCCTACGGTATAAGAATTCTTGGCCCTGATTGTATGGGACTGCTTGTGCCTGGTCAGAATATGAATGCCAGTTACTCTCATTTAAATATTAACAAGGGCAAGGTGGCTTATGTCGGACAGTCCGGCATTCTCGGCACTGCAATGATTGACTGGGCCCATGGCCAGGGTATCGGCTTTTCTAATTTTATGACACTGGGGGGAAGCGTCGATGTTGATATGCCAAGCGTTATTGACTACCTGGCGAATGATCCCTACACCCATGCCCTGTTGGTTCAGGTTGATCGTATTGATACTGACCATGCACATCATTTTATTTCGGCTATCCGTGCTGCCGCCAGGAATAAGCTGGTACTTGTTCTGAAAAACGAACTTGATTTTGATGGACAAAAAGGGACAAGAAAAGTGCCTTTGGGTGTCACCGATCTGGACAAGG
This sequence comes from Motiliproteus sp. MSK22-1, assembly GCF_001968815.1. GTDB lineage: Bacteria > Pseudomonadota > Gammaproteobacteria > Pseudomonadales > Balneatricaceae > Motiliproteus. The sequence goes on along the minus strand of NZ_MIEQ01000098.1, from coordinate 6,816 downwards.
TCTATGATGCGGTTCTAAGGCGTGTAGGCGTTGTCAGGGTTGCAAGCACAGATGAATTATTTGATGCGTTGGAAACCTTAACGATGATGAAGCCTCTTCGCGGAGAGAGGCTTGCTATTGTTGGTAACGGTGCCGGTCCAAATGCCTTGGCTGCCAACCGGTTGCTTCGTCATAAGGGAAAGCTGGCTACGCTGACGGAAGAATCGACAGATGCCTTAAAGGGGCTATTGCCTGATTTTTGGAACCGTTCTAATCCGATCGACCTCAATGCTGATGCTACGCCAGAACTGTTTTCTGAGGCGGTTAAAGTACTGACCAAAGATAAGAATGTTGATGCGGTTCTGGTTATTCATGCTCCAACCAGATTAGCACCAGGCTCAGCGACGGCTGAGGCCATCATTAAGGCAACCAACAAGATACCGAGGAATGTGCTGACCTGTTGGATGGGGCGTAGTACTGCCATCGCTGCCCGAAATTTGTTTAATGAAGCAAAAATTCCGACTTTCATCACACCAGAGAAAGCGGCTGAAGCTTTTATGCATATGGTTGATTTTCGTCGTAATCAGGAGGTGATGAAGCAGACACCGGAAGCGATGAATCTTCATGAAAATAAAGATGGTCGCGCCCGAGCCAAGGAGATGGTCGATGATATCTGGCGGCAGGGGCGTAACTATTTACGCCATAATGAAGCCAGTCGGCTATTGGAGTTTTATGAAATTCCTGTTTCCCATAGCCATTATGCCCATGATATTGACGGAGCCGTGGAAGTTGCTAAGCATCTTGGTGGAGCCGTTGCGGTTAAGGCTTTGCATCGGGGAAATCTCTATCCGTTCAGTTACGATGAAGGGAGCGGCCAGCGTTGGCGTGATCTGGCATTGGACCTGTATTCTGTCAGTGAAGTGAAACATGCTGTTACCCAATTGGCTTACCGGGTGAGTGAGCGTTACAGCAATGAAGATCAAAGAGGATTCTGTATTCAGCAGATGAAGCGGGGTCTTCAGTCTGTGCAGATCAGCGTTGGAGTTACCCGTGATCCGGTGTTTGGACCGTTGATCTTTTTTGGAGCGGGTGGTTATACCGTTGATGTTTTGGATGATCGCCAGTTGATGTTACCGCCGTTAAATGAAAGTCTGGCCCGTCGCCTGATTAAATCATCACGGATATACAGTTTTATTAAAGAAAACAGTCACCGCTTTGATCAGGATATCAAACACCTTTGTGAGTTGTTAATTCATATTTCCCAGATGGTCGTTGATATTCCTCAGCTTAAATCAATGGAGATCAATCCATTGCTTGTCAACAAGCGTGGCTTACTGGCTGTTGATACCTGCGCGGAACTGGGTGATCCCTGTTCATTGGCTATTTCTCCCTATCCTGATGACCTGTTGGAAGTTGTTCATTTAAAACGTAGCGGCCGAGTGGTCGAACTGCGTCCCATCAGAGGGGAGGATGAGCCTAACCACTTGGAATTCTGGAACAGTTTAAGCCCGGAATCTGTGCGCATGAGGTACTTCTACAGTCGGGGGGTGCCAACTCATAGTGAACTTGCATCCTGGTCTCAGATTGATTACGACCGGGAAATGGCATTTATCGCATCGGCTCCCAGAGTTGATGGCCCAGGTTATGAGACGCTGGGTGTCGTTCGTACCAATACTGATCCTGACAACATCAGAGCGGAATTTGCGGTGGTTATCCGGGATGATTTGCAAGGAGAGGGATTGGGTGCCATGTTGATGGAAAAAATGATCAGATACTGCCGTGATCGAGGTACGCTGCAAATATTAGGAACTACCTTACCCACTAATCTGAATATGCAACGGCTCGCCAAGAAACTGGGCTTTGATAATGGTTATAACGCAGAAGAGGAAGTCGTTGAAATGACAATGATGCTAAACGAGCCGAAGGAAGACTGGCAACTTCAACGCTTGCAGCATTAATAATCTATAGTGATCGTCTGAGAAGAGCTTTAGGGAAGGCTGCTGATAGATAGGCTACAAGTCTTTATTTCGCGGCTCAGCTTGGGCTCCTGTCCGTGTATGAGCCCGTTAGTGAGAAACCTACACCTCTGGGCAATACATTTCGTGTAGGGTGCGGATAACGCGCCTTGCTGTATCTCCACTAAGAGAGTAATAGATAGTCTGTGATTCACGACGAGTGCTCACCAAGCCGTCTCTGCGTAATACAGCCAAGTGCTGGGACAATGCTGACTGACTGAGATCAAGATAGGAATTTAGCTCCGTTACCGATAGTTCTTTACCATCCAGGTAGCACAAAATAAGTAGTCTGCTTTCATTCGCTAGAGCTTTTAATAATTGCGCAGCATCGCGGGCATTCGCACGCATCAATTCTAGAGTTGAGTTCTGATTCACTGCACTTTCCAAGTTGAGACCTCCTCTGATTAATCTATAAAATCGGCGTTTGGGGAAATATACCTGAATATCAAGCAGCGCTCAATATAACATATAAGTATAAACTAATATAAAATAGCACCTTGAATATCCTAATTGACATTATAGGCCTATATGAGAATTATGTCATATAGACCCTTTTTTTATACCTGTATACTAAGTATGTTATTTGTATCATACTGAAATATATGAGTTATTATTATTTTCTTTGTAAAGGTTGTTAGCCCAGCTCAGCCCCTCAAGAGGCTGAATCTGCTGATCGGTTTGTGAATTTCACTACAGTTGCTAAGGTTTATTAAGAGCGTTTTTATTCTGGGTATTATGAAAATGAACGAAATTAAGAAGATCCTGGTATTGATTGAATCTCGCGAGCAGGCACAGCATTTGATCGTGAAAAGCCAAACCCTGGCTGAAGCCGTTGGCGCAACCGTTGAGGTTTTTACCTGCTGCTACAGTCAGTCACTGTCTAACAGTTACCTGTTTGATCGGGAGGCCCGAGAGCATGGAAAAATAGGGTTTATCCACGGAGTGGAAAGATGGCTGGATGAGCTTATTGAACCCTTATTAGAGAAAAACATGAACGTCTCTACTGATGTGTACTGGGATCGTCATCTGGAGCAGGGCATGATGACTAAAATTGAGCGTTATCAGCCGGATCTGGTAATAAAAGACTGTCGTTATCATCATCGTCTTGATCAACATTTATTAGGTCATGTTGATTGGGAGCTGATTCGTCATTGTCCTGTTCCTTTAATGCTGGTGAGACCTGCTGCCTGGTCTGAGGCACCGATCATTGTTGCTGCGATAGATCCGATACGAAGTCATGAGAAAACAGCTTCGCTGGATATGCGGATTCTGGATAATGCGAACCACCTTTGTCACTGGATAGGTGGACGGTTGAATTTGTTTCATTGTTTTCAACCGCTTCCTACGTCAGTGATTTTTGATGACACAGTGATGTTTGATTATGACCAGTTAAGAGATAAATTACGCCAGACTCACCTGCAGGCTATGGAGGAATTGCTGGATCAGTTTGGTTTGCCGGCATCCGGGATGGAGGCGCATCTTTCAGAGGGAGAAGCGCATCAAGAGTTGCCTGCTTATCTTACTGAAGCATCGGCAGATATTGTGGTTATGGGAGCGGTTGAGCGAGGAATCATCGATCGCTTTTTTGTAGGGACGACGTCAGAAATGGCTTTGGACCATATAAGCTGTGATTTACTGATTGTGAAGGATCGAACTGCTGTTGAAGAGGAATAAAGAGTAACCGCAGCCTAATCGGACCTGGTAGAATCCCAGTGCTATCCCTGAATTTTCGTTTTTGAGTAAAAGCTCATTTGCTCGGTTCAATGACTGGATCACACGACGAATCAGTGAGCACGGTTTCACCGACGGGATAGTCTACTTCAAGATTACAGTCAAAACAGAAGGGCAGCGACAAGGAGGTCGTCCAAAGCTGACAATTGTCTTACACTCGAATGGCCAAATAGCTAGTGATGATTGAACGCAGCTCTGTTCGACGTACCCAAACTCGCCGCCAAAATCAAACAACTCGAAGTACTCAACAATGCCATGACCCAGCAACTGGCAGATTTAAAGCAATGCTATGATTTGGGCTGGTTTTTATCGGAAGAAGATTGGCGGTGGACTGGAAGGTTGACAGCTGTTGTTCAAGGGAAGCGTCCGTCTATCCACTGATTTTCTGACTTGGTAAAAATAAAAACATATAAATAACAAGGGTATAAGATAGCTTACTCGGGCTGCTGCTACGAGATAGTTGGAAGGGACATAGACGGACGCTTCCGTGTTTCTTCTGTCCTAATAAATTAGGCTTTGCTAACGCATTGATTCTTTACTGATAATGGATGATTATGGAACGAAATGTGTTGGGATAAGTGGATGTGGGATAAATGGACGCGTCCGGTGAATAACGCTGTTAACCCTCAAGGAGTATCCGATTGAATATTAGTATCCGAAAAGAACAATCAAGCGATGTTCAAAGTATCTATGAGGTTACTGTAGCCGCATTTCTTGATGCACCACATACCGATCATACGGAGCAGTTTATAGTTAAAGCACTTCGTGAATCTGGTGCATTATCAATTTCTCTTGTTGCTGAAGATGAAGGCAATATCGTTGGTCATGTGGCGCTTTCTCCTGTAACTATTTCTGACGGTACAGATAGTTGGTATGGTCTGGGCCCAATCTCAGTTCTTCCCAATAATCAGGGTAAAGGTATTGGCTCGAAGCTTATGAATGCAGCCATTCAAGAGCTAAAGAATATAAAAGCTAAAGGTTGTGTATTGCTCGGAGATCCAAACTACTATCATCGTTTTGGCTTCAAGCCTAGAGAGGGCTTGGTGCTTCCAGATGTACCGACGGAGTATTTTCAAGCCTTGTTATTTCAAGGAGATTTACCTCAAGGAATCGTTACTTACCATGAATCCTTTTCTGCAAAGGGTTAACAAGTCAAAGCACTCGGACTTGGTAAAGCTGTCACCTTTTTTGTTCCAAAAAAGCTGCCAACTTCACCAAGCCGGTGTTTGAGGCGTTACATGTCATCGAGGAATCAATTAAGTGCCATTTGAAGAAGATGGTTTCGAAATTTTAGAAAGCTTCATATCTTGTGAAGAAATCGAATCGATTAAGCAAGAGCTAGCTGCCATGGAATGCAAAGGCGGGGGCATACGAAATGCCGATAAAAAACTTTCTTCGGTTACTAATCTCGTAGAAAGCGAAAAGTATCTATCGCTTGCATCTACATACCTTTCAAGTAAAGCAGAGCTTGTCCGCTCCATTGTGTTTGTTAAGTCAATCGAAAATAACTGGCTAGTAACGTGGCACCAGGACAAGACGGTTGCTGTCTCGAAAGAATTCGATATCCCAGGCTGGGGGCCTTGGAGTAAAAAAGATAGTGTTTTACACGTACAGCCCCCTGTTGAAGTTTTGGAACAAATGGTAACCTTCAGGGTGCATCTCGACGAATCAACAGAGGAAAACGGTTGCCTTAAGGTAATACCGTATAGTCACAGGGAGGGTGTAATGTCGCAAGAATCTATCCATAGCTACACAAAATCACATTCCGCCATTAGCTGTGTTGCACCTTTAGGTTCTGCTCTAGTTATGCGCCCTCATGTTTTACACGCATCAAGTAGAGCTAAGTCAACACAACCACGTAGGGTACTACACATTGAATATAGTAGTTATCAATTACCCGGTGGTGCCACATGGGCGTAAAAACATGTAACAAGCAGCTGCACTGGACTCCGCAAACTGTCGCGCTTTTTGCTTACGCAAAAACTCGCGCCAGCTTGCTCCACCAGTGAGCTGGGCGTTAGCTGCATGGAGAGAACGTGAATTTCCTCGAATCATTAGCTTCTGAATGGTACGCAATACAAGGGTATTTCGTGCGCACGAACATCAAGGCCAATCGCAGGCCCAATGGAGGTTACAACAACGAAATTGACGTTCTGGCATTTCTTCCCGCTACAGGTAAGTTGGTTCACCTAGAAACATCGTGGGATGCTCTTACTTGGGAAAAACGTGAGCAGCGGTACTTGGATAAAAAGTTCGTCTTCTCTGCTGAGCAATATTCCGAGATTGTCGGCGCTACACCGGCCAGCATTCAAAAACGTGCAATCATTGGCACATCTAAGTCCCAGCCAAAAGAAATCTGGGGCACAGATATAGAGGTAACAACAGTACCAAACTTTGTTGCTGAAATAGCGGCAGAAATGAAGCAACGTCATCCAATGCGTGACGTTATTCCAGAAACTTATCCTTGTTTGAGGTCATTCCAGTTTGCTCTGGCATATGGCAGCTAACAAGGCCAGCCAGAGGGACTACCAAACCACCGCTTCGCTCTGGTTTGTCAGCCCCTGCTGGCGGCGTTATGAGTTCAAGAGGTTGTGAATGAAGCATATTAATAAGCTTGATATGGAACCTTGGCAGTTTATATTGTATGAAGTAGATGGTTCTGATTGGATTGTCGACTTTCCATACTCCCCTTTAAGCTATGTAGATGCTTCTATGTCCATAAAGCTGAGCGAAGAAGAAAAGTTACAAGCAAAAGAAAATAGGCAATACCTTATAGAGTTCTCAGAAAAACTAAGAAATAACCATAAAGCCTTTCTAGAAAGGGCTTTAGATTTCAATATATCAATAAGGTACAAAGAGCTGTCACAAAGTGCTTAAGCAGCTCATAATCGGGTAGCCGGAGGTCTCTAACCTCCAGCCCCCACAACACCCCGCATGCGGGGCCGCACAGGGCGTTTCACTTAGGATAGTGAAGCTTGATCCAACCATCACGTAGAGCATAGAGTCCTTGGGATTTCAGATAAGCATTAGATAATGCCTGCTGTATTCCTGGAGTTTTGGAGCTGCGCCATGGTCCTTTGCTGGTTAAACC
>NZ_MIEQ01000097.1 GCF_001968815.1 Motiliproteus sp. MSK22-1 | reverse complement strand
TTCATTACTGCCGTTGGTAACATTGGTGATGGTAAAGGAGAGACCGGTAATATTCTGCCCGCTCTCAATGGTATCTACACTGGTACCGCTGAACAGACTGGCGGCGGCACCACCCTCGGTGTAGGTGGGGTTGCTGGCGTTGGCAGTCATTGTCGGTTCGTCATTGACGCCAACAATAGTTACCGTCGAAGCGACTGCCAGCGAAGCGGTATCGTCGCCGCCGTTGGCCGTGCCGCCACTGTCCTGCAGGCTGGTTATAGTAATCATCCGGTTGCTGGTGGAGGGAGTGTTGCTGTTGTTCTGGTAGCTGACGTTATCCACCAGGGTCTGGGTGGCTGCAGTCGAGAGTGTGCCGCCCGACAATGAAACTGTGGCGGTAGTGCCGACGACACTGACACTGTAGGAAAGGCTGTTGCTGGCAGTGCT
>NZ_MIEQ01000096.1 GCF_001968815.1 Motiliproteus sp. MSK22-1 | reverse complement strand
TTCTTCCGATTAACGCTGACCTTATCGATCAGCTCAATCAAAGTGGCGGAACGGACGGGATTCGAACCCGCGACCCCCGGCGTGACAGGCCGGTATTCTAACCAGCTGAACTACCGCTCCGCAATCCCCTTTATCTGGCAGAGGAAACAAGTTTCCGTACCGCCCAAATCAGGAGCTGCGAATTCTACGCTTTTTCGGATACTTGTCAAACCCTTCTTGTAAAAGAAAACAGGTTTTTTGACTCTCCGTATCGATTATCTGATTGGCAACCTATCCACTGGAAAAACAGTATTTATATTGTTGATAAACAGAGCAAAGCGATTGATTACAAAGGATCATTAAACAGCTCGGGAAAGGATTGAGCGCCCTCTGCCTCCCAATCAGACAGCCCCCACTCAGATGCTAAACCACTTCTCTGATAGCCCGCCCTCCTGTTGTTAAGGGGTAACCCTAAGCACCTGCTAACACCATAGAAAGTTTCTTTACCCGCATCGGTTGAACAAACAGCAAAAGGTGAACAAAATAACTACTTTGTTTATATCAGAATAAAAGTCAGCAAATAGAGTGATAGTTTCAAACTGGCGGAATCAAATCCCTCATTAGAAAACACGGACTCGCAAGAATGGGACGATCAAACCGCCGTAATCAGGCTGCATAAACAGTCCTGCTTTGACCCAGTAAAACGGTGACAACCGTCGGATAACCACAAAACTGGAATAACTATAGATGCCATCAGCAGTAGAACAAGCCTTAGATCAGCTGATCAACCTTTATCTTGATCAGTATCAAAACGACGAAACAGCACTTCCGGTCATAGCATATGACGAAGACTGGCCGTCTGCCTGCTATCAGGAAAGCCCGGACGTCGAAAGTAACTCACCTTGGAAGCCAATACTGCAAGACAAGCCAACCGACCTGTTTGAAAGACTCGAGGATGCCCTTGAATTTAAAATTCATACCGATATTAAGCAGTACTATAGTCGGTACTGGTCAGACTCCATACCCGCCAGTTTTAATGGCGATCACCTCAGTTTGCTATTTGTTTGGAATGACAGCGATTACGAGAGACTCAGAGGCAATCTGATTGGTCATTGCCTGTCTAAACGGAAAGCCAAGTCCCCACCGACCTTTTTCTTCGCCTGTACAGAACCGGATGAGCTGATTTTAAGTATTGAAAACGATAGCGGCCGAATTCTCCTGGAGGAGCCCGGGAAACCGCCGATCAGAGAAATCGCGCCTTCACTGGACGTTTTTCTCAGCCAGTTAAAACCCAGGCGAGGACAATAAATACTCATAAATAAAGGCTCATCACAGTATAGAAATCAAAAACAAAACCCGTCACAAAAAAACATACTCAGGAATTAGATACCATGCTCTTAAAGACTTCTTTACTCGCCTTGTTATCGATCGCACTTACTGGCTGCGCTCTCAGTCCGCAAAATGTAGAGCTCAACCCAACGGTAACAGTTACCAATAGCATTCCTGTCTCGCATGTGGTGAAACTCAACATCGAGGACCGACGCTCACAAAATCAACTGGGGACTAGAGGTGGCGTCTACGCAGAAAGCAGCTACATCTACCCCGCCCGCCCTATAGAAGAAAGCCTGCGCCCAACTGCGCTAAAAGCCCTTGAAAACCTTGGGTTGCAGACTACAGGAATGAGCCCGAGTCCCATTCTGGTCAATATCATCATCGATGAGCTCAGCTATACCGCTGACGACAGCTCGGTACCAAAAAAAGTAACACTGAAAACTCGCATCAGGGCAAACGTATTAAAAGCATCGAGAGAACATAACGGTCAGTTCAACTCCAGCAAAACCCACAGCTATATAAAGCTGCCAAGCGAGGAAGAAAATCAGAAAATCATTAACGATATCTTATCTGAAACTCTTACCCGACTATTTAACGATCAAAAGCTTGTTGATTTCATAAAACATTAGGGAACCCGTCAAAGGCCCATTGTGTTCTCTGTGGCTTCCAGACCCAGGCTCGGCGGGCGCACGCAAAACAGTCCGCCGGCGTATCACCATCCAACGGTAAACGCTAGCATCATGCTTATATGGCTGAACGGTCGATTGCTTTCCTTATGCCATTGATTGAAAGCGTTCTGCACTGCTTGAAGATCTCGCTTACTTGTCGGCGTCTTGTCAACAATCGCCTGGGACATCAGTGCTGCAACCACATCCGGCGTCAGTTTGAAGGTATCCTTTCCGGCCATTCGGAGAAACGATGCAGCTGACAAGCCTCCCAGTTGAGCCCCCTGTTTTTTTAACAGCCCCCATAAGTCAACAATTTCGGTACATGGCCAAGCCGCTATCAAGCTGGCAAAAGAACCCTGAGATTTTTCTATATCCCTGATCATCAAAGCATTAGTTCTGATTGATTTAATCTTTGCCCAGTGACGAATAATCAGCTTATTTTGCATTTGATTTTCCAACTGCTGATCACTCATCAGGCATATTTTCTCTGGGTCGAAGCCATAAAACGCTTTCTCAAATTCCGGCCACTTGCTATCCACCAGAGAGTGCTTTAACCCGGCCTGGAATATACGCCGGGACATATCAGAGAGGTAACGATCATCTGGCACCTTAAGCAATTCATCAGCACTTTTGATTTCAGGCAGACAACTCTCTATAAAATCCGCACCTTTATGAGCATAAGCATGCTCTGATATCCATTTAAAATCCTTCATCCAGACCTTCTATTCGCGCAACTGTAAAAGAAAACACTAACCTACAAACTTTTCTAACAAAAATGAACCTGAATATCAGCCGCTGTATCTAATCGCTGACCCTTTGCATCTCTTGATCAGGGAACCTTCGAATAAGTCCATTATGTTCTCAGCGAGCCCTCTGAAGCACCAGGGGCTTGTTCGCATGATCCTTAGCCGCGTATTATAGCTGTCCGACCAGGTCTATTTGTTAATAGTTAGAGTATGAGCATGGGTGTTGTCAGAAAATCAAACAAATTGATCAACGTATGTTACGACATACGTGGACCAGTTCTGGAAGAAGCAAAGCGCCTGGAGGAAGAAGGCCAGCGCATCATAAAACTTAATATAGGTAACCCTGCTCCTTTTGGATTCGACGCACCAGAGGAAATCGTCCAGGACGTAATTCACAACCTCCCCTCAGCCCAGGGATATTGCGACTCAAAAGGACTGTTCTCTGCCCGTAAGGCAGTTATGCATGAGTGTCAACGTCGGCAAATAGAAAACGTCACTATTGATGATATCTATCTGGGCAATGGCGTCAGTGAATTAATAATGATGTCGATGCAGGCGCTCATTAATGACACCGACGAGATGCTGATACCATCCCCTGACTACCCTCTCTGGACAGCCGCAGTCAGTTTGGCAGGAGGCACTCCCGTACATTACCTTTGCGATGAGTCAGCTGACTGGACTCCAAGTATAGAAGACATTCGCAGTAAAATTACTGATCGGACACGCGGGATCGTCGTTATTAACCCTAACAACCCGACCGGTGCTGTCTATTCCAAAGAAGTTTTATTGCAAATTGTCGAACTTGCCAGAGAGCATAAGCTCATTATTTTTGCTGACGAAATATACGACAAGATCATATACGATAATGCGCTACACATACCGATGGCATCATTGGCTGAAGACGTGTTATTTATTAGCTTTAACGGTTTATCAAAAGCCTACCGCTCTGCTGGCTTCAGAGCGGGATGGATGATTGTAAGCGGCCCCAAGCATAGGGCTCGCGACTACATCGAGGGCCTGGACATGCTCTCCAATATGCGCCTGTGCGCTAACGTACCTGCTCAGAATGCCATTCAGACGGCCCTTGGCGGATATCAGAGCATTAATGAGCTGATTGTACCCGGCGGACGCCTGTACGATCAGCGAGAAATAGCCTGGAAACTGTTAAATGAGATTCCGGGAGTTTCCTGCACTAAACCTATGGGTGCCATGTACTTGTTTCCAAAGCTGGATCCCGGTGTCTATCCGATACACAACGACGAAAAAATGGCATTGGATTTACTGACTCAGCAAAAAGTACTGATTGTTCAGGGCTCCGGCTTTAACCTGCCTGACACACAACACTTCCGGTTGGTATTTTTACCCCACTTTGATGAACTGGAAGATGCCATTGGCCGAATAGCCAGCTTCCTCAAATCTTACGAGCAGTAATACTCAAACCTCGGAAGCTACAGTAGATATCGCTCAAACGGCACCAGTCTGAAGAGCCTGAAGGCGTCGTTTGGTATCTCCTGTCAGCTCCCGTTCATAAATCACTGCTTACGAAGATCGGGTTGAAGCCTGCTAGATCGTAACAGCGGCTGACTGTACTTTTCCCATGTACTCCTCAAACTCATCCACTGCAACGGGTTTGGAAAAGTAGTATCCCTGATAACAGGTACAGCCCAGGCGCTTCAGAGCCGCAAGCTCCTCCTCTGTTTCCACACCCTCGGCGATAATACTCAACTTAAGATGCCTCGCCATGGCGACTATCGTATCAACAATAGCCAGGCTATTGTCATCCACACAAATATCCCTGACAAATGACTGGTCAATTTTAAGCTGATCCAACGGTAAATGCTTTAGATAGCGAAGTGAGGAATAGCCAGTGCCAAAATCATCAATAGAAAATCGCATTCCCCATGATTTCAGCTGCTGCATTTGACTACTGGTCTGCTCCACCTGATCAACGAGCATGTTTTCTGTTAGTTCTAATTCCAGGTACGCCGATGCTTCTGGATACTGTTTTATCAACTCTTCAAGTCGTCGAACAAATTCTTCACGGCCAAACTGCTTGGGGCTTATGTTGACAGCGAGACGATGAAAGCTTGCTGGTAAACATTTTTGCCGCCATAGATCCAATTGCTCGCATGCTTTTTCAAGCACCCAATCACCAATCGGTATAATCAGGCCGGTCTCTTCAGCAATAGGGATAAACTTGTCCGGAGGCACCAGACCCTTTTCAGGATGCATCCAACGCAGCAACGCTTCAGCCCCGACAACCTGCCCTTTAGAGTTCACCTGAGGCTGATAAAACAGCAAAAACTCGTTTCGATCCAACGCCCTGTTAAGGTCCTTCTCAAGACTCAGGCGCTCATTGATGCTTATTTGCATCTGCGGTTGATAAAAATGGAAGCCATTGGAGGAAGCCTTAGCACGATACATGGCAGTATCTGCTTGTCGCAGTAAACCCGTGCTATCGGTCTCCTCATTGGGAAACAAACTAATCCCAACACTACCGGAAACAAACAATTCCTCTTCGCCAATCTGAAACGGACGCCGAAACTGCTCCAGCAGCTTCTCGGCCAGTTCTTTGGCTTGTGTTGCTGCTTTATCTGCATTTTGGGACAAGTCGGGGGCCAATATCACGAACTCGTCTCCACCGATACGAGACGCTGTATCCTCATCCCGTAAACACCCGTTAAGGCGCTGAGCCACAGCCTTCAGCAATCGATCCCCAACATCATGCCCTAGCGAATCATTGATCGTTTTAAAACGATCCAGATCCAGGAACATCAACGCGCCGGTGTGATTATGACGCACGGCAGAAGCCAACGCCTGCTTAAGCCGATCCTGCAACAGACTGCGGTTGGGTAAACCTGTCAAAGCATCATAATAAGCCAGGTGTTTAATTCTCTCCTCAGCTCGCTTACGTTCAGTAATATCCCTCACTGATGCCAATAGACGCGTGACACCGTTGAGATCAACCAGGGTCATTCGAACATCAATGGGGTACTCTCGTCCGTCTTTACTCCGATGACTGCTTTCAATGGAAACCTGTTTTCCAACAGACATTGACGAGATAATATCCTTAAGTCGTTCGTATGTAAGCGTTGGATCAATATCGATTAAACTCATACTCAACAGCTCTTCCCGACTAAAGCCTAAAGAGTTGCAAGCCTGAGGGTTAACATCAAGAATCCGGCCGCTGGTGTTAAACAGATAAAGCCCCTCGCCGGCTTGCTCCATCACCATTCTGAAATAGGATTCACTTTTTTCCAGAGCTTTCTCAGCACTGTTTCTGCCACTCCAAAGTTCGTTGAAGGTATTGACAATCAACCCCAACTCATCTTTTTGGTGAAATTCAGGGATAACCAAGCGATCCTGTTTATTATGACCTTCCTGAAGTCGGCTCATACTGTTGCTCAGCCTGACCATCGGCTTAGTTACCATCAGGTAATAAAGCACAAGCAGCACCACACCAATAACCAGGTTTCTAAAGATACCAAAGATCAGCAAACGCCAGCTTCGATCAAAGAAATCCTGATAGAGAACAGCCGTATCAACAGTGACTATTAAATCACCTACTTTCGCACCATCAACCAAAACCAGCGGAAAGTTAAACTTTTTTGATCGAATATCAAGCAACGTCACTATGCTCTGGCCGGGCACATCACCCAGTTCCCGGTGACGTTCCGCAATGACATTACCCAGCTCATCCTGCAACACGGCCGAATACAGCGGCTCAATCTGATTCAGCCCTTGAATAATTCGAAGTGCGAGAACTTCATCTAACTCATAAGCGGCCTGTAAAGCAGAAGATTCCAGAGGCTTTACAAATTCATCGATTCGTAGCTTAAGTCCCGAGCTTTCCCGATACCAATCAAAGGCAATTTGCACACCGCTGGCAACCAGGCCAAGTAGCACAACAATAATCAATGTATATTTGGCCTGGCGATATGAAAGCCGCTGCCGTAAGGGAATTTTCAATACTGTCCCATTTTTTTATGCTTCTATGATTGGAAAAACATCAGGATAGACAACTAACCTTTTACTTACTTTTCAGTAGACTGTAAACCTTTATAACCTTACCAAAATCAAAGAGTAAACTTTCTTTTACGTTATAACAAATTGATGATAATCAGTTACTGCAAGATCCTCAATGAAGCACGGAGGGGGATGTATCCCATGTCAACGTTATGGCTCAGCCTTAAAGCTATTGAAATATCACGACAGAGCACATTAATCCATAAATGCTCAGAAAATCTGGCGACAGCTCCCTCTCGTCCCATTCGTCTAAGCAGAGCATGTAGTCAATCCCTCCTGAACCACGCAAGCCTCACCAAAGATGCTACTCGCCAGCTTTCTGACTCTAAGGTTGATCAGCAGATACCTCTGACTTCTGATAGTTAAATACCAATACTTTCAATCCTCTGTCATCGTATCGCTCGGGGAAAGTCTCAGGATTTGAAAGTCGCTTAAAGTAACGGGCATCTGGACAGTGCTCTTTCATCAAATCGATCAAAAATTCCGGACCGGTTGCAGGGTCGTTAAGACAAAGTAAAACCTGCGCCGGGGATGATAAGAGTTCAGGTAATCGTTTTAGCACCCGTTGATAATCTTTCGAAGCAACAAAGCTGCCCTTTTGGAACGATGGAGGATCAATAATAATCCGTTCAAACGGCCCCATCTTTTTCAAGCGGCCCCAAGAGCGAAAAAGCTCGTAAGGAAGAAACCGAACTCTCGACATATCCTGATTATTAAGCCGATGATTTTCACGCCCACGCTCTAAAGCCCCACGGCTCATATCCAGATTCACTACCTGCGCTGCTCCGCCAGCCATGGCGGCAACCGAAAATCCGCAGGTATAAGCAAATAAATTAAGCACTTTAGTGTTACGACTGTTTAACCGAACCCATTGACGCCCCTCAGACATATCCAGAAAAAAGCCGCTGTTTAGTTTCTGTCCGGGGCAAATCTGATAAATCAACCCAGCCTCGACAATATCCAGGGAATCAGGAACATTCCCATAAAAAACTTCAGAAGGCGCCCCTTTTTTATACCGGTGCTGTACCAACACGCCTTCGACCTGCTGGTGTCGGGCAGTAAAATCAACCAATACCTTCAACTGAGCAAGATCAATTTCGTTGTATAAAGTGATAAAAACAACAGGCGGCAACAGATCAACATTTATAAATTCTAATCCGTCATAACAGTGCCCACGACCATGAAATAGTCGTTTAGCATCTACACTGGACTCATTCAGACCGCTATAAATAGCGTCAAATATCGGTTGCATCGACCATCCTTAACTCCCTAAATGAAATTAATTATACCTTAACAAAAGTCTTGAAACTTTATTCAGTGGACCCCATCTAACCAGCAAGTTTATATTTTTGCATTCAATTTACTGCTGTAACGAAGGAAGCATCAAATGCGAATATTGTTATTCCTGGCTACAAACCTGGCAATTATGATTGTTGCCAGTATAACGCTAAGCCTACTCGGCGTAGGCTCAACCCTTCAGGCCAACGGTATAGATCTTGATCTGGGCAATCTGTTGGTTATTTGCGGTGTCTTTGGCATGACCGGCTCTCTGATTTCGCTATTCATATCAAAATGGATGGCTAAAAGAAGCACGGGGACGCAAATAATAGAAACTCCCCGAACTGCTGACGAAAAATGGCTACTAGATACTGTAGATGAACTTTCCCGAGAGGCCGGCATAAAAATGCCGGAAGTGGGAATTTTTCCTTCCAGCCAGTCAAATGCCTTCGCAACAGGATGGAACAAAAACGACGCCCTTGTTGCTGTCAGTCAAGGGTTATTAAGCAGATTTCGGCCTGAAGAGATTCGAGCGGTGCTTGCCCACGAAATTGGTCATGTGGCTAATGGCGACATGGTCACACTTGCGCTGATTCAGGGTGTAGTTAACGCCTTTGTGATGTTCTTTGCCCGCATAATAGGACACACGGTAGACAGAGTAATCCTCAAGAATGAAGAAGGACATGGAATCGGCTACTTTCTTACAACGATCTTTGCAGAAGTTGTGCTTGGTATTCTGGCCTCAATCATCGTTGCCTGGTTCTCTCGCAAACGTGAATATCGAGCCGATGAAATGGGTGCTCGTCTCGCCAGCAACCATGCAATGATCGGAGCATTACAACGATTGAAAGCAGAACAGGAAATCCCTTCGCAAATGCCCGACCAACTGGTAGCCTTCGGTATTAACGGCGGCCTCAAGCAAGGCTTGGCGCAACTGTTTGCCAGCCACCCCCCACTGGATGATCGTATTGACCGCCTGCGCCACCAGATATAGGGGAAATAAACTGATAACGGTTACCAGATAAAAAGGGGGAGCATATTCTGCTCCCCCCTCTTTTTTAAACCTTATCCGATCTTCGCACTAAAACAAAAAACTCAGAACCTGAACTGAACGACTAAGGTTTTAAGTCATTCGTATTAATAATCCGCTACCCGGTATAAAACTGCATCTTTATATCCAGTAATAACCCTGATTAGTCCAGCGAGCTGATGATTAAGATCCGAATCTCCTGAATCAACAATAAGCGGCCGCCCCTCCAAAGTCTTCAACTTGCTCTTGGTTGCAATAACGATCAAATGCTCGCGACCTACTTTACGCAACAACTCAGCACTCAGTTGCTGATTGCCGCGCCCAATAATATGCCCCTGCCCACCTATAACGGTGATGACGATACGCGCATCATGGTCACCAATGACCTCAAGTAACTGCTGAGCGGTAAGATCGCTGGCTATCAATTCACGATTGCGCACCACGTCGACACCCAGCAATGTATTAGGCAGCCCCAGCCCATCCATGACCGCCTTTACCGTACTACCGGAACCCATAATGTAAAATACATCATCTTCCATCGTCTCAATGACTTCGGCAGCAATATCCTCCAGCACAAGCTGCTCATCTTCTTTACCGCTGCCATTTTTAACGTGTTGCAGATATCTCCCTTCTTCCGGAACCAATAGTTCTCCATAATATTTTGCCCGAACGACCCCTTGCCTGAAGGCCTCTTCATCAATATCCCTGACTTCCTGATCTTTCAGGGTGACCAGATCTCCTTTAACCAGCATTGAGACTATCTCACCCGCTGCTTTTGGCGTTACTGCATACACGCCTGAGTGAATTTTTACGCCAGCCGGAATGCCTAATACTGGAATGGAATCAGAGAGCTCTCTGCATATATCCCGGGCAGTGCCATCTCCACCGGCAAACAGAATCAGATCAGCACCTAAAGCAGCCATGGCACGAGCAATTTTACAGGTATCTTCAGCACGGGTATTGCCACTTTGAATGTCACCGACAACAGAGGGGGCAAAGCCTGACGAGCGGGCTACATCCGCTCCCATCTCTGCAGGAGCTGTTATCAATTCAAGCTCAAGCTTTTTTAAAGGTTCCAGCGCCTGGGCCGTTCGAACCGCAGCCATGGGAACCGCCCCCATAGCCAACGCTTTACGCGCCGTTTCTTCGCCATCGCTGCCTTTGAGTGCAACACTGCCACCGACACCAGCCAGTGGATTGATTATCAATCCCAGTTTGAACATTCCAGCCTCATCTCAACTTACATGCATTTCTGCCTGCCGACTTGAACAGGGTAAAAATATTTACCTGTTGCCGAACCAGGTAGTACCAGCTTTAACTAAGGGACCTGTAAATAAGTCCATTGTGTTCTCTGTGGGTCCTTCGGGGCTTGTTCATAGGCTCCTTAGATAACTCTTTCATCAGTGGTTTTTTTATTAGAGTTCTTATTGGAACTCTTATTGAACGTTTTTATTAAAGAATCTGATTAATTAAAGAACACCTTTCTCTTTGAGCATCTGCTGAAAAACAAACCCGGTCAGGGTCAATTGCGTCTCTTCATCCAAGTCAACAAACTCAACACCATGTATGACTCTGTAATCGCCAGTGTAGGGGTCTTCCAGGTCTTCCAGATTGCGCAGAGTACATTTTGTCAGCAATAGCTGATCAACTTCTCCGACTTTCATTCTTGCCGTCATAAATATTTCTTCGCCAACTTCTCCAAGCATGTCGCTGGCTTCAATGCGAGCCCCATGCAGGCTGATATCAGAACACATCGCCTGCCGGGGCCAACCTCCGCCAATAGCCCCTTCCTCAACTTCATCAAGTGAAACGATCAAACGGGAACTGACACGAGGCGCTTTTCGCACCATTACGGCCTCAACTAACCCGGGATAATCGATATAAAGCATCGGAAAAGGTGTCATCTGACTCTTTTGTACTCGAGAAGAAAAGGCACAAGCCCGGTTGGAAGCAATCATTCGAACAGTAACCAAAGTCCCCTCAGGCAGCAGCTGCGCGCTACCATTTTTTTGCGGTACTGATAAAAGTAACGACCGCTCACGAAAATGCCCGACATAAAACACGGTATAACGTGCCTTAGGCGAACGAACTTCCAACTTGACCCGTTCTCCTACCGGAAATCGTAGCTCATCAAATCGCAGCTGTTCTTTATCGCCCTGTTGTAACAATGATGATGGTTTGGTGGGATGTAGCATTGTGGAGAATAGTTACACTCTATCTGTTGCTGAATAATTTTCTGGTTGATACAAAACCCAGCCTTACACCGCTGTATAATGCTGATAAATCTGCCTGAGCAAAATTCCATATCGGACCATCAAGGATACTGTGTTTAAGTCCAGGCCGCATCCTAATTGTACGGCAGTGGCTCACCCCCCCATCAGCTTAAAGCCTGTCGCATGGAGCGCATCATAGAGTTTATGTCCAGGTGTTATGCCTGTTATTTTCAGACTTCCGAACTCCCTTCGCATGGGATACTCTTTACGTAATCGGTCAAACTCACGGGCTCTTGCCATAGGATCAAGATGTAACGTCCTCATGAGCCTTTGATGATCCTCTCTAGGGTCATAGCACAGGTTCACCAGTCTTCTTTGCAGGCCCTGAGATTCTTGCTCAGCCAAGCTTTCACTTAACGCCACAGTATCAAGTACAGGAGGAGGAATTAGCTCATCCAACACTCGGACAGCAGCCACATCAAGGTAATCGCAAGCGGCCTGATAGATCATTTCCGTCCCTTTCATTCGTCCTTCAAGACTATAACCAGCAATATGAGGAGTTCCTATATCCACCTGCTGGGCCAGGGAAACATCTACGGAAGGTTCATTTTCCCACACATCCAGAATGACACTCAGATCAGACCTTTCTGCTAAGATCACAGATAATGCACGATTATTAATGGCTCCCCCACGCCCAGCATTGATTAACCAAGAGCCGGGGTTCAGCTTTTGAAGCTCCGATTGATCCAACAGGTGATAGCTCGGATAAGGTCCTGTTGTCGTCAACGGCGTATGTAAACAAAAAGTATCACAGTCAGTCAGCAATTGATCCAAGCTGTGAAATGGCTGACCAGCATCGTTACCGGCGTTATTTTCACCCTTATTCCCTTCTCGCTCAGCTCTTGGCGGGTCGTTAATAACGACACTTAGCCCCATCGATAACAACCGCTCTTGCAACAGACTGCCAACATTACCGGCGCCAATAATGCCGATTTTCCTAGCTGTTAAAGCGCGGCCGGTTTTGGCCTCAAGATGAAACAAAGAAGACAGAACATAATTCACCACAGACTCTGCATTACAACCGGGGGCATTGGCAAAGCCGATTCCCCTTTGCCGGAGGTAGTCAATATCAACATGGTCGGTTCCAATTGTGGCACTGGCGACAAACTTGACAGCACTGTTGTCCAGCAACGATTTATTCACCGGGGTAACGGACCGAACCAGCAGGATGTCAGCATCCTTTACCTGATCTGCTGATAGCTGGCGCCCGGGGTATTTGACCACCCTTCCTAGATGGGAAAAGAACTCATCGACTAAAGGAATATTTTCGTCCGCAACAATTTGCATATACTTCTCGATTGCCCCTGTTTTTTTGCCAGGCTCACTTGTACTTTATGGCCACACCCGGGGTCAATACCGTTAACCACATTCCGCTTGCAGTTAAATTATTGCTAATATACGGTTGTGTATAGATGGCCCCGACCGGCTTCTATCAGTTTTGTAAAGATACAATGATTTAAAGATACAAAAAATGGCTGTCACCGGCGACGCTTTTTAAAAGAGGATAATCCAGTCAGATGAATACAAACGAATTTGCTCCCATGCCAGATGCACAAGGTTTCTTCGGTGAATATGGTGGTCAGGAGATCCCACCCCAGCTAAAGGAAATCATGGATCAAATCGCGCAGTCATACCTCGAAATAAAGGACAGCGAAGGTTATCAAAATGAACTCCTTGATCTATACAAATATTATGTTGGCCGCCCAAGCCCTCTTTATTTTGCCAGAAGACTGACCGAAAAGTGTGGCGGCGCAAAAATATACCTTAAGCGTGAAGACCTTAATCACACCGGTGCCCATAAAATAAACCACTGCCTGGGTGAAGCTCTGTTAGCCAAACACATGGGGAAGACCAAAGTCCTTGCTGAGACCGGCGCAGGGCAGCACGGCGTTGCCCTGGCAACCGCCTGTGCGCTGGTCGGTATTGAGTGCGAAATCCACATGGGTCAGGTAGATATCGAGAAAGAACATCCCAACGTTACCAAAATGAAAATACTCGGCTGCAAAGTAGTTCCCGTAACCATGGGAACCGCGACTCTGAAGGATGCCGTAGACAGCGCCTTTGTAGAGTATCTTAAGGATCCGGTAAATTATTTCTACGCAATCGGGTCGGTTGTAGGCCCCCACCCATTCCCTATGATGGTGAGAGACTTCCAGAGCATTATTGGTAAGGAAGCCAAAGCTCAGTTTCAAGAACAGGAGGGAGGGCTACCCGATCACATCATGGCTTGTGTTGGCGGCGGCAGCAACGCCATGGGGCTGTTCACAGCATTCCTTGAAGATAAAAGCGTCAATATCACCGGGATAGAACCCGCAGGAAAGGGCCTTGATACCCCTGACCATTCCGCCACTTTAACCAAGGGCTCGCCTGGCGCTATCCATGGTTTTAAATGCTATCTGCTTCAGGATAATGACGGAGAACCCTTACCCGTTCACTCAATCGCTTCCGGCCTGGACTACCCGGGTGTAGGCCCACAACATTGCTACCTGAAGGATATTGAACGGGTAAACTACGTCTCCATTACCGATGACGAATGCCTGGATGCATTTATGACGCTATCACGAGTTGAAGGAATTATCCCCGCATTGGAAAGCTCCCACGCAGTCGCCCACGCCATGAAACTGGCGGCCACACTTCCCAAAGACCAGACTATTCTGGTAAACCTCAGCGGACGGGGTGACAAGGACGCCGACTACGTTGCGAACAAATTGGGACTCTAAGCGCTGAAACAAGCGTGAAGGATTAGACTTTATTTGCTGATTGATAACTGGTCGCAAGAAGACTAATCCTTCCCTTTAAATCAAATCAGAATTGATACTTCAAGCGAGCTGCAAAGGTTCGCGAGGGTTCTCGGACAACGCCATTAAAGGCTCCTGGTGAGAAAACCTCCTCATCCAATACATTATCAACCAGTAGATCCAGTTGTAACTGATCATTAAGGGCATAGTAAGCCGCCAGATCAACGCGGGTATGCCCCGGCAACTCAAAGCTGTTGTCATCATTTCCGGGACGACTCCCAACATAGATAATTGCGCCACCGATGCTAAGCCCGGGAATTGCGTTAATCTGATAACCCGTCTGCAAAGAGGCGGTGTGTAAAGGTACGTTGGCAAAACGATTCCCTTCCAACGCCTTATCATCACTGTACAAAATTTCGGTATCGGTATAACCATAGGCCGCATTCAGATACCAGTCAGGCGTCAGATGCCCACCAATTGACAGCTCAAAACCTCTAGACTGTGCTGTTCCCTGCGCAACTTCAAAATTGCCATCAAGAGGATCTTCTATAGCAATGTTCTCTTTCCTGATCACAAAGCCTGCCAGATTAATCTCCATATCCTCCAGATCAAAACGCATTCCTACTTCATATTGTGTGCTTTCTTCTGCTTCTAACGGTTTTTTCCCGGATGTTGTTCCTCCTTGAGGCACAAAGGACTCACTGCGATTAACGTAAACCGAAGCATCATCACTAAGGTCGTAAATTACACCTATTTGAGTGGTCCAGTCTGATTGGTTCAATGCATCCTGCGATTCACTGTTGTTCAAATGATCAACGCTAACCTGAGACTGTTCTGAATCGGTATAACGTAAACCACCGATAAGGTGGAAGCTATCTTTGAATGTTATTCGGTCCTGGAAGAAAGCTGCCATCACCTCCGTATCCTGGACAAAGCCCCTGTCACGAATCAAAGGCGCTTCACTCAGAATCGCAGCCTTGTATTGGGGGTTATACAGATCAATGGAATCGGCCATATGCAGTCTAGTAGGCCGAAATAAACTGGAATCCTGATAGTTAAAGCCCAGGATAAAAGTGTGACTTAATCCACCAACCTCTAACTCGCCACTCAGATCAACGACCAGTTCATGATCTTTCTTATAAGTATCCTTACCAACAAACACCAATCGATCAAGAGTCCGGTGATCAGTCTCATCCAGTCCAAAAGGAACATACTCATTCCAATCAGCATCATTACGGGTATAGGTATAGCTGAACCGGGCATCAACACGGTCCGTAACTGCTTCAGTCAAACGTATATTGATCATTTTTGAATCACGTTCGGTGGTACTGTCATCTCCGCCAGGATTAAAAGACTTCGCGTACCGACCGTTTGGATTAGCTTGTATTGAACCTTCTAGCGGCGCACCACCGTGAATGCCGTGCCATGTATTCGCAGAATAACTACCCTCAATGGTCAGGGAGGTTGACTCTGTAAGGTCCATTTCCAGATTAGGCGCAATAAATAATCTCTGGTAGCTAAGATTATCAACTGATCCGTCACCGTCCTGATAGGCCATGTTAAGACGGGCTCTGACAGTATCATTCAACGGTCCCGTTACATCCAGTGCAGTCCTGACGCGATTGTGATTACCATATTCAACCGAAGTATCTGCCTGGAAATAATCCAGCGGTTGTTTGGTCACAACATTAACCGTCCCACCCGGTTCCATTTGACCAAACAGCACCGACGACGGCCCTTTCAGTACCTCAATACGCTCAACATTAGCAAGATCTGTAGGATGATCATTACGTCTAAAACCTAAGCCATTAGTTGACTGTTCAGCATTAAAGCCGCGGATCAGATAATCATCAGAGAACATATCCATCGAAGAGCCGATACGACTTGCCCCAGGAACAGATTCAATAACATCCCCAACACTATCCGCCGTACCTGCTTCAAAATACTCTCGACCACGCACGGAGACGCTTTGAGGAACATTGAAGAGACTGTCATTTCTCAGGCGGCCATAGACGTTGATTGGATTGAGCTGATGCGGCGCAACCTGCTCAAGTCTTAAGTCAAACCCGTCGGCATTTGCTACCGCCTGGATACCGCTACCCAGCAAAAGTCGATCTAAGGCTTCATGACTATCATAATGACCACTTAATCCTGAACTTCGCTTACCTTTGAGCTGGTCCGGTACATAATTTAAATTTGACCTTGCGGTCCGTGCGAATTGCTCTAATGCTTTTTTCAAGGCACCTGCAGGAATTTCATAAAGCTGCACATCAACAACAGAAGTAACCGTCTCAGCAGAGACAATAGCAGGCGATGCAATGTTCAAAGCCAATCCCAGCACCACAGAGCGTATCGTAAGGGTTAAAGGGTGCATGAATAGACGTATTGGTCGACCGGTGGTGACGGGAAAGTTCATTGGGGCTCCTTCATTAGTGATTTCTCGCCATTAACCTGGCGTTCTTACCTAATGGGCCGAACCAAAACCAAAATCCCGTCAAAATTAATTAAAAAGCTACACCGGACGCACAACAACCCAATAAGCAGTTCGAAATTCCACTCGAACGGGTTGAACCTGAGCCAGAAACCTCAGGGTCTTATCAGTATCCCTAAGCTGAAAACTCCCAGATACTTGTTGATCTTTTAATTCAGGCGCACAGTCGATAATCCCGACACGATAGCGACCGAGTTCATCCAACAACTCTCCCAGCGGAATATGCTGCCCTGTGATAGCCCCTGATACCCAAGCATCAGGAGAAATAGAAGAGTTTATCGCAGGCAATACTCTCCCAGCTGAAAACCATAAACTTTCACCGGAACGGATAAGTCTTTCTGGTCCTTTGCTATTAGTCAGATCAGCCAGACCTTCATGAACACTTACCCTGGCCTGATCGTGCTTTAATCGTATCGTCAAACGCGTATTCAAAGCAGAAATTTGCCCGAAAGGCGTTTTGATAAGCATTGAACGTCTGGGACGATAGCCATCATCAGAACCAGTCGTAAGCTGCATCTCCCCCCGCCGCAAATGAATTTGCCGAGTATCGGCCGCAAAATCTACAGATATAGCACTATCAGTGTTTAGAATAACGTTGCTGTTATCCGTCAGCATAAAGCTGTTCTGTTCGCCAATACGGGTGCTGTAGTCAGCCAGTAACCGTTGCCAGGGCGTATATTCTTTAGAAAACCAACCACTACCAAGCATTAACCCGGACATAGACAAGATCTTTAAAACCTGTCTGCGGCTGGCACCAGACTGAGTTTTTTGTTGATTGATGTTGGAGAGCGTTTGAGTAAGTGGCTTTGAAGGTATTGAGGAAAAGTGACGACGAATGCCTGTAATTCGCGCCCAGGCAAGCTGGTGCTGTGGTGTTTGCTGTAACCAACGTTCAAATGCCGGGTGAGCGCCTTCAGAGTGATCGCTCAACTCCAAGCGAATCAACCAATCTATCGCTTCATCAACAATCGAATCAGGTAGCGGAGCTTGTCTCAGACTCATAGACAAAACCGCAGGTCATAGCACCTGCGCAATGCTTTGGCCACATAACGCTCTGCAGTAGATAGTGATACATCAAGTTCTTCAGCTATCCTGCGGCAGCTATACCCCTCAAGCTGCGACCATATAAATGCTCTGCGGACAGATGGTTTTAGCGTGTCAAGAATCTCATCTATTTCGGTAAGCACTTCGAACAGAGCCAATCGGATTTCCGGCGATGGAACAGCCTCTTCCGGTAAATGGGCCAGCGTTTCTTTCCAGGCCTGTTCTAATTCTTTTCTACGCCAATGGTCTGTCAGTAATCCTCGCGCAATAGTCACCAGATAGGCTTTGGGCTCGTAAAGCGGCGCATGGCGCAACTGCTCGCGCCTTCTGATAACTCGGACAAAAGTATCCTGCACCAGATCCTCAGCCTGATAACTACATTCAAGGCGAGATAGCAGCCAACAACGTAACCAGGAGTTATGCTCTATAAACAATTTTTCAGCGGGGCAATCATTGATAACCAATGTCATGATTAATGACCAAATACTACAATATTGATCATTAATCTTAATTATTATCATTTAGATTCGCAAGAAAGTCTCGTTTTGGCTTCCACACTATTATGATAAAAATACCCAAGGGAGCTAAATAATAGAAACCTGCATTTGCCATACTGAGCAGTATTTGTCATAAAGACAATTCAAAAGGATGATTAAGGAGTCTGGCCGCTTGGTAGAAAGATTACCCAACAGAGTTAGATTCCAAACAGCACCCGGCGATTACAAGCGACATTGAATTCAACACCCCTGGTTTCACAGGCCAAGTGAGGGAACATCTATGATTTTGTGCGAAACACCTAAGCGGAAAAAAACCGACCAACAAAGATCATACAAGCCGGGCACACTGCTCTTAAAGCCCTTCTCATCAGCGCTGATCTCAGTCACTCTGCTAATAGCCTCTGCTCAGGCAAATGCCCATTTTTTCGCGGAGAATAATAATTGCCGCCCTCCAAAGAAGCCACTTCAGTTCGTTACAGAACTGGATAAGCAAAAGTTCGACGAAAAAGTAAATGACTACAGATCATGCCTCGAAACGTTCGTAAACAAACAGAATTCCGCCATGACCAAACACAAGGAATCTGCTGAGAAGGCAGCGGCAGTCTGGAAACAATACGCTGAAAATGTGCTTCAGGTAAAAGTCATTTCGGCCGAAGAAGCTGAAGCAGCAAAAAACAACACAGAGCAACCCAAGAAATAGCCAGAAACAGATCGCCGCTAAAACATGGTCAAGGCAATGGTGTATTCGACACCTCTGCACACTCCTTGAATTCTCTCTGGTACTTAGCTTTCATGGGTCTCCAGAATAGATGATCAACCTTGGGGGCTCTTAGCGGCCTATCCACAAAGCTTTCAATTAAACCGGCAGCTGAATGAGCTTCCTCGATAATGTCCTCCATACAGCTCTCATATAAATACTCAGAAGATACAAGCTCCAGGTACGACAGGCGGTCAGGCAAGACAGGTACACAGCCAAGAGCTATTCCCTCTAATGCCGAGAGTCCCTGGAATTCATGAATGGACGTGGAAAGGAATAAATCGGCGGACGCCAGCCAATGGTAATACTCTTCCTTAGACTCAACAAAACCGGCTTGCACCAATCTGTGCCTGAAATCATCCTTGATCGTCTGAAATTCTGAAGGGGAATCTCGAAACTCCTCACCCAATACGCAGATTCGATATTCAACGCGCCGGTGCTCTAATTCGCGCATAACAGCAAGGAGCCGGTCCGGTCCTTTATCATGCTCCCATCGCGCAGCCCAGGCAATTTTTATTGGTGTCCCATTACCAATGCATTGCCAACGGTGATTCCAGTCTACCGTAAACGATTCAGATTGATTGATCGCTTGGTACTCTTTTAGCTCATCAGCAAGCGGTACCGGTACGATTGAGCTCTTCTCAGTCATTAAGGCGGACACAGGACGGGGACGATAGTCTGGAAGCTGCTTCATCAGCTTGTCAGCCCCCTGAAAGAAACTGTCGCGATTGTGCCGGGAATTAAACAGGATACGGTTGGAAGCCAACGCTGAGTATAGATTAACCATTGACGGTTCCAGCGTTTTCCCCCCTTGATTCCGAGATGGATACTCAAACTGATTCTCGTGGAAATAGCAGACTGAAGGAGTCACAGCCAGATTAGGGTAAAGTCCTTTTAACGTTGCCAGATCCACCATTGATGTGGCAACAATAAGATCATAATTACATCTGAGAGCGTCATTTTCCGCGTGCAGCCAAGATAAAGGATTACCGCGAATTCGCCAGCTGAAATAATATCCAGGTAACGTCAGAACCGTCCAGGAATACTCTGGAAACGCACTTTCCAACCCTTGCCGCCAATAGCGATGACTCGCTCCATCATAGGCGCTGAGCAACAGAACCTTCATTAATATTCCCCGTGAACCAGCGAAATAGTCTACTTTTAAAGAGGGACTTCAAAACCCCTTATCATTGCTCCAGCTAGACTTGGCGAATTTTTGTATCAGGTCGCGGTCTAACATTTGGAGGCTTTTGTGGAGCGCTGTTTTTTGTTGGCCGCCAATTTGAAGCGTTAGCAAGCAAGAGGGCGAACAGCAAAAATAGTGTGTAGTATCCCCATTGCAGGAGGGTTTGCAATGAATCAACTCCCGTGCTTTGAAACGCTTAAAGAACTGGCCGATCAGGACCCTGAAGCTTTTGAAGAATTTCGCCAGCAATCTTGTCTCGATTATATCGAAACAATCCCTACCCCTCACCAGAAAAGGTTGAGAGCGGTTCAGTTTAGAGTCGATTACGAAATACGCAACGCTAAAACACCTATGGCCGGGTTAGTCAAAGTATCTGCTATGATGCACGACAGCTTCTATCGCATGAGTCGAAAACTCAGTCAGTTTACCAATCTGGTATCAGATCCGGATTACAATCCACCGACAGATAAGCCCGCAAATATAGTGGATATTTCTGAGTGGACTACCCGTACCCAGGACAGTACCTCCCAGGATGACAGCAGCCGCTGATCTCGGCTCCTAGTTCAAGGACGTGCCCAGATAACGTAATCATCATTAGTGCACTGGTGATGCCAGTCTCCGCTGGGCGATGTTTGTAGTCGTAATAGAACCGGAAGCAACCCAACGAGTTCCAATAAAAGCCCATAGACTCATTCTGCTTACAATCAGGATCTTCGATTTCATCCGCTTTCGGGATCTTCAGACCTACCAGAAACAGACGTGCAAACCACTTTAAACCAATCCTGCCAGGACTAAACTCTGCACAGATCTGCCGGCAGAAGCCACTCTACATGCAGAAATCATATGTGCTATCTTTGCTGTGACGTTAAATAGATTCATATCAGAGGGCTGTCCAACTCTGATCGCACAAACCCTGTAACACATTGACACAATTAGGCAACTGTTAGTAACAAGAATCCCTATAACTTAATCTAGAATAACTAAATGGATTACGTGCAGATAGCAGCCCCGTCATACGACTGACACAGGAAAAAGGAACGGAAAGCCCTATGAACACTGCCTTTGATTGGATCTTACAGCGAAAGATTCTTGTTATACTCATATCTCTGGTCGCCGTTTTGCTTGCTGCATCCGGGGCTCGTTTTTTGGTATTCAAAAGTGACTACAGGGTATTTTTTGGTGAAGATAACCCCCAGTTACAAGCATTTGAACGGATGCAGAAAACCTTTGCCAAAAGCGATAACGTGCTTTTTCTGCTGGCTCCCAGCAATGGTGATATTTTCACCGCCGAGAACCTGGCCACTCTTGAAACCCTGACGACTGAATCCTGGCAGCTCCCCTACTCGACCCGAGTCGATTCAATCAGCAATTTTCAACACACATATGCTGTCGAAGACGACATGATTGTTGAAGACCTGGCGATGGATGCTGCTGATTTAAGTGATGATCAGATTAGCAAAATCCGGCAGATAGCCCTTAATGAACCCTTACTGGTCAATCGATTAGTTTCTCCCAGCGGTCATGTTGCAGCCGTAAATGTATCGATTACCTTACCGGGTATAAATCTGGTCGAGGAAATTCCAGAAGTGGCCATTGCGGCCAGAGCCTTGCGTGATCGTATTCTGGAGCTCAATCCAGACCTCACCATCTACCTCAGCGGTATGGTGATCATGAACAACACTTTTTCAGAATCGGCACTCAACGACAGTGCTACTCTGATCCCGCTGATGTTCCTTGTCGTCATTGTATCAATCGGTCTGCTGATACGGACCTTTTCCGGCACCTTTGCAACACTGATTATTGTAATTGCCAGTATCGCCGGAGCCATGGGCCTGGCAGGTTGGTCAGGGCTCTACCTTACCGGACCATCTGCATCAGCTCCTACCGTGATTTTAACTCTGGCTGTTGCGGACTGCGTTCACATACTGGCCACCCTTTATCACGAGATGCGCCTCGGAGTAGAAAAACGCAAAGCACTCATGGACAGCCTGAGAATCAACTTTCAGCCGGTCGTTCTTACCAGCGTAACCACTGCGATTGGCTTTCTAAGTATGAATTTCAGTGATTCTCCGCCTTTTGCAGATCTGGGTAATATCGTTGCAACAGGTGTAATGCTTGCCTGCGTGTTTTCACTGACATTATTCCCGGCCATCCTGCTTATTCTTCCATTAAAAGCGACAGTACATAAAGAGTCTCACCGAGGAATAATGGATCAGTTTTCCAGATTCGTTATTTCTCACTACAGACCTCTACTCTGGGGCTGCCTGGCTATTGTTGTCATTTCTGTCAGTCAAATACCGCGTAATGAGCTGAACGATAACTTTGTAGAATACTTCGATCACTCAGTCCCTTTCCGGGTTGCCGCAGATTTCAGTGACAAGAATCTGACTGGCATGTCCGTAATGGAGTTTGAACTGGATAGCCAGGAAGCCAGCGGGATCAACAATCCTCAGTTTTTGAAAGAAGCTGAAGCTTTTGTCAACTGGCTTCGCCAACAGCCTGAAACCATACACGTAGACTCTTTAACAGATACAATGCTTCGACTTAATAAGAATATGCACGGGGATGATCCAGAATATTATCGACTCCCTGAATCTCGTGAGCTTTCTGCCCAGTACCTGCTTTTGTATGAAATGTCGCTGCCCTATGGACTGGACCTCAACAACCAAATCAATGTACAGAAATCGGCAATACGTGTCGTCGCGACTTACCACAACTTAACCAGCAACCAAATGCTGGAGCTGGAACAACGCACAAATAACTGGCTGGCAAGCAATGCTCCATCACTGAAAACAGCCAATACAAGCCCGTCGTTGATGTTCTCTCATATAGGTACCAGAAACATAAAAAGCATGCTGGTAGGTACCCTGGCAGCCCTTGTACTGATATCCGCTTTATTGGGCATCGCATTACGCTCTGTCAAATTTGGGGTGCTGAGTTTGATTCCAAACCTGGTTCCGGCTGGTATTGCCTTTGGAATCTGGGGCATGCTGGTAGGTGAAGTCGGTCTGGCTCTTTCAGTGGTCACCGGCATGACCTTAGGCATCGTTGTGGATGACACGGTTCATTTTCTGAGCAAATACCTACATGCCCGCCGTCAAAGAGGGGATGATTGTGAGGCGGCTATTCGCTATGCTTTTAATAGCGTAGGCAAAGCCCTTTGGATAACGACCCTGGTGTTAGCCGCCGGCTTCAGTGTTCTGGCCCAATCCAGTTTCAAAGTTAATGCCGAGATGGGGCTTCTCACCGCTGTCACCATAGTTATAGCTCTCATTATGGACTTCCTGCTGTTACCTGCCCTGCTGTTAAAGCTCGAAGGAAACAAGCAGTCTGAAGCAGCTCAGAATGCAATCCCAGGGACTACTGAAAAGGATACGATCTAAAATGAAACTCTCCAATATATGCGCCATAAAACAGGGACTAACGCTGGCATCCTTAAGTGTTTTAATTGGGATGAGCACAATCGCTCCAGTGGCGTTTTCAAGTACGCCTGAAGAACGCGGTCTTGAAATTGTCCAAGAATCTGATCGACGAGATACCGGTTGGGAAAGCTCCGAGGCCGACATGGTAATGATTCTTCGCAACAAACAGGGGGATGAAAGCATCCGGTCAATTCGCAGCAAGGCGCTGGAAATGGAAAACGATGGTGATAAGGGCCTGACCATTTTTGACAAACCACTGGATGTGAAGGGAACCGCATTTCTAACGTTTTCGCACGCAACAGAACCTGATGACCAGTGGCTCTTTCTACCGGCCCTTAAGCGGGTCAAGCGAATTTCTTCAAAAAACAAATCAGGCCCGTTTATGGGGAGTGAATTCGCCTTTGAGGATATGTCTTCTTTTGAAGTGGAAAAGTATTCTTACAAGTATTTAAGGGATGAAACAATCGATGGCATTGATTGCTACGTAGTTGAGAGTTTCCCAAAGGATAAAAACTCCGGCTATACTCGACTAATTACCTGGTTCGATAAGGAAGAATACAGAGCCCAGAAAATCGAGTACTATGATCGAAAGAATTCTTTATTGAAGACATTGAGATTCACCGAGTATCATCAGTACCTTGGAAAATTCTGGCGCCCGGAAAACATGTATATGGAGAACCACCAGACCGGTAAAAGCACTCATCTTATTTGGAGCAATTATCAGCTCAAAACCGGAATGAGTGACCGAGACTTTAACAAGAACAGCTTAAAACGGGCTAAATAATGTCAAATGCTCGATCACCGGCTATGATCCGCACAGCACTGGCCGTACTGCTAATGTCGCCAACAGTTATTCCTGCCAACGAACTGGAAATATCCGGCTATGTTGACGCAGAGTGGCGATACTTTTCTGAAACAGCCTCGGATACTGATCAACGGGATAGTTACTTTGCTGTTGGTTCTGAGGTTGAAGTCTATACGGAATGGAATGATGGCTCGGATACACTGACGGTCAAACCCTTTATCCGGCTTAGTGAGCATGACAGCAAACGGAATCACGTAGACTTCAGAGAAGCTAACTGGCTGCATATTGATGAAGGCTGGGAAGTACGGACCGGTCTGGCCAAAGTATTCTGGGGAGTTACTGAGTCTCAACACCTGGTTGATATTATCAATCAGACCGATGGTGTTGAGGGTGCTGATGGAGAAGATAAACTTGGCCAGCCTATGGTCAACTTTATGCTAAGCAGGGACTGGGGGGATTTGTCTTTATTCTGGCTCCCCTATTTCCGGGAGAGAACGTTTCCCGGAGAACAGGGACGGCTCCGAGCCCACCCCCGGATCGATTCCGACTACAGCACCTATGAATCCGGTGCAGAGCAGGCTCATCAAGACTTTGCTGCCCGCTGGAGTCATACTCTGGGTGACCTGGATTTAGCCGTATCCCATTTTCATGGCACCAGCCGGGAACCCAGGTTAATTGTTGCCAACGACAGCAGCGGCAATATTATTCTCGCCCCTCACTATGAGCAGATAGATCAAACGGGGCTGGAGTTGTCACTGGTTAAAGGTGACTGGTTATGGAAATTCGAAGCTATTCACCGAAGTGGTCAGGGAGATACCTATAATGCCGCTGTGGGCGGCTTTGAATACACGCTTGTAGGAATCGCCGAAACCCAAATGGATCTGGGGCTATTGATGGAATACCACTTTGACGACCGAAAATCCGATGCAACCACTCCTTTTCAGGATGATACTTTCCTGGGTCTTCGATTAACGCTGAATGATGCTGAATCTACGGAATTTCTCGCGGGAGTCATTCTCGACAATGGAACCTCTGGAAAAATAGGCTTTGTTGAAGCCAGTACGAGGGTAGGTGCCCGTTTGAAAGTAACTTTAGAAGCCCGGTTTTATGACAATTTAAGTAGTTCAGATCCTTTGATAGGTATTGTTAACGACGACCATGCATTGCTAAGCCTGGCTTACTATTTCTAGGTTATCTTATCTATAAATAATCAGCGTCAGGTCCCGATGGTACAATCCTTCAGAGGTCCCCCCCTTCATCCTGACGCTGAGATTTCTATTACTCCTTTAACTCTGCTCCTTATC
The DNA here is from genome assembly GCF_001968815.1 of Motiliproteus sp. MSK22-1. Lineage (GTDB taxonomy): Bacteria > Pseudomonadota > Gammaproteobacteria > Pseudomonadales > Balneatricaceae > Motiliproteus. The sequence continues at coordinate 533,694 of NZ_MIEQ01000096.1, read as the reverse complement.
TCTAAAAGCCCTGTTTTTCCGTAGCTGTGTTATTTTACGGCTTTTTTATTTTACGGAGTCCTTTATACCTACAGCCCTTTTATAAATTGTTTCGCGTCCCGGATAGAACGATCCATCTCTTTAATCAGGACCTGAACATCAGAATCAAACCGGCGGATTTCTCCTTTTAGCGCGCTGACTTTCTCAGCATTAAGATTATGCTTCAAAAAAAGGACCTGATCGTTCAGCACTTCCAGTACTGGTTGAACTTTCGCCTCAGCCCGCTTTAGGGATTTTAAATAGTTATTGTAACGAGTCTTGGTAATTTTTAGCTTTTTGGCGCTGGAAGTTTTCAGGGAGGCACTTTTATATTCACTTAATTCTTGCTCCCACTCATCAAACAGGGCATCAGCAACTGACTCAATTGCTTCAACCCGATCTTCGAGTTCTTCAGCTTTTGCCAAACTATCCTGATAGCTCTCATTAAGCGTCTCGTAGCGAGTTTCAAGATCACTGGTTTCTAGCTTCAACAATGCGTTAAACGCCTGATATGCCGATTGGAACTGTTCCTTTACTTCCGCCTGGGTTTCAGTTGCGTCTTCCACTCTGTCAACCAGTATATCCCGCTTGGCGTATCCCATTTTCTCCATGGTATTGTAATAGGCACTCTGACAGCCTAACAGTGACAAAAAAAATCCCATCAAAAACAGACTTTTAACCCAATTCTGTCGCAGTGTTTTTATCATCAAATCGTTCCTTAAATATTAACAAGCCTTCAATCACTCTGAATACTATAAGCGTATGAAAACCCATTGATCAGTTCATGTACTGTCGCTGGCAAGGTTAACTGAATAATGGGGATGCCTCAACGAAACTGAGCTCGATTACTTACTGCCAGGGGATATTGGACATTTTTTCATCACCCACTCGGGTAACAACATCTAAACTAATATTAAGCCTTGGCCCTTCAAAGGGCGTGAGACTTAAACGAGTGAAGTCACAAAAAAGACACAGGAGGATCCCATGCCTGCTAAAAAACTGGTCGAATACCTGGACAACCACAGTATTCGATACCTGACTTTAGAGCACTCACCCGCATTTACCGCACAAGAAGTCGCAGAATCTGCTCACGTTAGAGGTCATCGTCTTGCCAAGACCGTTATTCTTGATATTGATAACAGTCTGGCCATGTTTGTACTGCCTGCAAGCTATCGTGTTGATATAGATTCACTGAAGCGCTCCATACAGGTATGTAAACTCGAAATCTGTACCGAACAACAATTCAAGGATCTCTTCCCGAGTTGTGAGCCAGGAGCCTTACCACCTTTTGGTAATCTCTACGGAATGGATGTTTATGTCGCTGAGACACTTTCCAGTGAACCGGAAATAACCTTCTGCAGCGGCACTCATTCAGAGCTGATACAGATGTCCTATGCAGACTTTGTCCGCTTGGTTCAACCGATCCTGATCAAACACGGAGCTTATCCTATTGGGGCAACACCACCCAAAATGCATCGCCAGGGACTGCATTTTCACTGAACGACTGCGGCCGCGTAGCCAAGAATTAATCTGGAGGGGTGGTTTGGGTTTATTTTCAGACCAGATCTTTTAGCGCTCAAGCTCTTTTCAACACCGTTGTAGTAAGACACAATAGCCACCTTTAAAACGGAGGAGCCCAAAAAAAGTAATGAAGTCCTATCAGTTCTTCACCAATGATGGCAGAGGCGGCACCATGCTGTGTGATGATGACACACTGGAATGCGCTGTTTCAGAGCTGACCAAACGCTTCAAGGGCGTAATCAAAGTACAATACGGATCAGAAGTCTGGGAAGCACCGGAACCTCCGATCCAAAATCCTGAATCCCCCCCACCAGAGCAAATCGACCCCTAATAAGGCAGCTATCTAAGCTTGGTCGTCCAGCAAAAGGTGTATTCTGCGGTTTCGTTTGCCCTTATTCTCTATTTTGCCGATTTTTAATCGACCGATTTCACCTGTATTGCCAACATGGGTGCCTCCGCAAGGTTGATAATCGACACCATCGACCCTGACCATACGAACTCTCCCCAAGCCTCGTGGTGGCTGCACCGACATTGTCCTGACCAGTTCCGGATTACTCTCAAGCTGCTGGTCTGTAATCCACTCCGTCGAAACATTTAAATTTTGCTCAACCAGTTTATTTATTGCATCTGTCAGACCTTCTTTATCAACAGTATGATCACCCAGATCGAAATCCAGACGGCTTTTCAATTCACCGACTGAACCACCAGTAACACCTTTTGGAATCAGAGAGCAGAGCAAATGCAGGCTGGTATGCATTCTCATATGCCTGTAACGCCGCGGCCAATCCAAATAAAGGGAAGCTTCATTACCAATGCGCAGATCATGATTTTCTGTTTCAAGCTGGTGCAGAATAACACCCGCAGATGATCCTTTACGGGTGTCGATAATAGCCAGTTTGTTGCCATTACATAGTATCTCTCCTCTGTCACCGGGCTGGCCGCCTCCATTCGGATAAAAGATAGTCTCGTCCAATTCAACCCAATCCCCGTCGATGGATTTGATCCGGGACTTAAGGTGTTTGAGATACGGATCCTGATTAAAAATTGCATTTGTCATGGTCAATTCCTATACCCATTAGACGAATCTTTTTGTATGGCTACAATTTAACTACAAAGATATTATGTGTAGCCAAAACACGATAAAACCCATACTATTCAACCACTACTTAACGTCAATCAATTTATTGTAACCATGACAATCTGGACCCCGCATTTAGATCAGTATCCTGGACCGCGCTACAAAGCACTCGCAGATGCCATAGCTGAAGCAATAGTGTCCGGGCAACTCAGCCCTAAAACCAAGCTTCCTACTCACCGGGCACTTGCCGATGTTCTTGGTGTCACTGTCGGCACGGTGACCCGAGGATACGCCGAAGCTGAACGCAGAGATCTTGTTACGGCAAGGGTCGGGAGTGGTACCTATGTGCGTAGCAAGTCCGACCCGACCGATTTTTCATTAGTCGACGAACAGAGTAACGGCATGATAGACCTAAGCCTCAGCCTTCCTGTTCCCTGCCGCCGTGACAGATTATTAAAACAGGGGCTGGAAAGAATCTATAAAAACAACGAAAGACTCTCTGAAATGTTGAACTATACCCCGGAGGCAGGACTGCTACGCCATCGCCAAACGGGCGTACAGTGGCTAATGCTCTCAGGGATAGCGGCAACAGTAGAGCAAATAATAGTCTGCAATGGAGGACAGCACGCTCTCAGTATCAGCTTGCAGGCGCTGACTCATCCCGGTGACCTGATCTTTTCTGAAGGTTTGTGCTTTCCAGGTCTCCTCGGAGCAACCCGTCAACTTCATCTGAGGCATGTGGGAATTCCTTTTGATGATCAGGGTATAATCCCGCAACAACTGGAGGCATTCTGCCAGCAATACAGTCCTCGTGTTCTGTATTGCACCCCAAACATGCACAACCCCACTACAGTTTGTACCCCTCTGGAGCGCCGCCTGGAAATTGTGGAAATCTGCCGCAGGCATGATGTTTCAATTATTGAGGATGATGTACAACCCACTCAACTACAAAGCGATCTTCGGGCCTATGTAGAACTGGCCCCAGAGCGGACATTCCATATCGATAGCTGCTCTAAAGCATTAGCCGGGGGATTACGAGTCGGATTTCTATTCTGCCCGGCTGAACGAGTTACTGCCACAGTCCGAGCACTGCAGGCAAGCGTTCTGACCACACCCTCATTAATGGCTGAATTAGTAACCTGCTGGCTTGAAGAGGGTCAGGCATCAACATTATCGCACTGGCAGAACGAAGAGATTAAGGCCCGCGCACTTATAGCCAAAACAATCCTGGCGGATCAAAGTTTTCAATATCAGGATGCCGGTTTTAACCTCTGGCTGAATCTCCCCGAGAAATGGCGAGCAAGCCAATTTGTGCAATGTTGTGCTGAACAGGAAGTAAAAATACTCAGTGCGGAATCATTTGCGGTCGGTCGATATCCTTCACCACAGGCTGTTCGAATATCGCTAAGCAGCCCCGCTACTCAAGATACGCTGCGCGAAGGCCTGGAAAGAATACGCTCTCTTTTAGAACAGGATCCGCCAGTGGAGCAAACAGCTTTTTAGAATTACCACTCAAAATCAGCTCCAACTAATGCTCGACAGATCTCATGTGGAGATTTCGTCGAGCGATACAGCTCCTGGTCAGCTATGAATCTTTTGTTGCGGATTTACTATTTTTTTTCTGCTGTAAACGGTCTATCTGGTACAACCGCACCCATTGAATCACCGCAATAACAGAAACCACAAACAACAGAAAAAGCACGATACTCAGCACCTGGGACCAGTTATTTTCTGCTTTTACGTACTGATTATTGAGGGTGACAATAATTGTTTTAAGGCTAGCGGCACTATCAACATAGTTTGTCGTGTTGACGATCTCAGTACTGTCTTCAGCAACCTCATCAACACTGGACCTCAACAGGATACCAATAATCATGGAAAGCAAGATGATTACTAGCGGTACCCAAATCAATATCTTTGATGCAATGTCTTTGCCCTGCTGCGCCTTTGCCACTGATTAGCCCCATTTTCTGCCTAATGTATAACTATGTTCGGGTATCAGTACCAGTAAAACAAGGTTAAACCTCTGTTTACAGCCAGATAAACCCAAGCTAGTGAACTTAGTGCCAAGCATGAAGTAGAAAAGTTATAAATTCAAATAACCAGATCAAGAACTTCATCAAGACTGGCAGAAACTCCCCGAAGCCCCTCTGGGCCCGGAGTTGTATTAAGGCGAAGTATAAACATCGGTTTCAGGATTAAACGTAAACCAGGCAAACCAAAACGCATTGACGACCGCTATTTCAGACCCCTTGCTATCATAAACCCGCCCGCTTCGACGACTGGCATCATATTCAACAGTAAGCCACTCCCCAGCCACATTATCTTTCAACACTCCCTGTTCACCCATTTTTGAAAGTTCCGCAAAAGGATAGGCCTTAAACTGCCCTTTGTATTCCAGCCCTAACACTCGTTCTTTCGGATGATAAGCTCGACTAAGAAATTCGACCGGAAAAAACAATCTGGGGCTGTTGTCATAGCCGAAATATGGATCGCGGCTGTAATCCCGTCGATAACCCGTATCAGTTGATAATACTAAGGTATCAGGATGTATTTTTTTCCATGCGTCCCAAGTGGTCAAAAGCGCAGGTAACATTTCCAGCCGCTGGCCTTTCATAGGCCCGGTTACTGACTGATTCTTCAACTGAGACCAAAGCGATTCAGTCTGTCGGTCATAAAGGAGAACGTCGCTGTTATATAGCAAACCTGAAACGCCAAAGCTAAGGTCACGCCCTTTGTTTTCTGCCCGATACGCAACCCCCGTACCACAAAGCGGGCAAAAGGTCACAACGACGGCGGTCTCATTGAACCGGTCATTAACCACTTCATGCCAATTGAGTATTGATAAGGGATAAGCCTTGGATACGCCGTTAACCTCAAGGCCCAACAGGAGACTGTCTGCAGCCAGATGATTTGCGCTATCGATGCTGACAAACACTGGCGAATCAATGGCTGGAATACCATCCCTGGGAGGGCCGCCCTGCATAATCTTTTCCACTGGTATGAGCGATCCCGTCACATCGAAACCGTTATAAGGCGCCCCGTAGACCTTTCCAATCCAGACAAAGGACAACAACGAAACAAGTATTAGAATCCGGTTAAAACAAATAGATACCATAAGCAGAATCCTCTGCGTAATATAGACAGCCGATCATTGTAAATAACCATTCCAGAGACCACAGAGAATACAATGGACTTATTCACCGGTTCCCTAAGTAGAGCAGGTTGCAAAATATAGACGCCAGGAACATCTTGTTGTTACAGCGATTCCAAACAGCGAATAATCTGCAAAGGTAATCAACCTTTAAAGACGATCAATCTTTAAAGGCTATCAATCCTCAACAGCAATCTACTTTTAACGCGACACAACCCATGACCCTGAAAAGGTGTTTACAATAATCGCTTTTCGTTAATTATCATAAGCTCGAAGGAAAACAGAGATGGGCACAACTCCCGACAAACAAGAGAAAAAATCGAGTACTCCATTTAGCCCATTGAACATCATCGTAGCCGTGGCGCTGATTGCCGGGGCGCTGTTTTATATTCAGCCAACCGCGCCTCTTCCGACGGACGAAGACCAGTCTGCCATACTGTTTTCCCTGAGTGGAAAGGACTACAGAGCTAAGGATTTACCCTTCAAATACAGCCAGCCTCTCTATCAGATAGAACTGGAAAGCTATCGAAGAAGGCTACAGATTATTTCAACTGCAGCCGTTCAAGCCTATGTTGAACAACAGGTCATAGATACGGGAGAAAGTCGTGAAATCATCCTGAAGCGACTCTTCCCATCTCAGGCTCCAACGTTGGCACAGATCAACAGTTTCTATCAGCAAAACCGAACCCGAATTCGAGTCCCCTTAGAGCAGGCAAAAGAACAGATCACAGCACTGCTGATAGCTCAGGAGCAACAAAAAAAGCAGGCGCAACTGCTGAAAAAGCTTTCCTCGCTAAAAGAGCTCAGCATCAACCTGCCCTCTCCTGTTCCACCAATAGCGGAACTGGAAACTCAAGGCGCTCCCAGCAAAGGCAAGTCAGATTCAGAAATCACATTGGTTGAGTTCTCAGATTACCAATGTCAACACTGCAGAGACAGTTATCAGGCTTTGACCGAACGGCTACAACCCTACCTAAACAAAATTCGCTATGTATATATCAACATCCCATTCAACAACACTGAGATTTCACGCAAGATAGCAGCGGGCGCATTTTGCGCGGGTCAACAGGAAAAACTCTGGCAATACCATGAGTTGGCGTTTACACATCAACAACCATTGACGGAAGAATCCCCGCAATTTTTTGCCGAAAAGCTGCAACTGGACCTAAGTCGCTTTGAACAGTGCTCTTCATCGAAAATAACAACTGAAACAATCATTGTCTCTGAACAACAAGCGCTCGAATCAGGTGTGACCAGCGTACCAAGCTTCTTTATTAATGGTCGAAAGCTATTGCTAAAAGACCTTGAAGCAGACCTTTCAAGGCAGCTGGGTCAGGCAATAACCAACCTTCAGAAGCAAACTGTCAGCAACTAAAAATACAGAAAGTCTTTCCGTATTTTTATGGAGATCTAAACTCAGGGACGGTAATGGCGGAGGATTCTTTAACCTCCTCCATTACAATGTAACTTCTGGATTTATCAACATTAGGCAACGCCAACAAAAGCTCCCCCAATAGTTCCCGGTAGGCCGACATTTCACTGATTCGGGCCTTAATAAGATAATCAAAGTCCCCAGAGACCAGATGACATTCCATAACGTGTGGAATTTTCATAACTTCTCGTTTGAAGTCGTCAAACACTGTCCCAGACCTGTAGGTAAGACTGATTTCAACAAAAACCAACAGCGCGGCTTCCAGCAATTTTGGCTCCAGAATAGCTGTATAACCTTTAATGACACCGTCTTTTTCCAATCGACGAACACGTTCAAGACAAGGGGTCGTACTTAAGCCAACTTCAGATGCCAGTTCCACATATGACATTCGACCGTTCTCTTGCAGTTTGCGCAAGATATTTCGGTCAATTCGATCAAGTTCTCGTGTTTTTTTAACCATTTAGTGTCATTTCCCGCTAAACATAATCTTAAAGGTAATTTGACCTATATTTTTTCTATGTTCAAAAATATAATCTTACCAATTACTCATAAAATAGATGTTAACTCGGTTCTTTTCCAGAAAACAGTCTGGACAAAACAGATACCCGACGAAAAGACACAAAGCTAAGGACGCAAGGCATTTGATTGGGACACTGCTTAGCTGCTTTAATCTTTAAGCCATACCCGACCATCTTGAATGGAGTTGAAATGACAAGAGCGGCAACAGCGCAAATAAACCTGAGTGCCATCAAGCACAATTACCGTCTCGCAAAGTCACTGTTTCCTGGTTCCAAGGCGATGGCGATAGTCAAGGCCAATGCGTATGGACATGGTGCTGTTGAAGTCGCTATCAATCTGGCCTCCGAAGCTGATGCATTTGGAGTCGCCTGCTTAGAAGAAGCTATCAGGCTGCGTGCAGCCGGTATTACCAACCGACTGCTGTTGCTGGAAGGCTTTTTTGACACTTCAGAATTACAAAAAGCAGCCGAGCTGAATCTGGATACAACTATTCACAGCAAACACCAATTGCAACAGTTTCTCGACTCAGAGTTAGGCCATCCCATTAATGTCTGGCTTAAGCTTGATACGGGTATGCATCGCCTTGGCTTTTCCTCCGAGGAATTTCTTCAGGCCTATCGTCATCTGGCAAATTCCAACAAGGTTTCTGAGTTGGTGCTGATGAGCCATTTTTCCAGAGCAGATGAAACCGCATCAAACACGACTCTCGATCAAGTAGCCCAGTTCAAAAAAACCACAGCCGATTTACCCAACCCAATCAGTTTGGCAAATTCACCCGCTATATTGTCCTGGCCAGAAAGCAAAGGAGAGTGGATTCGTCCAGGCATGATGCTCTACGGCTCTTCTCCCCTTGATCAGGATAATGACGCATCACGACAACTAATCCCTGCGATGACTCTGGAATCTGAGGTCATTGCCGTCAAAACGCTGAAAACCGGTGACAGTATTGGCTATGGCGCAACTTACCGCTGCCCGGGCCCCACAAAGGTGGCTGTTATAGCCATGGGTTATGGTGATGGTTATCCGCGTCAGGCCAAAAACGGTACACCGGTGTTGGTCAATGGCATTAGATGCCCCTTAATTGGTCGTGTATCGATGGATATGCTAACAGTGGATGTTTCAGCTATTAAAGACGTGTCCGTAGGCGACAGCGCTGTTTTCTGGGGACAGGATCTACCACTTGCAGAGGTCGCTGAATTCTGCGATACAATTTCTTATGAACTGGTAACCCGCCTAACCGGACGAGCACCGCTCAAATATACGCAATAAAAACAGGGCCACCAGCAGCGTTCCTGACAGCCGCATTCATCAAAACAAGTCCGGTGTCATTAAAAATTGAACTCCAGGGGTTAACTGACGTTTATCATTTACTGATCCATATCAGAATAATTTGTCCCGTAATGGCTTATAATTCCTAATGTTACTCTCACTAGAGCAATGACTTATCGAGCTAATTAGAGACATAACACCCCTGGTACAGATGCCTTCAGTGATCAGAATTTTGCTCGTAACTAGAAATTTTTGCTCTAAGCCAAAAAATGATAGCCACGAGGTAAATTATGGTTCCTTCAGATAATGGACAAAAGCATCATCACCACATAGAGGCCAAGGGGCCCCAGAGTTACTGGGTCCATAGATTCACTGGAGGCGCCCACTCGATGGCCAGCAAGTTTAGCCGGGTCGTCTATTTTGCACGTAATCAACGAGATGCTGAGCGTTATATCAGAACAATAGAGGGCTCTTCTGAACTCCGTTAGCTGTCATCGCTATAACCAACTCATAGAGCCACAGCCAAAAAGAGCTTATCATCAGCCGATACCTTGTTACTGATACGTTCTTTGACGCCACTATCGACAGTGTCTGTATCAGCAGAAAAAAGTCCGCAGAGCCTTAAAGCCTTGCGCAAATCTACCCGTTGCCCAAGGTATTCATAAATCACCCTGGCGCAAGCAGGCTCCCTGCGATCACTTGCCGAAACACCAAGTCTCAACCCGGCTAATCGATTAATACGATTTTTGTATGTCGGATAAAGAATTGTTTGAGTCATCTCATTACCGGTCAGCGTCTCGTAATCAACCATAAAGATTCGGTCACTGAGGAAAAAAGCGCAGCCCAGGTACTTGCCATGGCAAATTCTTGCGCTCCCGTCATCTGCTCGTGATCGCTCAATGCGCTGATAATAAACGCTATCGCCCTGGGCGCTGATTTCCACCAGATTGCGGAGAATTTTACCGGGGAAAGCCATCGAGTAATAAATTTCAAAATAGTAGCCAAGATACTTATCAAAACGACCCTGTGCTTGCGCCTGGAGTTTGTCGATGTGCTCTACATAGGCACGCTGATCCTGGGATTCTGGGTCGCTGGGCCTTACCTGTACAATTTGAGCAAACTGCTGATGAGGTAAAAAAATCTCATATTCTTCAACACCAAAAAAGTCGCATATCCTTCGCAATATAAATTTGGAAGGAAGGCTACTACCACAAAGATATTTGTTAAACTGAGAACGGTTGATGGGGATCTTTCGACAAACCTCAGCAATAGATTTGTAATAACTGCAGAGCAAACGCAGGTTCTTGGAGAAGTCTTCGCGCATTCCAGTGCCTTACCTTTTCTAGTTATAAGCAGACCAAAAACAGCCATCGGCAAACGTCAACCTGAAGCAATTCATCAAGACAGCAATAACGCCGAGTGAAGCCACAATAACACCAACTAGCGCCAATGTGTATCAGCTAGCGGAATTGTTGTCCCTGGTAAGGTCTGTTTCCATGGATAACCAGCTCACTACTCTGTCAGTGATTCGTGTTCCTAGACATTTCTTCTAGTCGTTCATGTTCCCAACGACTCCAAGTTTCGAGTGTTCGGGCTGGCAGTTGATGTATGTGGTTGGAGTTCGATCTAATAATGAAAAAAAGAATTTACATTCTCTATACCGGTGGCACCATTGGTATGAAGCGTTCCCCTAAGGGATATGTTCCAATGACTGGGCTTGCGGATTTGATCTCTCAAAAGATCCCAATCCATCTGTCAGCGAACATGCCGGAATATGTGCTGGAAGAGTTGGATGAACTAATTGACAGTACGAACGCAACCCCCGCAGATTGGCAGTTAATTGGTAATCGAATAAAAGAAAACTATCAGGACTATGATGGTTTTATTGTGTTGCACGGTACAGACACCCTGGCATACACATCTGCATCCTTATCCTTCATGCTACAGGGTCTTCAGAAACCGGTCATCGTCACGGGTTCACAAATTCCACTGAGTGAGCTGAGGAACGATGCTCAGGACAACCTGATTACAGCCCTTATACTGGCCAGCCATTATGCACTTCCTGAGGTCTGCCTCTATTTTAATGGACGCCTGCTTCGAGGAAATCGGGCAACAAAGATAAAGTCCAGTGGCTTTGATGCATTTGACAGCCCTAATCACCCATGGCTCGGCAAGGTTGGCATTCACATTGAGGTTGAGAGCAGCTCAGTCCTTCCGCCAGCTAAGAATAACGAGAACTTTCAGCTGCCTGATTACGGCAGGCATCGAATAGCTCCTTTAAGACTGTTTCCCGGAATTGATTCAGCATTCCTGGAGCATATGCTTAAGTTGCCGATTGATGGTCTGATCCTGCAATCTTATGGAGTCGGTAATGCACCTGATAGAGACCCCAAATTTTTAAAAACACTCGAGAGTGCCATTAAAAACGGAACTGCCGTTGTCAACCTGTCTCAGTGTACCTATGGCAGAGTGGAGCCTATGAGCTACGCAACAGGATCTGCACTGGCAAGAACAGGCGTGGCTAATGGTTACGATATGACTCTGGAAGCGGCACTGACAAAAATGCATCATCTTTTCGCTTTAGAGCTGAAATCAGATGTTATAGCCAGAAAAATGGAAACCAGTCTCTGCGGAGAACTAAGCTGTTAGCAACTGACTCCAGCCTGGTTGTACAGTTCATTACGCTGTCTGAGCGTTAAGCCTCCCATATATCAGGACACCACTCCATGGTCTCAATTCATTGCGGGGTGGGGATTCCTGCACAGGGGTCTCCATAATCCTGCCGCGAGCTGAACCAGATAACCTGATGATCAGGTGGAAATTCCTTTCCCCCTGCTCTCTCGGTCTTCAGATAGTAGGGCAATGGATGAGGGGAAGATGAGACCTCTCTAAACCCCAGATTAATCTGGCGCAACCTGGGATTTAAATGCGCCACTCGTTCAAACACCCCCTGACTGTGCTGTATATGCCCATTGCCGAGTATGACAACAACGGGACGGGCGGTATTATCTTCGACAATTTGTACGATAGACATGGCCATTCGGTCATTTCTGGCGATCCAGGTCTGATAGAGCCGTTTTAACAACTCTTCTTCACCCCATCCACAGTGCCCTTGACGAAACGCCTCATACATCAACTGGCGATAGGCATCATCCTCCAATCCGGTAGGGGTTAGTAGACTGAGCTCTACAGGGTTTAACCCCTTCAAACCCACACGACTTAATCTGCTTTTAACACCAGAAGGAAGGTCCGCTCCGAAAACCTCTAGCTTATGAGTCTTAGCCAAATCCACCAGACTAAAATAAAATCCCCAATATTCCTCACTGGCATCTTGCCAACCCAAACGCTTACGCAACCACTGCTCTTGACTTTTTTTGCTCTTGCTGCCGGCGATCTTCAGACTGGACCCCGTACCTTCAACGTATTGTTTCAGATAGCCCGTCTCACCAACATCAAAGAACTCAAATCCAATTGCAGGCGTTAACCCTCTATCGACAAGGCTTTGGATAATTTCAAGCTGACGTGCATGATGCTCGGCATTGTCATGTTTTTCACCCAGGTAAAGCACGTCTGCCGACTCAGCTCGACGGAGAAACTGCTCTGGACTCAGCTCCTGCCCGTTCGATGTATCGTAAATACGCCCAATAAGGGGATCATTGGGACGCTCTTTGATCGGACCGGCACAGCCCAACAGCAACAATAAGGAGAATACTGGCAACAATCTTGAGAAACGTTGGTGGGCATAACCCATATGTTATTTACCTTTTCGAATAAAGCGGAGACTATTAAGGATAAATGGGGAAACAAACCCCTGATCATTATCGAAGAAGGTATCATAGCCTTTTGCTTATGTTGGAGAAAAGCATGCTAAAAAGGGAACGGCAGCCGTGGAGTTAATTCTGATCAGTAGCTGTTTGCTGGGTCAACCTGTTCGCTATGACGGTAAAGGAGCCCGTAGTAGACACCCTCTAATCCTTCGCTGGCTAGCCGAGCAACGTCTGGTGCCCCTGTGTCCGGAGATGAGTGGAGGACTTCCAACACCCCGACCCGCTGCGGAAATCAGCGGCGGTCAAGGCGAACAGGTGTTAAATGGTTCAGCTTCAGTGATATCAACTAATCAGCAAGATTTTTCAAGAGAGTTTGTTGCGGGCGCAGAACTGGCGCTGAAGAAATGCCAAAAACAAAATATTAAGCTGGCTATTTTAAAGGCGCGAAGCCCATCCTGCGGATCACAAAGCACCTACGACGGAAATTTTTCAGGCCAACTGGTTTCAGGACAAGGAGTCACCTCAGCATTACTCAGATCCCATGGTATAAAGGTCTATGACGAAGAGATGTTACTTCAGGCAGAAAGCTACCTGGCAGAACTGGAAAGAAACAGCCGCTGATCCACAGCCTATCCCTGAGTCCACAGAAAACACAATGGGCTTATTCACGGATTCCCTTATGTAATTTCCTTGTTCTACTCTTTCTGCCTTCGTACAATAGGCGGCTCGATTATGTTATGAAGCGAATCAGTTGACACTGAAACCAGTAGGTTATGGAAGTTTGTGAATCAGAAGAGTTAAGTGACAAAGGGTCAATCTGAGTTAGCAAAGCTGAAGAATATTTCTGGCAGCACTTTCGGTTGTTTTAAAAAAAAACAGTGCTTCAACAATCAGTGCTTCAAATTGATATAGTGAACAAAAAAAGGCCCTTCTGGTAAGTGATAAATCCAATCTCACCATAGGCCAGCCAACTATTAGTCAGGCGTTATGCCAAACACAGAGCAGAACTAAAAATGCGTGCAAGCCAATATCTGATTGCTACCCAGAAAAAGACACCCGCTGATGCTGTTGTGATCAGCCATCAGCTGATGCTGCGTGCGGGAATGATCCGTAAACTGGCCTCTGGCCTTTATACTTGGTTGCCCATCGGCCTGCGCACGCTTCGTAAAGTAGAACGAATCGTTCGAGAAGAAATGGATCGGGCTAACGCCCAGGAAGTGCTGATGCCTGCAATTCAGCCTGCTGAATTATGGCAAGAATCCGGACGCTGGGAACAATACGGCCCAGAATTACTCCGCTTAAACGACCGCCACAACCGTCCTTTTTGCGTTGGCCCTACCCATGAAGAAGTAATTACGGATCTGATCCGTAACGAATTGCAAAGCTACAAGCAGTTACCCGCTAACTTTTACCAGATTCAAACAAAATTTCGTGATGAAATCCGCCCTCGTTTTGGTGTAATGCGATCTCGGGAATTTATCATGAAAGACGCTTATTCATTCCATACATCCGAGGAATCGTTACAGAAAACCTATCAGGTGATGCATGAAGCGTATACCCGGATCTTTGAACGCTTAGGCCTGGATTTCCGCCCCGTCCAAGCGGACTCAGGCAGCATTGGCGGCAACTGGTCCCATGAGTTCCACGTGCTGGCAGAATCCGGAGAAGATGATATTGCCTTTAGCGATAGCAGTGACTATGCAGCCAACGTAGAAACGGCCGAGGCTCTGCCCCCACAATGCGAGCGTCCGGCCGCCACCGAAGAATTACGACTGGTAGATACTCCTGACGCAAAAACCATTGATCAGCTGGTCAAGCAATTCAAGCTTCCTATAGAAAAAACCGTCAAAACTCTCATCGTAGCAGCCTCAGATGAAGCAGACGCAGACTTTGTTGCCCTGATGGTCAGAGGAGATCATGACCTGAATGAGCTCAAAGCGGAAAAACTTTCCGAAGTAGCAAGTCCTCTGAGATTTGCTACGGAAGAGGAAGTGCGCAAATCGATAGGGGCAGGCCCGGGCTCCCTGGGTCCCATCAACTTACCAATACCTTGCATCATCGACCGTACCGTTGCTAACTCCGCAGATTTTGGTGCTGGTGCCAATATTGAAGATAAGCACTATTTTGGTATTAACTGGGAGCGAGACCTTCCTTTACCACAGGTCGCAGATCTTCGAAATGTGAAGGAAGGCGACCCAAGCCCTTGCGGCAAAGGTAACCTTTCGATCAAACGGGGTATTGAAGTCGGTCATATATTCCAACTGGGAAATAAATACAGCAGAGCTCTCAATGCCACGGTTCAGGATGAAAACGGCGAAGATGCCATTATGGAAATGGGATGTTACGGTATCGGTATTACCCGCGTTGTAGCCGCCGCTATCGAACAGAATAATGACGATAAGGGCATAATCTGGCCTGAAGCAATCGCTCCTTTCCAAGTGGTATTGGTCTCACTTTTCCCTCATAAATCAGAAAAAGTCAGAGAAACCAGCGAGCAGCTTTATCAGGAACTGAAGACCGCCGGAATAGATGTTCTGTTAGATGATCGTGAAGATCGCCCTGGTTCAAAGTTTGCCGATATGGAGCTTATCGGCATACCACACAGGGTTGTTATCGGTGACAGAGGACTTGAGAATGGCACTATTGAATACAAGGGTCGCCGCGATTCAGAAAAACAAGACCTTTCGATTGAACAGGTAACTGAGTTACTGAAAAACCGCCTATGCTAGACGACTGCACTGTTTTATCTGCAGCCTAGAAACCGTTGGAGGGAATCTCACTCAAAACCTGAGTTTCCTCTCCAGCCTCGGTGTATGCATCGCTTTCGGTATTCGAAACGTTTAATGCAAATAATGCAAAGCAACAACTTCAATCCTTGTCATTAAGAATAATGCAGCCGTCACTATCCCAATTGACCTGAGTGATACCAGGGCATTCTGTTTCCAGACGGTCCAATTCGGTTTTCTGATAATCCAGCTGGATTTGCTGTTTTCTGACCAGATCTGCTAAGCGTTGATTTTCCATCAGTATATCCCGATGCTTCAGCGCAGTATCGATAGATATTTTTAAATCGTCATTATTCCAG
This sequence comes from Motiliproteus sp. MSK22-1, assembly GCF_001968815.1. Lineage (GTDB taxonomy): Bacteria > Pseudomonadota > Gammaproteobacteria > Pseudomonadales > Balneatricaceae > Motiliproteus. Next base: position 517,851 of record NZ_MIEQ01000096.1, on the reverse strand, counting down.
GGTTTAGTCACAAAGCGATAGATTTCCGCTTCGTTAATGGCGCTTAAAACTGCCGCCATATCTGCCTGGCCGCTAAGAACCATTCGGAATGATTCGGGTTGAATGGCCTTAAATTCCTTTAAAAAAGTCACACCATCCATCTGTGGCATTCGATAATCTGAAATCACTAACGAAATGACTTCTTTAGCGGCTACGTTCAGCGCTTCTTCCGGGTCACTATAAGTCATCAATACCCAGCTTTCACCACGCAGAGCACGTTTAAGCGAATTTAGCACTCCAGGTTCATCATCGACTATCATCACCCGATTCATTTAGGCATCCCTTCATAAACGTAAAAATCATAGCTTTGCTGTTCATGTTCTTCTAACTGGATCAGCTTACGGATCAGTATTTCAGATAACACCCTTCCTTTGGTCAGCAATAACATATCGTTTCGGCTGTATATGTCCCGAGAAAGCGTCATTCCCGGAACCAGCTGTTCTGAAATAACACGAAGCTCCTTCTGTTGCGGCGTATCCTCCAATCGCTTATTGACCAGCGCCGTCAATATCGCAACCAGAGAAGGATCATATTGTTTGCCGCTATGCTGTTGAATTCTCTCGAGTGCATTTTTGGAAGACAGGGTATTGGTTAGCAGCTTGCCATTCTGATATCCGTAAAAGTCCTTGGCTATTGAGAGAATTCTCGCCCCTAAAGGAATGTCTTCACCCCTCAAGTGATCAGGGAAGCCACTGCCATCATAGTATTCTTCGTGAGCACGAATCAGATTACCTGCTGGCTGCAGCGCCTCCACCGCCATCAATGCAGTCTGACCCTTAATGGGGTGGCGTTGATACTTTTCACGCCCACCCCGGTTAAGACTGAACACCGGTCGATCAAGCAGATAATCAGGCAGGCTGAGCTTACCCAACTCATGTAATAAACCGGCAAAATACACATCCCGAACGGTATCAGAGTCCAGCTTCTTTGACTTGGCTATTGTCCTGGCCAGCTCTGCGACTTTCTGAGCATGCCGGCTTGAGAGGTGCTCTCGCATACTAATCAGGCTGGAAAAAACACGTATTGTATGCTGGTAGCTCTCGTTTAGTTCCTTATAGGCAAGATCGAGCATGTCAGCAGTTTGCTGTAGCTCTTCGGTCCGGGCCAGAACTTTAGCCTCCAGATTTTCATTGAGATCTTTCAGCTCCTTGTTCTGACGCTCGGTTAACTCCAGTAACTGCCTTTTTTCTCGCTCCAATCGTTTGGTTTTTAGCGCCTGATCGACGGCCAGAGTGATTTCGGTATCTTCCCAGGGTTTACTCAGGTAACGATAAATTTTCCCTTCGTTAATCGCATCAATTGTTGAGGTTAAGTCAGAAAACCCGGTAAGCAGTATTCGAACCGATTCTGGATACAGCTTCGCAGCTTCTGCCAAAAACTCGGCTCCATCCATCTCAGGCATACGCATATCAGAAACAATAAGATCTATCGGGTGCTGCTTGAGGATTTCAAGTCCTTCACGGCCACTGCTGGCCAGGTGGACGGTATAATTCAGTGGCCGGAACAAGCGTCGAAGTGACGACAGTATATTCCGCTCATCATCAACAAACAGCAGACTTTCCCTAGGCAAATCAGCTTCCTGCGTGAGGACTCCCACCCCTTGGTTTTCTGCGATCTGGCTTATCTGCTCAGTCATTCCGGTACCCACTCCTTAGGGCAAAAAGCGCCCGATCACATCTTGACTCATCGATTCCATTTCCGGCAGCATCTTTTCCAGCCGATCCCAGTCCAATCCCAATAAATCCAGCGTATCAGGACAAAGATTGACCATCCAAACATCATTCTCCGGACTAATCCACAGCCCTTTGACAAGAACATCCGCCAAGTGAACCAAAGCAGTCAGAGGACTCGACGGTGGCTTTCTTGATACGACAAAATTATATTTGGCAACCTCAACAAAATGCTCAGGTAATTTCCATTTATGAATCGCGGCAGCTGCCACCTGGCCATGATCTATACCCAGCAGTTTCCGCTCAGCAGCACAGAGGCCGCACTCCTTTTCGTCCCGGTATTGAAGCACTTTCGCGTATTCTTCAACAAAACACTGTTCCAGGATAAACTGCCCTACGTCGTGCAACATACCCGCGATAAAGGCATCGTCTGGATTGTGCCCGGTCTTTTCTGCAAGAATCTTAGCCACCACGGCCACCGCCACGGAATGTCTCCACAGCGCGTTTCGATTCAATCCTCCGGTATCATTTCCTGACTCATTAAAACTCTTCACCAATGAAAAGGAAATCACCAGTTGCCTGAGACTGTGCACGCCTAACAAAACAGCTGCATCCTGGACTTTACCAATTTTTCGAGCAAAGCCATAGAACGGAGAGTTTGCCAGCCTTAGAATAGCCGACGCCAGTATCGGATCTAATTCCAGATACTGGCATACTGCATTAATATCAAGCGGCTGGACATCCATTTCGGCCAACGCAGACTGCACGGAACCAGGAAAAGGTGATGGTTGGTTAAGTCGAATTTTCAGCCGTTCGAGCAATTCCTTTTCCATCAACGATCCTCCCGGGTATGAAATCGCTCCAACATCGCTTTGAACGCTATCATCGTTTCAGTTTTCTCTGTGTGACAAAACTGCTTATCAAGACGAGACTGAATTTCTTCCAAACCGGGAGCCGGGTTAACCACTTGAACACAGACTTCTTCTACTCCCCTGTTTTTTAACGATTCACAAAGTTTATCGGTTAGCTTGGCTCCTTTATTAACTAATAACTGCCCCGCTCCATTAACAAGGTCTTCTGCCAGTTCCAAACCAGGTTCTATGCCTTCCAAAGGCATGACTCTTGACTCAGAATTCATATATTCACCTGCCTCATCGTAAGAATAAATCCTTCGTGCGGTCCATCGCTGGTATTGCGTTGACACTGGCAACGAACCAGGTTTCCTTTGAAAGAAAAGTCACTTAAAGCTAATTCACCATCGCTTACTGCCTTTTCGTAGACGTTAACCACTTCTTCCGGACAGACTTCATCAAGCGGCATCCCCATCAGCAAAGGCGATTCTGAAAACAACTCTCTGGCACACTGATTGGCAACAATGATCAGCCCCTCACTAACCCCAAGAACGGTCATTGGTAACTCTTCCAGAATATCCTGAGAGATTTTTAGCGCCTGAACATTAAACTGCAGTTCACGGGTTTTTTTCTCGACCCGTTGCTCCAGTTCCTGATTGGCAACTTTCAACGCTTCGGTCAGTCGCAGGTTTTCCTCATTAAGTTCGAAAATCCTGAATGCTTCACGAACATTTTGACAAAGCAGGTCATCTTCCCAGGGTTTGGTTAAAAATTTGTAAATGGCTCCGCGATTGATCGAATCGGTTACCGATTCAAGATCAGTGTAACCACTCAAGATGAGACGAACGGTATCGGGATATAATTTTGTTACCTGATGCAAGAACTCGCTGCCGGTCATTTCAGGCATTCTCTGATCCGAAACAATGACCCCAACAGACTCCTGCTCCAGAACCTGTAAGCCTTCTTTACCACTGTTTGCTGTAAGAATACGATACCCTTCGCGCCGAAAAAGCCGCCGTAATGATCTGATAATATTCTCTTCATCATCGACAAGAAGCAGTGTCCGTTCCCGGTTTATGTCCATTTTTGTATCCCTACTGGTATTCTTTTCGAATCACGCGCGTGCTTAGGAGGTTTTGTTTATATACCAATAATTGCCCGTTATACATGGGATTCACTCATCTGAAGCTCTACCGGAGGAGCACCAACCTCCTCAACATCCCATAAGGGAATACACACACGAAACCGGCTACCTTCACCTTCTTTGCTTTCAACTTCAATGTGTCCCTGGTGTTTTTCTATAATTCCGTAGGAAAGAGACAAGCCCAACCCCGTCCCGGTGCCAATTTCTTTGGTGGTATAAAAAGGTTCGAAAATTCTCTTTTTCACTTCTTCAGATATGCCGCAGCCTGTATCCTGAATCTCAACCCAGATCTGCTCATCCTCTGCCCGGGTGCGTATAGTGATCGTCCCATGATCTTTAATCGCATGTGCTGCGTTGATTAACAGATTCATGAACACCTGGTTAAGCTGAGAGGCCAAACAGTACACTTCCGGCAGATCCGAATACTCCTTAACGACTTCAGCCTTATACTTAAGCTCATTCCAAACAACGTTAAGGGTACTATCGATACATTTATGCAGATCAGCATATAGCCACTCGCCCTGGTCAACATGTGAAAAGTCTTTCAGGTCTTTGACAATTCTGCTGACTCGTTCCACCCCTTCCTGAGATTCCTTGAGCAAATCAGCGATATCATCGTTAATAAACTCATAGTCAATGGACTGTTTGGCATTGGCCAGTTGTTTCTGAGCCTCTCCTCCTGGCTCTAGGTGAGACTCAAGTTCTTCATAAGTTTTCAGCAGCGTTTGTAAATTGGAAACGTACTGGGTCAGAGTTCCCAGATTAGAGCTGACATAACCCACCGGGTTATTTATTTCATGAGCAACACCCGCAGCCAATTGCCCGATTGCAGACATTTTTTCCGACTGCAATAACTGATCATGAGTTTGCTGAAGCTTGTCTATCAATTGCTGCTGAGCCAGTTTTTCCTTTTCCAGCTGATTCTGATAGCTATGCCGTCTTTCAGCTTCAGCTAACAGATACTCATTGGCCGTCGTTAATGCCAGTGTTTGCTCCTGAATCTGCTCCTCCAGAGACAGATTTAACCTCTCCAGCTCCAACTGCGCCTTTTTTTGCGCAGAAATATCAACACAGCATCCAGAGCAACCAATAAACTCACCGTTATCACGATAACGTGGGTTAGCGGTTTCCAGAAGCCATAGGGTACGCCCTTCAATCGTGTTAACTCTAAGCTCCGCATTGAATCCCACATGAGTTCTGTGCGCGCAGTGATAGCGTTCCAGATAAGCGTCCTTATCATCTTCATGGATCAAACTCTGCCAGCCATTCCCATCTGCTTCGGATAAAATCTGCGATGTATGCAACAACCAGCTTTGATTAAAGAATGACCGACTGCCGTCTATTCCCGACAACCACATCATTGCTGGCGTACTGTCAGCCAAAGAGCGAAATCGTTCTTCACTTTCACGATAGGCAGACAGCAACTGAGCGGCAACCAACTTCTGAGGATCTAAATCCTCCTTCGAGGAAATTGACCCTATACCCAGGGCTTCGACCATCTGCTTGTCAGTCAGAAGAATGTGTTTGGATAGCCATTTAACCAGATAGTCTAATAATGCTTCACCCGTTGCTTGATCAAAACTCTCATCCGAATAGCTTTCAAGTGAACAAATAAAACTCCGATGGGTCTCCTGGTGCTGCTGAAATGCCAACTGGTCCATTCCCGCCTGTTGCATCAATTTCTCCTCCGATGAGAAATGGTATCGAGTGTAGTCGACCAACTGACGATAAACATCTGCAATCGCACCGGATTGCTGACTGTTGTGAGCAACGGCTTCCCCTAAGGCATTTATCAGCTCAACCAACTTTCGATGATGAGTATCTATTAGACCCTGTCCGGTCTCGAACCGAGGTTCCCAAACAAAAAGCGCCATTAGCGTTCCCTTATAAACGGCTCGTTCCGTAGGATGCAGTATAGTCTATGGAAAAAGGGTGCTTGGAAAATCTTGGCAAAAAACCCCAAAATACAAGCAGCTGAAACATAGAACATAACATTTGCTCTAAAGCATGCCGTTACAAGAGAGGGGGACAAAAGGCGCAGATCACCTGCAACAAGGCAAAACCAACATAAATCTGTAGAAGTGCTTTCAGCAGAAAAAAACAGCTCATTCGCTGCCTGCGTAACGATTACCAGAATAAATAAACCTGTTTATCCAACACACCGAGGTAATCATCAACGGCTTATAAATGACTGGAATCCAGGCTGTCTGCGACCATTATAGGAATTTTAATACAGAACGTTGTGCCAACACCCGGATCCGATGTCACGGAGACATCACCATTATGAAATTTAATGACACTGTAAGAAAGCGACAGCCCCAGCCCTGTCCCCTGGCCGACATCCTTAGTGGTGAAAAAGGGATCAAAGATCCGTGATTTGTTATTTTCAGCGATACCACAACCGGTATCAGCAATAGTAATTATGACCGAATTGTCCTGTCGTGCAGTCGCAAGACGAAAGGTACCTTTCCCACTCATCGCCTCAAACGCGTTTGTCATGATGTTTGTTATAGCTTGCTTTAATTGAACATCCATCAATAGCAGCAAAGGCAGCACCTCGAACTCACATCGAATATCAACATCCCCGGTTAATGTCTTTGGCAACAATCGGAGCTGGGTTTCCAACAACAGGTTTAAATCAGTTTCCTGAAACTTTCCTTCCTCATTACTGGCAAAATCTCTTAGATCACTGACAATACGACGAATTCGGTCAATACCTTCACCTGTTTCAAAAATGGCGGAAGGCAACTCATCACTAAGATATGCCAAGTCAGCAGATTTCAACTGTGTTTTCAGTTGCACAAGCTGCTCATCGGTCCCCTTCACCTCCAAAGCCTGGTAGTGCTCTGATAAACAGAGCAGTTTCTCAAAGCTATCCGACAACATCAGAATGTTACTTTTTATGAACCCCAGCGGGTTGTTAATTTCATGAGCAACACCTGCCGCCAACTGACCTATCGACGCCATTCTCTCTGCATGTATAAGTCGGTCGCGAGCCTCACCCAGTTGAACGGTTCGTTCCTGAACTCTGGTTTCCAGGTTACGACGATGGTTTTCGTTCTCAATACCCAGCAGCAGGTTTTCAAATGCTGTTTCAAAGTTTCGGCAGAGTATCTCCAGCATATGCCACAGCGAATCGTTTAACGGTTTGACATCAGAGAAATAAAGGGTCAGAGAACGCTCAGCTTTGCTTCTGCCGACTAAAATCAGATGCCCATCCCGATAAAGCGGTTTATTCTTATTCTGAGCTTCCAGAACCAACGCCCTGACATCACTGGGCAGATGCTGAAAAATCTCGTCGCCTGATTTAAACGCCATGGACTCTGAGCCCGCCAGAAAACCAAGGCGCCCTTCAACATAATCTGCCGCAAAATAAAACGCCCCCTCGGATGAAGGAGCCATGGGAATGAAATTTCTAAGGTGGAGCAACAAACAGTCAACAAAAGAGTCAACGGTATGCTGTTCAAATATTTCCGAGGTGGCTTCAACCACACTGTCTAAACGGCGATTATTATCTTCGACCCGACATAGATCCCGATATGACCGCAATGAAGTCAGTATGACCGAAAATAACGCCTGAGAGGTCAACTCAGACTTTGTTTTGTAACCATCGATCTCATAGTTAAGAATGACATCCCTTTCTGGCACATCCCCCGGCTGCCCAGTGCGTAGAATGATGCGAGTCATATGATTACCCAGATCATGCCGAATAAAATTCGCAACTTCGAAACCCGCATTATCGGTTTCCATCACGATATCCAGTAAAACCAAGGCAACATCATCATGTTCCTGAATTAGGTTTTTCGCTTCTTCACCGCTGTGCGCACTAATAAATTCAAGAGGTCGTCCGTCAAGCTCAACTCTTTTTAGCGCCAACCGTGTGACCTGATGCACACTCTCGTCATCATCAACGATCATGACCTTCCAACGGTCTAAAATCTCAGCGCCGCTTGTATCATCGCCATCTCTTGGCGTTGCTGCACCTCCTTGTGGTTGCGGGTGCTCTTCATCTTCGGCGAAAACGAATACATCACTCATGTGTCGGCCTTAACAATTGTGGCTTAAGGTGCAGCAAATAAGCCGATTCTGGTCATGAAGTTAAAGCAGGGCCAATACAGTATAAATATTCAAAATGGCCACAAAACCTAACTTAACTATTACTATAGCTTCTCTTATTCAATCAGTGAACTTCAAACCCCTTCAAGGTTTCATCAACCTCAGCTTGTTCAACAATAGTTTCCGCGACAGTTGCCAGCGGTGGTCCCTGATTCATCCAGGCTTCAACATCTCTGACCGCATTAGCCTCTCCTTGCAACAACGCTTCTACACGACCGTCAGATAAGTTCTTAACCCAACCAGAAACCCCGTTTCTTTCCGCTTGCTCTTTAGTGGATTGCCGATACCAGACCCCCTGTACGCGACCAGTTACCCATATATGTAATGCGATACGGTTCATTATATTCCTCCCTGCAAGTAGAAATAATCTTGCTCACGTAGGCTCATGTACATCTAATAAGATGAATCCCGGACTCGTGGTTGCCACTGGTTATATTTGACGGACAAGCTAAATTTTTCGAAGTTCAGCAATACCCGCTCCGGGATCATGACTCTGACTTTGCTCACCAAACAGCGAGGCCAAATCAATGGCTAATTGTTGCGATTGATAACTGGAAACATCCCTAAGACAGCGATCAACCGTACTTAACCAGGGGCGTTCAAACGTTATACTAAGGGACTCGGGAAGTTTCCAAGGCATAAGATCACAAAGGGAACGAAGGTTGAAAAGGTGCAGGTCCCGGGACAAAAGATAATTACCTTGCTCAGTACGAGTAACAACAGCCCCGTCAAGCAAATAATTTAAATAGTTACAGCAATGCCCCGGGTCCAGATTCGAATGTTTTTCCAGCAAATCTTCCTCTGAAACCGAACCTCCTCCCCGTTGCGCCTCCCATAGATCCTCCAGTATTAATAGAACCCAACCCAGATGCTGCTCATCGGACACCTCTGTCGTCGCTGAAGAATAGGTACTTATCGCTCTTACCAACTCAGCCCCCAGTAGTATTATCAGCCAGGAGATATACACCCAGGCCAGAAACAAGGGAACCGCAGCGAAGGCACCGTATATCAACTCATATGACGGAAAATGGCTGACAAACAGGGTAAAACTCTGCTTAGCCGCCTCAAACACCAGAGCAACACAGAGCCCGCCGACAAACCCATGAGAAAGGATTACCGGGCAATTGGGGACGGCAACATAGATAAATGTAAAGGCAACCGTACTGAATAACACAGGCAGCAATTTTAACAGCTGGCCATCACCGCCAATCAATTCACTGGCATCAGTAAAAAGAGGCAGTGAGACCAAGTAAGAAGTTAACGCAAAACCTAACCCCAACAGTAACGGCCCCAAACTTAGAACGGCCCAATAAAGCAGAAAGCTGGAAACGCCCCGGCGAGGCTGTTCCACACGCCAGATATGATTGAAGGCCGCCTCTATGGTTTTCAGCATCATGTACGCAGTCACAATCAGGAACCCCACACCGACAGCAGTCAGGGTTCTTGCCTGGGAGGCAAACTCCCCCAGATAGTTTTTAACGGCCGCTCCACTGGTGGGCACAAAGTGGTTAAAAATCAGGTTTTCCAACTGTAGTTCGACTCCCTGAAAAGAGGGGATCGCAGACAACATTGCATAGCTGACCGTCATTAACGGAACAACCGCAAAAAGCGTTGTATAAGTCAGTGCAGCAGCATTCAGCGTACCTTTGTTTTGCCTGAATTGGCGGAATAGATAGCGCAGGAATCTCCACAGTTCCTTAACCCTTTTCTTAATATTTAAGCTCCAGCTATCAGCGTACATTCCCAGTCCTTTCACTTTGTCACTTGTAAATATAAAAACCTGAAGAAACCCGTCTTATTCCAAGGGTCATTCCATCAATATCGGCAGTTCAAAAACGTTACTTGCCAAGACGCTGCTTACGTTTAGAATAGCCACCAGATCAGTATAAGAAAAATATACGTCGATTGAGATCCGACTACCAGAATTCAATCGGGCCTCTTTAACAGTTCTATGAGATTATGCCACTAATGACTGACATTACTCTTTATCACAATCCCCGTTGCTCAAAATCCCGCGAAACTCTCAAGTTGCTGGAGGAGAATAATGTTCAGCCGACTATTCGGTTGTATTTGGAAACGCCACCCAATCGTGAGGAAATACATGAAGTACTGAAAAAACTGGGTATCGGTGCCCGGGAGCTGATAAGAAAAACCGAGCAGGAATATAAAGACAATAATTTAAAGGATACTAATCTCAGCGAAGATCAGCTTATTGATGCACTGATTGAATACCCCAAGCTGATACAACGCCCTATCGCCATTAAAGGAGAACGCGCTGTTATCGGTCGCCCTCCAGAGTCTGTATTGGATTTACTTTAATGACTGCCACCCCGTACGTACTGGTACTTTACTACAGCCGTCATGGCGCCACCGCTAAGATGGCCAGTCACATGGCTCGCGGAATAGAAGAAGTCGACGGGGTGGAAGCTCGTATTCGAACCGTACCCGAGCTGTCAAGTGTGTGCGAAGCAGTTGCCCCCAAAGTACCCGCAGAAGGGGCAATCTACTGCACCGAGGAGGATCTGGCCAATTGCGCCGGATTGTTGTTGGGTTCTCCTACCCGCTTTGGCAATATGGCGGCAGCCCTTAAAGGGTTTATCGACCAAACAAGTGCCCTATGGTTAAGCGGTTCTCTTTGTGGTAAACCCGCAGGCGTATTCAGTTCCAGCTCAAGTCTTCATGGCGGGCAGGAAAGTACCCTTCTAAGTATGATGTTACCTCTGCTTCATCATGGAATGCTCATTGCCGGTATCCCCTATAGCGAAGGAGGGTTGTTAACGACAACCGCTGGAGGAACCCCCTACGGCGCTAGTCACGTATCAGGGAAGAACAATGACTCTCCAGTCACTGATATAGAGCAACAGCTTTGTAAGGCGCAGGGAAAAAGAATCGCGGATTTGGTTAAAAGACTGGCATGAGTCCTTATCTCAGCAGAAAGATCAGTAGAGCTTTAGTCATCTGCTAAAACGCAGGGCTCAACTTACTTTTGCTGGCACCGACACTATTTGAGATTAATAATGACGACTTCCTTTGCTAGCCGCGCTCAGCTGATGCTGCAGCTTTCCCGGCTTCTACTATTGACGCTGATTGCTTCAATCACCGCCTGGACCCTTTGGTTTCCTCCAACAGCTATCGAAAATCCGGTAACCATTTGGTTGTTTCAGACACTTCCACTGGCCTGTTTTTTACCCGGCATCTTCCGCGGTAAACCCCGAACTCATATCTGGCTCTGTTTTTTTGTCCTGGTCTATTTTTGTAGCGGCGTAAGCCAGGCTACCAGCCCTTACTACGGAACCATTGGCCTGATCCAGAGCCTGTTAACCATGGCATTGTTCAGCAGTGCAATGATGTATGTGCGCTGGAATGGAAAATCCCGTAAGGAAGAAGGCTAAGGCCAACACAACAAAGTCAAATGTGGAGTCAGACGCAGAGTGTAGAGCCAGCTCCAGACTCTGCAGGGCTATAATTTTCAGGGTTTAAAGCTGTATGATTATAAAGATGTGCAGCGACAAGTCAGAAATTCTCGTCGGTCAATTCCGTAACGATACTCATACCACAACGATTACACTTACCTTCGATAAACACAGCTTTATCCTGAACATACTCCTGTGGATCTTTCATTCCCAAATTGGCTTCCATACATTCATTACACCAGGTATTAGTTAAAAACTCCTGCTGCTCATCCTCCGGGCGTTTATAAAAATCTCTCTCTTCTCGACTCATAACTAACTCCTTAAACTTGAAAATCTGCCATTACTGTATAATCAGGGAACGTTGCGGATAAAGCCTGTCATGAGACAGATTGCCGCTATTTTTTTGAGGTAGTTTTACACAAACACCCTAAAGCAGGAAAGCGGCACAAAGGCTAACAATATTAAAATCAAGACGGGAGCAAACCTTACCAGCCCAGGGTATGTTTGATAAAGGGGATGGTCACTTTGCGCTTGGCCGTTAAGGACGCCTGATCCAACCGATCAAGAATGGCAAATAACTGCCCCATATTACGAGGGCTTCGGTGAAGAATAAATAGCAGCACCTCATCCGTCAATTCGATCCCGCGCCCACGCGCACGAAGACGAAGGGCTTCCATTTTTGCATCATCATCCAGCCCTTTAATCTGAAAGACCAATCCCCAACTCAAACGGGAACTCAGGTCTTCCAGCTTAATATCAAGCTGTCGCGGAGGTTGATTCCCCGCCACTACCAAGATTCGGCCATTATCCCGTAAACGATTGTACAGATGGAACAACGCCTGCTCCCAGGCAGGGTCACCGGCAACGGCCTGTATATGATCCAGGCATACCAGTGCCATACCTTCCAGTCCGTCAAGAACTTCCGGACCGTAAGCCATCAATCCATCCAGAGGCAAATAAAACCCCTGCCCCCCCTGCTCTTCAATTCGATTGCATGCAGCCTGTAATAAATGACTGCAACCACTACCACTGATGCCCCACAAATAAACGTATTGATTATCCTGCTCAGTCAAGCCACCGGAAATATTTTCCAGCAACTGCTTGGCCTGAAGATTCTGGTACGTCAAAAAATTCTCAAAGGTCGCATCATCGCGCAGACCGACACTCAGAGGAATTTGGTGAGGATTATTCGAAATCATTAGTCTTTTGTTTCTTTTGGGTCAGTAACCGTGTCATTGAGATCACCTGTTGGGCTATGCCCAGCATTAAGTGTCGCATGATATAACTCACTGATTTTATAACCGTCATGCAGATGCCGTAGCAATACCATAATTATTGCTGCTACAGGTAGTGCCAATAGTATGCCCGTAAATCCAAATAACTGTCCGCCAGCCATAATCGCAAAGATAACGGCAACAGGGTGCAGACCAATTTTATCCCCAACCATTAAGGGTGTCAGCACCATACCCTCAAGTGTTTGTCCTATACCAAACACTAATCCGACCAGCCCAAGATGGAGAAAATCATGAAATTGCAAGAAAGCAGCTATACCCGCGGCCATAATGCCAACGAAGAACCCCATATAAGGAACAATACTGGCCAGCCCCGCCAGCATACCCACAAGTAACGCCAGATCAAGGCCTATTGCCGCCAAACCTATTGAGTAAACCCCACCCAGACAAAGCATAACGAGCAATTGCCCCTTAATAAAAGCCCCCAGAACTTCATCACATTCCGATGCAAAGAGACTGACCCTTGGCTCAACACTAAGAGGTAAAAGGGCCTGTATTTTAGCTATCATCACATCCCAATCCCGTAGCAAATAGAATGTGACAACCGGTATTAATGCCATATTTGCTAACCAGCCCGCCAGCAGCAATCCAGAATGGGAGGCTTTTGAGAGAATCTGAGTAACCAGGTCTGTCCCCTGCTTCCAGTTTGATTGCAGTACTTCTCTAACAACCTTTAAATCCACTGAACGGGGATCGGCTCCCAGAGTTGTTTGTATCCAGGGAATAACAACAGTATCCAACTGCTCCAGCAATAATGGTATCCGTTGCCCCAAAGCATCGATTTGACGCCCAAGCATCGGCAATAACAAAACCAGAACGACGGCCAAAAGAATACTGAAGAGAACAAAAACAATAATGACTGAGACAGTCCTGGTAAGCCCTCGCTCTTCAAGGCGATCAACAACCGGGTCCCACAGGTAAGACAACAGCATCGCCGTTAAGAATGGGAACAGAATTGGCTCAAGCAAATAAAGAAAGGTGAAGACAATCAGTGTCACACAAAGCATAAACCAGCGTTGGGAATCTGTCATAATCACTTTTGCCAGTGGTAAATAAGAATGTTCGAACCACTTTCTTGATAATAACCAACGGGCGGTTTGAACCTTTGATTAAGTGCAATGGAACTTTGCACCTGCTTTACAGAGCCGTCTATTGTCAATCTCAGGACTAACTGTTCGCCTTGTAATGCGTGGATCTTAAAATCCCTGATAGCCGGAAGCTCTTTGAGATAGTTACTGACCTGAAAATAGTCGTCCAGTCCGGATACCCCTTCTATTTGCAACAGTATACCGCCATCATCAAAACCGGAAGACGGTTTGACAAAATCAGCAAATAACCGGTCTGCAGCAAATTCAACTGCAGAAGCCAGCTGAGAATCCAGGGCTTGGCCTCTCCCTTCAAAATTAACGATTTCCTGAGGCCATATTATCTGCCACTGGCTCTTCCAGTCGCCTGCCTGATCACGATATATCCGCCCGACCATAATGGCGTCCGATTGATATCGGCTTGAGGCTTTGCGGATACTGTCGGCAAAAAAACCCCAGGCATCGCTGACCGGCAGCGCCTGCTCATCCTCAAGATCCATCAACGGACGATAAATCGGAAGTCCCCTCTCAGAAGCCTTGTTCAGCATGGATGTAAATATGGGGTCTTCACTGCGACCGAGGTATTCCCTGTTACCACCGCGCTCCTCCACAATCCACAACAAAACGCTTGGACGGGTCGCCCCCAAAGGACGAATATTGGCATCACTCAATAACTGATCGATCAAACCGCTGCTGAAATCAATCCTTAACTGTTCGGCAAGAACCTCTCGACCATCTTCCGTCTGCATCGGAATAGCTGTACTCTGGTAACTGAACTGCTGTATATAACGATTTGAATCGGCTAGAGCAGCACGAAGCAGCGGGTGAGTCACGACATCTTTACGTCCACTCACTTTAACCAGCACCTGTTCCATTGCTTTACCAACCAACGAAGGGTCTGCTTTAACCGATTGCTCTGCCACCAGTATTTGTGCCCTGTAAAGGTCGGTTACCCGCGCAGCCCATGCCAGGTTTGTTACAAAACAATTGGCGAACAAAAACAGCGCCAAAACTCTTAACCAGATCCTGCTCGTCACTCCAAATTATCCTCTGTAGCCAGAAAAACAATAAGCAAGGTCTCTCTGCCACCTCACATTCAACACAGACAACCCCATAATCGAAAAGCATAATACACTGTCTCGCTTCGGCAAACACTGGAAAAGATTGTGAAAAACTTAGAGCAACAGATATCAGTATTGCGACCATCGCTTCCTGATAAAAAGAACTTCACTGACACTCGCTAACAAATGGCCTGTTCGATAACAAACTGATAGAATTCACGCCTTAATATTACTTACCGTCGTTGAGACCCAAGCACTATGGCCATCCCTTCCAACACCACCCCTTCTGACGCCACCTCGATTAGCTACAAAGATGCAGGAGTAGATATCGATGCTGGAAATGCGCTCGTTGAACGTATAAAGGGAGTAGCAAAACGTACACGCAGACCCGAAGTCATGGCGGGATTAGGCGGATTTGGAGCTCTTTGCGAACTACCCAGCGGTTATAAAAAACCGGTGCTGGTTTCAGGTACGGATGGAGTCGGTACCAAACTTCGCTTGGCGATGGACCTAAATAAGCACGACAAAATCGGAATCGATCTGGTTGCCATGTGCGTCAATGATCTTATAGTAGCAGGTGCTGAGCCACTGTTTTTCCTGGATTACTACGCCACAGGCAAATTGAATGTTGACGTGGCCGCAGATGTGGTTAACGGAATTGGCGAAGGCTGTGAACTGTCGGGCTGTTCTCTGGTCGGCGGCGAAACGGCTGAAATGCCGGGGATGTATGATGGAGATGATTACGATTTAGCAGGATTCTGCGTTGGTGTCGTTGAAAAAGATGAAATCATTGACGGTTCTAAGGTAAAGGTTGGCGATGTCCTTATCGGCCTGCCATCATCTGGCCCACACTCTAACGGCTATTCTCTGATCCGTAAAATTATCGAAGTCAGCGGCGCAGACATCACCGCTCCCTTTCAGGATAAGACACTCGGTGAAGCATTACTTGAGCCGACCCGTATCTACGTAAAACCGCTGCTTAAGCTCATCCGTGAATCTCAGGTCAACGCTTTATCTCATATTACCGGTGGAGGATTGCTGGAAAACATCCCTAGAGTTCTTCCTGATAACACTAAGGCGGTAATAGATACCAGTGCCTGGAAGCGCCCTGAAATCTTTAACTGGATACAGAAACAAGGCAATGTTAATGCTACGGAAATGTACCGAACCCTCAACTGCGGTGTAGGCATGATTATCTGCGTACCTGCAGAATGTGCTGAGGAAGCGATCAATTTGTTAAACGCCGAAGGTGAAAATGCATTTATTGCCGGTAAGATCGAAGCTTTAAACGGTGATGAAGAACAGGTTGAGCTGGTATAAGCGGCCGGTTGGCGGCCCTGGTATGATCCATCCCCTGAGCAAATCGGTATCAGGGTCGGTTCAAGCCCAGGTTGCCATTGACCTTTCCAGATAAGCCACACTCCCAATCCAACACCCCTGTGCAATCAACAAAAGCACAGGGTTGTTATAATCCCAGTTATTGACGGCCCTGAGCATAAGCAGCATGTATTCAGAAGCGGAAACCCCACGCATAGTGGTACTCATCAGCGGTAGCGGAACCAACCTTCAGGCGGTAATAGACAGCATAGGCAGCGGTGAGATGACAGCAGAAATCTCTGCCGTTATCAGCAATCGTCCGGAGGCCAAGGGCCTGGAGCGAGCCAGCAGCCACGGCATAAAAACACACGCCCTCGACCACAGAGAATACGACAGCCGCGAAGCATTTGACGTTGCGATGATGCGTCAGATTGATACCTATCAGCCTGATTTAGTCGTCCTTGCCGGGTTCATGCGCATCCTGACACCTGATTTTGTTCGCAGATATGAAGGGCGAATGCTTAATATTCACCCTTCATTACTCCCAAAATACCGAGGCCTGCACACTCACGAACGAGCACTAGAGGCTAATGATGCCTTACATGGCGTGACCGTGCACTTTGTTACCGAAGAACTCGACGGTGGGCCTCTGGCTATTCAAGCTATAGTGGCAATAAAGCCCGATGACAACGCGGACTCTTTGGCTGCCCGGGTTCAGGCACAAGAACATGTAATTTATCCTTTGGCCATAAAATGGTTCACCGAAGGAAGAATGCGACTTTCAGACGGCCTTGTGGTCTTTGATGGTCAGCCATTACCTGAAACTGGAATGCAACTGGATAGTCGCCAGGATAATAACAGCTAGGAGCCAGTATATGCTTTTCGGGAAATCACTGATCATTAGCTTGATTGCGCTCCCTCTGGCATTCAGCTCCAGCATCTTATCAGCCACAACGCGCGGGGTTGATACTTTACCGCCATTTCACGCTAACTACAGTGCAAAACTTGGACTAAGCATTGGCGGCGAGGCTTCCCGGCAACTAAGCAGGCTGGCTGACGGTCAATGGTTATTTGCTCAGGATGCAACCGCCTTGTTTGCTACCGTTCATGAAACCAGCCGGTTTGAAAGTGACGACTCACAGGTGATTCCCAAAGATTATGAGTATTTACGCAAGGTATTGGGTAAAAAGCGTCATGCTCTACTCCTGTTTGACTGGGATAAACACCTAGTTACAAATAACGTCCAGGACAGGCCCTGGAAACTGGCAATCAAACCAGGAACTCTTGATAAGCTGAATTATCAGTTGCAGCTAAGACTTGATCTCCTGAATGGTAAAACCAAACTCGAATACCTGGTAGCCGACGGCGGTCTGATCAAGAACTATCGTTTTGAGGCTATTGGCCAAGAGCAGATAGATACCCCGCTAGGCAAGCTGAACACGATCAAAGTTCAGCGAATTCGAGGTCCCGATGACAAACGTAAAACTCTGCTCTGGTTTGCCCTGGATCTGGACCTTCTTCTGGTCAAGCTGTCTCAGTTAGACAAAAAGGGTAAGGAATTCAGCTTGGTGATCAAAGAACTGAATAATAAACAGAAACATTGACAGAACGATCAGTTTCTCTCTAACACATCAGAGAATCTGTGAATAAGTCCATTGTGTTATCAGTGGTCTTGCAGAGGCCGAATAGACTTGCTCATAGGTTCCTTAGCTTCCAGCAATGCCATTACACTTCTCTGGAGAACAGAATGATTATTGAAAAAAATAAAGTAGTGAGTTTCCATTACCGCATTAAAGATGAAAACGGTAACGAAGTGGAACGGTCTGACGAAAACCAGCCAGCTCTCTACCTTCATGGACACGCAGGAATGCTGGAAGGCATCGTCAATGCGATGGAAGGAAGAAGCAGTGGCG
This sequence comes from Motiliproteus sp. MSK22-1, assembly GCF_001968815.1. GTDB lineage: Bacteria > Pseudomonadota > Gammaproteobacteria > Pseudomonadales > Balneatricaceae > Motiliproteus. The sequence goes on along the minus strand of NZ_MIEQ01000096.1, from coordinate 499,950 downwards.
AAAGTTTTCAGATAACCCTGCCACCGGAACAGGCCTACGGCGATCGCCACGAGGACGCGAAAGGACGAATCCCGGTTAAACAGATAAGGCTGCCTGGACAAAAACCGGTAAAAGGCCGCTTACAGCCAGGAACACAGATAGAAGTGTCTACTAAAGAGGGTATTCGACAGGCTACTGTCATAAAAATGGGTCTTAAGTCAGTAGATATTGATGCCAACCACCCGCTTGCCGGTAAAACACTGGATTTCGAAATTGATATTGTTGACGTACGTGACGCAACAGAAGAGGAAACTGCTCATGGCCATGCGCACGGCGCTGGTGGACATCAGCACTAAAAACCTACCGGGCCAGACTTCAGCCTACATGTAGCTCTATACCATCAGGCCGCCACACGCGGCCTGTTACTGCTCAGATCCTGTTGAACAATACATATCGATCTTACAAGTCATTAATTTCCTGATTAAACCGATACTTCTTTGATGTGACGTAAGTTTCCATCGACCGCAGTCTCTGATCCAATGCTGAAAGCCTTGCCTTCATCTCCTTCAACCGGGAGCTCGGAGCAGGCCCATAGCTAAATAAATGCTCATGATGACCAGAAGACTCATAACCCTCATCAACGAAATCCTCATCATTGTCATCGAACTGATCTCTAGATGCCTTGCCAGCACCGTTCGCTTTACGCCTTCTTCTAGCCCGTCCTCGATTGACTCGGGACTGCCTGGGGTGTTTAGCCAATAAAAAGATAGCCGCTACGTAGAGCAAAATGGCTAACTCACCGGTGAATAAAAATAGCGTCACGGCAACCAAACGTGCCATCCACTCCGGCACTTCAAAATGATTCGCAAGCCCTGCACAAACACCGAAAAACCATCCATCATCGGGTCTACGATACAGGTTCATATTATAGCCATTGGCTTTACCGGGCTTTCGCTGACTCATAATCTGGCCCCTCGTTCTTGTTGCGGATCAGTATAATCATCATTGCTTTCTCGCCAGCCTTGATGATCATGGTCCAAAATACGTTCCAATGTACGCAGGCGATCTTCCAGCCTGTCCACCATTCCCAGCGCATCATCAAGAGTTTGCCGATCCTCATCTGACAAACCTCTCTGCATCTGACTTTTGGTTCGATAATGCAGCCTCAACCAAATAGGCAGAACGACTGTCAGAAAAATGATCGTTGGGACAAAAAACAGATAGCTCGACATAATTTATTTTTCCTTTCGCTCAGCCTCCAGTTGGGTCTTTAATGCTAACAGCTCTTCATCAACCTTTTCATTCTTATCAAGGTCTTCAATTTCATCTGCCAGCGTCTGCGAGCGCTCCCCTCCCAGATCAAATGCCTCAACCTGGCCTTCAAGATCATCCATTCTTCTCTCATAGCGTTCGAACTTATCAAAGGCATCATTTAGCGCTTCTCGATTAATCTGCTTGCGAATATCCATACGCGAGCGATTAGTTTTTTCCCGTACCAGCAGTGAATTTTGCTTAGACTTCGCATCCTTTAGTTTCTGCTGCAACTGGGCAATCTCTTCATTAAGCACACCCAAATGCTCTTCCAATAAAGCAAGCTCGGTCTCTGACTGAACAGTATTTTCATTAAGATTGGCTTTTTCCAGTAATGCCCCACGAGCTAAATCTTCGCGGCCCTTACTAATCGCCAGTTTTGCCTTGCTTTCCCAATCGTTAGCCTCGTTATGCAAACGCTCAACTCTGCGCTTAAGCTCTTTTTTGTCCGCGATAACACGGGCAGAGGTTGTACGAACCTCAACCAATGTCTCCTCCATTTCCTGAATCATCAGTCGGATCATTTTCTTCGGATCTTCAGCCCGGTCCAACAACGCAGTAATATTGGCGTTAACTATATCCTGAAAGCGTGAAAAAATTCCCATTGTTGCTTCTCCAGTAAAATGACATTATTCGTTTAAAAACGGTTCAAGCAGAGTTAGTTAAAATGATTTGTTGATGCTGATCTCTGCACGGTTCTGCATCTAAAAATTCTCGATAGCCTCTTATTTCTTCATTTACCAAGCTTTTTGTTATCAGCTCTTTTTACTTATACCAATACATAGCGCGTTTCGTGCCAGGTTATAAAAAATAAACGTATGTTATTGTCATATAACAGGTTTTTTATATTTAACAATTCTTCCAATGCTTCTTGAATTAAAAACACGCAGGCACAATAAGCCTATCGTTAGCATTTTTGATCAAAATATGGTTTATTTGGCCACATGAACATCAATCAGCAGATATCCAAACAGTCCTTAATCGGGCACTCCTCAGCATTACTGGAAACGCTTGATCATGTTTCCAGAATTGCCCCTTTGGACAAACCCGTATTAATAGTTGGCGAGCGGGGAACAGGAAAGGAATTAATCGCAGATCGAATCCATTACCTTTCCGGACGATGGGATCAATCCTTTATCAAGCTTAACTGCGCCAGTATGAATGAGAACCTTCTGGAGTCTGAACTTTTCGGTCATGAATCAGGAGCTTTCACGGGCGCCAGTCGTGCTCACAAAGGACGTTTTGAGCGAGCTGATGACGGCACTCTGTTCCTTGATGAACTTGCTACATCGTCATTAAGAGTTCAGGAAAAGCTTTTAAGAGTGATCGAATACGGTGAGTTTGAGCGTCTGGGAGGGCACCAGCGTATAAATACCGACGTGCGCCTGATAGCCGCCACTAATCAGGATTTACAAGAGCTGGCAGAACGGAATCTGTTCAGATCTGACTTACTTGATCGTCTGGCCTTTGACGTTATTCACCTGCCACCATTAAGATTCAGGCAAGAAGATATCATCTTGTTAGCTGAACACTTTGCCATCAGCATGAGTCGCGAGTTAGGAAGACCTTTTTTCCCCGGATTCGATGAAACCGCCGTTGAACAACTGCAAAGCCACCCCTGGCCCGGAAACATTCGTGAGTTAAAAAATGCTGTCGAACGCAGTGTTTACCGTAGCGCTGACGAAGAGGCGCCCCTGCGCACCGTTATACTTGATCCACTGACAAGCCCTTGGGCATCCATCAAGTCAGCAGAAAACCCACATCAAAACGACAAAGAAGACAATAACATAGATTTACTCTCTGCAACCGGTCATGACAAAACAACAGAGCCCTCCCCCCCTTCAGCTGCCAGAGAAAGAATGGTCGATTTTAAAACTCAGGTCAGCCAGTTTGAAACCAGACTCCTTAACCAAACGCTTAAGGAGTGTAAATATAATCAGCGAAAAGCGGCTGAACGACTGGGACTTAGCTATCACCAGCTAAGAGGACTTATCCGTAAACATCAACTATCAACAAGCACCGAATAAGCTACACTATGTGTTCCCTGAGTAATTCGTCCACGCCTGTCAGGGAAGATTGACGGACTTATATGACACTATTTAACAACTTATCCTGGTTCTTTCGAGAACACTGGCGGACTTACCTCGTCGCTCTGCTGATGTTAGCTGGCGTAGCAATGCTCAATCTGGCAGTTCCCTATTTAATTGGTCTGGCTATTGACGAATTGATCACTGCCACTGAAACCACCACGGCTGAAACTGATATCAGACCCTATCTGTTAGCACTCTTTGTGCTGGGTATTGGCGTATATGCTCTCCGTTATGGCTGGCGACTGATTCTGTTCGGAACTTCATACCGTTTAGGCAGTATTTTACGTGCCCGCTTCTACCAGCGACTCTGTAAGCAAGGTCAGGCTTTTTATAGCATCAACAGCACCGGCGACCTTATGGCTAGAGCGACAAACGACGTAGATGCCATAGAATTAGCTGCTGGAGAAGGAGTTCTGTCAGGCTTTGATGGACTGCTTACTTTTATACTGGTACTGATCATCATGTTTGCTGTTATCGACTGGCGATTAACACTGGTAGCTTTAATGCCGTTCCCAGTGATGGCTTGGGCCTTTCACCGCATATCCCGCTCGGTCCACCAACACTTCCAACAGGCTCTGGACTGCTTCTCACGCCTCAATCAAAAAACACAAGAGGCTCTCAGTGGAATTCGACTGGTTAAAGCAATGGGGCGGGAGGAAATCGAAAGCCAAGCATTCTCCAGTATTTCTGAACAGGCAGCCGACAGCAACTATCGAGTAGCCCAGGCAGAAGCCTGTTACGATCCAGTCATTCATGTTTGCCTGTCAACAGCCCTGCTATTCACTATGTCCTATGGCACATGGCTTATCTGGCAACAGCAACTTAGCATTGGCCAGCTCGCCAGCTTCACCATGTACCTCGGGCAGCTTATCTGGCCGATGTTTGCTTTTGGCTGGCTACTGAACATTGTTGAAAGAGGAAGCGCTGCATTCAAACGTGTCGACCAACTATTAAAGACCGCTGATACCATTAATGATAAGGCGGTACTGACTCCGACCGGAGCTGAGCTACGAGTCCGGAATTTGACATTTTCTTACCCAAACAGCCATACAGCAACGCTCAACCAACTTAGCTTTGATCTTCCTGCGGGAAAGGTACTGGCAATTGTCGGTCCGACAGGATCGGGCAAAACCACATTGATCCAACTACTGATGCGTCAATGGCAATCAGAGCCGGATATGATACTGATGGATGGCCTCGCCCTAAGTCAGTACAGCCTTAAAGCACTACGTGATCAATATGCTTATGTGCCTCAGGATTCGTTTCTATTCAGCATCAGCATCGCCGAAAATATAGCCTTAACAAGCCCCTCAGCATCCCAGGATGAAATAGAAGCAGTAGCGAAAATCGCTTGCATACACCAGGACATTCTGAGCTTTCCAGAGGCGTACCAGACTCAGGTCGGTGAACGGGGCGTGACACTATCTGGTGGACAACGACAACGAATCTGTATCGCTCGCGCCCTGCTCTCCAAGGCCCCTGTTCTGATTCTTGACGATGCATTATCAGCGGTGGATGTTCATACCGAACAACAGATAATCACCCATTTGAAAGACAGCAGAAATGAGCAAAGCAGCATTATTATCAGCCATCGATTATCTGCAGTAGAACATGCGGATGAAACTCTGGTTCTTACTCATGGCTGTTTGCAACAGCAAGGCAATCACGATCAACTGATAACACAGGATGGCTGGTATTCTCGTATGTGGACCTATCAACGAATGGAAGCACGGCTGGAAGAAACATGAAACAAAAGGGTCCCGGCAGTTCACATCAGGGCAATACCTTCAGTTTGCTGATGAACTATGTTTATCGAGACAAGCCTTTATTGGCTAAGGCATTGCTCCTGCTTCTATTGGCAACCGCTGCTGATGTTACCGGTCCGATTCTGGCAAAAATATATATTGACGACTATCTGTTGCAATCAAATTACCATATTCCGTCTTTGGCATTGTTGTTGATTTTTTATCTGATCAGCCAACTATCAGCGGCTTGGCTTCGCTATCAACAAACCTTGCGATTTACCGACATGGCATTAGCAGCAGTACTCGATATTCGTAAGCGTGCATTCAGTCACATTCTGAAGTTGCCGATGCGTTTTTTTGATCATGCGATGACGGGGCAGCTCGTCAGCAGAATAACTAACGACACTGAAGCCATAAAAGACCTCTATGTGCAGTTTTTGTCGGTTGTCCTCACCAACACCATACTACTGTTCGGTATTATCGTGGCCATGGGCATCCTGAATATTCAACTGATGTTCTTTGCCCTGCTGCTCATTCCAGCAGTCATCAGTGTTATTTTTCTTTACCAGAAGCTCAGCGGAGCGGCCGTTGCAAAAACCCGCGAACTGCGCTCTGAAATTAATGCCAACATCAGCGAATCCATTTCAGGTATGTCGGTGATTCAGGAAAGCAATCAGCAACAGAAGTTCATTAAGCAGTTCTCAGATCTAAACAACAGCTATTATCAGGCCAGAATGCGATCCATCAAGGCCAGTGCGGCCCTTCTCAGACCCGCTATTGATCTGCTCAGTATACTGGCCCTACTGGGTATCATCTGGGGATTTGGTCAGCAGGTTGTCGAGGGTGTTGCCGAGATTGGAGTACTCTATGCGTTTTTAAGCTACCTGGGCCGTTTCACCGAACCGCTGGCGGAAATAACTCAACGCTTCAATCTCTATCAGCAGGCGATGGTTGCTGGAAATCGGGTCTATCAACTCATTGAAGAAACCGAAGAGCAACCCCTGGGTGTGATAAATGAAATAGATAACGGCCATCTGCTATTCAAAGATATTAATTTTCACTACCAGCCCGGAAAAACAGTCTTAAGACAATTGGATATTGATATCCCTCCGGGTAATCTTTATGCCGTCGTGGGGCACACGGGCAGTGGCAAAAGCACACTGCTCAATCTGCTGTTAAACTTCTATCAGCCTTCAACAGGACAAATCCTGATTGATAATCAGAAGTTAACTCAATACAGCCATCAATCGTTGCGGTCCGGCATTGGATTGATTCCTCAGGAACCGTTCATTCTGGCAGCAACCATCTATGACAATATCGACATGGGCCGGGGCCTTAAGCAATCAGAAATAGAACAGGCTGCCCAAAAAGCACACCTTCATGATGTGATCAAGACAATGCCTGAAGGCTACCAGACAATGCTGGGGGAACGAGGGGTACGACTGTCAACGGGTCAAAGGCAACAACTGGTCATTGCCCGGGCTCTGGCTACATCACCAAAAATTCTGTTGCTCGATGAGGCAACTGCCAGTGTAGACAGTGAAACAGAACAGGTAGTACAACGAGCATTAGATGACCTGCACGGTACCGTTACCATGATTGTCGTAGCCCACCGACTGTCCACCATCAGAAATGCCGATCGAATACTGGTATTGTCTCACGGAGAAATAATCGAAAGTGGCAGCCACCATCAACTGATGGCAACCCCAGACAGCCTCTACCGTTCCATGTACCAATTACAGCAACAAGCCCGCCTTGTGGAGGAAACTGAGCACAGCCATTGATCTTCAGCATCTGAATCATGGATATTTTCGTCATCAGTTGCTTTAGCCTTCATTATCAACTACATATTTTGATATGAAGATACAACACATGAATACTACGTTGATGGAATTGCTGGTTGGGTTGTTGGCAGTTCTACACTCCAGCCAGTCCTTGGGGCAGGAAGACACTGTTAATACAGAATGGCAGAAAGCAAAAGATCAGGATGGAATACAGGTTTTTACCAGAGAGGTTCCTGGTTCCAGTATTCGCGAGTTTAAGGGTATCATCGAAATAAACAGTACTCTCGATAGCCTGTCGGGTGTTTTAAATGATATCAAGGCCTGCCCTCTTTGGGTCCACCAATGCAAAGACCCTGCGATTATCGAGACACGGGGCTATACCGAGCGTTACGTTTACCAAATCAGCGACTTCCCATTCCCCGCACAAAACAGGGACGTTATTCACCATGCCCGAGTCAGCCAAAACCCCAAAACCCGGGCAATAACCATAAAACTTAACGCAACTCCTGATTTTTGCCTTAACAATACACTGGCAACCTGTGAACCGATCAACCGCTCATCTAACATTCGTATACGCCATTCTCAAGGCACCTACCGTCTTGAACCGATAAACAACATGACCACCAGAGTCATCTGGCAGCAGCACGTCGAACCCGGAGGACATCTTCCCGACTGGATGGTCAATTCAATGTTAGTCAGTGTCCCTTTCAGCACATTGGGTAAACTGAAAGAAATTGTTCAGCAGGAAAAATATCAGACAGCCAAACTCGCCTATAATGAGAACGGTGTTGCTGTCGGATTCGAAATCAAAAACTGGTAGCCGTTGTGAGGGATAAAACTCTGTGAGGGATAAACCTCTTGTCAGCGGGGCAATTTACATTCCTCAGGGTATCAGTACGAGATGACAACCGGTCTTCCGAACCTGTCTTTTTTGTTGCGCTTATCCGTTGCCGGAAGATACATAAGAGCGTAAGCTAATTCCCGTTTATTATTTCTGACCGGACTCGCGCTATTTCCATGAGAAAAACCAAGATTATCTGCACCATAGGTCCCGCCAGTGAATCTCTTGAAATGCTGGAAAAGCTCTACAATGCGGGTATGAATGTGGTGCGCCTGAATATGTCCCACGGCGACCACGAATCCCACGCTAAAGTTATTCGCTCCATACGTACACTGAATAAAAAAGTAAAGTATCCGATCCCGGTTTTATTGGATACTCAGGGGCCGGAAATCCGTACTGGAGATATTGCAAATGAACTGGACTTGCATGAAGGCTCGGAGATTACAGTCACTGTCAGAGGGAGTGAGAATGTCGAAGAGACCTCAATTCATGTCAACTATGATGACTTGGTCGGCAGTGTTGAAACCGGCGACAAAATTACCGTTGATAATGGCCTGATTAATCTCGAAGTACTGGAGAAGCGAGAACGCACTCTTCGTTGCCGAGTGATTGATGGTGGCGTGTTAAAAAGCAAGCGCCATGTCAACCTTCCCGGAATCCGGGTTAATCTCCCTGCCATTACCGAAAAAGACCGTAGCGATATCCTCTTTGCGATGGAGCAGGAACTGGACTTTATTGCCCTGTCCTTTGTCCGCAAAGCTGAAGACATCAGGGAACTGCGCGACTTCCTGGGTGAGAAAGCCAACAAAATAAAAATTATTGCCAAAATCGAAGATCAGGAAGGCGTCCTCAATCTCGAAGAGATTATCGATGAAGCAGATGGAATAATGGTCGCCAGAGGTGATTTGGGCGTTGAAATCAATGTGGAACTTCTCCCCAATGTGCAGCGGAAGATGGTGAGATTGTGCGCCGAACACGGTAAGCGGGTTATCGTCGCGACCCATCTTCTGGAATCGATGATCGAGAACCCCATCCCCACTCGGGCAGAAGTGACTGATGTGGCCAACGCCATCTATGAGGGCACAGATGCGGTAATGCTCTCCGGAGAAACAACCGTCGGTAAATATCCGGTCAAATGTGTCGAAATACTGGACAAAATAGCACAGGCATCAGAAAAAGAGGTCGGTCTGGAGTTTTCCAAAGGACTCATCAAAAAAGATGAAAAGCAACATCTTGCCGCAGCAACGGTTGACCTGGCAGAATCCATTGGTGTCAAAGGAATCGTTGTCATTACCCGCCGGGGGTATATGGCCAATCTGGTAACTAACTGCCAGCCTCACAAGCCCCCCATTTATGCCTTTACTAATGACCCTCGTACCCGGAGGCAATTATTGCTTAACCGCAGCGTTTACCCGTTCCGTACTGAGTTCAGTCAGGATCCGGAAAAAACGCTGGCAATTGCATTTGAAACACTTAAGGAAAAAGCAGCCTTTATTACTGGAGATCAGGTGGTTGTCATTTCAGACATTATTGCGGGTTCCGGTGTGGATGCCGTCCAGGTTCGCGTGATACCCGAATAATCAGACGTAACTATCAGTCGACAAAGCAATCAATCAACAAACCGATCATCAACCCATATTTGACATGAAGCCTGACTTACGTGAATACTTTTGAATTTGACGTAGAAATCAAATATACCCGACGTAAAGGCAGTATCGGCATCCGTATTCAAAAAAACGGCGTCTGTCTTCTAGCACCCTATCGCACACCTCAATCCACGCTAAAACAGCTGGTTAAGGACCGACAGGACTGGATTCGAGAAAAATTGACCTTACTGAAGTGTGACCAAGAGCCTTCAGCTGATAATCAGCTTAGCAACGGAATGAAGATAGCCTTTCTTGGTAATGAACATGTTTTGCATATTCATTCAGCAAGCCGGAATCAGGTTACGCTAAGGAACAACCAGCTTTGGGTTGAATTGAAGGAGCAATCAACCAAGTATCAATCCCAACTTTGTTTGAAGCTGCTGGAAGAATGGTACCAGCAACAGGCAGAATCCTACCTGAACAATCGACTTCAACATCTCAGTAATCATATGGGCCTGCCTTACGCCAGCTTAAAGGTAAGGAGCTACAAAAGCCGTTGGGGAAGTTGCGATCGCTACCGAAGAATCACCCTTAACAGTCGCCTGATAATGGCTTCGGTGGCTATCATTGACTATGTAATCATCCATGAATTAAGCCACTTGGTTCATCTGAATCACTCTCCAGAGTTTTGGCGACTGGTTGAGCAATACTGTCCGGATTATCTGCAAAAACGTCGCTGGTTACGCAATCAAGGTCACAAACTATCACTTCCAGAGTGATCTAAGCCCACTATCTCAGGCAACCCGGTAAACTGAAGCAAGCTAACCCGAAAACGGCAATATTTTCATCGCACCCTTCTCTGTATAAACGCGTTTCAGCTCCAGATACTCAAATGCATCTTTAATACTCGCTCGCAGGTTTTCATCATCCCAGGGCTTGCTCATGAATTTGTATACTGCTCCGTCATTTATAGCACGGGTTATATGCTCCAGTTGCGCGTACCCACTGAGTATGATTCGCACGGTATCAGGATGTAATTCCTTTACGCTCCGCAGAAATTCGGTCCCACACATTTTAGGCATGATCTGGTCAGCAACAATCACGTCAACCGGTTCTCTTGCCAGGATATCCAACCCTTCAAAAGCACTGTTTGCGATCAATATCCGATAGCCGGCCTTTCTGAGTACACGGGCCAATGATGCCGTAATATTCTGTTCATCATCCACCAGTAGCAAAGTCCTTGTTCTTTCCGCTTCATGCTCCGTGAAAATAATCTGTCTATCGTTTATCAGCAACTGAGTTGCCTCTTCTGCAGGCAGAGGCCTGCTGAAATAATAACCCTGTATATCCTCGCAACCATTACGACGCAGATAATTAACATGTTCGATCGTTTCAACACCTTCGGCAATAACTTTTCGTTTAAGACTATGAGCCATCGCAATGACTGTTAATGCAATCACCGCATCCTGGGGCTCTGTTGTCATGTTACGGACAAATGACTGATCAATCTTAATCCGGTCAATCGGAAGCTTCTTGAGATAGCTGAGACAAGAATAACCCGTACCGAAATCATCAATGGCAAACTCTACACCCAAACTTTTCAGGTAGTTCATCACCTCAATACTGCTGTCAATATCCTTCATGGTGCCGCTTTCTGTCACTTCCAGTTCAAGATACTGCCCTTCCAAACCGGATTCCTGGAGTGCTTGCTCGACCTTGGCACTTAAGTCAGATGCCCGAAATTGTTCAGGGGACAAATTAACCGCCACCCGTATAGGAGGAATACCCTTTTCCTGCCATCTCTTATTCTGCAAACAGGCCTGACGTAAAACCCACTCTCCAATTGGGATTATCAAACCGGTTTCTTCAGCAATAGGAATAAATTCTGCTGGTGGTATCAGACCCCTTTGCGGATGTTGCCAACGAATCAACGCCTCCATACCGATCACTCGACCTGTTCGCAGCTCTACCTGAGGCTGATAAAATAAAACAAACTGACCAAGCTCAAGCGCCTGTCGCAATTCTGCTTCAAGCCTTAATCTTTTATGGGCACCTTCATCCATTTTTTCTGCATACCAGAAGGAGGCGTCCCCTCCTTCAGCCTTTGCCTGATGCATGGCCACCTGGGAACGCTTTATCAGTTCATCTGTATCGCTCGAATCCTGAGGATAACTGGCAATACCAATACTGGCTGTCAGTACAACTTCCGTTTCTGCAACTATAATCAGCTTCCTGATGGCCTGCTGGATAGACTCCGAGAGGATGATCAGTTGTTGCGAGTCTTTGTCATGGAACAGAATAGTAAACTCATTGCCTCCACTCCTCCCCAGAATGCCTTGAGAGCCAATAACAGCATTTATGCGATCAGCCATTGTAGTGATCACCTGATCACCAATCTTTTGTCCCAAGGTGACGTTGACCTTCTTAAAGTGGTCAATATCAATGGTCATCAAATTAACGGCTGTAGCAGCCAGCTTTGCTGATTTAAGTGCTTGCTCAAGATAGACACTAAAGCCTTCGCGACCAGGAAGACCGGTTAGCAGATCATGCTCTCTCAACAACCGGTTATTTCGTCGCAATAAGTCGTTGAGCTTCTTCTGGCGCAGCAGATTATTGACACGCGCAATTAACTCGATTCGATCAATAGGCTTGGTGATAAAATCCTCTGCACCAGCCTCCAGCCCCTTTATTCGTGAGTCCCGGTCAGCCAGGGAGGTAGCCAGAACGATAGGGATATGTTCGAAACGCTGATCGTTCTTCAAAAAACGGGTCAGCTCGTACCCATCCATCAAAGGCATCATCACATCAGATATGATCACATCCGGTTCATAACTGATCATAGCCTCGATCGCCGCCTCCCCACCATCAACACAAAATACATCATATTTTTGAGCCTTCAGGATTACGGACAGTAGTTTACGATTGGCCGCCTCATCATCCACCACCAGTAACTTTGAACCTTCATTGCTCCACATTTATACACCTCTTTCCATTTGGTTTGTCAAAGCCTGTAACACAGGCCAATACAGACGATGCCAAAATATTGTCATTGCAGCAGAATGATAAAAACAATGAAAAAAAGTCCAGAATATACGGGAACGCCGATAGGCTTATGCTGTAAATCAAGGAAAAGGTATGAGTCTTCAACATCCATTGTAAATATCCCAAATAGAATCCCTAAGCTTCGTATAACTATAGACTATTTAGTCAACATCAAGAGGCGAATCTCTACGCTTATCATTAAATATGGCTATTATTTAATAGAACTATTCATAGGTTTCCTAAACTATTCTGAATTAAGGATAGATACACAGAAGGCATATTCCATTTTCAGTATTGTTTTCCGGGGGAATCATGCGATTGTTTACCAGTATCGATTTACCAGAGCCAATGAAGCAGAAAATTGACGAAATTTGCTGGGGCTTACCTCGGATTCGCTGGTTGCCCTCCGAACAACGGCATATCACGCTGGTATTTATCGGCGAAGTGAACCCTTCTCAGTTAAGTCCGATAGCAAAGCAGCTGAAAATGGTGCAGTTCCCCGAATTTGAATTAAATTGTCATGGCATCGGCAGTTTTCGTTCGGGTGTACTTTGGCTTGGGGTCCAGCTTGATCAGAATCTTCGTAACCTGGAACAAGCCATTCGCTATCAGCTATCAGAACTCAAAGCATTGAAGCTGGGAAGCAGGAAATTTCATCCTCATATAACGTTGGGACGCATGGATCACCAAAACCCACCAAAACTAAATAATTTCCTTGCCTTGAATAACAATCATCGTTTCACGTTTAGCGTTACCGAGTTCCAGCTGCTATCCAGTCAACTGAGTCCAAAAGGAGCCCGGCACTATGCTGAACAAACATTTACATGTCTCTAGCCTGCCCTTATGGAGATATATACAGACATTCTTTCACCCTAGTTTAGACATCAACTCTGTCGCTATTCAGAGAGGCCATAAGTATGTATGAGGAAATGAAGAATGATATCTGGCAGGGGCGCATTGATGACTACGAAGAAGGACCTTGCCAGCGCTGGCATCAGGTTATTCACCCTATAGACCAGATGGACCAACCGGGCATTGCTATTCTAGGTATCTGTTCAGACGAAGGCGTGCGGCGAAATCAGGGTCGTCATGGAGCAAGAAAAGGCCCTAACGGTATCCGCAGAGCATTGGCCCCTTTGCCCTGGAACCTGGAAAAAACTCTTTATGATGCGGGCAATTTACACTGTGACCTGAGCAACCTGACTGAGCTTTCAGAATTGCAGACAGACTGGGTTTACAAGCTTTTAAACCAAGGGCACTTTCCTCTGGTGCTCGGAGGAAGCCATGAAATAGCCGTTGGAAACTATCTTGGACTGGAGCGATTTCTGTCAACCCGCGTCACTGGCAATATCGGCATTCTCAGTTTTGATGCACACTTTGATCTCAAACAGGATCACCGTCCAAGCTCCGGCACCCCATTTTTACAAATTGCAGAGCACTGCGTTCAATCTGGGCGCGAATTCAGTTATGCCTGCTTAGGTATCAGCGAAAGCTCCAATACACAGGCTCTATTCCAACGAGCAAAAGAATTGGGTGTTAGATACCTGAAAGACGATCAATTAAACGGTTGGCAGCTGGAGAAAGCATTCAAGTTACTGGAGGAGTTCATTACTCCGTTAGCTGCGCTCTACCTGACCATTGATCTGGACTCACTGCCTGCTGCAAATGCCCCCGGAGTAAGCACTCCTGCACCGAGGGGAATTTCGCTGGATGTGATGGAAGTACTTATAGATGAATGCAAACGCTTGGCTGGCAGTAAACTGCGGATGGCAGATATTGCAGAATATAATCCTGACCTGGATATTGATAACCGCACCGCTCAGTTGGCGGCACGGTTATGCTACCGAATCCTCAGGGATGATTAAACTCATCCATTACGCTGAGCTAAGGCTGCTATGCACCAGGAAGTAAAGGCTGCCTTTTGCCGCGGACTGTCACAGCCCTCAGGGTTGGGAGCGCCTTCCAACAAGCGGTGCAGTATAACCTCTCCCCGCTGATCGATAATTGCATCAAGTTCGTCATCACTGAGTGGTGCAACGAAATAATCCAATTGCGATGCATCCTCTGGAAGACTATCTTTCTCTAAAAGATCACAGCCTACAGGGTCTTGAAATAGCATGCCCTCACGGTATTCCACCTGGCAGCGTTTACCACCTTCACTATACCGGGGACGATAGACCTCAATAGACCGACCATGAAGCTGAAGCCCAATAACGTTTGCTGCGTTATGTTGGCTGGCTAGAGTGAGTGCTGCTTGCAGATCCATTTTTTCGAACCTCAAGAAAAGTTGTTATTCTGAGAATCGAAAGCATAGCGAAGTGAAATAAAAAGACTATTCATCAAAAGTCTAAGCAAACCACAAAACCATGATTTAGATATGGTTTTATTTTTTGGAAAAGAACAAGTGAAAACAGGGCAAGAAAAGAAGCGATATAAAATACCGCTTCTCCGTTTAACCAGAATAAAAGCTATTGACGATATCTACTGGCGTGAACAATCCTGCTCAACACTAACGATCAAAGATTGATGACGTCAAAGTCAGCGACCGGACTCACATCCGCATCATAGTCCACACCGTCAATATCAAAACCGAACAAACGCAGGAATTCTTCCTTATATCCCTGGTAATCTGTTAACTCAGAGAGATTTTCAGTGGTCACTTTCGGCCAGATAGTTCGACAGGCATCTTGAATATCATCAGCCAGCTCCCAATCATCCATGCGGATTCTATTCTGTTCATCGGTTTCGAATGAAGAACCGTCGTCCTTAAACAGCTGAGTGCGGAACAAACGATCAATCTGCTCAATACAGCCTTCATGTACCCCCTTCTCCTTCATTACCTTAAAAGCCATGGCAATATAAAGAGGCATTACCGGTATCGCTGAACTTGCCTGGGTTACTACACTTTTCAGTACCGCAACGTTTGCCCCGCCCCCTTTTTTAGCAAGCTTGGCATTGATTTCACCGGCTGCGCGGTCCAAATCGATTTTTGCCTTACCCAAAGCGCCATCCCAGTAAATCGGCCAGGTGATACTGGTACCAATGTAACTGTAAGAAACAGACCTGCAGCCCTCAGCCAGAACGCCAGCCTGATCAAGTGCATCCATCCACAGCTCCCAGTCTTGCCCGCCCATCACCGTAATTGTATCTTCAATTTCCTGTTCAGTGGCAGGTTCAACTTCAGTTTCAATGATACAGTTCTTATTGGTATCCACCGCAGTAGAACGGTATGTCTCGCCAATCGGTTTTAGACAGGAACGAACAACTTCGCCGCTATCAGGCAGCTTTCGAACAGGAGATGCCAGGGAATAAACAACCAGATCTATTTGCCCCAGATCTTGCTTTATCAGATCAATCGCAGTTTGTTTAGCTTGGTGAGAAAAAGCATCACCATTGATGCTTTTAGAATAGAGACCTGCTGACTTGGCAGCTTTATCAAAGGCTGCTGAGTTATACCAACCAGCGGTACCTGTTTTTCGCTCAGTTCCTGGTTTTTCAAAGAAAACACCGATGGTCGATGCACCAGAACCAAAAGCAGCGGCTATTCGCGAACAAAGTCCATAACCGCTGGAAGAACCGATAACCAACACACGCTTTGGTCCGCCTTCAATCGGACCTTTAGACTGGGTATATTGAATCTGTTGCTGAACGTTAACGTCACAACCGACAGGATGGGTCGTTGTACAAATAAAGCCACGGATTTTCGGTTTGATGATCACAGTCTATTTTGACTCCGTTATATTGAGTTAATTCTGCAAAAGCGACATCAGTACATCAGCCTCAGTAACAAAAACCGAAGCTACTATCAGCAGCCAGCAGCAGAATTTGAAGAATTTGTGCAAAATGCGATTATAACCTCAAAGCTGAGGTTTGTTAGTGAAAAATTACAATACGGCCAGGGGAGGTTTGCATTATCTGAATACGCAGGAATGCAGTATCATTCGCAGAATCGTTTACAGGGGCCAGAGCTAAAATACAGAAAATTCAAAACACTATGCAACCGATTCCAATACTATTTGATTGCGACCATTCCCTTTAGCGTAATAAAGCCGCTCATCGGCCAACTTCACCATCTCATTAGAACCCAGCTTACCTGGAGCTATTTCATTGCTGTCGGCTATACCACAACTGAAAGTGCAGTATAAACGATTACCGTCTGTCACGATCTGAGTGGTCCGCAAACGCTCCTGGTATCGCTCCAGAACCTTATTCGCCTGATGCTTCCCCATACCAAAAAACAAAATAATAAACTCTTCTCCTCCAAAACGAGCCACCAGATCATAAGGACGACAATCCTCTTTGAGCATCTGAGCAAATTGAGCCAGAGTTTGATCGCCTGCCAAATGACCGTAGTTGTCGTTAACTTCTTTGAAGTTATCAATATCCAATAAGGCAATAGAAATTAAATTATTGTCTCGCTGACAATGAGAACAGCTTTGATTCAGGCGATCAAAGAAATAGCGGCGATTGAGAAGACCCGTTAAAGGATCGGTAATTGAAAGCTTGACTAACTTTTCCTGATACGCATGATCAGTACTGACATCCATCACCGTGCCAAAGGCCCGTGATCGACCAGAGCTATGCCGTAACCGTCTTCCTCTGATTAACACCCAACGAGACCCTGAATTCACCTTAATGTGCCGTTCAGCCTTAACCTCATCAGAATCCATATCCTCTACAAGCGATAGGAATATTTCCGCAATCTTATCTTCCTGATTGATATCAACATCCAACGCTTCTGCTTTTCCACCAAGCATTTCAGCACCATGGGCATCAATATGAACCAGCCCTGTATCAAGATCCCAGTCCCAACAACCCAGGTTAGCGCCCCACAAAGCCAGGCTTAAACGGCTTTCGCTATCTTGCAGTTTTTCCTCAACACGCCAGCGTTGCTCAACTTCCCGACGCAACCTCCTGTTAAAGTAACTAAGCAATACGCTCATGAACATCAGTCCAGCAGCGATGACAATACCTATGCGCACATAGATATGCCCCCAGTCAAACCCAGTAGTGTCTGCCCCGCTCTTTTCCGCTGCTGTAACCACAGACTCCCTTGTATCCGCTTCCGTAACAGAGTCATCGAGTTTAGTTGGTGAAATCATGGGGACAGCGTTGTCAGATCGACCTGAAGGCTGAGAACTATCTGTTTGAAGGCTTATCTCCATAGAGACAGGAGTATTAACGACTAGTGTAACGGGCAGGTACTCGACTGAAAGATGCTGCAAATCTCCTGAAAGAACATCACCAAAAGCATGCATAGATGGCAGCAAAAGCAAGGTAGCAATCATCAATGACCTGTATAAAACATCTAGACAGCCACAGTGTTGAGATTGTTTAGGGGTACATAAAATCACTACCCAGACCTCTGGTAATTGGCCGGTATTGAGAGCCTCAGCAAACCTGCAGACGATGACAGAGTCTCCAGTAAAGGCTCACAATTTTCCTTGTACAAACCTACGCCACTTTATGGTGAAAAACCATAGTATCAAAATCCTGATTGATCAGCGTATAGTATATTTTTGAGCCAATTTATCTTCCCCTATCAAGACAATTAGATCAAAAATATCCAATTTCTGTACTATCAGCAACCTATGTTGGGCTGATCTGGTTCAACATATTCAAACGGCCGTATAATATTCCTTCCCTCTAGTTTGGAAGTGAATCTGGAAAAATTCAAATCGAATTAGAGATTTAATATTTTTGCCAGAGTCTCAAACCCCAGATACTCTTCCACCGTGTCAGCCAGACGATTGACACCCTCTTCTCTAAGCTGTTGATAGTTTAGTGTTTTTATCTGATCTTTATCAACTCCCGACCATTCCAGCAAGCTTGAGCATGCCGAACTTTGTTCAAACAGCCCGTGAAGATAAGTACCCAGAATCTGGTTATCCTCTGATATAACCCCATCAGAACGATTTTCAAGACTAACCGCAGATCGCTCCAGTGCAGACCCCTCACTTATCCCCGTATGTATTTCATATCCATCAATGACAGGCGCTCCTGGAAGGTTGATCTTTCCGCTGACCCGCAGCAACTGCTTACCCGGCTGTAAAGTCGTGTTAAAATCCAGTAACTGCAACCCCCGGCAGGACCCTGCAGGTCCTTCAATACCATGGGGGTCATTAATTTCCTGCCCTAACATCTGAAAACCACCACAGATACCCAGAACCTTTCCACCATAACGAAGATGCTTGTGGATAGCACTCTCCCAGCCCTGAGTTCGCAACCATTCGAGATCAGCAGCGACACTCTTGGATCCAGGAAGGATAATCAAATCAGCAGCTGGGATTGCCTGTCCGGGTCCGATAAACTGAATATCAACCTGTGGATTAAGGCGAAGAGGATCAAAATCAGTGTGATTGGATATTCGCGGAAAGACAGGAACGACGACCTTCAGTAAACATTTATCAACGCTGGCCACAGTATCCCTGGCAACAGCATCTTCGGCTTCCAAATGCAGATTCATCAGGTAAGGCAATACTCCAAGCACCGGCTTATCAGTCCGCTGTTCCAGCCACTCGTTACCCGGTTTCAGCAGCCCTATATCGCCACGAAATTTGTTAATAACAAACCCTCTAAC
Source organism: Motiliproteus sp. MSK22-1 (assembly GCF_001968815.1). GTDB lineage: Bacteria > Pseudomonadota > Gammaproteobacteria > Pseudomonadales > Balneatricaceae > Motiliproteus. The sequence continues at coordinate 480,992 of NZ_MIEQ01000096.1, read as the reverse complement.
ACGGTTCTGCTCGCTGGCTGAAAGCAGTTCCAGAGTTCCCACCAAATGTGCAAACACTCCACCTCTGTCGATATCGGCAACAATAATTACCGGGCAGTCTACCTCCTCGGCAAATCCCATATTGGCGATATCCCGGTCTCGGAGATTAATTTCCGCCGGACTTCCAGCCCCTTCAACCAGAATAACATCGTACTGGCGCTTTAAACGCTCATAGGACTCGAGCACCGCAGCCATGGCTCGGGGCTTATATTGGTGATAATCCCGGGCATCCATATCGTCAACGGCATGCCCCTGAATAATGACCTGCGCACCGATATCCGTATTGGGTTTCAGCAACACAGGGTTCATATCAGTATGGGGTTCCAGACCACAGGCATAAGCTTGCACCGCCTGGGCCCGACCAATTTCCCCCCCATCCACGGATACGGCACTATTCAGTGCCATGTTCTGTGGTTTGAAAGGAGCCACTGAAATGCCTCGACGGTATAACACCCTGCAGATTGCCGCCACCAAAGCACTTTTTCCTGCATCAGAGGTTGTCCCCTGAACCATTAAAGTCTGCTGACTTTTCAAATAATTACTCCCACCCCAAAAATGCAGTTGAAACGAAACACATAAATAATGCTGACATTTGCCGACTGCGGTATAGAAAAAGAGCCATTGGCACCTACCTGTTCAAACTACCGGCAAGTTAACCTTAATTTGTCACCTGCATCTCATTGATAGCGACAAACAACCTCCAATTAGCGACGCCTACCATATAAACGACCCAAACCAACTTTGCCTTTTGCTGAGGCATCGCTATGATGTCTGCCTCTCTCGAAATGCCCAACGCGATAAACGACTACGGATCGATACCGCGCACTCTACACAAATGGTCAATGGGAAGAAATGGTCACATTCAGCTTTATTTGTATAGCATTGTTATTGGATCAGTTGTTGGGTGAGCCTCGCCGTTACCATCCTTTAATCGGATTTGGTAACCTGGCCATCTTTCTGGAAAAACGACTTAACCGTTTTCAGGCCGATTCAACCCTGATTGCCAGAAGCAAAGGATTACTGGCAGTTCTGTCGCTTACCCTACTGCCTGCCTGCCTGGCCTATTTATTGATAGGTTATCTATTAACCGGTGACACACTATTTAATAATCAAGGGTTAGAAACCCTCTTTGCCGCCCTGATCCAGATTGTCGGGCTCTACCTGTGTATTGGCCGAAAGAGCTTGATGGAACATGCCCGTGCCATCGCGATCCCCTTGTCCGCATCAGACCTTCCCTCAGCCCGTCAAAAGGTTGCCATGATCGTCAGTCGTGATACCCGAAAGATGAGCAGTAATGAAATAACCCGGGCTACAACAGAGTCGGTACTGGAAAATGCCAATGATGCCTGTTTTGCGACTTTGTTCTGGTTTATTGTCGGGGGGCTTCCCGCAGCACTGCTCCACCGATTCAGCAATACCCTGGATGCCATGTGGGGATATAAGACAGAGCAATACCTGCAGTTTGGCTGGGGAGCAGCAAGATTGGATGATCTGCTGAATTGGATTCCAGCGCGGCTGGGGGCACTAAGTCTAGCCTTAATCGGGCAAACAAAAATAGCGCTAAGCTGCTGGCGCAACCAGGCAAAGCACTACGACAGCCCCAATGGCGGAGTTATTATGGCGACCGGAGCCGGTGCTCTAAACATCCGACTCGGTGGAAACGCCACCTATCATGGCTCTATTAAGCAACGTCCAGTCCTCGGCAATGGGAGGGATGCCCTACCGAATGATATTGAGCGGAGCATAAGTCTGGTTAATCAGTCAGTGGGGCTTTGGCTTGCACTGCTGTTTCTGACCGTACTTTTGTTTAATATGATCCTTTAATACAATCCCCTGACTAAGGAGCCTGCGAATAATTCCATTATGTTCTCCGCGAGCCCTACGACCTAACTCACAGATTGAGCAGCACTGCATGACCCAACAAAATCCAGATCAAGCCAAGGTGTCGCAAGCTGATCCTGCTCCGCATACCACCCCTGACCATACCCTGATACTTACCGGTAAACCTGTCAGCGGGTTGCAACATCATGGTGGACGACTGGGCGAAGCGGTAAAAAAGTATGGTCGCCCCAGAGATCAATGGTTAGATTTATCGACCGGTATTAATCCCCAGACCTGGCCAGTACCGGCAGTCCCTATCGAATGCTGGCAAAGACTGCCAGAAAACGATGACGGTCTGGAGCAGGCTGCTGAGACTTACTATGGCTGCAAGACCTTACTACCGGTCGCCGGCAGTCAAGCGGCTATACAGCTACTCCCAAAGCTCCGGCAACCCAGTAGAGTCGCCATTATCGATCCTGGTTATAACGAGCATCGGGCAGCCTGGGCCAGCAACGGGCATCAGGTAGTGGACGTCCCTGCAAACCGGATCGAATCAATTATTAAAGAAATCGATGTACTTGTCGTCATCAACCCCAACAACCCGGGAGCCGAACGATTTTCTTCAACTGAACTGCTACGTTGGCACGCACAGTTGAGTAAGCGCGGCGGTTGGTTAGTGGTAGACGAAGCCTTCATTGACTCCACTCCGGATTTAAGTATCGCTTCAATACCCGCTCGTAACGGCCTGATAGTGTTAAGATCTATCGGGAAATTTTTCGGCCTTGCCGGAATTCGTTGCGGTTTCGTTATTTCAGAACCAACGATATTAGCGCGCTTTGAACAACTCTTGGGTCCCTGGACTCTGTCGGGTCCCAGTCGTTATATTTGCCGTCAAGCCCTGGCAGACTCTGATTGGCAGGCACAGATGAGGGGCGAACTTTCCCGGCAGTCACTCAGATTAAAGAACATTCTGGAACAGAATTTGGGCCTGGAGGCACGGGGAACACCACTATTTCAGTGTGTGCAAACCAGTAAGGCAGGAGAATATCACCAACAACTGGCTCAGCAGGGCATACTGACCCGATTGTTTCCGGATCCGCAGTTACTGCGGTTTGGGCTTCCTGGCAGTGAGGACCAATGGCAACGCCTGGAGAGCGTCTTGTGCTGTATTAGGAAGCCTGCCGTGACCAGCTATTCCAGTTAGGGGTTCTCGCGGCCAAAACAGATTAAACAGCAACCGGGGGCGCTTCAGTAAGAGTGGCGTCTCGGATTTCCAAAAACAGATCTAGATTCTGACGAAAAATCTCCACTAAATGGGGGTCAAAGTCCAATCCACTGCGCGCTTCGATATAACTGACAATGGCTTCAACTTCCCATTCACCTTTATAACAACGGTTTGTACCCAGAGCATCAAAGACATCAGCCAACGCAGTGATTCGTCCCAGTATGGGAATATCCTCTCCCTTCAACCCCTTAGGATAGCCGGAACCGTCCCAGTGCTCATGATGAGAAAGAGAAATAATAGCGCCCGCTTCCAGCAACGCAGATCCTGATCCTGAGAGCATTTGATAGCCTAATTCAGCATGGCTTTTCATCAGTGTCCATTCTTCAGAATCAAGTTTCCCCGGCTTATTTAAGACTTTGTCGGGAATCCCTATTTTACCCAGGTCATGAAGTGGTGCAGACCGCCTTACCATATCAACATCAACTTCCTGCAACCCCGCCAATCGAGCCAGTAGTTCCGAATAAAGCGCAACTCTGCGAACGTGAGATCCCGCATTAGGAGAATGAGTTTCTACCAGCTCTCCCATCCGATAAATCATATCCTGCTGTGATTCTCTTGCCTTCTCGTTCAGATCGATATTCTCCAGCGCGATATTAAGATTCTCTGATAACAGGCTAAGCAAGCTGCGATCAAGTGATGTCAGCAATCTGGGACTGTGCAGGTGGAACAAAAAATTTCTGCTGTAACCACGACAATATACAACGACGCTATAGTCTTCAAAGCAGCTTTCTTTCTGCGCCTGGCTACGACTCAGCAACAGATTTACAGGATCACTTGGCCCTATCGGTGTTGCTGCGGAGAAATCTGGTGCAGCAGTACCCACCCTGACAAAACGGTTGTCCTGATACTGATAGGCTGAAACCTCAAACAGATAGACAATGGATGGATCCAGATTCAAGAGTCCGCACAGATGTTCCTGCGCCGCTTCCAGAAACAGCTCAACCGTCTGCTTCTGCAATATGACTCGGGCCGCCTGAATAACATTCTGCAAGCCCGTGCGGCTGTTGTGAAGCACTTCAATATCCCGATAGGATCTCAGGCAGGCCAGCATCAACGTATAGAGTTTTTGTGCAGTGAGTTCAGTTTTATCCTTATAATCGTTTATGTCATAGGTTGAGATGATATCCATCTCCGGTGCCTGCCCGGGCTGCCCGGTCCTCAGCACTATCCGGCAATCATGATTATTAAGATCCTGACGTATATAGCGGGCCAGCTCCAGACCTGCATGATCAGTTTCCATGACGACATCCAGCAAAATAACAGCAATTCCTGGCGTATCTTCAAGAATTTTCCGAGCCTGAGCTGCGCTGTGTGCACTCAGAATACTTAGACTACGACCATCATACACAAGATCTCGTAAGGCCAACCGGGTCACCTGATGGACCGATTCCTCGTCATCAACAACCAGCAAAATCCATGGTGGGAGGGGCAACGTACCACGAGCCGATGTCGGCATTGCCTGTGAAGATATTTCAGCATCATCCTGAAACATCAATTCGTCAGTCATCAACGTACCTCTTGAGACTATTCTTACCTAGCAAAACAACAGAACCTAACAACACAACTCAAACCGGCCAGAACCACTTAATTAACCGGCCAACACAATAAACTCTAATTACACTAACCTTTAACATAGTCGATTTTTTTCGATACCACGACCTGAGAGATGGCATCGTTTAGTAACAAAGCCGGATTAATGCCGCGCTTGCGCCTTTACTAGCGGCAAAAATCTGTAAAACTGTAGCGCCAGAATATTATCAACGCCAACAAAGACTACAATCTACATTACACCTATTTGGGCCGGGGATACATCAATGCTATTAAAGCAGACTCAACCCTACTCCTTTCAAGCAGCTGCTCATCACCTCCCGGTGTTCGAGCAACCTGGTGCGCTTGGCCCAACCTTAAAGTTTCTTAGCTTCAATATTCAGGTCGGTATTCGCACCCAGGCGATGCATCATTACGTCACCCGCAGCTGGCAACACGTACTGCCCCATTCCAAGCGACAAAAAACCCTGGACAATATTGCACAAACCATTCAGGGCTATGACTTTGTTGCGTTACAGGAAGTTGATGGAGGGAGCTTTCGTAGTAACTACACAAATCAGGTCCATTATCTGGCCCAGGCCGCCCGCTTCCCCTATTGGTACCAGCAGTTGAATCGTAATCTGGGTATGCTGGCTCAACATAGTAACGGTTTGCTGAGCAGGCATACCCCAACCCGGATCGAAGATCACCGCCTACCGGGGTTGCTTCCCGGGCGAGGAGCGATAACCGCCAGTTTCGGCCCCGACCCACACAAGTTGTTATTAATTATCCTTCATCTGTCTCTTGGCAAACGAACCCGCTTCCGTCAATTAGAGTACATTCGTGATCTTATCGGAGATCATCACTCTGTAGTCCTGATGGGTGACCTTAATTGCCATCAAAGTCATTTGCTGGAACATACCGCATTCAGTGACTGCAACCTACAAAATCTCGGAACCAACTTACTCACCTATCCAAGCTGGCGCCCGACACATGCGTTCGACCACATTCTGGTGTCAGATAACCTTCAGATTATCAAAACTCAGGTTCTCGATTTATCTATTTCAGACCACCGCCCCATTTCCCTGGAAATAAAAACACCTTAATGAACCTGGTCAATAACTGAACCGCCTGATTGCACGAATACGGGAATAACAGAAAAGCTCGAATTCTTTGTTTGCCAAACGACAGCGGGGCATTATCATTGGCGTCAGGATTCGGGTTGCCACCTGCTATTCTGAAACCCCGATTAACACTAATCCGGCACAGGACTCCAGCAATTCATGAGGACGTTAAATAGCCTTGACGATCCGCAGGAGCTTCTTGAAGAATACCTTCGAGGATGCTCCCAGGGGAAACACCAGGATCTAAAAAAGCTTTATCAGTTCACATCAGCGAATCTATTCAGCGTTGCGTTGCGTATATTAAATGACAGAGGTCTTGCTGAAGACTGTTTACAGCAGGTATTCATAAAAGTCTGGAACCACGCAGATAGCTATGACTCCAGCAAAGCCAAAGCCAGGACCTGGTTGAACACCATTACGCGGAATCAGGCGCTGGATATACTCAGACGAAACCGTCACAACCAACAACATGACGGTGAAGAGGCACTTTTGCAAGTAGAAGATAATGCAGCTAGCCAAGAGCAACAGGTTAGCCTTTGGCAAAGTAGCAAACAACTGCACCGCTGCCTGGAAGATATCCCTGAGCAGCAAAGGTTGTGCTTGGAGCTGGCATATTTTGAAGGACTCACTCACCAAGGACTCTCAGAGCGTATAGAAACATCTTTGGGTACGGTCAAAACCTGGATTCGTCGCGGACTGGCGAGGTTACAAACATGCATGAATTCGATTTAAGTGATCCTGACGAGCGTAATCAAGCTGCCGCTGAATACGTACTCGGGACTTTAGACAAACGAGCAAAAGCTCGATTTGAGGCATTAATGGCTGTCAGCAGCGATGCTCAGGAAGAAGTCGAGCAATGGCGTGAGCACCTTGATGTATTCAATACCAGTCTCGAACCACAGGCGCCCTCCCCCGAGCTATGGAAAAAAATCAGTGCTGAAACCACCCCTGAAAAAGGTTTCTCATTCTGGTCATGGCAGCCAATCGCTGCCTTTTCCCTGGTTCTGCTGGTAACCATCGGCTTTTTCTTTCAGCAAGGAAATCAACCGGAGAACGTTTATGTTCACTTAATCAAGAATGAGCAACAGCAACCCGGCTGGGTCGTCAATACGGCTCTTGAAAAAAATCAGCTCATTATTCAATCAATGCGTCCCGTCAGCATGCCTGAAGACAGTTTTTATGAGCTTTGGTTTATGGAAGAAGGTAAAGAACCGATTACTCTCGGTTTCTTACCGGAAGATGGTGAACGGAGAATAACAATTCCCGCCGAGTGGAAAGAGCGACTGATGAAATTCGAGATAGTCGTCACCATGGAAGGCCCGAATGGTGCACCAAATGGATATGAAATGGGCCCCGTATCAGATAAAACAAACTGGAAACGAATACAATTCTAACAGCTTAAAAGATTATCTAATCTAGAAATAAAAGGGCTCATTTTGAGCCCTTTTTTATACCCCACTACTTATTAGCCGCTACTCCATCCTGTGTCCCGACTAATTAACGCCCCGCTTTCCTGGCCTAAGAGCTTGTTAAGAAGCTCGTGGACAAACCTATTGTGTTCTCTGTTTACAGGCTTTCGGAATTCTATTAATTATTGAATCTCAGCAAAAGCTCAGATTTTCTACAATACGTATCGCTATTCGTCAACATAAATTTCACTATGAACGACCATGAAAATTGTATATTTATCATCGATAACACCCTTCAAAATTATTTTTATAATTTCATAATCATAGTAGACACATCAAAATAAAAAATAATAATTCATTAAATTTCAACAAGTTACTTTTTTTTAAATTTTTTATCTGTTTTTTTGAATCCATAGAATAATTGGCCGCGTATAGATTATTGAACGCGACATAAACAGCGTCTTTTAAACCCATTAGATAAAACCTTGTAAGGTAATAAATATGAAAAAGAACAACATTGCAGCAGCTACCGCTATCTCTGGAATTATTGCTTTGGGCGCATCAATGATAACGGTTCCGGCTTTAGCCGGCGATAAAGAAAAATGCTACGGCGTAGCAGCTGCCGGGCATAACGATTGTGCTACTAAAAACAGTTCCTGTGCAGGTACTGCGAAAATGGATAACCAGGGTGATGCATTTATAGCTGTTCCCAAAGGTCTGTGTTCAAAGCTTTCCGGTGGCAGTTTAACACCTAAATCATAATTCTATTATTTCGCTGAATAACCATTAATAAATATCTATTCATTAACCCGATAATTGTCTGTTCAGTCCATAAATCAAAATCAAATAAGGTGAACATCATGAAAAAGAATCACATAGCAGCCACTACCGCCATTTCTGGAATCATTGCTCTGGGTGCAGCCATGGTCACCACTCCCGCTTTAGCCGGTGATAAGGAAAAGTGTTACGGAGTTGCAGCAGCCGGTCATAACGACTGCGCTACCAAAATGAACTCCTGTGCAGGACACGCAAAAATGGACAATCAGGGTGATGCGTTTATTGCAGTCCCCAAGGGGCTTTGCGCCAAGCTTTCTGGCGGCAGCCTTACTCCAAAGTCCTGATTCCGGTATCAAACCATCTGACTCGACAGGAGACGCGGTTGCTGTCGCAACCGCCCTTACTTATGAATATATCCCAGCAATCCCATCCATTACCCTCCTCAGTTTCAAGCCAGCAAGCTGAGCTCAAAATTGCAGAGCTGGCGATAGGTATCGGCCTGAGATCTCCACATCATCAGAACTTTATGGATGCTCAGACTGCCGTAGACTGGTTAGAACTTCATAGTGAGAATTTTTTTGATCCTCAAAGTCCTCAGCGTTTCCAGCTAAACAGTATCGCCGAACACTACCCTCTTAGCTTTCATGGTGTAGGTCTTTCGCTGGGGTCATCAGATCCTTTGAATACCAGGCACCTCCAGGCCCTTAAGGACCTGATAGAAGAATATAACCCTTCGCTGGTTTCAGAACACCTTAGCTGGAGTTCCAATAAAGGGCGCTATTTTAATGATCTACTGCCTATTCCCTACACGGTCGAAAGTCTGGCCCATTTCAGCGACAGAGTCGACCAGGTACAGAACTATCTGGGCAGGCAGATTCTTATAGAAAATCCCACCGCCTATCTGAGTTTTGACAGTAGCACTATCCACGAATCCGAATTCCTTGGAAAAGTTCATGAGCGTACCGGGTGTGGCCTGCTTCTGGATTTAAACAATATCTATGTAAATAGCATAAACCTTGGACTCGACGCATCCGAATACTTAACAAACATTCCTGTCGAGGCGGTACAGGAAATTCACCTGGCAGGGTTTACCCGCAAACAGCTGGATACCGGAGAAATACTGATAGATACCCACGGCAGCCGCGTATCAGAACCTGTCTGGCAGCTGTTTAAAGAATACCGCCAGATCTGCCGAGCCCCTGCACTGATCGAATGGGATACCGATATCCCTGAATTAGACGTTCTTCTCGAGGAAGCTCAACGAGCAGAAAATGAACAATCGGAAGTGCTCAGTCGGAGAGTAGTCGCATGAATTTATCAGAAGTCCAGAGTCTGTTTTGCCACCAGCTACTGGGATCTAACCTAAGGCTCAGTGCTGAATTGAAAAGCCTGGAAATATCAGGGCCTTTTCCTGCTGAACAGTTATTACAGCTCTATCGTAACAACTTTTACATCAGTCTCTGTGACTATCTGGAAGCCTGCTTTCCAACAGTTTCAGCCCTTGTCGGTGAGGAGTTTTTTCGACAGCTGAGCAAAAAATTTATTCAACAGACCCCTTTAACGGAAGCACCTTTGGCGCATTATGGAACTGGCTTTTCATCCTTTATCAGCACCTATACGCCTACAGCAGAACTTCCTTATCTAGCCGAAATGGCAACACTGGAGTGGTATTTGGAAAATGCAAAAACCAGCTTCCACACTGAGCTATTTCCATTTAAAGCTCTCGCCGAACTGGCTGAAGCCCAGCAATCCGATATTCGCTTTCTGCTAACCCCTGGGGTCAGCATTATCGATGCTCAGTCTCCTGTGTTTTCAATATGGAAAGCAATCCATTCAGATAACCCGGAACACAACGAGCTGGAACAGATGGATATGTCTCAGAAAGAACAGATACTGATTTATCCAACCAGTCCTTCAACGGGCCGCCCCGGAGCAGAACTAACCCTTATTTCGAATGATCACTATCAGCTGATCAGAGCATTCAAAGCAGGAACAGCACTATCTGATTTGGTACTGGCTGCAGACTTTCAGCAACAACTCAGTCACTGGATCAGTCTGGGCGTTATCAACAACTTCAGTCTGGAGAAGCACTCATGATTAAAACGTTTCTATCCACTTATGATACGACCGTACTAACGGTACAACGATGGATAACACCGCTTGTCCTGTTGGCAGTACGCGTACTTACAGCAATCGCTTTTTTTAAGGCAGGACAAGTCAAAATTGCGAACTGGGAAAGCACCTTATTCCTGTTTGAATATGAGTATCAGGTCCCACTCCTTCCTTTTGAAGCTGCAGCTTTCATCGCAGCGGCGGTGGAACTCTGCCTGCCCCCTTTAATTTTGTTGGGACTGTTCAGCCGACCTGTGGCGCTAGTATTATTCGGCTTTAACATCATGGCCGTGGTTTCTTACCCTGTTCTCTGGGAGCAAGGATATCTTGACCATCAGCTTTGGGGATTAATGTTATTAATGATCGTGCTCTGGGGACCGGGAAAGCTTTCAATAGATCATTGGCTTCGCCAGCGGTTTGGTGGCGCTCCAGCTTCCGTCTCAATGCAGCCTCAATAGAAATCCAGGGCGTTCGAGATGAGTTCTCGTGCCCTGCTTAGATCAGCTCTGATATTGCCTCACATATTTTCTGATAGAACGGGTTGCACTCTACGTCTCAGGGAACCTAAGAACAATTCCATTCAGCCTCTGGTTATTTCTTCAGACGAGTCATATCAGCCAGAAATTCAGGAAACAACCAGACAATCAGAATAGCCAGAGGCAGCAGATAGAAATAGAGGTTCATCGCAAAGCGAATTCGGGGGTTAGCGTTGCGCAGTTCCATAAACCGATCCACAACCAGCCTCCCCTTTATTCCAATGGTCAATGCCACAATAGCGGTTACCAGCAAACTGGGTTCAGCCGACTCAGCGATCAACGCGCTAAGCAGTGTCATAGCCATCAACACAAACCAGATAAGATCCAGTATCCGGTGATAAGGGACAGCCCTGAAGTATGACAAGTTACGCATATTTATCTCAACACATATAACAAAGGGAAAATGATAATCCAGACCAGATCTATCATGTGCCAGTAGCAGGCAATAGCTTCCATACCCTCATGATCTTCCGCAGTATAACCACCTGTTTTTAATCGAAAGATTGCCCACAAGATGGCGCCTCCTCCCCAGGCAACATGAAGGAAATGATTGAACGTCATGTAGTAGTACAGAGTGAAAAACACATTAGTATCGACCTCAATACCCTGGGCGTTATTCCAGAAGTACTCCCACCCTTTGACCAACAAGTAGAAGATTGCAGCACCGATAGTGCCCCAGAGCCAATTGATCGCCGTCTTGATACGTCCCATACGCACGCAACTCATGGCTTTTGCAACAAAATAGCTACTGGTCAAAAGTGCAAGTGTGTTCAATACACCGGCGGTTGTATTCAGTGCAACGGGGCCTTCCCGGAATAGCTCCAGATAATGAACTTTAGCGATAAAGTAGACTAAGAACATCAAGGCAAATTCGCTCAACTCAGCAAAAATACCGACCCATACCGCACCATTACCGGGAATCCGATTATCGCGAGGCAACCGCTCCGCTGTCTGGTTGTCAAGTGTCGGAGCCAAGCTTGGGGAAAGTGAAGTGGACATGAAGATATCCGTTATGACGCAATTAATTCTTTAGTATTTTACTATGGTATAAAATGCGAACTGAGATAGATTTGATAATTGTCAATTGTGTTAAAGCACTGTAGATAAGGAACCCAGGAACCAGTCCCTTAAGCGATAAGCTCGCAAGGGGCACTCAGGACTTACTCATAAAGACCCTAAGGAGTTCGCTATGAATGAACTAAATATGCTCGCTGTTTTTGCGGCAACAGTAGCAAGTTTTATATTTGGTGCACTTTGGTATTCACCATTGTTGTTCTTACCGGCATGGTGCAAGGAAACCGGTCTGGACCCCAGCAAAAACATTGCAAACCCCGGCCGAGTCTATGGAGTTACCTTTGTTCTGACTCTGTTGGCTGCCATCTCGTTGGCATGGGTGCTCGGTACCAGCCGGGATCCGGTGATCGGTTCTGCTACCGGGGCATTGATGGGAATGGGCTTGGTCGCCACATCCATCGGAATCAACTATCAGTTTGCCGGACGTAGCATCATTCTATGGGCCATTGATGGAGGGTTCCATATCTTTCGATTAACACTGATGGGGCTGATTATTGGACTGTGGCCTTGAGAATCAGCGACAAGTCTCAAACCTATGCTTTTATACTCCGGGCTTTTATATCAATCTAAATGAGGAATCTGGTCCGCGCTTAGGGCACAATACAGGCTGAAACAGTCGACAACAGGACACCGGGAAATAATGGCACAGCTAGGCAAGATCAATCGTATGACAGTCGTCAAAATTCGCGACTTCGGGGTCTATCTGGACGCTGGTAAACTGGGAGAGGTATTGCTGCCAAACAGAGTGGTACCCAAGGGCTGTAAAGAAGGCGACGAAGTGGAAGCCATTATTTACCTGGATTCTGACGACAAACTGATCGCCAGCACCCTCACCCCCTTTGCTCAGGTAGGAGAATGTGCCTGTCTTAACGTCGTATCTACCGGCCCCGTAGGAGCCTTTCTGGATTGGGGATTACCCAAGGATCTTCTGGTCCCCTTCAACGAGCAACAAACACCCCTTAAAGAAGGGCAATCAGTCGTCTGTTTTCTATATCTGGATAACACCAACCGTATCGCAGCCTCCAGCAAGCTTAATCGCCATTTGAATAAGTCCAGCCCCAAATATGATAAGCATCAGGAGGTAGACTTGCTGATTGCAGACAAAACGGATCTTGGCGTTAAAGCCGTAATCAACAACCGCCACTGGGGGCTGATATTTAAAGACGAGCTGTTTAAACCCGTTCGTTACGGCCAGCGAATCAAGGGCTATATCAAACAGGTACGGGGTGACGGCAAGATAGACCTGCATCTGCAACAACCGGGCTACGGTGCACTGGACGCTTTGTCATCCCAAATCCTGGCCCATCTGGATAGTAATCAGGGGTTCGCACCGTTAACGGACAAAAGCCCCGCAGATGAGATATCCCGCCTCTTCGGCGTTAGTAAACGAAAATTCAAAATGGCTATTGGCGGGCTATACAAAAACAAGTTGATTGTGATCGAAGACGCAGGAATTCGACGAGTTTCTGATAAGTAATAGATTTTTAATTATAGCTGTCTCTTTCTTCAGCGATGACATGGACATTATCAATTGAACAAAAGTATCAACAACCCGGTGATGCTGATTACAGGCGCAAGTCGTGGCATCGGCGCAGCTACAGCTAAGTTGGCTGCGGCTGATGGCTATTCTGTGGCTATTAATTATTGTCATAACTCTCAGGCTGCAGAGCGGGTTGTGCAAGAAATAGTCGGCGCCGGAGGCAAGGCAATCGCACTGCCAGGGGACGTATCCCAGGAAGGCGATGTTATTGCAATGTTTGAACAATTGGACCAGCAACTGGGGGCAATCACCCACTTGGTTAACAACGCCGGAATTCTTGCTCGCCAGGCTCGCCTGGAGGAAATGGATTCGGAACGCCTGAACCGGGTATTTTCAATTAATGTAACCGGCAGTTTTCTTTGCGCCCGAGAAGCGGCAAAACGGATGTCTAAGCGCCACGGTGGTGAGGGCGGCGCAATTGTCAACCTCTCATCCATTGCAGCCCGCCTCGGTGCCCCTGATGAGTACGTGGATTATGCCGCTTCCAAGGGGGCCATCGACGCCATGACCATCGGCCTTGCCAAGGAGCTGGCCGAAGAAGGAATCAGAGTCAATGCCGTCCGCCCTGGTATTATCTATACCGACATACACGCCAGTGGTGGCGAACCCGGCCGTGTTGACCGACTGAAAAGCTCAGTGCCGATGAAACGAGGCGGGGAATCAGAAGAAGTCGCTCAGGCGATACTCTGGTTATTATCAGACCAGGCCAGCTACACCACCGGAAGCTTTATTGATGTCAGCGGCGGGCGAATTTAAAAAAGATCTAAGCATAACAGCTGAGCTTGCGACGCTGCCCTCAGAGCAGGCTATACTCCGGCATTAAGCGAGTGACTGAAGCGCTCATAAAGTCGGCATACCCCCTGAAGGAAATAAAAGCCGGAGGCCGCGACCGATTCAGAAACCTCTCAGACAAAACAGACCTGAAATTTATTGAATAATGTATCGTTTTATATTCAATACCTTAAGACAAAAATCGGTAACTGGCTAAGTTAACCAGCTTGACAACGTTGTTCAGCGCTTCTATAAATCAATATCAACGTTAAAAATTTGCTCAATTCAGACGCCACGGAGTCCTATATCTCCTGGTCTGTTAAGCAAAAGGTACAGCTACTCGTTAAAATTTGATCTGCTCTACAGGTCTTCCGACAGGAAGGAACAGGAGTTAGAACACGGAGGTTTAACCATGCATATCCCCACTTATGTCCTCGCAGTAAAAAAACCACTAGGTGAACTCAAGTTAGCGAAAGGAAGGCGTTCTCCATTCGATTTGCCCGTGTGCTTTGATGAGAAATATGCCAACTTTTTATTCGAATTCTGTGAATCAAGAGTTTGCTGTGACGAAAATGATGAAATCCAGCTGCTCAAGGGAAACTTCGATATTTCCGATATTGATCAGGACCATCTGTTCGTAGACTCATTCAAGAATAAGCTAAAGGAGGTTCAGGATTTTTCCCGGTGGCAACTGGTAAAATGCAAGAAAGCAACGTCAGAGTACTCTGATGATTACCGTAAACGCCTTTCACTTCACTTAAAAGAACGACAGAGTTTGTTTCAACGCAGAGTGGAGAAAGAGGCCAGCGTCGCTTAGAAGATATGCTTAAGGTCCTCAGGACGAGGGTGTTCCCTGCCGTGCCCTTTTGGTAGCAACTTCATCCTGTCGACCAAACAATCGAATAAGATCTTCCAGGACAAGGTAATTAACCGGAACCACCAGCAACGTAATCAGAGTCGCAAAAAGAATACCAAAGCCAAGAGAAACCGCCATCGGAATCAAGAATTGCGCCTGAGTACTTTTTTCAAATATCAGTGGCATCAGACCCGCAAAGGTAGTCAGAGAAGTCAGTAATACCGGCCGAAAACGAGCAACCCCCGCCATCCTGATGGTCCGATGAAGAGACTCTCCCATCTGTCGATGACGATTGATGTAATCAACCAGAACAAGTGAATCATTAACAACCACCCCGGCCAGCGCCAGCATCCCCATCAGACTCATAATGGTCAGGCTCATCCCCATAAGCCAGTGTCCGACAATGGCGCCCACCACCCCAAAAGGAATGACCGACATCACGATAAAGGGCTGAATATAGGACCTGAACGGAATGGCTAACAATCCATAGGTGATAAAAAGAACAAACAACAAACCCCAGAACAAGCCGCTAAATGAATCTCTTTGTTCTTTTGCCTCGCCCTCTAAACTAGTAGAAACAGATGGATAGTCCACCAGTCGCTGCTCAAGGAATCCATTCAGGTCTCTCATGATTGCCGGTAAATCAGCTGAATCCTTATTGATATCGGCAGAAACATTCACCGTGCGCCTGCGGTTGATTCGGGTAATCGACGACGGACTGCGATCCGAACTCAATTCTGCAACTTCCCTGAACGGCACCTCCACGCCCTGATCGGTACGAATCATCATACTATCCAGCGTCTCTAAAGAGTTTCTTTCTTCTGCTGAATAACGAACAAGTACTTTTACGTCATCCTTTCCGCGCTGAATACGCTGGATTTCAAATCCAAAAAAGGCCTGGCGAACCTGCCGAGCAATATTGACCAGATTAACTCCCAACAGCTCACCTTCCGGTTTTAACTTTATCTGCAACTCCTGTTTTCCATTGGATAACGAATCTGCAATATCGAACACCTGAGAGTAAGTGGCAAGCCGGGCCTTAAGCTCACCGGCAAGCCTTTTCAGTTGATCAAGATCATCGCCCATCAACCGAATATCGATGGGATCACTGTAACGGCCGATTTCAGCTCGATAGTTGATGCTCTCGGCCCCGGGGATGGTACCTATCAGCTTCCTCCACTCTCGGACCAACTGAGAGCTGGTAATATCCAAGGTCCGATACTCGGGCGGAACTATCTCGAATATCACTCGTCCCAAATGCCCTGATGCCGAGCTCCCGCCGGATCCTGAAGTTGAAAGAACATGAGTAATAATGCTCTTGCCAGTAGCCTGGTCCAAATATTTATCCTGAAGTGTCTGAGCTGCCAGAGTGATCCGTTCAATATGCTTGTCCGTCACTGCAAACGGGGTACCCGCTGGCATCACCAAAGTTGCACGAGCCAGCTCGCTCTGCACCCTTGGGAAAAACAGAAACTTCGTCCATCCACTGAACACCATCGCAAATACAATTAGAGAGAAACCAACAATAAGAGCTAAGGTTAGGTATCGGAACTCCAGCACTTTATCCAGAAATGGACTGTAAAACCGATGAATTCCTCTTTCCAGTCCACGGGCAATGGTCTGCTGGAGACGGGACAACCAGTTGTCGTCTGAGGGTGGCTTCAGGTGCCTCAGATGGGCAGGTAAAATTAATTTCGACTCAACAAGGGAAAATAGCAGCACCGGGATTACCACATAGGGAATCTGTTCAAATAAAACCGCTCTACGCCCTTCAACCATTGCCAGTGGTACAAAGGCAGCCACCGTGGTCAGTATTCCGAAGGTTACCGGTATCGCTACTTCACGGGTGCCCTGGATTGCTGCAGTAAGACCATCACTGCCCCGGTTGAAGTGAGTATAAATATTCTCGCCGGTCACAATAGCATCATCAACAACGATGCCTAATACCAGAATAAACGCAAACAGACTGGCAATATTCAGGGATACACCAAGAACGGGCATGAGCATAAAGCCGCCCATGAAACAGACGGGGATTCCGGCACAAACCCAAAATGCCACTGTTGGACGCAAGAACAGTGTCAACAACAGAAGTACCAGAATACCACCCTGGATAGCGCTGTTGGTCAGTGTTTGCAGGCGCGCTTTGACGATATTTGAACGATCCCGCCAATAATCAAGCTTCACCCCCTCTGGCAGCAACGACTGCTTACGCTCAATATAGCGTTTTACCTGATCAGCGACTTCGATAGAACTTTGATTACCAACCCGATAAATATCCACTGCAACAGCCTGCTGACCATCAAAGCGCATATTCACCGGATTATCTTCAAAGCCGTCCCTGATGGTAGCTATGTCCCCCAGCTCAATCCTTGATCCATCACTTTGTGTAACGATGGGAATACGTCGAAAGTCGTTAGCGTTGTACGCCTGCCCTTTGGTGCGAACAAGTATATCGGCCCCCAGAGTACGAATATTACCGGCAGATAAATCAATTGACCCTCGGTTAACCGCTTCAGCTACCTGACTGAGAGTCAAGCCATATTCCCGCAATGTTGCTTCAGAAACTTCAATAGCCAACTCATAGTCCCGGCTACTGTCCAGTGAAACCTGAGTAATACCGGAAAGATTGCTTATTTCATCACGAACCTCTTCGGCAATACGGCGCAGCTGCATCTCGCTGCGATCTCCGTAAATAACCGTACTGATTACTTCATGGCGTCTTGCACTAATGCTGATAATCGGTCGTTCAGCTTCTTCGGGGAAGGTGCTGATGCCATCAACCCTGCTTTTGATATCATCCATCAGGTCACGAGTATTGTAACCGTCAGCAACTTCCACACTGACAACCGAAGCACCTTCACCTGATCCGGACTTTATCTCTTCAATTCCTTCCAGATCCTGTATTTCTTCCTCGACTCTGATGGTAATGCCTTCTTCGGACTCCCTCGGTGTGGATCCGGGATACATTATCCGTACAACAATCTGGTCAAGCTGACGAGATGGAAACACTTCCAAAGGGATCTTGCCATTAAGGGCATTTGCTCCTAATAACAAAATCAAGATCATCAGCAGGTTAGCTGCCACCGGGTTTCGAGCAAACCAGGTAATCATTGAATGCACATTGCACCTCGCATTAAGAATCCACCCCTATGGCATCTGTCACAGTGGAACCTTTTTGGATGGTCATTTCCGCCCGGTTACTGCAGAGCAAAACAGGTGCTGGAAAAATCATCCGGATACAGCAGGCTTTGCTGCCTCCGGGTCCCCTTGATGAAGTCGATCTTCATCTTGCTTCGGGCGCTTGCGTTTTCTTTCTTTGTCCGCACCATTCTTATTAACCAGAGGCTCACCATCAATCACGGCACGAACGGCCAGACCACTAACCCCTGCCCCCATCGGAGTCAGGTTTAGCAAATCACCATTCTCTAAACCGCTGCTAGCCACTACGGATTCTTCATCGGTCCACAGAGGGTCAAGAATTCGAGACTGTAGTCGCCCTTTTTCTATAATCAGCACGGTATTGTCTTGATTAAGAGCGGTGCGTGGAAAAACATACACGCCCTGTAACAGCTTCCCTTTAATCTTGGCCTGAACAAACTGCCCAATTTTAAGCGGTGGGTTGCCCTGGGGGCCAAGACTATAGGGGTCTTCTATTTGAGCAACGACAAACAGTTGACGACTACCTTGATCGATTGCACCTTCCACCCGGACCACCTTTCCAGACCAGGAATATTGCTGGCGCCCTATTTGAGCCTGCAAAGAGACCTCGGGTAAGTTTCCACTTCTAAGCTCACCGCCCCGATATTGCTCTGGCAAGCTCACATACTCCAGTTGGCGGTTATTTAAAGGCAGCCGAACCTCGACGTAATCCACAGCAAAAATTTCCGCCAGAACAGTCCCGGACGAAACCACCTGTCCCAGATCAACCTGCTTGGATAACAGTCTTCCGGCATAAGGAGCCTTAATGCGCGTGCGTTCCAGGCTCAGCTTGGCCCTTACCAGTTTGGCCTTGGCGGAAGATATTGCAGCATCAGCAGCAGCCAATTGAGGTTTTCGCAGAACGAGGTCTCCTGCCACCCCCTTCCCCAACCGCTTCCAGTCCCGAAGAGCCTGTTCGACACGTGCTTGCTCTTCTTTTAAGCCTAGTTGCGCCTGGATCAATTCAGCCTCTGCTATATCCACGGCAACCTGATAGTCACGAGGATCTATCCGAATAAGAATATCCCCCGCTTCAAAAAATGCCCCTTCACGAAAACGCTCAGAAATCTTTACAACTTTCCCTGCTACCTGTGATACCAGATGACTTTCGGTTCGCGGTTTTACTACGCCATAAGAATCCAACCAGACCTGAAAATCCTGCCGGTGCAAGCGCGTCCCTTCAACAGTCATGGCTTGTGGCCCCTGCGGACGCCCCCGCTTGGCATCAGGTTTGTTATTGACAATGTAGTTGACACCATAGGCACTGACTATCAGCACCGTAATTGGCAGCATCCATTTCAACCACTTCATCTAATCACCTTTTGCCCTTTCCCATTTTGATCAGAGAATCAGCACCCTCTGTTTCAAAAGCCTGGAGGTCAGTTCCCCCTCTACTCTGAGTCATAAAATCTCCCCCGAGTGCCAAATATAAGTTTATGCGGTTCTGCAACTGCTGACTACGGGATTCCAGGTAACTGCTGCGAGCGATAAATGCCCTACGTTGAGCCTCTAACACTGTTATATAATCGACAAGTCCAGCCCGATACTGTTCAAAAGCCAAACTCTGGGCATACTCAGACTCCTCACTGCTCAAACGTAAAGCCGCTGTCTTTTTAATCAATTGCTGTTCTTGCTGCAACGTAGACTCAACATCAGAAAAAGCGCCTAAAACGGTATTAATATAAATCGCTTTCGCTTGTTCGGCCTCCGCAACAGCACGCTGTTCAAGCGCTGCCAACCGTCCACCATCAAATAACGGTTGTGCCAATGAGGCCAAAGCGGTCCATGCAAGGCTGTTGCCTTTCAGAAGGTCTTTCAATTCATCACTACTGATCCCATAATCGGCAGTCAGCCTTAAACTCGGAAAACGATCCTTGTGGGCACGGGAAAGCTCCGCAACACTCCGCTCAAAACGAAGATCCGCAGCGCGAATGTCATGACGACGTTCCAGTAGTGAGGATGGCAAGCCCGCAGGCACCGGAGGAGGGAGTTCCGGCAAGTCTGAGACCAGTTCCAGAACATTGCCTGGGTAACGCCCCATCAAAGCCTCCAGACTGCGAACACGATCACCATGAGTTTGGCGGTTTACGGCAAGCCGTCCTTGTTCTGCAGCGAGATTTGCCCGGGACAAATGTATGTCAAGAGCACCAAAAATACCTGAACGATACCCTTCTTCCAGTATTTCCAGATTAGCCTTTAAGTTATCCACCAAACTCTGGCTCAGTTCCTCTTGCAGTTTACTTTCAACCGCTGCAAACCAGGCTTTAGAAACATTAGCGGCAAGAGACAGACGCCCCGCCTTCAGGTCCTGCCGAAGTGCCTTAGCATCCAGCACCGCCGCCCGTTCACTGTCAGACAACTTATTCCACAGGTCTGCTTCCCAGCTGAATTGAAGTTCAGCGTTAAACGAATTGCTTATACTATGACTGCCGTTACTTGACCGGCGGCTACGCGCACCACTTATCTGCCCATCAACGCGGGGCAACAAGGCGGCCCCTGTTACAGTTACCTGAGCTAAACCAGCATTCAGTTTTGCCCGAGCCAACTGCAAATCCGGATTGGACTCGACAGCTTCAGCAATCAAATCAGGAAGCCGACTGTCCTGGATCTCCGCCAACCAGCCCTGATCCGAAAGATCTCCAGGATGAGAAAGCTCCTGCCAAACCGGAGGCACGTCAATGTTAGCTTTTTCGACAACGAATGGCTTCAGGCCTGATTCACATCCGTTCAGTATCACCAGACTCAACGTTAGGAGTCCAAGACGTCGTATTGTCATAGCTGTTTACTTGTCCATGCAAACCTCTCTGGATTAAACAGAGGCTTTTCATTGTTTAATTAACACTGCAGAGTCATCTATCACTATTCAAGTATCCGCCTTAACTGACTGTTTTCCAAGCATACCTTGGAAACCTCTGGTTAAATCAGCCCTATTCGCCACTACTTATCATGCGCCCGTCATCCGTTTCATGACTTGGTCCTTATCCACAAAGTGGTGTTTGGCAGCCATGACTATATGTCCGATCACCAAAAACATTAATATTCGACCGGCCAGTCCATGAATATTCTCCAGAATTTCATGCAGAGCCGTCCACTTACCAATAGGTCCGGGGATCACGACCCAATCAAAAACATTGATAGGACGACCGCCACTCCATATAGCGAAAGGACCTGAGACCAGCAGAACGACTATTAAAAACAAAATTAAACGATGACTCCAAACTGTCAGAATACTGAGTTTTCGACTCTGATGTGCCGGCTGTGGACCGGTAATCATTGCGCGCCAAAGTATCCGAAACAGGAGAAAAGCAAAACCAAGCATGCCTATCGATGCATGTAAGCGTATCCAAAAAAACTTTTCGTCGCCTTGTGGCATATCATGAAAATATAGCCCAATCGCCAATAACCCAACCACTAATAAGGCACCCACCCAATGATTAAATCTGGATACGCTTCCATAGCGAAGCTCCGTATCCAGGTAACCTTCCACTTTCATTCAACACCCCCTGCTTTGATCTCAATAGATTGCTTTGCTGGTTAACCTCAGCTGTATTTTCAATAGGGTAATCTCGGCTGTGTAAATGAAACGCAGGATAAACGTAAAGATTCTGTAAATATCAATAGTGTCAAATCTCTGCTACAAAGTACTGAGCGTCGACTATCAGCAGAACCAACAGGCAAGCCCCAGGGTTAGGTTCCTTAGATAACTCAGGATTACATTATTCGAGGTTATTACTTGATTGGTCGACACGAACTGAATCATTGTTGCGAGAAAATACTCAGCAACGCTAGAATGCTCTGGATTATCGCAACGACTGAATTATCTCAAACTAAGGAACTGACATGGCTCATGGCTCACGGAAGGCGGTTGTTACTGCAATAGTGGCAAACGGCATCGTTACCGTAATAAAGTTTATCGCTGCGCTATTGGGTGGCTCAGCATCGATGATGAACGAAGCAGTTCACAGCCTGATGGATACCTTAAACCAGGGTTTCTTATTGCGAGGGCTAGTCGTCGGAGAACAGCCTGCCGATGCACTCTATGCCTTCGGTCATGGCCAAAAAAAGTATCTTTGGAACCTCTGGAGTGCTATAGGCCTGTTTTCAATCGGCTGTGGCCTGGGTCTTTCGCACACCTGGCACAGCCTTCACGATCTCCAGAGTACCAGCACCGTTGAGCAGACGTTAATCTTCGGTATCATCTCCGGGTTCTGGTTAAGTTTGATCGTACTGGCAGTGGCTACAGTTCTGGAAGGGTATTCTTTCGTCATAGCAATTAAAGAGTTTTGGCGGCGAATGCGCAGCGAAGGGTTAAGAAATCCTTTCAGGTATTTGACCCAATCAAACGATCCAACTCTAGTGGCTGTCGTGCTTGAGGATTCTGTGGCGATGCTCGGGTTGATCATGGCCGCTTGCGGTATCATATTGGCTGAAATAACCGGAAATCCATTATGGGATATTCTATTCTCCGGGGCGATAGCAGTTATGCTTGGAATGATTGCGTTCTATTTGGGTTATGTGAATATGAAGTATCTGGTAGATATACGTGATACCAAAGCGGAACAGGTCTTTTCAGCAATTGCGACATCCCATTCTGAAGTGGAAAGTTATCATGACATCCGCTCGATCATTATTGACGAAACAAATACGGTACTGGTTGCTGAAATCGAGTTAAGGGAAGAATCGATGGTATCAGGAATGCACCAACAGATTCAAAAAGAGCGGGAGCTGCTGCTGCAGTCGGTTCCATCTTCCAAACTGAATGATCAGGCTCTTAACGACTACATCAATTCTCGCGCAGCCGTTCAGGCAATACTCGCCAGAACAGAGCAAATAGTCTCAGATTTGGAAAAAGACCTCCGGGCTCAGGTCCAGAGTGTTAGTCATGTCACGATAGAGGTGAAAGGAATCAGCCCGATGAAAGTAACGGCCTGACAGGCCCCCAGTCCAAGGCTATTTTCAATTTGTTAAAACCGGGTCTGTTTCTTAAAACACGCTCTATCTGCTGAAACATAGCCCGTCTCTTAAAACAGGCCTTCGATTTTTAAATCGAAGGCCTGTTTTCCACCTGACTCATGCCCCTGGAAAGGTCACTTGTTGGCAGGTTTTTTTAGTTATTGCAACAGTTCCCGTAGTGTCTCCACACGCTTGCGGTTGACTCCCATATCACTGTGTCCGACCCGGGATGCAGAACGCACATGAAAAACGCCCTTTGTCCGATCAAAACGCACCTCCAGATCGTCGACAAAGCCAAACACAGAGGAGGTAAAAGTTGCAGCCAGGTACGATTCATCCATCTTTACCACAACCCCACCCATCGTACCGATAGCCGCTCGAACTTGATCCAGAGAGTTAGTATTATCCGTTAGCAACAGGGGTTTAATACTGTGCTCCGTATCCGTTCCCTCTTCACTGCTGACACAGTTTGGCTTATCAGGACATGCTTGCAACACCCCTTGCTGCAACCCAGGAGAATTTCCCCCGCGGGATTCGTATCCCTTGTAAAAGAACAGTATTAAAATTGCGAGGGCTAACGCAATTATCAAAAAAACAATCCATTTCAGAACTACCATTAACTCAATCCTTCTTGATAACTCAGGAATAAAAATAACCACCAAGTCTACAGTGTAACGACAAAGACAATATGGGCAATGACAATTCCACCTTGATTCTCTATCAATACTGGCGAGAAAATTTGTTCTGGATTCCAGATAGTTTGTCCAGGATTCCAGATAGATTGAAGCAACGTTCATTTTAAGCTTGATGGGCGGTCAAAATACCGATACAGTAACGTCCATTACAGTGCATATAAATCCTGGATACAAGATGATTTGCCTGGCGAGCAAGCCTTTGCAAAGTTGAGTTCAGGGTTGTCCGACATCAGAAATGGACTTACCTGCACATAGCCAACGAACTTCGTACAGAGAATCAAACCAGTCATCATGTATAACCTGTCTTCTGAGTCCAAACGCGGTGATAAACCTGAGGTTACCCTCGGCGGCTTGGCAGCGTGTATCTGATGACAAATTAATCGTAGTCAATCATGGAAGCCCGGTCGCGAAAGCGTACCGGGCTTTTTTTTGCCGTTAACTTTATAGTCATAGCCAATTATATGGAGTCAAAAATGTTTAGTGGATCTTTGGTCGCCTTGATCACACCTTTCAAGAATGGAGTCCTTGATGAAAAAGCCCTTAGAAACCTGGTGCGGTGGCAACTTGACAAAGGCACTCACGGACTGGTGCCTGTTGGAACGACCGGTGAATCTCCTACTCTCAGTGAAGAAGAACATAAGCGTGTGGTGGAAATCGTAGCTGCAGAAACAGCTGGTCAGGTTCCCGTTATTGCCGGTGCCGGCTCGAATAACCCGCTGGAAGCGGTCGAATATGCGCGCCATGCGCAAAGCGCCGGTGCTGATGCTCTGCTTTGTGTTGCCGGGTACTATAACCGCCCTTCTCAAGAAGGTCTTTATCAGCATTTCAAACTGATCCACGACAGTGTCGATCTTCCGTTGATTATCTACAACATCCCACCCAGAGCAATTGTTGATATCAGCCCGGAAACTCTGGCAAGGCTGGCCGAGCTTCCCGGTGTGCTAGGGGTAAAAGATGCCACCGGTGATCTGGCCCATATTAGCCAGGAACGTATGCTAATCAACAAAGATTTCTCTTATCTATCGGGAGAAGATATGACAGCCGTGGCATACAATGCCTCTGGCGGCCGCGGTTGTATCTCGGTTTCAGCAAATGTTGCACCGACCCTGTGTGCGAAAATGCAAAGCGCGTGTCTTGAAGGCGATTATACTGCTGCGCTCAAGCATCACGATAGCTTGGCTCCGCTCCATAATGCCATGTTTGTGGAACCCAGCCCTGCGGGTGTTAAGTATGCTGCTTCGCTTCTTGGGCTTTGCAGTGAAGAGTGCCGTGCCCCCATATTGCCGCTATCCGAAACCAGCAAGCAAGCCATTCGGAATTGCCTGGATATCATGGGCTAACAGACTTACATCTGATAGCTGTTTAACCTGCGAGAGGCGATGCCCACGCGCCTCTCCTAAAACAAAGCAAAAGACCGCAAGATCGTGATATAGCCCATCAAACTGTCCCGGTAATCTATCTCTAATCGTTCAACGAGCACTGAGCTTTTTCAGAATCAACTTTTAACGCTATCAATTTTTCACACTATCGACCTTTAACACTATCGATCTTTAACACAATCAACCTTTAACACAATCGATGTTTAAAGCGATCAACGTTAAAAACGATCAATCTGGGTAACAAACGTTAAATTGAAAAGTTACCTGATTGCAGCATGTCTGAAACAGCTTGAATCAAGCATCAGGGAATCGCAGTGTAATGACAGGTAGATACAAATGAATGAAAGCACTCTGGACAGTAAAGATCTCATTAATGAAGAGCCCGGAAAAAAATCACTGTTTGACGGCTATAAGCCCTCGACGACGGTGCTGGGTTTTTTGGCTGCATCGATTATTGTTTTTGTATGGTCGGGCTGGATTGTAGTCAGTAAAGCCGGTGCCGTATCGGCAATGACAATCTACGATATAGCGGCGCTACGTTTTGGCGTGGCTTCGATCGTAGCGCTGCCTATTGTGCTTTACTATCGGCCCTGGAAGGGAATGCCTCTATATCGAATGTTGGTATTAGGCAGCCTGGCCGGTGTGCCCTATGTTTTGCTGTCATATGCAGGGTTTACCTATGCACCAGCTGCCCATGGTGGCGTCTTTCTCAATGGTCTGTTGCCTGCATTTACGCTTCTGATCAGCTGGTTATGGTTATCGGAAAGACCTGGCTACCTTCAGGTCATTGGTTCAACAGTGATTGTTGCAGGGGCCTGGCTGGTAGCCTCAAGCAACAACAAGCTGGAACTTTCTGAAAGCTGGACCGGCGACATGCTGTTTATGCTCGCCGGCGCGGTTTTCTCAGTGTATATGCTGTTGAACCGTCGCTGGAACGTTAGTGTTTTGCAGGTTCTGTTATGCACCAGTTTGCTGAACGGGCTTATTTATCTACCCATCTGGGCACTGTTGTTGCCATCCAATCTGGCAGAAGCTCAAATGTCCCATATTTTGCTTCAAGGGGCTTACCAGGGGCTACTACCGACCATGGTCGGTCTGATTATGCTTTCATACGCGGTTCGTCATATAGGGGCTCCTGCCACAGCCGCGATGATGTCAGCTGTTCCCTGTCTCGGTGCCATACTGGGACTGCTTTTTCTGAACGAAAACCTGGGATTAAACGGGTGGTTGGGAATACTACTACTGACTCCAGGCATCATCGTCATTGCCATTTGTCGAAAACCAGTCAAGTAGCTGTATCGCTAGCCCGACGGATTCGCAAAGCCGCACTATCGGCCGCTAATCCCCAAAGGATCTTCAGAACCGCAGCAATAACCTTGCCTTATGTCTAGCGTTATCGTTCAATGGATTGCCAATCGATCCCTGTCTCTCTAATCAGCCAGAGGATATGAAAAGTAAGCTAAACCCAGAGGAGTACGGATCTTATGGAGATGGTTGTACTGGCGTTATTTATTCCTGCATGTTTTGCACTGAATATGGCCCCTGGACCAAACAATCTGATAGCGCTCAGTAATGCAAAACGTTATGGGTTCAGGATCGCTTTTTTTGCAGGGCTTGGACGGCTTACTGCTTTTGCTCTGATGATTGCATTAGCGGCATCAGGTCTGGCCGTTGTCTTGCATACATCTGAGACCCTGTTTCTGATTATAAAAATCTTTGGCGCTGCTTATCTTTTCTGGTTAGCTATCCAGTTATGGCGAGCTGGTGCTCCAGCAGATACCGAACTCAGGGCTCAACAATTGGCAAACGTTCCTCTGCTGATGCGGCAGGAGTTTTTACTGGCAGCGGGCAACCCGAAGGCAATCTTGATATTTACGGCCTTTCTTCCCCAGTTTATTAGTCCTACGGGAAACATAGAGCTGCAGTTTGGGATATTAGGGGGCTTGTTTCTGATCCTGGAATGGACCGCGATTGCATGCTACGCCTTGGCAGGAGTGTATTTAGCCAGCTGGTTTTCACACCCGCGCTACCGACAACGATTCAATCGTGGTTGTGCGGGGTTATTGGCAAGTGCCGGTATCGGGATGCTGGTTTCCGGTAAAGGCAGCTAACGCTGCCTTTACCTCAACTTTCTATCAATCTTCCCTCTACCACCAAAAAACCAAGAACGAAAACTCAACTCGCCTTTGCGTGTCGTCTGGCGTTAGGCCGATGACCTTGTGCATTATCCCCGGAACGCTGACCGTCCCGATGGCCCACTTTAGGCTTCTTGGGTTTTTTCGGTTTGAAAGGACGCTTGTTCAGTCGTGATTCGGGTAACTCATTAACCGGCTCAAAACCCTCGATTTGCTTTCGTGTGATAAGCTGCTGAGTTAAACGCTCAATATCCGACAACTGTTTGAACTCATCGGCACTGACCAGTGACACGGCTTGCCCGCTGGCCCCAGCCCGCCCGGTACGACCAATCCGGTGCACATAATCTTCTGAAACATTAGGCAGATCAAAGTTGACGACCTGTGGTAACTGATCAATATCCAAGCCCCGTGCGGCGATATCTGTCGCCACCAGAATCCGGATTGAGCCATCTTTAAATCCAGACAGCGCCTTTGTTCGCGCCCCCTGGCTCTTGTTACCATGGATTGCTGCTGCCTGAATCCCCTTACCCTCAAGATGCCGGGTTAACCGATTGGCACCATGCTTGGTTCGCGTAAAAACCAGCACCTGCTCCCAACTATTGTCTTTGATTAACCGGGTTAACAACGCCGACTTCTTGCTTTTATCAACGGGGCAGATCCACTGATCCACCAATTTAGTCGTCGTATTTCTTGGACTAACAGAAATTTCAACGGGATTATTAACCAGCCCTTTGGCCAACTGGCGAATTTCATCAGAGAATGTCGCAGAGAACAGCAGGTTCTGTCGTTGCTTGGGCAAAACAGCAAGGATCTTACGAATATCGTGGATAAAGCCCATGTCCAGCATACGATCAGCTTCGTCCAGAACCAGCACTTCGAGGTGCTTGAACGTTACGGCATTTTGGCTGTACAGATCCATTAATCGACCGGGTGTCGCAACCAGCACATCAACACCCTGGCGAAGCTTCATCATTTGTGGATTTATCTTTACCCCACCAAATACCACCGCTGAACGTAGTGGCAGATTTTTACCATAGGTCGCAACACTTTCTGCTACCTGAGCTGCCAACTCGCGAGTAGGTGTCAGGATAAGCGCTCTCACCTGATTTGCACCAGCTCTCTCACCCCTTGATAACAGGTCCAGTATGGGCAAGGTAAACCCTGCCGTTTTACCCGTTCCTGTTTGCGCCGCGGCCATAACGTCCTTTCCTTCGATCACGGCAGGTATCGCTTGCGCCTGAATAGGCGAAGGCGTGTCGTAACCCTGCTCGGCGACGGCTTCAAGGATAGGGGTCGATAAGCCCAAGGAGGCAAAGCTCATAAGATATTCTCTGGTAACTGCATCATTGTCTGAACCGCGTCAAATGGCGGGCGTGAAGCTTACAGGAACTCGCCACCAAGTGCTATCATTGCGGCGATTCAACTGAACATCTTCGACAAGCCATGTGCCCATACAACGACTCAGTTACCCGCAGAACCCTGTTGGTTCCTCACTTATTACCATGATGATTTTCTGGCAGATGTTTTTGGCCGGCGCAGAATAGAGGCGATTAAAGCCCCCGCAACAAAACCCCAGAAATGAGCAGCCCAGGATACCACCGGATTAAACACAAACAGCGACAAGAATGCGCCGCCATAAAGAAAAAAGGAAATAATTGCGAACAACCAACTGCGCAGGCTCGGATTGAAGTATGCATCTGCAAAAAGAAACCCTATAAACGCATAAACCAGTCCAGATGCCCCTACCACAACTCCCGCTGAACTGAATACCCAAGTCCCAAAGCCTGAGGCGATAATTCCGAGAACGATAACTGTACGCAACTGAGAACTTCCCACTGACAGGCGGATCAGCGCCGAAAGCACCAAGAGGGGAATGGAATTGAAAACGATATGAGTTAACCCGACATGCAGAAAAGGAGAAAACAGAATCCCCATCAAACCTTCTATTTTTCGGGGCTGGATACCCAAATAATTCAGGTTTATTCCTGGCAGCAAAAAATCGATTATAAAAACAGCCCACATGAGCAACACAATCAATAGCATTTCAACCGATAACAGGTACTTGAGCATTCTTGACCTTTTAATCTGAGAGTCGAGTTAGTTACCGGATATTTCCAATTTATTTGCAGAAAATCCGGGAGCGGCTGGTTTCAACAGTCTATGTGGAATTGTTAACTGCTGTAACATAGACATGCAATCAAAACTCTAGTTTCTTTTTACTCAGGGAACCGATGAATAAGTCCATGGTGCTGTCGATGGACATATCAGAGAACGCTACCTGCATTCATCAACTATTTCGTTAATAAAAACATGTCTCTTCACTGGATTCACATTAAATCGCATTTGCAGCCAACTCATCGAAAGCTGTTAACCAAATAACCACTAACCCCTTTTATCTTAATCTGATCTGTCTGCTGGGGTTTTAACCGCATCATGCAGCCTTTGTAATAAATCAATGGGGAGCGGGAAAACTATTGTATTACTGTGATCCCCGGCAATTTCGGTCAATGTTTGCAAATATCGTAACTGGAGAGCTTGGGGCTGCTGAGACAGAATCTGTGCCGCTTCACTCAGTTTTTGAGACGCTTCAAGCTCACCGATCGCATGTATGACCTTGGCCCTGCGCTCCCGCTCGGCTTCCGCTTGCTTGGCGATTGCCCGGATCATGGATTCATTAAGATCAACATGTTTGATTTCTACATTACTGACTTTTATACCCCAGCCATCCGTCTGCTGATCGAGAATCTGCTGAATTCCTCGGTTCAGCGTATCTCTGGATGACAGCATCTCGTCCAGTTCGTGCTGCCCCAGTACTGAACGCAGTGTCGTCTGGGCCAGCTGGCTGGTAGCTTCATGGAAGTTCTCAACATTGATAATCGCTTTCTGGGCATCGATCACCCGATAATACACAACGGCATTCACTTTAACTGACACATTATCGCGAGATATTACATCCTGAGTAGGAACATCCATGACGACTGTACGCAGCCCCACCCGGACCATCTGCTGAATCAATGGCACAACAATGATCAACCCCGGGCCCTTGACTCGGTAAAAACGTCCGAGCATAAACACAACCCCCCTTTCATATTCCCGCAGGATGCGAAACATACTGAACAACAAGGCAATCAATAAAACCGTGATAGCCATCATGAAGTAGTAAGTAATCATTATTACTCTCCTGATCTGCTTACCCGGAGGGTAAGCCCCTCAATAGCCTGAATGAAAACAGGCTCTCCTGCGCGAACAGCGTCCTGGCACCTGGCATTCCAGATTTCCCCCTGCACACGAACTTTCCCTGCCGCCTGAAAGTCCTCTATGGCAATCGCCCATTGCCCTACCAAAACAGCATCACCGCTAACCATTGCCCCTTTACGTGCCTTGAGTGCCAAGGCTAAAATCACAACCGTTAGCAGTAAGGAAAAGACGGTAAAAGCGGCAATAACAGGCACCGCTATCTGGTAACCCGGCAGATCTGAGTCCATCAGCATCACCGAACCAATAGCAAAGGACACAGCCCCACCGAAGCCAAAGATTCCAAAACTGGGTGACAGGGCTTCGATGGACATCAGTGCAATACCAAATAAAATCAGCGCCAGTCCGATATAGCTGATGGGTAGCAGCTGAAAGGCGTATAAGGCAACCAGAAGACTGATTCCACCGACAATGCCAGGCACGCCAACACCCGGGTTGTAAAATTCCAGCAACAAGCCGTACACCCCTATCAGCATAAGTATGTAGGCAATATTCGGATTTGTGATGATAACCAGAAACTGGCTGCGCCAGTCCGGCTCTATTCGGAGGATTTCAATATTCCTGGTTTTCAGCAGATAATCCTGATTCTGCACCCTTACTGTCCGACCATCTAATTGGCGGGTTAAATCCTCAAGATCAGTCGCAATTAAATCAACCACCCCCAATTCCACTGCTTTTTCAGCACTGAGACTTTTCGCACCCCGCACCGCTTTCTCGGCCCAGTCTGCATTACGGTTATGAAGTTCAGCCAAGCCACGGATATAGGCCGTTGCATCATTCAGTACTTTCCGCCGCATTGTCGTAGCGCTATCTTCCGGGGGCAGGTCTTCTGTTCTCGGGTTTTCTTCACTGAGATTTTCATCTTTACTCTGCTGTGGGGATTTAGCAGGTTGCTGAGGAGTTCCTGGTAGTGCAGGTGCGCCAATCTGCACAGGAGAAGCTGCTCCCAGGTTAGTGGCCGGAGCCATGGCAGCAATATGACTCGCATATAGAATATAGGTTCCAGCACTGGCAGCCCTGGACCCCGAAGGGTACACAAAGGTAGCAACCGGAACGGGAGACGCGATAATTTTCTTTATCATCGCCCTCATCGATTTGTCCAGGCCCCCAGGGGTATCCATTTCAATAATTAACAGATGGATATCCTCTTTAGCGGCCTTTTCCAGCGCTCGTATCAAATAATCACTGCTGGCTGGACCAATTCCACCTGAAAGTTTCACTGACCAGGCCTGAGGGCGATTGTCTGCGGATAACAGCTCAGAATCCTCAGAGAAAGACAATCGGGGAAGCAGCAAAAGCAGGATTGCCAGGATGTATAGCAATAACCAATGACCACGAAGCCCGGACTCTGACAACAAACACATGGCGCTCACCGAACGGGCGTAGCAATTGGCAATGCTGTTAGTTAAGAGTTACCTGATAGAAAACTGAGGCAATTCAAATTAAAGAACTTTCACGAAAGATACGCCCACGAAAGAAATCTCTATTAACCATAGTGTAGTAAAACAAATTCGATTTGACTGCCTGTCAGATACGCACGGGGAAAACTCAGGCTTGATGACAAAGCTCTATCCAGCGCTCAATACCGGCACTGCGATATTTATGGTTATTAAGAATCAGGTAAAACTGACGACTGAAATCTCGACCGGCCACTCTTAACGGAACCAGAGTTTCACGACTAAACGCTTCCAACAACGCTATGCGCGAAAGACAACCAATCCCCAGACCTTCCGTTACCGCTCTTTTTATGGCTTCTGTATGTTCCAACTCCAGTAACACATTCAGACCGGGCAGCAGTCCGTGCAGCGCCCGATCAAAGGTCTGACGTGTTCCGGACCCCTTTTCCCTCAGTATCCAGGTCGCTGCCTGCAAATCGGTATCATTAAGCTGCCACTTGGTTGCCAAAGGATGATCGGGGGCGCAAAAAACAACCAGCTCATCTTCACGCCAGGGTATTATCTCCAACTCTGAGTGCTGAATCTCTCCTTCGATCAGACCGACGTCGAGATCAAAGTTAGCTACCCGTGCCACGATAGTTGAGGTATTCGCCACCTGAAGTTCAACCTTAGCTGCCGGATGCGCCTCCATATAACGAGCCATCAACCTGACTGCAAGATAATTTCCAATAGTCAGTGTCGCTCCCAGCTTTAGCTGCCCTACCGCCTGGTGTTGAGACATATTCAGCTCTAACGCTTGAGCCTGCTCCAACAAAGCCTCTGCTCGCGGACGCAGTAAACGTCCGAGTTCATTAATTTTCAGGCGTTTTCCGATACGATCAAAAAGACGTATATCAAATTGCTGCTCAAGCTCTTTCAACGCACCACTGGCAGCCGATTGAGACATGGAAAGACTCTCAGCCGCTTTAGTGATGTTGTCGTAATGCGCAATCGCCAAAAACACCTCAAGTTGACGCAAGCTGTATTTCATAATCGATATTTCCGATTAGCATTAGCT
Source organism: Motiliproteus sp. MSK22-1 (assembly GCF_001968815.1). Lineage (GTDB taxonomy): Bacteria > Pseudomonadota > Gammaproteobacteria > Pseudomonadales > Balneatricaceae > Motiliproteus. The sequence goes on along the minus strand of NZ_MIEQ01000096.1, from coordinate 448,052 downwards.
GAATTATCAATTTTACCAATATAAAGACAAAGACTAACATAGCCATTATTGAATAGATAAACGATTATTTATATCTTTTTGGAATATATTAAGAGGGTTAATCCATGTCGAGTATCGGAAGTGAGGAAGTTCTCAGTGTGCGGCACTGGAACGACACTTTGTTTAGTTTTACCACCAGCCGGGATCCAGGGTTTCGGTTCAAAAATGGTCATTTCACCATGATAGGACTGGAGCATGAAGGCCGTCCACTGATGCGAGCTTACAGCATCGCGAGTGCTAATCATGAAGATAAGCTCGAGTTCTTCAGCATCAAAGTACAGGATGGCCCGTTAACATCCAAACTACAGAACATAAAAGTCGGAGATCAGATACTCATCAGCCGTAAACCCACTGGAACGCTGATTAATGATCACCTGCTGCCCGGCAAGCGTCTTTATCTTATCAGCACCGGCACAGGTCTGGCGCCATTTATGAGTATCATTAAAGACCCGGAAATCTACGAGCAGTACGACAAAGTCATACTGACCCACGGTGTTCGTTACGTGTCAGAGCTGGCCTATGCAGAGTTGATTCAGAAGTGCCTGCCCAGTAACGAATACTTTGGTGAGATGGTTGCAGACAAATTGCTCTATTACCCGACAGTCACAAGAGAGCGGTTCCGTAATCAAGGCAGGTTAACGGACCTGATGATGATTAAAAAGCTGAATGCCGATTTAGGTCTGCCTGATTTCAGCCTGGAAGATGACCGGTTTATGGTCTGCGGGAGTCCAAGTATGCTCAAGGACACCTGTAAAATACTGGATGAAATGGGGTTTAAGGAAGCCCGCCACGGTGATCAGGGACACTATGTAATTGAGCGGGCCTTTGTTGAAAGATAAGTAGGAAAGATATGCCCTTGTCCTGTTACCGCTACAGTTGCGCTTTTCACCTCAAACCAAGAGTCTTAACCTGCAGATTGAGTTAAGGCTCTTCGGCAATAAACGAGAGCCCCCGGTTCCTGATTTAAATAACTTATTCAAGCCACTTCGGCAAATCGGGAGGGATATCCAACCAGAGTCGTGACTGGCCTAATGGAGTCTCCGCAGGCAGCGTAGGATTATCAAGCTCGACCAGACGGCGCTGATCTATTCTGGCCTTGTCCATAATCGGATCAAAATAGGTACTGAACAGGCGATCAAACTCACTATTAGCAATAATCCGTCTGAGACCAGCTTCTAAGTCTTCTGCTAACAATCTGTTGTTTTTGTTAACAAAATAATAAAACGCCGTGGGGTAATGCATCAGCAGCGTTGTCTCAACAACCAACTGTTTATTGCGATGGTTATTTTGTTCCTGCCAAATCTCTACAATAGAGCGGGGAAAATAATCGGCCCGGCCACGAGCTAACATATCGAACATCCCTTGATAATTCGATGCACCTTGAACCAAAAAACCATTGGATTCCAAAATGGCCGTATCAGGCCAGTCATGCCCCTGAACAGCCGCTAACTTAGTCAGTTCGGTTACATGCTCCAGTTGTGAGAATTTTTTCTGATCCTGTTGTCGAATCAACAGCAAGCGCCATCCAATTAATCCTTTATAGATAGGTATACGTATCGGATGAAGTAATCTCTCCCGGTCTTTACTGGTCATTGACCAGACGACATCAAGTGTTGATCCATGCTTCAGATTTAGCAAAGCCCGCCCCTGGGGCATTCGGTACTCGCTGGCCTCCACCACATAACGTCGGTCAGATGCACTCAACGCCAGCTGTAATAAACGGACCGGATACTCCGTCCGTTTGTCATTGTCAGTCAGGGCGCGCGGGTAACGTACTTTAGTTTCACTCCAGGAGAACTGACAGCAACCAAAAAGGCTTAAAAAGACGAGAAACACTGAACTCGATTGAATAAATGCACTCCTTGTCATTACACTCATATATCAATGCCTGAAATGCTTGTTTGGAAACCCTGAAAAGACCTCTGATTAAAGTATCAGTATAGACAGTGATTGGCTGCGGACAGACTGATTGGCCTCAGGAGCCTGCAAACAGCTCTCTTAATGATCAAAGCGATGGTTATCACAAATTTCCTGGTGAATAGTCTCTCGCAACCAGGTATGTCCCGGATCCTTATGATGGCGCTGATGCCACAACAATAAAAATGTCGTAGGACCAACGGCCAGCGGTAGCTGTTCAACTGATAACGGGTGCAACCGGCAGGCATAGGAGGCAAAACTCTGAGTGGTGGTGAATAACAGATCCGTATTACAGGTGGCACTCAAAGCAGCTTGAAAATCAGGCACCCTCAGTACCATATTGCGCTGCAAACCCTGTTGTTCAAGAACCTGATCGAGTAGCCAACGGTTTTTTCCCTCACAACACACCTGAATGTGACCGCAAGAGAGATACTTCTGTAAATCCCACGCACTTTTTTGCCCTGATATCGGATGGCCCTGACGCATAAGAACCACCAGATGGTCATCACCGATAGGCATCTGAACAATAGTCTTGGGGAGCTTCTGTAAGCTGACAAAAGAAAGCTCATCGTAATCACGAGCGGTTATGCCCAGGTCCACGTCTCCCTGTTCAATTCTTTTTAACGAATCCTCCTGCCAGTTAAGAACCTCAAGACTCATTTTCGGTGCCTGAGTAATCAATTCAGGCAGATAGTCCGGGAGAAATATCTGATTGGTGGAATCAATGGCTGCAATTCTATAGTTATGATTAGCTGTTCCGGGGTCAAAACACGGAGGAGCAGTCAGTTTGCTAACCCCTTGCAGGATAGTCCGTAATTCAGTTTCCAATTGTGCTGTACGAGCAGTGGGAGAAAGTCCATAAGCCGAACGAACAAATAATGGATCACCAAACACCTGCCGTAATCGACCCAGTATTTTACTCATGGCAGACTGGGTTACATGTAAGCGTATTGCTGCCTGAGTAACGCTTTTTTCCTCAATCAGAACCTGTAAGCTCACCAACAGGTTCAGGTCCATTTTTGCAAGCTTATCGGTATTCACACCACTCCCCTTTAATAGAAAAGGTCTTACCACAAGAGACTCGATTACAAGACTTGCCAGCATGGGAGCATTAGTCCTGTCAGGAATATCAGATTAGAAGATAATACATTATCCGTCATATCTTAAATTAATTACCATGGTTCCTTAGATAAATGCTTCTTGCGATAAGTGTTACTCGAGAAAACCAGGGGAATCAGGGACTTCAGTTTTGAATCGATCATCATTTGCGATCTTATTATTAGCCACTTTCCTGATACTCTTCAGCCCCTTAGGTATCGATATTTACCTGCCCGCCCTGCCCACCTTGGCCAGAGTATTTGAAGCGACCTCCGCAGAAATTCAATACACACTTAGTCTGTTCATTTTTGCCTCAGGGTTAGGTCAGTTAGTTGCTGGTCCTCTGGCTGATCGTTATGGACGGCGGCCCATCGCGCTCTGCAGCATCGTACTTTTTCTTCTTTCCTCTCTCGCAGCCGCTGCAGCCCAGGATCTATTCCAGCTTTACATAAGCAGAACACTGCAAGGGTTAGCAGCCTGTGGCACCTCCGTCGTTTCTTACACGCTGATAAGAGACCGCTTCAACGGTAATGACAGAGCAACCGCCTATAACTATCTCAACGGATCATTATGTGTCGCTCCGGCTATGGCTCCATTTCTGGGGGCCGTTTTAGCCGACAGTTTTGGCTGGCGTTGGATATTTGTAGCCCTGGCCGCTTTTTCAATCTGTGTATTCGGATACATATATGCGCGATTACCCGAGACCCGGCCAGACAGCACGCTGAAACCTGAATCACTGTTCAGCCTGAAGCACTACGGCCCTTTATTTAGCAATTCTTCATTCTTGTATTATGGATTCGCGTGTATGGCAGCCTTGGCCTCGATCATCTGCTACGTTTCCTTTGCCCCTCTGGTGCTGATACAGGAATTAGGGCTCAGCCAAAAAGATTTCGGAATTTTGTTCGGCGCCAACGCAGTACTGATCATTCTGGCTAACCTTTTTGCCCCCAGAATCATATCCAGGCTGGGAGCTTTTTCTACGGTTATATCCGGCTGCTCTATACTCGGTGGCGCTGGTTTGATAATGCTTCTCAGCTATTATCTGAACCAGACCACGTTGTTGGGATACGTCATTCCAGTAGCTATTGCCAGTATTGGATTTGCCTTGATATTGGGCGCAGCCACCAGTCAGGCTCTAGCCCCCTTCCCGGATCAGGCGGGCACGGCTTCGGCCGCCCTTGGCTGCGGTCAAATGGTGGGAGCTGCGACAATCAGCGCCATGGCTCTGGAAACAGGATGGAGCGGAACTCTGGCTGTCAGCATGGTGCTTGCGGTACTGGGGGGAAGTTGTCTCATCGCCGGCGTAGGGTTCGGACAGCGCTTACAGAGTGTCAGGTCTGTTCAGCCAAAAGCTTAAATCGATCCAACGCCCCCGGTAAACGCTTCTCATTCAACAGGGGTTCAGTTAACAGCGACATAGCCAGCCAAGCCTTTTCATAAGAGGCTTTTTTCTAGTTTTGTCTGGTTGCCGGTTCAGTTTGATAACGAGTATCTTTCAAACTGTCTTTAATCTTCTTCAAGTGGGAGAGAAAACCCGGCCCTCGTCGCAGGGTAACCCCTGTCGCCAAAACATCAATGACTGCCAGATGAACAATCCGGGAAGTCATTGGCATGTAGACATCCGTATCTTCCGGGGCCTCGACACCCAGAACAACGGAACAATGCTTTGCCAGGGGAGACGCTGAAGCGGTTATTCCAATCACACAGGCTCCCGATTTCCGGGCCAAGGCTGCTATATCTACAAGTTCCTTGGTTCGCCCGGTGTAAGAGATAACCACGACCACATCCCCGGTACCACAGGCTGCTGCTGCCATTCGCTGCATCAACACATCATCATAGGCTGTGACCGGAATATTAAAACGGAAAAACTTATGTTGGGCATCCTGAGCAACAGGACCAGATGCACCGAGACCGTAAAACAGTATCTGCTTGGCCTGAATCAACTGGTCCACTGCCTGATTGATCACTGCGGGACTCAGCTTCTCCTTTGCATAAGCCAGGCTTGAAATAGTAGCGTCAAAAATTTTAGGAGTGTAACTGTCAGAAGTATCCTCTGGCTCAACATTCCGATTGACATAAGGAACACCGCGAGCCAGTGCTTGAGCAAGATGCAGCTTAAAGTCAGGAAACCCTGCTGTATTAAACTTTTTACAGAACCGGTTAACTGTTGGTTCACTGACCTGGGACGCTTTAGCTAACACAGCAATCGTAGAGCGAGTAGCCGTTTGCGGATCTGCCAGTATGACTTCTGCAACCTTACGCTCGGAGCGATTCAGGTTTTCCAACTCGTCATTAATGTGGGTAAGGATGTTATTCAAGGTATCAATCTCACTCTGTATAAGGCGCTTCTGGTGCATATCAGCCCCTCTTGAATAGCTAGAATAACAGAAATGTAATTTACTTACATAAAAATTACATAGAAAGCTTCATCATTATCCCGTTATCCGACCAGCCGTACTATACTTTAAGTTGTATCTATTATTATTAAACAATTTCAACAGGTTAAGAGTACAAAAAAGGGGGTCTGACAGTTAAAAGTACAATTTTAATAATCAAAAATAACGTAATTATAGCAAATTAATTACATATTCGGCTTCACAAAGGTCGTTATGTATGTAAAATTACATATATAACTTTAAGGAGACAGGCTATGACAATTCGTGTTGCTATCAACGGTTACGGTCGAATTGGCCGCAACGTACTTCGCGCTCTATACGAGTCCGACAAACAAGACAAAATCAAGATTGTTGCAATCAACGACCTTGGTGATGCGAACATCAACGCTCACCTGACACGATTTGATACCGTTCACGGCCGCTTTGCAGGAGAAGTAACCGTAGAAAGTGATGGCCTTATCGTTAACGGTGATCGCATTCAAACGTTTTCAGAACGGGACCCTTCCCGACTACCCTGGGGAGATCTGAATGTCGATGTGGTTTACGAGTGCACAGGGCTTTTCACTGATCGCTCCAAGGCCAAGGCACACATTGATGCAGGAGCGCGCAAGGTTATTATTTCTGCTCCATCCAAAGGGGCTGACGCTACTGTTGTATATGGAATCAACCACGATGTGCTGACCGCTAGCCATCAAATAATCTCAAATGCATCCTGTACAACAAATTGCCTGGCGCCTATCGCCAAACCGCTTAACGATGCTCTGGGCATTGAAAATGGGCTGATGACCACGATTCACGCTTATACCAATGACCAGAACCTGAACGATGTTTATCACAGTGACTTATACCGGGCTCGCTCTGCTACCCAGTCAATGATCCCGACTAAAACCGGCGCGGCAGCCGCAGTAGGACTGGTTCTACCTGAATTGAATGGGAAACTGGACGGTATGGCAGTTCGAGTGCCGACCATCAATGTATCTCTGGTTGATCTCACCTTCCTGGCAGGACGTGACACCAGCGTGGAAGAAATCAACGGCATTGTTGAAGAAGCAGCCCAAGGATATCTGCGAGGGGTGCTTGAATGTAACAAACAACCTTTAGTATCCGTAGACTTCAATCACAACCCAGCATCTTCCAGCTTTGACGCCACTCAAACCCGTGTTAATGGGCGCCTTGTTAAAGTCATGGCCTGGTACGATAACGAATGGGGATTTTCCAACAGAATGTTGGATAACACTTTGGCCTTAATGAGTGCCAAAGCATAGGTGACTGTCAGGTTTTCAACCTTATACCAGTATTGGGTTCGACAGACTCCTTGCAATAGAGAGATATAAATCATGAAGCGCAGAACTAAAATCGTCGCCACCCTTGGACCCTCTACGAGCAGTCCTGAAGCCATTGAGCAGTTGATCACGGCAGGTGTCAACGTAGTACGATTGAACTTTTCCCATGGATCTGCCGAAGATCACCAACAACGTGCCGAGTTGGTTCGAGAGTTTGCGCGCAAGCAGGGCCGGTTTGTCGCCATTCTTGGCGATCTGCAAGGGCCGAAGATTCGTATCTCCCGCTTTAAGGATACTAAGGTTGAGTTGGATAAAGGGCAAACTTTTGTTCTGGATGCATCTCTGGATAAAGACGCTGGCGACAAGACCCAGGTCGGTATCGAATACAAAGCCCTGGTGGAAGACAGTCAACCGGGCGACATACTGTTATTGGATGATGGTCGTGTGGTTCTGGAAGTGACTGAAGTAAATGCTCCCAGAATTTACTGTAAAGTCTCAATTGGTGGTCCGCTGTCCAACAACAAGGGCATCAATCGCCAAGGCGGTGGTCTATCGGCCGCAGCACTGACTGAAAAAGACAAAATCGACATTGTTACCGCCGTAGCAATCGGCGTTGATTATCTTGCTGTATCCTTCCCCCGGGACGCTGAAGACATGCATGAAGCCCGCCGACTCATGGAAGCAGCAGGTGGTAAAGCCGGACTCATTTCAAAAATTGAACGGGCGGAAGCAGTTGCCGATGATGAAATACTCGACGGCATTATCGAAGCGTCCGACGGGGTCATGGTGGCACGAGGTGATTTGGGTGTTGAAATCGGCGATGCCGAACTGATTGGTGTGCAAAAGCACATTATCGATCGTTCTCGAGCGCTGAATCGCGTGGTTATCACAGCAACACAGATGATGGAAACCATGATAACTCAGCCCATGCCGACTCGCGCAGAGGTCTTTGATGTGGCCAACGCTGTACTGGATGGCACCGATGCTGTAATGCTATCAGCCGAAACAGCGGCCGGTGAATACCCGATTCAAACGGTGGAAGCCATGTCCAGAGTGATTCTGGGAGCTGAAAAGCACCCTCAGGCCCATACCTCAAAACACCGGGTTAACGAATCCTTTGAGCATATTGATGAATCGATAGCCATGGGGGCAATGTATACAGCAAACCATCTGGACGGTATCAAGGCCATTATCTGCATGACAGAAACCGGGGACACTCCTCTCCTGATGTCCCGAATACGTTCAAATCAGCCGATTTTTGCATTCTCGCCACACCCTCGTACTCAGAATCGTGTGGCTCTGTTTCGTGGCGTAAAGACGGTACCTTTTGATACCTCAGCGATTCCCAATCAGGATGTGAATCAGCTTGCAGTTGATGAGTTATTACGCAGAGAAGTCATCGCCAAAGGGGACTTGGTAATTATTACCAAGGGTGACTACGTTAACGCTCACGGCGGCACCAATACCATGAAAGTCGTCCGTGTCGGAGACCGTATTCAATAGACGGGTCCTGACGACTGCGTAACAGACTGAATAACTATAAATCTACTGACAATATGATGAGGTCAGAGTGATGCAACAACTTTCAGAACAGCTATCACAACAAAACGGACAAGCACAGAAGCAACCGCACTCCAGTAAAGCAATAAACGGTAGCGACGATAGTTACGATTACAACAACAGCGAGTGGCCTCGTGATTTCGATATTCGTATTGAAGTTGCTGAGCAGAAAGAAGTGCTGGAACGTTCAAACGGCAAGCTTAAACAGATAATGCATTGCTCTGAATACGATTTTTAGGATCAACCGCCATTTGCCTTAGCTGACGGGTGGGCATATTTAGCCGAGAACACGCCTACCTGACGTAGAAAGAACACAGAATAAAGAACAAAACTATGAGTAGTATCAAGCAAATAATTGCACGAGAAGTACTGGACTCCCGCGGAAATCCGACGGTTGAAGCAGATGTCATCCTTGAATCAGGAGCCTTCGGGACAGCCTGTGCTCCATCGGGAGCCTCCACCGGCTCCCGCGAAGCACTGGAACTGCGTGATAAAGATAATTCCCGCTATCTGGGTAAAGGCGTGTTAAAGGCAGTTGCAGCGGTGAATACCCATATTCGCCAGTGCTTACTGGGAAAGGATGCTTTTGACCAGCGCGCTATTGACCAGGCGATGATCGAACTGGATGGTACCGACAACAAAGCCAAATTAGGCGCCAATGCAATCCTGGCTGTATCTCTGGCCACCGCAAAAGCGGCAGCCGCCGAAAAAGGTCAGCCTCTTTACGCGTACATTGCTGACCTGAATGGAAATTCAGATGACTACAGCATGCCAGTGCCAATGATGAATATCATCAACGGTGGCGAGCATGCTGACAACAATATTGATATTCAGGAGTTTATGATTCAGCCGGTTGGTGCTCCCAGCTTTGCTGAAGGGCTAAGGATTGGCGCAGAAATATTTCATGCACTGAAAGCCGTACTAAACTCCCGTGGATTAAACACCGCGGTCGGTGATGAAGGAGGCTTTGCCCCTAACCTCTCATCAAACGAAGAAGCCCTGGTCGTCATCAAAGAAGCCATTGATAATGCAGGTTATGTGCTGGGAGAAGATATTACTCTGGCGCTGGACTGTGCCGCTTCCGAGTTTTTCAAAGAAGGTCAGTACGATCTGTCGGGTGAAGGTAAACAGTTTGATTCTGCTGGTTTTGCGGATTACCTGGCGCAGCTTTCGAGCAGTTATCCGATTATCTCTATCGAAGATGGTATGGACGAAAGCGATTGGGATGGCTGGGCCTATCTTACCCAGAAAATCGGCGACAAAGTACAACTGGTGGGCGATGACCTGTTTGTAACCAACACTAAGATTCTGAAAGAAGGCATTGAGCGTTCGATCGGCAACTCCATTCTGATCAAATTTAACCAGATTGGTACACTCAGCGAAACCCTGGATGCCATTAAGATGGCTCAGGATGCAGGCTATACGGCGGTAATATCACACCGCTCAGGTGAAACCGAAGATACAACAATCGCCGATCTGGCCGTTGCCACCAAAGCAGGACAGATCAAGACCGGATCTCTTTGTCGCTCGGACCGGGTATCCAAGTACAACCGCCTACTGCGTATCGAACAGGAGCTTAACGGCCAAGCTCCATACAATGGCCGTTCAGAGATCAAAGGCCAATAAAGCGTACTTCAGACACCTCTATCTGGGTCGCATAACCCAGTCTGCGGGCATGCCTGAATTTCAGCTGTCTGATCAAGCCCTCTACGAAACCGGCCCTGTGCCGGTTTCTTTTACTCAAGCAAATGATATGGTCGAGGAAACCTAACAATATGATGAAAACAACTCAGGTTACCATGCCAGCCAGTAAGCGTATTGCGCTGGTTGCTCACGATCATAAAAAGTCTGAACTCATCACCTGGGCACAAGCGCACCGGGGCCAACTGGCAGGCCATCAACTGTTCGCAACCGGCACCACAGGAAATCTTCTTGCCAAAACGCTGGAATTACCTGTGGAACCCTTACTTAGCGGCCCGATGGGTGGCGATCAACAGTTAGGTGCTCGTATCGCAGAAGGTGAAATAGATCTGTTGGTTTTTTTCTGGGATCCTCTGGACCAAATGCCCCATGATCCGGATGTTAAAGCACTGCTTAGAATTGCCGCAGTCTGGAATACTCCCGTCGCCTGTAATCAGGCCACTGCCGATTTCCTGTTCAGTTCAGATTTCCTGTCAGCGCACTACACAAGAACGGTTCCCGACTACCAATCTTACATAGACGAACGGACAAAATAGCCTTCGTCCGGCTCTGATCAGGAGCCCCGAACACTCATCCAATTCAACGCCTGTTGTGTCTATCAACACGGCAGAAAAAATGGCTGGATCATCACAACAGCACCAACACTGAATCAGTACTGTATCAACACTAAAGAGAGAGCGAGTAAAAGCTTATGAGTAATGCATCAGGACAAACAACCAACAACAAACGCCCTCTTGCGCTCATTATTCTTGATGGCTGGGGTCAAAGTGACAGTGTCGAAGCAAACGCAATTTATAGTGCCCGAACTCCGGTCTGGGACCACCTTATCAGCCACTACCCTCACGCCAGCATAGCCACATCAGGAAATGCTGTTGGCCTACCTGAAGGGCAAATGGGTAATTCCGAAGTAGGACATATGAACCTGGGGGCTGGACGAACGGTCTATCAAAATCTGACTCGCATAGATAAAGCGATCGAAGATGGCAGTTTTTTTGAAAACCCTACCCTGATCGAGGCAATTGATAAAGCGGTAAAAACCGGTAATGCCGTACACATTATGGGACTGTTATCACCGGGTGGCGTTCATAGCCACCAGCATCAAATCGAAGCAGCCTGCGAAATCGCTGCCAAAAGAGGGGCAAAGGAGCTTTATCTCCATGCGTTTACTGATGGTCGCGATACCCCCCCTCGCAGCGCTGCTTCATCTATCCAAAGCATCGACAATAAGTTTAAGGCATTAGGCGTGGGTCGAATCGCCTCAATTATCGGTCGCTACTACGCCATGGACAGAGATCAACGCTGGGAGCGGACTTCCTCAGCTTATCAGCTCCTGACCCAGGCGCAGGGAAGCTATCAGTTTGATAGCGCAGCAGATGCGCTGAATGCTGCTTACGCCCGGGATGAGAATGATGAATTTGTATCAGCATCAATTGTCAAAACCCCGGATCAGTCCAGCTCTGCGATCAATACGGGCGATGCCGTCATTTTTATGAATTTTCGTCCTGACAGAGCCCGTCAGCTAAGTCGCAGTTTTACCGATAGCAGTTTCAGTGGTTTTCAAACTAGCCTTCAACCCGGCGACATCCATTTTGTTACCTTGACCCAGTATGCGGACGATATCACGGCCCCCTGCGCCTATCCGCCGATCGTATTGAAAAACTGTTTGGGTGACTGGCTGGCCAAAGCCGGAAAGTCGCAGCTTAGACTGGCAGAAACCGAGAAATACGCCCATGTTACGTTTTTCTTCAACGGCGGTGTTGAAAAGCCTTTTGAGAACGAAGAACGAATACTGGTCCCTTCACCTTCAGTGGCCACCTATGACTTGCAGCCGGAAATGAGTGCACCGGAAGTTACCAGACATCTGGTCAGCGCTATCGAAAATAATCATCATGACCTGATTGTCTGTAATTACGCCAATGGCGACATGGTCGGTCATACTGGAAATTTTGATGCGGCAGTGAAAGCAGTCGAAGCCCTTGATCACTGCCTTGGGCAGGTTATCGAAGCGATTACCAGTAGCGGCGGTCAATGCCTGATTACCGCTGATCACGGAAACGTCGAGCAAATGCTGGATCCAACCAGTGGTCAGGTACATACAGCCCACACTTGTGAACCGGTACCTCTGGTCTATGTTTCACCATTTGATACCACCGCATTAAAAGACGGTGCTCTCAGCGATATAGCACCCACATTGTTGGAACTGATGAATCTGGACATTCCAGCAGAAATGACCGGAAAGCCCCTTGTCAGGGTGAAATAATTGAACCTTTAATTCAGCACGTTGCGAGGACTCTGAGAAGATTCCTCGCCACATTGGAAAAGAGTTTTATCAATGGAACCTGTACGCTTTGGAATTCTGGGTAATGCAAAAATTGCACGTACTCAGGTAATACCGGCATTAAAACAATCCCCCTATTGCACGCCGGTGGCAATTGCTTCTCGTAATAAAGAGTCATCCCAGGCAGCGGCCTTGGAGATGGGCCTGGAACAAGCTTTCGGTGGCTATGATGAACTACTGGCCGATCCGGATATTGAAGCTGTCTATATTCCGTTACCCAACCACCTGCATCTCCCCTATTGCCTAAGGGCTTTGTCCGCAGGAAAGCACGTGCTCTGTGAAAAGCCGATAGGGCTGGATACTGAACAGGTTGAAACACTTATCAGTGCCCAGAAAAAGCATGGCTTAGTGTTGCAGGAAGCCTTTATGGTCAGAGTTCACCCTCAGTGGCTAAGAGTAAAAGAACTGATTCAGCAGGGAGCCATTGGTGATGTACGGACCGTCAACATTACCTTCTCATACTATAATCGAGATCCGCAGAATGTCCGCAACCAGCCGGGTATTGGAGGAGGCGCCCTACTCGATGTGGGCTGCTACGGGAGTTACCTTTCCCGATTTGTATTTGATGATGAACCGCTCAGGGTGGTTTCACTGATGGAACAGGATTCTGATTTCGGGGTTGATTGCCTAACCAGCGCGCTGATGGAATTTCCGAAAGGACAGGCTTTTTTTAGCTGCGGCACTCAACTGGTTCCCACACAAAAAGCCAGCATACAGGGAACCAAAGGGCGGATTGAGATTGAAATCCCCTTTAATCCCTACGCAGAACAACCCGCCAGACTCTGGCTTGACGATGGAAGTCGGCTGGGCAATCAGGCGGCAGAAAAGATCTTATTGGACCCGGTTAATCAATACCGGCTTCAAGCGGACCAATTTGCTCTGGCTGTTCGACAGGGTACACCTCCAGCGGTATCGCTTGAGGACTCCCTGGCCAACGCCAAAGTACTGGATGCCATTATCAGATCGGCCCAAAGCAACTCCTGGCAAAACATCTGAGGTTACGCTATCGATAGGTCACGGATAGCCATAGATCTCAGATAGCCATCGATAGCGGATAACTGTTGGTAGCCGATACCTATGGATAATGCCCAACACTGCCATGGTCGAGGATATCATCCACCCATCTCAAGGCCGCCATCACCGCTGGAAAACCTATGGTGCTGGTCAGAAGAATAATCGCATGGTGAATCTCCTCCTGACTGGCTCCAGCCTCCCTGGCCTGCCTGGCATGGCTATGTACCGCTCCTTCGGAACGAATGCTCGCGGCCGCAGCCAACTGAATCAACTGCGCGGACTTCAAATCGATAGGTCCCTCCTGCTTTACCGCCTGACCCAACTCATCAATAGCAGCAGCCAATTTAGGATGCTGTTCCCTTATCCGGGTAAAGGTTTTAGGAAGTGGTGTTTCCAACATGAGCGGTTACCTCCGCAAAATGAAGTGTTAGAGAGACGCCCTTTACATGCGTAGTTTAAGAATAGCAGCTGCAGAATAGGTTGTGCTTGGCGTACCTCTACACCCAATCCTTTGCACAGAACTCTGCCAATCTAAAGGGATGGATGGAGGGTGATAAGTCGAGTATGACTGGTACTGGGGCTGTCGGTACTCGCCTTTCTGGAATACGATCTTCGCCCAAACCGCCTCTTTATCATACCTTGAATATCCGAAGGAAATATTTTCAATGCTTTGGCCGGGAAAGTCACTTTGACAAACGGATGGCAGGCTCCCCCCCTGTCTGGCTTAGGGCTGTATATCGTCACACGGCTATGTGAACGAATGAGACTGGATATTTCTCTCAACTCAACTAAAGCTCAAGGAAGTTCTGTTACTATCTTATTCCCGCATCAGTCAGTTCTATTGCAAACATCCTTACATTAAAGCGGTTTTGCTATGATCAGTGCTGCGGCTGTTGTAACCAGCCCTAAGTTGCTCAGGGGTGTCATCTAACGGTTGCCAATCTGTCCCAAGGGGATTCAAAATGGATTTGTCAGTATACTTAAATGCCATGACGGGCCTGTTTGTCATTATTGACCCGATTGGCACGGCCCTTATTTTCCATTCTCTGTTACCGGCAGGTGAGTCCCGTCATCGCACCGTTATGGCGGTTAAATCCCTGCTGATCTCAACCACTCTACTGATAGTTTTTGGTAACTACGGAGAATTGTTTTTATCAAAACTCGGCATCAGCATTGAAGCCCTGAGGATCTCCGGTGGCTTGTTGCTGTTTTATACCGCATTTAACATGATCACTCAGGATCTTGAATACAAGGTGACAACAGAGAAAAAAGACATCTCTGTCTTCCCCATGTCGATTCCTCTGCTGGCGGGTCCAGGCTCACTTACCCTGGCAATTCTGCTGTTTTCAAACTCTTCCAGCCAGGCTACAGATATTGCTATTGTGCTGGCAATTCTGAGCATTAGCCTGATTACTCTGGTGCTGATGCTGTTATCCGGTTTTGTAAAGGTACTTATTGGTCGAACCGGGGATGAAATTCTACGACGTTTTCTCGGTGTTATTCTCGCCGCGCTGGCCATTCAGTTTATTTATGACGGCATCGTGCAGTTGGCCGGATAATCACTGCAAGGCCCTAAGCCTTCTCTAAATTGGCCAGCAATGCATCGCTACTATCATGTAAGGCTTTGAAACCACCTCGAGCTCTGAAGTCATCAATAAACATCTTGGTATAGGTTCCTTCACGACCAATCTCATCAGCTTGTTGTTGCAACACCAGTTCCGGTTTTTCCCTTGCTAAACCGGTAGCACCATGAAAAGTTTCGATTGCTAATGTTCGAGCCTGGGATTCCGACATACCGGCTTGCTGCAGCCATTGCTGTAATTCTGCAACAAGCTGAAAAACCCAACCACCGATACAACCAGCGACACCCCCCATTTCAAACTGCTCCTCAGTCTCCACAGTAACCACCGTCACTATCGATTTAAGAAGATTCTCTGCCCGTGGATCTTTGGGTATCAAAGGAGTGGCACCGGCACAGACTTCGGCCGGTGCCAACGGCAGGCAACGGGCAACAGATGCAGGCTGTGCGAAAGATTCCAGGTCTTTCAGGGATACGCCAGCAGCAACAGACAACAATAACTGATCTTCTCGAAGAACCAGCTTCTGCAATACCGGTAAACTCTGTTCCGGGCGCGTGGCCAGCAGCACAATATCAGACTGGTCCGCTACCGCCTGGTTGCTGTCCAGTACTTCACATTGATGCTGTAATGCAAGCTCCTTTGCTGTCTGGAGATTACGTGGAGCCAGCAGAATCCGACGACGATCACCTCCCCTGCGCAGCCCTGCAATCAAATAGCCGGCCAGCTGCCCTACCCCAATAATCCCCAATGTTTCCATCTGCTTTCTCCAGTCTTCTTGCCGAATCAATCCGCTTACAGAGACCTACCTGACAGATCCTTTCAGAGACCCGCTACCTGTAAAGCCACTCAGTGTCGATCTTAGCCACTTTAGTGCCTTGTTGAAAACAAAATACACAGAGGCTGACCGCTCCGTATGAATTTTTCTGACATAGTGCTCGGTATCAATTGATCCATTGGAATTTCGTTTGATTTGATTTTGGCGGCTTAGCTGGGATTTCCCGCTGTATCCCCAGTCGCTGGCGGGCAGCTCCTTCAGCACCACATAACTGGCCTCACTCAATGGCCCGAGCGTACGCTGCAACAAATCATGTATATCCTCCAGCGCCTGACTCTTTTGCTGTTCGGTATTGGTACCTGCTGTGATTCTGGCGCAAACAAACGCTGATGTCTGTGCGGACTGATCGAGAGAACGGTTGGCTATCAGCCACTGACTGGGGTTCACGGCTGTTACGGTGACAGCCACTAAATCATAATTCTTATTCAATACATCTTTCATAATCTCTGCGATACCGGTAGAAACCTGCCGAACGATCTCATCTTCAATATGATTCTTAGCAATACGAACTTCAATAAAAGGCATGATGACACTCCTGTTGATTAGACATGCTTTTACTGTAAGAGCGTGCTATGTTTTTATCTAACGATCTTTTATGATGTTTTTGATCGTATATTACGATTAACGGTGATAACTATGAATCAAGCCAATCTGAGTTCTGAACTACTACGAACCTTTGTCACAGTGATCGAAGCCGACGGTTTTATTCGCGCCGCTGAGCATCTGCATAAAACACAATCAACAATAAGTCAGCATATCAAGCGGCTGGAACAGGAAACCGGCACCGAGCTGTTTATCGCTTCCGGCAGACGCAGGGTATTAACCCCTTCGGGTGAAATTCTGTTGGGATACGCCAAACGCATGTTGTCGTTACAGGATGCAGCATTATTTGCCGTCAAACAGACATCTATCGAAGAGGCCATCCGAATTGGCGTTTCCAGAGACCTGAGTGAAGGTGTTCTCCCACAGGTCCTCGGTCGCTTCTCCCGGACCTATCCCGGTGTGAAACTATTTGTCGAATCGGCTTCCGTCACAGAAATAGTCAAACAATACGATCGAAACGAATATGATCTAACACTAACCTTGGAAGCAGACCCCAGCTCGGGCCAGATAATAGCAACAGAGCAGATGGTATGGCTAGGTCCGGAAAATTACGAATGGTCACCCAATCGACCGCTACCCTTAGCCAGCTACCCGGCCCCCTGCTATTTTCGCAGCTGCTGTATCTCAGCGCTCGATAAAGCACAGATCCCCTGGAATATCGTCTATACATCACCGGATTTACTGGGCCTGATGGCAGCAGTTAAAGCAGGACTCGGTGTAACAGTACGAGCCAAAAACGCCATTAGTTCCGGTACTGAAGTTTTAACACCTCGGCTGGATTTACCGGAATTACCATCCATGCAGGTTGTTTTACGTAACCGGGTCAGTAGTGAAGCCAGCGAGATCCTTGCGGATGAACTAAGCCGCGCAACCCTGAAAGCCGCCTGAACATAGATAACGGATGTATGGAACATCAGACCCATAACATCTAACAACAAGCCTCCGGGCAAAGTCCCCAGCGCTTAAAACACCCGCATTAGCTAGCAAACTAAGCAATCAGAAAATTCAAAGGCCGACTAAATGTAAATACCGGTTAACTGCAAACAAACCAGTCCTTTTTCTGCCAGATTCACGATTTTTTTTACTCAGCTTTTCCCTGAATCAGGATTGATTGTCATTTAATCTACTGGTAGGATATCCGGGAAATTCAGAAAGGATAGCTTTCTAAGCAACTTTCAGCAAAAACCGCTAAGCAAGGAATTGCTGCATTGGACCCCTATAAGGAATTAAATATGCCACTTGTTGCACGCTTCACAAACCTTACCTCGCAAGAACTTCTGGTCGAACCTGCTGTTAACGCAATACAACGGCCCTGCTGATCCTTCAGCAATAGGCAAACCATGGTTTTTTATTTGCCTTGGTCACGACTGGCCAAAGCCTGACCAATCGAAACCAACCTATCAAACTGAATCACCTATTAAGCTTTCCAGGATGGAATACGTATGGAAACAACTCATAAGGCAACCCCTAACGATATCTCAGAAGCGCTTCGTACTGAAATTTATGACTGGAAGTCAGCCAGCTTAAATGCATTGGATAATTGCTTTAATCAACATGCCAAGGATATTTCGACCTTACCGCCGGCCTTTCGTTCTGCTGCCGCCTTTAGTTTTGCCAGCAATGCCACGGAAAAACTGTTCCCCACCTCCTTGGGAGCATTGCTGTTGAAACGCGCTGCGATACCGATTTGGCTGACCAGTGAAGCGGTTAGCCTGTATAAGCAGGGGTATGCCAACCAAGCCAAGGATGCCAATAAACTGCTGCAACAAGACTACCTGCGTTTTAAGGATGCCTTTGCCGACAAGATCGATCAGGTAGAAACCGGTTTTCTTAACAGCCCCTTTGGTCGTCAGGCGGCGAAACAAATTGGCCAGATTGTCAGCAAACGACAGTTTAAGGACGAAGCAGATGCAGTAGAGCATATCCGCAGTTTTGTGGATGACAGCAAGGTGATTGATGATGACTCTGGGGTGCATCGGGACCGTATGAATCAGGGCTTTGGTAAGGTGCTGCAAAAGGTTAAGGCGGTTTATGCCGGTAGTAACTACGGCCCGGGGCGAACAGCCCTCTATCTGGTCCGAACCGATCAGGCTGAATGTGGCCCCCATACGGACCCCAGGCATCGATTGCACGTTCAGGTGGATGATATTAATGTCAATGCCCAGAAGAGCCAATATAAAGCGGAGCTGGCCCAACTTAAGGGCCAATTTATCGGTAAAAGCCAGTGTATTTTACCTCTAAGCATTATCAATAAGGGCAATCTGGGGGGCTTTCCGGCCCGACGGGAGGCCATGCGGATACTGGCCAATATCGATCGTTATGATCTTTATCATGATCCGGCAACGGTTCCTGTACTTGGCTCCACGGAAACCTATATTTGGAACAATCAGCGAAACAACAGCACCTTGGATGCTTTGGCTGGGTCCTTTGCGCAAGGGCTAAATAGTCAGGTCATCCAGGCATTAACGCTGGCAGAGGAGGCGGTATGGGCAAGACGCAGCTAATTTCAGGTCTATTTATCGGTTGGCTATTGGCCATACCAGTATATGCCACAAGCCATCCAGTGGACCAAGGGCAAACTGATCAGGTTGTGACGATAACTGACAGTAACCACTTAAACTGTACTGGAGAGCTGGTTAATGGAACTCTTAGGACGCTTTATAAAAAAATACCCTACCAGGCTTATCAAGCACGGGAGATGATACAACCCTGTGCGGATGCCGGTGATGCCGCCGCGCAACTGGCTCTAGCTGCGGTATATTACGAGGGCCCCAACAACCCCTTATCTGATGAAAAAGAATCGCTGGTCTGGGCAGAAAAAGCCGGATTACAGGGTAATGCGGTAGCTCAGCATAAATATGCTTCTTACCTTGATAACAGCGGCTCTTTTCGGTTTAAAGAACGTCAACCCGTCTTACAAAAAGCTTTTAGCTGGTATTACAAGGCGGCCTTACAGGGTCATCCTAAAGCACTCTTTCAGATCGGCAAAGCCTTCAGAAAGTACTCTTTTGATTCAGTCTCGGCCTATATGTGGCATGTGCTCGCTCTTCGACGAGTAAAAGAAAACTTCAGTTACTCCGGTTTTGCCAGCAATGCTGTCGATTATCTGGAATCTTCCGGGCGAGTATCGAAAGAGGATATCGCCGAGGCGTTACGGCTGGCCGATGCCTGGGAGGCACGCTATCCCAAGGCCGCTAAATCCTGGCCAACAGACGACTGGGTGGAAGGGCTTAAAGGACCCTCTGCCCAGTTGATTCCGCCTCCGTTTACCTACGATTCAGAACCTGACTTTTGCTCAACGTTTGGATCACTTCTCTTTATCTGTCCACAACACGCAGAGAGAGATAGTTATAACATCGTGAAGGAACTCAGGACCGAGGCTTATCAGTATCTGGCGGGGCCTCCAGTGGAATAAAAAAATTAAATCACGGTCCAAAACGGGTAAAATCACGATAGCTCTCAGGAACATATAATTCAGGCCCTGTTGGTATCCTTCGACCTATAAGAAAACAACGGCAGAGAAAAAGGTTATGCTCCATGAACTCTACAAAAAGGAAGTTGAACTATGCAACTATATGACATAGCCAATAGTATTTTAAACGATAATGAGTATGGCGCTCTTTATTTAGAAAGCAGTAATCTTATTCAGGACTATGGTCTGAATCAAATGGATATTTTATTATCGTATGAAGAAACACAACAAATTTTTAAGATATGTCGGCGATGGAAAAAAATATGCAAGCAGGGTAAGTATTATCAGCCCGGACTAACAGAATCCAATGCTTACTTTAATCTGGTTGAAAAACCGCTGCAGAAGCGTTGTACCTATTCCCTTTATCGACCTTCTAAACGTTTACAGCTTAACAACACAGCGGTTCAGAAAACTCGCAAGGACAGCCAGAACCAAGGGTCCAAAACAGCTAGCCGGGTCCCTGAATGGCTAAAAAATACAGAATGACCACTAAGAAACAGGCGACGTTGCTGTCTGGCCGGTGTTCGTTAGCATTTAGAATCTCATCCCATATTTGGTTCTCAGGTAATCCGTTACTTTATCAGTCTTGAACCAACGAACAACCGGAGTCATCTGTTTCTGGTTATCCTTCCAAAACCCATTTTCAAGACTTTCAGTGCTGCGAAAAACGGGGTCACCCATCAGCTAATATAACCTTCTCACCAGATTAAGGAGACACAGGCATCGGCAGTTTTCACTAGTATATTAGCAATATTTGTTCTCTGGCACGGGTTTTGTGGCGAGGTTTTTGCATCGCTTGCCTTTACTTGTTAAGCGACATCACACGCAAAGACTATTTTATTTTTATCCAAGTCTCTAACATATGCAGAAAACTTAGGGCCACGCTGATTTGGATCACCCTCATTAGCGCCACCTAAATCGATAGCTTTTTTATGAAGTTTTTTTACTTCTTCGATAGAGCTAACACCAAAGCCAACCATTGTTCCATTACCATTAGTCGCTTCCTCTCCATCAAAAGGTTTAGCAACCGCAAATGCAAAATCTGCCTCTTCGTCCTGCCAAAAGGTCATTCTTTCTCCTGCCAGAACTTGATTTATTCCTGTTTCTTTAAATAATGAATCATAAAACTTAACAGAAGCTTCCATATCATTTGTTCCAACAACAAAATAATTCATTTTCATAATTTATAACTCTCTTCGCTTAACATTTGTATCTCGCGCACGCCCGGTCTGTCGATCCGATCAATCGGCCGATATCCATATAATAACTTGGAACTATAGAGATTTTTTCAGACATTCACAGCCACCTTTCTGTGCGAAAGTGCGCATGTAAGATGCCCCTGATATTGCAACATTTTTGTCTTTAGGTCCAGTTCAAAACGGGCGTAAGCAAAGGAGCAAGCGATCCAGTTTGACAATAAGGCTTGTAAGATACAGTTTATTCTTTGGCGATCAGATTTAACTTGGCTTTGTTGTTTGCTCGGTGGTATATAAACCAGGCGCCCCACAGCAATAGTGAAAGCCCGATGGCGGTGTATATGGCGGGCTTTGGGTTTTCAATAGAACTGATTGAGCCTGCATAGGTGGCGATCAGGATATAAGGCACTGAGCTGACAAGCCATGCCAGCAAAAATAACCTGAAACTCATCCGTGTCATTCCCGAAAGGCAAGCAGTCACCTCCGGTAATATGGGCATTGCCCTGGATAGCAGTATCATCATGAAACCGTGTTTTCGAAAAGTCATGATGGCCTCATTGCGCTTATCTTCATCTTTCACCAGGAAACCAAGAATGGCATTGCCGTAGTAGCGGCTTAATGTGTAACCACAGATACCCGCCAGCATCACACCGCTTAATGCTGAAACTGCTCCATAGGTATGACCGAGAAAGTATCCGGACAGAATAATCACCGTTAAAGTCGGCACCGCTATGAACAGGTCGGCAAACAGGAGCATAGCGACCAGCGTTCCTACATAGATGGGCGATAGCTGCCTGGTCTGTATCAACCAGCCTTCAATCTGTTCTACGGTTAAAATACCGCTTACTTTAATCAGCAGGAAAGTGGTTGCAAAACAGGCGGCAATAATAAGAAAAACTTTTATTAAAGGTTTCATCAGGGTTACGCCTCATGGATACAACAGTGAAATGTCCAGTCCGCCCATGAACTGCTCTTTTGATAACTTTGAATATTTGTATTTGGGTGGTCCGGTCAGCCCGATCTTTTGTTTATTGGAAAAGCCCAGGCCTTCTTTCGGGTATATGCCAGTCCAGTTTTTGGTGACTGTTCCATCCTTGTTTTCATCATGTAGTACCTTGATGGCCAGTACCTCCATGTTGACCTCAAAGACAAACTCCATGACCGGTTGCAGTGAATCCCTGGCCTCGTAAAAAACCGCTTGATCGTGATCTTTGGGGAACCCTGCTTCGCCAAATACCATAACGATAACCTGCCCTCCTCGTCCCACATCGATGTTCCTTACCTTTACCTTCAATTCGGTCGCGATGGCACTGTTGGCTATCAACATCAGTAAACTCCACAGAATAATTAATAATGTTTTCATCAGAATCTCTCTAAGGAACCTTTGAATAGTCCATTATGTTCTCAGCGAGCCCTCCAGGGCCCTACAGAGCCCTAGGGACCTGTTCCCAACGTCCCTAATACTTCTTCATAATTTTCCGCGCTATCGATGGCGCGAAGCGTAGTAATAACCGCAGCAGTTTAACCTTGCCAATATCATGGTCCTGAATATCACGCGCAACGCCTTCGATGATCTGCCGGGCAGCCTGCTCGGCTGTCATTTTGTTGGCCCCTCTTCCTTGAGTCATGGTGGTATCCACTAGCTTCAGGAAAACCTGTTGTACCCCGATATTGGTTTGTTCCAGCTGATAGCGCAGTGATTGAGTGAAAATATTCAGTGCTCCTTTGGTTGCACAATAGATTGCTGAAGTCGTTTTTGGTGCCAGGGCCAAACCAGAGTTAATATTTAGAATCACTGACTTATCCCGGTGTAACAGAGTCGGCAATAACAGGTAGGTTAAGCTGCAAATACTGGTGAAATTAATGGTGATTTCTCGGGATATGGTTTCGTATTGAAAGTCGTTATCCAAAAATGTCGGAGTATTTTGGATAGCCGCGTTATTGATCAGTACATCAATGGATTCAAAGCGCTTTACAATCAGATCAGCCACGGCCTCAACTTCCTCAAGCCGAGACAGGTCAGCCTGAAAGGTGACTACTCCTTCAAATTGCCGGGAAAGGTCATTCAGTTTGTCAGCATTTCTGGAGATCACAATTAACCTGTTATCGGGATGGAGGTATTGCACCATTTGGTAACCAATGCCCGAAGTGCCTCCGGTAATAACAATAAGCTTGTTGTTAAGTCTCATAGGTGAGCTGCCTCCTTGGACAGGCTACAATTTTCGCGTTGCTGTCCGTTATACTAGGGCGATGAGAATGGATGATCGTTAACCCGGGTTAAAATTCATGAAATTTGATGAACTGTTACAGCTTGAAGGCAAAAGGATAGAAAAGAGCAAGGGGGAACATGTCTTTATGCAGGGTGACTCCGACAAATCGTTCTACCAGGTTGAATCAGGCTTGCTTAAGGCCTACTACACTTCTGAAGAAGGTAAAGAATCGATAAAATCATTCCTACT
Organism: Motiliproteus sp. MSK22-1; assembly: GCF_001968815.1. Classification (GTDB taxonomy): domain Bacteria; phylum Pseudomonadota; class Gammaproteobacteria; order Pseudomonadales; family Balneatricaceae; genus Motiliproteus. The sequence continues at coordinate 424,561 of NZ_MIEQ01000096.1, read as the reverse complement.
GCCAGGTGATTCGATTGGAAGCATGACCTCAGCCTTTTCTGAAGGAAACTGCTCTTTCAGTCTTGTTTGCCTGGAGCCTGCCAGACTGAACATGATCCCGGTTGAGACCCTGCAGGAATACAGCAGGAATGATCTGGAACTGGCAAATATGATGATCGAGCTGTTAATTCATGTTGCCATGAAGAAAGAAAAACGGGAGTATGAATTTCTCTGCTTGAGCGCAGAAGAACAGTTCATCAGACTTGAAAAATCAACTCCGGCACTTCTAGAAAAAGTCACACAGAACGATTTAGCTCGTTATTTGGGATTAACTCCCGTTGGTTTCAGCCGAATTAAAAAGCGAGTGCATAACTAATACGATCAGGGAGCCTTAGGTTGCGCCTAACTACAACTTAATCTGTATTAGTTATATGCGTCTATTGTGCATGTTGATGAACAAAATCATTCAACTCCGAGACGCTTCGAATTACGAACACGGCTTTACTATTCGATTTTTCTCTTAGCCTGGACATAAAGTCATCGTTCCAAAATTTTGGGCACAACCTCAATACTTTATAACTTTCTAAAGTTCCTTTCAGTACGGAGCTGCCGTCAGGCCAACCTTCAGGTTTTACAACAAGCCCTTTTAGCAGCCGCTTGGTCACAAACCAGTAGCTCGTTAAATATGGTAGATCAATGTAAACCAACGTATCAGCAGCTTTCAGGCGCTGATTAAATGAACCTACTGGACCAAACCCGTCAATTATCCAACGTTCAGACGAGAGGATGTTTTCATGCGCTTCATCAAATGACTTGCGATCCACTAGTTCTCCGTTCTTCTTGTACACTATCGAATCCAGTTGATGTAGCTGTATGCCAGTCGCTGACGCTAGCGCTTTACTTAAAGTAGACTTTCCGCTTCCCGGCTTACCAAAAACTGCTATTTTGTTCATACTGCCTCCTTAAAATCGATTATTCCCATGAGGCAGAAACAGAAAACCCACCTCTATGGGGTGGGTTCGATAAGTAACAAGCACATCAAAAATCCCACCATTCCTATGGAATGATGATAATTCGTGCTTTGTGCTGCTCAAGATTCACTTTCATTCAAGCATCGTTATACATGGAAAACTGATTGTCAACGAATATCTGTTCAGAGAATATCAGGGGGCAGAGAGAAGCGGTTTTATCCCGTTCTCCCTCAGCGGCTAAATTCTTTTCGTCGAGTTTAGCGAGACAGAGCCTCATTCGCCAAAGACTTGGGGACTTTTCCGACAGCCTCAACGATCCAGATAAAGCGAAGCTTACGGAGCTCCCATCCCACAAAGTGGGCGAACCTTGATCTGATTGTTATGTGTTTAAATTAAAACTGTTGTGCATTCTGGCTGTCGATTTCGAAACGGATACCCATAATCTTATCCAAATTATCACTCAATCACTCTACTCTCAATCAATTGCACGAGCGACCCAGAAACTAGCCTGAACATAGATATCGGATGTACAAAATATCCGAGCTATAACATTTAGCAAGGAACGTCTGTGTCATTGCTTTTGTTATCAGGTTTCAGGTTAAGTCGGCACCTAAGGTATTGGCAAAAATGTGTTGCTACTTCTCTACCGTCAATATCCTCCGCAATTGCCATTTTGTTACCCAGATTGTCATGAATCAGAATCCTGAAATGTTCTGTTTTTTTCCCTTGACCACTGGTGGAGCCTGAACATTTAAGCTCTAAATGTGAAATATCAGAAACCGGTAACTGTCGCCAGTACACTGGAAAAAATAACAGACGGCGTAATACTGATATCTGATCTGGCGTTATATCCACCCGTAAAGAATTAAAAGTCAGAAACACAAATCCTATAATGGCAATCACCGCTATCAGCACAAAGGGAACACTAAATAAACCTAACAGAATCCCAATCCAGCCTCCTGTAAATGCAGAGCCCAGAATGGAATAACCAGCCAACCCAAAGCCACCGGAAAAGATAGCTAAAATTAGAGATAGCAGTCTGTTACGCAGCATCGGAAAAAACAGGTAAATACCGTCACCTTCTATACGAAAGCGCATCGCACGGGATAAACCGGGAACGTCAAAATCCCCCTGGGAAATGGAGTCTTTTATGACTTCCAGTTCCTGTTGTTTGCGTATAACCCCTTGAGCACTTATATCGTACTTGACTGTACGAGAAGCCTCTCTAGAGTGAAAAGCGGGGATATTAAATTCTCGATCAAGATCGGCACCTTGAATATCACTCTTAATGGTTAGCCGCCAAAAGTGGTAGGAGCCGGATTGCTTTATATCCGACTCAGGTAAGTTATCCGGTACATCAAACCGAAATATCAAATTGACTCCGCTACTCAGTGGCTCTATTTTAGGGGCGCCCTCCTCACACCATGTTATGGTTTCCTGTCTCGATCGATTCTTGCCGGTTTTTGGCACATATGAATAAACGCATTCAAGCCGTACCGCTAAGCTCGCTGCTTGATCCGTAGCAACTCCATGGCTCAACTGGGAAACATGGACAGTTCCCCCTATATGGCCACCGATAGCGCCGGGGTATGGATCCATTTTGAAAACAACATTACCAAAACGTTGATATTCAAGTGTTTTTACAACTGCTTTATACAAAATAAACAGCCCCACCAATGGAAACAGCAATACCAGTAACACCGCATAATTCTCTTTACCCAGTTCATCAGGTATCACAATTAACGCCGGTGACGTTATTCCTATCCAAAAAAGGCCGACTAACCAAATCAATAATGTACGAGACGCACTGGTTGATCGAATACTGGAGGTTTTCCAGCCATAGCGGTCACGCCAGTTAGTTTTGAGCGGTTCTATCTTTGTTGCAGGCTTTTTATCATTTTCAGTCGCTAAATATGAAGATTCTTCAAAATCACACAATCGACGGTTCTTATATGCAATGAAACTATCACCAAAATGAGGATCATCCAGTTTCTGCTCCCACTCTTTACGCAACTCAGATAGGGACGGGGGTCCAGGATATGTCTTTTTACCTTCCGAACGAATACTGGCGTAGGCAATCAGCAGTCCGATCACAATAAAGATGGAGCAAAAAACAGATTCAAGAGTAAACAATCCCCAGCGCATATTCCGGTCAATAACCGATTGTTCTGGATTCTGAGGATCAACCCAAACGATAATCGGCTCATTCGAGCCCTCTTCTTTTTTCAATCGTGCAAACAGATATTTGTGGTAAGACCCGATATTGTCATTAACTTCTGCAACATAAACGCGGTTTCCGGAATAAGATCGCCCGTTAAACTGGTATTGATAACGTGCCTTGATGTAATTGGATCCTCCCGATACGTTTAACAGGAATGCATTGGTCGGCTGCCATTTTTGCATACTGTGCCAATCAACCAACATAGGCCAAGCCGTTTCAGATAAGATCAGTAAGCCACCGCCGGTAAAAGCAAATCCAAAAACCAGCCCAACAGCAAATCTAACGAACAATTGGTAAATTTTCTTTAGGGCCCTTAGCACGATCAAAAGGTTCTTCCTTGCTCTATTTACTTTATTGGTCGATAAACAGTAAAAGCAAAGAAACCCGCGATCAAGCGCTACTGGCTGAAATGGAATCAAATGAGGGGATCTGGAGTCCCGGATGCCGAAATAGATGCGTGATTGGGATAGTTGACATCCATCACTTCTTTCCCGTAGCATCGCCGGCTGTAGATGGTTCGCCGTAACTCATTGTCCGGCGACTAAGAGGGAACAGGGTGCGATATTTATCGGATGTCTAAACCTTGGCTGCCCCCGCAACTGTAAGCACCGATGCCACTCTCATTCATCGCCACTGGGAAACCGGGAAGGCTGGGAAAGGCGCTAGAGGTGTAAGCCAGGAAACCTGCCGCTACAAAAATCATTGCAACCGGACGGGGTGTCCCCGGGGGCGGGTATTTGTGGCTGACTCCGAGAACTTTTCTTTTCATAGCAGTGGTTATCTCCCCCTGCTCCGCCACCTTTCTCCCTCTAGCCATACCGTCCCACCAGGATAATAACCCAATGGGGCGAATCGTCGTTGATCGATTGAACTGGGCACCACAAGGCCGCAAAAAACTGCTCGAAGATATCTGCCTGACGGCTGAACCTGGTAGCTTTACCGGTATCGTCGGTCCCAACGGCTCGGGTAAATCCAGCCTGCTGCGCTGTATTTACAGGGTGAATCGTCCCCATAGCGGTATCGTCACTTTGCAAGGCCGGGACCTGTGGAAGATGAATATCCGCGAAAGCGCTCAGTCCATCGCGGTTGTGCTCCAGGAATCTTCTACCGATTTCAATCTGGATGTGCGCCAGGTTCTGGATATGGGCCGCACTCCTCATAAGCGCCTGTTCGAACGCGATAGCCGACAGGACCGCAAAATCGTAGAAGACGTTCTTGACCGTCTTTCACTCAGGGAGCTGGCCAGACGTCCCTTCGCTGCCCTGTCCGGTGGTGAAAAACAGCGAGTGCTACTGGCCCGGGCACTGGTACAAAGCCCCAGTGTGCTGATCCTCGACGAACCGACCAACCACCTGGATATCCGACACCAGCTCGAGCTGCTGAATCTGATTCAGCAGCTCGACATTACCGTGATCGCCACCATTCACGATCTGAACATAGCCGCTCATTACTGCGATCGGATCTACCTGATGAATCAGGGCCGTATCCAAGCACAGGGGACCGCTGAGGAAGTACTCAGACCTCAGCCACTGGCTGAAGTATTTCAGGTGCAGACACACGTCGACAAGCACCCGGAAAGCAACAAACCCCGCCTGTCATTCCACATACCCAAGCCTACAACCGCCCTTAAAGGAAAATAAAATGAAACTGCTGAAACTCCTGACCGCCGTCACACTCGGCGCCAGCCTCACACTCGGAACCCAGAACGCACTGGCGTTTCCAGTCACCGTCAAGAGCTGTGATCGCGAAGTCACTTTTAACTCAGCTCCTCAGCGTGCCGTTAGTAACGACGTAAACCTGACTGAAATGATGCTGGCCCTGGGATTACAGGATCATATGGCAGGCTTTACCGGCATAACCGGCTGGAACAAGATTACTCCTGAACTGCGTGAAGGACTCGGTGACCTCAAGCAGTTGTCCGCCAAATATCCCAGCAAGGAAGTGCTATTGGGAGCAGACGCCGATTTCTATTTCGCCGGCTGGAACTACGGCATGAGGGTTGGGGGCGAGGTAACACCCCAGTCTCTGGACCCATTTGGCATTCAGGTTTATGAACTTACCGAGTCCTGCATCCACATCATGGACAAACCCAAGATTTCCATGGATGACCTGTACAACGACTTGCGCAATCTGGGCAAAATCTTCGGCGTCGAGGAACGCGCTGAAGCCCTGATCGATAGCTATCAGGTGGGACTGGCCCAAATCACAGCGAAAACAGCCAGACAGAATCCCCAACGGGTGTTCGTCTACGACAGCGGCGAGGACCGCCCCTTCACTGCGGCTAAATACGCCATGCTTAGCGCTATGATTGAAGCCGCGGGTGGATCCAATATCATGGATGATGTAAACGGAAGCTGGACAAGAGTCGGCTGGGAAGCCGTGGTCGAGCGTAATCCCGAAATCATCGTCATCGTTAACTACGGCGAAGTGACAGCTGAGCAGAAACGGGATTTTATGATGAATAATCCCGCGTTCAAGGATATCAGCGCTATAAAGCACAACCGTTTTGTTGTCCTCGAATACGATGAAGCCACTCCCGGTCCACGTAATTTGAAAGCAGTCCAAAAGCTTGCCAGTAGCTTCTACCCTGGGAACTTATGATCACGTCCATTCAGAGTTAATTGCCCATGTCCGTCTGTCTAGCGAGCTCCCCTCGTTCTCTTCCCCTGCTGATTGCCCTGGCGCTTATCGTCCTGGTGATCAGCATCACCACAGCTATAGGTTTTGGCTCCGTCGCCATTCCGGTAAACACGGTCTGGGGAGTCGCGCTTAACCATATTCTGCCCGATACGGTCGAGGTGGCATGGAGTGCTGGTCGGGATAATATCGTTTGGGAAATTCGTTTCCCTCGAGTATTACTGGGAGCATTGGTAGGCGCTGCGCTGGCCACTGTCGGCACCGTACTCCAGGCTGCTACCCGCAATCCGCTGGCTGATCCACATCTGCTGGGAGTTTCTTCCGGTGCTGCGCTGGGAGCGGTGGTTGCCATGATGCATGTGGGCCTGATATTCGGTCTGGCGACGCTGCCCCTGTTCGCTTTTGTCGGCGCTTTGCTCGCCACCGGCCTGGTTCTGGGGATTTCAAGAGAACGAGGTTATATTTTACCTGACCGCCTGGTAATCAGCGGTGTCGCGGTTTCCTTCGTGTGTATGGCGCTGGCCAATCTGCTTATTTTTCTGGGGGACCATCGAGCCGCCCATTCTGTAATCTTCTGGATGCTGGGAGGTCTCGGGCTCGCCCAGTGGGACCAACTCTGGTACCCAGCCCTTACCCTGGCGTCAGGTCTGGCTTTTCTGCTACTTCAGGGACGACAGATCAACGCCTTGATGTCAGGAGAAGAAACGGCCCTGACTCTGGGCATCAACACGACTCGGCTACGCCTTTCTCTGTTCGTTGTCTGCGCACTTTTAACCGGGGTGATGGTGGCATTTTCCGGTACCATCGGCTTTGTCGGCCTAATGATTCCTCATGTTCTGCGTCTGTTAGTCGGAGGCGATAATCGCTACCTGCTGCCACTCTCAGCGTTAACGGGTGCAATTTTTCTGGTCTGGGTCGATGTGGTCGCACGCAAAATCATGGCACCAGAAGACTTGCCTATTGGTATCGTCACCGGGCTGATGGGCGGAATCGCATTTATCTGGATCAGTCGCATCCGGATCAGGCGAACTCAGTAAATTCCACAGCAACGACGGTAAACGCTGTTCCACCGCCGCTGGAGAATTTTGTCATGCTACTGAGCCAGCCTGAGCGGAGATCTTGTTCCCGTGGCCGATAATACTTTGCAACTCAACCCGTTAAAGCCCTACGGCAACCTACTGCCACCAAAGAGCCAGGATTGGAAAGCTGACTAATAACGCTAGAGCAACGGCTTGTAAACCGATAAAGGGCAGTACTGCTCGGTATATGTGCCCCAGAGTAATGTCAGGAGGCGCAACACTTTTCAGGTAAAAGGCTGCCGGACCAAAAGGAGGTGTTAAGAATGAAATCTGCATATTTAATGAGAACACTACGCCAAACCAGATCGGGTCATAACCCAGTTGAATAATAATCGGCACAAATATCGGCATTGTCAGAAGTGCAATACCAACCCAATCCAGAAACAGCCCCAGCATAAAGAGGATTGCCATCATCAGAAGAAGAATACTTAAAGGACTACCGTCACCGAAGTTAAGTAGCATATTCTCGACAAACCGCATTCCACCCATAAGGTTGTAGACACCGACGATCAGGGTTGCGCCGACACCAATCCAAATAATCATGCCGCAGGTCCGCATGGTTTGAATGGCACTGTCTCGCAGCAACGCCCAGCGTAACTCTCCTCTAATCCAGGTTGACACGGCGATCCCCGCCACACCCACCCCGGCAGCCTCGGTCACTGAGGCAATACCGGCATAGATACTCCCCAACACACTGAATGCCACTGCGACAGGCAAAGCAACGCCTCTGATAACCTTCCATTTCTCAGTGGAGGTCATCAAGAGTTCTTGCTCATCAGCAATAGGAGCCAGATCAGGGTTGAAATAACAGCGAATGAGGACATAACCCACGTATAAAGCCGCTAATATCATGGCAGGCAGGAAAGAGGCGGTAAAAAGATCGCCGATGGAAACATTGGCAATCAAACCATAGATAATCAATACGATTGACGGTGGGACCATGGTTCCCAAAGCACCACCTGCACAGACGGTACCGATAGCCAGATTACGGTCATAACCCAAACGTAACATCTGCGGTAATGCCAATAATCCCAGCAGCACCGTCTCACCACCGATAATACCGGACATTGCTGCCAGGAATACGGCGACAACCAGCGTCTGTACGGCAACACCGCCACGCATTTTACCGCCCATTAAACGCATGGCGTTAAACAAGTCCTTGGCGATTCCAGACCGATCCAGAATGGCTGCCATCAGCACAAACATCGGCACTGCGACAAACACATAGGATGTAGAAAACCCGTAAATTCGGCTGATCAGTAATGGTGCGGCATGAGGACCAAGCCAAAAGAGAGTAAAAAACAACGCCACTATACCAGTCACAAAAGCAAGGGGCATACCTGTCGCTAAAAGCAGGAACATCATACCGAGTAGCAGAATACTTCCCCACTCAATACCGATGACTGATAAATCAAATAACTCAAACATCATGATCATCTCTCGGACTACCGACTACAACAAGCCGTATCAGCTGCAGTAAAAACTGAATTAACATCAAGACAACAACACAAAACAGAAAGGTTTTTACAATGGCCGGTAGTGCAGGGTCCCAGGCACTGCCGCTGGTTTCCGGTCTGAACGCTCCCCAAGGAGCAAAAAGCGCTTTATTGGCGACACCGAATGCGGCCCAGCTAAGCACCAGCATGTAAACCAACCCAAGAAATGCAATAAAGATATCGAGGATTCGTCGGACCCTGGCAGAAACCGCATCATAGAAGAGCCCTATACGGATATGTCTATTGCAGGCTAAGCAATAACTGCCTGCATACAAGAAACAAATTGCACATAACAGCGTAGTGGTTTCATGAACCCAGATGGTCGGAGAGTCGAACACATACCGAGCCACTATTTCGAATACAATAATGCAGGCACTGCCCAGAAATACCACACTCAATATATCCCCCAATTTGACGATCAAACGATCCAATTGAGTAATAGGCTGGTGGTTGTCTGATGCCCGGTTAGCCCCCGGCCCGGTGATTAAATTTTCTAACTGATCAGGTTCCCTTTGCTGACCCGGTGTTTCGGGCCCGGACCTGCGGTTGTTGTTATCTGATGGATTTGGATCTGAACTGTTCATAGGCAAATGCCCTTATCAAAACCGGTAACACAGAAATCATTTCTAAAGAGAGGCCGGTAGAATACCTTTAGCCTCTCCAGGTAAAGCCTGAAAACAAAGAACTACAGCATGCCGTTTTCAGCAAGATATTTGGTCAACACCTGATAAACCTTTTTGGCGTTTGGTGATTTCTCAGCAAACACTTTCCACTGACCTCGGGCAATATTTCTGAATTTGTTTCGCTCAACCATATTCCAGTTATGGATGGTTACACTGCCTGAAGCCTCGGCTTCGGCAACAGCCTTTAAATCTTCTTTTTTCAACGCTGAAACAATGTTCTGAGCAAACTCACTGACGGATTCAGTCAACAGTTTTTGCAGATCCTCTGGCATACGGTCCCAGGTTCTCTTGGTCATTGAGATTTCAATAACCGGCAAGGAATGGAATCCCGGATAAACCGGGTGGGTAGCAATCTTATGCATTCCCTGTTGGTGATTGGTTGAGAATACGGTGTAATCCGCCGCATCAATCAATCCCTTGTCCAATGAGGTATAAACTTCTGATCCCGGCAGGTTAACAGGGGTTGCGCCTGCCGCCGAAAATACGGCCTGCACCAACCCTTCCGGAGCCCTTAGCTTGAGACCTTTCAGATCACTCACACCATTTAAGGGTATCTTTGATACAAAGGCTTCCAGCCCGGTCGCAGAAGCGCCAATAAATTGAACACCATAGGGAGCCAGCAGTTCCTCGTAAAGCTCTCGACCACCGCCATTGTTAATAAAATCAAGCATTTCATTTGGATCTCCCCAGGCTCCTACGGTATTGCCCAATAAACCAAATGCCGGATCTTTTCCGGAGAAATAACTCGTTGCAGTCACGTGACCATCAATAATTCCGGCCCCCACTGCTTCGAGCGTTTCAGAGTGTTTAACGATAGATCCAACGGGTAGCATTTCAACACTGATCCGACCGCCGGTAATCTCCTTTACCCGCTCAGCCCACTCTTGTTGAATGACATAATTGGGATTACCCGAGTTATCACTTGACTGAAACTTAAGCGTAAAATCTGCCGCCATCGACATCGTTGTCAGAAGACCCGCACCCAGGAGGGATGCAACCAGATTTTTACCAATGGATCCGGCTGCTTTTACTAATTGTTTTTTATTTATTCTCATCACAAACCTCTTATTATTGCCGTTTGGGTCGTACATTAAGTTTAGATACCCGCAACCTAGCCCAGCTCATCATGACGCTGTTCCACCGCACGAGCGATTTGATCCACAATCTGCTGGACCGGGTTATCGATTGAAACCGTAATCGAATTCTCATCCTGATCAGGCTCCTCCAATGCTTCAAATTGGCTGTCCGCTAGTGACAAGGCCATAAAGTGGTCTTCGCGTTCAGCCATTCTTTTATAGATTTCCGTCCGGCTGCCTTTCAGATATACAAAAATCAATTCCTCTGCCCCTCTGGCCAACTGCTGTCGATAAGACTTTTTCAGGGCAGAACAGGCCAATACAAAGTCACGCTGTTGCCCCTGTCGCTCTGAAACCATTGCACTCAATTGTCTGAGCCAGGGGGATCGATCTGAATCCGTTAAAGGAACACCGGCCGTCATACGAGAGATATTGTCTTGGGGGTGAAAAGCATCCCCCTCCAGAAACTCAATCCCCATGACCTCTGCCAGCATTTTGCCAACCGTACTTTTCCCGCATCCAGAGACCCCCATCACAATAATGTTCATTTCCACCTCCGAATGTTAGCGCTAACATTTTCGTTTAAAAAAAGACCAACGAATTGGTTCAGATAATTTATATCTAGCCTACTCTTCGGAATTACAAGCTGTCAACAGATCAGACAAAAAAAATGTTAGCGCTACCATAGGATCATTGTATCCTGAGTATGCAGTGATATAATTCCGGGGAGATTACAATCACTGAGAGGAGCTCCATGTGACCCAGGCCCCATCCAAATCTCGTTCCCGCAGTAAGGGTCGAGTCACGCTCAGTGACGTAGCACAACGGTCAGGCGTCAGCGCAATTACAGTATCCAGAGCATTGAACGATCCTGAAAAAGTATCTCCCAACGTTCGCGATCGTATTGAAAAAGCCGTGAGCGAGCTTGGTTACATCCCGAATCGAGCCGCAAAATCTCTGGCAACCAACAGCACCAACACCATAGCCGTAGTGATTCCGTCAATATCCAATACCGTATTCAGCAGCGTTGTAAAAGGAATCTATGATGTCTGTACGCCGCTGAATTACGAAGTTCTGTTTGCCAATACTTACTACTCTATCCAAAATGAAGAAAACCTGCTGTCAAAGTTACTGACCCAGCACCCGGACGGAATCATCGTAACAGGACTGGATATATCGGAGCGTTCAGAAAAGTTACTCAAGTCAGCCAGCATTCCCGTAGTCCAGATTATGGAAGTTGGCCAACAGCAACCCATTGATATGAATGTCGGTATTTCCCACTACGATGCGGGTAAAACCATGGGGAAATATCTCGTCAGAAAGGGTTACCAACGCATTGGTTTTATTGGCGCTCAGATGGACTTTCGATCACAAAGGCGGATGAGCGGCTTTTTGTCAGCCCTGGCAGAAGCAGGTCATGATTCAAGCCGTTATGTCCTCACGACCCCTGAACCTTCAACGGTTAAACTGGGAGGGCAACTTATCGGCGATATGCTGATGGAACATCCTGATATAGATGCAGTTTTCTGTAACAACGATGATATTGCCTATGGCGCTATATACGAATGTCAGCGCAGACATTTGCGTATTCCCGAGCAAATTGCCATTGCCGGATTTAACGATCTCGATGCATCTGCTTGTATTAACCCCTCTTTGACCACGATAAAAACGCCGCTCTATGAGATCGGAAAAACTGCCGCAGAATTGCTGATTAAGCGACTCAAAAACCAGCCTATCAAAGAAACTCAGATAGACCTCGGCATAAAGCTTCAGGAACGCGATAGTGCTTAACGAGATTGAGCGCTTAACAGGACCAGGATCGTTAAAAGATCTTTGAACAGGGTGTTCAGGGCCGATATAGCTCCCACAGGGATCACCGATACCCTGTGGGGATGAGTATCCTTATCGGTAGGTTTTATCTGTTTGCCCCTTAATATGAGTAAGCTCCTCTCCCTCTCGATGAAGCCGTAATTCCTGATAACTGCGCACTTGCAACAAAATATCAACAGTTAGTGAACTCAACTCTTTTTTACCTCTCCTAGCCTTATACCTCACCACCAAGCCACTAAATTCGACATTTTGTCTGATTTGCATCAAACTCAAAAAAGTGACAGTTTACGGAAACGGAAAGCAAAGCCCGCTAGATTGTTTTTGCACAGCACAAAAACATGTATAGTAGGTTTTAAGCTATCCATCCAGGTTTCAGGAAGTGGTTAAAATCAGAGCTTCTTAGATACCTGCAAAATAAGTTTACAGACAAGAATAATGGAGACTGATATGAGTATTGAACATGTTGGAGTTGTCGGTGCAGGCCAGATGGGGAGTGGAATTGCTCAGGTCTGTTCCGCAGCAGGTTTGAAAGTCACTCTCTGTGATCAAAATCAGCAAGCTGTTGACCGAGGCATCAACGCCATTAAAACCAGCCTGGAACGAATGCTGGCTAAAGAAAAAATCAGCGCGGACCAGCTCTCTGAAACTCTCGCACGCATCACCTCAAGCACCTCAACGGAATCTTTAGCCAAGGCTGATATCGTTATCGAAGCAGCCACCGAAATCGAATCGATTAAACAATCCATTTTTAAAGACCTTGACCGCATTTGTCAGCCAAACGCCATTCTGGCAACAAATACTTCATCCATATCCATCACGCGCTTGGCGGCAGTTACAGAACGGCCCCAGCAGGTGATCGGTATGCATTTCATGAACCCGGTTCCGATGATGAAACTGGTGGAAGTTATCCGCGGTTTACAGACTGACGACCGTGTTTTTGAACAAGTCAACGAACTGTCAAAATTCATCGGTAAAGTACCTGTAGACGTAAAAGATAGCTTCGGTTTCGTTTCCAACCGTATATTACTGCCGATGATCAACGAAGCTATCTTCTGCCGTTACGAAGGATTGGCTTCAGCAGAGGAAATCGACACAGTAATGAAATTGGGCATGAGCCATCCGATGGGGCCGCTGGCTTTAGCAGATTTAATCGGTCTGGACACCTGCCTGAATATTATGGAAGTGCTTTACGACGGGTTCAACGACAGCAAATACCGCCCCTGCCCACTGCTGAAACAGATGGTAGATGCTGGTTACCTGGGTCGAAAATCTGGCCGCGGTTTTTATCAATACGATTGAGGAGCAAACCATGAGTACTGTGAGTTCTGAGACTTTCTCAAATATTTTGTTGGAACAAGTTCGCGAAGGGGTGTACCTGCTGACAATCAACCGTCCTAAGGTTTTGAACGCCCTCAACGAAGAAACTCTTGAAGAGATGAACCAGGCGCTGTCGATCATTATAACCGACAAGTCGGCTCGGGTATTGCTGATAAAAGGGGCTGGCGAGAAAGCTTTTGTAGCGGGTGCGGATATCGAGCACATGAGCCACCTATCCCCGATTGAAGGTAAAGCCTTTGCCGAGCATGGTATGCACCTGTTCCGCCGCTTGGAAACGCTTGATATTCCGGTGGTTGCGCTGGTTAACGGTTATGCGCTCGGTGGCGGTTGTGAGCTGGCTATGAGCTGCGATTTTATTCTCGCCTCAGAAAACGCCAAATTTGGACAGCCAGAAGTCAATCTTGGAATCACCCCCGGGTTCGGTGGCAGTCAACGTCTGACCCGCCTGGTCGGTCGCGCAATGGCAATGGAGTTGCTGGTTACCGGTCGCAGTATGTCTGCCGATGAGGCAATGCGCCGTGGTTTGGTAAACCACGTTTACCCATTGGAAGAATTGCTGGACCATGGTCTTAAACTGGCGTCGATGATTGCTGGTAAAAGTGGCAGTGCTATTCAACTCACCAAGCAACTGGTGCAACGGGGACAGGATCTCGATCTGGATAACGCATGCATCATGGAAAGTGACTTGTTCGGCCTCAGCTTTTCTACTGATGACCGTACAGAAGGCATGGCGGCATTTCTTGAAAACCGCGCTCCCAACTTTTCCTGAGGCTTATTGACTAATCGCTTAATAACGCTTGTGCCTAGTTTAAGTACGTGGCGTTTATGCTTGCTATCAAGCCATGACAGGGCAGCTTTATACTGCCCTGCTTTCTGTCGCTGCCGCTTATACAATCCATTCTAGCCTCAGTTGTTAACCTTCCCTCTTCCCCCGGTTTTTTGATTCTCTGATTATTTGATCCGGTAATCCCCCCGAAAATTAATTGTTCGTCAAAGCGCTCTGTTTCATTTGTTACAGCCTTATCGCTCGACTGAAATTTACCATTAACACAGCTCCCTTCTAATAGATTTCACCGCAACCTTTGTCAAAACCGGGTTTGCAGTTACTCCTGTCGTAGCGCTTCCAGGGCGCAGTTCGACATACATAGTTCGACATACAGTCCAGCAATGGCATAAAACAAAAAAGTGGAGATCTATTCATGAAAAAGAAACTAGCTTGTCTGGCAATGGTCGCTGCATCAATGGCCACTCCCTACTCACTGGCAACCGAGCAAATGGTTGTCGGTTTAATTACCAAGACCAACACCAATCCCTTCTTTGTAAAAATGAAGGAAGGCGCCCAGGCGAAAGCAGAGGAGCTGGGTATTGACCTTCGTACCTATGCCGGCAAGTTTGATGGCGACAATCAAAGCCAGGTGCAAGCAGTTGAAAATCTGATTTCTTCCGGGGCCAAAGGCATTCTAATCACACCAAGCGATCCGGCGGGAATCGTTCCTGCGATAGAAAAAGCCCGTGAGGCTGGATTACTGGTCATTGCACTGGATACTCCCCTAAGCCCGGCTACAGCAGCTGATGCAACGTTCGCCACGGATAACTTCAAGGCCGGGCAGCTTATTGGAGAATGGGCAGCGGCATCTTTGGGAGACAAAGCCAAGAATGCCAAGATTGCCATGCTGGATCTGAACTCCAGTGAAATAACGGTGGATGTAGCCCGGGATCAGGGATTTCTGAAAGGTTTTGGGATAGACATCAAAGACCCAACAGACATAGGGGACGAAACCGATCCCCGAATAGTGGGTAACGATGTGACCAATGGCGCGGAAGAAGGGGGCCGTAGGGCAATGGAAAATCTATTGCAAAAAGACCCGGACATTAACGTCGTATATACCATAAACGAACCCGCTGCCGCCGGTGCCTATGAAGCACTCAAAGCAGTGGGTCGTGACAAAGATGTACTTATCGTATCAGTCGATGGCGGATGCCCGGGGGTCAGCAACATTAGAGATGGGGTCATAGGAGCGACCTCAATGCAGTTCCCTCTGACAATGGCTTCCAAGGGTGTGGAAGCCATCGCCAAATTTTCCAAAACCGGTAGCAAACCGAAAAACAGTAAGGGTCTGGATTTCTACAACACCGGTGTCGAGCTGATTACGGATAAGCCTGTCGGCGGCATTTCTTCCATGAGATCCAAAGATGGCCTCGATTTCTGCTGGGGCTAACCCCTAATCAACTGATTTTTAAAATCAGCTCCAAAGCTGACTGTTCAAAGCACGGCTTATTTCACGCCGGTTCAGGGCCAACACCAAGCTATACGTTGGCCCTTTATGTTTCCAGAGGTTGAGTTCTCATGGCCAATTCAAATATAACCAGTGGCGCTCAGACCGCAGACCATGAACTGGTCGCAGTCTCAGCGAACGGCGAGATCGCTGCTTTTAACCAAGAGCGATTGTCTTTCTCTGAAAAAGCCCACCGTTTCTTCCACAAGCATCCCATCGCCGCCCCAGCGATTGTTCTTTTAGTCACATTGGTGGCCTTCAGTATCATTATCGGCGACCGATTTCTTCATCCTTTTAATATGTCTTTGATTTTGCAGCAGGTAACAATCATCGGCATTCTTGGCATCGCCCAGACCCTTATTATTCTGACCGCAGGCATCGATCTTTCGGTCGGCGCTATCATGGTATTAACCTCAGTGTTGATGGGCCGTATGGCCATCGAAGTCGGTTTGCCGGATTTTGCAGCCCTGGCCATTGGATTAATCGCCGGTGCTATTACCGGGCTGATTAACGGAACCCTGGTGACTCGCTTTAAACTCCCCCCTTTTATAGTGACTTTGGGCACATGGAATATCTTCTTTGCACTTAATCTCTGGTACTCCCGCAGCGAAACCATTCGATCTCAGGAAATTGACGCAGTCGCGCCCCTGCTGCACTGGACAGGAACCACTATTGATTTTTTTGGCGCCAGATTAACATACGGCTCCTTAATGATGATCGCCCTGTTTGTCCTGGTCTGGTACGCCCTTAAGTGGACAGCCTGGGGCAAACATGTCTACGCCACTGGTGATGACCCGGTGGCCGCACAACTCGCCGGTATTCGCACCGATCGGGTACTTTTATCCATTTACATTCTGGCCGGTGTGATCTGTGCCCTTGGAGCCTGGGCGCTTATTGGCCGCATTGGGTCAATCAGCCCACAGGCAGGAATGACAGCCAACCTGGATAGCATCACAGCAGTGGTGATCGGTGGCTGCAGCCTGTTCGGCGGCAGAGGTTCTATCTTCGGAACGCTGATAGGCGCATTGATTGTAGGTGTCTTTCGTAATGGATTGGCCCTGGCTGGCGTTGACGTACTTTGGCAGGAATTTACCGTAGGACTGCTCATTATCGTTGCCGTAGGCGTCGATCAATGGATTCGAAAAGCCTAAACCACCGATACCCGATAGAACTGATTGGAGCAGAGTCATGAACAAGAACACAAACAGCCGTCAGAAAACACCGGTACTTGAAGGTCGGGGACTGGTCAAACGCTATGGCCATGTAACCGCCCTTGATCATGCCGATTTCGAATTGATGCCCGGGGAAATACTCGCGGTCATAGGCGACAACGGGGCTGGAAAATCATCTTTGATTAAGGCCCTGTCCGGTGCCTTAACACCCGATGAAGGCGAAATTTTACTTGATGGCAAACCTGTGCACTTCAAAAGCCCAATGGAGGCGCGCACCCAGGGTATAGAAACGGTCTACCAGAATCTCGCTGTTTCCCCGTCTTTGGACATTGCTGATAACCTGTTTTTGGGGCGTGAGCGTTTGCGCCCCGGTATCCTGGGTAGCCTGTTCAGAATGCTGGACCGTAAAGGAATGCACGATTTCGCACGTAATAAACTGTCGGAACTAGGATTACTCACTATTCAGAATATTAATCAGTCGGTAGAAACTCTGTCCGGGGGCCAGCGCCAAGGGGTAGCCGTGGCACGTGCAGCGGCTTTTGGTAAGCATGTAGTGATTATGGACGAGCCTACAGCAGCACTCGGAGTGAAAGAGTCCAGACGAGTTCTGAATTTGATACAGGATGTTAGATCAAAAGGATTGCCGGTGGTTCTGATAAGTCACAATATGCCACATGTTTTTGAGGTCGCGGATCGAATTCACATTCACCGTTTGGGAAAACGCATTGCAGTGATCCGACCCAATACCCACAGTATGTCAGAAGCCGTTGCTATCATGACGGGAGCGATGGATCCTAACGAGCACGAATCCGGAGCCTTTGCGGCAGCCTAGTGTCTCATTGAATCCACTTACACAAAAGATCCCGGGGAGAGCTTTCGGTCGGTTCTCCCTGGTTCAGCAGAGCTCGATTTGTTATTAAAGAGTTCTACTTGTTATTAAAAGCCGTCAAAGACTCTATTGACCCCTGCCCTAACCATGCAGGACAGGCTTACCAGTGTCAGGGTCCAGCTCAGTTTTATGCCGAATGATAGCCGTTCCCAGGCAGTAATCGACTGAACCATAATACTCATTAATTTTGATACTTCTAGGCAGATCGAAATTCGCTCGTATCAATTCAAAATCAATAGGGTAGCTCATTACGCATATCCAGCCACCAGAATGATGCTCCCACCGAGCCGCTGTATCGACTGCGTTAACATTATCAAGAAGAAATTCGAGTATGGGTTCCAGAATCATATATTCCGGATCATAGGTATAGCCATTATCGGTGATTTTCTGCTTCATCTAACTGTCCTCCCAGGATCTATCAGCTATCCGGGCCTAGCATGTTCCATGGTATAGACAACGATGCGGAGAAAAAATTTTAAACATCCGTTAAAATTGTCAATACCTCTAACAGCATAGTAAGCACTACCCCTTTAGGGCAAGAAATCCCTAAGCGAATGATCCTTTGCTGAAAAGGCAGGAGAGTCAAAATAACCTTTTCATATTCTTAACCTAAGCCCCTTTTTAAAAATATATTGACGTCAGTATACAGACCAGTCTACCATTCAACCCGCAAGCAGACAGATCTGTCTACTTGCGGTTTATCTTTACTGTTTTCTTTTGGAGTGGTTGTTGGACGGACTCTTCAAAGGCTTTCTATTCCAAGGGTTTATTCATGCTGAACATTGTCGAAAAAGTTAAAGGGGATGCTGCACCTCTGCCACCAAAACATTCCTTTAAGAGTACTATTATTGCCGGGATCGGCGGTTTTTTGGCCATTGCAGTGATTGCCAGCCTTGCCCTGAATCTTGAAGCTACACTGGTACTGGGCTCTTTTGGTGCTTCTTGCGTGCTGGTGTTCGGTTTTCCTGATGCTCCCTTTTCGCAACCGAGAAACGTCATTCTCGGTCATTTCCTGGCATCATTGATGGGACTGTTATTTCTGACACTATGCGGACCAACCTGGTGGTCAGTAGCCCTGGCCACGGGTACAGCCATCACCTTGATGATGCTGACACGTACAGTTCACCCCCCTGCTGGATCCAATCCCGTGATAGTTTTCCTGGCTCAACCGGGTTGGGACTTCTTGCTGCTACCAACACTTTTCGGAGCGTTATTGTTAGTACTGGTTGCGCTGGTATACAACAACTTACACAGAAAGGAGAAATACCCCAAATATTGGTAGATCAGTAACAGCCAGATAGCGAACCGGTTTCACTCAAAGGTTGTTACCAGCGGGTTCGCTGGTACTGCATCTCGCGTTTTCTTCAGGCAATCGCCCCCTTTAGCCAGAGCCGGGCTTCACCAGGATCGGTAAATTCCACCAGGTGGTAACCTTGCATATAGGCATAGGTATCAATTGCCTGATTAGGATTATTGTCACTCTTGTGCAGGACAGCTACTTTTGCCTCGCTCAGTTCATATTTGTTGGCCAAAAAATTACCAAATGTTTTCTGCTCATTCAGCGTCATATTTACAACAACTTCGCGTACATCAATCAACAGCCTGACGGCAGCAATATCATCAATATGTTTACATGCATCACTGACAGCCGAGTACCTCTCTGCCAAATCAACCTTATCCTTGTAGGTTACTGAAATTATACCTTCACCGTCTTTTACAACACTGTATGCCATATTTAATCCTAGTTGGACTGTCCGTTTAAAGCAGTATAGAACCACAACCGGCAAGACGTTAACTCATGATTTACTGAAACAACACCATACTTAACCAATGTCATATTTCAATGCAGGGCCTCAGGTTATACTTAGGTCTTATATTAAACTCTATTGGAAAAAATCGATGAACAACAGGGTATTTACCGGACTGCCTGATGATGACCGTCGGATCGCTCGGGATCTACAGGCAATGGGCGCTTTCGAGTCCTCAACAGAAGATAAGGAGTCCTCTTTTTCTAAAGCGATTGAAGCCGTCGCTCAGTTTATTACCTGGATGCGCTGGAAAGGTGAAGTGAACGTCTATGGTTGTAGGGTAGCAGCGGACAGCGCTCGAAAACTCGAAGGCATGGCCTGCTCATAACCTGAACAAACCTGTCAGGCTGCAGCTGACTAAGCGCTGCAGCTCATCCCTCGGGTAGTATTTAACTGCCTGCTATGAATAGGCATGAAATCCGAATCATTAGCGGTTCTGCTTAACTATTCTTTCCGAAGAATAACTATCCCTGGCCCCCCCAGGTCAGAATACTTACCAGCCTTGATACTGCTCGACGTTTTTTCGGGTAATCAGCTCTGCTGGAATCAAAACGGAGTTTTCTGGGACAGAGTCTCCCTGCATCAGTTTAAATCCTATTTCCACCGCTTTTTCAGCCATTAGGTTGGGGAATTGAGCTGCTGTTCCGATAATCATCGAGTCTCTTTGTTTAAGCCTCTGACGCACTATCAAAGCGCCATCAACACCCACAATAATGACCCTTGAACCGGCTTGCCTGACAGCCTCCTCTGCTCCAGCTGCTATCTGATCGTTAATGGTAAAAACACCATCAATGCTGGGGAATGCTGTCATCAGATAAATCATTTTTTCCATTCCGCCCTGGAAACTGCCTCCTGCATTCTCATTGTCAGAAAGCAGATGAATATCGGAATACTGTGACAGAACCTGCTTACAGCCATCGACCCGCTCCAATACGGAGGAAACCGACGGGCCGTTAAGAATGACCACGTTACCTGTGCCCCCCAGACTAGTGGCAAGAAATTCACAAGCGATTTCTCCCGCTTGGGTATTGTCAGTGCTGATGGTTGCATCAGCCCCCTTGGCCTTTACATCAACGGCCAGCACCTGAATACCGTGCTGCCGGGCGCGCAATACGGCGGGTTCTATGGCTTGCTCATCAGCAGCGGATAACAGGATCATATCGACCTTATCCAGAATAAACTGATCAATCTGGTTTATCTGTCGGTGTAAATCATAAGCGCTAGAAACCACTTTTATTCGAATATTATCACCAACTAACATTCGTGCTTTGTTCTCCGCACTACGGGCTATCTGTACAAAGAATGGATTGCCCAGATCCGACACCGTTACACCGATAGACAAACCAGCTTTTGGCATCAGCGCGTTAGCATCCGTGGCCGATATTGCCGTTGGCTTCGATCGCTTGGCAGTCGTTGCTACCTCACTCTGACCAGTAACGATGGGAGCAATGGTTAACGGATACTTTTCAAAATCATCTGCCAGAACACTGTTGCTGCAGCAAAACGCCAGAGCCATTAACAACGCTATGAAATCCCTTAAGCCGGTCACACACGAGAAGACTCGTCTCATTATTCTTCACCTTTTGTTTGAGCGGGACCAATCTCATCAGCTTTTTCTCGAAGTGACCGGCTCAGGGCACGAGCCACAGTACTTCGATAGTACGGTTTTGCAACGACCGGGGTTGATTCGTTCAGCCGATACCGTTCTTCAAGTTGGATCCGGTTCAAACCTGAGGTGAGCAACACTGTGATTTCCGGCCAACACTGTTTTACCTGTTCGCACAGATGGATACCGTTCATTCCGGCTCCCAGGTTTACATCGGCAAACAGCAGATCAATTTTATCTTCACCACTTAAAATACTCAGGGCCTGCTCAGCGGAGTTTGCCGTTAATACCCGGTACCCCAGATTCTGCAGCATCTCGTCCGCTACGGCGCAGACCGATACGTCGTCCTCAACAACCAGAATTCGCTCGCCCTGTCCTGCGGGTAAAGGCTCGGTATCAACCAGCGAGCCCTGCACCTCCATCGGCTTGATCGTCGTTTCAGCTCTGGGAAGTAAGATTTCAATTCGAGTCCCCTGACCCACTTCACTTTGCACGCGGATATCACCGCCAGACTGTTTGACAAAGCCGTATACCATACTTAATCCCAATCCACTGCCTTCACCGATTTCCTTAGTGGAGAAAAAAGGTTCAAAGACCCGAGATAAGTGTTCATCAGCAATGCCACTCCCGGTATCGGTTACCCTGATAACCACAGCGTCAGTCTCAACGCCATTTAACCAAAGTCGTTCAGATTGTTGTGTGGTGAACGTCAGCTGTCCATTCTCTGGCATCGCAGAGCTGCTGTTAATCGCCAGATTGAGCAAGGCGTTTTCCAGCTGTACCGGGTCCACATTAACGATCCAATCCTCAGACTTGAGGTACAATCGAATATCCGTTGTAGGAGCAACACTATACTCGATCAGATCCAGCATTCCCTCGATCAACCCATCAACCTGAACGGGTTCTGGCTCAAGGCGCTGTTTACGTGCAAATGCCAACAATCGCTGGGTCAGGTTACTGCCCCTTTCTGCCGCTGCCAGCGCACGTCTGGCATAAATCAACTGTTTTGAATTCTGGCCCTGCTCCGCCTCCAGTAACTTGCTTTCCAGTAATTGCAGATTTCCGACGATTGCTGCCAGGAGATTATTAAAATCATGAGCAACCCCACCGGTCAGTTGCCCCAGCACTTCCATTTTTTGAGATTGTCGGAGCTGCGCTTCTATGGCTTTACGTTCAGTCAGATTACTATAAAGTGTAACGAAGCCTCCATCCGGCATTGGACTGCTGCGAAACTCCACCACTTTACCGTTTGAGAAATGCCGTTCAAAACGTTGCGGTTTCTGTTTTCTCAGCAGATTAACCTCTTCCATATCCAACACCACACCATCCAAAGCAACACTCTCTTTGGCATAACGTGGCAAAAACCCATGAACTCGCTCTATCGACATGCCCTGCTTTAACAGTCCATCGGGTAATTCCATTATGGACAGATACTGAGGATTCCAGGTCACCAGTTTTCCCTCATGGTCAAAAACGCTGAGACCATCATTAATGTTCTGGAAAACCGTTTCCAACAGCCGACTTTGTTCCTGCAGATGATCCGTCATCCGATCCATCTGCACCGCATTTTTTCGAAATACCTGAAATGCCCGCGTCAAATCACCGATCTCATCCCGGCGGTTGATAGCAGGGGGTTGTTGCTGGCGATCCCCGGAAGCCAAACGAGTCATAAGCGCTGTCACCGCTGTCAGACTGTTAACTAACTCCTTGACCCGCCAGACGCCCCCCAGGGCCGCAATAATACACAACAATGAAATAACCAGAATGCCGGTTTTTCCCGACGCAACTTCTCCTCCAATACGCTGACTCTGGCTGGTAATATCTTCTCGGAGCTGATCAACAAAAAGCTTTACTTCGCCGGTCAACTGCTCAGAAATAGCGCGAGTCGAAGACAGTAAAAAACCACTGCGCTTTTGAAGTCTTAGCTGATCACGACGTCGTTCAAAAAGCTGATTGATCAACTCAGCTTGCAGCCTGTTGTTATTATTCGCAGAAAGTTCGGCCATAGCTGCGGCGTTGGAAACCTGATCCATGCGCCCCCTGATTCTTTCCAGTTCCTCCACAGTTGTCGCATGAGTAGCCGCAAGCAACAGGTCTTCCAGCCAAGCGCCTACACTGATAAATTCATCTGATCCGGGAAGGCGATCCAACAATCCAAGTCGGTAGCTGAATTGACGAACATCTTCTCGCAGGAATAACTGTTGTCGAGTCAGCTCAATGAGTTCATCAATCGTCAGATCCAGGCGAACTAATAAGTTTTTCAGATTTGGAGCCGCTGCGTCTAACTGGGGCAGGTCACGGGCCAGCGTTAACACCGTCTTGATTTTCTGACGGAGTAATTGATTCTCGCCCTGTAATATAAAAGGACCACTCGCACTGGCCACATAAGGAGCAACCGCAGCAAGGTTGGCAGTTCGTTCCGCAAGCTCAAGGGAACGAGAGATATCCGGCAGAGCCTGCTGCTCAAATTGTAAAAAGGCACTTTCGGTATTACTAAGCCCTAGCCAGCCAACGATTGCCAGAGTCATCGCGGAACAGGACAATACGGCAAATGTAAGCAATAAGCGGGCACGGACACTCAGCCTGGGGAACAGCCTGTATGCCCTTGGCGGTTGTTGATCAGATTCAGCGGTGTCGGATTGTTTATAGTTGTTGCTACGATCGCTTTCGACTGCGTTCTTAGCATTTGTTTGGCTATCAGATTCAGTGTCAGAGGGTTCATTGGCGCCCATAAAACCCAGCTCCAAATCCAACAGTCAACATTGCGTAACTGCCGCTGTGAATATGTATCCGAGGCCCCGTTCTGTGCGTATATAGCGCGGTTGCTTAGGGTTCGGTTCGATCTTACGCCTGAGACGAAGAATCAACACATCAATCGTTCGGTCAAAAACATCAGCTTCTATTCCACGGCTCAGTTCCAGCAGCTGATCCCTGCTCAAAGCCCGGTTAGGAGACTGGACAAAAACCTCCAGCAAGCCAAATTCAGCATAGGTCAACGACTCAACCGCCCCATCAGGACCAAAGAGTTCCCGACTGGTCAGGTCTAAAACCCAATGATCAAAACTATACCGCTGGTGACTATAACTGTCTTCTTTTCTAATCTGGGGCAAACTAAGTTCCGTTGTTCGCCTGAGCATTGCTCTTACCCGCGCCAGTAACTCACGGTTATTGAATGGCTTCATCAGGTAGTCATCGGCAGCCAGCTCCAAGCCAAGAATACGGTCGGTTTCATCCCCTTTCCCGGTTAGCATCATTATTGGAATACTGGAATCTTTGCGTAGTTCCCGGGCAAGCATCAGACCGTCTTCACCTTTCAATCGCAGGTCCAGAATCACCAGCGCACAGGGCTTCTCCTCAAGTGCTCTGTTCATGGAGAAACTGTCTGCAGCGGTGCTTACTTCATAACCGGCGTCCTCAAACAGATCGGTCAACAGCTCTCGCATTGCCTGCTCGTCGTCCACTACCAATATTCGCTGCTTTTGCAGCTGTGTCATAGCTACCCCTCAACGACCATTATCGATGACTATTCAGGAAGTCTCGTTTGAGTGTAATACAAAACCCCGCTGCCAAAATTACAATTGTTACAATGAGCTGCCAGCAAGCAGACAGATGATTACTCACCTATCCGCGATTATGAGGTTGCATAAAATCAATATGCGGCCCCTTGGGTATAATTCGGGTTGGATTGATGGTTTCATGGCTTCCATAATAATGTGCCTTGATATGGTCAATCTTGACCGTATCCGCAATACCAGGCAGCTGATATAGCTCCCGTAAATACCCCCAAAGGTTTGGATAGTCAGCGATGCGTTGCTTGTTGCATTTGAAATGACCAACGTATACCGCATCGAATCGAACCAGGGTAGTAAACAGACGCCAGTCAGCTTCCGTTATTTGATCACCCACCAGATAACGCTGCTGTCCCAAGCGCTCTTCCAGATTATCCAACGTGTCAAAAATTTCATTAAATGCCTCTTCATAGGCTTCTTGCGTTGTCGCAAAGCCGGCTCTGTAAACACCATTGTTGATATTCGGATAAATAAGATCATTGATGCTGTCGATCTCATTCCTCAGTTCAGAGGGGTAATAGTTGCCAGGCGTGGCTCCCAGATCATCAAACGCACCGTTCAGCATGCGGATAATTTCTGATGATTCGTTGTTCACGATCGTCTTTAACTTCTTGTCCCACAAAACCGGGACTGTCACTCGCCCCGTATAGTCAGGTTGCGCCAGCGTATAGATCTGGTGTAGCAGGGATTTCCCGTTAACATTATCCGCAACAACCTCATCGCCAGGGGCAAAAGTCCAACCCTCGTCTCCCATCGTGGCATTGACAACAGAGACAGAAATCATTGATTCCAGACCTTTCAAAGTACGCAAAATCAAGGTCCGATGAGCCCAGGGACAGGCCATGGAGACATACAGATGATAGCGACCGACCTCTGCTTTAAATCCCGCCACTCCATTTGGGCCCGCACGGCCATCTGCAGTAATCCAGTTACGGAAGCTGGAGTCTTTGCGAACAAACTTTCCGTTGGATGATTTGGTGTCATACCAATCGTTATGCCATTGGCCTTCTATTAATAATCCCATCGGTTCAACTCCCCGCGCTATTTAAGCTCAAAATTCTAAAAACGATTATTTTGAAAATCTTCAAAAGCCTGAAGGATCTCGGCTTTGGTATTCATAACAAAAGGGCCCCCTCTGGCAACAGGTTCATTAAGTGGCTTACCGGCCACCAGGAGAAAGCGGCTATCAGCACTTGCGCTGGTTTTTACCTGTATTCCGGCGCTGAGAACAGCCAGGGTTCCAGCTCCAGCGGAAGCGTTTTCCTGACCAATCTTCAGCTCTCCGTCGATAACATAGATAAACGCAGTATGTTCCTTGGGAAGCGTCTGAATAAAATCATCTTCAGCTTTGAGTTCAACATCCATATAGGTTGGATCAACATACTCGTTTCTCACCGGACCTTCAGTGCCCTGATGGCTTAGCCCGGCAATAACACGAATCTGAGTTCCGCTTTGCCACTTTTCCAAGGCAGTCTTATTGGCTGGAAACTCCTGATACCGAGGATCAACCATCTTTGCGCTGGCTGGCAGGTTTACCCAAAGCTGAAACCCCATCAGCAGCCCGTTTTGCTGTTCCGGCATCTCTGAATGAATAATACCTTTACCGGCGGTCATCCATTGCACCCCACCGGGCTCAATAACTCCTTCATGACCAGCACTATCCTTGTGCCGCATACGCCCGGCCAGTAAATAGGTCACCGTTTCAAATCCCCGGTGGGGGTGGCTTGGAAATCCTCCTATATAGTCTTGTGGCTGGTCGGATTCAAACGCATCAAGTAATAAAAAAGGGTCCAGCATATTCAGTTGAGGCGTACCGATGATTCGGGTCAGATTGACACCGTCACCATCCATGGCCCGTTGACCCTTGATCAGGTGCTGTAACTCGCGAATCTCTTCAGCGGGTACGGACTCTGCATTGTTGTTGACTGCAGTTGCCATGATTAAACTCCTGTCTGCTTGGAAAACTCATATAGCTGCTTTGTATAAATCAACAATACTCGTTACCTATCAGAGAACAAACACAGAATAATGCAAATATTTATTCTCATAATTAGAACAATATTTTAAAGGCAACAGATGTGACATGAAGGTAGCAGATCAGACTCCAGGCCTTATCAATAAAGGAGTCTGCGAACCAGCCAATGGACCTCAGCTATCGGAGTGCCGGAGACCTGATGAAAGATAACAAATTCATTTAAATCAACAAGGTATGACAAAACGAGCTACACTCAACGCATTATCCAAACAAGCTTCTATTATAGAAATACGGTCTAAAACAGAAACTCATTTCAGCAGGGTGCCGTGTGAGGGTCTTATTGTGAGGGTCTTATACGGTGCCTAAAGGTATAACACGATGATTGCCCAACCCCAAATGGCAAACGAGCTATCCCAGCTGTATAAAAATAACTCAGGCAAAGTACTGGCCACGCTGGTGAGATTAATTGGTGACTTTGATTTGGCTGAAGAGGCGATGCACGAAGCTTTTCTATCAGCGGTCGAAACATGGAGCAAGCAAGGCATTCCCGAAAACCCTGGTTCCTGGCTAATTTCCACCGGCCGATTCAAAGCAATCGATATTATCCGTAGAAAAAAACGTTTTGGGGAATTACAGCCAGCGCTGCAACAGTTTCTCAATGAGGTTGAATCACACAATGTATCGCTGACACAGCAGGATATCGAGGATGATCAGTTACGACTGATTTTTATCTGCTGCCATCCCGCAATAGACCCCAACATACAAATTCCATTAACGTTACGTGAAGTCTGTGGTTTAACGACAGAAGAAATTGCCAGCGCCTTTCTTGTATCTCCCTCAACAATGGCTCAAAGAATTGTACGAGGAAAGAACAAAATTCGAGCCGCCAGAATTCCCTTTGCCATTCCTGCTGTCTCTGAATTAACGGATCGGCTCGATGCCGTGCTCTACGTAATCTATCTGGTTTTTAGTGAAGGCTATTCTGCTTCGGCGGGCGATTCTCTTGTACGCACTGATTTAGTCAATGAGGCTATCCGTCTGGCCCGATTGCTTTTAACACTGTTGCCTGATTCCGAGGTAATGGGACTGCTGGCACTGATGCTACTTCATGAGTCTCGCAGAAAAGCCCGTACTGACCATAACGGCAACATTGTCCTGTTGGAAGATCAGGACAGAAGTCTGTGGAATCAGG
The DNA here is from genome assembly GCF_001968815.1 of Motiliproteus sp. MSK22-1. Classification (GTDB taxonomy): domain Bacteria; phylum Pseudomonadota; class Gammaproteobacteria; order Pseudomonadales; family Balneatricaceae; genus Motiliproteus. The sequence continues at coordinate 396,764 of NZ_MIEQ01000096.1, read as the reverse complement.
AATATATCAAGGAGGGTATTACCCTGATTCACAATTCCACCGCATCCCGACGCTTTGGTGTCTATACCATTCAGGCAGCTATCGCTGCTGTTCACGCCGAAGCACTCACACCTGAGGATACGGACTGGAATCAGGTGGTATCTCTGTATTCAGTCCTGATGCGATTGGATCCATCCCCCATTATTGAGCTAAACCGTGCAGTGGCGGTTGCTATGCGAGATGGCCCGAAGGTCGGTCTGGAAATTCTTGCTTCACTGGCAGACAGAAAAGAGCTTAAAAACTATCACCTTTTTCATTCTTCCCTTGGCGAGCTGCTGCGAAGAACCGGACAGACTGATCAAGCCATTTCAGCATTCGAGCGTGCTATTGAGCTGGCAAAACAGGCACCCGAACAACGTTTATTAAAACAAAAAATAGCCCGGATCCAATCTGAGTAATGACAGCTAAAACACCTTTTTTCGATTTATTGAAAATAATTTCCTGGATCTGTCGATTTCTGAATTGCTCATTCGACTATTGATAGAAAACCAAATTGATAGATACCAAAACTCATGTGAAAGAGAACTTTGTTCTTATGAGGAGTCACCATGAAATTCGTATGTCTCGGCTATATTGACGAAGCCCTGTGGGAGGCGATGCCGGAATCTGAACGAACAGATTTCATAGAGTCCTGTTTTAACTATGACGATGAACTGCGTCGAGGAAAACACTTCTTAGGCGGGGAAGCATTGGCATCCGCTTCAAACTCAGTGACATTAAAAATGAGAAACGGCTCAGTGGGTGTAACAGATGGACCTTTTTCAGAAACCAAGGAAGTGTTAGGGGGCATCTTGTTGCTGGAAGCAAACGATTTAAATCACGCCATCTCTCTGATGTCCAATCATCCGGGGGTCAAGTTAGGCCCCTTTGAAGTTCGTGCCGCCGACGAGAATATCAATCAACTCATTGCTGAGCATTCGCAAAAATCAGCCTGTAATTCTCTTACTTGAAGTAATCTTTATCAATCGGAGTCAATACTATGAAAGTTATGGTCATTATTAAGGCGTCGCCAAGTTCAGAAGCGGGGAAACTGCCTGATCAAGAGCTGCTAAGCGCAATGGGTGCCTTTAATGAGGAACTGGTAAAGGCTGGGATAATGGAATCAGGAGACGGACTTAAACCCAGCAGTGAAGGCCTGCGGGTTCGCTTTAGCGGTAACCAACGAATAGTGACAAAAGGCCCTTTTATTGAAACAACTGAACTATTGGCAGGTTACTGGGTGTGGAATGTAAAATCTATGGACGAAGCCCTTGAGTGGGTCAAGAAATGCCCTAACCCGATGGAGGAAGATTCCGAAATTGAAATTCGTCCTTTTTACCAGTTGGATGATTTTGCAGAGATCGATACCACCGGTGAACTGCGTAATAAGGAAACGGCTCTACGCGACAAAATATCCATGCAGAAATCAAATGGTAACGCCTATTTGTTTTTCTCAGGCCGTTGTGAAGAAGCATTGAACTTCTACCAGAAACATCTCGGTGCAAACGTCGAAATGTTAATGCGTTTTAACGAGAGCCCGGAACCACTCCCAGAAGGTACTCTCCAGGAGGGGTTTGAAAATAAGATCATGCATTGCTCTTTTACCATTGGTGACATGCAAATAATGGCATCTGATGGCTGTGGTGAAGCCACCCAATTCAGTGGCTTTAGTCTTGCGCTGACAGTGCCTGACAGCGCTGATGCCCACAGAGTTTTTAACGCTTTGTCACAAGGAGGCAGTGTCACAATGCCTCTCAGTAAAACATTTTGGTCACCACTTTATGGTCAGGTCACCGATCAATTCGGTATTAGTTGGATGGTAATGCTTCCCGGCGAAAGCTGTGATCAGAACACTCACTAAGGAGAACTCAATGCAATATATGTTATTGATTTACGGTGATGAAAAATGCTGGACGGAAGCTGAACGAGAGCAGTGTATGCTGGAATCCATGGCTATTTGCGATGAGTTAGCTGAACAGGGAAAGTGGCTGGCCTCATCTCCATTGTGTTCAGTTTCCACAGCAACCAGCTTACGCATTCGCAACGGTAAACGCTTAATCACCGATGGGCCGTTCGCAGAAACTGCCGAGCAGCTAGGAGGCTATTACATCATTGATGTGGAGGACCTGGACGAAGCTCTGGCGATAGCCGCTCGCCTGCCGCCAGCCCAGAAAGGCACAGTAGAAGTTCGGCCACTTTTCCCGTTGCCGGATCGAGATTGTCATAGCGGCTCTTGAGGCCGCACATAGTTGCATATAAAGGAGAAAAGTCATGAATTATGTCGATGGTTTTGCTGCAGCAGTTCCAAGCAAAAGTCGTGAAACATACCGCAAGTACGCTGAAGAAGCGGTAGCGGTGTTTAAAGAAAACGGGGCTCTGAAGGTGGTAGAATGCTGGGGTGATGATGTCCCTGAAGGTGAAGTAACCTCGTTTCCCAAGGCCGTTAACTGCAAACCGGATGAGACAGTGGTCTTTTCCTGGATAATCTGGCCTTCCAAACAAGTGCGTGATGACGGAATGAAAAAAGTCATGGAAGATCCACGCTTCGATCCCGAAACAAACCCCATGCCCTTCGACGGTAAACGATTGATCTATGGAGGCTTCGAGATGATTGTTGATTCTTAGGCCAGACTCAATGACACTGCTGACTTTATTTGTTTTCCTCTACCACCCTATAGGATTACTGAATGGGACAGCTCGAAGACATACAGATTTTTATTCGGGTCATCGAAGCAGGTGGAATTGGCCGGGCTGCCGAACAGCTGGGAATAGCCAAATCGGCAGTCAGTCGGCGCTTGAGTGAACTTGAGAAACGCCTGGGCACCCGCCTGCTAAACCGAACAACCCGCACCTCCAGCCTTACCGAAGCCGGTCGTGAATACTATGAGCGGGCGGTAAAAGTGGTTGACTATGTTTCTGAAATGAATACGGAAACGGCTGCGGCTAATGCGGCGTTGTCTGGAACACTGCGCATTGCCGTCCCATTATCTTTCGGGTTAATGCATCTAAGTACGGCCGTTGACCTCTTTGCCAAACAACATCCGCAGTTACGAATACACATCGATCTTTCCGATCGCCAGGTTGATATTGTCGAAGAAGGGTTTGACCTGGCTTTTCGTATTGCAGACTTAAAAGACTCCAGCATTCAAGCACGCAGGATTTGCCCCATGCGCCAGGTTCTGGTCGCCAGCCCCAGTTACCTTAAGCTTAAAGGAATTCCCGATACCCCTGCCGACCTCCAGCATCACGATATCTTGAAATACAGCGGCACTGAAAGCCCGGTCTGGAAAATAACCGATCCCCAGGGACAGCTTCATCAGCTTAATCTCCAGGGTAAAATGGCAGCAAACAACGGTGACTTTCTTCAGAGCATGGCTATCGCCGGTCATGGGATCGTTCTACTGCCGACTTTTATTGTCTGGAAAGCACTGGCATCAGGTGATCTGCTAAGAGTACTTCCAGAATGCTCAGCCAGCAATAACAGCGCCTACGCCGTCTATTCAAAAAACAGATACTTGCCGCAAAGAGCCCGATTGCTGATAGAGTTTTTAGTAGACCGGTTTGGAGAAACACCCTATTGGGATCAGGCTTTGTAATAAACCCGATCCTCCTCCGTTGAAATAATCACCTCAATTCGAATAACAGTGATTTGAGCTATTCGACCGGTAGGGTCAATACGGCTAGCAGCCCCTTACTCGTCGTGTTTTCCAGATACAGCTTGCCACCATGGGCTCTGGCTATGTTACGGGCAATATTCAAACCCAGGCCAATACCGCCGCTGTTTTTGTTGCGCGATTTATCCAGTCGGAAATAGGGTGCAAAAAGACTTTCCAGTTTATCTTCAGGAATACCGGGACCTTAGTCATAGATTCGAAACTGCAGGCTGCATTTAGCCGCGTCTGCAACAACCTGAATCTCAGCCCTCTCTCCATAGAACAATGCGTTATCAATCAGATTGGGGAGACAGCGTTTTAACGCCAAAGGTTTGCAAGCCAGTGTCAATTGCTCTACCAATTCCAAAAACAGCTGTGCTAATCATAAGGCTATCCTGACCCCAGCGTTTCATTATTCAGTACGTGAAATATTGAGTGTCAGCTCGGTATCGTTACCTAGGGTCGAATAGATTGTTTTCCGCAGTTGCCTGTCGATAGGTTGATGCAGACGAATTCAATTACAAAGAGCTGACAAACAGTTTCAATATTTTTATCCAATGTTCCAGACACTCAAACCTTTTATGCTACACTCCGGCAACCGATGAGTCGGCGTAAGTTTCAACGCTTCCCCTTCAGTCCGATCAGACGGTACAAAGGAGATGAATGATGTCATATACATCATTCGAATTATTTGACTGCGATGCCTTGTCATTGCGAATGGAACAGCATAGGAAAGCTGCCTCAAGGAGATAGTATGAGCTATAACTTTAACAAAGGTTTTCAGCAACTTATCCAATTCAAACCTGAAGAATTGCTACTCAATGAAGAAGAGAGCCTGATTGTCTTAAAGTTTATCTTCAAGCCTACACACCATGCATATATTGATGAATTACCCATGAACGACCATGTGCGTGGATATGCTCAAGGTCTACTAGTCAAAGCGATTGACGCTTCATATTCTGTAGGATATGTAGCTCTTATAGCGGAAAGCCTTATGGGCAGAGCAGGGACAGCTTCCATAAAAATCATCAAGAGATTTGGGAAAAACGCTGCCAAGCACTGGTTTAAGCACGCGACAGTGCACGACCTGGAGAATGTTAAAATCTACGACTTTGTAAGAGATCATCTAGGCAGAGCGTTCGCGTATGATCTAAAAATACGTTTTGCACAGAACAATACTATGCCGCTTCTATCCAGAGATATTGCCTACGCAGCTCCCCCCAACGGCCCCTTAAAGGTATGGGGGTAGTCTCTGTGATTAAAAAGATAGCCATTAGTGTCGTAATCTCACTCTTGTTGGCAGCGGCCGGGCTGCTGCACTATGGCATGATCACTAGAGATGTGCACTACTTAATTCAGTGTAGTGCGGACGAAGGGAGGGGAGGCTGGAGAGCACAGAGAGTACGTGAAATGTGCGAATTCTATCTGTATAACTTACGCAATACTGACAATGATGTTAAAGAACTGAGTGAAGGTGCGGGGCTTGATTATATCCTCAATCATGAGGCTCCGCGGAAGTATGAGATAGCTGAATTCTTCCTTGCCAATGGGCTGGACATTAACGGTATCAATCATTATGGTGCGCCCAATGATGTAACTCCGCTTCAAGCTTCGGTTCTATACAACGATGCAGAACGTGTAGAGTTCTTGATAGATCAGGGAGCTAGTTTATATCGTAAGAGTCAGACTTTAGGGCAGCTTAATGCTTTGGAGCTAGCCAAAGATAAACACAAGGAAGGCGACAGTCGCGAAGATAGGAGTGAGATAATTAAGCTTTTAACCAATGCTAGCGTTCTGTAACCCGGAATGGCTTAGAAGGTATACGCTGTTGGGGATGTCTTTTTAGACATAACACCTGTCAAAGCTACCAGCTTACCCTGTAGACACTGCTCAGATCAATTTCTGAGGTTCAAATCAATCCCAGGCACAAGACATGCGGTGGAACTGACCACCGCGTAGTCAGGATCTATTTATTAACCAGAGAGTCCTCTGGATCAAACCAGAATCTTTCCAGCCGGTAAACCCCAAAATAGGCATTAGGTTCCCAGTTCCATAACCCTTTTTCGGGGACATTGCGCATTGCCTGATGTACCACGATGGGTTGAAGTACTTTTGAAACAGTTCCGATGGTATACACCTGGTCTGACCATATTTCTAACATTTCCTGCCAGGCATCAAGACGCTGTTGATCATTCACCGCCTGACGCCATTGCCCCATCAGTTCGACCAACCGTTGCACTTCCGGCTGATCAGGGGGAGACTCTTCTCCCGTTTCATAATGCTTGCCCCACTTGGGCCATTGAAGCTGTTGTTGTTCCGTCGGGGCTAGTTGAGCCGGACTCATATCTGCGGAGGCAATACCATTAGGCAATCCCCACCACACAGACATCAGAGCATCGCCGGAGAATACTCGATTCCGAAAGACCTCCCGTTCTGATGGCTTAGTAAAGATCTTAATACCCGCCTGTATCCAGGTATCGTGAACAAGCTCAAGAATGTCGGTCTCTTCGGTACTCTCCCCGGCTGACTGAATAATAATTTCCATCGGACGACCATCAGGCAGCAACCTTACTCCCCGTTCATCGCGTTCTGTAAGGCCTAACTCATCAAGCAATTGATTTGCTTTCTTTAAATCAAATGATGCCCATTTTGAACGCAACTCAGGTCGATACAGCGGAGATTCAGGAATTAGGGTGTTGGCGCCTTCCAGGGCCAAGCCAAAAAATATTACCTGATTAATTTCATGCCGATTAACCGCCATGGACAATGCTCGCCGGAACCTTACATCCCGGAACAGCTTTCGCCACTCGTCATCTACCGTATTCAAATTGGGATATATAGCGACCCTGGAACCTCTTGAGGTGCTCCATAACAGCGTTTTGATGGGCTTAAGAAGCTCTCCTTCCTTAAGGAAAGTATAATTATCCAGCCTCAGGCTTTGACCCTGTAAATCAGACTCCCCTGCTCCGGTCTTCGCTGGAATAAGCTTGCTGCTGGCGATCTGAATAATTACCTCATCCAGATAGGGCAACTGATTTCCCAGCGCATCAACACGGTGATAATACGGATTTCGTTTAAACAGAAATCGTTCTGATGGACTTTTTGTAACCGGATACCAGGGCTGTAAAGTGGGCAGGTCAGGATTATCATTCTTATACTGATGATCCATTCTCTGATGAAGCCCAACCCAGCTGCGGTTACGAGTCTTGGCTTGTTTAACCAGTTTTTTGAGTTGCTTTTTAGTCTGATACTTGAGGTGAAACTGTTTAAGATAATGTGCTGGACGGTATATATAAAGAGGGCTGGGACCAGCCAGAGCAGTCAAAAAATCGGGATTGGGCGAATCCCAGCTATATCGGACACTATAGGGGCCTAATATTTCAAACCTGGCAGGCTCACCATTAACAGTCATGGTATGGGGAGGACCAAAACTGGCCAGGTCCCTGTTGTTGGCAATATCCTCCCAATAGTAACGAAAATCTTCTGAGGTAAAAGGATGTCCATCAGACCACCTGTGTCCAGGACGTAGATTAAGCGTAAAAATGCGCCCTTCTTCAACCTCGTAAGACTCAAGAATATCTGCTTCCAATTGAAGTTTTTCGTTAAAGCCCACCAGACGGGCATATCCGTATACAACCAGTCTGCGGATATCTTTCGGACGGCCCATCAGCATTTGAATACGACCACCGGATTTACCCAATTGCAGGCCTGTCATTGAATCAACATAGGGGCGCGAAGGAAGACGGTGTTCAATTGCCGGAAGATTTCCCGCCGCAACTTCCTGCATCAGATAGGGTGGCTCCTGCAGATCCAGCGCCGAGACAGGCAAAGTCAAAAACAGCAAAGAATACAGCCAGCACTTCATTCTTCTTCACTCCGTAAATCAGGGGGTATTGGTCATTACTATCAAAACTATCTATAGAACAGTAGATCAACCCATTCATTGTGCAAGCATACTGGCGAATGAGATAACAAACCAGTAGCCTGTTAAACCGGTCTGTCTTTTCTAATCATCTGGACTGATAGATAATCATTGCTCTGAACGGACGCTGGTGCTGATAAAAAAAGACTGGTAACAAGAACTGAAAATCATAAGAAGTTTACGGCACTACTGTCCTGATCAGAGTGATGATGCTATTGTTTTCCAAATGACAATTTAACCAAGCCTGACTCATAAAGATGGGGCTGAGGAACCTGCAAACAAATCCTTTGAGCCTCTGGCTTTCAGAGCGATTGGAGAGATACCGATGAGCGCAACAGCAATATCTGCAAGATCAAAAACACAAGGACGTCGTTATTCAGGCTGGATTGGAGTCTGTTCCTTACTCATCAGCCTCACTTTTTACCCACTCACGGCTAACGCTGACGAAGATGATGAAACCATCACCGGTGCTCAGCCCATCGCTTCTCAACCCTCTAAAAGTGACATAGAACCCGGGCTATCAGTGACCTATTATTACGCGATGTTTGAAGACGTTGCCTATATCAGCAAGTTGGTCAAAGGCAAACCAGGTCAGCCTATAGCAATGCTGGACCACGACACCGATACAGGCAAAGTACTGACTTCCAAACGCTCTATGGGGGTCGGGGCAGAAATACGCGGGATGATTCAGTTCCCAGAAGCGGGCACCTACATTCTGCGGATCAATTCCAATGATGGGGTAAAGCTGAGTATTGCTGGCATTTTGGTTTATGAAGATCCCTATATTCATTCAGATATAATGTCAGATCCAATAAACTTTGTTGTGGAAAAAGCCGGGTGGTATGACCTGGAAATTGATTACTACCAGAAGAAAGGCACCTCAGCATTGGGGTTATACTGGACGCCACCGCAGGGTGACACTGAGGTAGCCGTTCCCGCAAAGTTTTATGGACACTTGAAATAACGCGACACAATAACCCATTACCAACTCATCTCAAGGCAATGGCAGGCATATCCTTTCACAGGTCGGATTTACCTGCCAGCCAGATGATTTTCCCCCTCTTCCCAACGCGGCGACTCTAACGATCAGGTTCTGATCAGAACGGTATCATTAACACACCATGAAGCTATTTGATTTTCACTATAACGGCATGCTTTTTGAACTTATCGGATCCAGTTGGAGTGGTTTGGAACAACTACTGATTGATGGGAAAGAAGTTTCTCGCAAGCGTAACTTTCGATTTTCTGGATCCCATTCTTTTTCAATCCCAGACCTTGGCACCCTGAACCTTAACTTCACCATCGACAAGCTCTGTAAAAATGTCTGCTACCAATTACAGTGCGATAACGTCGTATTGGTTGAGGAAACAAAGAACCTCAGGGCGACAAAACAAACAAAAAGCCTTGCTGTTGAAAGCGGAACGGAAGGTAACGATGAACCTTCTCCAAATCCAGCTAGAGGCAGAAAATCAAACAGCGGTCATTTTGTATCCTGGCTTGGATTAGGCTTCAAGCTTTTTAAAAGCGCCAAAGTCCTTAAAGTAGCGCTAGCTGGTGCAGCCTTTTCAGGTTGGTCCATCATATTCAGCTGGGAGTTTGCGCTGGTACTGATAAGCGTGATCGTTTTTCACGAGTACGGCCATCTTCGAGCCATGAAGAAATTCAATATCCCCACCAAAGGCATGTACCTGATTCCATTCTTTGGTGGAGTAGCAGTCGGTGATAAACCTAAAACCCAGTGGCAGGATGTCTATATTTCAATGATGGGGCCCGTCTACGGCCTTGCCATGAGTATAGTTTTCTACCTGATATATCTATTCAGCGGAAATCACTTTGCCGGACTTGTCGCTTCGATCAGTGCACTGGTGAATGTGATTAATTTATTACCGGTTTATCCTTTAGACGGCGGACGTGTCTTGAAGGCACTGGTTTTTTCAGGTCGAAAATACTGGGGGCTGGTACTCTTATTGGCCACATCAGCGGCTTTGTTCGCAGTATCCGCCAAGTATGGCCTGGTATTACTAAGTTTCTTTATCGTTATCGGTGTCATTGATTTAATCGCCAGCTGGCGAGATTTTTCCCGAGAAGGAAAAACCCCTCTGAATCCATATGGCATAGCATTCTCACTGGTCTGGTATCTGCTGACTATTGCTGTCTTTTTAGTCGTTATTTACTCAATTGCCGCCAGTGGACTCCCTGGTTCAGAGCTAGCAACGATGTTTTTAGAATCCTGAAACTAAAGTTTGTCACAAAGCGGTATTTGCTGAACGAACAAGTAATCTTTCTCGCATAGGCGAATAATTTTCGTGCAGAGGCAGCATTGCAGCACCGACAACGGCGGCGTCCATACCGGTTTCAGACTGAACATATTCAGCGATCACCTGCTCGGGAAACAGCCATTGGCTGGAAAGATCCTGGGTGGCCCTTATCAACTTTTCCATAATATAAGGAGGTAACCGGCCTCCAAAAATCAGCGCTTGTGTATCCAGGGTTGCCATCACACTGAACAAAGGCACAACCAATGCCTGGGCCGCTTGTTGAACCCAGGCATCCACAATAGATTCATCGTCGCTTCCTTTCAGGTGTTGCAGTTGCTCTGGAGAATCTACGACTATATTTCTTTTCTGAAGATAACGGTATAAAGACGCTAATGAAACCTTACTCATTAACATACAACTGGGCTGTCCATGCTCATTAGCGACCGGAAACAATCCAAAATCTGCAGCATTTCCGTTAGCTCCACGAAAATACTGGCCTTCACTAATGATCCCTCCTCCCAGAGACATGCCTATAAAAAGATAGAAAAAATGACTGTAGCGGTGTCCAAGTCCATAGAAAAGCTCCCCCAGCGCCGCGGCTCCAGCATCGTTTTCTGTCATGACAGGCAGATCAAACAAAGCATGTAGCTGTTGCCCAAAATCAACCTCATTCCATTGATTTAAACGAGATACTATATTATCAGCAGCCTCATTTTCCCGGTGAGTGAAGTCCTGTCCAAGATGCTCTTGAATTTGCTTCTGGTCGTCCCCTGTCTCAAGCGAATCATTAACGGAATTGCCACCAAACCCTAATTCATCCAGCCAACTTCCCATCTTTCGGGGCATTGCCAGCCCAACCCCCCTGACCCGCGACCAGTCAAGGCCTAACTGAGTTTGAATATTGGTCAAGTCCTTAGAGACTCGGTTAAGAGCTTGTTCTGGTGTTGGGTATAGCAACTCATGGTGAAATTTTTGCAGCAGCTTTCCAGAAAAGTCCACCAGTGAAATTGAAATATGATCGCGATCCAGGTTGATCCCGATACTGTATGCGCCCCTCGGATTGAGCGCCAGTTTGATTGAAGGTTGCCCTCTTCCCCCATACTCGCGTCCAACAACCTGAAGTAACTCTCTTTCAATTAAAGACGAGGTGATAACGGAAATAGTCTGAGCACTCAGGGCTGTCAACTTCGCCAGTTTAGCTCTGGCTATCTCTCCACTTTGACGAACATACTGGAGGATGATTCTCTCGTTGTATTGCCGGGCCTGCTCCGATGTACTGCCAGAATTCGTTGCCTTTACCGCCATGCATATATCCTTTTTCCTTTCCTCTCAGCAAGCCTGCACTAGCGCTGACCTCGATGCACTATACTCAGTCGCAGTGAAGTTTTCCGGAGTGATCAGTTTTACCCTAACCCTAGTTGGAGTGAACTCGATTTTTTTAATTAAATCTAGTTGATTTAATATTTAATTGATCATAACATAGTCAAAACTTAAAAAATTACTTACTTTTATTTGATTTACTACCAAATTTGGGTGTTTTTTTCGTACAATTACTACATTTGTACAACTCCAGATCACTAACAAGATCATAAAAAAGCATCGATAGAGAGCAGTGTCATGTATAACCTTAGCCAATCGGTTACCTGGAAGAAGCTTAAGCACTTAGCAGAACAAACTGCCGATGATCGCATCGCAGACGCCTTTCGTGATAACCCGAATAGATTCGATGAAATGAGCCTTCGATTAGGCGGTTTGTTTCTGGATTACTCCAAAAACCGTGTCTCTCCGGAAATTCTCTCATCACTGATTCAGCTCGCTGAGCACTCACCTTTGCGCCAACGGCGAGCACAGATGTTTTCAGGTGATATTATAAATGTCACAGAAAAGCGACCCGTTCTGCATACCGCCCTACGTAATCGCGGTGAAGATCCTGTTGAGGTGAACGGTCAGGATGTAATGCCTGAAATCCGTGCCAGTCTGGAAAAACTCAAAGTTTTTAGCGAGAAAGTGCGCGAAGGCCAATGGCTGGGCTACAGCGGAAAACGAATCCGTCATGTCGTTAATATCGGCATAGGCGGTTCAGACCTTGGGCCCAACATGGTTTGTCGGGCCCTTTTACATCACCGTCATCCTGAACTACGTTTTCATTTTGTTTCCAACGTTGATGGTCAGCACATTCATAAGATATTAAAGCCGCTTAACCCTGAAACAACCCTATTTATCGTTTCCACCAAAACCTTCTCCACTCAGGAAACACTTTTAAACGCCAACAGTGCCAAAACCTGGTTTCTTGAAAATGCCCCCGAAGGTGATGCAGATATTGCTCAGCACTTCGTCGCAGTCTCTACCAACCAGGCTGCGGCTATGGAGTTTGGCATCAAGCGGGAGAATATTTTCGAATTCTGGGCATGGGTCGGCGGCCGCTATTCTCTTTGGTCCAGTATTGGTCTGCCTATTGCCCTATCCATCGGCTACGACGGTTTTATCGAGCTATTGGAAGGTGCCTATGCCATGGACCAGCATTTTCTCCATGCTCCCTTGGATCAGAACATGCCGGTCATCCTGGCGCTGATTGGAATCTGGTATATCAATTTTCACGGTGCCGAAACCCAGGCCATCATTCCTTACGACCAGGCACTGCACCAGCTGCCAGCATTCCTGCAACAACTGGATATGGAAAGTAACGGAAAGTCAATGGATGCTGACGGACACCCGATAGACTATGCCACAGGACCAATCGTTTGGGGGCAAACAGGGTCAAACGGCCAGCATGCCTTTTTCCAGCTACTGCATCAGGGCACCCGTTTCGTACCTATTGATTTTATCGCTTCGCTAAAGAGTGACGAAAAAACAGCCGAACATCACTTTGCACTGTTAACCAATATGCTGGCTCAGGCAAACGCCTTTATGAACGGCGATCAGGATGGGGATGCCCAAACCCACGCCAGCTGTCCCGGCAACCGTCCCAGCAACGTATTGTTGTTAGATGAAATGAGCCCTCACAATCTGGGCGCATTAATCGCTCTCTACGAGCACAAAGTTTTCGTTCAGGGCGCTATCTGGAATATCAATTCATTTGATCAATGGGGTGTTCAGCTAGGTAAACGTCTGGCAACGGAAATCAGTGGCAATATTAAACGTCAAAGCACCGACTATGACCCTTCGACTCAGGGTTTAATGGCTATTGTTAAGCACCATTTGCCTTCTTCCAAAGGAAGAAAGAAAACGGTTACCAATATCTCCGCCGGAAAAACCAAAGCCGGTAAAGCCTGAGAGATCAAGAAATCGCCCTCTTGAATCGGAGACCTTCAGAGCAACGGGACTTTCAATGCCCGGCTGTCAGCTGCAACTGAAGCGGTCGTTACCAACATCAATAAGCAGGATTGATTCTATGTTAAAGGTAATATCATTTGGTGAAGCATTAGTTGATATGCTTTCCAATCGAATCAGCTCCTCCGAGGACGATTCACTGGAATCTTTTACCAAATACCCAGGAGGGGCTCCTGCCAACGTCGCCGCGGCAATCGCAAAGCTGGGCGGTGAAAGCTATATGGCCGGAAAAATTGGCACCGACATGTTTGGGCAATTTATGTCCCAGTCGCTTTCAGATGCCGGAGTCAATACTGATTACCTGCTGGCAACCAATCAGGCCAATACGGCTCTGGCATTTGTATCTCTGGATAACAGTGGTGAGCGCAGCTTTACTTTTTACCGGAATCCTTCCGCAGACATGCTGTTTATGCCTGATGATTTTGAAGAGCACTGGTTCGAACAGCCCGGACTGTTTCACTTCTGCTCCAATACCCTAACCGCCCCGTCGATCCGGGAAGCAACAATAGCAGGTATTCAGAAGGCTAAAGCGGCTGGTTATCTGGTCAGTTTTGATATCAATTTACGAACCAATTTGTGGCCAATTGATAGTGATCCGATGATTCCAATCTGGGAAGGACTGAGACTGGCCGATTTAGTCAAGCTTTCCAAAGAGGAGATGGATTTCCTCTGTCGGGAGCAAACTGAATCACAGGTCATCGAACAGTTACTCAGCTCTGGCGTATCACTGGTTCTGTTAACTGACGGAGGTAGCCCATTGCGCTACTTCAGCTCTGCACTTGAGGGAGCCATCAAACCGCCTGAAGTAATAATGGTGGATAGCACTGCTGCCGGGGATGCATTTATCGGTGGGTTCTTATTTCAATTGGCAGAACAGAATTGTCGGCAGAACGATCTGGCAGACCTTGCGGTCAATCAGGATAGATTGGAAAAAGCCCTGATCTTTGCATCTCGGTGTGGAGCTCATGCGGTCTCTCATAAAGGCGCATTCACGTCGTTGCCCAGGCGGCAAGATCTGAATCTAAGCGACCAGACCTGAATCTACGCAACCTGTGAATAAGACCTGACATAGGATTCACATTAATCAATAACTCATTAAGCCCGCGCTGCTGACTGGAGCTGCAAGCCAGTTGAGTCCTGCAACCCGCAGCACAATACCCTTAAGGGAAAATAATTATGAAACAAAGGACTGCTGACTTTCGTGATCAGGCATTCTTGCTTGAACATATTCGTAACACGATGGCCTTTTATCACCCCCGTTGTATTGATCAGCAACTCGGCGGTTTTTTTCAGCACTTTCGTGACGATGGCTCTATCTACGACCCTCAAACCCGGCACCTGGTCAGCAGCACACGCTTTATATTCAATTATGCCATGGCTGCTATTCATGCCGACTCGCTAGAGCTTGAAAAGGCAGAATACCTGGAATACACCCGCCATGGGGTCGAGTTTCTTCGACGACATCACCTTAATCCCAAAACCGGTGGTTATGCATGGTTAATGAACGGTACAGAAGCCATAGACAGCACAAACCATTGCTACGGTCTCGCCTTTGTGTTGCTGGCCTACAGCAGCGCATTAAAAGCAGGTGTTCAGGAGGTAAGACCCTATATCGCAGAAACCTATCAACTCATGGAACAACACTTCTGGTGTGACAAAGATGGCTTGTACCGAGATGAAATAAGCGCTGATTGGACTCAGACATCTCCCTATAGAGGACAGAACGCTAATATGCACAGCTGTGAAGCCATGATCGCAGCTTATGAGGCAACTGAAGATATCCTCTATTTGGACCGTGCTTTCACATTGGCGAGCCATATTTGCCAAAGGCAGGCATCTCAATCAAAAGGAAAAATCTGGGAACATTATGACAGCCAATGGCAAATTGACTGGCAGTACAATCTTGATGACCCAAAAAATCTTTTTCGCCCCTGGGGATTTCAGCCCGGTCATTTTACTGAATGGTCCAAACTGCTATTGATGCTGGAAAGGCATCGTCCCGAGACCTGGCTTTACCCCCGAGCCAAAGCGCTGTTTGATAGTGCTCTTGAAAATGCCTGGGACGCTGAAAACGGTGGGATCTGTTACGGCTTTTCACCCGATGGAGACATTTGCGATGGAGATAAATATTTCTGGGTTCAGGCAGAGTCTTTTGCAGCGGCAGCATTAATGGCAGAACGCAGCAACGATCCTCATTACTGGCAGTGGTACCAACGCATCTGGAATTACTCCTGGAATCACATGATAGATCATGAGAATGGCGCTTGGTTTAGAATTCTCGATCAGCAAAACAATAAGTATGACAATTTAAAAAGCCCCGCGGGTAAAACGGATTATCACACCATGGGCGCATGCTACGAAGTATTAAGGCAGCTTAAATTATCCGCAGAAAGGACTCGCTAAATGCTCTACTCACGAATGTGTTACCTTCCTACTCAAATAGTGTTACCCGTTACGGGTAACGCCGTAACACAGCAGCCTGCTCAGCAACTGAAATAAGCCACAATAATTAATATAATCTTTATAATACAGATGGTTATAATTTATGGCATAAGTTCTGCTATATATGGCCCAACAACAAGAAAACATGCTCTGACCTCTGAAACTCAATAAAAATAATAAGGGTTACGGAACGAAGGCTAAGCCTCTTAATAAAAATAACAACTGAGGCAACCGCTGGTCATCTGGTTATTTGAACAACAAGCACTGCCTGTAAGCAGATAATAAAAATAACAACTCTGTTGAAAGTTATGCTAACCGAGTCAAAACGGGGTGACCGGCCTCCCCTTTGTTCGTTCAGTCTCACAACCTCTCCACTTGTTTGAAGCTTTCTCACGAAAACCTACCCCACGCTAATACTGGTTGGCCTGCCGTCTATAAGTGTCGCCAACAGAAATCTACTCAATCTCGCGACTCAACACTGTTGGCCATATTGCGCCTATAATAACTGGCTGGCGTTGACTGCTACCCCTGAAACCAAGAAATCTACAAACAACAAAACATCTACAAATAAAAATAGTACAAGTCCATATTTACTCCGCATTTTCAGGATACACTGGCAATTTCCACTCGCTAGTAAAAACAAGGACTCAGGCTGTTGCGCTCCAGAATATTTCTGAAATTCTTGCTAACGTTACTTGCTACGCTATCCGCCATAGTGCTGCTGATGTTATTTATCGTGAACTGGTCATTTCAGCAGGGCTTTGCTGATTATCTCCAGCAAGGTGAAATCAGAAAGGCCAGCGTCGTCTCAGCATTACTGGCGGATGAATTTCTTCAAATCGGACACTGGCGCTATTTACAGGGTAACTTTCAACATTGGCGTCGAGTACTGGAACAGGCAGATATTTCACTGCCTCCAGCCGGACAACGCCGCCGCCCACCGCCACCACCTAGGCTTGGCGGGAAAGACAACAGAATCCCCCCTCCAGCTCCTCCACCACCCGAAGACAGACCAGGAAGGCAGTTGGAACCCAACTCTCTTGCACACCGGTTAGGCCTGTATGATGCCAATCGAAATTTAGTCATTGGCCAAAGAAATCCAACGATTATCGAGCACTGGCTGGCTGTCAAAAACAGCGACAAAATTGTCGGCTGGATAGGGCTGGTACCAATGAAACTCGCCACCAATCAACTGGCACAAAGCTTTGTCGATCAACAGCGGCAAAGCTATCTCTTTGTCGCTGTTATCGTATTAGTGCTGTCGCTTATCCTTGCAGCCATATGGGGACAATTATTTCTTCGCCCCATTCATAGAGTTGCACAGGCTGCCAGGCAACTAGCCAATGGAGATTACGATACTCGCGTAGCGGTTACGGGTAAGGATGAACTGGCACAACTTTCCCTGAACTTTAATCAGATGGCAGAAATCCTACAAAAAAATGAAATCGCTCGCCGTCAGTGGATTGCAGATATATCCCATGAACTACGCACCCCCATTGCTGTAATCAGTGGCGAAATTGAAGCGTTGATCGACGGTATCAGACAGCCCACTCATGAACGTATCGGCTCACTCTACGCCGATATTGGCGCCCTGGCCAAACTGGTAGAAGATCTCCATCAGCTTTCTCTATCAGACCATGGTGCTCTCGAACTTGTACATGAGAATATAGACCTGCATCACATCATCAAAGAACTGGCGGTCCTGTTTGGCCCCCGGATGAAAGAGCGAGGCATACAACTCAATATACATACAGAGCAAATTCAGGACCTGAGAATGCAAGGCGACAAACATCGGCTGTTGCAACTTTTGTCAAATTTGCTGGAAAATAGTCTGCGCTATACTGATAAAGAAGGTTTTACACATGTTTATTTTGCCGCATCCCATTCGAGCTCAACCCACCGGGCTTCTCCTGCGTCTCTAACCACATCGCCACTTTCCCCGACCACTATCGACATCCAGGAAGCACAATTGCAAATAGAGATTGAAGACAGCGCACCGACGGTTCCGGATGATTCCTTGGACAGAATTTTCGAGAGGCTCTACCGAGTGGACAAATCCCGCAGTCGAGCAGTAGGTGGCTCAGGACTCGGCTTATCGATCTGTAAAAATATCGTCGAAGCGCAAGGGGGTACGATCAGCGCAGAAAAAAGCAGCCTCGGCGGATTGAAAGTGTCCATCCGCTTGCCGATCAGTGTTCAGCCCGGAGACAGAAATGGAAATCACCAATAATCAACAAAGGATCCTGATTGTCGAAGACGAGGTAAAGCTTGCCTTAGTACTGGAAGAATTCCTTCAACAGGCAGGATACGCCAGTCACTGCCTGCATGACGGTGATCAGGTAATACCCTGGTTAAACGAACATCGTGCAGATTTGGTAATACTTGACCTGATGCTTCCCGGTACTGACGGAATTACACTCTGCAGACAAATTCGTGAACAATCAGATATCCCCATTATCATGGCCACGGCTAAGGTTGATGAAGTCGACCGCCTTAAGGGGCTTGAAATAGGCGCCGATGATTACCTCTGCAAACCCTTTAGCCTTAAAGAAATGGTCGCACGGGTTAAGGTCATCTTGCGGCGTACCGGCACACAATCTGAAGCCGTTGCCGATAAAACCACATCAATATTCAAAATCGATCAGGCCAAAATGACAATCCATATTCACCAAAAACCACTGGACTTAACCCCTGTCGAATTTCGTTTATTGAATCACCTGCTTTCTCAACAGGAGGTGGTATTTAGTCGTAACGATCTGCTTGATGTGATTTACGACGATTACCGTCTGGTCTGTGATCGCACCATAGACAGTCATATTAAGAATCTGCGTAAAAAAATTCAGACCAGCCTACCTGATCAGGAAGTTATCCACTCTGTTTATGGGGTTGGCTATAAACTGGACCTGCTAAAAGGGGACTGAATGCCCCTGGCATTATTACTTCAGAATCAGAACACGGATCACTATGTGACCGTTTAGCCGTTGAATGCAGTGTTGAAAGTCTGCTTCTGGCCCGGTCTCGAATAAAACCAGTGCAACTCCACATTGCCTCCACACTTTGCATAAATCGCTGGGATAAGCTGATATCTCTTGCCAGTAGGGAGAATAGCAATGAGAAAAGAAAACCTAGCGCTAATAGCAAAACTCGTTCCGTCACTTCGAAAGTTCACA
This sequence comes from Motiliproteus sp. MSK22-1, assembly GCF_001968815.1. Classification (GTDB taxonomy): domain Bacteria; phylum Pseudomonadota; class Gammaproteobacteria; order Pseudomonadales; family Balneatricaceae; genus Motiliproteus. Next base: position 377,971 of record NZ_MIEQ01000096.1, on the reverse strand, counting down.
GGCTTTCTGGGCAGTATCAGTATTCTTTGTGCCCAGCCGGTGCTGGCAGACAGACTCACAAAACCGGAACCAGAGCTGCATATTACTCAAGCAGAGTTAAATAACATACTAGTATCAGAGGGTTCAAAGAACGCGTTCAGAACCGCTTTTGATGTGGGAGATGAACTCTTTGAGCACCCGTTTATTGCAGAAGAAGGTGCGGGGGCAAATGTCGGCAACGGCCAGCTTTTTACCCTTGTCCCACGAGCTGATCTGAGTGGACAGGATGAATGGGCAACTCATTCACCTAAGCGTGTTACCGGACCCAATGCCCAAAGCTGTAATATCTGTCACGGCCAACCGGTTGGAGACGGCGCCGGTCCCGTCGTCATGAATAATGTTCGTGACCCTCTACACAGCGGCGATATGGGATCATTTATCAATCGTCAGCCACCTCATATCTTTGGCATAGGTGCCTTACAAAGACTGGCAGAAGAGATGAGTGAAGAACTGGAGGCAGTACAACAACAAGCAAGAACAGAAGCCCTGGCCAGTAACAGCGAGATCACATTACCGCTGTCCACCAAGGGCATTGAATTTGGCACTATCACGGCTTTCCCCGACGGTACTTTGAACACCTCAATGGTCGAAGGAATCGATAGCGATCTGTTGGTCAAACCTATCGAGTGGAAGGGTATCACACCATATATCCGTGCCTTTGTGCGGGATGCCAATCACAATGAATTGGGAATGCAAGCGGTCGAAATTGCCGGTGATGGGATCGACGGTGATGGCGATGGTGTAGCTGATGAACTCAGCGTGGGCGACATTACCGCAATGGTGATCTACCAGGCAGCACAACCACGCCCAACGACCAAAAGAGAACTGGCACGACTGGGTATTATTCCCCGACTGTCTTCCGAAGAGATTACCCGGATAGAGAGAGGCAAAGACCTGTTTACCGAAATTGAATGTGCCAGTTGCCATAAACCCGAGCTGACACTTAACGATCCCGTGTTTCAGGAACCGAGTCGTAACCCTAACTATCGAGACGAAACCTTCCCTGCTGGGCAGGATCCCGTTCAGCGGGGTATAGATCCTCAAAACCCGATCAGCTTTGATCTCACTCGCGATATCCCGGACAACATCATTCGACAAAGAAATGGCCGCATAACACACTTGGGTAATTTCCAACGAAACACGGAAGGAGGAGCCATTGTTCGACTGTATGGCGACTTAAAACGCCATGATATGGGAGCAGAGTTGGCTGAATCAATCGATGAAGCAGGAACTGGTGCCTCCGTGTTCATCACTAAAGAACTATGGGGTGTGGGATCAACAGCTCCTTATTTACACGACGGCAGAGCAACAACCCTAGCTGAGGCCATTCTACTTCATGGCGGTGAAGGGGCTGATTCTCAGCATTTATACCAATCGTTACCAGATGAAGATCAAACAGCTCTGATCACATACCTTAATAATCTGGTACTGTACAAAAACGAGGACTAGGACGAAAATCGATCGAACTGCGGATACCGGTAATAGTCTACCGGTATCTCTCAGCAGCCAATTTCTCTCCCTTTGTTTAGAATCCAGTGTGACAGCAATTAATTACACAATTAATTACAATCAACGACTTGCAGCATCAATCCCTGATTACTCTCAGACTCAACGAAAGTCAGCAGCCTGACGTTGACCGCTCACAATATTGACCCGACTAAGCAAATAGGCGCCGCCGGCAAACAGCAGTAAAATGGAAAGTATGCTGATCCGGCTACTGTCGAACATCACAGCGGTCCAACCCACCAGAATGGGTCCCAAGACTGCGGCAAACTTGCCTAACATATTATAAAAGCCAAAGAACTCAGCAGTATGTCCTGGAGGAATCAAGCGGGCGAAAAGGGAACGACTCAAAGCCTGAACCCCTCCTTGAACCAATCCAATAACAATTGCCAACAGATAGAATTGCCAGGCAGACTGCATCCAGGCGCTGTATAAAGTAACAGCAAAATAGACTCCAATGGCAAGCAGGATACCTGCTCGTGCACCAAATCGTTCCCCGATGCGACCAAACAACAACGCCGCTGGAAAACCCACAAACTGGGTCAGTAACAAGGCTGTAATCAAATCACTGGACTCCAGCCCGATCGCCAGGCCATAGTCCACAGCCATTCGGATAATGGTATCAACACCATCGATATAGAGCGCATATGCCAACAAAAACTTGAAGGTTTGAGGAAGCTCACGAATTTTACCGAAGGTCCGACCTAACTGGGCAAACCCTGATCCAATGGCCTTTAGTGGCATTGTTACCAATGGGTTTGTTTCTTTCACAAACAGCAATAACGGCAAGCTGAATAATAGCCACCAAGCCCCGGTCAGAATGAATGACAGCCTCACTGCATCACTGGCTCCATCAAGGCCAAATAAGTCTGGGCTTAATGTCATCCAGACATTAAACGCAAACAACAGACCTCCTCCCAAATACCCCAATGCAAACCCAAGCGCCGAAACCCGATCAAACCATTGCGCTGGAGACACCAAGGGCAGCAGCGCATCATAAAACAAATTGGCGCCCGAGAATCCGATAATAGCGGCCACATAGAGAAAAGAAGCCATTTGCCAATGCCCCTGCTCTACCCAATACAGGCTTCCAGTCGCAACAGCACCAAAGCAGGCGAACAGTAGCAAAAAACCTTTTCGACGACCCAATTGGTCAGCAATGGCTCCGAGCACCGGAGCAAGGACCACGATGATAAGACTGGCGGCAGAATTGATAAGCCCCAGCTGATAAGTGCTTTCTGTTGCAGATACACCAGCAGACCAGAACTGTTTGAAAAATATGGGGAAAAAACCTGCCATTACCACCGTTGAAAATGCGCTGTTTGCCCAGTCGTAACAAGCCCAGGACCATACTGCAGGTCTATTGATATCACTCAAATCCATTTATTCCTTATAAGATCAATGTCTAACAAAATGAGGAGGAGAAACCGGACTTTAACCGATAGCAGGACGCAGAAGCCAGACATAGCCGACAGAATATAACTTCAGTACAGTATCCGGGAAGCAGCCAGGAAAGGCAGACCGTAGCTTAATTACAAATCAACCATTCTAATTGGAGGCATTACCGTGAGTTCCTCTAACTCTGCACTTTCAAGCAACAAAGCAAACTCGTCAGCCGGCACGGGCTTTGAGTACAAATATCCTTGTCCATAGTCACAGCCGTTTTCATATAAGAAACTACGTTGAGCCAGGGTTTCAATACCCTCCGCTATCACCTTCAATCCCAATGAATGGGACATCAATATGATCGCCACTACCAGTTCCTTGGTCGTTTTATCAGTCGTAATATCGTTAGTGAACGTACGATCTATTTTCAGGTAATCGATCGGAAACTTCTTTAAATAAGATAATGAGGAATAACCGGTGCCAAAATCGTCAATCGCAACTTCAATACCAGCCTCTAGATATTCAGACAATCGATAAGCGACTTCTGGCCGATCATTGAGTAAAACGCCTTCTGTAATCTCAACCACAATGAGATTACCATCTATTCCCATGTGCTCAAGGTACTCCACCAGACCAATATCTTTTCCCGCACCAAGAAACTGCAGAGGTGACATATTTACACTTACCTGGAAATTTGACCCACGCAGATCAGTCCACTCCTTCGCTTTGATAGAGGCCTGATGCATAACCCAATCTCCAATTTCGTTGATCTGCCCGGTTTCTTCAGCAATAGGAATAAATAGCTCCGGACTGATCATACCCAGTGAAGGATGCTCCCATCTCAACAGCGCTTCAGCTTTTACAACTTCATCCAGGGTTAGATCTACAATCGGCTGGTAATAAACCACTAATTGCTGCTCGGATAATGCCCCCCTGAGATCATTGGCCAGCCTCATACGTAACTCAGCAGCCCGCTGTATCTCAGAGGTAAAGAAATTAAAGCATTTACGACCCCGACCCTTAGCGACATACATAGCCTGGTCAGCGCACTTCAATAGATCGGGGGACGACTGTGCGTCATCCGGATAGATGGTTATGCCGATGCTTCCGGAGATAAAAATGCGCTGGCCGTCTATAACAAAGGGCTCATCAAGCACTTCCAGAATAGTCTTCGACATTTTCTCAGCATCAGAAGACTGCTGAATATCAGGCAAAATCACTGTAAATTCATCCCCGCCAATGCGGGCAACCCAGCCGCTGCCACCGGGACTTTCGGTGCAGTGTTGGATGCGCTTTGCAGCCACTTTCAGCAATGCATCACCCACATGATGACCCAGGGTATCATTCACTTCCTTGAACTGATCCAGATCGATAAACAACAGTGCCATTCGACTACTTTCCCTGCTCGCAAGAGCCAGCTCCTGCTTCAGCATCTGCTGGAATAATAATCGGTTTGGCAACCCGCTGAGCGAATCTATCGTTGCCTGAACCTTATTTTCCTTAATGGCAGCAGCCTGAGCCATCGCGACAAGACTGAGTACAGAAATATACATCCAAAAATTACTAAGTTGAGTTTCTTGAATGTCATTACCAAAAAAACCAGTTTCCTGAAATGCACCGCCCAAAGCTTGAACCGTGGTCATAAGAATAATAATGATGGCCCCGTGACGACCAAAACGAATGCCCGCTATTGCAGCCAATAGAAACATCCAATAGCCTCGGTTGATGTGACCTAGATATTCATATAACCAATCAAAAAAGATAACCTGCCCAAAAAGAAACGCCAGCGCAAAAAAGACCAGCGCCTCCAACAGCCGTTTGCCGGTAAGCCAATTGGGTTTATAGCGCCAAACCAGCAATAAGGGGGTAAAAAGGAAAATACCCAGAGCATCCCCCATCCACCAGTGTTTTAGATTCTGAAAATAGGATTCGACGGCCGTAATTCCGGCGATGAGCAAGGTTGTTGAACCAATCAACGCGCTGATACTGGCACTGACACAACCAGCAAGAAAAAAAAGCAGAAAATAGTCCTGAGTTCGACGTAAAGACAGATCAAATACTCTGTTACGCGTCAATAACCAATAACCCATGAGGGCCTCAAGCGTATTGCCCATAGCAACAACCAGCCCAATCCAGACAGGGTATTGACTGATCGCCAGGACAAGCAAGGTGCCAAAGAAAACAGCCGGCCAGAGTTTTCTCCCTGCTAGAAGCATTATCCCCAGTGCCAAGCCACTGCAGGGCCATATCACGCTATCGGTACCGCTACCGGAAAATATGCTGAGAATCAGCTGAGATATCAACGCATAAGCAACGGCCAAGCCAGCAATAAGCAGTATATCAGTCCGTTGATATTTCCCTGGAACGTCCAATGCTTAACCTCTCAAGAGATGCGGATTACTGCAGCGCTGCTGCCAACTCTCCTCTAGTGTAGGTCAAAAAACCGGAGATAGAGGCAAATCTCTATCGCAACTTTTATCCAGAGCTTTTCCGGTCTGCTGAATTTGGATCTTTCCCAACCAAAATCTGCTCTTCAACAGAAACCTGATCGAAACCGGCAATAGATCTTAGGAACCTATGAACAAGTCCAAATTTATTGAAATTAGGCCCATATCAGTCAGAAATTACCTATCAATTTGCACTATAATTGGCTCGGCAACCCCCTGCATTTGCCCAAAGGAACAAGATAGGAGTGTTAAAAGGTGAGTGATAAGCAAGTAACGATCGTCATATCCCCCCGTGACAGGTTTAGCGGACTAGCTGACTGCATTGACAATGTTTACCAACACACCGATGAATCTCTATTCGATCTCATTATTGTTGATCTGGGTTATCCCCGCAAAGAGATACAGCAGGCAAGAGCTCGAATCGAAACGAAGAGCAATGCGCGCATTATTTCATACGGCCTGATGATTCCAATGGAAAGCCTGAGAAAAGTCAGGGATGAAATCAATACGCCCTACACGTTCCTGCTCGACAATGATTCTCGTGTTTCACCTGATTGGCTTCCACCGTTGATTGAAACGGGCGATTCAACTGGCGCGGCGGTTATATCCCCCCTGACGTTAGAAAAGGACGGTGTAGATGGTGCTTATCTACGTAACCACGTATACACCGTAGAGATTCGTACAGTTGAGGTAGAAGGCAAACAATACCTTATCGAACACAAGCCCTATCGACGTGAACTGCCTGAAAATATGCCGAAGGAAACCGCGCCAACCCAAGCTTTTGAATTACATGGGGTGATGTTCAATACTAAAATACTAAAAGAAATAGAGTTACCACAGATGGCTATTCGCGAGCATCTGGATATAGGAATGCAGTTACGAGCCAAAGGTGAAAAGCTCTTTGCAGATCCCCGTTCAGTTATCTATTTTGACAATCTAGGCAGTCGGGCCGAACTTAAGGATTTGCTGTATTTCAATTACCGCTGGAATAGAAAGATCGGCCAGGAATCTCACGATCTTTTCGAAAAACGCTGGGGCTACAAGTGGTATGCAGAGCAAGCAGTCTACTTCTGGTGTATGCGACGCCGACTGTATTTGATCCTTCGCTGGGCATATATCCCCATCCCGGTCGCTAATATTATTGACCGTGTTGTCAGCAGTATCAGAAGGCGGTTATTCCCCATCTGGGACCCACTTAAAAACCCTGTTGAGCTTTCAACTTTGCTTTATGACGAGCTGGAAGATAACAAGCCGGTACAATTAAATCATGGCATAAATCTGTAACCAGCCATTCCGGGACCCGCACTCTTCCAATGGAGTCCGGGTCATCTGTTTTTTAGCGGTCCTTTCTTTCAACAATTGCTATTGTTTGCTTCTCACCGAGCCAGATTGATATTTCTGATGTAGTTTCACAAAGATTAACGCTATCAAAACGCCGACGACATTGGCATACCCATCTTCCAGACTATAAGAGCGTAACGGGCTTAATTGCCCTTGAAGATATTCCAGCAATGGTGCCAGACAAAAAATAACCAGCCAGATCCAGTTACCTTGAGGCACCGCAATACGAGCCGTTAAAGCAAGGCAAATGAAAGCCAAGACATGAATGATTTTGTCTGAATTAACAAACAGCTGCCTGGACGGCACTGGTTGAAGGATGCCGTATAGCACGACCAGAAGGCAGAGTAAAAATGACACTCGCCTCAACCACAATCCCCTTAACATCGAACGCTCACACGCCACAACTATCCCCTTCGAACTTCCCCTACTACACCAAGCTTTTTAATGAGTCACGACGAATGCCTGGGTATTATCGATAGAAAAGTTTATCCGCGTACTGACAGGATCAATCGGATCCAGCCCGGTATTTTATTCAGAGCGGCTTTCAACTCAGTCCCTGAAACATCCCACAGTCAATAAGCACTGCCTCACCAGAAGACAGCGTCATCTGATGACAGGAACCAGTCACTCCCTGGACTGCTCCATGATGGGAAATAGCAACCATAAAAACTCCATGTTCTAAGCGATATCAAAACCCGTTGTAACCAGGCGGAATGCCCTATAAATCAAAATCGCGAACTCTCGTTAAATAAGGATATCCAATCACCGGACGATAGGATCTTACCCTGTATTATTTTCCTTTCCTCCATTTAGAAGCTGATCTAACCGCGCTTTTATTAGAAGCCAGGCAAACTTTGAATTTGTCACAAGATAGCGCTTCCACATTCGTCTGGGTTCCTGAATAATCCGATAAAGCCATTCAAGCCCTGCATTTTGCATCCAAACCGGTGCACGTTTCACTTTCCCTGCAACTACGTCGAAGGTGCCACCGACGCCCATTACAAAATTAACGCCCAGTGTATCTTTCCAGCGATTTATAAAATTCTCTTTTTTAGGAGAAGTGATAGCAACAAAAAGCATCTTGGCCCCTGACTCACGAATTTTGTTTACCACGGCTTCCTCATCGTCCCAGAAATAGCCATGATGATAACCCGCCATTTTTAGCTGAGGAAACATCTCCCGGACCCGCCGTTCTACCTCGGAAACAACTTCCTCTTTGGCTCCGAGCAAAAAAACAGGAACGCCCTTTTCGGCAGCCATCTCTATTAAATTATGAAACAGATCAACCCCGGCTACCCGCTCAGGTACTTTATGACCCAAGAACCGCGCCCCCCAAACAACTCCCATTCCGTCAATATTGATAATGTCGCAGGCCCGGACGGATTCGTTAAGCTCCTTGTCTTGTCGCATATTGACAATTTTTGCCACATTGACAACTACATGTTGGGTAAAGCTATCAGCCTCTACTTTGTTCTGAATAATAGCAACCGTATCTTTCATGGAGGCCACGTCCATGGGTGAGCCCAAAAAATTAATACGTCTCATAGGTCAGATCCATCCCCCTGCCAATAAAAGATGAGAAAAAGTCATAAAATAACAACAGCCATAATCTGCTTATTTATCCGCCAGATTGACAGTTAAAGCACTTTTCCCTTGAACAAGATCCGAATACAACTCTTTATAGTTGTTCGAGTTTTTTGTCCAACTCCGTTCTGCAACTACATAATCACGACCCGCCTTTACAATGCCTGCCAGAACCTCCTGACGTTCACTGGTAACGTATTTCAGCAGCCTGACCAGATCATCAACATCACCTGATTTAAACTGTAACCCTGTAACAGAGTTCTTAACCAACGCTTTCATCCCCCCCACATCGCTGGTCAGCACCAGTTTTTTATAGGCCATAGCTTCCAGTGGTTTCAGGGGTGTTACCGTATCGGTGAGTCTGGACTTATTTCGTGGGTTAACAATGACGTCTACAGTCCCATAAATACTCTTCACATCTGCTGGTACAAAAGGTCCGCATAGTTCCACATTCTGCAATTTTTGGGAGTCTATTATTTGCGCCAGAGTATTCGAAAAAATGCCGCCTCCAAAAATCTTTAACCGGCAGCTCATTCCATTCTTAAAGAACTTACTCCAGGCATCCAGCAGAAGATCAAGCCCTTCAATTGGACTCACACTCCCAATATAAGAAAAAACAAAATCGTCTCTGCCATTAATGGGCCAGGAAGAATCACCCCCGTTTTCCAGTGTCGCATCTTCAACAGCATTAACAACAACGCTTATTTTCTCAGAATCGATACCCCGCGCCAGAATGTCATCTCTAAGGGCATCATTAATAACCACCACATGATCGGCCCGGTACATAACATAAGTTTCCAGACGACGAATAACACTCGCTAAAAACTTTGAAAGCCTGCTTCCATTTCGGTCAGCGGCACGTTCTTCCCACAGAGAGCGAACCTCATAAACACAGGGAATGGAAAGCTTTCTGGCCGCATAGATTGCCGCGAGCCCACAAAAGAAAGTTGAATGCCCGTGAACCACATCAGCATCTAATCGCTTAGCATGCGCATAAACCTTGTTTCTAAAGGTAAAGATCTGAAACAGCTTATTCAGTTGTTTTACAATCCCACTGCCATTCTCATCAACCTGTTGCGAAGCCTTACCATTGTAAGTACGAATATGAGTAACACCCTCAAAGACCTCCTCCTGACAACCTGCTTCCATCGGTTTCTGAAAAGGTGAAGTGATTACCGTGGGTTCTAAACCGACCGTCAGTTGTGACGAGACCACTCCTCGGCTTCTAATACTGGAGCCGGAATGATCTGGCAGGGAGGTATAGAGTACATGTAAGACTTTCATTAATTTTTATCTCCCTATAAAAGGTTAAAAATTGATTTCATGCTTCATCATAAAACAGCTTTCTGAGTCATATTTACGCGAATACTACTTTTAATGGTCCTTACTTCGCTCAAGCGAAAAAACACCAACAGGAGTCCGATAAATATGCCAATTGCACTCGATTGGTAAGGAATCGCATAAACAAACATCAGGCAAAGCAAATAAAGAACAAGGCAAACCTTTGGCTTCAAGGCGGTAACGGATGATAAAACAGTAATTGCCAGCCGTATATAAAAGTATATAAAAACCAAAGAAAGCACACCAAATTTAGCAAACAACGTAAAATAGGTAGTATCTATAAAATTATTAACAGGGACCAGATTATCGCTTCTATATTCAAACCAGGGTATAAAAAACGTGGTACCAAACCCACGACCAAAGACAAAGTTATACAATTCAAAATCCTGAACTAAATCAAAAAACGGTGAATATCTAATTTCCAAATGATGTTTAATTACATCGAATGAAAGATCTGAAACTCTTGTTAGAAGATCTCCATCCAGTCCTTTGAGATATATAATAAAAAATGAACCGACTAAAAAAACACCCCCTAAAACAAGCTTCTTTATATTACTGACATACACGAACATAAAGAAAAAGATAGAAACTAAAACAACCATTCTGGAGCCGGACACCAAAACACACAAAACTGCTAAAGAAAAGGAAATAATATCTATTTTATTCAAATAAAACTTAAACAGAAACAAAGGGGAAAACACGATATAGACAGAGCAAATATAAGTAGACAAGTCAAAATATCTGAATTTATTATCGTTATAATAAACATCTGAGTAACCAATTAGTCCAAAACTTGAAAGCCACCAATATATTATATTACTGAAAGAAGCAACAATAACAAGGGACATAACAACTTTGGAATTAATCCCAGAACTCATTCTGCAAACCTGATAAACAACAAAACACTCAAGCAAAAAAAGTAGCAATCTAAAATCACGAACAAAGTACTTATCAAGTTCAGTATAGACAGCACTAAATAACACATAAACAATAATCATTACTATAGGAATGGCTAAGTTTGTATTGTAAATTTTTTCTCTACCTACGATAGAGTTATAAAAAAACATAACTATAAAAGATAGAAAATAAAAGTCATATGCATACAGTCCATATTTATAATACAAGTTTGAAAATCCATTCCCGAAAACAAAAGCTACAATCAAGAACAAAAAAATAACAACCGTCCGCTTATAGAACAGTCCTAAAGCAAAAAAAATAGCAGACAGTATAAAAAACATCTAAATTACCGAATCAGTTTCGAAGTAAGACAATAAAATATAAAATACAAACCCACAAAAGTCACTTAACTACACTTCTACGTATTCCAATATAATATGCTGTACATCGTATAAGCCATAAAATAACCATAGACCAAGCAACTGTTTCAATATTCACATTAACATTTATTAAAAACACTCCCATGAAAAATGCAAAAATTCCAGACACAACATTCGATATAAATATGTTTTTTGCATGACCTCTCGCCCCCATTGCTGCAGAAAGATAGGAATACACCAACTTGATGCAACCAAATACAACTAAGGGGATAATAAGGTCAAAAAAACTGTAAAATCCAAAATATAAATTTATAACTTGATCAAAATAAAATATTATCGCGACATAAGCAGCAGAAACAATCGGCATCAACACTAATAAAAAAATAATTTTTTTATTAAATTCTTTCACATTAAAATATTTCTTATACTCAACCAATCCTTTAAAACCAATATAATTAGATATCAAAACAAATGGATGCACAAAAACATTTTGTAAAAAGAAAAAATTCCCGAAAATCTCTATGTCAAATTTTGCACCGATCAAATAACGATCGAAAAAACTTAATGCAGTTAACACACCCATAGAAAACAAAAAGGACAACGACAATTTGACAATAAAAAAGGCATCGCTACCACTTCTCACAATCTCAATATTTTTTTCTTGAAAAAACCTGTACAGAAAAAAACTGGAGCTTATTATTAAACCAACGACTATCCATACTGCAACAGTTTTGAACTCAAACCCTATAAGGATCCCCGCCAGTAACGAAAAAAGTATGCATAGACGCCAAAAATTATTGATCAATTGTGATTCAACAAAACGCCCGGATATCCTTTGGTAGTTATATCCAAACATCACCATCACAGCAGCTATTGCCACCAAATAAAGCTCAATAAAACTAAACGCCTGCATGAAAACTAATGACGAAATTAGAACTAAAACAGCTGGTCCCATCAGGAAACAGATAAAGAGTAATATGACAAGGTTTTTATTGATGGTAATTCTGCCATCTTTAATTGAACAGGTTCTCATAAATGTCTGTTCAGCACCTAACAGGCCAAATGAGAAAACGACAGATAAAAATGTAATGAACAGAGCATATAAGCCGTACTGAGCCGGCGCCATTAACTTATACAACAGCAGGGAGCCGGCTAACTGTGCAGCGGCTCCAGCCAACATCACCAACAGAGATAGATTTTTTCTTATAATAAGCACAGGCTCACCAACAGCAAGATGTCTTGTAAATTACTGAAGAACACCCCGGGTATCGATGACCACCTTCGCTGAAAAATGAATCCGATCTGCCCTTTTAAATTCCTGATGATCAACAAGAACCACTACGACATTAGCCTTCTCCAATGCCGACTCAAGAGTTGAAAACTCAACATTATTATCTGCCAGGCTGCTGGGAAGAGCTTCGATATTCGGCTCAACAACTATCATTTGTCCGATATCGGCTTTCACCAGTTGCTCGACGATTTGCATAGCCGGGCTCTCACGCAAATCATCAATATCTGCTTTAAATGCAAGCCCCAGAAAGGCAACAACCGGCTTTTTAAACTGGTCAGCGGCTTGCACTACCTGATCAATTACATGCTGTGGTTTCGAATCGTTGGTTTCTCGTGCCTGTCGTATTAACCTGGCTTCCTCTGGTGCAGAACTGACGATAAACCAGGGGTCTACGGCAATACAATGTCCACCCACCCCCGGTCCCGGATTAAGAATATTCACCCGTGGATGTCGGTTTGCCAACCGAATCAACTCCCATACATTGATTTTCAGCTTGTCGCTGATCATCGAAAGCTCATTGGCAAAAGCAATATTTACATCACGAAACGAATTTTCAGTTAACTTAGCCAGTTCTGCTGTTCGAGAATTGGTAATCAGGCAATCCCCCTTAACAAAGGTTTCATATAGCTCGACAGCAGCGGCAGAGGATGCGGGAGAAAGACCTCCGATCACTCGATCATTTGATACCAGTTCCTGTAATACATAACCGGGCAATACTCGCTCAGGACAGTGGGCTATAAGAATATCAGCCTTATCTCCGACTTGTTGCGGGAAACTCAAGTCCGGACGAAACAAGGCCAGCCAATCTGCCAGTTTTTCTGTGGCACCAACGGGAGAAGTGGATTCCAAAATAACAAGATTGCCCGCCGATAGCACTGGAGCAATAGTTTCCGCAGCAGCCTTAATATAGGAAAGATCCGGTTCCTTATTTTCTTTGAAAGGTGTTGGGACCGCCACCATAAACGCATCGGCTGGTTCCGGCGAGGTGACAGCACGAAAGTTACCCGTTGTCACTGCAGCACGAACAATAATATCCAGGTCAGGTTCAACGATATGGATCCCACCCCGGTTGATGGTATTAACGGCATGCTCATCAACATCAACACCAATAACCTTCAGACCACGGGACGCCAGAATTGCAGCAGTAGGCAAACCAATATATCCCAAACCTATAACTGATACGGTTTCAAATTTCATGCTGTTCTATTTCCTTATTTCTTTAATCTATTTCAGTATCGAGACAATACGCGCACAGGCTTTACCATCGCCGTAGGGGTTCGTTGCACGTGCCATACTCTGGTAGTGATCTTCGTCATCCATTAGTCGACTGATCGCCACAACCATTTTTTCTGTATTGGTTCCCACAAGCTTTACCGTGCCAGCATCCACCGCTTCAGGGCGTTCAGTGTTATCACGCATAACCAATACCGGTTTAGCCAGTGAAGGTGCTTCTTCCTGAATTCCCCCGGAATCAGTCAAAATCAGATAGCTCTGATTCATAAGATATACAAAAGGCAAATAGTCCTGAGGCTCAATCAAATGAACATTTCCAATGCCATTAAGCAGCCTGTTAACGGGTTCCTGTACATTGGGATTCAGATGAACCGGATAAACTATCTGGGCATCAGGGTAGCGCTCAGCGATCTGGCGTAAGGTTTCGCAGATACGCTCAAAACCACCACCGAAAGATTCCCTTCGATGTCCGGTGACTAAAATCATCTTTTTGTCTTCCCTAAGAAATGGAAAACCTGATGCTAACGATTCTGATAAGACTCCATCCTGCTCAATTTTTGAAACCACCCAATGCAGGGCATCAATCACCGTATTGCCGGTCACCCGTACTGCGGAAGGATCGACGTTCTCATTCAGAAGATTCACGCGAGAAGCCTCGGTCGGAGCGAAATGCCATTGAGCGAGAGCGCCTGTCAGTTTTCGATTGGCTTCCTCTGGCCACGGGGAATTAAGATCCCCCGTTCGCAGACCTGCCTCTACATGCCCGACAGGAATACGCTCATAGAATGCAGCCAGGGCCGTTGCAAAGGTTGTGCTGGTATCTCCATGAACCAATACAATATCTGGCTTGAAGCTTTGCAGTACCTCTTTAATACCAATCAAAATCCGCGTGGTAACGTCATAGAGATCCTGTCCAGGCTTCATGATATTCAGATCGTATTCCGGTTTGATGTCAAACAGGGACAAGACCTGATCTAGCATTTCACGGTGTTGAGCTGTCACACAGACGTGACTTTCAATATCCGATTCACTGGCCAGCGCTTTAACCAGAGGTGCCATTTTGATAGCTTCTGGGCGAGTGCCAAATACAGTCAGTACTTTTTTCAAGTTAAGTCCTTTTAATAGCATTCACATTTCTGCGATTATTCGAATGTCTCTGAGAAACCTAGTAAATATTCTTGGCAAACAATGACAGCGGTGTCTTGATCAGGATCTTGGTGTCCAGCCACAGAGACCAGTTGTTGATATAAGCCAGGTCGTACTCAACCCGCTTCTGCATCTTATCCAGGGTTTCTGTTTCCCCTCGATATCCACTGATCTGAGCAAGCCCTGTAATGCCGGGCTTAATACGATGCCGTGAAAGATAAGAATTTATTTTGTCAGAATAATAATCGTTATGAGCCACCGCATGGGGCCGTGGCCCAACCAGAGACATGGTTCCCTGCAACACGTTTATCAGCTGTGGCAACTCATCTATAGACGTTTTTCGAATAAACGCACCGACCGGAGTTACACGGGAATCACCTCGGGTAGCTTGCTTTACCTCTCCAGAATCATCGTGCAATTTCATGCTGCGAAACTTCCAGACCTTTACAACTTTGCCATCAAAACCGTGGCGGTCCTGTTTGAAAAGAACAGGACCGGGGGAAGAGCGTTTCACCGCAATGGCTACTGCAGTCATAAAGGGAGCAAGAAGTAGCAGGCCAACCGCAGCAATGGAACGATCCATGATGTCCTTCAGCAGCATGGATACCCTTGAGCCTGTCAGCGGACTTTCGTTAAGTGATATCAAGGGTAAGCCTGCAACTTCGCGTACCGAATGGTTAAGGAGATTCATAGCGAAAATGTCTGGCGTCCAGATTAAGTCGACATTCAAATCCAATAAATCAATATACAAGCCTTCAATCTGATCTGATTCGCTAAGGGGCAAGGCAATATATATACGCCTGATCTTATGCGCTTTTATCGTCTCTCTGATACTTTTAACACTGCCTAGAACAGGTACTGTCAGCGCTTCCTCTTCAGCACTATCAACTACTTCATCACTATCACGTACGACACCAATAACCCGGTCCCTTAACCATCGATTATTGTTCAGACTTTTTGCCAGGTGCTTGGCAACCGCTCCATGACCAATAATCAAAGCAGGTAATGCTTTAGTGAAAGCCGATCGATAATGAATAATCGCTTCAGCTATGATTATGTGACTCGCAATTTGCAGCAACAGCGCCGAGGGTGCCCAGGTCATCAGAACCTGGCGAGAAAACATATCTGTCGTTTTAGTTGAAAAGCCTAGAATAAGTAAGAATAACAAACACAGAAACCATGCAATGGTAACCCTCAGTGCCGAATGCAATGGGCTTGCTGAGCGGCTGTAGACGCCCCTGGATATGTAGATACCTGCAATTGCCAATGCCGTAATAATGGCTAAAAAGCGATAATGCGGGGGAAAGCCCTCTACCTTCCAATAGGTCAGAAGTAAAAAACTGCCCACTACGACAAATATATCGACTAAAAGCTGTACCCAAAACATGAGGGTTTCATGATTTCTCAGTAGTCGTCGACTACTACCCATATGCAGCGAAGACACATTCGGTTGTGAAATGCGAAGTTCCATTTTTTTATCCGTTTAATACTGCAACAATATTATCCGTACTTCCTTTGCTGCATTATTTTCTGTATTAGTAGGCTACGCCTCGATATATAAATAACATCGGGTTCGAAATTTTCAGACTATATTTTTCTTAGAACAATTTTCTCTCAGAACTCACTTTTCTTAGATCATTTTTTATTAAATCATATTTTCCAGGCTACATTTTCAGAGTATATTGTAGGACCTCTCCTGCTCTAAAACATTCAAATTATTTTCCGAGTTTAACCCCAAGATAAATTATGCCATCTATATACTTAAAAAATATTACAAAGCAATATTTTTATTACCGTTTAAGAACTTTTATATTAAGATGCTTTGTAGCTATATTGATAAACATACCTTCCAGAGCCATAGCGCCCACTATTAACCTCAACATCATTGAATATAACTCCTTTTATAACCACTCCCGCTTGCTGTAACTGTCGGGTAGCTTGCTCCAACTCTCTCATAGGATGAAAATCAGCCTTAGCTACCAATAAAGTAGTGGCTACATTTCTACCGATAATGGCAGCGTCTGTAACTGCCAGAATTGGCGGTCCGTCAATGACTACGTAATCAAACAAACCGGATAGCACATCCAGCTTTTTCTTGAAAAACTCATGTAACAGCAATTCAGCAGGATTAGGTGGCAATTTTCCAGTGGGCAGCATATAGAGCCCCTCCACTTCTGTAGACTGAATATAATCAGCCACACTCTCGTCCGGATCGGTAATCAGCTCGACTAAACCCTTATCACGTTTTTGACCGTTATAACGGTGCAAGTAACCCCTTCTAAGATCTGCATCAATGATGAGCACCTTTTTATCATTACTGGCCATTACAGCAGCCAAATTAATCGCAGTGAATGACTTACCGATTTTCGGACTCGACCCTGCAATCATAATGATATTGTTGTCAGCTTGTTTAAGCGAAAAATGCAACGTTGTACGTAAACTTCTGAAACTCTCAACAGCGGGGTCATCTGGCAATTGCTGCGCAAGAATAGCCAAGGCTTTACTTTCTTTTTTAGCGCGATTGATCATTTTACGCTGGTGTTTACTGTGCATAATCGAAGCATATACAGGCACACCCAGCTTCCGTTCAATTTCATCAGGGTCGTTTACGCCGCCTTTTAATGCCCGCAGCAGAAAGGCCAAAATGGCGCCTAACAGTAGAGAAGCCAACAATGAAATAGCCAGGAGCATGAATTTTCGTGGCTTAATGGGCTGCTCTGGCAGCAACGCGTAATCAACAACGCGAACGTTACCGACAGTACCAGCCTTCACCACCCTGAGTTCCTGGGAAATACTTAATAACTTTGTATAAAGACCGGTATTCACTTCAACATCACGAGCCAGTCGTAGAATATCCCGCTGAGTATCCGGTAGGCGATCAACATCCGTTTCCAGCTCACTCCCTCTCGACTTTAGCAAACCAATCTTCCCGTCCAGAGCCTCAATCACTGGATGGGCTGGTTTAAAGCGCTTACGTAATTCGTCTCGCTCCTGCTGCAACTCCAGCAACGCGGTTTCAATATTGACCAAACCTTCTAACACAGATTTGGTTTCTGCTTCTAAATCGACGGAACTATGCTGAGTACGGTACTGGTTATAGGCATTTTCCGCCGCATCAACCCGTTCTTTTAGCGGAGGAAGCTGCTTCTCTATAAAACTCAGTGACAACCCCGCTTCTGCCGAACTGCGATCTACATTTTGAGTCACATAGACATCAGCAATTTTATTCAGCAGCGTTGTAATGTCCTCTCTGCTCGGCCCGGTCATTGTCAGCCCGAGCATTCCGGATTTCTTACCCTGTTCTTTAACGGATAAATCAGCCAGTACTTTCTCTATCGATGCGATAGGTGAAAGTCGGGTCAATCGGAAATAAGTACCGGGACGAGCAGTCAAAGAAGACACAAAAAGCTTGATTCTCTCGCCACCCACGGTAGAAATTTCAGCCAATTTACCAACCTCACCTTCCAATAAAGGTTGGTTTTTCTGATCGAAAAGCCGGTAGTGCCCAGCCTTGCCGGCCACCAGTCGCAGCTTCTCTCCCAATAAAAATGAAGGCACTTCCAGCAGATCCAGACGAATAAGCTCCCCTCCCCAAGCATACTGGGACTGATTCAGCCAAGCTTTAGCCACGCCGGGCTGATTTGGGGAAAAGTACCTCGCTACAGCTTTACCGATAACGGGAAAGTACTCAGGCTCCGCAATAATATTTCTGGACAACTGATTAACGGCCTCACCAATCACCATACGGGATCGTAACAACTGAACTTCCGCCTCAACAGCTGCGTCTCCTTCCAAAAAACCAGCAACATCTTCAAGAGCGGCCAAACCACTCGCTTGCGGATCTTCAACCTGTATCAGCGCATTGGCCTGATAAACAGGTGTTGCGATAAAGGCATAGCCGCCACCCAGCAAGGTACCGACAAGCGCTACTGACGCAATGAACCATTTATAAGTCAGCAACACACCGAGGTATTCCCCCAGATCTATCGTCTCTTCGTCAAAAGATACCGGATAGGGTGATACTTTCTCTGATTGATTAGATTGAATGGCTTGCAAGTTCTTTCCCTTCCCTTTCGCAGACATCAAACCATCTGAGGATGAAGTCTATTACGCTGATTTCCAGCTTCACTACCACTTCTGTGAAATTGCTAATTACTACCGTTAAACAACGGGAAATTAGTATTCGAAGCAGAATTCAACGTTTCGACCGTACCACTTACATTCTCAATTACACGATTCCAGCGAACCACCTGGGCTGTATCAACATAGATGACGTCTCTGGGTTCCAACGGAAATCGATCCGCCAGTATCAAAGCATCAGGAGTACTGGCATCCAGATGAAAAATACCAGGTTGATCTGCAGAGCCACGAACAACAAAAATCTGGCTAGGATCTGAGGTGTTTTGATTAACGCCACCGGCTTCTGCCAGCGCTTCTGCCAGACTCTTGCGACGCTTATTCATTTTAAACGAGCCGGGGCCATTAACCTCACCCAGAACAAAGACTTTATTGAGGTCCCGATCCCAGACGTTAACGACATCACCAGGTTCAAGCAGGATATTCTGACTACTATCACCGTTTTCATATAAAGCAAGCAAATCAATACGATAAGTCTTTCCGCCACGAGTCAGCGTAATATTTCGACGGTCAGCTTCAGAAGTAAAACCACCCGCTCGGTTTACCATTTCGATAATAGTAGGGGGGATATCCGTAATTTTCTTAACACTGGGCTCATTAACTTCACCAACCATATAGACGCGCTGACTGTTAAACGCCGCCACGCGGACGTCCAGCTTTACATCTTCAATGTATTTGCTGAGTTTTTTGGTCAGCAAAGCCCGAGTTTCAGTCAGCGTTTTACCAGCAACTTTGACCACTCCAGCATAGGGAAAAAAGATGGTGCCATCGTTAGCAATCATATTACCGGCTTGTTCAGCACTTCGCTCAGCACCGGCGGGGATAGTCAGCTCAGGGTGATCCCAAACGATGATAGAGATAATATCCGCAGGCCCCAACCGATATACATAGTTGTCTATCAGCAACTGGTTTTGAGTCGCGGACTGGTTGCGTGATCTGGCTAGCTGCTGCTTCTTATCCAGTTCGATAATCAGCTGAGCATCAATCGGCTTGATCTTAATGTGCTCTGGGGGGGATTCATCTTGACTGGCCGCAGGAACCGTCACCCGGGACTGCTGCTTCAAACCAAAAGCCTGCATCCCAGGGGCGATACTACAACCAGCATTTGCGATGATAAAAAAGAGTAGTACTAAAACTGCTGCGCCGTTTCTATACCGAGCACCTATAGCAGTGCGCGCTGACAAAAACGTGCCGGGATGATAGTGACTATGACCCATTTCTGTTAAATCTACTGCTGAATCCTTCAAGTCCTTGCACCTGTCTTCCATCTTTTCCATTTGGCTGCCACAAATTGTATCGCTTTAAATATATATTTAATAGACCTTATATTCTAATTTATTCAGATACTGCCAAAATTTCAGGTCTATCCAAAACTATCTTCTTACTTCTGCTAAGTTTCTTCACAGATAATCAAGAGTCTTCTTTGCTGAAATAGTTCCTACTAATTGGAACTATTTGCTTATATCCTTCAATCAGATCCAGCAGACAGAGATTTCAAACACTATTTTAAAACATCTATTTAAATCGTATAATATAAACGGTGTTTTTAAATGGCTGTTTAAATACTTATTTCTGACACCAACAATCAATTATTTATAAATAGGCGTTCATAGTTTGTTTTCAAAAATACTCATCACCTGTATAGGAAACATATGCCGCAGCCCCATGGCAGAAGCAGTATTTCGCAGCCAAGGCGCTAAGTTACTTAACTATCCGATTGAAGTCCGCTCAGCAGGCACACACGCCTTAATACAACACCCGGCAGACCCTAATGCTCAGCATCTGATGTCAGAGATAAACCTGGATATCTCTGACCATCGCGGTCAAAAACTCAACCCTTTACTCGCCCAATGGGCGGATATCATTTTTGTGATGGATTCTGATCAAAAGCGGCACGTAGAATCTCTCTACCCCACGACAAGAGGGAAGGTTTTTCGATTACTGGAAGATAGTGGTAAAGATATTCCTGACCCTTACCAGCAGGGTATTCAGGCATTCAGGGATTCTTTGACATCGATTCAAGAGGGGGTTGATCAATGGATAGAAAAACTTAGCTAGCTTCAAGCTTTCTCCGGTTGATCAGCGATCACCGGAGAAAGCTTAAGAACAACACGAAAGGTTACCGGCTCCTTCTGCGACGAAGAGCAAGCCCGGCAAGGCAGAAACCAAACAACACCGCAGTTGCTGGCTCTGGAACTGCAGTTATCTGCATATCGACTGTAAAAGCGCCGTCGATGCGTCCATCACCATTACCCACCCCACCATTGGCCGGAGTCGCATCCAAAACATTAAGAAGCGCCGAAACGGTCTGAGAGGGATCCGTAAACCCTGATTCTACAATCGAAATGGACACATCGTTAAGTATTCCATCGATATCAAAAGCCACAATTTCGTAGCTGATATCTAACATACCGGGAAGGCCCGGTAAGGGTGACGTGAATCCACCGCTGACGCTGGTATAGGTCTGAGTATCAAAGTCAAAACTGTAGCTTGGTTGTGAAAATCCTGTAAATCCAAATATGCCACTGAAAATCAGCTCGTTGGAAAATGTCTGCTCCAACGGCGGAACAAGAGGATCAGGATCATAATCTGCTGTCGCAGAACCATTGGCATACCAATCAAGATCGGTACCCAGAGGAGGAAGGTTAAAGTCCGCTCTACCTGTAACATTATGCAGATCAACGTTATAAGTAAATGGATTCGAGTCATCATCAAGCAGAACAGGATTGAAGTTATAAATATCAAACCCGCCAGCAATATCAATAGTACTCACATAACCAGCCTGTGAGTTTACTGAAATAGCTGATAGTAAAACGGCGCCTGCAACGCCAGGCCATAATTTTTTCATTCTTAGTTCCCTTTGCATCCCAAAAGCAAATAATTATTCGAGCATCCCGCTAGGTCAGATCCCTACAACAGCGTTTACAAAACCAAATTTTCCCAGCACAGATCAAGCCATAAATATTTTCTCCATATATTTCATACAATTAAAAACAGGGTGAATATTCTATTTTTTACTATGTAAAAATAGCTGACACCCACTCTAATCAATGACACTAGCGATATTAATTTCGACCAAAACCTAAACACTTTACTGACCAGCAGAACTAACTACCTTCTGCTTAGAGGCTAATTGATCCGCTGTATTCACTTCCAGAAAACCTTTACCCCCGTGGGAACCGGTAACCTGGACCGCCCCCTCCCAGTAGAGGTTATAGGTCGTTTTACGCCCATCAAACTCACTGGCCTGATGCAACGGCTTGACTGATACCTCGATATTTTCTTTAGGAATTTCAATCACCCATTCAAGCGGATAGCTGATACTGCTTAAAGGACTTTTCCAGGATTTAACAGATTTCGAGCGGATATCAGCCTGATCAAGCACTGAGGTTGCACCATTTTTTGTATAAGTTCCTGACACCAGTAACGGCTGCTGATCACCGGAATAAAGCTGGTAGATCATTACATCCGCACCATCATCCAGCTGAAGGGCAAACCACTCCCATCCAAATACCGTAGTACGAAAATCACCCCACTGGTGATCAAACCAGGCAACTCCTGTCACGGGTTGCTCCTTACCCACTGGACCCGCATAGCCTTCTATACTCATACGCGGACGACTGTAATAATAACTTTTTCCAGCCTCCTTAAAGTCAAGTAACCCCGTCCCTCCCTGAAACACTGGTGGCTGAGTACTCTGAAGATCCAGGCTAAAGTAAAATTCATCTGTTTTAGCCTGGATTTTGTCCTTACCATTTCCACCCTGCATAATCCAATCACCAACGGAAAAATCAAATCGGTCCTTGGTATCCAGCGAAGCGTTACCCCCTGTGCGGGATTGATGCGTAAAACGTTTGCCGGTCTTATGATCAACAAAAGATGCATGAATAACCGTATGAACCGTCAGCGCATTTATGACAAAAAGTGTGTAATGAAAACTATAACGATGGCCATCAGGTCCCTGCAATTGACCGTTGTAATACCACCACTCGGTATAATTTTGATGAGGAGCATCATCAGCCGGCAACTGCACCAGTACCACATCCTCTTTGCTGGTATCGTACCATTCACTTGCGGTTTCATTGGCAGGTAGCAGACCCGCCTTGTATAGCAACATCCCGACGCCGCTAACAAAACCCATCACAAACACCACCAGTAAAATATTGCGTCTGCGCTTGAGGTTTTTCTTACTCTTGATTCGATTTTGCCGACGCTTTGCTAAAGCCATACATTCATCCTGTTGTATCGTCTAAAGGGCTTATTCAGATTCCGCGGTCCATCACAAACAGATGCCATCAATTGATAATCCTCTGCTATGAACTCTTTTTTATGTGAAAGTTCTGCGCCAAAAATATCTTTTTTAAAAAACTCCAACAACAAAAGAGTTCTGGTCAGCCTTACGGATTCATGTCGGTGGAGCGCATCAAAAAGCAACAATAATTTAAGTCTGTCTTATGCAGTTACAGATGAAGTTTGCGCAGCCGGGTATGATAAATATGCACTGCCATAAAGTTATGATTCATCGTACTATTCGATCCACCAGATGACTTAAAAAATCCATCAGGCAACATGGCAAATCAACAGGAGAATCATGAACAACCTGACCATTCGACCGGCGAGAGCAGAAGATGCTGCGCTTATATTGGGCTTTATTACCGAGCTCGCCATCTACGAAAAAGCTGAGCATTCAGTCGTGGCCACCGAAATGGATATCGCGACGTCGCTCTTTGCTCCAGATGCAACCGCCAAAGCGCTGATCTGCCTTAGAGAAGATAAACCCATAGGCTATGCGGTTTACTTTTACAATTATTCCACCTGGCTTGGGAAACAAGGCCTATATCTGGAAGACCTTTATATCACACCAGAACAAAGAGGATCAGGAGCGGGCAAAGCTATGCTCAAACACCTGGCTCAGCAAGCGATCGAAAATAAATGCGGACGTTTCGAATGGTCAGTATTGGATTGGAATGAACCCGCAATTCAGTTTTACGACTCCATCGGTGCCAAACCACAAAACGAGTGGATTGGATACCGACTGGATGGAGAAGCACTGTGCAAGTTCGGACGGGGACAATAGTCCTCGGAAAACCAGCAAACAAGCCCACTTAACTCGCCACCCGATCGAGTATCTGCTTTATTTTCCTGTGGGCTTACTCTACCCTGCTGGCTCACCTTTACGGCGTATATCAATCCAACTCTACCCAACAGACGGAGAAGCATAAGTGTTACTGAGCTTGCAGGCGATTCTTCCACTGTTTCTGATGATTGCCCTGGGCTACCTGGCAAAGAGAACAGTGTTTGATATAAAAATGCTGCCGGGTCTTAACCAGTTTGTCTATTTTTTGGCAGTTCCTGCTTTGCTGTTTAACGCCTCCAGCAAAGAGTCACTTGAAAGTCTGATCAACCTACCTTCCATTAGCGCTTTTCTACTGGGAATCGTGTTAACCGCCCTGATTACCGTTGCTGGTTGCCGTATATTTTTTTCAGTTAAGGGCCAGGAAAATCTTGTCCTTCGTGGGTTAAACAGCGTTTTTGCCAACTACGCTTATATGGGCATCCCTCTGACGTTTGGCGTCATCGGTGACAAAGCTTACGGAGCCACTGTCAGCATTATCCTGATAGGCAATGTTTTGCTGATAGGAGGCGCTCAACTGCTGCTTGAACTCTTTCGCCAAAAAGGTTGGGGGGGCAAGCAGATATTTTCAATTATTGATCGATCCCTGTTACGTAATCCAATCTTTCTATCAACAGTGCTGGGGCTGACCCTTTCAGCCAATGAGCTTAAAACACCAGAGATTCTGCAAACAGTCATTGATATGCTGGCACCTGCCGCAATACCGGTAGCGCTGTTCTGCCTGGGGGCGAGCCTTCAGTTCTCCCGTAACTCAATGGCAGTCTCTGAACTGGGTTGGCTAATGGCGGTGAAATTAATCGCTCATCCCGCCCTCACCTGGGGCAGTTTCTATCTTCTGGGTATCAATGATCCTGTATGGCTGATAACTGCGGTGCTACTGACTTCATTACCAACAGGAGCACTGGTGCATGTCGTCGCGCTCAAATATGATGTATTCGAAAAAGAAACATCACAGATAGTTGTTGCCTCAACCCTGTTGTCCCTGATTAGCGTGACTCTCTGGGCAAGCTTAATGCTCTAACGAATCCCCTAAAAAGACCGGCAACGCTGTTCTCTCAAAAGACAATCCGGTCAAAACCACCAAACCACTTATCTCAGCCTTGCCTGTCCTTCAAATCCAATAGCCAGTCTATGAAAAACAGTTTGGCTGCGGACCGGTCCTGAGGGTCAGGTTCCACCAGAAAATATCCTGAATCGGTACTCAGGCTGAATTCACTCAACCCGACCAACACACCGCTGTTGATAAGATCATCAACCAGGGTATCCCATCCCATCCCTATTCCCTGACCCGCAATGGCGGCCTGCACCAACAACGTATAATTATTGAAGGTCAGCACCGGATCACTGGGCTCAACCTGACTGCGTCGCCCTTTAAAAAAACTGTTCCAATCCTGCCATCCCTGCCCGGCATCCGCCCCCAGCTTAAGCAAAGGCAAAGCCGCCAGCTTTTTATGGCTTTGAACAGGACCGTGCCTGCGCAAAAATGCGGGGCTACAGATCGGAAATACTTTTTCAAAAAACAGCCTTTGGGGCTTCTCCAACCAGGGCTTTCGTGTTTTATCCGCCAGAGACTGCTGATTATCAAAGATAATTGCCACATCCACATCCTGAGCACTAAAGTCATATTGCCCCTGAGAAGTAACAATACGTACATCTATGCCCGGATGTCGCTCCCTGAATTCTGGCAGACGTGGCAATAGCCAATATGCGGCAAATGCAAAGTCAGTTGCGACATTTATACGCTGATGTTGACGGGACCTCTGCAGCTTTTCCAAACACTCAGCCATCTGCTGATAACCGGACTGCACTGCTTCATAGAGCTGCAGTCCTTCTTCCGTCAGGGTAACCCCACGATAAATCCGACGGAATAATGGCAATTCAAGCTGCTGCTCCAGCCCTCGTACTTGCTGACTTACCGCTGACTGAGTGGACCCAAGCTCCCGAGCAGCAGCAGTAAAACTCAAATGCCTTGCAGCAGCTTCAAATATAAGCAGACCTTGAACCGAAGGTAATCGCTGACAAAGTAACATTAGCCAACCTAATCCCATCCATTAAAACCAGACTAGTTTACGCCCATCTCCTCATTATGCAAAATAACTCCATAAACGCTCATCCAGGTAAAAATCTGGCTTTTAAAGCATAAAAAACCAAGAAAAACTCATATTAAGATCTTCAGGAATTTTAGCTGGAATGCCAATTCAGTAGCTAATAATCCAACAGACGACAGAAACTACATAAGCTGACCTAATAAAAATAAACAGGTCATATAAGGTAATCAACCAATGGCACAGCAACAACCAAACATACTCTTTATTATGGCTGACCAGTTAGCCGCACCAGTACTTTCTACCTACGGTGGAAAAACAGCCAAGACACCTCATTTGGATAAACTTGCGGCAAGCGGTGTAGTGTTCGATTCAGCCTATTGCAACAGTCCCCTTTGCGCCCCCAGCCGCTATGTACTGATGAGCGGTCAGTTGCCAAGCAAAATTGGCGCCTATGATAATGCGGCAGAATTCCCTGCCGATATTCCGACCTATGCACACTACTTACGCCACAGCGGATACCGTACCGCCCTATCTGGAAAAATGCATTTCTGCGGTCCTGATCAGCTGCATGGCTTTGAAGAACGATTAACCACCGATATTTATCCCGCCGATTACGGCTGGTTCCCAGACTGGGAAAACGTTGAGAAACGGCCCACCTGGTATCACAACATGTCCTCAGTGACTCAGGCCGGGAAAGCCGTTCGCACCAATCAGCTCGACTTTGATGATGAAGTTGTTTTTTACGCACAACGATATCTCAATGATCATGTACGAGGAGCTGATGCTCGCCCGTTCTGTCTTACCGTCTCCATGACTCACCCCCATGACCCTTACGCCATCAGCAAAGAGTACTGGGATCGCTATGAAAACGAAGAAATCGATCTTCCCAGCTTTGAAATCCCCGACGATGAACAGGACCCCCACTCCAAGCGACTCTTGCACGTGTACCAGAAAGACCGATCACAAATCAGCGACCAACAGATTCGCAATGCCCGGCGTGCCTACTATGGAGCCGTTAGCTATGTCGATGACCAGATTGGAAAGCTGATGCAAACCTTGAAAGATACGGGCCTTGATGACAATACAATAGTTGTCTTTTCCGGTGACCATGGAGATATGCTCGGTGAGCGGGGCCTCTGGTACAAGATGAGTTATTTCGAGTGGTCCGCTCGTGTGCCTATGCTGGTCTACGCTCCAAAACATTTCGAACCCCATCGCGTCACTCAATCCATATCAACTATGGACTTACTACCCACTTTTGCTGAACTGGCAAACAACGGAAAAGCGCCGGAATACGCAATGCCCATTGATGGTCGCAGCCTAATGCCCCACCTCACTGGAAAACGTGCAGAGGGAGATTTAACCCCGTCACTGGGACATGACGAAGTTATTGGAGAATACATGGGAGAAGGTGTTATTTCTCCTATGTTTATGATTCGCCGCGGCGACTACAAATATATTTGCAGTCAACCGGACCCGGATCAGCTATTTAATCTCAAAGAAGACCCCCAGGAACGCATTAATCTGGCTGATAGCGCTAATCATGAGAGCGAAGAGACTGCCGGACTGCTTGCTGCATTCCGTGAAGAAGCTGCTTCACGCTGGGATTCCGAGGCAATTACCCGTGACGTCATTATCAGTCAAAAACGCCGCCGCCTGGTTGCTGAAGCTCATAAGCAGGGCAAGCCACCCAAATGGGATCACCAGCCAATATTTGACGCCACTGAAATGTATATGCGAAACCATATCGATCTTGATGATCTGGAGAAGCGGGCCCGATTTCCCCAAGTAACCGATTAACCTGCCGGCGAACAGATTTGTGGCTACAAACCACATTAAAAAAACAAACAACAATAAAAGGAATAGTTCTATGCGCCCCCTACGTTCATTTGCAAAGATTACTGGAACCATCAGTCTTGGTTTCAGCTTGATCTCATCCAATGTATTTGCTTCAGATCCAGCTCAGTGTGAAACCGTGCGCTTTACGGACCCTGGTTGGACAGACATCAGCTCTACCAATGCTTTGGCCAGCACGGTATTAAATGGACTGGGCTACCAGACAGATATCAGTACCTTGGCTGTTCCCATTGGTTTTGAGGGTCTTAAAAACAGTGAAATTGATGTTTTTTTAGGTAACTGGATGCCTGCCCAACAGAAATTTATCGATAAATACGCGGCCCCTGGCGACATCGATGTGCTCAGCACAAACCTGGAAGGAGCAAAGTTCACCCTGGCTGTACCTCAATATGTCTATGATGCCGGTGTGCAGGATTTTTCGGACTTAGTTAAGCATGCCGATAAATTCCGCAACAAGATCTACGGCATAGAAGCAGGAGCACCGGCGAACCAACTGCTACAGAAAATGATTTCGAGCGGGGATTTTGGCTTAAAGAAGTGGCGCTTAATTGAATCCGGTGAACAAGGCGTCATGGCCCAGGTAAAACGCACTATAAAACGTAAGCAATTTATTGTTTTTCTCGGTTGGGAACCACATCCAATGAATTCCAACTTTGACCTGGCGTACCTCACCGGAGGTGATAAATATTTCGGAGCAAACTTCGGTGGAGCGACCATCCATACATTAACCAGAAAGGGCTATCAGCAGGATTGCCCCAACGTTGGAAAACTCCTTAACAATCTGAAATTCAGTCTACAAATGGAAAACGAAATGATGGGCCTGATTCTTGACTCAGGATGGCTTCCAAAAGGAGCCGCGCGAGAATGGCTAAGCAAAAACCCGGGGGCATTGGACCATTGGCTTGAAGGGGTGACAACTCGTGACGGTAAACCAGGTCTGGCTGCAGTAAAGGCCTACCTGCAGCAAAACTAGGAACACAAAATCATTTCTGTTGCCTCTGATACAGCGGACAACAGGCACAGACCAATAGCTAACAACAAACCTGAAACAGTGTCGGCAGAGGCTCTATTCATCTGTCGGCACGTCTATCTGGACGGCCCTATACATAGAATTGTATGCAGGGTCGGGTCAATTGCATTGTTCCCCAATCAACACTCCAATCTTAAATCAGCGATATCGCGATAGCTTTCCCAACCTTTCGAAGACCGACAAATCCAGCTTAGAAGCTTATTTTTTTCTTCCAGTCTTGAAGTGATAACGGCTGTTCTATCCGAGCAGAAGGCTTGAAACGTATTACATCCTGCTACCACCGAGCACGGCTGCTAAAACTCCTGCGATAACCATTGCCCCTGGAAAACCATCTCGCATACTGCCTCTCGTTCTTCCGAAACAACGGGGTTTAATCTTACAACGGGGTTTAATCTTACATAGCAAGGAGTCATTAATATGTTAGAAAGCAACCATCAAAGCCACTCCACAGGCTGGCTGTTCTTTGTAAAAGCAGCATTTGCTCTATCTATTTTAACCATGGCTGCCGGTATCGCCTTTATGCCTGCTGAGTTAGTCATCCGTGGATATTTCGCTATCAGCGCACTGTTTATGGTCAGCACCACCATCACCCTGTCCAAAACCTTACGTGATGATCACGAGAACAATCGACTGCTCAACAAGATCAGCGAAGCCAAAACCAACAAAATCATCAAAGAATACAGTGAATAGGAATCCCCTATGCAATTAATCCAAAAATTGGTCACAGCTATGCGCGGCAGTACTCGAGAAGCGCTGGAAGTTGTTATTGATGCCAACGCGCTCCGAATACTGGATCAGGAAATTATCGATTGTGAAAAAGGCATACAGCAGGCAAAACAGGAATTGACCCAAGTCGTTGCTGAAAAGCTGCGGCTGAAACGGGAAATAGATGCCTTAACACAATCAGTTGAGGAGCAAGAACAACTTGCTGTTTCTGCATTGACAAACAACCAGCAAGACGTTGCTTTGGAAATAGCCCAATCCATTGCAGAAAGAGAATCACTGTTAAAAAATCAACAAAAGAAACATGAAAAACTACACCAACACGCTCAACAACTGGAAAAATCACTCAAAACAGCATTGCAGCACGTGGAAAGATACCGGCTTGAACTTCGAATGGCCCAAGCTACAAACAATGCCCACAAGGCAAGTCAGCGGCTTGTATCCAGCGGAACTGGAATAACTAACGGACTGTTGGAGATGGAATCAACATTAGCTCGTATTCAGCTGACTCAAGAACGCTTCTCTGACAAATTGGAAGCTACCGCACAGGTGGAAAGCGCCGTCTCTCCTGAAGGAATGTTCGCCCAAACCAATACCAGAGAAGCCGACAACAGAGCGGTAAACAATGTTATGGACAGGCTGGCCCAGCAAGCCGCCAGACAACAGTCCTAACAATTAAACGTTGAAGAGAGGAGTTGCAAACAGTATCTGCACCCCTCTCTCCATGCCTATTATGGTAAGGCAGACGAACAACCTGTCGACGAATCAATACCCTTATTGAAGTGGGCTGTCCGGGCAATTCCCACTAATATAAAGCGGCACCCCTATAGCCGGGGAGATAGGTACCAGGACGTTAGATTCGGTTGCGGCATCGCCCCAATACTTCTCGGGTAGACTGGCGATCAAGCCCGAAGCCAAAGGGTAGTCACAAAAATCTGCACCATCTATCGGTGGATTATCCGCAAACTTGGCCAGCGACTTAAGTGCCGAAATCAGAGCAACTCGATTGATGCGTATCTGTTGTTTTAGCAGGTCAGGGTCAGGCAAACCGGGGTTCAATCCGATAACAGCTTGACCATCAACAACAGCTGTAACATCAGAGCGGACCTCGTAGGAGAAATTCGCAGTCTCCCACCCCCCGGCACCCGCACCAATAACCTGATAGGTTGCCGCAGAACCACTGCCAATATTACCGGACCCGAACTGAACCTGAGAAAAACGACCGACAGAGCCGTCAAACACTTCATCAACACGATCCATCACATCCACCGCCAGGCTTTTAACCAGATTCTCCTGCTCGGAGCCAACCTTGGCGTCAGCAAAAGGACTCATCAGCCGAACATCATCTTCCTGGTCCGGTTCAGCACATTCACCGGTAGGAAACAGACCCAATACCTGACCGGGAAGAATACTGTCAAAATCAATATGGCAATCTGTTTTATGCAGATCTCCGTGCAAATCCAGTATAACCAGAGGCTGGAAGGCCAGAGCAGCGGCCACCATAGCCTGGCTTTCGATGGGACGAATAGGCTTATCCAAACCTACATGGTGATAGCGGTTAAGATCATAACCGCGACCGACGATACCACTGAAATCCGCTTCTGAATCGCTTGCAAATGCACCGCCAGCTGTTGCATCAACAGACTGTCTGATCAGAGCGCAATCCTTGGTAATAACACGGCCGGGGAGAGGGTCTAACTCACAATGCAGCGAGTCTGGCTCACCGCCGTCGGGGTTGGCTCTGACCAAAACCAACAGATCCAGCTTGCGCAATATATTTCTGATTGCTTTTCTATGGGAACGAGTTAACCAGCGCAATACCTTAACGGCAGCCTCAGTACCGGCCGGTTCATTACCGTGCTGCTGTGTAATGATCATCACTCGGGTCCCTGCCCGATTCCCTAAACGCGCAGCCAACAAGGCCCGGCCCTGAGTCGATTGCCCTATTTTAGTCGGATCAGTATTACCCCGCCCCTGATCATTCAGGGTACAAACGACCGCATTTCGTATACTGGGCACTGAATGACCACCTCCACAAACCTCATGGTTGATGGATAGACTTTGATCCAGAGGAATATCTATGTCGATAAGCCCTTTGTTATCGCCATTTCTAATCAATGGACCCACTTGTATCGGGCGACGGGATTTTCTTTTGATTCTGGCGAGTTTTTTATCCAGTTGCTGGTAGGTCGATAAACCTTTTAGCGCTTTATCCATAGATCTGTGCTTATGAAACTCATTTTTAGCGTGATTAGCCATAACTCCAGATGAAAGCGACAACATCAAAAGAACGCTTGACACTCTTACGGCAAATTCCTTTTGTAATAACATTTTATTTCCATTAATAGTGTAAGTGAACGCCAGGACAGGCCCTGGACGCTCACACATATTGATAGCAGGGAACCTTGGCCCCTTTCCCAAACCCGCTTACCCTAGATTTAAACCTGACAAAAGTGAAGCGAGAATAGACGGAGATTATTACTTTGTCAGAAACATCCACTCCGTTTTCTTCTGATAAGAACTAAATTTTTAATCCACCAAACTGACTTTGACTACAGCACGTAACGGGGTTCAGCACCTCCCAACCAAGACTCCTTATGGATGTTTGCTCTGTTCCAAGAAACGAAAAGATACAGTCGTTCAGCCTCATCACTTTTAATCGCAAAGAGAACCGTACTAATAAAAAAACCTGTAAAAACAAAAAGAACTAAGAGCCAGGTGCAATCCAATTAAAATTCCAGTAGGATTTCGCACTTTTAAACTAATGCGCAAGGAAGCATTCTGCAATGTCGATAACGCAATCTGACAGAATCATTTCCATCGAATCGCCTCTGGGCGCTGATGTTCTTGTTTTTCGTAGAATGACCGGGCACGAGAGCCTGGGTAAGCTGTTCGAGTACAACCTCGAGATGCTAAGCGAAGACAGCAATATTCGGTACACCGATATCCTTGGCCAGAACCTCACTGTCATACTGGAAGCAGAAGACGGAGGCATCCGCTATTTTAACGGTTTCGTCAGCCAGTTTGATTACACCGGCACATCAGATCGATATGCTGTTTACAAAGCAACAATCAAACCCTGGCTTTGGTTTTTGACACGAACTGCCGATTGTCGGATTTTTCAGGATCAGGATGTTACAGCCATTGTGCAAGCGGTATTACGCGACAACGGTTTCTCTGATTTTGAGTTGGCTGTCAGTCGCACCTGTGTCACCCGCAAATACTGTGTGCAGTATCGTGAAACAGACTTTTCTTTTATCAGCCGCCTGCTGGAGGAAGAAGGTATTTATTACTACTTCAGACACCAGGCCGGAAAACATATATTGGTTCTGACCGACGATATCAGCAGTCACGAAAGCTCTGGGACTATACTCTACTACCCGCCCGAGCAAGATCGTCGGGATGAGCAGCATGTGGATTACTGGCAAACCCATACCAAAGTCAAGTCAGGTAAGTATGTAGCGACTGATTTTGACTTCATCAAGCCAAAAAAAAGCCTGGAATCACGTTCATCATCACCCGGCAGCTATGACCATTCGGATGATGAAATCTTCGATTACCCCGGCAAATACTACGAAAAAGGCCCAGGCGACAGCCTGACCCGAATTCGTCTGGAAGAAATTCAAGCTGTCGCTGAGCAGGGTGACGGTCGCGGTAACACATCAAAAATAACCACCGGAAAACTCTTCGAGCTGAGCAACTACCCACGGATTGACCAGAACATTGAATATCTGGTGACTGAAACAGAGCTGGAAATCTGTTCCGATGATTATATTTCTCAGTCAGCCTCCAGCAGCCATTCTCCGGTTCCTTCGGAAGCAAACACGGTGGCTGAGACATCTATCGATGATCCGGTAAAAGACGTTTATCGCTGTCAATTCAAAGCACTTAAACAGACGATCCCGTTCCGTTCGGAATCTGTCACCCGTAAAACCCGCGTTGAGGGACCACAAACGGCCATCGTCGTTGGCCCTGCAGGTGAGGAGATTTACACCGACGAACACGGTCGGGTCAAAGTCCAGTTCCATTGGGATCGCTACGGCACATCCGATGAGAATAGTTCCTGCTGGATCCGCGTCTCACAGAACTGGGCTGGCAAACAATGGGGAGCGGTATTCCTCCCCCGTATCGGTCAGGAAGTCATTGTTGATTTTCTGGAAGGTGATCCAGACCGTCCGATCATCACCGGCCGCGTCTACAACGGTGACAACCCCACTCCCTATGGCTTACCGGCCAACAAAACCCAATCGGGGATCAAATCCCGTAGCAGCAAGGGCGGCTCAGGGGATAACTTCAATGAACTGCGCTTTGAAGATAAAAAAGGTGTTGAAGAGATCTACTTCCATGCGGAAAAAGACTTTAATCGCGTGGTTGAAAACAATGACACCCTCAAAGTCGGCTTTTCGAAAAAGGAACCTGGCGATCAGACCATCGACATCAACAATGATCGAACAGAGACCGTCGGTCATAACGAAACCATCAGTATTGGTAATGACCGTACAGAAACCGTTGCTAATAACGAAACAATCAATATCGGCGTTAACCGCGATGAAACGGTGGGTGGTAACGAAACCGTCGGTATTGGCATCAACCAAACCATTACTGTGGGTGCCAATAAAACGGAAACCATTGTTGCGGCCAGTACCGAAACGATTGGCGCAGCAAAAGCCCTGACAATAGGCGCAGCCTATCAAGTTAGTGTGGGAGCCGCTAAGAACGAGTCAGTAGGCTTAAGTTCCTCAGAACAAGTAGGATTGTCGAAACATATTATTGCAGGGAAGCGCTTCGAACTGGTGGTCGGCAGCAGCTCCCTGATTCTCAATGCAGACGGCACCATTCTCTTGAAGGGAACACAAATCAAAATGGAAGGAAGTAAACATGTAGAGGTGCTCAGTGAACTAGTCGACATCAACTAAGGATTTCCCTAACGCTGCAAAGCTTTGAATCCACTGCATCGCCTGGTCGTAATGCGGAGTATTGAAAAATGACAATGTTAGAGTACCTTCAATGAAAGTTGAAAATCACACCCCCTTTCCTTCGGTTGCCTGGGAAAATGCTGATGCTTCACGATGCCAGCACCTGACCTGCCTGACGCGGGTTAAATACCGGTTACAGCCTCCTCCTGATTACTACTCATCCTATTGGTCGTTGCGCTTGACTCCCGATCAGGGAGAACTTTTTGGCGGCGATCAATACT
This sequence comes from Motiliproteus sp. MSK22-1, assembly GCF_001968815.1. Taxonomy (GTDB): domain Bacteria; phylum Pseudomonadota; class Gammaproteobacteria; order Pseudomonadales; family Balneatricaceae; genus Motiliproteus. Next base: position 343,257 of record NZ_MIEQ01000096.1, on the reverse strand, counting down.
ACGGTGACGACATTACTCGCCCCGTCCGTTACGAATCTGACTTTATAACCTATAAGTCTCGTACTGACATTGTGCTCAACGCCATCGCTCATAGTCCCGATGGTACGCCAAAGATGCACTGGAATTGTGGCATCAAAGTGCTGACTCCCTCAGGCAAAATATTAAAGCATCTTATATTAAATGTCCGTGGCGCACGCCAATGGGTCAAGATGCCCATAGGCTGGGCAAAAAGCCCCTTGGAAGCCGTTAAACGGGTCAGACTCTCCTACGATAAGGCCCAAGGGGGCAGTCTCTATGACCCCCGAAAAGAGGAAGAAGAAATACCCACTTACCTGGCGTACAACGCTATAAATCCATCCGGCACCGGAATCAGGCACCGCAAAATGCTGCCCAATAGTTTTCCAGTTCATCAGGTCGAATGGGCTACTCCTCAATTAACACCTAAATCATACCCGCCCGGTTTTGGTTTTATTAATCGGGCCTGGCCCATCAGAACAGGCTATGCCGGTACCTATGATCAGCAATGGCTGGATAACCAGCATCCTTATCCACCCAAGGATTTTAATGTTTTTCACCACCAGGCAGCCAACCCTGAACTAATCCTGGACCGACATATTGAAGTAAATAGTCGCTTTGAACTGGAAAACCTGCTCCCCAGAGCCCCCAGGGTATCCTTTCACCTGCCCGAACTTCACTGCTTTGTTGAAACAACCGACAAACAAGGCAATCAGTCTCGTACGCGTATGAAAATAGACACCGTATTGATTGATATTGAATCGGATCAGTCAGAGGACTGGGCTGTATACGTTTCTTACCGCCACTACCAGGTTATAAACGACCCGATACAAGCCCTGAACTTTAAGTATTTGCCCGTCGAATGGATCAACCGATCTAAAACAAAACCGCCCAGAACCGAGCAATCTCAAACAGAACAATCTCAAAAAGCCGCTTTACAGGAGATTTCTTATGGCAGATGAATTTGCCGCCCGCGCTGATGGAAAATACCTGGTCATCTGCTCGACTCCAGACGTCTGCAAAGTGCCGAATGTGGGTCCTGTCCCCTTTCCAGTCACAGAAACGCTTGATAATACGACCAAGCTGTCAAAAACCACACGTTTTAATGGTAACTGGGCCGTCCTGCTTAAAAGTCACACCACCAAAGTCACCGGCGACCAGGCCGGAGTAGCCAAGGGAGTCAAATCAGGTAGCGTCGGTAGCAAAGCAGAACCGCTGGAGCACAGCAAGTCAGTGAAAATAGAAGGTAGTTGGTTAGTCAGGGTTGGTGACAAGGTGCATATGAACAAAAAAAACACCATTGGGACTGTTGTCTTTGCCCCTGCTCCACAGCAGGGTGCAATCACCGACACAGGTGAAATTGATGTCTAATAGCGTATCGAAGCCTGATCAAAAATCAAAAAATGAACCTAAAAACGCCTTGTTTGAAGAATTACAGGCATGGATGGATGCCGGTGAACCTGAGTACATAAACAACACCGGCTCCTCTTCCCGCGAGCGCTCCACATTGCTGACAGCAGGTCACCGGGTTCATCCCTTGGCCAGCAAAACACCCGGGATGCTGGGTTCCCGGATGGAAGGTAACGTCATCCTTCAAACCGGGCAATTATACTACGAAGAGAGTCTGATAACTCTTGCCGGCAATATGCCCATTCAGCTTAAATTACACTACTTGTCCGAAGACCCCTACTCCGGCCACTTAGGCCCTCACTGGCGCTTTCACTATGAGTCCAGATTTAGTCAATATGCAACCCTGGCTCAGCAACCCTACCGACTCAGCCTGAGCAATGGTCAACGATTTGATTTTCATTATGATGCCCAGACCCACTCCCTGGTTGATGACAGCCAGCAAGGTATTGAAATCAGCTGGGATCATAAAGTATTTAAGGTCAGCTATCCTGATGGCCATACCGCTTTTTATCAAGACGGGCATCTGCAGGCCGAAAAAGACCGTAACGGTAATTACATACGGCTGAATTACAATGACCAGCAGCAACTGATCGGTGTTCAGAACAGCTCCGGTTCCAGCTTGAGTTTGCGCTATAACCATGAGGGTCAGATCGAAGCCGTTAGCGATCATGGTGAGCGTGCTTGGTTATTTAAATATGGTTCAACAGGCTTGCTGAAGGAAGTTGTTTTGCCTAGCGGTGGCAAGCGGCTCTATCAGTATAAAACTGACGACAGCCAAACCAGTTCGCACAGCCAATCCAACAACCAGGTAACTCAATCAACCGGGTTACTAAAAAGTGTTCATAACAGCCTGAATCAAGCGTTATTGGAAGTGCTATATCATGACAACGGACAAGTCTCTTCGGTCAGTGAAAAACTGACTGAAAAGCTAGTCAGTAAGAACTACAGATATGATCTCGATAAGTCTTCAATAATTGTAAACATCCAAGAAGAGCCGAAAACCTATTACCATTGGGATTCCTATGGCTTAATTGATCGTATTCGCTTCGCTAATGGATTCACACAATACCTACAGTGGCAAGCAGCCGACAAAACAGCCATTAAGGGAGACTGTAGAGGCTTAACCGGAACTTTTCGTTATGATCATCGCCTTCGCTTATTAGAAAAAACAGACTTAAAAAACACGACCCTATATTCATATATAGATCAACAAGTTAACGCATATAAAATTGAAACTAGTCAAGGAAACATCATCCAAAGCCATGATAGTAGAGGAAACTTACTAAGCCTAACCAACGCACAAGGACTTAAGGAAAATTTCCAGTATGATACACGCGGTAATTGCACGCAGACTATCGATGCTAACGGTCAAATAACCCAGACAATATTCAACAATATGGATCAACCTATCGCTAAGGTTGGAGCTGAGGGAAATAGAATCACGGCCCAATACGACTGCCTGGGGCGTGTACAGCAAATATCCGACCAGGAACAGCGCACCGTGCGCTTTACCTATAATAGTGACGATTCAATTGCAGAGATTAGTGATGATAGCGGCAGAATTTTTGTAAATTATGATGTTGAGGGGCAATTATCATCAATATCTGACCCTAGTGGTTACAAAACACATTATCATTACGACTCCCAAGGCCGGGTTCTAGAAGTAAAGAGTACCAATGGCAAACTCAAAGCCTACGACTATGATAATGACGGTAATCTGGTTCAGATCCGTCGTGAAGATAACAGCACAGTTCACTATGATTACCAAACAGACAGCTATATTGAGCGTGTCGGTGAATTGGAAACCCACTATCACTTTGACAGCGTAGGGAGACTGATTCACGCCCGATGTGGCGAAAGCTCTCTAAAGTTCTCTTATGATCGTTCCGGTTCTATTGTTCAGGAGCAGCAAAATGAACACATAATCGGCTATTCGTACGCGAACGGAAAACGTATACATTTAAATTATTTCGAGCAGCAAGTTAACTACCAGCGAGACGATATTGGCCAGCTAACGGGTATTCGCTTGAATGACAAGATATTCATCACCCAGCAGCACAATACAGCAGGCCAATTAACCGTCCGAGATTACCCCAATCATCAACGGGAACAACGTAGCTATGATACAGCAGGGGAACTAACTGATATTACAACGGGTAGTCATACCCTGAAGTACGTCAGAGATAAAAGCGGACTAATTAAACAGAAGAACGATCATCATTACCAGTATGATACATCAGGTCGATTAATTTGCTCAGGAAAAACCCACTATAAGTATGACAGCATGGGGAATCTAACCCAGCTTCGCCTGAATGATCAGAGTAATATTTCGCAAGAGGAAATTTGGCACTACCAACCGGGGAGCAATCAACTACTAGAGAACCCAACCCATCGCTTTAGTTATGATCAGCGCGGTAATCTGATTAAGAAGACAAGCAAAGTGAGTGGTGATGAACAGCATTATAAGTACAACGCCAAAAACCAGCTAGTCCGTTTTCATGGACAACGCTATGATGCGATTAAACAACGCTGGATAAAATTTGAGATATCCTATCGTTACGATCCTCTAGGGCGACGAATTGAAAAGCTCATAGGCAGAACTCGCTACGAATATATCTATGACCGACTAAATATTATTGCCATTCTGATCCACAAAGCATCAGAAAAGCCTCATTTAGTGAGCATCACCCATGACGATAAAACTGATACTCCCCTTTGTATTAGCAGTCACAACGGTACTTTTTACTACCATCGAGACCACCAAGGTAGCATTATAGCCCTTACCAATGAGGCGGGCGAAATCGTTGAAAAGCTAGACTATGACAATAGTTACGGAGTATTACACGGTTACAGCAAACAGATTGAAACCTATAACCCATACGGGTTTACGGGTAGAGAGACCGATGCATCTGATCTGTACTATTACCGTGCACGTTATTATGACCCAACGATACAGCGTTTTATCAGCAGAGACCCGATCGGGTTCGAAAGCGGTGATTGCAACTTTTACCGATATGTCGAAAACAACCCAAACAACCTTATTGATCCACTGGGTTTCAAGTCCGCTAATTGCAGCGATAAGGCTAAAAAGAATCGAAAGGACAAATACACAAAAGTCAAAAACAGACTCTTTGATACTCGACGGGTCGCAAAAAATCTAGCACTAAAGAGTGCTGCCAAGAAGGGGGCTGCACTCGCAGCTGCTTTGGCTGATGGTCCCTTACCAATCGGTGAGGTGATAGCGGCAGGAATACTCGTCTGGGATGCCTGGGAAATCTACAGCGTCGCAAGCGATCTTGAGACCATGATCGAGGAAATGGATGATATCCTGGATGAGATGATCGAGTGCAAGGAAAACGAAGACAGAAAAAACGCAGATAATGGTGGAGCGGTAAAAGGTTCAAAAAACAGGGAAAAATGCGCCCCTCTTCAGGGAGAAGAACAAAAATGCAGGCCTGGAGAGTACAGGGGTGGCCGACATGGGACGATTTATAAAGGCGGAAATGCCTGTAATAGAGATTCCCACCATATTCCAGGCAAGGCATCATACCCGGGGAGAAAAAACAGAAGAAACATCAACGGTGGTATATCCAATGATGATAATTTGCCAGCAATTCAAATGGATAGATCTGACCATAAAGGCACTATCAGCAACGGCAGTGGCAAAACAGCCAAAATATATCGAAATATACAAAACAAGCTGATCAGAGCAGGAATGTTCGGTGAAGCATTTGCGTTGGATGTTTTTGATATTCGAATACAGAATGGTGACAAATACGATACGGCTATTGCTGAAGCAGCAGCTTGGGCAAAGTGTATGGGGTATTTATAACGAGGAAGAAAGATGGGCTTTACATATAGCCGCGAATGGGAAAACGAGCTGGTTTCGCTTTATCAAAATGCGGATTCTGAAGAAGATGACGAGAAGATATATGCACTACTGGAAAGGGTAGACCGCTATGATGATATAAGAACTGCAAGAGCATTATTTAAGTGCCTTAAAATAGAAATAGAAGGTATTGACCAAGCGGCAATCAATATTCTAGGAGCTATGGATTATGTTCTTTACTATGAGGCAGTTTTTCAGACTATCAGTACTTATTCTGATTCAGAACTCGCAGATGCAGTCTCGTTGTTAGATTGGCCTGGTGGAACGTTGAGTCTGCAGGACCTGGAGTCCAATGTGTTCATCTTTATAGATAACAACTTGGATATTAATAGAATGAAAAAGCTTGTTCATGAGATTGAAGAAACAGATTATCACGAGGAGCAACCCCACATGTATTTTTATAACTATTTTAAACACAAAATAGCTGAGAAGAGTCATGACTAGAGATTCATCCGATCCAATCATCGTAGATCTACTCAGTCGATGGGACGACAACAAGTACGATATTCCACTAGGTATCATAGATGATATGCCAAGCGACCTGGATCCTTACAATGGGTTTGAAGCGGGGCTTTTTTTGTATTGGTCCAGTCAAAACAGATTTTTGAATGAAAAAGTTCAAAAACTTGTGGAAATATACTTACCAAATATGGTTCCTCTCAGCCATAAAAAACTCGTCGAATTTATGAAAAACACTGTTGGATATGATCTTACAGCCAGTTTTTACAATGAAAAATCCAAGGACTTTGCCGTCGACTACCTCTCTTTTTCCAGGCATTGGAAATATCATTACTACGAAGATCTGGATATTCTATATCCTGCCGCAAAAAAATTTTCAGATATCCCTCAAACAGAAAACCATTATAAAAATATTCTTGAACTGCTGGACAATCGATATAAGGAATGGAAAACGTCGTAATACCAAGTGGGATCGGCTCTGTAAATAATTCTGTTTTCCTTGCCCCTTGCAGCAATAAAGTGACATCTTTTAAACAGCTGACGCTTGCTTCTTCGATTAAAAAAGAAGGAGAAAAAGCAGCTTGCCAACCCTACCCGCCTTGTTCAATCAGATGGCGGATATCGGCGCTAAGCTCATCCAGCTCACCCAGTAAATGAGCATGTTGTTTATCTGATACCTGATTAATAAGTGCGGGCAGCCGTTCAATCCAGAGCAATCTATCGGCTTCCAGGTTCGCTTTGTATTCGCTACTGCGTAATTCGTAAGGGTTACGAATCAGCTGCTTTAACCGACTCTGGAATTCCCCCTCTTCTTTGGCAGAGTTTAATGCTATCTCCAATTCATCAACCCAACGTCGGCGATACTCCAACCATTGCTGCCGGGAGGCCCTGGTGTGTTTAATAAGTTCCTGAATCTGCCCTTTTTGTGAATCGGATAGAGGCCCTAACCACTTTTCATAGGATCTTTCGAGTTTCTTTTGACGGCGAGATTGATTCTTATCCCGCAGATCCTTTTCGGCTTCCTGTTGCTTTTCCTCCAGTTCAGTTCGTAAGTTTCTCAGCAATTGTGCTATCTGTTTTTCATCAGCGCTCTCTGCCGCTGTCAATATCAAAGGTTCGCTTTGCAGGATCATCTCCTGCCAGAACGTTTTGGCCTGCTCCAGCCATTGAGCCAGCTGCTCTGATTGCAGGTTACGCTCTGCTACCGACGCCTGAATCTCGGTCAATAACTGAAGGTATTCGGGTAAGGCTTTCGCTCTGTGCCATACCAGCAATTGCTCTATCTTTGGACTGAACAGCTCTTTTTGTTCAAGATGAAAGTCAACATAGTCATCAACGAACCAGTACGCCAGCCAGTCCAGATTGTTATAAATAAAACGAGAGCTGCAACCCGCTGACAGAAGCAAAAACATCAGCACGACAATTGTGCGTAGTGCCGCGGCAACCCTGGTTGGAAATGTTACTGTGATTGGAGCAGCAGGGGTTAAAGATGCTGCTGTTGCTGAACGGGCTATGGTACCCAAATGGTCGCCAAAAGCTTGATGGTTGGTACGGCGGAATGAATAGCTGAAGCACCGCCAAAAATTCTCAGCGCGCTTTTTAGGACGAATATCTCTCATCGATTTCCCTGTACTGATTTTACTCAGCTTTAATTGTCGCTGGGTAAAATCCCCTTCCTTGAATATATAAACTAGTTAAGTCCGAATAGCCTGAAATCTACCAGGCACTGTCTCTGTATCTCGCTATCTTAAACAGCAACTTCAGATAATTGCAATCAGACAGATCAAAAACAATCAATGATTAACTTCCGACAGCAGGCTCCTTCTCAGCCTCCTAATTTTTCTGTCAGAGTAATATACAGTTGTGGCAGCTTCTGGGGGAGTTGTTCAGCTTTCCGAATAAGCGTATACCCCTGACGCCCAAACAGGTATGGCAGATACTGATTGGCTTCTTCGTCGATGGTAATGCAAAACGGAACTAATCCCTGCTGGCGAGCTTCGATGATCGCCATGCGAGTATCTTCAATTCCGTAGCGCCCTTCGTACCGGTCAAGGTCGTTGGGTTTTCCATCAGTTAGGATCATCAGCAGTTTCTTTTGTCCCGGTTGGCTGCTCAACAACTCCGTTGACTGACGAATCGCGGCTCCCATACGAGTATAGAACCCGGGTTTAATATCCTCAATTCTGCCTCGGACGGTAGCCTGATAAGCTTCGTCAAAGCTTTTGATCTGGTTAAAACGCACGTGCTGACGCTTACGGGAAGAGAATCCGTGAATAGCGAACCGATCTCCACTGGCTGATAAGCTTTCAGCAAATAGATAAAGGCTATCCCTGATGACATCGATTATCTGATGATCGTTGTTAATCCAGGAATCAGTTGATAAAGAAAGATCGGCCAACAGCAAGCAGGCCAGGTCACGGACCAGAGGACGTTTTTGGCAGAACAGTCGCGGATCACCAGTGTTTATTGATCCCGCTTTTTCTCCACGGTAGTCCATGTATGCATCAAGATCGAGACGGTCCCCTTCGTATTGTCCTCGCACCCAGGCAGGCTGGGCTGAAAGGCTTTCGAACTGCCTTTTCAAGCGACGTGCAGTTTTGGTCAGATGATCAGGCAACGCTTGAGGAGTCGCATTACGGCTAATCATCGGAACAATTCGGGTAAAGTCTTCCAGCAGGCACTGCTTTTTAAAGTCCCATTCGGGAAATAAAATACCTTCGCTCAGAGGGATATCATCCTCCGCAGCTGAGGGTAAATCCAAATCAAACTTTATGCTGCTTACAGTCGTCTCTTCATCCTGAGTGACAGAAATGTTATCAAGTTCATCAGCGATATTTTCTGCCTGTTCCAAGTCTTCATCTTCTTCTGAAGAGCGGTCCAACTTAACATATTCAGCAAAAGTAAAAAGACTGGTTTCATGGCGCACACTCATGGGGGCGCCCTCTTTATTGTCGGGCTGCTCAGCTCTTTCAGCCTGCCTGCGTTTTTTTTCTGCTTCCTTACTGGCCCCATCCCCCTTACGCCCCTTCTGGGGTGTGCTGTCACGACCGTTGGATGAATCTGTGTAAGGCGGAGATGGATGCAGCCACAAAGACACAGGAGAAGGTGCATATTGAGACTCCGGCAATTCGGAAACCGAACCGGGATTTATTAAAGCTTGCTGAATCGCTCTTTCCTGATCTCTTTCACCCGCAGAAAGTTTCTCCAGAGAGGGGCGCAATGGCAACAGAGCTTCAACCAAACGCTGATAACGACTGCTTAACCCTGGATATTGGGCCAGCGTTGCAACGGTTCTACTTTGATTATCCAGCAACCAGATACCGGTTGTGTCTGCAGGAGTTCCGGCGAGAGCCGCCAGCCAGAAATACAATTCTCGATTCAAGGATTTCTGAGGATAAATATCAAGTTTCTGAGGCAGGTACAGGCGCTCTTCATCACGCCATGCCAACTCAACCTTACGCCCCGTACCGGCAACACGATGTAGCCAGCTACGACGAGCCTGATGATTTGTCGCAGTGGTGGCAGTAATGGTCAGCGCCCCATCGCCTCCCAAGGCACGGAAGAAAATCCCCAGCGAACCGGAAAGCTCCTTTAACTCCACGGCTTGTTCCGGAAACCCGTCATAGGCGATTTTGGTGATAAAGCGATCCCAGTACTGGCCGACCTGCTCTTCCATTCTACTGCCTCTGTTATTACGTACTTTATTAATACGTACTCTACAAATACATACTTTATTAATGGCTACCCAATTGACTACTGGTCGCCAAACGCCGCCTGAACCAATTCCATTAGTCCCTGAATCGTATCAGGCTCATCGCTGAGAGGTTCGATCATTCCTGCCAGGCATGCCTGTACCGGATCAAAGCCTGATTTAATCAGGGTCGCGGTGTATACCAGCAATCGCGTGCTGGCACCTTCTTCAATATCCTGATCTTTCAAAGCCCGCAGTGCATTAGCCAAGCTCACTAATCGTTTTGCCAACAGTTGATCGATTCCTGTTTCTTGCATGATCACCTTAACTTCAGTTCTCGCTGGCAAGTAACCAAAGCTCATGGAGAGAAAACGCTGACGTGTACTCGGCTTCATCCCCTTGAGTAAATTCTGATAGCCGGGATTATAAGAAACCACCAGCATGAAGTTTTTCGGCGCGTGCAGGATTTCACCGGTACGATCTATGGGTAATATACGACGATCATCCGTTAAAGGATGAATAACGACTGTGGTATCTTTACGTGCTTCAACCACTTCATCCAGATAGCAAATCCCTCCCTCACGAACAGCGCGAGTTAACGGACCATCACTCCAGACCGTCTGGTTGTCCCCAATCAGGTGACGCCCCACTAAATCAGAAGCACTAAGGTCATCGTGGCAGGAAACCGTGTACAGAGGCAGGTTCAGCCGTTCCGCCATATGGGTAATAAAGCGTGTTTTACCACAGCCGGTTGGCCCTTTGATCAGAACCGGAAGCTGGTGCTGAAAAGCATGTTCAAACAGCTCTACTTCATTTGCCTGAGGCTGATAGTAGGATAAATCATCGCTACTCATATCGGCAGGACTTGTATCAGCGGTATTAAGGGACGATACAGTGCTCATCATGCACTCCTAACTTAAATCGATTGCAAAAGTTGCCGTAATGACTAAAGAAACAGCCGGGACATAGGTCATCAGCAATATTCGCCAAAAACGGGGTGCTCCCCGCAAGTTCATAAAATAATCAACGATCATCGCCGCTTTTATAGCGGTGATCAGTAACACCGCCATAACCAGATTCATGGTGAGACTGGGTTGTTCTGCGAAATAGGCCGATGCACAGGTTAAAGCGAGCATCAGCAACCAAAGAATGGTGCTGACTTTATAGCTTGGCATTAACGTCTTTGCAGAACGAGAATTTGCTGGCTCAATTTCGGCGTGATTTAGATTACTGTTATCCATTTGAACTTCCGCTACAGGGACACTTTTTTCTCTGATATGGCTTCGGTCTTTGACCTGCTAGCCAAGGTTTTTCTACTACTATTTCTCTACTACTATTTTTCTACTAGTGTTTTTTTCTGTTAAGGAACCTGTCTCACTCACCAGCTGTTTTCAGAGTACATTTATACCTAAACTTATCTAACACCGCTTTGATGCATGACAATTCTCAACTATTGCGGTTTTTAACTAATATTTGAACCAAGGCCGGTACCTGACTAAGACCCGGATTTGACCAAAATGACTGTTGTCACCTGGGGTACTCAGTGCAGTACATAAACCAGAGGGAACAGGATCAACCAAAGTAAATCAACCATATGCCAATAACAGGCACCACTTTCCAACCCCATGATTGAATCGGGCGTATAGGCTTTCTTTCGCGTTTTGATGGCAACAAATGCAAGGATAATCATGCCAAGAATGACATGCAGAAAATGGAAAGCTGTCAGCAAATAGTAATACTGGTAAAACACATTGGTGGTGATGTCATAACCCAATTCAATGCTGTGTTTGTATTCCAGTATTTTTATAACCAGATAGACTGCGCCCATACCAATCGCAGCCAGTAATTCATAGAAACCTTTGCGGTTGTTCCCATGCTCCACCGAAGTCACCGCACGGGCAACAAAATAACTACTGCTCAACAACGCCAGAGTATTGGCTAAACCAGAGGTAATATCCAAACCGGCCTGCCCCTCGGCAAAAATATCCGGATATAGGGCCCGGTTAACAGCATAAATACTGAACAACAGCGCAAAGGCCGTTAATTCAGCAAGAATAAAGATCCACATGGCCAGATCGCCGGGCAATCGACCAGAACGCGACCCTTTACTTACGCTTGTTTCACTTGCTGTAATACTGTCTGTTTCAGTATCCATTGAGTTTCCGATTGAGGACTGAGCCTCTGTATCCAGACGAGTGCTCTCTGGAGATAAAGACGTAGGTGTGGATGACGACAGAGTCTGGTTCACAAACTGTCCTCCAAACATTGATAAAACGAAATATTACAGGAAAAAGCAACGGCCTTGGTTTCTGAAGGCCTTAAGCCCAATGAACTTACTCGTAGGTTTCAAGATACGGGTAATAACGAAATCAGGAAAAAATAAGGGTACATCCAGGGAATGAATCCACCCAGAAACTCGAGTATGAGTTCCTGAGTGGATAATAACGCTTATTACGCTGAAGCAGTTGCTGCGTTGTCTACTGTCACCTCATCACCTTTGGCGAAGAAGCTGTAGATGTAAACAGCCAGACCGATCAGGAAGATCACACCGGATAGTTCGCGCATCCAGTAGAATACTTCGATCTGTGATTGCACAGCCATGAAGCCTTGCGGATTATCTGAGAAACGCTGTAACCAAACCTGCAGGATACCTGCACCGGTCAGGAACAGAGTAATGAAGACCATGGATACAGTCATCAACCAGAATCCCCACATTTCAATTACTTGCGCCTGACGGCTATTTGCAATACGGCCACGGATGTTTGGCATTGCATAAGAGATCATAGTCATTACGATCATTGCATAAGCACCGTAGAAGGCCATATGACCGTGTGCCGCAGTAATCTGAGTACCGTGTGTGTAGTAGTTAACAGGAGACAAGGTGTGCAGGAAGCCCCATACACCAGCACCCAGGAATGCCATAACACCAGTACCCATTGCCCAAAGGGCTGCAGCCTTATTAGGATGCTCACGACGACGCTTATTGATCATGTTGAATGCAAAGAGTGTCATCATAAAGAACGGAATTGGCTCTAAAGCAGAGAACACAGAACCCAGTAGCTGCCAGTAATCGGGAGTACCGATCCAGAAGTAGTGGTGTCCAGTTCCGAGAATACCGGTGATCAACGCCATTGCGATAATCATGTACAGCCACTTTTCGATGACTTCACGGTCGACACCAGTGATCTTGATCAGAACAAAGGCAAGAATAGCACCCAGAATCAGTTCCCAGACTCCCTCAACCCATAGGTGGACGGTGTACCACCAGAACATCTTGTCAAGAACAAGGTTGTGAGGGTTATAGAAAGAGAACAGGAACATTACTGCAAGTCCTACCAGACCAATCATCAGTACCATGCTGATAACAGTCTTACGGCCTTTCAGTACAGTCATGCCCAGGTTAAACAGAAAGCCCAAGGCAACAATGACAATTCCTATTTTGGTTATTGTCGGTTGTTCTAAGAACTCTCGGCCCATGGTCGGCAGCAGGTCATTACCTGTAATCTCGGCCAACGTGGCATAAGGAACAGCCAGGTAACCAACGATAGTCAGCGCACCAGCTACCAGAAAGATCCAGAACAGCGCCAACGCCAGTTTGGGCGAGAACAGCTCTGTCTGAGACTCTTCAGGAATCAGGTAGTATGCAGATCCCATAAATCCGAACAGTACCCAAACAATCAACAGATTGGTGTGGACCATTCGCGCAACGTTGAACGGAATTTCCGGAAACAGGAAATCACCCATTACATACTGCAGACCCATTATCAGACCGAATAGGATTTGGCCCAGAAACAGCCCTATAGCTGCTATAAAATAGGGCATAGCTACAGCTTGAGATTGAAACTTCATATTAGCCTCTCCTATTAGCCTTGAATATTCGGTGGCCAGTTGCCATCGTCAATTTCAGAAGTCCACTTCAGGAACTCTGCCAGTGCTTCCAGCTCTTCTTCAGAGAAGTTAAACTGGGGCATGCTACGACGACCTGGAATACCGTTAGCGGGACGAGACTTGATGAAAGCTTTGATTGCCTCCTTGTTCTTACCAAAACGATCGTAAACGTTGGCAAGCTCCGGAGCAAAATAGGCACCCTCACCCATTAAGGTGTGGCAACCGATGCAGTTGTTATCTTCCCACAGCTTTTTGCCGAGAATAACATCTTCGTTGATATTCTCACGATGATCCCGTTCAGGCAAAACCCGGGTAGTATGAAACGATAGGCCAAGGAACACTAAAATGAAGAACAGGCTGCCTCCATAGAAGATGTTCCGTGCCATGGTCTTGGTAAATGTTTCACTCATAAAGAGTCTCCAAACGTATTTGGAAAGGCTTAGAGGACAAAATCCTATGGACCTTGCAGTTAATGTTGATTGTGCAGGGAAATTGTCGCTCCAGGTTGACGCCAGAACCTTGATTAAAGTCAAATAGATAAAAGACTGAGTAATTTGCTCAATTATTCAGTCAGCAGTATGATGAGCAGCCAGAAACAGGAGGTGATCAAGATGCAAACCGTTTCTATTCAAAAACATATTACCGTTATCTTACACGGCCTCTACCTGATCAATCTGCTGGCACTGCCAGGCATTGCACTGATACCGATGGCCTATCTGTGCAAAAAGTACTGGTATAGCCAGGACCTGTTAACGGTATGCCATGTGCGCCAGGTTGTTGCTTCAACCATATGGTTTTTTTTGGTCTTTTTTGGGGGGGTGTTGATTTTCTGGCTACTGGGAGACAACAGTCCTGAGCACTGGACGATGCTTCTGATGTACCTGATAGTCTTCCACACAACTTTTGTGATGGTCGGTATGATCGGCCTCGCCAAAGCGATCACCGGGAAACCCTACCGTCCTTATCTAATAGGTGTTCCTTATCAGGTTGGTACAGGTGAACATCTTGACGCCTGAGAGCATTCTGCCCAACAACCAGCGGCGTTAGTGGTCGCCTTCACCGGTATTCGCGAGCAGTTATTATTCGCTGATAGCGAAAATCACAAATATCGGTAAATATCAGTAGTAACATTCAGCCGTAACCTCCTCGTTATGTTTGGTCAGATATTACGTATTGCACATCGTTATTCCCATCGGTATATTACGGATGAGATTTTATGAGGTAATTAATGACACAGACATCCACCGAAACGTATCGTTTAAAAGGACGCCTTTGGATAGAAGGCAGTGAAGGAACCTTCCTGGGTTACGGTCGGGTGGTACTGTTGGAACGTATCGGTGAACATGGCTCTATCAGTGCAGCGGCCCGGTCAATGGAAATGTCTTACCGGCACGCCTGGAAGCTTGTTGATTCCATGAATCAGCAAAGCAATACCCCTGTCGTAGAAAAAAGCACCGGTGGCAAAGGTGGCGGCGGTGCTCGACTGACAGAGGCAGGAAAACAAGCAATCGCAACATTCTGGTCCGCTTATCGCGACTACAAAGCCTTTCTGGCTCAGCGGGAAAAGCAACTGGAACTCTTATGAACAAATATCTGACCGTCCCTCTTTACAGACCGATGCTACAGACTGCGTTTGGGATACTGTTGCTAGTCAGCATCCAGACGTTATGCGGACTAACAGCCGTAGCACAAGCAGATAACCAAACAATCAGGGTAGCGGTGGCATCAAACTTTAGTGAAACCATGCGCGTTATCACTCAACGCTACGAACAACAATCCGGCCATAAAGTGAAGCTGATCTTTGGCTCCACCGGTAAACATTTTGCGCAAATTCATAATGGAGCGCCCTTTGATTTATTTTTTGCTGCGGACGCTCGTCGCCCCCGGTTATTGGAATCTTCAGGAAAGTCTGTTCCGGGCAGCCGTTACACCTATGCACTGGGACGATTAGCGCTTTGGAGTCCCGATAAATTACTGGTGCAAACAGGTGGTAAAATATTGGAGCAGGGAAACTACAGTCATATTGCTATCGCCAACCCAAAACTAGCTCCTTACGGAAAAGCCGCTCAAGAAATTCTACAATCCCGTAACCTCTGGAATAAGCTCCAACGGCGGCTGGTCCGGGGCGAAAATATCGGTCAGGCCTTTCAGTTTATTCAGAGTGGAAATGTCGAGCTCGGATTTGTGTCTTTTTCTCAGATAACACACCCCGAAAAAAAGACATCAGGTTCGTTTTGGTTAATTCCTGAAAGTTTACACTCCCCTATTGAACAACAGGCAGTGTTAATCACGGACTCAGAAAGGGCTCGTGACTTTTATAATTTTGTCCGTTCCGATCAAAGCCTGGATATTATCAGAAGCTATGGATATGGAATCCCGGCGACAACAAAGGACATTCCAGCGACCCCGAACGAGGTCATTCAGTAAAGATGTTAACGGAATCAGATCTAAGCGCCCTGCTTATAACCCTGCAACTCGCCAGTATTACCACCCTCATCCTGCTGGTTGTTGGGACACCATTGGCCTGGTGGCTGGCCCGCTCGACATGGCGTTTTAAATTTTTGGTGGAAGCTATCGTTGCTTTACCGCTGGTATTACCCCCAACGGTTCTGGGCTTCTATTTATTAATAGCGCTGGGCGCCCATGGACCCATAGGTGCTTTTTCGCAACTTATCACGGGACGTCCTCTTGCCTTCACTTTTGCCGGACTGGTTATAGGCTCCGTGTTCTATTCACTCCCTTTTGTAGTACAACCCTTACAACATGCGTTCGCTGCTATCGGGCGCCGCCCTCTGGAAGTCGCAGCAACATTGCGAGCCGCACCTTTGGATCGTTTTTTCTCCATTATTGTGCCACTTGCCCGACCCGGTTTTCTAACCGCCGCAGTTCTCGGATTTGCCCATACTGTGGGAGAATTTGGTGTGGTGTTGATGATCGGTGGCAATATCCCTGATGAAACTCAGGTGTTATCAATCGCTATTTATGACCATGTAGAAGCCCTCGAATACACCCAGGCTCATTGGTTATCCGGCGGTCTGTTGATTCTTTCCTTTTTGATGCTGCTGACTGTCTATGGTGTAAATCGTCGATTCTCGGCGGTGACCTCATGATGATCAACGATGTACCCACTACAGAAAAAACAATGACTATCGACGCTCGCTTTATCCTCAACCGTGAAGACTTCAAACTGGATGCAGAGTTGAGCGTACCTGCCCAGGGTATAACCGCCCTGTTTGGACCTTCCGGTTGCGGTAAAACGACATTGCTTCGGGCGATTGCTGGCTTGGAAAAGTGCCCCGGCGGTTACCTTAAAATCGGAGACAGGGTATGGCAGCAAGGGAATATTTTTGTCCCGCCCCATCAGCGCTCGCTCGGATACGTGTTCCAGGAAGCCAGTTTATTTCCCCACCTGAGTGTGCAAAAAAATCTGGAGTACGGCTACAGGAGAATACAGAGTCACGAACGCAAAGTTTCTCTTGACCAAGCTATCTCTCTTCTGGGTATCACCCACTTATTAAACCGAACAACCTCGGGACTTTCTGGTGGGGAACGCCAACGGGTAGCAATTGCCCGAGCACTGTTGACCAGCCCCCGTTTGTTATTAATGGATGAACCTTTGGCCGCTTTAGACTTAAACAGTAAGGCGGAGATTTTGCCCTATCTGGAACGGCTGCATGAGGAACTGGAAATTCCAATTTTTTACGTCAGTCATGCTCCCGACGAGATTGCACGCCTGGCTGACCATCTGGTATTGCTGGACAAGGGATCCGTCAGCGCCTCTGGACCAATATCGCAAATGCTGACTCGTGCAGATCTACCACTGTCCCACGAAGCAGATGCCGCCGCAGTGATTGAAGCCAGAGTCTGTGGCTACGACAAAGAATACCACCTGACTCAACTGGATTTTGCCGGTGGCCGTTTTACGGTCACCCAAAAACCTTCGAATCCGGAAAATCCAGTACGGTTACGAATTCTGGCGCGAGACGTCAGCCTGACTCTGGAACCTCAGTCCGGCACCAGTATTCTTAATATATTCCCCGCTACTGTTCAGGAACTAGCTGAGGAAAATGTCGCGCAAATAACGGTGCGTCTGGATATCGGTGGTGCTCCGATTCTGTCCCGTATTACACGCAAGTCAGCAGCAATGTTAGACCTAAAGCCCGGCAAAGCAGTCTATGCCCAGGTCAAAAGTATTGCGCTGCTGTAGTGGCAGGCACGACAGCATGAATCTATAACACCGAGGAAAACTGCAGTTAAGCTACGGACAGCTTTCCCGCACGACAAGCTCCGTCGGTAACACTACGCTTTCAGCTGCACGGCGACCCAGAAATATCTCAGCAGCTACACGCCCTTTTTCCACCGTCTGCTGATGCACCGTCGTGAGCGTCGGGTGGTGAGTTGCAGCCTCAGGAATATCATCAAAGCCAACTATTCGTACATCCTCAGGAACCTTAAGATTCAGATGCCGAGCCGCTTGAATGGCCGCCAGGGCGATACGATCGCTAGAACATAAGAGCAGATTTGGACGTGAAGAACAGCCCAGGGCTTCACGAGCAGCCTGATAGCCAGAGCCATGATTGTTATCGGGTACGTTCCAGATCATCTCAGCAGGTATAGTCAACCCTGCATCTCGAATGGCATCCTGATAACCATGCAGCCTTCGAGCAGAGACAGAATAATACTCATCAAACAGCTCATCCTCTCTGACCCGGCAGACACGATTGGTATCCACCAGCCGCAGGCCTAGAATAGCGATGCCGATATTCCCTGGACTCTGGGAGCGATCGATAGCATATTCTGTGCTTTTTCGTGCTCCCAGATAGTTGTCGATATTCACCGAAAGGTGATTTTCCAAATTGAAATCAACGGTAATCAGCGGTTTTGACTGATGCCTGAGTTGTTCGAGTCGCTGTTGACGTAGCAAGCGATCCAGCTTCTGCTGCAAAGGAGGACCATAAATAATAAAGCCATCAACAAAGGCTTCAAGCCCTCTGGCTTGCTCTATCCGGTCCTGAGACGGCAACAGCAGCATACTATGCTGACTCTCATCAAAAACTTCTGCCAACCCCTGCAGGAACTGCTGTGCCACGGGGTCGATAAAGTTGTAGCTCAGGTTGTCATACAGCATAACCCCTATAATACCTGAGCGACCTGTCCTCAGGCTTCGAGCTGCTGCATTGGGTCCAAAATATCCCAGCTCGCTGCATTGCGCCAGGATACGTTCACGCAACTGCTCTGACAGTTGATCAGGCCGGTTAAAGGCATTGGAAATTGTTGCCGTAGAGACCTTTAGTACCTTCGCTACATCTTTAAGAGTAAGCTTTCGACTGTTCGGTGCTGCCATTACAAGCTCCCCTGACTATTCTGCAAAATATTATTCCCGCAGAAGTTTGTTCCCACGCAAGCCTTTACATTCACACCGCCTGGTTAAGCTGCTTTGCTTCTCTCACCTCTGCTCTCGGAAACGCCCGATCATCGGAGCCAAACAGATGACAATGATCCGCGTCCATTTGCAACGCTAAACGATGTCCTACCTTAGCATCTGTTCGCCCAGCCACTCTGATCAGAAACATCTCATCATCCGTTGGATGCTGAAGATAAATAAAGGACTCATTTCCCAGATACTCCTGGTTAACCACGTCCAGCCCAGGCTCAGCTTCCGCTGCATGGCGGACCAATACATGTTCGGGCCGGATTCCAAATAGTACTTTTTCTCCCTGTTTAGCCGACTCGGAATTTACCGCTGCCCTGCATGTTCCGAGCAATGGTATTTCCACTTCCGTATGCCTGCTGTCTGGTTTGGCAATAACACCTCTTAGCAGATTCATCTTCGGTGAACCGATAAAAGATGCGACAAATACGGTTTCAGGATGATCGTATAGCTGCTGCGGCGTTCCGACCTGCTCAATCCGGCCTGCATTAAGGACAACGATTTTATCGGCCAGCGTCATCGCTTCAACCTGATCGTGGGTAACATAGATCATGGTAGATCCCAGCCGCTCATGGAGCTTGCCAATTTCCGCACGCATCTGGACGCGCAATGCTGCGTCAAGATTCGAGAGCGGCTCATCGAATAGCATGATTTTTGGCTCTCTGGCCATGGCTCGACCAATGGCAACACGCTGGCGCTGACCACCTGACAGGTTTTTGGGCTTTCTGTTCACCAGTGAATCCAATTGCAGAACTTCAGCGGTTCTTTTCACCCGCTGGTCAGTATCGTCCTTATTGTTTTTGGATAATTTCAGACCGAAGGCGATATTCTCGTATACAGTCATATGGGGATAAAGCGCATAGGACTGAAAAACCATTCCTATCCCCCGTTCCTTGGGAGCCAAATCATTGACCAGATTGTTATCGATAAAGATTTCACCACCACTGGCCTCTTCCAACCCTGCAATCAGGCGCAAAAGAGTTGATTTACCACAACCGGAAGGACCCACAAATACGACAAACTCTCCGTCAGCTATCTGCAGATCCAGATCACGAATAATACGAACATTACCAAAGGCTTTATTAATCTTGTTAAGCACTAATCCGGACATTTCTGCCTCCTAAAGGAACAACTCCACTGAACGATTCCTGTCTTTATCATTGTTGCTTCAATCGTAAATTTGTTTAAAAAGCCAGTTAACAGCACTAAGCCTTATATCCGGGCAAACAATGCCTGATAGGGCTCCAAAACTATTTCCTGGTTTTCAACACGCCCGGTAAAGCCATGGCCTGATAACACTTCCTGAATATTAACGGTAATTTGGGATCTCAACGTTTCAGCAGTCATATTCAGGGCAACCAGCAGTTGCTGCTCGCTACAGCGGCGCAGCCAGCACAGCATATTCCCGCTGTCCGGGATAATTTCAATATCCCCTTCAATCAACGCAGGCTGCTGCTGGCGCCAACCAATCCATTGTCTTAGCGCCAGTAAATTGCTCTCAGGTTGAGCCAGCTGGTTATGTACAGCTAAAGGCAGCTGTTCTTCATCTACCGGCAACCAACTCTCGATTGAAGACTGGCAGGAAGAAAACCCTCCCCCTTTTTTCTGCTCCCAGACCATAGGAGTTCGGCAACCATCCCTTCCTTTGTATTCTGGCCAGAAAGGCAGGCCAAAAGGGTCCTGTATACGTTCGAAAGGCACCTTAGCCTCCGGCAGACCAAGCTCTTCCCCCTGGTACAGACAAACACTACCCCGCAGAGACATCAGCATCGCTAAGGCTATCCGTGGAAATGCCTGTGGATCCTGTCCTTCTCCCCAGCGGCTTACACTGCGAACCACATCATGGTTACTTAATGCCCAGCAAGGCCAACCATCACCAATTTTCGCTTCCAGTTTTTCAATGACCCCTCGAATGTACTCGGCACTGTGAGGTTCATTAAGCAGATCAAATGTATAGGCCATGTGCAATTTATCATCGTGGGCTGTGTAATCTGCCATGATCTGCAAAGGCTCGTCTGCACCTATTTCGCCTACCGTCGTTGTTCCTGGATATTGATCCATGACCGCTCTTAACTGGCGTAAGAAATCCAGATTTTCAGGACGGCTGATATCGTATTGGTGAAGCTGAAATGCATAAGGATTATCGTGCTTAACCCCCAGAGTTTTCGGCACACCACCAGGCACTGGCGGATTGTTTTCCAATCCCTGACTGTGATAGTAAAAATTCACAGTATCCAGACGAAACCCATCCACACCTAAATCCAACCAGAATCTGGCGTTTTCAAGCTGTGCTTCTCGCACTTCTGAATTATGGAAGTTAAGATCGGGCTGACTGTCGAGAAAGTTATGCAGATAATACTGCATCCGCCGCGAGTCCCAGGTCCAGGCACTTCCTCCGAACAGCGACAACCAGTTATTTGGTGGAGTGCCATCGGGTTGTGCATCGGCCCAAACAAACCAGTCTGATTTAACATTATGCTTATTTTGCCGACTCTCCCGGAACCAAGGGTGTTGATCAGAAGTATGGCTTAAAACAAGGTCAACCATGACCTTTAAACCTAAATCATGAGCCTTGATTAGCAACGCCTTAAAATCATCCAGAGTACCAAAAATCGGATCAACATCACGGTAGTCTGAAATATCGTATCCAAAGTCTTTCATCGGCGAGGTAAAAAAAGGGGAAATCCAAATTCCATCAACTCCCAGATCTGCAACATAATCCAGTTTTCCGGTAATACCGGGCAAATCACCAATTCCATCACCGTTGGAATCCATAAAACTACGCGGATAGATCTGATAAATAATGCCGCCTTTCCACCAGTTCAACGCATTTTTCATAACTGTGCTCAACTCATTAAATCTTTAAAGAAGATAGTTTTTTAACCCTTTACTGCACCAGCAGTAAGACCAGAAACAATACGGCGCTGAAACGCCAGTACCAGTAACACCAGCGGAACCGTGACAATCACCGAAGCCGCCATGATGATTCCCCAGGGAAGTTCGTACTGGGAGTTGCCACTGATCAGTGCAATAGCCACTGGCACCGTTCGTTGGGCGTCAGTAAGGGTGAAAGTCAGTGCAAAGAGAAATTCGTTCCAGGCTGCAATAAAGGCCAATAACCCCGTTGTCGCCATGGCTGGCCACATCAGCGGCATCATTACTTTAGTCAGCGTAATCCAAGGAGTTGCACCATCGACGATAGCAGCCTCTTCCAACTCTTTTGGCAACTGCTTCATAAAGGTAGTCAGCACCCAAACCGTAAACGGCAACGTGAATATGGTGTAGGAAAACACTAAACCAAAGGGATTGTTATACAGGTTCAGGGTGCGAATAACTTCAAACAGCCCGGACAGTACGGCGACCTGAGGGAACATCGAAACGGACAACACGATAATCAACACAGCGCCTCGCCCACGAAAATGTATGCGCCCCAGTGCATAAGCTGCGGTAAGCCCAAACAACAAGGAGACGGCAACAACCAGTGTCGAAACCAGTACCGAGTTAAACAGACTCTGGACAAAAGAATCACGAGAAACCACGGCCTGGTAATTGCCAAGATCAAAGCTTTCAATCCAATAGCTGACCTCAAAAAGACCCGGCCCGCTCTTCAATGAAGTCAATATTGCATAATAGAAAGGAAATACCGAGAACAGCACTATGGCACTGATCAACAGTAGGAAACCAGCTTGCAAGGCGCGCTTTTTTAGTATTCTAGTGCTTAGAAAAGAATATCTGCGATGAGGATTACGTAACGCTGATCGAGTCATCAGTTATCTCCCGCCATTTGTCGACGCCCTAGACACAGGTAGCCAATGGTGATCAAGGCAATCATAAAAAACAGTAAGGTCGAGGCCGCAGAACCCATGCCAACATCCTGAAAGGACACCAGTTGTTGCCGGGCATAAACAGACATAGACATGGTTTCTGCGCTGTTAGAAGTAAGTACGTAAATCAGGTCAAATACCCGCAGCGCATCCAATGCCCTGAACGTCACGGCGACCATAACAGCCGGCATAATGAGGGGAACAGTTACTTTGAAAAATACCCGAACAGGGTGAATACCATCCACCTTGGCAGCTTCATAGCAATCAGAAGGCAACATCTGCAGCGATGCCAGTATTAACAGAGCCATGAAAGGAGTTGTCTTCCAGATGTCCACCATGATCACGGCCCAAAGAGCAAGATCTGCATTAGCGGTCCAGGCCAGGGGTTCACTGATCAATCCAATGCCTTGTAGCATATGGTTCAGAATGCCGAACTGATCATGCAGCATCCAGCCCCACATTTTCGCCGAAACAATGGTTGGGATAGCCCAAGGGATCAGAATTGCTGCTCGAACTAACCCTCTGCCAGGAAACTTTGCATTCAACGTCAAAGCGACAATCGTTCCCAACACCAGTTCGGCCGAAACTGACACTACAGTAAAGAACAGGGTGTTCCAGACCGAGCCCCACCACTCCTGATCAGCCAGAACACCGTACCACTCACCATCCTCATAGCTGAGATAGTTTTCAAACCCAATAAATGAATAGACCGTAAGATCAGCAAAACTGGCATCGGTGAAACTGAACCAGATGGTGCGCAGTAGTGGCCACCCGGCAACTAATGCTAATAGCACCAGTATAGGTGCCAGAAACAGCCAGGCGGAACGTATCCGCTGACGCGTCAGGCGATTATGATGAGCAACTGCCGCTATATTACTCATCGAGCCATCTTCATCATTCATCGCCCCATCTTCGGATTGGTTGGATAGAGAATACTCAGGCATAACCCGGACTCCTCTCTCAGAATAGTGTTCATGGAAAAACCTGTGGTTAGTAAGGGAACCGTCGAACAAGCCCACTGGGCCTCAGCCAATCGTTACTAAATCACAGATTCATCAGTCAGCTCTGAACGCGACCTTCGCTCGTACCCTATTGATCAGGGTGTACCCTCCCTGCTTGAATCAACAAATGAGGGAGTCGCAAATCAAAGGAGAATCGCGTTCATCACAATTCATCAGGGACTGTCAGAGAGTCCAGGCTCCCTTGCCAATGCGTTTTAGCTTCTTTTCCAGCTTTTTCAGCGCTTTCTTGGCGCTTGCTTTTCCTGACAAGACGTTGTGAGTCGCGTTAAAGAAGGCAGAGCTCACGCGGCTGTAATGCTTACCAGTCACCGTAGATGGGCGAGGTACACCATTGACAAAGGAAGAATAAAGATCACCAAAGAACGGTGCTTTCGCCAGCACCTCTTCATCTTTATACAGCGCATCAATTGTGGGATTGTAAGACCCCTTGATAGCACGTCGTTTCTGCTCGGTGTAACTGGTCAGATACATCACCAGATCCGCGGCTAAATCAGCATGAGCGCTGTACTTGGACACCGCGAGCTGCCAGCCTCCCAGTGTACCGGCATGATTGCCATCAGAGCTGCCTTTAGGAAGGGCAGTCACTCCCACTTTATCTTTGATCAAACTGTTGTCTGCCTGAGCCAAGGACCAGGCATATGGCCAATTACGCATGAACACGGCATTACCTCCCTGAAACACCCCCCGAGCCTCCTCTTCTGCGTAATTCAGCACTCCTTTAGGAGAAATACTTCCCACCCAGTCACGTGCAGTATTCAGAGCCTGCACAGACTGTTCGTTGTAGATGTCGATCTTTCCCGTAGCTGAAATAATGGTGCCCCCATTGTGGCTATATATCCACTCCAGGGCATCACAGGTCAGTCCTTCATAAGCCCGTCCCTGCCAGACAAAGCCCCACATTTTTTCCTGACCTGCTGCTCGTTCGGATGCCTGAATTCTGGTTGCAACCTCAGTCAACTGTGACCATGTTATCGGAATCTCCTGGTTATATTTTTCCAGCAGATCTTTTCGGTAATAAAGTACACCCGCATCAGTGAACCAGGGCATAGCAACCAAGCGTCCCTCCACGGTATTGTTTTTGATTAATGATGGAAAATGCTGCTCTTCATTCCCATTGGTGTACGGCTTTAAATCCAACAGATGATTCTGCAACATACCGGGCCAGACAACGTCAATCTGAAACACATCAATATCTTTAGCACCGGCGGAAAGAATCTGTTGATAGAGCGAAAGTCTTTCGGTTGATGAATTAGGTGTAGATACCAGCTGAACTTCATGCCCAGACTTTTTTGACCATGCCTTGGTACCTTCCTGACAGAGTTCAAACTCTGCACCCACTGCACCACAGGAAATGGTTATAGTCGCAGCCTGAACCTGACTTATTGAAAGGCTTGAAAATACAGCGAGAGAAGCAACTTGGCTTAATGCTTTCAGTTTCATCGACCAACACTCTTGTTTTGTTTTTATTAGTTTAGATATTCTCTGAAATCGAAGATCATCTAAAACGATTAAGATAGCAGTACAAATCTTACTAATTTAAGGAATCCCAGCAATGCTGAAGGTTTCTTAATTTCTGCTTAATATTAAGTATGATTGGTAAGCGACTGTTTTAGTTAAAAATTAAAACAGATTCAGCATCGAGTAAATTTCCCATTTATAAGCTCACCATCTGCTTCAGGCTTTGTTAAACAGTCTCAAGGAAAACAAAAACAGGTCCCACAACCGTTTCAGTGGCAATCGGTTAAGATAAATTTCTTCTGGCTATCTTTTTAACCACCTCGCTTTGAGATGCCCCTAAAAGACGAAAGAGTAGTCGGTTCATTCAGCGATAACTACAAAATTGCAGCTAAAGGGTCTAGTCTAAAAATAGACAGCTTATTGGTCCAGCCGTTGTTTTGTTCGTATCTCAGAGAAAACAAAGAACACAAAGCAGCGGGTCTGAAGTATCAGTAGGACTTGTCAAATATTGTGTAGTTGTTACGAAGGATCTGGTTGTCACAAAGTCTGAAGCACTTTTGTGGATGAGGCACCAATACTCAGTTTACACAAATATCACAACAGCTTTTCAGGCAATCCCGTTCCCCATCTGATCAACTGTGCGGCTTTCAGATTCCATATTTTGAAAGGGTAATTATGACTCAATTGATCGACAAAATTGCTATTCCGACTTTTGTAATTAATAAAGACCGGGTGATCACCCATTGGAATAAGGCTCTCACTCAACTTACAGGGCTGACCTGTGACGAAATGATTGGTACTCGCAATCAATGGCGCCCCTTTTATACAACTTCGCGTCCAACGATGGCTGATCTCATATTGGAAGGCAATCACAGCCAAACAGTCGACCAGTTTTATCGAAATAAATGCCGTCCCTGTGATGTGCTGGAAGGGGCCTATGCTGCAGAAGATTTTTTCCCGGAAATGGGAGACGAAGGTGAATGGTTGTCATTTACCGCATCACCTGTTCAAGACGAATCTGGCGTTATCATTGGCGCTATCGAAACACTGGTCAATGTCAGTGACAGAAAAAAGGCAGAGCTGGAGCTTATTCGAAGCGAGCAACTTTACAGAGAACTGAGCATTACCGACGAACTCACCAAGCTATACAACACCCGTTTTTTTATTCAGGAGATAGAACGAGAGATAAAACGCTGTGAAAGGCATAATCACGACCTTTCCGTTTGTATGTTTGATCTTGATCTGTTCAAACCCGTCAATGACAGTTATGGCCATGTATTCGGTGATAAGGTACTGGAAGGATTTGGAGGCCTTATTAAACGACACCTCAGAACCACAGACAGCGCATTTCGCTACGGTGGAGAGGAGTTTGTCATTTTAATGCCTTTTACTCCAGATGGCTCCGTAGCCGCAGAACGGATACGAACAAGCCTTGAGAAAGCCGTGTTCTGCACTGATAACCATGAAGAAGTCAAAGTGACCTGCAGCGCAGGCATTGCCCGCTACGTCAGTGGAGATGACGATAAGAGTCTGCTGAAGAGAGCTGATACAGCATTGTATCAATCCAAGGAAGAGGGCCGTAATAGAATTACTGTTTGTAAAAAACAAACAGTCCCCTGGTAACTCGGGTTATTATCACTGGTGCTACATCAAATAACTTACCGGACCCACTAAGGCTTTGCTAAAGGGATCTGTTCGCCAGGCAGCTTTACCCTGCTTCTTGGGCAAAGCTGCAGCAAAATCGGCTTAACTTACATACACATCTGATCAGACCCCTTAAGTATTCAGGCCTATGCACAGCTGCCGATTCTTTACCCGCGCCGATTATAACAGCCGAGCTTCAGTTTCCGGGTTAAACAAAACAGCCTTGGACATATCAACCATAAACTCCATCAGGCTACCCACGGGTTTTTCTTCCGTAGGGTTTACCCGACAGTCCACTTCTTGCCCATTCAAGTCAATCAATATCAACGTATCCGGCCCGGTGGGCTCGGCTACCTCAACTTTTGCAGAAAAGCGAGCCACATGGGATTCATCGGTCTTGTGTGGAATTACATGAGTAATCTGCTCAGGTCTCAGTCCCAAAATCACCTCTTTACCGATCCAGCTCTGCAAAGAGCTGTCAGCATGAACCAAAGGCAAATGGTGCAGATCCCCCCCTCCTGTACGGACACCCACGGCATAACCCTGTTCGGTGTGCTCAACTTCACAGCGTAAAAAGTTCATTGCGGGAGATCCCATAAAACCTGCCACAAACATATTCGCTGGATCATCATAAATTTGCTGGGGTGTTCCAAACTGCTGTACTTCCCCATCCTTCATCACAGCAATACGATCCGCTAAAGTCATCGCTTCAATCTGGTCATGAGTCACATAAACAATAGTTGTGCCCAGACGCTGGTGAAGTTTCTTGATTTCCGTTCGCATCTCAACCCGAAGTTTTGCATCAAGATTGCTCAGAGGCTCATCAAACAGGTAAATCTTTGGGTGTCGTGCCAAAGCCCTTCCCATGGCAACACGCTGGCGCTGACCACCTGATAGCTGTGATGGCTTTCGATCCAGCAAATGGCCTATTTGCAACAGATCAGCAACCCTTTCCACTTCTTTTTCCCGCTCCGCCTTAGGCACCTTACGAATCTCAAGTGCAAAGGAAATATTACCCCGGACCGTCATACTGGGGTAAAGAGCATAGGACTGAAACACCATCGCTATATCACGATCTTTTGGCGCCAGCCCTGTGACATGATTACCACCGATTGAAATATCGCCAGAGGTAACGTCTTCCAGTCCGGCAATAGTGTTCATCAGCGTTGATTTGCCGCAGCCAGAAGGCCCCACCAAAATCAGAAATTCCCCATCACTGATACTAAGATCGATGCCTTTCAGAACATCAACGGTACCGAAAGTCTTTTTAACATTTTGGATTTCTAATGCAGCCATTTTGAATACCCGTTTTTATTCTTTGAACCTGTCAGGCTCGTTAATCGTTGTCTACCAAGTGCCGTCTATTCAGCACTGGCTTCTATCCGGTCTACCAGGTGTTGTTTATCACCACCCCTTCTATCCCTTAACCGACCCTGCTGTCAGACCACGAACAAAATATTTGCCAGCCAGAACATACACCAACAGCGTTGGCAGCGCGGCGATCATGGCCGCCGCCATGTCCACGTTATATTCTTTGACGCCGTGGGAGGTATTCACCAGGTTATTGAGGGCAACAGTGATTGGTTGAGTATCCCCACCGGAGAAAACCACACCAAACAGAAAGTCGTTCCACACTTGGGTAAACTGCCAAATGATGCAGACTACGAAAATCGGACCTGATATCGGCAAAATAATGCGACGGAATATAGTGAAGAAACCGGCCCCATCAATCTTCGCAGCACTGACCAACTCGGTGGGAACTGACACATAAAAATTACGGAAGAACAAAGTGGTGAACGACATACCGTAGACAATATGGACGAAGACTAATCCGGTCGTTGTATTGGCCAGCCCTAACCAACCAAGAGTCTGAGCCATTGGCAGAATAACGACCTGGAAAGGGATAAAACAGCCAAACAGCATCAGACCAAAGAAGATATCACTGCCTCTGAACTTCCACTTGGTCAACACATAGCCATTCAGCGCGCCTAAAAAGGTTGATATCAGCACTGCAGGAACCGTGATCTGAAACGAATTCCAGAAAAACGGGGCTACGCCCGCGCATTCAACCCCAGTACAAGCACTGGACCAGGCTTTATCCCAGGCAGCAATAATAAATTCCTGTGGAATTGAAACCAGATTACCGCCGCGAATATCAGCCATGCTCTTGAAAGACGTCAGCAGCATAACCACCAGAGGCATTAGATAAAACACTACCGCTATTAAAAGAATGGCGTAAAGCACCACTCGACTCAGGGTAACGGAACGGTTCATGGAGGAACTGGATGCAGTGGTATTAGGCATTGTTCTTACCTCGCAGTTCGGAGTACAGGTACGGAATCAGAATTGCCAGAACTACAGCAAGCATCATCATTGCACTGGCAGAACCTAAACCTATCTGCCCTCGGCTAAATGAAGTGACATACATAAAGGTGGCAGGCAAATCAGTAGAGTATCCAGGGCCGCCGCCAGTCAAAGCCATAACAAGGTCAAAGCTCTTAATGGCAATGTGGGACAGTATGATAAAAGCACTAAAGAACACGGGTCGCAGATGAGGCAATATAATACGTCTGTAGATGGTAGGCATGCTTGCACCATCCAGTTCAGCAGCCTTTACAATAGAATTATCAACGCCCCTTAATCCGGCTAGGAACAGCGCCATAACAAAACCGGAAGACTGCCAGACAGCAGCGATAACCAGGGTATAAATCGCCATCTCAGTGTCGACCAGCCAATCGAAAGTAAAATTTTCAAACCCCATATCACGGACCAGCTTCTCTAAACCCAGTCCGGGGTTCAGAATCCATTTCCAGGCTGTACCGGTGACAATAAACGACAGGGCCATGGGATAAAGGAAAACCGTGCGTATCGATCCTTCTGCCCGAATTTTCTGATCCAGCAAAATAGCCATTAAGACACCAATGACCAAGCAGATCAGAATAAAGAGACCTCCAAAGATAAGAATATTGAGCGATGCAACGGACCAGCGGTCATTATCCATCAACTTTTCATACTGAAGGAAACCAACAAAATTGTAGTTGGGTAAAAAACGTGACTTGGTCATTGATAATACGCCAGTCCAAATGACATAGCCGTAAACAAAAACCAGTGTTGTAATAATGGTTGGGCCCAGAACCAGTTTCGGCAACCAACGCTGTAGAAAGTCGAAAGACCCTCCCGTGGAAACCTGAGGGCTGTCAGAAACTGCAGAAGCAGAATTCTGTTTGACAACGTTGCTTGTATTCATCGTCAGAAGCCTATATGCGAGTTTGGAGACTGGTGCCATCAAAACTCCGCAGGAGTCAGACGGCACCTTACTGCATTAACAATGATTGGATAAAAAAACGCTCCTCCGAAAAGGAGCGAAGAACCCTGCTAGATAGCCGCTCGAATAGCACGTGCCAGCTTTTCAGTCGCCTGTTCGGCGGTGATGGAGTCGCTGTTGAAGTAGTTGGTTACTACGTCATAGATTGCGCCCTGAACAGCAGACGTGGTTGACATACCATGGGCCATACTAGGTACTAAACCGCCATTACCAGCGGTAGACACGAAGTCATCCATGGAAGTGTGAGCACAGCTGTCAAACTTATCACGAGCCATGCCTAAACGCGCCGGAATAGATCCTTTATTCAGATTAAACGTTTCCTGGAAACTAGGCTCCATAATCAGTCGTGCCAAATCTGCCTGAGCTGTTTTGCTGTCACTACCCTTAACATCGAACATAGCAAAACTATCAATATTAAAAGTGAAGGCATCAGCAGTACCCGGAGCAGCCACACACACATAATCAGTACCTGGCTTCTTGCCTGCAGCGGTAAACTCGCCCTTGGCCCAGTCGCCCATAATTTGCATCGCAGCCTTACCGTTAATAACCATTGCTGTGGCTATATTCCAGTCACGACCCGCGGAATCGCTATCAATATAGGACTTCAGCTTTTTGAAGGTAGCCAGAATATCTGTCATTTTCTGACTGGTTA
Organism: Motiliproteus sp. MSK22-1; assembly: GCF_001968815.1. Taxonomy (GTDB): domain Bacteria; phylum Pseudomonadota; class Gammaproteobacteria; order Pseudomonadales; family Balneatricaceae; genus Motiliproteus. Next base: position 312,549 of record NZ_MIEQ01000096.1, on the reverse strand, counting down.
GAGTGGCCTGATCATGTTGGACAAAGGCTTTACCGTAAAACTCAGGACCACCTTCGCCCAGTGCAACGGCCTCAAATAGAGTGGCATCCTGCCAAGCCTGGCCACCGTGAGCTAAAGGAGTATATCCGGCCGCTTTGATTTTATCGGCAACCTGAATGAATTCACTCCAGGTTTTAGGAATTTCAACACCTGCCTTTTTGAAAATTTCAGGGTTAGCCCACAACCAGTTTACGCGGTGAACATTAACAGGAACGGCAACATAGTGCCCTTCGTACTTCATGACGTCACTGACTACTTCAGGAAGCAGATCATCCCACTTGGCTTTCTTGGCAACTTTATCGAGATTGGTTAGAAACCCTAACTCTGCCCACTCCTGAATATCCAGACCTTTGATCTGGGCAGCACTTGGTGGATTGCCGGAAACAGCACGAGATTTCAGAACGGTCATGGCACTTTCACCACCGCCCCCAGCAACCGCAAAATCTTCCCACTGGTGCCCTTCTTTCTCTAGCAGATTTTTCAATACGCTGGCAGACTTGGCTTCGCCGCCGGAAGTCCAGTAATGCAGTACTTCTACGCTGCCAGCCTGAGCGCCCATGCTAATCAGACCTGACAATGCGATACCCAATACGGATTTCTTTGCTAGTTTCATCGACCTTTACCTTTAGTTATATTTTTTATCACGGTTGTTGTGAACCTAAGCCATAGACTTAAGGTAGTTTTATTAAATCACTGTCGACTTTAAGATGGGGTTAAGTAGAGAAAGGAAGTGTAACAAACTGTAACGACTTGATATTTTATATAATTACCCGTTAATTAACAATATGTTACATCGTTATGAACAAAATGCAATTTACACACTGTCAACGGTTTATATACGATTCAGGAGGGCTATGGTTACAAAATCGCTATGGTAAAACGGCTATAACAGCTATAACAGCAAAATAATTCCGGGATTTTCATCAGACTTTACTAAGGGACGAACTATAAGAGCATTAAGAGCGCTATTCCGTCACACTTCCCGCTAACGCATACGGTATATCCAAGGAGAACGCAGAGCTAATTGGTGGCTGGAAAAGCCGAAATGAACCGGCAGCAAGTGATAGCTATGGGCTACATTATGATGCGTTCATTGCTGAGCGGAAAGTCAATATCGACAAAATAGATTACAGCCTATTGAAGTTCTAGCTAACTGTAAAATCGCAAGACTTCAATGACAGCATCCTGTAACATCACGCCGCTCATTGGAATCTACTTAAAAGGAACTTTACATGGCTACTGCCTTGATGTGTGAAAAACCTACAGTTGTCTCTTCTCTAAACCACCTGAGTGATATCCAGCCGACTGAAAGCATTCAAACCGTCACTTGCGAGATACCGACTACGTTACCCCCTACACACCCTATTTGGTCGGTGACTACTCCAGACCTCAAGATCAAGGTATAGTCAACCCGATAGCCTCCATGCCACAGGTCTTTGGGCTTCCCGCCACGAATAGCCGACCTAAAGACCCCACAGCAACATTTCAGCAAGCGCATAGTCATCATTACTGGAACCCTGACTCAAGAATGAGATTCAAATGGAATTAAAAAAACGTGCTGAATAGTAGCACGTTGATTCCAGTTATCGTTTTGCAAGAACGTTGATAACTGGATAGACGTTATTAAGAAGATTGACCATTCATCATGAATCGCCCTATCCTATCTATCTTTCTGAAAAGCTCTCTCTTGGGTATTTGACTGATGCTATTTTCGCCAGGCTAAATTTATTCCAAGTGGGGGATTGTTTTCAACAAACTCCAGATCAGCGCAATAATTACCGATGTTGTAATCCAATTCTTTAATATGCTCTAACTGCAAATTGCTGGCAATTGCAGCCATAAAAACATCGGTTAGTGAGTGATGAAACCAAAAATTCTCTTTGCCCTCATACTTTTCATTTGTAAAGTAATCAAGACCGCTGGTGTCCTTAAACGGCTGCGTATTAAAGTATGAAGCATCTATAAAAGAAGGCTCTCCCTGCTCATACATACCAAGGATAGGATGAATTTCTTCGACCAGAAGTACCCCGCCTGGCTTTATCAGTGACGCGCAAATTTCCATGAACTTGAATAGATCAGGCATCCAGTTAAAGACACCGACAGTAATCATCGCGATATCGAATGAGTTCCGATACAGGTCGGGCAATCTATAAATGTCTGAATGACAAAATTCCAGGCCCGAATGTCCAGATGACTGCGCCAGTTGAATAGCTTGATCAACAAAAGCTCTGGAACCATCGATACCTAAGCAGCGACCAGCCCCCTTATTTTTTATTGAAATCAGATCAACCCCGTTGTTACAACAAACTTGAACAACTGATTTATGTAATACTCCGTAGCCATCTATAAGAGCATCAAAGTCTGGATTGAGGTTATTAAAACGGTTATCAGCAACATCAACAAACAGCGTAGCATTGGTCGATGCATGTCTGGGAGCAACTTCATCCCATGACGAGATAGTCTTTTTGGTATAGTAATCAATGCTTTTGGACATTTGTACGACCCTGTATGTATAGATCCTTATGAACGTATAACCAGCAAACAATTAGAAGGTAACAATTAAACACCAACGATCAAATTACCTTAACTGACTGTCTTTACTGCCTCGGCGATTTATTCCATTCGACTTAGTTTGCCGCTCTTCAAGCGCAGACTGGCAGGCAACACAAAAGCGAATTCCCGGGATTGCTTTTCGACGAGCATCTGGAATGACAGTATCGCACTCCTCACAATTAGTTAAGCTTTCGCCAGCAGATAACCGACTTCTTGCCAGTTTAACCGCATCTTCAACACTTGCATCGATTTGATCCTGTACGGCACCATCACGGGCCCAACCACCGGCCATAGTTCACTCTCCTTTATTTCGTTTTGACCTCAATAAGTATATTGCACTCATCCAGCTGGATCACTATCCAAATAGCCGTCCCTGAAGGGTCAAAAATAATGCCAACATTCTTCGGGTGGATTACCAAATGACCAGGATCGATAGAAGGACAATCAACAGATGCCCCCTTCCTTACCATGTTTAAATGCCTTGCACTTACCTCAGATTGCTATACCCTGAACTAACTCATGTTTTGTCATTTATTTAAGATAGCTGGCTTAGCCTCATTCACCCATTGGGATAGATAATGACATTACCTGTTCGTGTTCGCTACCAGACCGTTGAGTTTGGTAGCACCGATATTCATCTCTGTACTTTACGGGATAACCAACAATTCAGCGACCCTGACGGTATCGCTCAAAACCTTGGTATATCTTCTGCAACCTGGCCCCTTTTTGGCGTCATCTGGCCATCAGGCTTCGTTCTTGCCCATTACCTTTCAGACTATCAAACTGATCGCAAAAGAATACTTGAGATTGGATGTGGAATGGCCTTATCCAGTTTACTGCTCAACAAGCAAAATGCGGATATCACCGCCACTGATTACCATCCAGAGGTAGGTTTTTTCTTACAGCGAAACACCAAACTCAACAACGGTAAAGTTATTGAGTTTGAACGCGTTGATTGGGCAGATAAAACCGATAAACTTGGTCGCTTTGACTTAATAGTTGGCAGCGACCTCCTGTATGAAGATCAGCATATACAGCTATTAGCTGATTTTATAGAAAATCACGCCAATCCAGCCTGTGAAGTAATTCTGGTAGATCCGGGGCGAGGACGAAAAAATAAATTCAGCCTTCAAATGGAAAAGTACGGGTATAGTAATGCCCACATAAAACCGACACATACCAACTATCTTGAGCTACCGTTCAAAGGGTTTATTCTCAAATTTCAGCGTGATTGATCTCTTAGGCGGCCATTTGCGCCCCTTGTTTAAAGAGCAATCCAAAGGGGACACTACCAGCAATAGAACCAGTACCGATGTAATCCTCCCCTAAAACAGAACCAGGCAGAAACCACCTGATTCCATTAACGCATCAACTTAGCTGCGGGATGTGGACAGACCATTCTCTGCTATATACTCAGCAGCTTTTTCTGAAACCTCATTTGGAACGCCAATATCATCACTCCAACTGACTTTACCCTCATTGAGGGCGCTAGCAATGACGCTTGTGCCAGTTTCTCTGTTTAAACAACGTACACGGGAAGTATTAGAAGTGGCTTTCTCAGTAGAAAACTTAAAGCCAGTCGTGAATAACTCCCATTGTTTACATGAACTGGTGTAAAAGGCGTTAGTTTCACCGCTTGAGGCACTGAGTTCTGCTTTAACTTCTCTCAGTTCTTTACGAAGTTTTGCTAACTCCTTTTTCTGTAGCTTAATCTCGTCATTTTTAGTGGCAATTTTCTTTTTTGATTCAGCCAGATTTTTCTTCAGACGCTCAGGGTCCAAAGACTTCAAGGCTTTGAGCTGTGATTTAACTTCTCGAAGATCATCCCGACCTTTATCCAATTCAGCGAGTGCATGGTTAACTCTTTTATCGACCTGGACAAGTGCTTCTAATCGCTCAATGACCTGCTTTTCTGGCATAACGAATCCCGTTTTTTCAATTAATGTTTATCTATCTCCTTCCAAACTCAGCTTTGGAGGGGTTTACCAGTCCTATTTTAGCCTATGGTTTTCCTTCCAGCACCCTACTTTGCAGGAATTACCCATTGTTCTGAAGGACTAAACCCCATGACGCCCCAATAACAGGTTCGACCTCACAGAGTTATCTCACTCAATGACCTCTGTATACGTCTAACTTAAGCAATCGGAAGCTTATGTGAACTTTTATTCGTTTGACCATTTTATCTGGAATTCAATTTCTTCTTCTGAGTTTTCACGTTCATGCTCAATGCTATAAGAAGCTCTTACAGGGACATATATTCTCTCACCAGCTATCTGTATTTCGAATTTCTCACCGTTCTCCAGAGAATCAGCCAAACGTCGCAACTTAGCGACAAACTCAGAAGTTGAGTAGTGCTTCTCTACATCCCTTTCTTTCTTATCACTCATAATCATACCTATTAGCTTGTTCCAGACCTGATTGGCGCAATTCAAACGAGCTTGTTAAGAAAACTAATAGAAAACACAACGAGAATCTACCATTTTTGCTCATCTTGGCAGAAAAGAATATTCGTTTAACCCTGTATGCCATAGCCAGTACAGTACTCTAGCGAGTCTCTCTTTGAAAGTGGCGCAAGATGAGGCGTATAGCATAAAGGGGTGAAAGGGCGGGTAAAGTTTCATGTCGCGTATGAATCCCCCGCCCACGAACCAGTGTACAACCGACGTTCTGGGATTTCTCTTTCGAAATGCTCGTCCATGATTTGTAAACAACTGGCTACTACAGCCTAGTCATATAAGCCTGTTATGGGCATAAGAAAAAGTCCTATTTTTAAAGTAAATCTTGTAACAATTTGATTTATATATGATTAGATACAAAGAAAAACAGAGGCTATTCAGAATATGTTCCTAAACCAAGGAATTTAATCAGACTTGAACTATTCTTTGCCAAACACCACATCTGTAACACTGCCATCCGGTTGTAGCACAACATACCGATTAGCCTCAACATCATTAAAACGTGTTTTCTTTTTTGTTGTTGGAAAAATAACCTCAATATCTACTTTGTCGATTTGACCCAGGCCAAAGTGCATACGGGGATTGCGACCAGCAGTATCAGACAGCATCAACTGTTTGCCAATAATCTTTGCTGTCCCGGCCCGATAAATAGTGATGACCGCACCAATTCCCATGGTATTTTTATCTGATTGACGAACCTGAAGTTTTAGCCAACGATTTTTATTGTCCGTTACATTGCGAAATACTGAAACAGAAGTTTTACGACTTTTCCAACTTGCCCCAGGACCACCGGTAACTACATCCAATCGTCCATCCATATCATAATCATCAAAGCGAAGGTGCTTATTAATCGCCCAGGGCGTTGACGCCACCGGTACTTCAGAAAAGCTGCCGTCTCCATTATTACGCCAACAAACCGTCCCATAATTACCCTGATTGACGATATCAACAAAACTATCATTGTCTAAGTCTGCAAGATAGACTTGGCTATAACCGCTTCTTTGTGTCGATTTTGCTATCCCAGCCTGTTCAGACACGTCCGTAAATCCAAATTGACCATCACCCAAAAACAGCTTCATGGGAAAGATCTTTTTGTTAAGCACCTCCCCTTCTGGTGTCATTTTCTTGCTTGCAAATATATAAATATCCATGTTTCCATCGTTGTTGAAATCGGCAGTTCGAGCAAAACCACCAAGATACCCCTTCATCAACGACCTCCCACCATCTATCTGTTCAAGAACACCTTGATTGTTCTGGTACAGTCTTCTGGGTCCATTCCACCGGGCATGTCGCCCCCGATTTCCGGGAGAAAATAAATCCGGCCAGCCATCGTTATTGAAGTCACTAATCACAAAGAGCCCATGGAAAATGCCTTCTTGATCAGCTTTCTTCGTGACGTCCTGGTAAATCAGCCCCGGTTTAGTAAGAGTTTCCAGAACTCCATCGCCATTAAAATCAATAAACGCAGCATAGGGTGACGGGGGCTTAAGGTTAATCGGCATATACTGCGGCTCATACGCCCCTTTCTCAGCCGTATTAATATTTATGACAACCCCGCCCTCGTTGCCGGTATGTACAAGATCTGTTTTTCCATCACCATTCAGATCAACTTCTCCCAGCCAGAACCCCGCATGGGCAGCATTCTCTTCCGGAAAATTTTTCCAGAATTTAAACTTATTATCTGATGTCCCCAAGTAGATCGGGGTCGGGTTGTTTCGATGATGATTATTCAAAACGATATCCAGCCGATTATCATCATTGATATCCATAAAGGCATAATCAAAGACGTTACCGATCCCAGGCGGATTCAAGTCAACAACCTGATCGGTTACCTCCTCAAAAACAAAGGGTCCGTCGGCGACAGAAAAGGAAAAAGCTGACAAATAAAGGGACATAACCCCTAGAACAACAGACTGACTCATAGCAAAAATTTCTCCATATCAGCCCCTTTTACCCAATAGTGTATCAGGACGTAAACCAGAACTATTACAGCAAACCAAATCACAATTTTCTAACAGTAGCCTACAATAACGATTAGAGGGACAGAATGTTCAGAGTTCACAAAAAAGACTGCCCCTTCGCTCATTAGCATTTTTTAAGAAGGGCCTTGTTTTAAAAAGAGCCTTAGCTATACGGTGGTAACATCAGACAAGCTCAAGCTTTGTTATCAGAGTACCAATTATATCGCTGCTTAAGCTGATTACCCTGTTGGAATTAAAACGACGTACCTACTTATGAAGATAAGTCGCTTCACTGCCAGCAACACCGATAAGGGACAACGCCTCTCTGCATTCTGCGGAGATTTTGAAGTTTGGTATCAATTCCCTCCAGAACAACCTGTTGAGCTCAGGGCTGATCCTTTTATTACCGCTGCACTTATTCCAGCCATGTCTTTAGGGGAAGATATTGAAATAGCTGGAGATGTTCCTGTTTGCCCGGTATTGCTAGAAAATCTGGCAAAAGCCCAGCATATATTTTTATGCTGGGCTCCACATTTTGGGATATCTCTTAAGCCCATCCAAATCTCCGGCGGTAATCTGAGTAATCCGGTTGGTAGCCAAAGAACAGCCTCATTTTTTTCTGGTGGTGTTGATGGGACCTATACTTTTCTCAAAGCAAAAAACAATATTGACGAGCTGCTTTTCGTAAAAGGTATTGATATGCAACTCGACAATGAGCAGCTTTACACAGAAGCTTACGCTGCAAATAGCCATTTTTTAGCACAGCAGGGGGCTAGTTTAGTTGCTGTGGAATCCAATGTCCGCTTTTTGGGCCACCATCATAAGATTGGCTGGAACAGTTGGAATGGAGCAGGACTTGCAAGCATCGCGATGGCCGGAGGTTACCGCCAATGTTACATCGCTTCGGGATTGAGTTACGCCGAACTAATACCTGAAGGGACTTCCTATATCACCGATCATTTATTTAGTAACGCTCACACCACCGTTATTCATCATGGAGCAGACGCTACTCGCCTGGAGAAGCTTACATTTCTATCAAAACATTCCGGGGCACTGGAAATACTTAGAGTTTGCTGGCAAGACAAAGGCTATAACTGTGGTGCCTGTGAAAAATGCATACGAACAATGGCTGGCCTTCGAGCCCTGAAACTCAGCAGCCCAAATTTTCCCCCATTGGATGCTAAGCTATTAACAACCCTTGCCCAACAACGCCTATATGACCCGGCGGATGTGTCTTTTCTAAAGCAAATAGAGCAAGCAGCAATAACCGCCAACGATAACGCGCTCCACAGCGCAGTTCAACGATGTGTACGGCGTTTTGAAATCAAACAACTTAGTAAGGATATCGATAGATTGCTACTCGGTGGTTTGGCCAGAAAGTTGAAGTCAGCCTTAACAACAGCTTAAGCGAAAGGTACTCAGAATCAGCTTTCTGGCGATGACCGACAGGTCTGTCAGGGAGATTAATGATGATCAACATTCTTCGCAAAATAACCTCTCCTTTTTTGATAGCCTGGGGGCGTACACCTGTTTTGTGGCTATGGCGCAAACCGAAAAATGATCTTGATGCACTGTTGCAGATTGCATCAAAGTATTTTTATCCGAACTGGAGCCAGGGTAAAGCTCGATACGTATCGCAAGCCATGTACTTTTACATGCTACTAATCTGGCCAATACGGGCACTGATAATCATCAGTCTAGGGATGAAACGCTATGCAGTAAAAACCAAAGTCAATCATCATATTAGTTACTACAGACAACTGATCGATCAGTTAAAGATTGCCTTTTTATATTGCAACAATCCTCAAGTTTATTACCTATTTGAACTGTTCAACGACAGCAGACTGACACAAGCGAAATCATTTTTACTTGGCAATACATCCTCCGCCCTGCTGAATTTTATCAACCAGTACAGAAACTCCGAAGAACTGGAAGACAAACTTCAATTTAGCAGCCGAATGCGCAATCATAATTTCCCCATGGTTGACGATACTGCAGTCATTACTGACGGAAAAATCACCGATTTAAAGGGGGCTGAGATTCCACTTCCCGAGGCTGATTTTGTTGTAAAACCCAATACAGGTTACCAGGGCCAGGGGGTACTTCGCTTTGAATGGTTGGGAAACAATCAATACTTTTGCTCTGACGGACTCCACTATGACAAAAAAAGGCTAAACCATTACCTGAGAGAATTATCACTTAAGGATTCTTATCTGGTGCAGCCCCGGCTAGTTAACCACCCTCAGATCGCCGACTTGACTAACAAAGGTTTTGGTACCTGCCGTATTATCACCGGAATTACCCCGACCGGAACCGTTGAACTGATAGGAGCAGCATTCAAAATGCCTGTTGGCGAAGGTGTGGCCGATAATTTTGCTGCGGGAGGAATCGCGAGCCCAATCGATCTGGAAACAGGTGAACTGGGAATGGCTGTAGCCAAAAAATGCCTCGGCGACAGTTATTGTCAGCACCCAGATACAGGAGCACCGATCATCGGAAGAAAGCTGCCGTACTGGCAGGAAACAGTTGCATTAATAAAACGTGCACACCAGCAGGTTGCAGATTATGTCTTTCTCGGTTGGGATATAGGCTTGTCGAAAGACGGACCTGTTATACTGGAAACCAATTCCAACTGGTGCATTCTGTTGGCTCAACGCCCCTCAGGAAAAGGTTTAGGTTCAAGTAAATTCACATCTATTTGCCATCTATGGATAGATAGCTTTAAGACGCCTTTTTTGAAAAAAAACATAATGCACTGATCTTAAAGAAAGTTTAAAAAACCAGCGCAATTTCAGATAATTATTGCAACACCTAAAGGGGTACTGTCACGTCGATAGGGAGCCGAGAGCTTTGCATCAGAACCACATTCGGCGGCAACTTGATGACTAAAACTCATTTCTGTTTACGGCGATTAACGGCAAGGCCTACTAAACCCAAACCTAATAACCATGCCATAGATGGCTCAGGGACCGTTGTTACAGCCTCAATACCTGAGATAGATAAGGGATTCCAGCTCGTGCCGTCTGAAGTAAATCGTACACTACTCGGACCATTGCAGCAGTTCTCCGCCCAATAAAGTTCAAGTCTGTGAGGACCAGAGTTCAGGTTATTTCCAAGTACGCTCAGTACATCAGGATGGCTCCAGTCAGTGGACCACCATAAGTTATCAGTCCTATTTCCGATGAGTACACCATCCAAATAAAATGCGGCACCATAACCCGCATCTAAGCCTGCCTCAAATCCCCAGGAGCCATTTTCTCCTGTAGCGAAGTCAACAGTAAGGCGACTAATAGAGTTACCACCCGACTGATAAAGCTCAAATTCGCTGAGAGAGTTTGTCGTTACAGTAGACGACTGGCTACTCCAAGAAGTTATGAAATTTGTATTATCTACAGTGTTAGTAATCTCTCTTGCTTCAATGGTGATCAATGAAGCGCTTACGTTTGCACTGACTAGTGCAAAAAATAGGGCAATTGTCGGCAATATAATTCTGAGCACTATTGGATTCCTTTGTGTTGTCTAATAACAAATTTCGCAAGCAATTATCAATTATTGCGCCAACAATGTAAACAACTGTTTTAAACTAGTGATCGAATTTTGATTTTTACTCTGTAAAAAAATACCGATAGGGCACTATCACCGCTTGATTTCAAAGCTCGCCGTCTGGCGAAACTTCAGTGTAAAACGAGCTACGCTTGTTGAAACTCTTGTACGGGTCGGCATTGCTCGACAAAAAATTTTCTTGGAATACATATCAATGACATACACATCTGCGAGCATCAGATTCAAGTATTCTTGCTGATGACCTCACATCAATTGGTCTATCTTTATATCTATAGAGTGATGTTGATTAGCTGTCCGTCACCGACGAGGAGGGAAAAATGCAAACACTCAATTTGAATGAAAATGTACTGGGGTGGGATTGTGATACGCTGAAAGTAATCTACAACGGTGAATCCAAAGACTTCGAAACCTTGTGGGAACTACAGATGTACCTCGACCACACCTATGGGGTCATGCTGATGAACGAAGAAAGCCTGATTGATGACCAGCTTCATTAATACCTGAGCATTCCGAATTATTTTGGTAAGCACCCGTTTCAGCCCGGACAAATCCAATCACACAAACCTGTCTGCAGGCCCCACAAAACCTGTACAGGGGTCAGCCAAAGCGTTCCAGAAACTACCGGCGCTTTGGCTGATTATCGACATAATTATTTTAAAATCTGAAAGATAGAAATCAAATACGGAGTCTTTCTAACTCAACATCTTCCGAATTAACTTTTTGTCAATTTTTCCAACACTTGTTTTAGGGATATCAGTCACCACCTCTATCTGCTTCGGAATAGCCCACTTGTTGATGCGTCCCTCTTCTACATATCGCATCATGTGAGTCTGAAGGGATAACTCATCCAGCTCCACCACCTCCTCTCTCAGCACAATCATAGCCATCGGACGCTCCCCCCATTGTTCGTCTTCAATGCCCACAACCGCTACAGCCGCCACGGCCGGATGCTGACTGATCAAATTCTCCAGTTCCAGGGACGAAAGCCATTCCCCGCCAGTCTTGATTACATCTTTTATTCGATCTTTAATTTCGACCACACCACGTTCATCAATAGATGCAACATCTCCCGTGTGCAACCAGCCCCCTTTCCATAATTCCGCCCCCTTGTCGGGTTCCTTTAGATAGCTCTGCGTTAACCAGGGAGTACGCACTACAATTTCTCCAACCGCCTCACCATCATGTGGCATCGGATTTCCATCAGGATCGACTATTCGAAGATCAACCATGGGTACAGCAGTACCAGTCTTGGTACGTTCAGACATCTGCTCCATCATAGGTAATGCCCGATCTTCTTCTCTCAGATAGGATACAGTGAGCAGCGGACAGGTCTCAGACATACCATAAGCGGAGTAAACCTCAATGCCTGATTCAGCTGCAGCGCTGGCCAGCCCCTGAGTTAAGGCACTTCCCCCCAGAAGCAGCTTCCAGCCTTTAAAATCGGTATTTTTGGCTTCATCACACCCCAGGAGCATTTGCAGGATGGTCGGTACACAATGGGAAAAGGTAACCTTTTCCTTGTTGATCAACTGAGCCAGTAGATTAGGTTCATATCGTCCAGGATAGACCTGTTTAACACCCATCAACGTTGCCGCATAAGGTACTCCCCAGGCATGAACGTGAAACATCGGTGTAATCGGCATATAAACATCTTCAGAACGCAGTAAAGGCATTCCTTCATAGACCCCAAGGGAACCCACCATGTTGAGTGTGTGAAGTACCAATTGCCGATGACTGAAGTAAACACCTTTCGGATTACCGGTAGTCCCGGTGGTATAAAAAGTAGTCGCCACCGAATTTTCATCAAAATCAGGAAATTCACAGTCTGTCGAACAGGCGCTCAGCAGCGATTCGTATTCCCCAACTGTCGGTAACTGCGTGGAAGTTGCTTGGTGATCAGTCAGTTGGATATAGTTTTTCACGGTCTCCAACTCCGAATGCACCTGTTCCATTAAAGGTAGAAAATCATCATGAACCATTACCAGATCATCTTCAGCGTGATTCATGGTGTAAATAATTTGATCTGGAGAAAGGCGAATATTCACCGTGTGCAGTACCGCTCCAAGCATAGGCACAGCGAAGAAACACTCCAGGTACCGATGGCTATCCCAGTCCAATACAGCAACGGTGTCACCCGCTTTGATTCCGGCAGCACTGAGCGTATTAGCCAAACGACAGATTCGCTGATTAAGCGTTACATAATCGTAGCGAAGCTTGTCAGCATAGACAATTTCACGCCCTGGTTCGTACCGCCGGCCAGATAACAGAAGATTCTTAATAAGCAGCGGGTAGTCATAAGCCCCCTGAGCAGGCTCAAGGATTTTAGTATTCACCATGGCTGTTCCCTCTAATTCATTCTTGTTCTTAATCCCATGTATTAATATGCAGCATCTTCAATAGTGCTGGCAACCACTGAGCGCCAAAGGGTCGTTAATTGGCGTCTGATGATAACTATTTGCAAATATCACCCACATGATTGACTCCTGGCAATTATCACTCCCAACGGTATAGCGAGAGATAAACATTCCTATAATAATCTTTGACTTATAGACACTTCTAATTTGCTTTCTTTGGTCTATACTTATCATCACTTGCTAATCGAATCGTTTTTTTCACTTTTTTCATTTTTACTATTATAATTAATAATCTGTCCAAGTCGCAAAGTAAGGATGTACATGCGAATTTATTAGACGACGGATACGTCCTGCCTAACCCTTGGAGTATCTCTTTTATGCGCGATAATTCCCCAGTCACTGGTAAGGAACACCTCTACGACAACAACGCCAATTTACTTTCAACCACTGATCTCAAGGGCAAGATTAAATACGCAAACGCCGATTTTTCAGATGCCGCTGGGTTCAATCTGGAAGAAATGAAGGGACAACCTCACAATATCGTTCGTCATCCTGACATGCCACCGGCCGCATTCGAGATGCTTTGGCAATGCTTAAAATCAGGACGATCCTGGATGGGGTTGGTAAAAAACAGATGCAAGAACGGTGATCACTATTGGGTTGACGCTTATGCGACACCAATCCAGAAAGATGGAAAAAATGTTGAATTCCAGTCCGTCAGGGTCAAGCCCCACCGGGACTGTGTTGACCGTGCTGAAAAATTATATGCTCGCTTGAAAAAGGGGTCGATTCCCAGCTTCATCAGTAAAAAACCTCTATCTTTGTTGATGAAAGTTTCTGCGGCCATTTGGCTGTCAGCTCTACTGGCGTTCGTCATTTCCTGGCTGCTGGGAAGCCCAATATCTTCGGCTATAGCACCAATCATTGTTGCAGTCATTGTACAAGGGGCATTTTGGTGGCTCTGGAAGCCCATGCAGCACGCATTGAATGAAGCGAAAGCCGTTTCTGATGATCCTTTAGCTATGCATGTTTACACAGGTCGAAATGATGAAGCAGGACAAATCCTCCTGGCTTTAAAAATGCTTAGTGCTGAAACCGGTGGCCTGGTAGGACGTATTTCCGATGACTCCAACCAGCTTTCAGTTCAAAGCAACGAGTTATTGAATTCAGTCGAACAAAGTAGCAACCATGTCGTCACCATGCATCAGCAAACAGACCAGGTCGCTACGGCAATCAACCAAATGAGCGCTACTGTGCAAGAGGTCGCCAGTAATGCAAGTTCAGCAGCAATGGCAGCAAACGAAGCCCGAGATGAGGCAGGAGAAAGTAGCCGACTGGTCAGACAGACAACCGAATCTATCAATGCGCTTGCTGGCGAGGTAAATAAATCCTCCAAGGTGATTGAGCAACTGGAACAGGATAGTGACGCCATCAACACTGTTGTTGATGTCATTCGTTCGGTTGCAGAACAAACAAACCTGTTGGCTCTTAATGCTGCTATCGAAGCGGCACGGGCTGGAGAACAAGGTCGTGGATTCGCAGTAGTGGCCGATGAGGTACGGACTCTTGCAAACCGTACGCATAAATCAACTGCAGAAATAGCGGATATGATAGAGAAGCTGCAAGTTGGTGCCCGAGCCGCAGTAACCAGCATGAAAGAAGCTCAGGGACAAACGGATCAGAGCGTAGAACGCGCTGAGAGGGCTGCGGCGTCAATTGAGAAAATAGCCTACTCTATTGGCACCATTACCGACATGAACCAGCAGATTGCTGCTGCCGTCGAAGAGCAAAGTGCCGTTGCAGAGGATATCAATCAAAATATCAGCTCAGTATCGCAACTGACCGAAGAACTATCCCGACTGACACAAAACAACAGTTCAGTTGGAGAAACCGTCAATGGGCTATCCACCAGCCTTCAGCAGATGGCTGGACAGTTTTTCCTTAAAAGACGCCAGCAGTAGTCACCGCCTTCTTAAACAAAGGCAAAGGACTGCCTGCATCACACAACGACCCTCTATTTAGGCTGTTTTGATCTCCCTTGTAGCCGCCATTTTTTCGGACCTGATATCAGCTGTGCCAAACCAGCAGCCTTTAACTGATCATCGAACAGGATAATCAGTTCGGCTTACTCTCAAGAAACGATAGCTGACCTATTTTCTGATACAGCCATTGCCCGGCTTTCCCCTCGAGATAAGTAAATGCCAGCAGCAGATCGACAGGAATATGATAGCGATCTGCCCCCATATCACAGTTTAATCGGCTAAGGCGCCCAGCAACAATATCTTCCGAAACCATATGCTGGGGCACCCAGGCCCATCCGACACCCCTCTTTATCAGATCCAACAGCCCGTATTGGCTTTCTATTCGCCAAACTTGCCGACCTACCTGCTCACTGACCCTTGTTTGCGCGCCACGCGACGTCAATACCAATTGACGATGAGGTCGTAGGTCTTCAAGCAACAACGACTTGCGAGAAGACAAAGGATGCTTGGGCCCAGCAACAGCGATCAGCGTCATTTCCCCCATTAAACGTAAATGAAATCCTTCCGGCGGCTCCAGTGTTGAAACCAGTAATCCCATATCCACACGCCCCTGCTTTACCAACTCGACAATATCCATTCGAGCAGGGTTAAGTAGCTCCAGCTCCAGTTGCGGGAAGGCCTGTTCAAACTCAACCAGCATCCATTCCAATTCAGGACCGATAAGAGACTCCTCAACGGCCAGGGTCAACCGTCCCTCCTCACCCAGAACCATCGCATCTGCATGTCCCTGCAACCCGCTAGCCTGCTCTAACAAAGCACGCACTTGGGGCAATAGTGCCTGCGCTGCTGGCGTCATTTGAGGTTCACGACGTGACCGATCAAATAGTGCAAGGCCCAAGTCCAGCTCCAGATTTGCCACCGCAGTACTGACCGCTGACTGTACCTTACCAAGTTGCCGGGCTGCGGCAGAAAAAGACCCTTGTTCACAAGCAGCGACAAAAGCCTGCAGCTGATCCAGACTAAATCTCATACCTATCTCCAAATCAGATAGAAACTAACTTTAACTCATCTGATATTAGCGCAAAATGACGGTCAATTTACAGACAAGGAACAGGATTGTGAGAACACCACTCGATCGCTTACGCCACACTCTGCTATTCGAATTTTTGGCTGTTTTGATTGCCGCACCGATTGCTCATTGGATAACAGGTCAGTCAATAGCATCCATCGGTGGGCTAACCCTGATATTGAGCTTGATAGCGATGGGCTGGAACTACCTCTACAACTGGATTTTTGATCATGTTGAGCATGCTCAGAACTGGCCTCGCCCACGTCCATTAAGCGTACGCCTGGCACATGCATTGGGATTTGAGCTGGTGCTACTGCTGGTCGGTGTAGTGGTTATCGCCTGGGGGCTGAATATGTCACTGTGGAAAGCATTCTTGATGGACCTGGGCTTTATGCTGTTCTTCCTTTTTTATGCCTTGGGGTACAACTGGACGTACGACCAACTGTTCCCACTTAAGCCAACCGCAGTCTGACAGACAGCCAGGCAAACACTTCTCAACAATCAACCGGATATACCTTGGGCAACTGAAGATGAGCAAAATGTCAGGTGGTGATAAGGAGGCCGATGGCCTCCTTCGTCAGGATCATAGCGAACGTTTCAGAAAAGCTAAAACTGTGCTTCGTCCATTGCCATTAATGATTCAGAACTATCCTCCAGAGTCCTCGCCAGACTCTCATTTCGAGGCAAAATACGACGAAAATAAAAGCGTGCAGTATTCAGTTTGGCTTGGTAAAAATCCCGATCATCACTACCCGCCGCTAGCGCTGTATGAGCGACAGTCGCTGCTTGAGCCCAGAAATAGGCCAGTACGGTATAACCAGAATACATCAGGTAGTCAAAGCAGGCAGCGCCCATCTCGTCTGCATTACGTTCAGTCCGGCCAGCAATATCCCGACTAAGACTTTGCCATCGCGTCACATTGGCAGACAACGGCTCCAGAAATTCCTCCATAGCTTGTTGATGCTGTGACCCTTTATCTCTCTGAACCGCGATATAGTCGTGGATCTGACTGCTAAAGCGCTCTAACAATGCCCCCTTGGAGACCAGCACTTTACGTCCCAATAAATCTAACGCCTGAATCCCATTAGTCCCCTCATATATTGGGGCAATGCGGGCGTCACGCATAATCTGTTCCATGCCCCATTCTCTGATAAAACCATGCCCCCCATAGACCTGAATTCCAAGACTGGATGCTTCTACCCCCACCTCAGTCAGAAAACCTTTGGCAATGGGAATCAATAACGCCAGCAATTGTTCAGCATCCTGACGATCTGCCAGATCTGCCGCCTTATGGGAACGATCAACCTGCTTGGCACAAAAATACGTTAGTGCCCGCCCGCCTTCAGCAAAGGCTTTCTGAGTAAGTAACATTCGCCGAACGTCAGGATGAACAATAATCGGATCTGCTTTCTTTTCCGGCATTTTCGGTCCGCTCAAGGAACGCATTTGCAGGCGCTCTCTGGCGTAATTCAACGCTCCCTGGTAGGAAAGTTCTGCATGACAGACTCCTTGCTGAGCAATAAATAACCGGGCATTGTTCATAAAGGTAAACATGCAGCGCAAGCCCTTATTGGCAGGACCGATCAGATACCCTTTAGCTGAATCAAAGTTCATGACACAGGTAACATTACCGTGAATGCCCATTTTGTGCTCCAAAGAACCACACTCAACAGAATTGCGCTCCAGCAGGTTGCCTTCAGTATCAATATTGAACTTAGGTACCAGAAACAGCGATATCCCCTTATTACCGGCCGGTGCATCAGGCAACCGAGCAAGAACAATATGAACAATATTTTCTGACAGATCCTGATCACCTGCCGAGATAAAGATCTTGGTACCGGAAATACTGTAACTGCCGTCTTCATTGGGCTCAGCCTTGGTTCGCAGTAACGACAGATCAGAACCACAATGAGGTTCAGTTAGGCACATGGTCCCTGTCCAGGCCCCTTCAATAAGTTTGGGTAGAAACATCGCCTGCTGTTCTGCAGTACCATGGGCTTCCAGGGTAGCCATCGCGCCATGGCTCAGCCCTGGGTACATAGTCCATGACCAGTTGGCACTGCCATTCAATTCAGAGATAACAGCCCCCAGGGATTCAGGCAGCCCTTGTCCGCCAAACTCCGGAGTCTGAGCTAACGAAGGCCAACCCCCTTCTCTATATTGCTGATAGGCCTCTTTAAAACCATCTGGCGTGATCACAGAGCCGTTGCTGAGTTGACAGCCCTGCAGGTCACCGGATTGATTGAGAGGAGATAACACCTGAGTGCTGAATTTGGCACCTTCCTCGAGGATAGCATCGACCAAATCCGGGCTAACCTCTTCGCAGCCAGAAAGGCTTGCATAGTGATTTTCAAAGTCCAGCAACTCATTCAGCGCAAAACGAATGTCTCGCAGGGGAGCATTATATTCAGGCATACTATCTATCTCTTATTTTGTTGATATCTCAAATACTTAGTCGTTATCCAAATACAGGCTTAGCAGTCCATGTTAAAGGGCCGTTGTTGCTATCAATCAAAAAATTGTCGCTGAGGATCAATGTTCATCCCCGGGGTTAACTGATAAAGCGGCCCATGATGCTGGTATTTTTCTACCAAGGCACAAAATGCCTGCATCCCCTGGTTATCTATGTAACGTAGTGGGCCACCGTGGAAACGAGGAAAACCGAGACCCAGTACGAGTCCCATATCGACTTCGGCGGCAGTCTCTGCGATCCCTTCTTCCAGACATCGCACTGCTTCAAGACACATAGGTATCATCAACCGATCAACAATCTCTGCGTCGCTGATTTCGTTGTCAGCAAAGGATTGACTATCAAAATCGGGTGCGCTTGTAATCATGCTTTCAATCATTTCATAGACTCGATCTTCAGCAGTTTTTGTGCGATTTCCCTGTTTATCAACTTCGTAGTTATAGAAGCCTTGTCGGTTTTTTTGTCCAAGGCGATTTTCTGTCAGCAACGCCTCAATCACTGTTCTATGTTGATGGCCCATTCGCTTCGGGAACCCTGATGCCATGACACCATCAGCATGAACGGCGGTATCAATACCCACCACATCCAGTAAATGTGCCGGTCCCATTGGCCAGCCGAAGCTTTCCATCACCCGGTCAATACGCTGAAAATCCACCCCGTCCATCAACAACCGATTAAAACCATTGAAGTAGGGAAACAGAATTCGATTAACCAAGAATCCCGGACAGTCATTGACTACAATCGGCGTTTTTCCTAATGAGCAGGCATAGGCCACCGTTGTTGCAATGGTCCGATCAGAACTCTGGGCTCCACGAACAATTTCCACTAAAGGCATCCGTGAGACAGGGTTAAAAAAGTGCATCCCACAAAAGTTTTGAGGTCGCTGGAGAAATGTAGCCAGATGATCGATAGATATTGTGGAGGTATTGGACGTCAGCACAGCTTCAGCGGATACCTGCTGCTCTGTTTCTGCCAGTACAGAAGCCTTAGTTTCCGCACTTTCCACCACGGCTTCGGCAACCAGGTCAATATCGACAAAGTCCTCATAGTCCAGAGTCAGGTCAATAGAAGACAGAGCTTGCGCTTTCGCTTCTGCACTTATACGGCCTTTATCAACCAGCCTGGAAAGCAGGTTATCAGCTTGTTGCAATCCCATTTCCAGTGCCTTGCCATTGATGTCCTTCATCAGAATCGGCGTACCGGTACTGGCGGACTGGAAAGCAATACCACCTCCCATAATACCTGCACCAAGCAGCGCCGATTTTTTCACCGGAACGGCATCGAAAACATATTTCCGCGCCTGGCGTTTCAGCAATTGATCGTTAAGAAAAAGTCCTATCAAACTCTGAGCCACAGAATCATTGGCCAACGCTGGAAACGAATCGATTTCCAGCTCAAGAGCCTTACAAAAGTCCAGAGATGAATGGCTACGAATCAGTTCGATAATGACCTTGGGTGCGGGGTAATGGCGACCATATTTATGCTCACTCATCTTGGATAGCCTGTCGAACAGCTCTTGCGGGTTTTCCTGTTGAGACACGGCTAACTGTTTCCGGGTTCGCATAGGCAGGTAATCACGATCATTTTCAATCATATCGATTAAAAAATGCCTGGCTTGCACCACAAGGTCCTTTGCACTAACGACCCGATCCACCGCACCCACTTCGAGTGCAGTTTGTGCTTTTTCAGGGCGGGCATTAACAATCCAGTCCAGGCTGTTTTTTATTCCCACTAACCGGGAAAGTCTCACCGAACCGCCCCAGGCCGGGTAGATTCCAAAGTTGAGTTCCGGTAATCCAACACAGCCTTCCTCGGTGATCAAACGGTAATCACAGCTCAGCGTTACTTCGAACCCTCCCCCCAGAGCCATACCGCTTATCGCAGCCACAGTGGGATAGGGTAACTGCTCAATAGCATTTAGTGTCCGATGGGTCTGACGTAACCACGCTTTGAGGGCATAGCTATCCAGCTTAAAGATATCGGGAAATTCGGTCACATCCGCGCCAACAATAAAAGAAGGTTTAGCGCTACGAAGCAGCAAACCTCTCACCCCCTGCTCCTGCTGCAGGTTTCCTACCGCGTCATGAAGCTCATGCAGTGTTAAGCTATCAAGTTTATTGACTGAGCTATCCTTTCGGTCAAAGATCAATTCAGCAATGCCGAGATTGTCTTTACTCAGAGTTAGTGTTTTTCCAACATAAATCATTTGCTGATCTCCAGATAATTCAGTCTCGATCAAGGACTAATTCGTTGAATTGCCCTAGCCATATTCGTTTATTGCCCGCTGGGGTGTGGTTTTTAAGTCATCCACTTGGGTTTAAGTCATTCACCTGCTTTTGCCACTTATAGTTGCGCGGCCAGCCTATTTTATGGCTGCCTTATCTTCAGGCTGTTTTTTTATCCAGAGTTGTTTTCTTGCTATATCGAGAGCATGCTATTAGGGTTTACCCGTATCAAGCAGCTTTCGCTTAAAGTGAAGCATATGGCGTATATGGGTAAGTTTCTGGTTGTGAAACGGTTGATAAACGGTGAAAAGATGCAGATTCAGTGGCAAGAAGGAACAGTTATCGGAGGTTGGGCGGTGGCCATCTCCCGCGCTCTGGAGCACTACGACCTTGACAGTGAGGCGCTGTTTAAGAGATGTGGCATTAGCTTGTCAAAAGCGTTGGATACTAACAGCCGATTTCCGGTCACCAGAATAAGTCGTGTTTTACGACTGGCAGTTGAGGCCAGTGGCGATGAAAACTTTGGGCTCACGGTTTCCAAGTACGTGCGCCCTACCTCCTGGCATGCCTTGGGAATTTCGATTTGGGCCAGCGGGTGCATGAAGGAAAGTTTTGAACGCTTAATTCGCTATCACCGTATGTTCCATACTGCCTGGGAAATCGAAATGCAGGAGCAAGCTGACCTGATCATTGTTGCCATGCGTTTTCCCGAAGCCTACCGCCCCTTATTCTGTGACACAGATATGGATGCTATCGCAGCAACAACCGTTCTCACTTGTCGTCATTTATCAGATGGTAATTTTCAACCCAAACAGGTTCGCTTGTGCCGATCAAAGCCAAAAAACCCAGAGGGCTTTGAACGCCTGTTCCGCAGCGCGGTGGAGTTCGGCGCCGAAGACAATCAGCTTATACTCGATAAAAACACCCTGCTGACACCTCTATTAACGGCCAACGCCGAACTGGCGATGCTCAATGACCGTTTGATACAGGAATATCTGGCTCGTCTGGATCGACATGATATCGTCAACCGGGTCTATCTTAGATTACTGGAAACCCTGGGACATAAAATCCCGGATCAGGCACAGATAGCTACTGAATTGCACCTCAGTCAGCGCAACTTACAACGAAAACTGCAACAGGCAGGCACCAGTTACCAGGAGATTCTCGATCAACTTCGTCAAGAACTGGCATGCCAGTATCTGCAACAATCCCATCTATCGATTAGTGAAATAAGCTACCGGCTGGGATTCACCAAAGTAGGTAGCTTTACCCGGGCTTTTCGCCGTTGGAATTACAGCTCTCCCAGTGAATATCGTAAACAGGTAGAGTTAACTTATTCTGGAAATACCTGATAACCCTATTTACCGCTCTATACGACCTAAACCCTGAACGTCGACATCACCCCTTTTAACCGCTCGGTCTGTGCAGACATACTTTGGCAGGCATCAACTGTGCTGCGGGCATCCGCTGCTGTCCGATCTCCGACTGAATTGATCGCCACTATCTTACGATCAATCTCATTTGCAACAACAGCTTGCTGCTCTGCGGCACTTGCAATTCGGGTGTTGATCTCAACGATGGAAGCGATAGCCTCTGTCACCTGTCCCAACGACTCGCCGACCTGAGCCGATTGAGTCACTGTTCTACCCACATTTTCGTGACTGACTCGCATCGCATTCACAGCATCCTTCACACCTGTTTGCAGGCTGGTAATCATGCTCTCAATTTCAGCGGTAGACTCCTGAGTGCGCTGCGCCAACGTCCGCACCTCATCAGCAACCACGGCAAATCCCCGCCCCTGCTCTCCGGCACGAGCGGCTTCTATGGCCGCATTAAGCGCCAGCAGATTGGTCTGTTCAGCAACACTCTTGATCACGTTCAGAACCTGACTGATACTGTCACTGTCTTTGGCCAGTCGATTGATTACCTCCATAGAGTGGTCTATGTCCTGGGAAAGGCATTGAATATCATTTAACGTGTTGTTGACCAGTTGTTGCCCCCGAACCACTTCTTCATCCACTCGACCAGATTGCTCAGATGCATCCTGAGTATTGCGTGCAACATTCTCGACACTGGCGACCATTTCAGTAATCGCCGTGGCTACCTGCTCCGTATCGCGTCGCTGAGACTCCACCACATTACTGCTCTGTTGTGCAATCAAACCGACACCATCTGCCTGGTTGCTGACAGAAGCCGTCGTGGCACTGACCTCACCTATCAAATCATGAATTCGAGCAGACATCTGATTAAAAGCAGATGCAAGCTGCCCTAATTCATCAGTATTTTCCAGATAAACCTGGGTGGTCAGATCCCCCTGCGACAATGAATGGGCCGAATTCAGAATAGCTTGAATGCTCTGGCGAACAGACATAACAAAGCCCATCATCAAATAACTGGAGACCAGAAAAACAATAAGGGCTCCAGCCAAAAGCCAGCTGAACTGCCTTTGTTGAAGCTCGCTTCGCTTAAGCAACTGCTGTTTTATAAGATCAAGTGAACTGTCGATAAAACGATAAACGGTATGTTCTGTAGTGGATGCCTGGCTATAGAACGTTTCCCAGGGTTTACTAAGCTCATCTGCCATCATTAATTCTTCATCCAATAGCAATATGCTCTGCTTCATTTGGTTATTGGTGGCCTCGACCACAGCAATAAAGTCAGTGTTGTTGAAGGAATCAAATGGCATCAGCGCCAATTCCAGACGGTTTTGATCCTTTTCCAACGCATCAGTCAAACGATTGAGCGTGGATTCAAGCATCCCGCTCACAACGCCTTGCCTGAACGCCATGGAACCAAAGCTGCGCAGTTGTCCCTGATGTTCAAGCAAAGTCTCAAACTCCCCTAAAATCACCTGCATCAGCATGAAATTATGGCTATCCCTGTCCCGGGAAAGGTTAGTCTGATCACTGATTAGACGAGTCAGATTCCAACTTTCTTGAACAACTTTATGATTTATCTGAAATTTTGCATCAAGATCTGTTACTGAACCAACAATCTGCTTGGACATCTCCTGATGAATCCGATCCAGCCGATCCTTAACCTGGGCACTAACATTTTGACGCTCAAGCACGCTTAACAACGCATTCAACTGTTGTCTGACATCAGTAAGACGATTTACGAGGGGGCTGTTGGCGGGTAGCTGGGAACCAGCGATAATTTTTAGATCCCGATATTCAGTAGCCAATTTACTGATCTCAAAGGATACTCGCAGTTGCTTTAACCCCTTCAATTCCTGCTCAGTCAATTGTTTATCAGTAAGCACTGCGTCCAATTGCAGATAAGCAAGACCCGCTAACGGAATAATGTAGATAAGGCTTATCAGGGTAAACTTCCTTGAATAAGTTAACTTATTCATCAAGCCGATGGCTGGAGCTAGCACTATATTCAGCATGGTTTCTTCCTGTCATTATTTTTAGACTTGTGGCAGCATGAGACTAAGGTATAACCCTGATCAATAGCTCGACAGGTAGAGAGAAACAATTGACGTTAAATGTGAAAGAGGATAAATCCAATATTCAACTTTCTATAACAACAGCTGTAGTCCCAGAAAGAATAATTGGTGGCACGAAAGTCAATAACAACGGGGGGATCAATAACGACGAGGAATGATCAGTAGAAAGCAGCAACAGCTATGATTCTGGAACGCAACATTCATACCCGGATCAATGCCTGGGAAGAGTGATATGAACTTCCAAGCCTCCGTTTTCACGATTATGCAATACCAGATCGCCACCATGCGCATGAACGATATTTCGGGCAATGCTCAAGCCCAGGCCAGTACCACCAGTGTTTCGGTTACGTGATTCTTCTACTCTATAGTAGGGCTCAAAGACTTGCTCCAAAGCTCCATCCGGTATACCCGGCCCCTGATCCCTGATAAAAAACTCCAATACTTCCGGGCTGTTTTTTACCTCGACTTCCGCTTCCTGACCATAGAATATGGCATTATCAACAAGATTGCTGAGGCAACGTTTAAGCGCCATCGGTTTGGCCCAATAGGGTGGCCCGACTTCACCCAGCACCTTCACGCGATGTCCCAGTACCTGAGCATCATCCTGCAATGATTCCAGCAGTGCCATGATATGAATAGGCTGAACCGGTTCATGAATATCAGTCCCCCGGGCACATTCCAGAGCCCCGGAAACCATTCGATCCAAATCTTCAAGATCCCGACTGAAACTCCCTCGCTGATCATCGTCTTCAAGCATTTCCGCCCGTAACCGCAACCGGGTAATAGGAGTTTTAAGATCATGAGAAATGGCCGAAAACAAACGCTCGCGATCTTCAATAAAGCGCTGTAATCGTTCTTGCATACGGTTAAAGGCTCTCGCTGTAGCCTGAACTTCCAACGGGCCCTGTTCTTTTAAGGGTGGGCGATCAATATCCTGCCCCAATCGCTCTGCTGCCTGAGCCAGTTTCGCCAAGGGACGATTCAGCCAGCGCACCACCAACGTTGCCAGCAACAACAGAATCACCACTAATAAGGCTAAAAAAAGTAGTCTATTAGCGGGCAAATACTCTGACTCCAACAACAAATCAGGCTTTGGTAACAGTGCAGCCAAATAAAACCATTCCTTTTCGCCCATTTTAATTTGAGCCACCAGGATCGGTGGTGATTGGGGATCATAAATTAAACTGTGTTGTGCCCAGCGCGGAGGAAGATCAAGTAAAAGTGTTTTGTTGTTAAAGACATGGAGCGTTTCGGGCTTGGAAAACCTTACCTGGAATTCCACCTGACTTCCGAGCCGCTTCCTTAATCCCGAGATAAAGTTATCCAACACTATCTGCTTCAGCTTGGAATCTTCAATGTCTTCGATATACAACAACTCTTTATTAAGAGAGACAAAAAAACGAGTTCCCCCCATATCACGGAGCTGGGACAAAACAATATGACGGTATTCGCTGGGAAGGGCCTTAAAAAAAGTCACTGTGGAAGCAACACTTTCGGCAAGATCCAATGCACTTCGCTCAGCGACCTGTTCTTTTTCACGATCCAGTTGTTGGACCCAGATAACATTACTGAACAATTGGGCCAGTAACACTCCTAAAACCATCACGGCCATCATTCGACCAATTAACGATTTTGGAATTAAACGATAGAGCTGGTTCATAAGGACCTATTTTCTATCTACTATTTCCTATCTACTGTCTGATAGGGGCTTTCCAGTTTATTATCGGACTTGACATCAATCCGATTAATCAACGCTCCGCTCCACTTCCACTGCCAGAACGTATCCAGCACCGCGAACGGTTTTGATTATATGAGGTGTCTTGGCATCTTCTCCCAATCGCTGACGCAATCGACTCAACTGAACATCAATACTGCGGTCGTAGGGGTTAGCTTCTCTACCCCGCGTCAAGCTCAACAGATCATCTCGACTTAAAACTTGATTGGGATGTTCCAAAAACAACAGCAATAAATTGTAGTCAGCTCCGCTCAGCGGCAGAACCAACCCTTCCTTGCTGATAAGATCCCGGTTTACGGTATCCAGTCGCCATTCAGCAAAACACAGAAAGCGTCCCTTAGCTTCTGCATTGGGGACACGAGTACGACGCAACACTGCTTTTATGCGAGCCAAGAGCTCACGAGGATTAAAAGGTTTGGCAACATAATCATCCGCCCCCAGTTCCAAACCAATGATACGATCTGTTTCTTCAGCAGAGGCAGTAAGCATGATGATAGGGACTTCAAGCTCCGCCCTGATTTTACGGCAGAGACTAAAACCATCGTCTCCAGGCATCATAATATCCAGAATAACCAGATCAAATGGTTGGCTTCGAAGGTGCTCCATTAACTGAGAACCATCTTCCAGAGCGATAACGCCAAAGTTATTTTTTTCAAGATAGGACTGTAACAGCTCCCGGATCTGCTGGTCGTCATCGACAACCAGAATACGCTTACTCTGCTCTGACAGGGTCATACAGTATTCCTAAGCAGCAGCTAAGACAGTTACCGTTGTTGATTATTCTAACTAAGTTCGGAAAGCCGCGTACAGCAACAACCTTCGAACAACAGTCAGATCTACTTAAGCGACCTATTCTATACAATTTTTTACTGCTATAGAGTCAGGAAAATAATTAAAGATCCCCTCAACACAAGCCGCTTGGATCTGCTGTTTTCAAGTACCTGGTTAACGGTTACCTCCGGTACTGGCATTTTCTCAGACTTTTTTCAGTGGCTCCAGCCCCATTCTATTCATCGAAGAATCTATATTGATCCGGAGCCACCACTCTCGACCTTAAGTCTGTCGCCTTAGAGTCGTTATTTTTCATCTTAGATCATGGCGCCCAACAAATTTCTACAGGGGTATTCTTTTGACGTAAAACGGAACGGACAGGCATATCTTCCACCTCACCTGCTTTCATCGCCTTTTCCAGAACCGGCAACTTTCCTTCGCCGCATAAGTGTAAGAATATCCGCTGACTCGCCAGCAAGCGTGGTAACGTTAATGTCATACGCTGATGGGGAGCATCAACCGGCGTAACGGATTGGCATGATCGAGTGCTTTGAAGATCCAGAGCCTGACTCAATTCCTGTGCCTTCGGAAAGAAAGATGCAGTGTGTCCGTCTTCCCCCATACCCAAAATCACAGCATCAAGCACAGGGGGAAGCGAGGCCAGTTTTTCCGTTAATTCATCCATTCCTTCCAGCGCACCTGATGCAGCGGTTTTCAGGCCAATCAATCGCGCCTTTACCGCCTGGTTCTGTAACAGATTTAAGCGCACCAGACGCTCATTGCTGTCTTCATGATCAGCATCAACCCAGCGCTCATCTACCAAAACAATAGTTACTTTACTCCAATCCAGAGACTGTTCGGATAACTGTTGAAACAGAGCTGTCGGCGTGCGTCCACCGGAGACAGCCAGAGATGCTTCACCCTTTGTATCAATACTGCTGCGTAGCAATCCAACAATCTGCTGGCACAGATGCTCTTCCAGCATCGCTCGGTTTCCGAATCTAACAACGATGGGCATTAACTCGTTTGTCTTAACAAAGGTTTGTTTGGAAATTATCTTATTCACCTATCTGTCCTTTTCTTACTCGTGCCAGGAACGACCATCCCGTTCAATCAAAGCGATAGAACCTATCGGCCCCCAGGTACCTGCAGAGTATCCCTTTACCTCATCATGAGACTCATCCCAGGCTTGCATCAGTTTGTCACACCAGGTCCAGGAGGCTTCAATCTCATCCCGACGAACGAAAAGCGACTGGTTGCCTTTCAATGCCTCTAACAGCAGTCTCTCATAGGCATCAGGTATGCGACGATCCTTATCATCGTCCGAAAAGTTCAGATTCAGTGCACGAGACTGCAGAGCCATGCCACGATCAAGACTCTGTTCTTTAGTAACCACCTGAAGCTTAATGCCTTCATCCGGTTGCAATCGAATCACCAGTTTATTGTGTACCATTGCTTTCTGCTTCGGGTCGAAAATATAGTGAGGCTGATTACGGTAGAAAATCACAATCTCTGACATTTTCTGTGGCATACGCTTGCCGGTACGCAGGTAAAACGGTACTCCGGCCCAACGCCAATTATCAATCTTGGTGCGCAAGGCGACAAAGGTTTCGGTATTACTGCCGCCTTTACCACCATCCTCATCCAGATACCCCGGACAGGAAGTTCCCCTCACTGCTCCGGCTGTGTATTGACCTCGTACCGCATTTTTAGCCAGTTTCTCTTGGGTTATAGGGCGTAAAGCCCGGAGCACCTTGAGCTTTTCATCTCGTATGCCATCGGCTGTCAGCTGGCTGGGAGGGTCCATCGCAACCATGCACAGTAATTGCAGCAGATGATTTTGCACCATGTCCCGCATCTGACCCACTTTGTCGTAGTAGCTCCAACGCCCTTCGATGCCAACGGTTTCCGCAACGGTGATCTGCACATGATCAATAAAGTTCTGATTCCATTGAGCCCCGAACAGATTGTTGGCAAAACGCAGTGCTATCAGGTTTTGTACCGTTTCCTTACCCAGGTAGTGATCAATTCGATAAATACGTTCTTCTGCAAAGTACTGACTCACCGTATCATTGATGACCTTAGAACTTTCCAGATCATGGCCGATAGGCTTTTCCAAGATAATACGAGTACTTTCAGCAAGGGCATTGGCAGCCTTAAGGTGTTTGCAGATATCACCGTAGACTGCCGGCGGTGTCGCCAAATAGTTGACCATGACTCGCGATTCATGATCAACAAAATCACTGATCACGGAGAAATCCTTCGCCTTGGAAAAATCAACCTTGAGATAATGCAGTCTTTCGCTGAATGCTCCCCAGGTTTTTTCGTTAAACTGGTTCTCTGGAACAAACTGCTTCACGCTAGCCTTTACTGATGCAATAAACTGCTCTGATGACTCTTCCACTCGCGCAACCCCGGTAATTCGAGTGGCAGGATCCAGCAACCCTTCTTTGTGAAGATGATATAAAGCTGGAAACAACTTACGCATAGACAAGTCGCCCTTCGCGCCGAACAGTAAAAAGTCACTCGGGCAATCTGGAATGTGTGTAGTCATTATAGGGCTCCTGTTCTTTCGAGCGGACGGTGATTCTTAATTTTTACGAGTCTTAATAAGCACGATACGACGCGTGCATGTACTACAATAATTCTGGCAGACAACACTTAATCGGCAAACAAGGCTTACTTAGTTTCTTTCGAACAACAAGCTTTATGAAATATATGCCGTCGGAAGAACGATCAAAATGTAATTTTATGACGTATTTCACCATTATAATGGTGTAAATCGCAAAATGTAAATCACAAACTGTAATTTTAACAAACATATTATCCTGATTGCATGAAAAGAGACCTCAGCAACCCCAAACCACTCACCGCAGGAAAGCAGCACGTGGAAGAAAACTAGAAACCACAGTCAAACAAGCAAATTATTCCCTTTATATCAGTATCTTGTCTATGAATTAAGTAATTCTGACGATGAACAACAGAAACAATCAAGGGAACAAACAGGTAAAAATTGCCTTGATACAGCTCGACTTACAATGTAATTTAATTACAAATTTTGCAGTAACGCACTGCCATTACTATTGCGCCCACCCTGAAGGCTTCCCTGGCTATGAACGACATTACCCGTATGAACCAAGAGTTCGGTATCCACAGCCACATCAATTTTTTCCGTGGTCCCGACAACTTAATCATGATCCGAATGAATAATGATCATGGAAACCTTTCACTAAGCTTACAGGGAGCCCAGGTATTGGAGTACAACCCAAGCGGGCAAAAAAAAGTGCTTTGGCTAAGCCAAAAAAGCAATTACCAGCAGGGTAAACCAATAAGGGGAGGAATCCCTATCTGCTGGCCATGGTTCGGTGATCATCCAGACAACACCTCCCTGCCAGCCCATGGCTTTGCTCGCACCAGTCAGTGGACCGTTTCAGACAGTCATGGAAATAAAGATGAAACAATATTAAGGCTTGCACTGACCGATAATCAGCAAACCCGGACACTATGGCCCTACTCTTTTTCTCTTGAACTCGAAGTCTGCCTCAACCATCAGTTAAGCCTCAAACTGACTACTCGAAATACCGGCACATCAAATCTGGCCATTACAGAAGCATTGCACAGTTATTTTGCAGTTGGAGATATCGATCAAACAGCCGTGACGGGTCTGGAAGATCAGTCCTATTTTGATAAAGTTGACGACCTAAAGAACAAAAATCAAACAGGCGAAATCCATGTGAAAGGAGAAACAGACAGGGTTTATATTAACACCGATAAAACAACTCGCATCTCAGACACTGCCAACCGTCGCAATATCTCTATTTCCAAATCAGGAAGTCTATCAACAGTTATCTGGAATCCCGGCAAAGAGAAAGCGCAAGCAATGAGTGATTTTGAAGGCTCCGGATACAAGCATATGCTTTGCCTGGAAACCAGTAACGCTCTAACTAACAAAGTAACCATAGCTCCGGGAACAGAACATCAAATGGGCTGCGTGATACGAAGCGACTCTTTAAGCCAAACATAATCACGAAGACTTCAATCCCGTGCTGATTGATACAACCTTACCAAGGCAGTCGTGTGCAAACGGTAGCGAAACATTTCATCTATCCTTTATGACCCGAGCGGGAACGAAGCAATCCCCACCTGTAACGGATGCTGCCAAGAACACTTCTTAGCAATACACGAGGCAATCAGAAACGGTGGAAGAAATCCCGTTTCAGCCGATGATGCTCTTACAGAAATAAAAATAATCGAACTGGCAATTCTCAACAGTGAGTCTGGAAAGCGTGTTAGCCTAAAAGCTCCGAATCAAAATAACGAAGCAATACAAAACTAGTTACCATCCAACGCTGCTTGAAATTCCTGCATGGATATTCCGGCCTTCGCCATCAATCCACGCATATCATCCAGAGTACGCTCGCCCTTACGCTTGAGTTCTGCGGCAGAGTCGGCTTCCTGGCGTTCTGTGATAAGCTCTTGCAGGTGCTGATAAATTGATTCCAGCTCAGAAACTGAAAGATCTTTACAGGCCTGCTGTAAGGCGTCTTCTTGCAATAATAATTTAATAGTGGCGGGCATAGCTATTACAACACTTATATATAAAAGACAGATATATAAAACACAGATTTCTATAGAACCAGCTATATTCCTGCTAGTTACCTACATCACTAGTCGCGGCTACTGCTGTATAATCACAATCTATACAATTACAATGCATGTAATCACGACGTATGTAATTACAAATCACTGCAATTACAGGTTGTTGTAGTTGCAGCCTTTTGCACCGACAACATTTGCACCTACAACAAAGGAGGGATGAACTTAGATTCACCATCCCGATTCTACGTAATTATGCTCTTGATGCAAGTATAAGCACGAATTTGGCAGTTTGCATATCCCGTTTAACTGACCGGCACTTTGATCACAAATTCAGTTCCCTTGCCAGGTTCACTGCAACACCTGATCTGCCCTTTTAGTCGTTGACTGACCAGATTATAAACCAGATGCATCCCAAGCCCGGTCCCTCCAGATCCTCTGCGAGTTGTATAGAACGGCTCAAATATTTTTTCCTGCTGATCCTTAGTCATACCAGCACCGTCATCAGAAT
Organism: Motiliproteus sp. MSK22-1; assembly: GCF_001968815.1. GTDB lineage: Bacteria > Pseudomonadota > Gammaproteobacteria > Pseudomonadales > Balneatricaceae > Motiliproteus. The sequence continues at coordinate 280,812 of NZ_MIEQ01000096.1, read as the reverse complement.
ACCGAATAACCACTTCAGCTTTTGTTAACTCAGATTTCAATTTCAGAACTCCGTCGCTCCGCCCAGAGTAGGCATGGGTGATGGAGTTATTAACCAGATTACTTATTATATGAAATAAGTCACTGGGATAACCTTCCAGTATGATTCCGGGATCACAGTGCATATCCATATGCAGCCCTGCAGACTCAATACTATGATTCAGGCTGAGCAGGCAGTTTTCAAAAACTTCTGCCAACTGATATCGACAGGATTCGTCCTGATTCGACTCCATCGCCAGCTTTTTGAACATAGCGACAAGAGACGCTGTTCGCGTCAGGTTTTCACTAATCAGCCCTCCAACCTCCATTCCGTTGTCAATAAAACCAACAATATGGTCCCTGGAAAGAACTCCGTCATCGTAGGCTCGTTTTAATTCCCGTAGCTGATCATTCATCAGAGAGTTTGCTGTAATACAATTCCCCACTGGAGTATTTAACTCATGAGAAACACCCGCAACCAGGCCTGCTAACGAGGCCATTTTCTCTGACTCAACAAGCTGCTCCTGAGCTTTGGTTAAAGTATCTAAAGCTTTCTCAAGTTCTAAGTTTGCCTTTTCCAGTTGCTGAGTACGATGAGCCACCCTGTTCTCCAAATCAGTATTAAGCTCACGAACTTCAGCCTCAGCTTTACGTCGTCCTTTATTTTCCTCTGCCTGTTGCGCCTGAAGCTGAATGGCTCTGACCAGGGTTTGTTTAAAAACCTCTACCGCTGCAGCCATTTTGCCTATTTCGTCTGACCGATCTAATCCTGGAGTCTGAACTTCATGCTCGCCTTCAGCTACTCTAGAGATTGTTTGGGTAATATTGGTAATCGGCAGGCTCAGCCTTCGCCCAATCAGCAAAGCCAGTAGCACAGCCGTTGCTATTGCAATCAGGGAGCCTACTACCATCTGCTGGTTTGCTTTAAGTTGCCAGATTTTTAGCTCCTCAATCCGCTTTTTGGCAGCCACAGAGCTGATCGATTGCAATTCATTGATAGCACCGCTCATATCCTGATCTGAGAGCCGTAACTTCTCCTGAATAAAAACTATTTCGTCAAACAGTCGCCCGTATTCTGTCAATAAACCCGCGATTTCCTCAAGCGCTCCTCTGTCCGTCTTGTCTATAAGCTGAGAATAGATATCCTGAGCAGAAAGCTCCATCTGAAATACACGGTTTCTCACTAAGGCTGCGTTGTCATTTGAAGACAATAGCAGAAACTGTTTTTCTTGCTCACGCAATTTGCCAAGCCAGATCTGAAGCTGTCTGGCCGCTTCTGTCATAATTTTTGCGCGACTCAGCTGCCCTTGGGCCACGTCGTACCGAAGTCGGTGAGTAATGGCTTGCCTTTCCAGGTTGGACATTCGTTGCTGGATAAGACTACTGAGTCCAGTAAAGTGATGTATCCAACCGGTAATGTTGTCTGAAGAGGTTTGATTCACGGCCTGCAACATTCGCTGCTGATCATGAGTCAAGTCCTGGAACTGCCTATAGATGCGTTCAACAGAAGCCTTATTTGCAGTGTCAACCAATGTTTCTGCTATCCCGGCCATATGCGCACTCAACTCAGCATTAGAAGCCTGCTGAGCATTCGTTACCTTGGATGGCTGAGTTAAACGTCGCTCAATACGACTGGCTGTTTCTTCAAATGAACGTATTAACTCGATTTCGTCCATATCTCTCAAAAACAGTGACCAGAGTTCCTCCAGATGCTGCTTCTTAAAATGGTATTGACCGGCGCTATGGTTGGCAAATTCGTCTGTTATGGACTCCAAACGCTGCATAATTCTTTGTGAATTACCCAGCTCTTCATCCATTACTGTTTGCTGTGCCACATAGGCTTCAAAGCTTTGCCGGTATAAGTCTGTCACAGCAAGAATATCGCGCAGAAATACTCCCTCATCAGCCTTGTCAAACTGACTGCCAGTGTCTTTTATCTGAGTCTGGAGGCGTTCAATGGCAGAGGACAGTGATTGTAACTGAGCTGGGTCTCCAGTTAACTTGTATTCTCGCTCATAGCGACGTAGCTGAAGCAAAGAATTAACCCATAGATTGATTGATTCACTCTGGGATACTCCCCGGGCGAACCGATCCAGGCTGATCCAGCCAATCAGCGCAACTGAGGCCGTCAGTAGCAGTAGCGCAGTAAAACCCAAAGCTATCTCTGTTCTGAGGCTTTTAAACCGAAACCAGCTTCTCGTAACGCTCAACGCCACCCCCTAAAAATCCATTGTTATTCCACTGGTACAGCCACTGGCTGCACAAATGAAAACAACAAACCGCTTTAAGTATAGATAGGTAATGGTGAAGGGTCAGATAACCTAGGGCACCGGAACTCCCCTGACAACTTCCAGAAGCTGATACCATTGCTCTGGACTCAGTTCAACTTGATCACTCTCACAGGCTGCAGCCAGCCGCTGAGTCTGGGTTGTTCCGACTATCGGCTGTATCCCCGCCGGATGTCGTAATAACCAGGATAAAACGATGGCCTCTGGACTGGTGCTTTTCTCATTAGCTAAAGACTTTATGTAAGTTCCAGCCGAATGCTGATTCCCAAAAAGCTTGCCGCCGGCTAGAGGCGACCAGGCCTGAACACGGATTTCATGCAACCGGCAATAATCCAAAATGCCAGTAACCGCAGCAGTCGCCGGAACTCCAGTGTTGACTAACATACCATCACTGATTAGATCATGACTTAGAAGACTCAGCTCCAATTGGTTAACAACTATCGGTTGATCCAGATAAGACTGCAGCAACGCTATCTGCGCCGCAGAGTGATTGCTGACGCCAAACGCTCGCACTTTGCCACTACTGTGAAGATGATCAAATGCCGCCGCTACTTGCTCAGGCTCCATCAATGGATCTGGTCGATGCAATAACATCAAATCCAGGTAATCTGAATTCAACCTATGCAGAGACTGTTCGGTAGACTGAACAATATGCTCATAACTGAGATCATAACGAGCAGGCAGACCTGGATCCGGATCATCTTTAAAACGAATTCCGCATTTACTCTGTATTGTGATTTGACTGCGTAGCGAAGGACTGCTCTTAAGCAGCTCTCCAAATACTTTTTCCGACTTACCAACGCAGTAGATATCAGCATGATCAAACAGGTTTATTCCCTGTTCCAAAGCAGCATTAACCAAGAGGTCCGCGGTTCTGACCCGCTCAGCTGTAAGGGCTGATCGATCCCAGCTCCCACCGATCTGCATGCAACCATAACCGATACAGGAGACAGCCTGGTCGACACCAGAAATACTATACTCTTTCATTCAACATCCGCCTTCGAGTAAATATGAACAATCTTCAATACAAGCCTTTCAGCCAACTTGTTTAACTATGAGGTTCATTCCCGTTTAAAAAAAAGGCCGCCCCAACAATGTTGAGGGCGGCCAAAAAACAGTGCAATCACCATTTACACTGCATGTCATTCACTGGGCATAGACCTGAAAAAATGCACCAGCGAACGGTTCAGAGCACGGGAATGCCATGAAGAACCTGAATTCCAATAAAAATATAAGCTTGCGACGTTTCTATCTGATCCTGGCTGCTTGCTGCACAACCCCTGCTGCTAATGCCTTAATCCCCTCCCAGTCTTTTTTCTTAACCAGCTCAGAAGGCACAACCCAAGAGCCACCAACACAGGCAACATTTGACAATGAGAGGTAATCACAAAAATTGTCCGGACCTATACCACCGGTAGGGCAAAAGGTAACCTCCGGCATAGGACCGGCAAAGGAGCGAAGCGCACCAACACCACCACTACTCTCCGCCGGGAAAAATTTAAATGCAGTGTATCCGGCTTCCATACCTACCATTAGCTCAGATGCAGTACTAATTGCCGGAATGTAATGAATATCAATTTCTTTCCCCGCTTTCAGTAAGGCCGGCGTAGCCCCTGGGCTGATAGCAAAGACGCAGCCAGCGTCTCTGACCTGTTGAAGCTGCGCAGGAGTAGTAATGGTTCCTGCACCAATAAGAGCCCCCTCGACATCCTGGCTAATAGCGCGGATAGCATCAAGAGCAGCTTCTGTTCTCAAGGTAATTTCAAGTACTTTTAAACCACCAGAGACCAGTGCTTTGGCTAAGGGTACTGCATCTTCAACCTCATCAATCACCAGTACCGGCATGACCGGCGAGGTTTCAAGTATTTCATTAACTGTGTTGCTCATGTTTTTTCCTCGCACTTCTTCAATTCTTTCAACAACTGCTTCTCTATAGCCGTTAACCATTTAGTTCGCTCAACGCTACAGCAGCTCCTGTTAATCCAGGTTGCTCCGCTGTAACGACATAGGTTGGAATAGCGGTCATATAAGCTTTAAACCGGCCCTTGTCTTCAAAACGTTGTCGAAACCCACTTGCGGAGAAAAACTCCAACATCCGAGGTATAATTCCGCCGGTAATATAAACCCCGCCCTGCGCACCTAAATTAAGAGCCATACTGCCAGCAACACTCCCTAGAATTGAGCAAAAACACTCAAGCACTTCCAGGCAAAGAGGATCCTTTTGATCTAGTGCACGACGGGTGATTTCTGCAGGCTCTATAGGACTGGACTGCTGATCCGGGTGTTGTCCTTTAATTGAAGATAGCGCTGCAAACAGGTTGCTTAATCCCATACCTGACAGCAATCTTTCCACTGATACGTGGGAATACCGGGTCCACAGGTATCTGAGAATCTCAACTTCCAACTCATTACTGGGGGCAAAGTCCACATGACCACCTTCGGTCACAACCGGAACCAACCTCCCCCCGTGACGAATCAGGCCACCAACACCAAGCCCCGTTCCAGGTCCAAGCAGAGCCAACGGCTGTCCAGCCAACGCACTCCCACTTCCAACCTGATACAGAGCATCGGCACTCAGTTGAGAAGCAGCATAGGAAAGTGCAGCATAGTCATTGATGATCTCAAGCTGCTCCAATCCCAATGATTCTTTCAACGCGCTTTTGGAAAATACCCACCCGCTGTTAGTCATATCCACGACATCTCGGGTGACTGGACATGCGATAGCCAAACAAGCCCTTGCGGGGGTGCGCTGCCCTAGCTCAGGCTCAGCCTGAAGGTAGCTCTGGATAGCCGTTTCGATATCCGGATAGTCAGAAACTTTAAGATTACGAATGTGCAGTGGCAGGAAGCCGCCCTCTTTAACCACGGCAAAACGCGCATTTGTGCCACCAATATCTGCAATCAGAGAATATGTTGACTGATCAGCGAGAACCGAAGTAGTCATAGCACAGCCTGATTATCAATATTTTGATCTTCAACGGCAGAAAAAAGCACACTTGCTCCTTGCTCTGAAACCCCTACTTGCTGGCGCATCACGGCAAATAATTCACGCCCCATACCAAACTGATTTGCGGATAAGTCAGCTGAAATATTTTCCCGACTCTTTAACTCCTCATCACTCAGTAAGACTTTGAGTTCACCATTAACAGAGTCAAGACGAATAACATCACCTTCCTGAAGTCTGGCCAAGGGGCCTCCCAGGCTTGCTTCAGGCCAAACATGTATTGCTGCAGGTACCTTGCCTGACGCACCGGACATCCGACCATCCGTCACCAGAGCGACCTTGTAGCCCCTGTCCTGCAACACACCCAGAAAAGGCGTTAACTTATGCAGTTCAGGCATACCGTTGGCTCGCGGGCCCTGAAAGCGGAGCACCAGAACAAAATCCCGATCCAATTCCCCCCGGCTAAACATGGGCTCAAGATCATTCTGGTCATGCAATATAACGACTGGCGCTTCGACGATACGGTGTTGATCCTTAACTGCTGATGTTTTGATGACACCACGTCCAAGATTACCCTGAACCAGCTTAAGACCTCCATCCGAGGCAAAGGGGGCTTCTGGAGAAGCGATTACATCTTTATCCAAGGAGACTTCCGGACTCTTTCGCCATACCAGCGTTTGTCCACCATTCGGTTCAGGATCGATGAAAGGCTCTTCGGTATACTGAGATAGACCTCGTCCAGTAACTGTCAGCACATCATCATGCAACATCTCAGAGGACAGTAAATGACGGAACAGCAACGCCATCCCCCCGGCCGCATGGAAATGATTGATATCAGCACTGCCGTTGGGGTAAATATTAGTCAGTAAGGGTACGACGTCTGATAAATCCGAAAAGTCATCCCAATTAATGATAACTCCCGCGGCACGTGCTATCGCAATTAAGTGCATGGTGTGATTGGTCGATCCGCCGGTCGAAATAAGGGCAACCAACCCATTGACGATGGCTTTTTCATCCAGGACTTCGGCCAATGGACGATAACTATTACCCAATTCTGTTATGCGACAAACCTGTTCTGCTGCTGCTTTTGTCAGAGCATCTCTTAAATCGGTATTGGGATTAACAAAAGAAGCTCCTGGAAGGTGCAGTCCCATGGCCTCCATTAACAACTGATTACTGTTCGCGGTTCCATAGAAAGTGCAGGTACCCGCACCATGATAGGATTGGGATTCACACTCAAGAAGGTCATCCCGAGTTGCTTTACCCTCGGCATAGAGCTGACGAATTCGTGCTTTCTCTGGATTTGACAGACCTGAAGGCATTGGTCCTGCAGGAACAAAAATAGTTGGAAGGTGACCAAAACTTAGCGCACCCAACAACAATCCAGGGACGATTTTGTCGCAAACTCCGAGACAGAGCACGCCGTCAAACATGTTATGTGACAAGCCTACGGCGGTAGACATAGCAATAGTATCGCGACTAAACAGACTCAACTCCATACCGGGCTGGCCCTGGGTAACACCATCACACATTGCTGGAACGCCACCAGCAAACTGAGCAACAGAACCCATCTTGTGTACAGCTTCCTTTATCAGTGCCGGAAAACGCTCGAAAGGCTGATGAGCAGAAAGCATGTCATTGTACGCCGAAACAATAGCGATATTGGCACTGTTCATCAGCTTTAGCTCTGACTTATCTTTCTCGCCGCAGGCAGCAAACCCGTGAGCCAGGTTACCGCAAGACAAAGTAGAACGATGAGGCTTCTGCAATCTGGCCTTTGCCATGCGGTCAAGATAGTCTTGCCTGCTTTGTCGACTGCGCTCGATGATACGCTCTGTTACTGCTTTAACTGTTGGGTTCATATATTCTCTCCAATCTCAGGCCCACTCTTCGGAGCGCTCTGAGTTCTGCTAACAGCCCTATGATGGCTACTGATCGATTGCCATCAAACTAAAGACAATCTTCGCGCTGGGATAACAGCCTGCTGCAGCTGAATCTCATGACTCAAAGCCAACCGTGACAACTTCCATCAGCAACAACAACGAACCGATAACAGAAATGTAATTTAATTACATACTAACAAACATAACTCTGACTTAATAGTCTGAATTTTGAATTTATGTACTTTTATTACGTAAGTGTTAAAAAATCTTTCTGGATTTTCTTACAAGCAACCTTAAAAGCGTCAGATAAATCAGCCTACCTTAACCTGATCAGCCCCAGTTATCTTTTAAATTCAAAGCGTTAAAATTGAAATTAGCAAGAGGAATGAATAGTACGTAATCCCTTGATCGTTTTTGGATTTGTTCCCATACAGAGAAACGGAACGTACAGTCTACAAGCCCCCCCCTTTTAAAGCGGGTCCACAGATGCAAGATTGACTCAATCTGTCTTATTTCCGATATAATCGCCAATAATTCACTCCCCAACAGAGAAACCATATGACACAGGAGAGCGGTTTGACCTTCTTTACCGCTATTTTTTGTATTTGCGATGTTGATAGCCTACAGCGCATCGTCTGCACGGCATCTTTTTTGACTCAGAGAAAGCAACAAAAGGTCTGAATCGATGCGCCGGCAGTTTAATGATTACAGTGGGCGGATATCTGGCCATTCGCCATTCGCCATTCGCCATTCGCCATTGAACATATCAACAAACATCAAGAGCTTGACGCATCCATGAAAAAACTGTTCCTTATTTTAATTCTGGGCTTTGTTGGTTATTCAGTCATTGACCGAAACCCTGACCTTATCAGCCAATATACAAGTGCCCCTTCTGATACCGAAAAGCTGCTGCAGTTTGCCTTCGAAAACAAACAGAGTGACCTTCAAGTACAGGGCACTGGAACCACGATAAAAATTCTTGAAGATGATTTAAAAGGCAGCCGCCATCAGCGGTTTATACTGAAGCTATCAACGGGACAAACTATACTGATCGCCCACAACATTGATCTGGCTCCTAGAATAGCCGACCTGAGTAACGGTGATAATGTCGAGTTTTTTGGCGAGTATGAGTGGAACAAAAAAGGAGGCGTTGTACATTGGACACACAAGGATCCAAGAGGAAAACATACCGACGGATGGCTGAAGCACCGTGGCAATATTTATCAGTAAATCAAGACATGCACGTGACACCCAACCCCGGGGCGGCTCAGCCCGTTTAAACATCGGCTGATTGGAGACTAACTTACTGCCAGGACAAATTGCTTAGCTATTGACGTCAGCTCCAACCAACGGGACAGGATCAACACAGAACAAGCAGAATCACATGAAAAATCAAGCAATCGTAACTGTTCTATCTAAGTACACGTCCTGGATCGCATTTAGCAGTGCGATACCTTCCTTCATCGGTTTTTGGAACGCTTTGCGACCGGAAATCAGCCCCATACCACCAGCACGCTTATTAATGACGGCTGTTCTGACTGCCTGAGCTAAATCATCTTCGCCTGAAGACGCTCCTCCAGAATTAATCATCCCTACCCGCCCCATATAACAATTGGCAACCTGATACCGCACCAGGTCGATTGGATGATCACTGGTCAACTGAGAATAGACCTTGGGATGAGTTTTACCAAAGTTGATAGCGTTATAACCAAAATTTCCTTCAGCCTGCTTCTGCTTTACGATGTCGGCATTTACCGTTGCCGCCAAATGATTCGCCTGCCCAGTAAGGTCAGCGGCGGTATGATAATCAATCCCCTCACCTTTAAACGCCGGATTGCGCAGATAAGCCCAAAGAATTGTTACCAGCCCCTGCTCATGCGCGTATTCAAACGCGGCACTGACTTCCTGTATTTGTCTGCGACATTCAGGAGCGCCAAAATAAATGGTCGCCCCTACCGCCACAGCTCCCAGATCAAGCGCCTGGTCAACACTGGCAAACAGGGTCTGATCATAGATGTTGGGATAGCTCAGCATCTCATTGTGGTTAATCTTCATGATGAAGGGGATTTTATGCGCATACTTTCTGGACACGGAAGCAAGCACCCCCAAGGTCGAAGCTACTGCGTTACAGCCACCTTCAATAGCTAATTCAACTATGTTCTTAGGGTCGAAGAAAAGGGGGTTAGGAGCAAACGAAGCACCTCCCGAATGCTCCACTCCCTGATCAACCGGCAAAAGTGAAAGATACCCTGTATTTGCCAGCCGCCCGCTACTGAACAGCGTCTGAAAGTTACGTAATACTCGGGGATTACAACTCTTGTCTGCCACGACCCTATCTATATAATCCGGCCCCGGCAGATACAATAATTCTTGAGAAATAGTTTCACTGCGGTGACCAAGCAAGCTCTCCGCTTCCGCCGCGAGCAACCCTTCTATTATAGTCATGCCAATATCTCCCCACTCAATAAAGATCAGGGAACCTGCTATTTAAGGCCTTTGAACTCATTGCAAGCCAAGGGCCCTGCTCGCAGACTCCTCAGGACGCTTACCTGTAGCCGGTAATTCCAATTACCTGAGTGAGTATAGTAGCCAGATCAGGGAGTACAACAGAGCCCATCGGCCAGTATGGCGAGATGCGGCAACTATTTTGACAAACACCGATTGCCAGAGATCAGAACACAAAGGATGAAAGCCGATAATAAGGCAGGAAACTCTTTTCTCCCCACACAGATTATCAGCGTTCTTTCTCTGCCCCCTCTAACCAAAACCAGCAACAGACAACATAGCAATATCGTAATCAGAGCACATCACTTCTTTCAGGAACCAAGAGCCAGGCCCCTGTAGCCTTGCATGACCAATGCAGTGATTCATGACCAGCACTGATAGGCAACGGGACCTGGTTAGCTCTGACTTTCCAATACAGCCTGAAGCGCCCTGAACTCTTTATCCCATCTCTTGGCTTCTTTCTTTGAGGCGGCACCCAATTGATTTAAGGCATGACGCAAGCGCGCACGACTCATATCCGGTCCCAGAAGAAGCATCGATTCGATAACTGATACAGAGGAAGCACTACCTGAAATTGCCACGAACAAAGGAAAAAGAAAATCTCTGATCTTAAAATCCATAGCTTTACTGAGACCACTCAGCCCCTGAAAAATACGATCTTTCTCCCAATAACGCTCGGCCTCAAGCTGCCAAAGAGAAAACTGAAGAACACGTCGAACCTGATCTTTATCGAGAGCCTTGTTTTCAAAATCAGCTTCATCCAGATCAAGCATTCCAGACATGAAAAATCCAGCCAAGGGAACCACGTCGCTGAATTTGTCTACCCGAGGCTGGATCAATGGGATAATTGGCATCAGATAATCGGAATTCAACGCCCATTGCTGGAACTTCTGAGAGAATGCCTCAGAATCCAGTTCTTCTCGAATCCAAAGTCCATTCAACCAGCTTAGTTTCTCCTGATCAAAAATGGGCCCCCCCAGGGAAACACGCTGAATATCAAAGTTATCAAACATTTGCTGACGGGTGAATTTCTCACTCTCATCCGGCATTGACCAGCCCATCCGGGCAAGGTAATTCAGTAGCGCTTCCGGCAAATACCCCATACGCTCGTAATAGTTGATACCCGTCGGATTCTTGCGTTTGGAGAGCTTCGACTTATCCGGGTTACGTAACAATGGCATATGACAAAGCTTAGGCATCTCCCAACCAAAGTACTGATACAGAAGATGATGTTTTGGAGCCGAGGAAATCCATTCTTCACCACGAATCACGTGACTAATTTTCATCAGGTGATCGTCGACCACATTCGCCAGATGATAGGTGGGCATTCCATCAGATTTTAGCAGAATCTGGCAATCCACCTGAGCCCAGTCCACTTCAATGGTGCCACGTAACATGTCATCAATAACGCAAGTACCTTCCTCCGGTACTTTCATACGCACAACATAGGAGGCGCCTTCAGACATTCTGCGGTCAACTTCATCAGCAGGCAGCCCTAAATCACTCTGTTTTAATGCTGTTTGCTTTCCTGCAGCACGGCGAGCTTCGCGAAGCTCATTAAGTTCATCAGCCGTTCGATAGCACAAAAAGGCTTTACCCTCCTCTACCAGTTTCATGGCGAAATCTTTATAGCTATCTTTTCGTTCGCTCTGCCGGTACGGTCCATGAGGACCACCAACATCAGGGCCCTCATCCCATTCCAGGCCAAGCCAACGCAAAGAATCCAATATTGCTTGCTCTGATTCCGGCGTACTTCGAGTCTGATCGGTATCCTCAATTCGCAAAATAAAATCACCGCCATGCTGGCGAGCGAATGCAAGGTTAAACAGAGCAATATAGGCAGTACCTACATGAGGATCACCGGTGGGTGAAGGCGCGATGCGTGTACGAACAGTCATGGTTTTGATCTATCCAAAATTTAAAATCAGCTCTTGATAAAAGCCACGGTAAAAAGTTAAAAAGGTAGCCCGATTAAAGAGAGCAATAAATAAAACGCCGAGTATAACGGTTTGCGCCTCCAAGTGCCTCCCGTTAAAAGGTCATTTGTTGGCTTTTATCGGATCATTAAAACCTAGCGCCAATTCGAGTCTATCCCGGTAGATTCAATTGCCAGCACAAAGCAATTTGTTATATTATAACATTACTGCGTTATACGCTGAATTTGAATGCGGATAACATTTGTTGAATATAGAATCTGGTGGCGATTCCCTTGCTGATTAACTCCCTATATAAAAAAACTTTCCGGGCAAATTCCTTGAACAATAACTACAGACTGGTAAAAAGCTGTCTGTTAGCCACGCTGGTGCTAATGACAATGCCTGTTCAGGCAATTGAAGTTATCACCACTATCAAACCGATCCAACTGATCGCACTTTCGATCACCAAAGGAACCAAGGAGCCACAGATGCTGTTACCGGCACACAGCTCCCCTCATGACTATCAGATGCGTCCCTCTGATATGCAAAAATTACAAAAGGCTGACCTCGTATTCTGGGTAGGGCCCAGCCTCGAGCGTTTTCTAAGTAATGTTCAGGAAACCAGTCCTGAGTCCACCAACTGGATTGAGCTTCAAGCGCTATTTGAATCTGAAGCGACACAGTCTCAGATCAAGACCACTGAGAACAGCGACGAAATGGAGCATGCCTCCGAACATCAACAGGATCACAACCATGAGGGTATGGACCCGCATATCTGGCTGTCACCGATACACGCGGGAATAATAGCCAGAAAAATTGCAGCGACTCTTATCGAGTCAGATCCGGAATCCACTCAAACCTACAGCGATAACCTGGCAGAATTTCTTAAGCAACTGCAAAAACAGGACTTATCATTAAAAAAGCAACTAAGCGAAATAAAAGACAGTGGCTACTACGTATTTCACGATGCATATGGCTACTTCGAAAGACATTATGGACTCCACCATCTGGGGGCTTTCACCCTGAGTCCCGACCGCAAACCGGGGGCAAAACGATTGCAGAATATTCGTGAACAACTGGAAAGCAGTGATGTACGTTGCGTATTTACTGAGCCTCAGTTCAAACCATCGATGGTGCGAGCGATTACCGAAGGACTGAAAGTCAATACTCAGGAATTGGACCCTTTGGCTACATCAATAGCGTTACATGCAAATGGCTATTTTATGTTTTTACAACAACTTGCAGATTCCTACGTGGCTTGCCTAAAAAAGTGATCGTAAAAAAGTCTAAAAACACAAAACACTGTTGAACTTTCACTGACAGACTGAGTCAGAGTCTGTGAAGCGAAACCCAGCCAGTTTGCTTTTTAGATTATCTCCTTCTTTTTCATTGTTATTATGATCCCCCGCTTCGGCGGGGATTTTTTTTGCTTGCTGGATAAAACCCTTCCTGACTCACCCCCGCATTCATAGTATTTGACAAATATCAACACAAAAATATAAAAACTTACTGATTTTTGTTCAAAAAACTAGGATTGCGTACAAAAACCCTCTATTATTGCGGGGCTTTTATAACAAAAAAAGGGTGTAAGCAATGTCTGAACGGGAAACTGGAACGGTTAAGTGGTTTAATGACGCAAAAGGATTTGGTTTTATCACACGAACCGGAGGTGAAGATGTCTTTGTACATTATCGCCAAATTCGAGGAGAAGGACACAAATCGCTAGCTGAAGGGCAGCAGGTGGAGTATGGAATTACTCAAACGCCAAAAGGACTGCAGGCAGAAGACGTAGCCGCAGCCTAGCCTTCGTAAGACTTGAGTGGCGACTCAAGTCGTAGCTCAAGTCTTACCGCTACACTGAACCGATTCAGGTAAATACCCTTCTTATTACAGAGGAGCTGTTCTTGTCGCTCACTGCTGTAGCCACGTTTCTTTCTATTGAGCCTTCTCTCAAACTCTATTTGCCACTGCAAAGCCAGGCCCTTTAAAATAGATCTGATTAAGATATTTCTACTATCTTAAGTGGCATGATAAAACCAAAAATCAATGGGAACTCATTGTATATAAAAGACTCCCAGTCCTTAGAGTACACTTTAAACGGCGCAGATCATCCTAAGTAAACACAGGTGTTTCCGATAATTAATAACAGGACCAGAATGAAGATTTTAAGCAGCTTAATCTTAGTCACTGCCTCTCTATTCAGCCTTCAACTTCAAGCTGGTGAACAAGAATCGAAGGCCTGGGAGCTTATAGAAACCGGCTCTTTAGTTATCGACGTACGAACAACTGAAGAATATGCTCAGGGACACCTTGCTGATTCTCTTCATATCCCATATCAACAAATAACATCACAACTTAACAATCAAGGAATCCGTAAGGACAGGCAAATAGTCCTTTATTGTCGCAGTGGCCGCAGAGCCAGCGTTGCTGAAGCCGCTCTGCGACAAGCAGGCTACAGCAATATTTTTAACGGTGGCGGTCTTGAGCCTTTGCTAAAAGAAAAACTACTATTGGCTAACTGATCCTTCAGGAAACAGCCCGGTCCCGAGATTACTTTCCCGTCAGAGCCTGCTGCATCCAGCGACTAAGAGTTTGAATTTCCTGAAAACAGACTTCGTGTCCCATCTGATAAGTTTGCCAAACAGGATCAAACCCTTGCAGACAAAGAGATTCAAAACCCTGACGGCCTAACTCAACAGGAACAACCCCATCCTGTTCACCGTGTGCCACAAAAACAGGTAAATTATGATTTGCGGTCGTCGCCTGATGCTCAGGCAGCTCCGGTTTTATCCTGTAAGTCGAGAGTGCAGCCAACCCGGCTAACGATCGAGGATACCTAAGGGCAGACTGGTAGGCCACGGCTCCTCCTTGAGAAAAACCAACTAATAGAATCCGATCACTGGAAACTCCCCGTTGCTCCTCTTTTCCAATTAGCTGAGTAATCTGATCACAGGCTTCATAAAGATGAGAATCATTAATGTCTCTGGCCCGCCCCATACTGAGAATGTCATACCACGCTCTCATTGGCATACCACCATTTACCGTTACCGGCCGAACCGGAGCATGGGGAAAAATAAACCTGACGGGTAAATCTGATGGCAATCCTAACTCTGGAATAATCGGTACAAAGTCATTGCCATCTGCACCCAAGCCATGAAGCCAGATGACTGACGCGATAGCAGTGGACTTTGGTTCAACTTCGATACAGGGAATTGTTTCAGCCATGGTGTTGTCCGCAAGTATTCATTGAAATAACTATTAATCAAAAGAATCACTGGTAAAAAACCAACCTTGGAAAGAACACCCAGAGCACTGTCAACACCGTTTGATCGAACAGTCACTCCAGGATCGTCATTCCCCCGGGTTTAAGCAATCAGTAAACGCTCCCTTTATAAGATAGAGATTAAGGCGCTAATCTGACCAGTTGCCACTGATCCAGCTGCTGACTGTAAATCAATCGATCATGTAGCCGATTCTCCCGCCCTTGCCAGAACTCAAACCGCTCCGGCACCAGCCGGTAGCCACCCCAGGATTCAGGGCAAGGTATTGGGCAGTTTTCATATTTTTGAGCCAATGCATCTGCTCTTGCCTCCAATTGCTGACGACTCTCGACCATTGAGCTTTGTGCAGAGGCAGCAGCACTTAATTGACTTCCCAGCGGCCGTTCAGCAAAGTAAGACTCTGCGTCTGACCGTGGTAGTTGTTCTACTTTTCCCCAGATTCTGATCTGGCGCTCAAGACCTCGCCAGTAAAAAAGCACCTCTGCCTGAGGGTTCTCAGCTATCTCCTGCCCCTTATGGCTACGATAGTCTGTGTACCAGCAAAATCCGTTCTTATCATAATGTTTAAGTAACACTATTCGCACTGACGGACAGCCTTCTCTCGTTGCTGTCGCCAGCGCCATCGATGAAGCATCCAAAGGGTCGATCTTTGCTGCCTGATCGTACCAGAGTCCGAACTGATCGAAAGGGTCTGCCTTCATGTCCGCACGGTGAATCCGTTCAGCGATATACTCCCGGCGGATGTCTTTCAGATCTTTACCTGTAGTCATATTATTCCTGTTTCGATGTATAGCTGTGTTAGTTCCGCTAAAAGTCATAGGCTTAGGGAACCCCTAGTCAATCCAGCCATAGAGCTATCAATATATTATCGCTGTATCTTCCAAATGGAGGCCTAAGGCTAAGGAGCCTTCGAACAAGTCCCTTGGGCCTCGGAGGGCTCGCTGAGAACATAATGGACTTATTCGAAGGTTCTCTATCTCTGGCAATTACCAAGCTATTGAAAATAGCTATCACCCAGTTAAATATGATTAATTATATTTAATTTAATAACCACCTTAAAGTACCGTCCAAGCAAGCAACTTAACCCGGAGAAACATATGCAAGACAATCGTGAAAACCAAAAGATTCCACAGACCACCTTTCATTGTCGTGAAGGTGACCAATGGGTAGACCATAACTCAGAAGAACTGTTCCAAAACAAAACGGTGGTTTTATTTGCACTACCAGGGGCTTTTACCCCGACCTGCTCATCCAGCCATGTCCCCCGTTATAATGAGCTGGCAGACCAGTTTCGAGCCAACGGTGTTGACGCAATTTACTGCGTGTCGGTTAATGATGCTTTTGTAATGAACGCCTGGAAGGAAGACCAACAGGCAGATAAAATCATGTTTTTACCAGATGGCAACGGTGATTTTACTGAAGCGATGGGGCAACTGGTTAACAAAGCTGAACTGGGCTTTGGCAAACGTTCCTGGAGATATTCAATGCTGGTTCGGAACGGTATCATTGAAAAAATGTTTATCGAACAGGATATTCCTGGAGATCCGTTTCAGGTTTCCGATGCAGACACCATGTTGAATCACCTGAACCCAGCAGCTAAAGAAGAAACTCCTGTTACTTTGTTCGCTCGCCCCGGTTGCGGCCACTGCTTAAGAGCCAAGCAACTTCTGGATGAAAAAGGTTTGCGTTATGAAGAGATTCAACTTGGTAGAGACGTTAATCACCGTGGTCTGAAAGCCGTAACGGGTCGCCAAACAGTTCCACAGATCTTTATTAATGGTGTTCATATCGGCGGTGCTGATGATCTGGAAAAAGAACTAGGCTAACGGTACCGCATCAGCGTCCACTATTGATATTATTTCCAATCGAACTGATCAATCGATAGAATCGGGGGATGACTATATCCATCCCCCGACTTAGTTCGGTCGCACTGTTATTGCTGGTATCTGTTTCCACGCTGTTTCTAACGGGCTGTGGTGGTAACGGTTTCAGTCTTAAAAACCTGGCTAAAAGTGATATAGATATGGTCACTGATATTTATATCCGTGAGCAATATTTCCATACTCGGGAGCTGATGACAAAGCTATACAAGCGCAATCCACGTGAGTTAACCAAAAACCCTGGCTACACCATTAATAAAAGATTGAAGCAATTGGGACGCACTCGCTCCTCTTTCCGTTTTCCCGAGCTTGGCAATAAAGTGGGCAATGATGCCCTCAACCTGGTTTTTGATGAGGCTTTTAAGGGGGATCGGGTATTTGCCTTACTGGTTGGAATCAGAAGCAGCTTACATGCTTCCTATAATCAAAAATCAGAACTTTACCTTCTTGATGAACTTGATCAGCAGAAGCTCTACAACAGTGCACGCAACCTTGAAATCATCGCCTGGAGACTTAGAGCGTTCCGCCAAGCAGATGGCACTCTGTTTCTGCTCAGCAACGGCTACCAGGACGGCATTCCAAACCTGAGCTACGAGCGTCTATTTGGCAAAATGATAGGTCTTCAGGATATGATGGCAAAGATAGTTTCTGGAAAAAATGATCGTACAATCAACACGGTAGTCCACGGTATGGCAACAACTGCGCTGCTGCCGATTGGAATTTAAGACCCTGCCAGCATCCGCTGACACTCCATACATTCGTTAACCTCGTGATTTGCTACACTGGGTTAATTGATCTGGATGCGGTCTATTTTGTGATTATCGTTCAGATGCAAGGTCACATCCGCCCGGTCTGGCATTTGCTCCAACATTTGCCGCGTCAATCTCTCATAATGCATGATGAAATGTCTAATCTCAGATTGACTCATAATTCTCAGGGGCTCCGTAGCATCCTTATCCAATTCAAACTGCTCGACACGTTCAGCCAACTTTTTTTCCTGCAATGTACGCCATTCAAAAACACTGTCCATACTCGGCACCTTAAGCATCAGGAGGACATCCAGCATATTAAACAGCCGACGATAGCTACCCTTTAACTGCTCATTAACATATTTACGCCAGACACCCTCAGGATCTTCTTCTCGCTCAAGAGCATTTATCGGCTCAATAAGCGCATCATCTGGCTGTGGAGTTGCACCAAGGCACCAACCATCAATCACCACAATATCAGCAGGTCCTACCCATTCCTGCCAGACAGCTTCCGGGCAACGATCATCTATCGATTTATCAAACACAGGAATTTTGGTGATTTTATCTTTACGTGCTTGTTTCAGTTCATGTAGAAGATTAAACCCAAGATAAACATCATGAGTGCCCGGCACACCACGTGTAGAAAACAAAGGATGAACTTCGTTAGCCATTTTCTGGCGATCAGCACGAGTCTTATAGATATCGTCCAAAGAAAACCCTACGACCTTTTGGCCAAATCCTTCAGCCAGAGTCACCTCCAAGAGTGTAAAAAGCGTGGATTTACCGGCCCCTTGCGCCCCGTTGATTCCAACGACCAGGGGGCCCTCACTTCGCTTTTTTCTTTCATACAGCCAGGCCCCGAGAGGCACATAGATCGCTTCCAGCATTTCTACCAAACCGATATCGACTTTCAGAGATTTAAGGGTAGAAGAGAACTCCGCTTCAATACGGGCAGTAGCCTGCTTACGCTCTTGCTCAGTCAAACAAAGGTATTCAGCAGGCCAGGCGGTCAAAATACTCATTAATACTCCAGCTACAGGGTTAAAAAACGCCTGATTCCAGGATAGAAACTTAACAGAACTTATCAGCGCATTTGCTGTGCTCTTAGCCAATCAACAACTTTCTGTATCTGGCTTGGGACCATCAAAGACGGCGCATGACTGACCCCGGCCCAGCTAACCACATTCATCTCTGGCTTAGCTGCCTTCATGGCAGTCACCGTATCTGCGCTTAAAACATCAGAATCCTCGCCCCACACCAACATCTGCGGACACTGTATATTGTTCCATAAATCCCAAAGGTCAATATCCTGATCACTCAATGCACGGGCATATTCACCTATTTTCGGATCATAATGAAGAACAAAACCCTCCAATGGATGCTCTCTACAGCCACATACAGCCAAACGATGCCACTGCTCATCTGAAATTCCGTGATATGCAGGGTAAATGGAACGGTAGTAATCCTCAACTTCCTGATGGCTCCAAAATCGGCACTCCTGCCCTACGTAAGCGCCAATACGTTGCAACGACTCTTTACTGATAAAGGGACCAATGTCGTTAAGTATGAGATTCCGAACAGGACTTCCTGGAAGGGACGCTAAACAGATTCCAATCAGCCCGCCCATCGAAGTACCCAGCCAATCAACTTGCTTTACGTTCAGTCGAGCGATTAATGCCACCATGTCATTCAGGTATTGGCTGATATCATAAGCAACGCCCTCCGGCAGCCAGTCGCTTTCACCTCGACCGACAATATCCGGGCATACAACCCGATAATTTCTCGCCAGAGATTGGGCTATCTCATCAAAATCACGGCTATTTCTTACTAACCCATGTACACAGACCAACACCCGCTGATTCTCTGCGGCTCCCCACTCGCGATAAACAATTTTATGAAACCCCTTTGAGTTCAGGGCTTTAAATGATTCCGTTCTCATAAGCTGTTTTACTCTTTCATATCTCCCACTAGACTCAGACAATAGCTATCGATAATCATAACAGTTTGATGTTCGATCAGTTTTTATAGGGTAGCATATCCGCATTTACTCAACAGACGATTGCCGACGATCTTAAATGACAGTAGTCCCTTCAATACAATACGTAAAGAACTGTAAATTCGCGGATTTTATCTGACTTATTCGGTAAGCTCTGCCGTTCAACCGGGTACCATTTCTAAATAGAGCCCCCCTCTCATAACGGATGGGTTATAACTGACTGGGATTTAAGAAGATCAGAACTGGATAATTACGGACAAATATGACCTCCAAACAGACGCCTCTTGGTCGAAAGATAATACCTTTTGTAGTAGCAGCGATAGTCCTGTTTCTATCAATTGTGATTTTCAAACAGCTGGTCGCCAGTAAACCTCAGGCACCGGAGAAACCAATCCAGGAAAAGACCTGGACTGTACAAACCCTGAGCGCCAGGCCGGAGCCCATTGCTCCCAACATCACATTGTATGGCCGAATAGAATCCCCCCGCAGCAGCGAACTATCTGCGGCAGTGACGGCATACGTCAACAGCCTTCATGTCGATGAGGGTAGCCACATCAACGCCGGAGAAATCCTGCTGACACTGGACTCCAGAGATGCGGAACTGGTTGTCAGAAAACGCACCGCGGAACTGGAAGATATCAATGCTCGTATCAAAACAGAAATCAACCGTTACCAATCTGACCTGAAAGCTTTACAGATCGAAAAAGAGCTGCTCAATTTGGCTAAGCGCTCAGTAGAGAGATTCAAAGCATTAAAAGGTCGCAAAGTCGGCACTGAAACTCAGCTGGACGATGCCCAGCGCAACTACCAGCAACAAGCACTTTCTTTAAATAACCGACAAAGAGAAATTAACGATCATGAAAACCGATTGAGCCAACTTAAGGCCTTACAAAGTCAGGCTCAAGTACAGTTAGAATCCGCACAGTTAGATCTGGAGAGGACAAAAATAATTGCCCCCTTCAGCGGTCGCATCGCCCGTGTTTCTGTCGCCCCTGGGGATAGAGTCAGGAGCGGCGACAAACTGCTGATGATGTACGACACAGAAGCTCTGGAGGTTAGAGCCCAGATCCCTTCCCGCTACCTGAATCGAATTAGAAATGCTTTAGAGAAGAACCAACCCCTAACGGCCACTGCTGAACTGGATGGACAACAATTGAAACTCCAGCTGCTACGCATATCCGGCGAAGTAGGAACCGGTCGAGCGGGAGTCGACTCGCTGCTTAGAATCACCTCGGAAACTCAAAACCTGGAACTGGGGCGCTCCCTGGAGCTTAGTTTAACCTTACCTGTCATAGACAATCTTTTATCACTCCCTCCACAAGCACTTTACGGTACTGATCGAATTTATATAGTCGAAAACGACCATCTCAAAGCTCTTAAAATAGAAAGAATTGGTGAAATTGATCAGGACGGAGAGCCTAAAATACTGGTAACAAGCAACAACATAAAACCCGGCGATCAGATCGTCTTCACACAGCTACCCAATGCCATTACGGGATTGAAAGTTAAGATTGCAGGTGGTTGAGATGAAATCAACATCGACCAATGGCAGTGCAATTATCCGTACATTTGCCATCCACAAAGTGGCATCCAACTTGTTGATGTTCCTAATGATCATTGCCGGGCTATGGGGTATAAAAAAGCTTAATACCCAGTTCTTTCCAACCTTTGAGTTGGACGTTATCAATATCCAGGTGAACTGGAGCGGTGCCGCAGCTGAAGACGTCGAACGAAATATCACTATCCCGATCGAACAGGAACTTAAAGGCACCAACAACATAGATGAGTTGCTATCCACCTCGAACCAGGGCATGGCCTCCATTCGCATTGTGGTGGAGGAAGGAGCTGATGTCGGAAAACTTGTCGATGACGTAAAGCAAAAAATAGATGGAATAAGAAATCTACCTACCGATGCGGAAGAACCAATCATCCAGGAAGTGATCCGTTACGAGGAGATTGCACGGATTTTGGTCAGCAGCGACGGAGATCTAGAGGAAATACGCCCTCTGGTACGCAGATTCGAACGTGAGTTGTTAGAAAAGGGCATTCGAAAGATAGACATCACCGGTATGCCGGAAAAGGAAGTCGCTATCCAGGTACCGATACAAGCCCTGCATGATCTGGGAATGACTCTGAATGAGATATCTTCCACCGTCGCACAACGCAGCCGGGATCTGCCTGCCGGAACGGCGGGAAGGAGTGACGGCTCACGCCAAATCCGAAGTCTTAGCCAACAAAGGGATGTGGATGGTTTTGAGCAACTCCCCCTTATCACCCAACAGGATGGTCGGCTGGTGCGGCTGGGAGATATCGCCAACATAGAGGAACGCCCACAAGACAATCAAACCTATCTGGCCTTCGAGGGAAGGCCCGCAATAGCTTTAGCTTTAAAACGCACGGAAAATGACGACACCCTAACGGCAGCTGCAACGTTAAATGCCTGGTTGTCAGATGTGCGACCAACCCTTCCCAAGGGTGTTGAATTAATAGTTTACAATGAACGCTGGCAATTTCTTGAGGATCGCATCAGCTTGCTCTTGCGTAACGGTCTTGGCGGGCTCATCTTGGTGATTGCCATGTTATTTCTGTTCCTTAACGTAAAAGTAGCCTTCTGGGTCACTGCTGGAATCCCAATTTCATTCCTGGCCACATTGGCAATCATGCAGTTGATCGGCGGCAGCATTAACATGATCAGCCTGTTCGGGATGATCATGGCGCTAGGCATCATCGTAGATGACGCCATAGTCGTTGGAGAAGATGCACTTACCCATTTTCAGCAGGGAGAACCCGGGGCTACAGCTTCAATCGGAGGGGCAAACCGGATGTTGGCACCGGTCATAGCTTCATCGCTAACGACTATTTCAGCCTTTATTCCTCTTATCATTATCGGTGGCTACATCGGTAACATCCTTATTGATATTCCAACGGTAGTCATCTGTGTAATCATTGCATCTTTAGTTGAGTGTTTTCTGATACTTCCTGGCCATCTACATCACAGTCTAAAGCGTCACGATCGTATTCAACCGGGTAAGCTTCGAGCGAAGCTGGATGGTTGGTTCGACCATTTTAGAGATCATCAGTTTCGACGGTTAGTCATCCTGGCCGTTCGGTTTCGCTGGATCACACTTAGCTGCTCTCTCGCCTTCCTGATTATTGCTGTAGGGCTGGTGGCAGGTGGGCGAATAAAGTTTACTTTTTTCCCAATCGTGGACGGTGACGAATTTACCGCCAGTGTCCAGTTTACAGCCGGAACAAGACCTGAGCAGGTCGACAGCTTTGTCAATCATCTGGAACGGACGTTAAGGGAAACGGAAACAGAACTCGGCGGAAATCTGATAGAAGCGGTAGTTCAGTACAAGCGCCAGGCCCTGTTTAGTCAAAATAACGCTCTGGGGTCTATTGGTGACGAGTTCGGCGCTCTTTACGTACAGCTGGTTAATGGCGAAAATCGTGATACTCCCAATGAACTCTTTCTGCAAAAATGGCGCGATAAAGTCATCCAACCAGCAGGAATAGAGCGCGTCAATATCTCTCAACGAACGGGTGGCCCTCCTGGTAAACCCATTGAAATCAAACTGACTGGCAGCCAGGTGGGTATTTTGAAGCAAGCTTCTTTAGAGCTACAGGAGTCTCTGAAAAGTTATACCGGGGTCAGTAATGTCGATGATGACCTCCCTTATGGTAAAGAACAGTGGATCTACGAACTGACAAGCACAGCCAAAGGGCTTGGATTAAATCTGGAAACGGTTGGCAGACACCTAAGAGCGGCTTTAGATGGCGCATTAGTACAGATTTATCATGAAAATGATGATGAAATAGAAGTCAGAGTTGTTCTCCCTGATAATGAGCGTGATCGTTTAAGTACGTTGGAAAAACTGCCTGTTTTATTACCCAACGGAGAATCAGCACCGCTTTCCAATATTGTTCAGTTCAGGGCTAAGCGTGGACTGGACACACTTAATAGAGTCGATGGCCAATTAGCCCTGATGGTCACAGCTGATGTAGATGACAAAAGTGCCAATGCTAATGAAATTATTGAGGCGCTGGAATCCGGTCCTCTGTCAGAACTGACTTCTCGCTATGGCATTCGCTACAGCTTTGAAGGGAAAAAAGCAGACGAGAATGAAACCCTTTCGGACATGAAAACAGGGGGGCTCATCGCCCTCCTCCTTATCTTCATAATTCTGGCCTGGGTGTTTTCCTCCTATTTATGGCCGATTACCGTTATGGCTGCCATCCCGCTGGGTCTGACCGGTGCGATCATTGGCCACCTGTTTATGGGACAGGCTTTGACTATCCTGTCACTTTTCGGACTCTTTGGGCTGTCAGGAATCGTGATTAACGACTCCATCGTCTTGATCACGTTTTACCGCAAGCTGCGGGAACGGGGTATGCCAGTTGAACAGGCAATTGTTGAAGCTGCCTGTCAGCGTCTGCGAGCAGTCTTGCTGACATCTCTCACGACCATTGCAGGCCTGAGCCCTATTTTGTTTGAAACATCCCTGCAAGCACAGTTTCTTATTCCCATGGCAACAGCAATTGTCTTTGGCCTGGCTTATGGCACCCTGCTAATACTGTTACTGGTCCCTTCTGTGCTCTATATGCTGGAAAACACTAAGATGATGCTGGGTATAGGCGAATTTAAAAATGCGCAAAAAAAAGCAGAAGAGCAACTAGAAGCAGAAATATAACTAAACAGAGTAAACCGATAATGGCTGAGCGATGGTGAAGGTCTGGTCAATAACCTTCAAACAGGTTTAATTGCCTGAAAACCTCATCGCTGCTCTTGTCTTCCAGACGTACACCAACCCCCAACAAGCGAACTGATCGATTTGCCCGTGCATAACCCTCCTTCAGCAAAGCAGTATAAGCCTCTTTAGTAGGCTCAGAAATTCGATGCTCCACTGTTGTTTGGACAAAATTATCAAACTTTACCTTTACGACCCCACCCGTTACTCGATAGCCATCGTCCAACCTTGAAAGACGGCGGTTCAACTCTTCCATTAAAGACGGCAACTTTTCCAAACAGGCTTCATAACTGGCCAAATCCTGGGTGTAGGTGTGCTCAATACTCAAGGACTTACGTCGCCAGCTGGTTCGAATAGGACGCTCATCAATCCCCCGGCTCAGTTGGTACAGCCGTTCGCCGAAACTTCCCATATGCTCAACCAGCTCAATCTTATTGAAAGCGCGCAAATCTCCGCAGGTTAACACGCCCAACCGATTCAGCTTAGTCGCAGTGGCAGGCCCTACACCAAACAGTTTTTCTACCGGCAGTTTCTCAACAAAACTTTCTACTTCATCAGGCAAGACCACAAACAGGCCATCAGGTTTTTTCCAATCACTGGCAATCTTGGCGATAAACTTGTTTGGCGCCACTCCTGCTGAAATGGTGATACCGACCTCAGCCTTAACCCGTTGTCTGATTTCTTCTGCAATCATGGTGGCGCTTCCACGACAGGCAGTTGAAGAGGAAACATCCAGGTAAGCTTCATCAAGAGACAAGGGCTCTATCAGATCAGTGTAGCTCTGGAAGATATCATGAATTTGGCCAGAGGCTTGCCGATAAGCTTCCATCCGCCCCGGAATAATCAGCAGTTTTGGGCACAGCTTCTTTGCCTGGGCTGACGGCATCGCAGAACGGACCCCATACTGCCGGGCCTCGTAGTTACAGGTAGAAATAACCCCCCGCTTGCCTGGATCTCCACCAACAGCAATGGGTATTCCCCTATATGATGGATTGTCACGCATTTCAACAGCTGCGTAAAAACAGTCACAATCACAATGTATGATTTTTCTTTGATCAGGCATTTCTATCTGCTACGGACCTGCGCAAAACTACATTCTTTTCATATTCAGAATAAATCAGATAGTGGTTAGAATACTGTATATTTAACCAGCTATCCAGCAACATATAACAAGAAGCAGACTCCTGCTGGCAATTTTTAACCACTGAAACTTACCATTGAATGAAACTATCAAGAGCGCCCCTCTGAAACAGCGATAGTAAAGAAAGTCGTTATCAACAGTAACTATCAAGAATAACTATGGACTCCGCGCTAAAGGCTCCTTATTCTTCCAGCCATTGCAGACACATTCAAAACATAGGCAGCTCATGATCGGGAAGCAAATACTCGGTATTTCAGCATTTTACCACGACAGTGCAGCAGCTCTGGTCCAATCAGGAGAACTTATTGCAGCCGCTCAAGAAGAGCGTTTTTCCAGAATCAGGCATGATGCAGCTTTTCCAGAGCAATCGATTATTTCATGCTTGAACCAGGCTGATATCAAAATCACCGATCTCGATGCAATTGTTTTTTATGACAAACCTTTCCTGACCTTTGACCGAATACTGGAAACCTACTTAAGCTATGCTCCTCTGGGGATCAGATCATTTTTGCGCTCAATGCCGATCTGGTTAAAAGAAAAACTGACCTTAAAAATCCTGCTTAAAAAACATTTGGCAAGATTGGCAAAATGCAAGGAAAAACAGTTACCAAAGCTTCTCTTCACTGAACACCACCAGTCTCATGCCGCTTCTGCTTTCTATCCAAGCCCCTATGAAAAAGCAGCAGTACTCTGTCTTGACGGTGTTGGAGAATGGGCTACAACCAGTGCCTGGATGGGGGATGGAAAAGCCTTAACTCCCCTTTGGCAAATCAATTTCCCCCACTCTCTGGGTTTGCTCTATTCTGCTTTCACCTATTTCTGCGGATTTCGGGTTAATTCAGGTGAATATAAGCTGATGGGGTTAGCACCCTATGGTATCCCTCGCTACAGAAAATTGATTCTTGATAAAGTGATCACCGTTAAGGCGGATGGCAGTTTTCAGTTAAATCTGGACTACTTTGACTTCTGTGTCGGAAGCAAGATGACCAATGAGTCCTTCTCTTTGTTATTTGATGGACCTCCAAGGGTTCCTGAATCTCCTATTACCCAGCGGGAGCTGGATCTTGCGGCATCAGTTCAAGCAGTTACCGAAGAGATCATTCTAAAACTGGCAAAGACTTTGAGAGATGAAACTCAGGCCAGGAATTTATGCCTTGCCGGCGGTGTCGCACTCAACTGTACTGCCAATGGCAAACTACTGCGCTCCGGTCTATTTGACGAAATTTGGGTTCAGCCTGCAGCCGGGGACGCAGGCGGTGCAGTAGGATCAGCTTTTGCTGCAAGTTTTCAATATTATCAGGAAGATAGATCAACAACTCAAACAAACGTAACAACCGATAGCAGCACCCCGTCCCTCAATGGGAACGGCAACACCAAAGACGATTCAATGCAGGGCGCATATCTGGGACCAGACTTTAGCAACAGGGAAATACAGGCGTTTCTCGACGATAAAAACATACCCTATACGCTCTATGATGACAGCTTACTTTTCGACGAGGTAGCTGGTGTTATTGCCTCTGGCAACGTTGTAGGCTGGTTTCAGGGTCGTATGGAGTTTGGACCCAGAGCCCTCGGTAATCGATCAATTCTAGCTGACGCCAGAAATTCCGAGATGCAATCCAAACTCAACCTTAAAATAAAATTTCGGGAATCCTTTCGGCCATTCGCACCAGCAGTTCTCAGTGAGAAAGCCCAGGAGTATTTTGAGCAGCAGCAGAGCAGTCCGTATATGCTGTTTACTGCTCCAGTCAGCGAAAACATCATATCTCCTGAAGGTATTGCTGAAATGGAACAACTTGACGGCCTGGAAAAACTATCCGTCACAAGATCCAGACTTCCTGCAACAACCCATGTGGATATGACTGCACGCATACAAACAGTCAATAAAAAAACAAACCCACGCTTTCATCAGTTGCTCACAGCGTTTAACAACTTAACCGGTTGCGCCGCGATGATAAACACATCCTTTAATGTCAGAGGCGAACCTATTGTTTGCTCTCTAAACGATGCCTTTGATTGCTTCATCAATACACATATGGATTATCTGGTACTTGGTAACTATGTATTAGAGAAGAAAAAGCAATTGGCACCTCAAAACACGGAACGCTACTTTGAGCTGGATTAATGATGCAACTGACAAGTAAACAGCAACTAAGATTATTCGGTATTCTTCTTTCGATTGTCATCTGCATATGGATTACTGTGCTTTTTCGCCACTCCGGCCTTCTGGCACTGCTACCGGGTAGCGCATATATTCTGGCGATGATACTGTTTATGCTCGCGTTGATCCGACCTGAAGTATTGTCTGGACCTTATCAGCGCTGGACACAGGTGGCACACCTCATCAACAGATATCTTATCAGCGCATTACTGATATTTATTTTCTACGCTGTTATTACCCCTCTCAGTCTGGTAAAAAGAGCTCTTAACAAGGACGAAGTCGGAAGTCATCCAGACCACGGTACAATAAGTTCAGACAGCTATCGTAACCATAGTGATCCCATATACCCTGAAGACATGGAGAACCCATTCTAGTGTTTGAGTTTTTTCTCGATCTTTGGCTATTTGCCAGAAAACACAAGAAGTTCTGGGTAATACCCATTATTTTGATGCTAATGCTGGTGGGCGGCCTTATATTATTTACCGAAAGTTCAGTCATCAGCCCATTTATTTATACCCTGTTCTAGTATAAGAGCCTGCCTTTTAACAGCGACCCTCAACAATTGGGAGACTAGATGCCCCACCCCAGCAAAAACAAAAAAAGACTCTTTGCTATCACCATTACAGTAGCAACAACAGTAACAGGATGGGCGATTTCAGAGTCTTTTCTCTCCCATTACCAGAAGAAGATCAATACAGACTCCGCCATGACTCCCGGATTTTTACAGTACCACAGTCAGTTCGGCTGGGTACTGAGTAAAAACTGGCAAGGAGAGCATCAACATCATGACTTTAAGGTTAACTACAAGACTAACGCTGACGGTTATCGACATATTCAAACACCTGATAAAAGCAAGATAAGCTCTACCGTCGCCTTAATCGGTGACAGCTTTACCTTTGGAATAGGCGTAAATGATCCAGAAACATTTACCAGCAAATTAAACCAGGCAGACTCCAGCAGGGAATATATAAACCTTGGCATACCGGGTTACAGCACCGATCAACAATATCTGCTGCTGAAGTATCGCCATTCTCGCCTAAAAGCAGATCATTACATTTTAATGTTCTATCTTGGCAACGATTTTTTAGATAACGCTCTGAGCTATCCATTGCAGGCCGAGCAAGCAAAACCTTACTTTGTGCTTAACTCAAACAATCAGCTTGAGCCTCACAACTATCCGGTACCGAAAGCAGCAAAACCAGCAGAAGAAAAAACGAAATCACTTTCTTCAATAGCCTATGGCAATGAGCTACCAACCAGGGGAGTTATGCAACAATTGATATCCAGCAGCGTAATATTACCTAGGATATTTGGTTCCCCAGGCTTAACAGACGAACAACAGGAAGAGGCCTTTAACGTACTGAACTCCAGACTCCAACAACAGAAAGATCTACTCAAAGCACTGTTCAAAAACCTGAAGAAGGATGCGGTAAGCAAAGGCTACAAATTCACGGTAGCACTACTTCCTGGCCAATCTTATGTAGCATCCCCCCACTCTTATGCTGCTACATTTCAGGAATTTGTGCGCAAAACAGTTGCTGAACAAGCAGCCGTTAATAACATGGATATCATAGACATGGCCTCCCGGATGTCTGAATTAAAATCAGCCAAAGCGCTCAAGGGTCTACTGTTTCATCCTAACGAAGGACACCTCACAACCTATGGTCATCAGGTTGTTGCTGACAGTATCCAAACTTATCTTTCTGAAGGCTAACTCTAATCTGGACAATCAACCCAGCACTTAAAGAGCTGCAGCTAACATCATTTGCCACCTGACATGAAATAGAAATTTCAGGCAATAAAAAAGGCTCCCGAGGGAGCCTTTCTACAACAAACAATTATCTAAGCGGTCATAACTCTGGCAGACCTTCTCCGACGTGAGTAGCCTAAGCCCGCCAGACCAGCCAGCATCAACATGTACGCAGCAGGTTCTGGAACCGTAGCTCCACCATTCGGGAAGCTGGCAATACCTTCAATAATGTCGTTACCACAAGTCATTGCCCAACGTAGCGCAATCTGGCCAGCACTGGCCAGGCTTGTACCGGAAATATCAATATGGAAACTTACGTAATCTCCATGTGTAACAGACCAATACCCGTTCTCAGTTCCTTCCTTATTGGCCATTACAATCTGGTCAGGTCTATAACCGCTGCCGGAGTCTGAAGGATACTCTCGAGCGGTAGTTGTGTCTTGACTATATCGATTCTGATCGATCTCAACCAACGCACCAGTATGGTTCACGCCAGAAGTATTATCTGCTCTGGAGCTGCTGCCATAGTCCACATCAAATGCGTAAAGCCAGCGAGTATTTTGACCCATATCCGCCGTGCCAAAACGACTATCAGCGGAATAGCCATTAGAAATACCGGAGTCAAGATAGCCGACATAAGGGTCATAGTTAGCAACATCTGTCAGAAACAGATCACCATAATGAAAAGCACCGGCCTTACCCGCAAAGTTGGTGTTTACCTGCACATCGAGGTAAGTTCTACCCGCATTTACTGATCGAGTGACGTCCATCGAGTGAATCTGATAGTCAGACCCGCCAGCAACATCCCGAGTACTGTCTTTGACCCCATTACCGCTATAGTCGTAGTACCTGGCACCGATATAGTTGTCCGCAATGGTCGCAGTAGGTGAAACACTTCCAGCATAGGTAGCAGAAGTACCACAAAGTAACATTGCCGTTAGTGCGATAAGTTGTTTAGCGTTTTTCATATCCATCCAAATCCATATTGGTACGTAGCTAGTGTAGCCAAACCCAAACGGGCGTTTTGATCATTGAAGATCTCTTATACAAAACCTATGCCAATAATAAAATATTATTAAAAATCAACACTTTAAAAACAACCGTCAACAGATTAATTCAGCTGGTGTAAAATTATCTGACAAAACACAGGTCTTTCTGTGGTTAACTGTTAATCCAACGATCCTGCTCAACAACGACGAAGTATATCATCAAGACAGCGTTGTACCTATTAACGAGAACAAACAAGCAGCACCCAACTACTATACATTGACTTAACGCAATATAGCGACCGATCATGGTAACCTCTCAATAAACCAGCCCTTTGTTTGAAATGCAACAGAGTTCAGATAGAATACCAACCTCCTTTGTCCCTATCCTACGCGACCGATCCTGGTCGGTAGCAACGAATCAAAAAATGGATATTATGCAAACCCTACACCTGTCGATTCGTACACCTTTTCTGCCATCTATCATCAAGCTCACCACCGTTCTTTTAATATCAGTGTCATTAATATTAGGGCCAGGAAATGCTTATTCAGACACTGATGATCAATATTATGAAGACGCGCTGAGAAGTTATGGAAATGACGATTACCAGACCGCAATAATTCATCTGAAAAATGCGCTGGGACAAAACGAGGGCCATCTGCCCTCCAGAGTACTAATGGCTAAAACCCTTATCGCCATGGGTAATGGCAGCGACGCAGAACTTCACATTGATTTCGCCAAAGCTCAGGGTGTCGACCTCAATCAGCTTATTACCCTATATGGCGAGGCTTATCTTCTGCAGGACAAATACAAGGAGCTATTAGAGGTAGTAACGCCGGGAATACGCAGCAAGTCCATTGAAGGGCAGATACATTTTTTGAGGGGACAGGCCCAGCTAAAACTTCGAAGATTAAGAGAATCAGATATTTCATACATCGAAGCACTTAATTACAACCCCAAGCATGAGAAAGCCTGGCTTGGCAGAGCCCAGATAGCAATGCAGAATCGGGACTATGACAAAGCAACAGAGTTTGTCGACAAGGCCCTGGATCGCCATCAACCATCAAGCAATGCATTAATTATCAAATCCACACTGTCCCGACTAGCCGGGGATTTTGACGAAGCCTTCAGGTTTATTAACTCTGCCATTGCCAGCGATGACGGCAATGTTCAGGCAAGGCTTACACGGGCGCTGTACTTTGTTGAGCAGGGCAGGTTTGTAGAAGCAGAGCCTGATCTGGACTTTATCCTGGAAGAAATCCCAAATGAGCCTAAAGCCAAGTATCTGAAATCAGTTGTCAATGCGGCTCTTGGTCGATTAAACGATGCATTGGAAGATACCAAGGAAATCATATCCCTCTTTAAGGCGGTTCCGGATGAAGACAAAAATAACAATCCGATCTATTACTACCTTTCCGGTTTAACGAATTTTAAGATTGGTAACTACGGTGATGCAGAAAAATCCCTGACGAAGTACCTGAGAATAGACCCAAACAATCGTCACGCGGTTGAAATGCTGGCGACCATTCATCTTAAGAATAACGATCCTCTGGCAGCTAAACCGATACTGACTAAAGCAAACCTGGCATACCCTGGCACACCGAATTTGCTCAATCTATTAGGCCTGATGAACTCACAACTTAACGATTTCGAAAGCGCATATTTTTATTTTGATGAAGTCATCCGAATAGCACCAGACTCGCCTGTAGGACTTGTCAACAAGGCAAGAACAAAACTCAGGGCCGGAGAGTATCAACAAAGTATCGATTTATTTAAGCAGGCCCAACTGGCAGGCCTGGATCCGTTGGAAACCAAACTGCTGCTACTGGACGTCTACTTCAAGTCCAATCAGACAGCGTTAGCGCTGAATATTACATCAGAGCTGGTTCGACAGTTTCCAGAAAACCCTGACTTCTGGCAAAAACAGGGGATAGCACAGGGTATGAATAACCAGATTGACGAAGCCAGATTAAGCTTTGAAAAAGCCCTGTCTGTTAATGAAAATCATATCCCATCTATAATTCACCTTTCCCGTATGGATGAGGTTAGTGGTGATCGAGCCAAGGCCATTTCACGGATAGAATCTAAACTGAAAGAACTAAAGGACAACCGCACCCTGTTACTGGAAATGGGTAACATTCGATCAAATAACCGCGAATATGAAACGGCGTTAACCTGGTATCAAAAAGCATATGCACAAGACCAGAACAACTTCCCGACACTCAGAAAAATCGTCAATTCCTATGTACAGCTGAACGACTACCAGAAGGCTATTGGACTACTGAGAGATTTTATAAACAAAAACGGCGGTAAACCTGAGCCTTACCGACTTATCGGCGAACTCTATGAAGCCACTCATGACAACGAAATGGCAATCAAATCCTACCGACTTTCGACAAAGTTTTCTCCCAACCAAAGCATTGAACTACTCAACCTTGCGCGAATGCAGCAAAAAGCAGGCCTGATAAAGGACGCCATGTCCACCTATAAAAAGGCCATTATCTGGGACAACAGATTCCTGCCCGCTTATCTGAGTTTAGCCGATCTTGCTATAAAGGACCGGGATCAGGAATATGCAAATATACTTATCGCCCAAATAAAGGAACTGACACCAAAATCAGGTACTTCGGAGAACTTAAGTGGCGAACTCTATTTCAAGTTAGGCAAATTCGATTTAGCTGAGAAATCTTTTCTTGAAGCCAAAAAACTTTCTGGTAACCCAAGACCGGTATTCAATTTATACAGGCTCTACAAAACTACAAATAAGTTGAAGAAGTCTGAAAAGTTAATGACAGAGTGGCTTTCTGTCCACCCAGATGATCTGTTAGGTCAGATCGCTTTGGCTGATACCCACCATAACCAGAATCAGCTCAAAAAAGCTTTAGACATCTATGAAAAGCTTATAGCTGAACATGGCAATATGGCTGTTTTGCTGAATAACTCAGCAAACCTGTTATTTGATATGGGAGAGAAAAACAAAGCATTGGAACGGGCCCAACTAGCACATAAAATCGCCCCAGCCAACGTGGAGCTCATGGATACTCTCGCCTGGATCTACAGCCGCTTGGGACAGCATAATGAAGCATTAGCTCTGTTCAGGGAAGCACTGCTCCAACAGTTTGATCAACCGGCAATCAAATATCACCTTGCTCTGACACTGGATCAGATAGATCGAAGGAAAGAAGCACAAAAGTTCCTGGCGGAGGCAATGGACAGCGAGAAATTCTTTGAAGAACGATCAGAAGCAGAAACTTTACTAAAATCCTGGCAGAATTAACTGTTGCTGACAAAGCAACCCATCAGTAGCGCTGATAAAACTTAACTTATCAGCGCTAAAACAATCTTACACCCTGAACCGGCGTAACCAAGGCAGACCAAGAAGGAGAAGCAAGGCAGTTGCAGGAACAGGAACTGTTGTACCGCCCTCTGAAGTCTTACCTGCTACAGCAAGCAGCTTGAAAAAATCATCCCCAGCCTTATTAGCATCCCCCCCAAGATAGGGATTTAGAACAGACAGTAAATAATAGCTCCTGGGAGTTGTTGAAACTGAACTAATATCCACCGTTTTATCAGCTCCGGTAGAAGTCCCTCCCTCACTACCTGAACCATCGTCAGTTCCATCGTTATAAAAGTTACCAACCAACTCCCAACTACCACCCCCTAGCAAACCGCTGTACGTGGTTGTGTTATTCGGAATTGAAGGCGCACCAGCCCCTGTATATGCGAGCAACGAAAAATCATAGTCCTTATAGTGCCACCCCATCGTAACTGAGGTTAAAGTGACATCCCGATCAAAGGAGAGCAGCATGGCATCCATATCATCCCATTCGCTGGCTCCTGACTGGTAACGGCCACTAAATGCATGCCAGGGAGAGCTTGAAGAATCATCATTATTATCTATTCCCAGCCCCCCACTCCAGAGCGTTGGCGTGGCTGATTGCAATCGATCTTCTCCATTCACATCATTGGTGTTGGCATAAGCACTATTGGTGACAGTGGGTCCCGCAGCATCCCCCTCCTCGTTGTCGTACTTCCAACTATTGCTACCGTAGTCACCTGAGTTATTAAACGTCCAGGACCACATCTTGGTTTCAGCTGCAGCCTGGATCTGATTGACCATGAATAGAGTTGTGAATAAAAAAACGCTTGGAATCCATATCAACT
Source organism: Motiliproteus sp. MSK22-1 (assembly GCF_001968815.1). Lineage (GTDB taxonomy): Bacteria > Pseudomonadota > Gammaproteobacteria > Pseudomonadales > Balneatricaceae > Motiliproteus. The sequence continues at coordinate 246,402 of NZ_MIEQ01000096.1, read as the reverse complement.
GTCGAATCGACATTTGTCTGTCTCCTGCTCTTGCCCTTCAATGACCCATCTTGAACTACCCTGTTGGTAGCAAAGACACTGGCAGTCTTGAGAGGGCAAATTAACAATTCATAAATTATACAATCCAGAATCTGGGATTATGAAAGAGTGCACAAAAGCCCTCTTCCAAATAAACACCTGTTTATCGAAAAATGCTTCAAGAATTAGACCAAAACAGATTTAGACTTTAAAAACAAATTGTTAAAAATGATGATCAAAACAAATAAAACAACAGTGTAAAATATTCTGACATAAAATTATTGTTTCTGAACCCCAAGCTGCTCCAGCTCCTTCAGAAGAAATCTGGCATTTTCCAATTCAGAGAAGCCAACCCCTTCCTTGACAGCTGCTTCAAGCTCCAGCCTCGCCTCCTCATAGCGCCCCAGCTGCTTGAGAGCCACAGCGATGTGGTAGCGTATCTCGGGATTGGTCGAAGCGCGCGCAAACGCATTACGCAGCAATCTTAACCCTGCTTCCGAATCTCCTTTTTTAACCAGCACCCACCCCAGGGTATCTAAAATGGAGGCTCGATCAGGATCCAGCCCATAGGCTTTACGAGCAAAATCTTCAGCCCGCAGATCTTTTTGAGTGTTATAAATAATTGCCAGATTATTATACACAAGAGCGCCAGCACGCCCTCTTTCCACCAACGACTCAAACTGGACCCTGGCGTCATCCAGTCTTCCCAGAGACAGGTAGCCCTGAGCCAGAATTTCCCTCAGCATATCATCATCCGGAAACCGCTCCACCCAACCCTCAACAAACACCAGTGCCTCATCTTTTTTCCCCAGCATCAAATAAACCTGAGAAACACGTGCAGCAACAGAACTGACGGGAGACGCTTCTAGAACAAGCAAGTAGTGTTGAAGCGCGGCTTGCAGGTCACCCTCAGCAACTTTCAGATCTCCCTTAAGCCGTTCTGTAACACCTGTAGATCCGCCTTTCTCGAGCTGAGAGATACCAACGGCAGCACGATCAAGCCGACCTCTCTTCAGCTGAAGACCGATTAACTGAATCAACGCAGCATCCTTTCCGGGATAGGCTGCAATAAACTTCTCAACGGAATAAATCGCACCATCCAAATCGCCGGCTATGCTTTGGAGTTCCGCAATCTCTGACAGAGAGGACAAGGATTGAAAGCTCGCTTGCTCAGAGGCTTTTTTAAAAGTAATACTGGCTGAGAGAGCATCACCGGTACTCAGCTGAGCGCGCCCTAAAGCAGTGAGAACCTGAATATCACTACCCTGAGTATCACGACCACCGTTGGATTTCATTTCTTGAGCAATCCTTAATGCCTCAAGATTTTTTCCAGTACGAAGATACAGATCCACAAGACGCACTCCCGCACCAAAAAACTGCCTGTCAGTCCGATACGCTTTCTCCAGCCACCTAATGGCCTTGTCCAGGCTTCCTCGAAGCACATTCACTCTGGCCAACTCAACCATCAGATGCAGACGATCTGGCCACTGTTCCAGTAATGTTAAAAACTGCTCCTCGGCCTTATCCAGGTTTCGTTCAACAAGCTCCAGCTTAGCCAGATTAACCTGTCCAGGATAAAAATCAGGAACAAGCTGCAGCGTTCTTAAGTAGGTATTCCTTGCAGCAGAAAGCATTCCTGCCTCCACTTGAGTTGTTGCAACCAGGTTTAGCACCAAAGGATTATCTGGAGATTTACCCCTTAGTAATCGGGCAACTTCCAATGCCTCCTGAAATCGTTCTTCTTTCAGCAGAGATGTGACCAAAATAAATCCTGCAGCCCCTGCCTGAGGGTCACGCTTCAACGCCTCTTTTAACTTAGGGTATCCCTTATCATGCAAACCACGAATAATGTCATTTAGACCTCTGCTGGTCATCAAGCCAACATTTTCAGGCAACACTCGAGCGGCCCTTTCCAGCATCTCGGAAGCTTTGAAGTACTCCCGTTTTCGCATATAGATGTCTCCCAACAGCAGGAGAACCTGAATATCATTTGATGCCACATCCAAAGCCGGTTCTAACAATTTGGAGGCCTTAGTCAGTGCCTGCTCTTGCAGATAGATCGTTGCCAGAACTATGCGAGGTCGTACCTCTTGAGGAAAACGAGTCACATAACTCGTCAGATAAGACTTTGCCTTTTGATACTCCTGCAGATCGTAGCTGATCAGACCTGCTAAAAAGAGTGTAGGGCCGTGGTCATTAATGATTTCCGGGGGGAGTATTTCAAGATGCTGTTTTGCTTCCTTCATTATCTCTGAAGCTTTCTTCCGGGAGCCATTCTGTCTCAATGTCGTTGCAAGCAAATAGGCGACTTGCGGGTCTTCTGGAGATTTTTTATACAGAAGATAGAGATCTTTCTCAGCTTGCTGATAGTTACCATCATCCATCAGAACACCAGCACGAGCGAGTTTTGCCTGATAATGCCCGGGCGAGAACTCTAACGCTTTCGAGTAAAACTTCCTGCTCTCTTCAAATTTTGAAAGTGCGTGATACAACGCACCCTTTGTATACCAGACTGCGGGGTTTTCCGGTGAAAGGGCAATCACCCTGTTTATTAACTCATCACTTTCCTTGAAGCGCGCCTGTCGAAGCAATACTGTAGCGATTCCCAGTAAAGCATCTACATTTCCAGGATCAACTTTTTCAGCATCAGCAAATTCCAACCTGGCTTTACCCAATCTCCCCAACTGAAAATATGCTTCTCCACGCGCTACCAGAATGAAAGCATTTAAACGCTTGCCATAATTACCGGGATAGATCTCTGCCAGCAATTGCTTAAAATTTCTTTGCAACTGATAGGCTCGAGCTAAGTGCTCAACAAGGAGTGACTTGTCAGCCCCTAACGTTAAAGCCGATTTAAACTCTTTGATCGCCAAGGACGCATATCCCTGCTCGAGATAAGAACGGCCCAGCAATACATGACCAGCAAGAAAAGAAGGATCAGCCTGCAGGGCGTTTTTCAGGTGGATAACACTAATATCAATCTCACCGCTATGAAACTTCATTAACGCTTGTTCATAAAGCGATGCAGACTCGGCCGGATCTGGTTCGGAGGTGATTGCCAATACCGTATGCGGGTACAGAAGAGCCAAAAGAAACAAGTATTTTGCGATGCTTGTTATAAGCATAAATCACCCCAGAGTTCAGCCAGGATCTATTTCAGCGAAAACATCAGGTCGATACGCACCGCGATTACAGATATGAAGAAACCCAAGCAACCTTCTCCATATCCGGTGTGCCTACCGACCAATCGCAAACCGTAGCTAGCCGGTTGGTACAAAGACAGGATCAAAGACTGCTCTCAGCAACCTTTGACCATTGCCACTACATTTTAAATCGTCGCGTCTGAGCTTGCAGATCGGCAGCCAAACGAGCAAGCTCTTCACTAGCGGTTGATATCTGCTCTGCGTCAGAGCCTGTCTGCTGTGACAGTTCGCTGATATGATTGACGTTTTTATTGATATCCTCCGCCACCGCATTCTGCTGCTCCGCTGCACTGGCAATCTGGATATTCATACTACTGATACGATCTACAGACTCGTTAATGCGAGTCAGAGCCTCCCCGGTACTTTCTGCCTGACGAACGACCTGAGTCATTTGCTCCTTACCCCGGTCCATAGCCTCTGCAGAAGCCTTCGCACCTTCCTGTAGCTTGCTGACCATCTGTTCAATTTGCTTAGTAGAGTCCTGGGTACTCTGTGCCAGCGAGCGAACTTCATCGGCAACCACAGCAAAACCACGACCTTGATCTCCCGCCCTGGCCGCCTCGATCGCTGCATTTAACGCCAACAGGTTAGTCTGATCGGCAATTCCGTTGATCACATCAACAATACCTCCGATATTTTCGGCCCCTTCCTCAACGCTCTTCAACGTGCCGGCCATACTATCCACCTCAGCAGCAAAGCTATGTATGGCTGCGATCGCGCTGGTCACCTCGGCATTACCATGGGCGACCTCCTTATTAGCCTCCGTAGCCGCCTCGGCTGCCTCAGTAGTATTACGGGAGACCTCCTGAACGGTGGCGCTCATTTGCGTTATGGCCGTAGCAACCAACTCGGTACTCATATTCTGCTCCTGAACATGGTCCCGGGTCTGATCCGTAATTGAAGCCAGCTCTTCAGCGGCTGAAGCTTGCTGATCAGCCGATGAACCGATCTGCGAAACCATCGACCTCAGACCATCGGTCATCTCCTTCAAAGCCCCCTGGAGCTTACCGATTTCATCCTGACTCTTAACCTCAATTTCCGTTGTCAGATCGCCAGAAGAAACCAAATCAGCAACCTGAGCTGCCCTTGCCAGCGGAGCGCTAATACGCCGAGCCAGGAATATCCCGACGAAAATGATTACAACAACGCTGACAATCAACACTGCAATGGTCATCCACTGCAACGACTCACGAGACTCAAACGCCTCAGATTCGTCAATTTCTGCAAGCATTGCCCAGGTTTTCCCACCCACGGTAAGCGGCGCATAAGCTGACAGCACCAGTTCACCGTTATAATTGGTAGAAACCTGTGTACCACTACTACCATTGAGCGCTTCATTAACCGCCAATGAATTAACACCATTTGCCTCAACGCTACCCGCAAAGGATGCAGCCACCGAACGATTCTCCAGATCTCGGAAAGAATCTGATCGCATGCGGTGATCAGGCCCAACCAGATAGGATTCTCCACTCTTTCCCATACCATCGCGTATGGCCATAATCGCATTAATACCCTCTAACGGAAGCCGTAATGCGATAACCAACTCCGCCTTTTCCTCGTGGATCAACGGCTGCGCAATAAAAGCTGCTGGTTGATTATCGCTGGGAGCATAGGGGCTAAAGTCAGCAAAGCCGAACTTTCCTCCCGCTATCACCTCCTTCACCAACTGCCCCAGGTTAGTATCCTTAAACTCCCCTGTCAGCATATTAATCCGAGAATCTTTTCCACCTTTTACGGTATAAAAAACATATCCATCCGGATTCATCAGCAACAGATCTTCATAACCATATTGCTTGGCATATTTTTCATAAAAAGGAACACCATTCTCATCAACAGGACTCAAAGCCTCGGTAACATCGATCTCAGCCAACAAAGCCCAGCTGAAGTTACCCACCCGCACTGGAACCCAGGCCGATAAAACAGGTTTATTCAGGTAATTGACAATCACCCCGGACCCGGACTGCCCCGCCAGCGCCAGGTTAATTGCCTTGGACTCGGCACGACCAACATCGGGCTTCTTTAGAGACTCTTCCACAGACCGGTCAAAATCCGAGTTGGAGTCGGAACGCATCAGATAATCACCACCAACGAGATAGGTTTCCCCGGTATTCCCCAACCCGGTGCGCTCAGCCATCATCAAATTGATTCGATCTATGTTTAACTGAAATACAGCAACACCAACCACATCGTCTCCATCAACAATCGGAGAGGCGACAAACATGGATGGAGATTCATAAGAAGGGAAATAGGTATCAAAATCGGAAATAAACACGGCATCCTTAAAGAAGGAACTTTTAGCCTTATTGTAAACCCCTGCTAACGCTGACTTGGCATAGGGTCCGTCAACAAGAGAGGTTCCAAAGTCAATCTCTTTAGTCACCGAGTAGCTGATGCGACCGCTATTGCCATCAATTAAATAGATATCTGAAAAACCGAATTTCTGTTGAAAGCTTCGTATTGTCGGATGGGCGTAATTATGGGCACGAGTATAACTGGATAGATCCGCTGCGCGATCCAAATCTTCTTTAGATCCGAGAGGGTTAGGATTATCTGCTATGTAGTAATATTGCAGGGCAACCGCGTCATCATCCAGGTTATCAATATTGGCCTCGATATCCGCCGGACTTTTGCCACTGTTAGCTGACTTATATTCGTTGGCAAACTCTTCAAGATAATAAGTTTTAAGTTTTTCCCTAAAAGTCCTGACCCCTTCGTCATCAATGTCATTAAAATCTCTAAAAGTCTCGAGACGATCATTAAAGTTCACCATAGATTCTTTAATCATCTGGTTTTCAGAGAACGTCTGTATCTGCCGCTTCATTACTCGAAAATAGTTCTCTACTGCCTTTTTCTTAACCTCCCTTACGGCAGTGAGCTTCTCCAGCGCCTGCTGACGGAGGGTTCCCCCCACCTTTACCAGCACATCCATATCATTCTGGCGATCATCAAAATACTTTTCCAACTGCGCTTTCTTGATCTCCCTGACTGCCTCAAGGGAATTAAATGCCAGAGATTCAAGGCCATGAGAGGCCTCCCTCAAGCTCGATATTCCGATGATCAATGCGGGAAGGACACCTAACGCCAGAAAACAAAGAACCAACTTCTGACCTATTTTTAGTTGACCAAGTCGCTGGACCATTATCCGCTCTCCAAAAATTTATTATCGACTCTCATCTAATTATTGTCCTGAATAATCCAAACAACACGTGAGAATTCTTATTAAAACCGATAGCCTTTTGTCAGAACAAACCATCATTAATCAAAGTAAATGATCAAACCGAATGGCTACCAGAGCCTGCAATCAATAGCACCGCCCCAGTCTGTTGAGCCTGTCCATATCTAGAAGCGACATCCTGATCCTGACTACATGCTATTACAGCATATAGTATAGTTGCCCACCCGAATATCACATCTGACACCTACTAGCCTGAAATATAGGGATATTTCAGGCTCACCGAGTAACATACTTTAATTACCCGAAAGCCACAACTAAAGTATTATGAGCTGCGCCCGACAACTGATCTGAGGCAAGCAATTGTCCATAGAGGTTTGGATTTCGGCAAGGGCTGCCAAAAACCAGAACGAAGGGGGAGTATAAATGCTACAACAGCATTACTATGAAGATCAGGACGAGGAGAAAGAGTACGTTCGTTCAAATAATCGAAATACAGACTAATAACTAAAACGATAAGGGTATATGCGGCTCAGTAGGATCTGTACTTTCTGAAGGGAATGGCCCCGGCAGCACAAGGCAACCGATCAGCCGCATCAATGTAAGGTAACACCAATCAAACTAATATCTGCCCGGGACTGATCAAATTGATCACGCAGCTCGACTAACGGCCGCAAGCCGTGATCTTCAGGCACCGAGGGCTGCGGATACCAATTGAGTGTGGCTACTCTGGTCATCAAATCAAACTCACCCAGTAGCGCGTCCAAAAAAACCATAACGGCTTCAACGGCTGGATTCTGATCCTGATCGTCTAAATTTTTCACAAAAACAGATAGATGGAATTCGCCACTTTCAATACGGAAGGAGTACCAGAAGTCGTCTAATTCAAACTCATCCTCACCGATCCTGATAGACGTTGGCAACGGATCATGCCGGTGGTTGAATGCTATCACCTGCACACCATCAATCGTTGGCGCCGCGTCCACCAGACTTAATACTGAGGCAATCGACTGAGCGTAACCATCACAACCAAACACCATCTCGATACGCTCATCCTTCTCATCCCGCTCGAAATGAAAAGTAAGGTTTTGGTCTATCATCCTAAGACTATCTTCATAATGGGTCATAACTTCACGAGCATTGAACTCGTCAGTTTCATCTAACAGATGCTCAATGGTATTAACCACTTCGCACCAAAACGCCGTTATCTTCTCAAAATCAGGAATGGTCACGTTATCTTTGCAGCCTATATATCTTATCTCGTTCAGGTTTAACGATTGATGCAATTACCAGCTTCATACGTCAACCACACGGGTCCAGCCATGGTCAGCAGGCACTAGCCGGAGTTATCACTACGACATCCGGCTACGCTCAGGGCAATCAACAGGAAATCACTGAATGGTCAGTATTTATGCCTGGACAGTTCTGCCTGTTCAAAAGTTATGTTCTAGGGACTACGACGCCCGTTTGCCCCATATACTTACCGCTTCGGTCCTTGTACGAAGTTTCACAAACTTCATCAGCACCAAGGAACAACATCTGAGCCACACCTTCATGAGCATGAATCTTCGCCGGTAGCGGAGTTGTATTGGAAAACTCGAGCGTAACATGACCTTCCCACTCAGGCTCCAGCGGCGTGACATTGACGATAATTCCACAGCGGGCGTAAGTGCTTTTCCCCAAACAAATGGTTAGCACATCCCTTGGTATCTTGAAATATTCAACCGTTCGCGCCAACGCAAAAGAGTTTGGCGGAATGATGCAAACGTCAGAAACCACGTCAACAAAGCTTTGTTCATCAAAATCTTTGGGGTCCACCATCGAGGAATTAATATTAGTGAATATCTTAAACTCGTTCGCACATCGCACATCGTAGCCGTAGCTCGAAGTACCATACGACACTATCCGCTCCCCGCCCGCCGTACGAACCTGATTAGCCTCAAACGGCGAAATCATTTCGTGTCCTTCCGCCATGCGGCGAATCCACCTATCAGACTTGATGCCCATAAACCTTACCAATTCCTAGAAAATGCGTCTTCTCAGACGACACCAAAAGCAAACCAGCAATCATACCCGAACAGACAAAAAAAAACTCTATTTTTACAGTGCTCGCAAAAGTGACTGGAGCGGCCTTATGTGGCTCATGATCGAAGCACCACCCCAGACAGGATCAATTGTTCTGAACAACAATTTCCGGGAAAACATTTGCATAGTTTTTCGCTTTAGCAGCCAGGCAAGCAGCCATCTTAAGGGAGATATCTCTATATTCTTTCGCCTCTGTGGAATCAGGAGCCGAAATAACGATCGGGATACCCTTGTCAGCCTGCTGACGAATCCCCATAACCAGAGGTAAACGGCCAATCAATTCCGTTTGATACTGCTGTGCTATTTGCGCGCCTCCCCCTTCTCCGAAAATAGGCTCACTATGTCCACATTGGCTGCAGGTATGTAAGCTCATGTTTTCTACGACACCCAATACCGGGATCTCAACCTTACGGAACATCTCAATTCCCTTTTTGGCGTCCAGTAAAGCGATATCTTGTGGCGTGGTCACAATCACTGCCCCCGTAACAGGAACCTTCTGAGAAAGAGTCAGCTGGATATCACCCGTGCCTGGCGGCATATCGATGAAAAGATAATCAAGATCTTCCCAAAGAGTCTGCGTCAGCAGTTGCTGAAGCGCACCGCTAACCATAGGCCCTCTCCAGACCATAGGCTGATCTTCATCCACGAGAAAACTCATAGACATGGCCTGAATACCATGAGCCCGTATAGGATACATCGCATTTTCTGCAGCCTCCGGCCGCTCGCCCGGCTTAATACCAAGCAACGCACCTTGACTGGGACCATAAATATCTGCGTCCAGAATCCCGACGCTAGCTCCCTCAGCAGCCAGCGCCAAGGCCAAATTGACGGTAGTTGTGGACTTGCCGACCCCGCCCTTTGCTGAAGCCACCGCAATGATATTTTTTACGTTGCCGATACTCTTCATGTTCTTTTGAGCCTGGTGGGCAACTATCTTTGAACGAACCTGGATACTGATATTGTTAACACCCTCACAGGCCGACAATCGCTCAGCCAGTTCGGTTTTTACTCTTGCAGCAACCGTTGCTACCGGAAATCCCAGTTCAATGTCGACATCAACGTTACCATCTCGAACGAGTAACTTTTTCACGGCTCGTGATTGTTTTAAATTCTGATCAAGATAGGGCGGAACGTATTCGCCCAGCAACTGCTCAACGGCGCTTTCAATACTGCCTGTCATAGGGCTCTCCTGAACCAGTGAATTGGATCACATTGAATTCTGTCTACCAGCCTGATAAAGCAGTTAGACCACCAAGGCCACCTAACAATAAACGACCTCTATTGACCCATTGTTAGCTATTTAATGACTATATTGGGACAACAATGCATAAAACCAACTATTTATGTCAAGTATTTATCCAGACACCTATCCTTTGCTGTCTTTCTTCACCAACCAGACCCCACACTCTTTGTGATCGGTATAAGGGAACTGATCGAAAAGAGCAAAACGTTCAATAGCATGGGTTTCACTAAGTCCCAGAAGATTGTCTTTGAGCGTATTAGGATTACAGGATATATAAAGAATTCTAGAATAGCTCTGCACCAGATTTTCTGTGTCTTTATCCAACCCGGAGCGAGGCGGGTCAACCAACACGGTGGAGAAATCATAGCTATCCAGATCAATATCTTTCAAACGACGGAACTCCCGCTCCTTATTCATTGCCTGGGTAAACTCTTCACTGGAAAGACGGATGATGTTGATATTATCCAATCCGTTTTCATGGATATTAAATTGCGCCGCATTAACGGAGGTCTTTGATATTTCTGTCGCCAACACCCGATCAAAATTCTTCGCCACCGCAATAGTGAAGTTTCCGTTACCGCAGTAAAGTTCCAGCAGATCACCGGTATGGTCAGCAGTGACATCTACTGCCCAGTCCAGCATTTTCTCTGCGACGCGACCATTAGGCTGAGTAAAACTATTTTCCACCTGTTTGTAAATCAGCGTGTCATTGCCTACTGACATTTTCTCAATCACAAAATCACGATCAAGCAGCAATTTGGTTTTGCGACTACGGCCAACAAGATCAATGCCGAACTTGTCTTTTAAAGGACGTGCCAGCTGATACCAGTTTTCATCGATCGCACGGTGATAAAGCAATGTAACCAGAACCTCCCCACTGAGCGTGCTGAGAAAATCAATCTGAAATAGCTTCCGCCCAAGCTCTGGGATCTTTTTTATTTCCTCAAGCAAATCAAACATAATGTCATGGATTGGTTCAGCCACCATTGGGCATTGATCAATACGAATCGGCACACGATTACTTCCACGCTCAAACATCACGTAATAGATATCATGATCCTGATGCCAAACCCTGAACTCAGCTCTCAACCGATAATGATCTTCAGGAGAGGAAAACACTTCGAGCTCAGGAGGATCAAACTCGCGGAACAACTGCTTCAATTCGTCTGCTTTCTCGTTCAGCAATTGCTGATAACGTTCTGGATAAACCGATCCCATATTCATCGTATTCGCCGATTACTGACCTGCAAAAACGAGGCATTCTAACAGATACCCCGGATAACGCTGCCCAATTCTTGATTCTCGCCCCCTTTTTTCGCCCGCTAACCCACCCCAACCCCAGGCAACACTCAACTTCGCCTTGTAACTAGCCATGTTACGTATACAATCGACTGAAGATCTGTCGTGCATGCTGCAAGCTCATTGCGAAAAAACCAGACTTAATGATATGTTTTGGCCCAGGATCAACAGCCAAAGCATCACTAAACAAAACTACATACAAGTGCCTCCAGGCAGGCACTGATTTTACTTGATCTGCATTTTTGGAATCTTAAACCCCATGTCGAAAGCACCCCGTAAAATTCTTGTCACCAGCGCCCTACCCTATGCAAATGGCTCAATCCATCTCGGCCATATGCTTGAGTACATCCAAACTGACATATGGGTTCGCTTTCAGAAGATGCGAGGGGAAACCTGTCACTACGTATGTGCCGATGATGCACATGGGACCGCTATCATGCTCAAGGCAGAGCAAATGGGCATAACATCTGAAGAACTTATTGCCCAGGTCAGCGCGGAACATCAAGCAGACTTTGCAGACTTTCGGGTAGGTTTCGATAACTACCACTCCACTCATTCAGAGGAAAACCGCGAGTTATCTGCACTGATCTACAGGCGTTGCAAAAAAGCCGGGCATATTGCCACACGAACAATCACCCAGGCTTTTGACCCGGAAAAAGAACTCTTTCTGGCCGATCGATTTATCAAAGGGACCTGTCCAAAGTGCAAAACCGATGATCAATACGGCGATAACTGCGAAGCCTGCGGGGCCACCTACAGCGCCTCCGAACTGATAAACCCTCGTTCTGCAATATCCGGCGCCATACCCGTTAACAAAGAATCCACCCACTTCTTTTTTAAGCTTCCGGATTTTACTGAGATGCTAAAGCAGTGGACACGCAGCGGAACTCTACAAGATGAGATAGCAAACAAGCTGTCTGAATGGCTGGACTCCGGTTTGCAGGAGTGGGATATCAGCCGCGATGCTCCTTATTTTGGTTTTGAGATACCAGAAGAACCCGGAAAATATTTCTATGTATGGCTGGATGCTCCTATTGGCTACATGGCCAGCTTTAAGAAACTCTGTGACAACACGGACGGGCTGGAATTTGATGATTACTGGGCCAAGGGCTCAGATACCGAGCTGTACCATTTCATCGGCAAAGATATTATCAATTTCCACGCCCTGTTCTGGCCAGCCATGCTGAGCTGCTCTGACTTCAGAACCCCTACCGCTGTTCATGCTCACGGATTCCTGACCGTAAACGGCAAGAAAATGTCGAAGTCTCGCGGCACCTTTATTAAAGCCAGAACCTATCTGGACCATTTGGACCCGGAGTACCTTCGCTACTATTTTGCAGCCAAACTCAACAATAGAGTAGAGGATCTGGATCTGAATCTGGAGGACTTTGCGCAGCGGGTAAACTCGGACCTGGTGGGCAAGGTTGTCAATATCGCCAGCCGTAGCGCAGGCTTTATCACAAAGAAATTCAATGGTGTTCTTTCCGGTAACTGCACAGAACCACAGTTAGTTGCCGACTTTGTAGCTGCCAGTAATTTAATCGCTGAATATTACGAAGGGCGTGAATTTGGTAAGGCCGTCAAAGAAATAATGGTTCTCGCTGATCGTGCCAACCAGTATATCGCCGACATGGAGCCCTGGGTCTTAGCTAAGCAGGAAGGTCAGGAGCAGCAAGTTCAGGATGTATGCTCCGTCGGTATTAATCTGTTTAGAATTCTTATGATTTACCTGAAACCTATTCTGCCGGAAACAACAAGACAAGCGGAAACCTTCCTTAATGATAGTTTGGATTGGACATCCCTTGACAGCATTCTGACAAATCATGAAATCAAAAAATTCAAACCTTTGATGACCCGAATTGAAGCAACCAGCATTGAATCCATGGTCACAGCTTCCATGGAAGAACAGTCACAAGAACAGGCTGCGACACATGATTCCAACTCCCCTCTCAAGGACGAACCAATCGAAGCGCAGATTGATTATGCCGATTTTGCCAAACTGGATCTGCGTATCGCCTTAATCAGCAAAGCGGAAGCTGTCAAAGGGGCGGATAAACTACTTCGTTTGGAGTTAGATCTTGGAGGCGAAGTGCGCCAAGTATTTGCAGGTATCAAATCAGCTTACCAACCTGAACAATTGCAGGGCAAACACACGGTTATGGTTGCCAACCTGGCTCCGCGGAAAATGAAGTTTGGCGTTTCCGAAGGAATGGTATTGGCAGCAGGCCCAGGAGGAGACGAACTCTGGATACTGGAACCTCATGAAGGAGCAAAGCCCGGGATGAGAGTGCGCTAGAGCTGTTTCACCTCGCCTTCTCAAGCTAAGGGACTATGAATCAATCCCTCACCGCCAACTCCTTCCTGGTGGTGAGGGCCGTAAGCAATTGGCAGGCTTATGGTTAGCTCTTATTACTTCTACCAGGCTCCGCCAGTAATTCGATACCACAAAAAAAATCCAATCACCGGCTGTGTAAACAACAAGACAGCCAGAAACAAACAGGCTTGCCTCATTCTAGCGGCAGCAGCTTCACTCTTAATTGGAGTTTTAAATGCCACAGGCATACCCGGCGGTGGATACAGGCCGAATTTTTTAACCCTACTTGAAAGCACGATCAGATAACTGCTGATAGCAATCGCGATACTTCCACTAAGCATAACCAGCCATAACAGCAAACGACCCGCCATTTTAATCGCCAGCTCGGGCCTGGAGCCAGACAGAAGCTGTATGTCAGCAAGCACCTGGGCGATTACCGACTGCAGATGAAAAAAAAGCCCGACAGCCAGCATCAGAAGCAATATCATTGCAATCTGAACTTTAGCACTGCCTTCAACGTAGTCATGTCTCTGCATAGTCATTTTTCTGCATAGTCACCTTTATCAGGGTACTTCCAGTTTCACTCAACTCTGAAGGTTTAGCGCCCGAATGCAGAACATTCTAAACTCCAATAAATTGATAGTAGCTCAAAGCACTGAGCAGACCAAAACTATTTAAATTCACACAGCATGTTTAAATACAGAGAAATATCAAAAAGAATCCTTAATAATCAATTGAGTTTTTGCTTTCAATTATGCTTAATATGACTATTAACAAGCCATCACATTGATTCAGGAGAGCAATGAAGATGAACAGCAAAATTAAGGGGCTGATCGGCAGCGTAATGGGTGTCGTTTTTGTCCTCAGTACCGTTGGCTGCTCAAACAACCAGTACCAGCCGTTACCACAGAAAGACCAGAAGCAGCCGGTTACCACTGATGCAGCAGCATACAATTATCTTGTTGGCCCCGGCGATGAACTTGAAATATTCGTCTGGCGCAATCCGGAAGTATCTGAGACAGTGACTGTCAGACCTGATGGAAAGGTCACCACCCCACTGGTTGAAGATCTGGAAGTCAGCGGACTGACACCGACTGAAGTAGCACGTAAAGTTGAAGAAGCTCTCAGCGTCTTTATCAAGGAACCTATTGTTACCGTTCTGGTATCAGAGTTTCAGGGTCCTTACTCTGAACAAGTCAGAGTAATTGGAGAAGCAAGTGAACCACAGGCGGTTCCCTACCGTGAAGACATGAGCTTGCTGGATATTATGATCGCCGTTGGCGGCTTAACTGAATTTGCCGACGGTAATCAAGCGAGTGTTATTCGCGTTGTCGACGGCCAGCAACAACAGTACAGCGTCCGTATCGAAGACTTGATCAAAAAGGGAGACATTAGCGCCAATGCTGATATCCTGCCCGGCGATATCGTCATAATTCCTGAAGCATGGTTCTAATACATCAGGGCTATATATTTAGGAGTTCCTTAGTTCATGCAAGACATAATCGAACAAATTCTGACTTATGCCAGAGGGATTTGGGTCAGAAAATGGTTGGTACTGATAATCGCTTGGCTGGTCTGCATCATCGGCTGGCCAATTGTGTTAAAGATGCCCGATACCTATGAATCCACCTCTCAAGTCTATGTAGATACTGATTCGCTGTTAAAACCTCTGCTGAAAGGTATTGCATTACAAAAAGATCCCAGTCAACAAATTGCGCTGATGGTCAAGACTCTTTTAACTCGACCCAATGTAGAGCAAATTGCGCGTTTAACTGATCTGGACCTTAAAGCACGGACTCCAGAGGAGTTTGACGAACTTCTTGACAACCTGAAAGCCAGCATAACAATAAAAAGCGCAGGCACAAGAAGAAGAGGCGCGCAAAACCTGTTCACCATCTCATACAGCAACAGTGATCCCATTCTGGCTAAAAATGTCGTACAGGCCACTCTCAGCACCCTGGTCGAAAACACTTTGGGTGATAAGCGGGAAGATTCAGACACTGCTCAGGAGTTTCTTGATCAGCAGTTGGCAGAATATGAGCGACGCCTTATTGACAGTGAAGGTAAACTCAAAGAGTTTAAGAGAAGAAATATCGGCCTCATGCCAGGGGAACAAGGCAGTTATTACACTCGCCTGGAACGCACCAAAGTGGAACTCAGAAATGTAGAACTGGAACTGCGAGAAGCAGAGATTCGATACAAATCGCTTAAGAACCAACTGGATAGCGAGACGGCCACGGCCAAGTCTTTAACCGGCTCTCAGGCGGAAGGCAAACTATCGTCCAGCTATGACTCTCGGATCGAACAACTTGAAGAGAACCTTGATCAGTTGAAGCTTAAGTACACTGACAAGCATCCTGACCTGCGGGAAACCGAACGCGTACTTAAAGATCTGAGAGAAAAACGCGACACCGAGCTTGAAGAATTGCTAGCAGAAATGAAATCAACCGGGGTGAACCAGACAGACATCTATCGAGAACTCAAGTTTGCTACTGCTGAAGCTGAAGCAGCCATGCGATCTCTGGGCGTACGAGCCGAAAGTCACCGAAATCGACTTTCTGAACTACAGCAAAAAATCCACACTATTCCTGAAGTGGAAGCCGAGCTTACTGCGCTGAACAGAGGTTACGAAATCACCCTGGAAAAGTACAACGAACTTCTAAACAGAAAAGAATCGGTACAACTGTCACAAAATGCCGAGGTCAGTGCTGACTCATTCCAGTTCCGAGTCATAGACCCACCGCGTGTCCCTTCAGTTGCAACGGGACCCAATAGAATTCTGTTCCATTCCGCCATACTTGCTGCTGGTTTGGGCTTGGGTATTGGACTGGTATTCTTAATAGGTCAAATCAGACCTGTGTTTTTTGATACCCGACAACTGAGCGTAGTGACTGGCGTACCGGTACTTGGCTCTGTTACCAAACTTCACTCAATGGAAGTTATACGTGCAACTCGACGGAATGGATTATTCTTTGTTGTCGTAGGAATCGGACTGATTGGCATGTATGGTGCGATAATAGGAATTCAGCTCAATCCGGAATTGAATGAAAGAATAATAAACCATATCCCGGATTTTTCAGATAAGGTGGCCCCTTACATTAACCCGGTAATTTCAAAGCTTAAGAGTTTGTTTTAGATTATGAAAAACACGATTGAACGAGCTCTTGAGAAGCAGCGTCAGTTAGAAGTAGATAAACGCCAGGCTGAATCAAAACAAGCTCTGGCTAGGGAATCCGCTGATCAGAGCCATTCCCATACGGCTGCAGGCATACAGCTTAAACAGGCAGAGGCACTGAGCCCCCCCGATCAAAACAGTCAGGGCCAGTCACAGCAGACAGCAACTATCATACCTGCGCCACAACAGGACCAGCCTGTAAGCGAAGGTTTGGACAACACGGAAGCCCCTTCCGGTAGTTCTGATAATATTGGTCCTGATAACACTGCTTCTGATAACACTGGTAGCCTGGCAGATTCAGCTCCATCTCCTCTGGATGAAGCCTTAAAAACCGAGCAGATCCGCGTCGATCTAAGCAGGCTTGCGGACCTGGGCATTATTACGCCGAGTGAACACTTTACTCAGATCAAGGAAGAATATCGCTATATTAAGCGACCATTGCTTAATAATGCATTCGGCGAAAACGCACCATTGCGAGAAAATAACAACCTTATCATGGTCTCCAGCTCTTTCCCGGGAGAGGGTAAAACCTTCACGGCGATAAACCTGGCCATCAGCTTTGCTTTGGAGCAGGACCGTAAAGTATTGCTGGTTGATGCAGATGTGATTAATCCCAACGTTTGCGAGCGCCTGGGAATTGAGGAGCGGACGGGGCTGCTCGATTACCTCAAAGGAACGGCCAATGTACGGGAGATTATTAATGACACTAATATTAATAATCTCAAGCTGGTTACAGCAGGCAGCCGCTCTCACCACTCGACTGAACTGCTGGCCAGTGAAAAGATGATCTCTTTCATGAAAGAGCTGGCCACCAGATATAACGACAGAATAGTGGTATTTGATACAGCTCCCATTTTAGGAGCAAGTGAAACAAGCGTACTTTCTCAATTAATAGGACAGACGGTTGTTGTCGTTGAGGAAGAAAAGACGACCCATGGACAACTTGAAAGAGCCCTGAGTTTGCTGGATAAGAACACCACGGTCGGACTCGTGCTTAATAAGTCGAAAAAGAGCAGAAAGGAATACTATGGCTACTACTACGCCAACAGCAAGTAGACTGTCGCTAGCCCTACGACCAATAGCTACCGCTACAATGCTCATCACAGTCGCTCCGTTTGCCAACGGTGATGACTGGAAGTTCACTCCTTCACTGGAGCTGAAAGAAGATTACACAAGCAACCTTGATCTGACAGCTACAGATGAAGAAAGCAGCTTCATTACTCAGGTGTTACCAGGATTTACACTGACCAAGCAAGGGAGTCACCTGGATGTAAATGTCAGCTACAACCTGCAGTATGTTGACTACTCTTCCAGCCAGGGTGACGATGCTACCAATCATTTGCTCAATGCCGCTGCAAATTCTGAACTCATTGACGATCACCTGTTTCTTGATGTGAGGGCTTCTGCGTCGCAGCAACTCACATCTAACAGAAATGCCTCCAATGGAGGCAGCGTTAACAGCTCCGGCAGCTATACCGACACCACGACATTTGAATTAAGCCCTTACTGGCAACATCGCATTTCCGAAGATATGACAGCGGGTGTCAGACTAACCTATAGTGAGGTTAATTTTGACGAGCCGGCAACAAGCGGCAGTACGGCGACCTCGGATACAAGCGGACTGGACTTTAAAGTCTTCACAGAAACTCACTCGAGTTCTCAAAAAATTCACTGGGGAATTAACCTGGATTCTCAGCGCTCAGATCTTGATCAGACATCTGACAACGAAAGTGAGAACATTGATATTTCTGTAGGTTATCGCCATAGCGCGCAATTGGATACAACACTCACCTATGGATACGTTGACAACCACCTGGACGATCCAACCGACTCAACAGCAAGCGCAGGCGACTTTTGGGGGCTTTCCGTAGACTGGGCACCGAGCCCACGAACCAACCTCAGCGCATCATATAACAGCAAACTACAGTCCGCCAATGACTACGGTCTCAGCTTCTTCCACCGAAAGCGCCATAGCACCTGGACTGTTAATTACACCGAAGGCATCACCAGCGTCCGCCAATCTCTGCTCAGCAACATCCAGGTGGGATCTCTTATCTGTAACTCAGATGGCAGCAACTGTACGCTGGTTCGGGAGAATAATCCGATATTAACTGAAGACCAGCTGGCATTCGCCGTTAATGTGCCGACCACATCACTTATCAATGATCGCTTTATTCAGAAAAAATTGACCGCTAATGTCGTTGTTTCTAAAGGGAAAAGTACTTACAGCCTTGGTTTTTTCAGCACCGATAGAGAGTTTCAGACCGGAAGCGCGCCTGCAGAGCAAGACATCGGCATAAATCTTAGTTGGGCAATCCAGCTAAATTCAAGATCTCGCGCTTCAGTCAGCTACAATTGGTCCGAATTGGAACCAGATGGATTAGCCAAAGACACAGTTAACGGATTATCATTGAACCTTAGTAAAGCTCTCGGTTCCAAAACAACTGTCAATATCGCCTTGAATGCCAGCGACCGCTCCTCAGATGATTCGAGTCGTGAGTTTTCTGAACAAAGTGTTGGTATCGGCTTGATCCGCAATTTCTAGTATTTGGATAACAAAGAATGTACGAGTCCTATTTCGGCCTCATAGCCAAGCCATTTCAGCTTAGCCCTGACCCTGATTTTTTCTTCTCAAGTAAAGGACATAAACGTGCCCTCTCCTATCTCCAGTACGGTCTTGGGCAGGGAGAAGGCTTTATCGTAGTGACCGGAGAGGTAGGTACCGGTAAAACGACACTAATGCGGAACCTGCTTAAAACCGTTAACCGTGACAACGTTATAGCAGCGCAGCTTGTTACAACCAAACTGGAATCAGACGACCTGCTCAGAATGATTTGTGCTTCATTTGGGCTCCCTGCTGAAAACAAGCCCAAGGCAATCCTGCTCCAGCAATTTGAAGGATTTCTAAGGTCTGCGCATCAAGCCAAAAAAAGAGTACTGCTGGTTGTTGATGAAGCTCAGAATCTGCCGGCTGCTTCTATCGAAGAGTTGCGAATGCTATCAAACTTTCAGCTTACCGACGCCCCCTTGCTGCAAAGCTTTTTGTTGGGACAACCTGAATTAAGAGCAATTATTCAAGACCCCAGCATGGAACAGTTCCGGCAACGTATTATTGCCTCCTGTCACCTTAAAGCACTTGGAGAAAAGGAAGTCAGGGAGTATATCCTCTGGAGGTTATCAGTAGCTGGCTGGGCACAAAATCCGAAATTCTCAGACCTGGCCTTTGATGCTATACACGCAAATACCGGGGGTATTCCCCGTCGGATAAATATATTCTGTGACCGCCTGCTGTTGTTTTGTTTTCTTGAAGAGACCTCAACCGTCACTCGGGAAGTCGTTGATATGGTTGCGGAAGAGCTGGCGGAAGAGATGGGACCAGATACAACCCTACGTATGCCGGTCGTCCCTCAGTCAGGCCATCCAGCAGCATCCCTTTCTCCTCAGGCAACGATACCGGCGGCTTCACTAGCACTGCCCGATTTAGAGCCATTGCAGGAAAAGATAGACCTCCTCAACAGCTATTTCAATGAATCGCTGGAAGAGAAAATACAGATGCTGAAGGTGATTGACAAAAAATTCAATCGTAAACTAAATGCAGCGCTCGGTGACAAATCAGCGCCAGTTCGCCCTGCTGCCCGACCGATTACAAAAAAAGAGTAACTACCGTTTATAAAGCACAACACTGAGGAAATATTTGAGGGAATTCAAAGCATTCCCTCATGTAGTCCCTGCTGATTTTAGGGAGTTAGCATGACTGACGATAAGCTCAATAACTATGAAATTTCTGTAGTTATTCCTTATTACAATGCCGACGATTTTTTTGACGAGTGTATAAACTCAATTCTTAATCAAACCTGCCGTGCTAAACAGATAATTATCGTAAATGACGGTTCTCACCCCCGCTCTATTCAATATCTTGAACAATATAAGTCTGTTGCAGAAATAATACATCTTGACAAAGGACAGGGGGTTGCTTCGGCCAGAAATATTGCCCTCGGTTATGCCAAATATCCCTGGATTGCATTTCAGGATGCTGACGATATTTGGGAACCGAATAAACTAGAGCTTCAGATCGAGGCCCTTAACAGCCACCCTGAGTGGATAGGTTGTCATACAGGCGTGTTAACATTCGACAAAACTGGCACACTGAATACCTACTGCAACAAACCCTCTCCCCTCAAAGTAACAGATTTATTGCAGGGAAGTCATATGACTCCACCAAGCCTGCTTATTAAAAAATCAGTTATAGAAGAATTAGGCTTCTTTGATACCAGCTTTACCAACTCATCAGATTATGATTTTAGTATACTGCTGACAAAAAATGATTATTTGCTTGGCTTTGTACCCGAGCCTCTTATCAGGGTAAGGCGATCAGATCACGGAAATATATCCTCTTTCGGCTACCGAACACTAAGATGTCATATAAAGCTGGTCTTTAAACATTCAGACATTTTTATCAGAGTCGGACGACTAAACAGTACCAGGCGATTCCTCGCCAAGTCGCTCAGCGAAAGTGGTGCAAAAATAGGCGGAATCAAAGGCGCAACCCTCTATAAGGTAGGGAGACTACTGGGACTTTGAGGAATATTTGATCTTCACGCACCTTTGATATTTAACATTACATATTTTTAATGTCCAGAACGTCAAAGTACGTCAAACTATAGCTTACTTGCCAATAAGCAGCTTTCCATAAATGCTCGCTGATCAAACGCTGAGTCCACAGGTATCCTGCCCAGCTGAAAGCGGTTCTTCTGTAGATTGATATTAGTATGAGCATTAAATGAGAACGCCAGCTGATAGCCTTGTTGTTCTATTTCCGCAAACATACTTGAACTGTAGGTCGAAACAGCCCCGACAGGATAAGAAAGTGCTGATATTTCCATATCAAGATTCGATTCCAACAGCTGCTTGGAATGAGAAAGCTCAAATTTAAGCTCATCTTCGCTCAGGCCGGTAAAAACCTGATGAGAATGCGAATGGGCACCAACAGTCATTCCCGTATCTACCATGGCCCTTATCTGGGACCAACTCATAAACATGGACTCCCCACCCTCTTCCTTTATCGACTTCCCGGTTAGCGCCCGCAATTCATCCAGCTGGCTATCAACAGAAGCCTGCCCCGCTTTCACCTTTTGCAAAACTGCTCTTATCTGCCCTTTGCTGGAAAAGGTGCCTTCAGCAATTCCTGGCGAGATTTGGATGGAGCTATCCCAGCTGCTTAGCTTAATATCAAGACCTGCGCATTGCTTAACATGCCAGGCAATCTCGTCCCACCAGGGAACAACGTGAGATTCAACTAAACTTGTAGTAATAAAAAAAGTGGCCGGCACCGATGCTTTTTTCAAAACGGGATAGGCTACTTCGTAATTATCACGATAACCATCATCAAACGTCAGTAGGGCTAAAGGCTCAACTATCGGCAGATCTTTAGCTAATATTTCCTTTAGATCATCTAAAGAAATCACCCGAAAGTTACACTTGATAAACTCAACATACTTCGCCAGGTCTTCCCCGGTGCAAGAATAAACACAGGGATCAAACTCAGTCTGGCGCCAATCGCCAATACGATGAAAGTTAAAGCAATAAAGTCCTTTGGTCCGCTTACGCCAAAACAATGGACTCAAGCCCGAGCCTTTTAGTAAGTACCGCTTAACGGCAGAAATTCTCATTAGGAGTTTACGATAAAGCTAGGTTTTGGTAGCACGTAATCCCTATATTCATTAGGATTCCCTGATCTCCCTTCTTCTGCAGCTCTGATAATATTGAACACTTCCCTTGTATTCACGTAGTGCAGCATGTACTTCTCTCCATCGTTGTACGCACTTTCCAAATAACTGAACATTTCATCAACGGGTTGACCTAAAAGTGTATCCATATCCCGTTCCTGGGTACCATGAGTATGAAGCTTGATGAATTTCCACTCAGGTCGGCCCTGAACATGAATATCGGCTTTGACCCAGAGATCAACCCTGTCCTTTGTCGGTTCCATGACCATTCTAATATCTGAGTTCTCAATTTGAGGAAAAATACCTTTCTTCAGTTTTTTCCAGTTAAGCATCAGTGGTCCATTAACCATCAATATATCACCCCAGGGGGCACTCCCTACTCTGGACTGGCGGCCGGTGTTATGGGACTTCGGTCGATCAGCATCATCCTTAGCGTAGTAAATACTATTGATAGTCTTAGGCTGGGTTGGATGGGGTGCCGACGGGTAGGTGAAATCGGCATAGCATCCCGTATCTTTCAGGATGATCAGTTCATCATTAACACCACACAGCTTTCCATCCGGACCCGAGTTATCCAACGTCCAGTTCCCATGAATAAAGCCGTAAGCTAATTCTCCTGTGTCAGGATATCGGCTTAAGGCCCCATGAGTTTCGTGTAAGGTATTGCAGAATCGAGTCAGTGTCGCCCGAAGGTTCTCTGACGTATCATCATGGTGATGCAAGTGAACCTCAATTTCACCATAACCATCAGCACACAGCTTCGCCAGCTTATCCAAATGCTCCTTACGATACTCTTCTTCAGGATAAAAAAAAGTATGCTGGGGATGAACACCATCCGAATCAGTGTGCTTAGCAGCCAGTTTGGGATAGTCTTCACACCATCTATCAACCCTCGCGCGCTCAACTTCGATATCTGTCACCCGCCCCCACTGCGGCTCATAATGATCAACAAAGCAAAAAATAATGTGGACAGGACCTTCTGGTTCAGGCTTTTTAGTCAATCGCTGAGCAATATACTGAGGGAGCCATTCCAGCATATTCTTCTTTTTCAGAATGACGAAGAACAATGCTACTAATGCAATGACAATTAGAGTGAAAATAAGGGAATACATTATCGGGTTGTCCTTTGCCATGAACCTTGAACGTTGGAGCCAAAATATCGATAGAACCCGCACAGAAGTGCAAAATTCATAGATACGAAAAAAGACATTAATGCAATCGGAGTAGCCACCGGCTTATTTTCCTTATTAGCCCTGATCCCTCGAAAGGCCAGGATATAAAAAGCAACCTGAGTCAAAAAAAGAACAAGGTATAAGGGATCAGTAATTAACACCATATTGACCAATAGCGCGACTATCATTAAATGGGGAACGAACCAGCGGCATACTTTGTGACTGATATAAGTAAAAAATCTCCAACCAAGCAAGGGATTCAACGCCCAGTGCATGGAGAACAATGCCTGGTAATTGCCAAGACCTATCCGCACCCTTCTCCCTTCCTCAGAGGAAAGATCAGGAGCGACCTCTTCAATAGCTACAGCTTCAGGATCATACAAAGTACGATAGTTTTGCCGCGCGACATTCATCACTATTTGGTAATCATCAACAATGGTATTCGCTGGCAGGGGCTGGAACAACGACTTACGGATCGCATAAATCGCTCCATTGGCTCCCAATAACGCCCCCAAACGGGATTCATGAAATTTCAACACCTGCTCATAACGCCAGTAGATACTGTCTTTGTTTTCTCCTGAAGCCGGGTCCACCAGGTGCAGCTCACCACAGACTGCGCCAACATCCGGGCTCTCAAAATGACGAACAAGATTGCTGACAGCATCTTTCTCGAAGTGGGTATTAGCATCAGACAAAATAACAATATCATCCTCAACCAATGCCATCAGGTCGTTTAAGACACTCATCTTGCCACGGTTGACTTCAAATATCTGGGCGTTCAGGGCACTAATTTCGAGACTCCTAAGAATATCAGCTGTTCTATCACTACTTCCGTCAGAGCCCACATAAATAGTCAACTTATCCTTGGGATAATCCAAGGCCAATAGATTTAAAATCCTCTGTTCAATACAACTTTCTTCATTGTAGGCAGCTATAACAACTGATACTGCAGGCAATTCCTCCAAACGAATAGATCTTCGTTGGTGTCGACGCCATAGATACCGAGTGTCACTCAGGGCCTGATTCAAACCACTAAAGACAAATAACAGGATAGGGTATATAAAATAGGTATACAGTATCAGGCCAACAGCTAACCAGAATAACAGCTCCATCTAAATCACGACTCCAGATTTATATTCCTTGGGTTGACCGCCTGCATTATCAGCAGGTATTTGATTAGCATTGCCCTCATCCCTGACATAGACTTTGGCCGGAATGCCCAGCATTGTAGAACCAGCAGGAGCATTTTTTGTCAGCACAGCATTTGCACCGACTTTTACTCCATCCTCGACGACCAGCGCCCCAAGTATTTTGGCTCCGGCGCCAACAAAAATATTATTGGATAAACATGGAGACTTTCCTTTTTCGTCACCGATAACAACACCACTTTCCAGGGTAATATTTTCCCCTCCCTTCACTTTGGAATTTATAACAATCCCAACCGGGTGCATTATGACAAACCCTTCTTCAAACTGGGCTCCCGTGCCAATAACACAGCCATTCAGTACTTTATTGAGATACTGGAACAGATAAGCAAGGGGAAAAAGTCCTTTCAGAGATGCCCAGCGCATCAGCCTGTACAATACATTTGCAGAAGTACCATCAGAAAGAAATATTCTAAAGGCGCTGACCTCAGCTCCATCTTCAGCAAATATCTGTCTTTTCCGTCGTAAATCCGATTTAAGAAGTCTCATTCGGCACCATCGTCAAAATTTGTTCGGCATTATGACGCCATTGCCGTTCTCTTTCGATATAAGCCCGCGCATTATTGCCCACTTCGATTTGCTGTGAAGAATCGCCAACCAGTTGTAACACTCGCTCCACACAGCCTTCACGATCATTCGCCTTAAAAAGCCAGCTGGTACAATTGTCTTTAACGACCTCACTGATAGGTGAAAAATCGGGAACAACCATACCTTTTGCCATGGCCATAAATTCAAACAACTTCATAGGTGAGCCATAATCGTTAGAGTCAGGCAAGATTCCAAAATCCATCGCAGACAGATAGGTCGCTACCTCTGAGTGCTCAACTCGACCCGGCAGAATTATCTGAGATTCAGCACCAGCCTCGGCAACTCGCTCGCGAATAGAATTAAAACAAACTCCATCGCCAACAAGTAATAACACCAGATTCGGGTACTCTTTAAGACGGTCAGCAATTAAATCAACAAACCAATCAATTCCATGCCAGTGCACAAAAGCACCAACATATCCCAGTACAACTTTATCATCGATACCCAACTGAACTCGCAGCGCTTTTGCTGCCTGCTCGTCTATAACAAATTTGTCCAGATCGGCAGCATTCGGTGAGACGACACAGGGGGCTATTGTCCCGTGCCCTTGCTGGGCGACTTCTCGAAAGTGTGTTGAGATAAAAACAAGACCCGTGGCGTTTGTGAAGATCCATCGCTCTATACGAATAGCAATAGCTCTAAATGACAGCGGCCTGACTCGATGCACTAAAGCTGAGTCATTCACCTCAAGAATGACAGGGATGCCTTTTCGCTTGCCCCACCAAACCGTGATAAACATAAACAGAGAGTAGCGCTCATATATCAATGTGGTATCAGTTGATGCGACCGCCTTTCGGATCCGAAACCAGGCCACCAGATTGTATGCCAGCTCAAATAACTCGAACGCAAACTCAGGGACGTGCCTGGTTAAATCTGTCAGCCAGCGAACAGTGCTGGTCGAGCTTTTACCTGAAGCGCTGTCTGTTTCAGCCTTTTTCTTATCGGCATTAACCGCACGTTCGCCCGTTTCCTCTTCAGGATCTGCTCCTGGAAGCGAAAGAATTGAAACTCTATGCCCAAGTTCTCGTAGTCCTTTAACGACACCACGAATATGAACGCCTTCGGCACCGCGACCCCTGGTCCTGTGATGGAATAAGATATTCATAATATGTATTTACAGCACCTTAAACTCAAAGCCCTCAGACTTCCATACCGGTATAAGCACATCCAACACCTCAATACAGACCTTATTGTCATCATGAAACAGCAGAATATCACCATTTTTCACAGGCTTCTCACGCAAACGCTGAACAATGAGAGTAGCAGGTTCTTTCAAATAATCTAATGAATCCAGACTCCAGTGAGCAGAGGTGATTTTCGATAGTGCATTAGACCATAACAATCTCAAATTCCACCGCCCTTGAGGTGCGCGAAAGATGTTACAGGACGCACCGGTGATTGATTTAACTATTTCATTAGTTTTCTGTAATTCTTGCTTTTGCTCTTCCAGCGTTTGCAAAGAGAATCGGTGATGATTGTATGAATGATTACCGATAGAGTGTCCGTTATTGCAGATATCCAGCAGGATGTCAGGATTACGTTCAGCATTCTTACCGATAACGAAAAAGGTCCCTTTTACATCATGCTTTTGCAAGGTCTCCAACAAGAGAGGAGTAATACCAGGACAAGGACCATCATCAAAAGTCAGATAGATACTTCGACTTGAAGATCTGCCTTTGACCAACAGCATGCGATCAGGCAGTACCTGATTGAGAAGAAAAAACTTGATTTTGTTGAATATCACAGTGCTGGTTCCGTCTGGCCGCAATTAATGTGGACTCAAATACATGTCAACTTGCTAGCCGTATGCAGCAGCTGGTACATCTTATCAACCTGATATTGATAGGAAAATCCCCAAGGGCAGAAAAATTGATATTTCAGACTATGATCCGACGAAAACCTGCTGGCCAACTGTCGAAAAACGTCAACATAGAAACCTTATGACCAATAGCCCTCTAAAAACATACTGGCTTTAATCGCTGGTTACCTGAATGTGCATCGATTGCGCCCGCCCCCGCAAACACAAGCTCTGCAAATGCAGCCCTGTACTGAATAAAAACTACCGTCTGAGCAAGGCGAGCAACTGTTCTCTATTAACCGACCAGGAAAACCGGGACGCATTAGCACAAATCTTTTGACGATCCCAGGCCTGATCCAGTAGCTCTGATAACCCTCTTTCTACTTCTACGGCATCCCGCTCCCTGACAAGCACACCGGTCACCCCCTCAACCATGACCTCAGGTATCCCACCTACTTTCGTAGCAAGCACCGGAATACCACAAGCCATCGCTTCAAGGACAACATTGGGCACCCCTTCATTGTAACTAGGCAATGCCACCGCTTTGGCTTTCGCCATCAAGGCTGGAAGCTGGCTATGATCGACTGTTCCCAGTAACTCGACACGGTCCCCAAGACTTTTCTCTTTCGCCCCTTGAAGCAACTCACTCGCCATCACTCCTTCACCCGCATAAACCAAGCGTAATGCGGGATACTGTTCTGCAATCCCGGCAAACCCTTCAAGCAGCTCCACAACACCCTTTTCTTTCTTCAGGTTACCGACAAACAGTATATAAGGGGGATCCTCTTCACTTGAGTTTACCTCCAGTCCAAATTTATCATGATCTACGCCATTATAAATTGTCTGTACTTTTTGTTCGTCAACCCCCATTCCGCAGAGCTGCTTTGCCAGTGCCTTTGAAACGGTGACAACACCTGATGCATGCTTGGCGGCCGCTACTATTTGCCGGGCACGTGAAGGAATTTGACCATGCAGATTAATGTCTGAACCATGCACTTTCAGATAGAACCGCGCGCCTAGAAGTCGACTTAGCCATGCCCCAGCTACCCCTTCAGGATACGCCCAGCTAGATAAAATCACCTTGGGCTTACGCCGAAAAAGCCATCCTCCTGAATGCATCAGAACAGACAGAAACATAAACAGACTGTAAAAGCGTCGGCCTGTTTTTGGAATATACCAATAAGGAATATAGCGCCTGGATGCTGTTTGCCGAATTTCCTTTCGGTGCTTAAACCAATCAGCAAATGCCACTGGAATTAAAATAGCCAGGTCGTAGCTGTCTTCCAATAACTGAAACTGCTGGCGATTAAATGTGGCTCTGTTCGGTTCCCAGGGCAAAGGAAATAAGTTTGTTAAAATGACCAGGGATTCCTTCTCTTGAGGCTCTTTTGACACCTCAGAAGTCACCCTTTCACTGCTCTCAATGTTTCGATCAATACCAGTCTGTTCCAGATTAGCACTTTTACCACGCATAAATGTCTATCAGACCTCACAAACTGTTACTCTGTGTTTACCACTGGCTGTTAAAGGTATTTCATCAACCAACTCAAATTTCAACGCCAACTCACCGAGGCTGTATTTATTTATCTCTTGTTCTATTTTTCGTTGATCGTCTTGATCATAATCCTGACCGACTACAATCTTGATCTTTAATTCTGTTAGCTTTAGTTGCTGGACCTGAAACTTTCTGATTCCCGAAAACTCCTTAAAAAGATGAGGGAACAGCTCGCCAGGTATCATTCCTCCAGAGGGTGTTTTGATTACATCCAGCTTACGGCCATCAATACTCTCCATGATCGGCAACGGATTTTCGCAACAACAGGGCTTGTCGACTAAGGTGGCATTGTCACCGTTCTGGTACCTGATCAAAGGCATACCATAGTTAAAAAGATCAGTTACAACCAAATCTCCACTTTCACCGACAACAGCAGCCCCTTCATTATTAAGCGTTTCAACAACCAAATGATCACTATTAATATGCAGCTTCCCAAATTCCCTGCACTCAGCCGCAACCAACATGAATTCGCGACAGCCATAGGTATCAAATACTTGGCAATTAAATGCCTGCTCAATTTCAGAACGCTGGAAATCGTGCAACGGCTCAGCCCCGGTTAGAATGGTACCCGGTGCAGTAACAGACAACCCTTCTTCATTTATATAGCGTGCCAGCTCATACAGCGGATTCACATAAGAGACAATAGCCTCTGGCCTGAACTGGTTAATCTGATCAACATAGCTACCCATGTTGCTCTGGGTCATAGCAAAGGAATTCAGCATTTTACGATTGTAAAAACGATGATACAGATTCGTTTTTAACGCCTTAGCCCGGTTAACCTCTCCTACATCAGCCCCCCACAGGTAAAGTGTTTTGGTCCCCAGACCCGCTCCCAACCAACCGTAACCTCTCCACATTACAGCCTCACGGCGGGTGTTACTGTCAACATTCAGCTCAAAGCTAAAAGGTACGCCGGTAGATCCACCTGTAGATTTGCGGATATTGCCACTGAATCGAGACGATAGGAGATCAGAATAGTGCTTATTAACATCATCTTTAGTCAATAACGGTAATCTGCGAAAGTCATCCATGGATGCAATATCACGGGCATCCCTGATCCCCAACTCAGTCCAGACCCGTTGATAATAAGCAGTAGAACTGAAACTGTGTTCCAGCAGTTTTTGCAACTGCTCCCACTGATACGACTCCAATTGCTCAGGGGTCCACTGAAGATGCCCTTCATACTGGGAAAGATAATGAAGCAGCTGTTTACCTTTTATAGCCTCATACAGGGGCATCAAAGCCCGTCTAAGCACAGAAGAGTATGCAATCATATTGATAACTTAAGATATATTTTAAACAATTCATAGAATTAGCGCTGTGAAGATAGCATGAATCGGCCCGCAGACACACAGTAGAGAATATCCCCTCACAACTATCACTCAATAAATGCCCAGCTACCACCATTAACCTTGTTCAATGAATTCAAGCGTTCCAGTGAAAAACTTTCGAACCAATCAACGAATTAAAACCCGGTAGTCGTCTTGCTGTGAACATTTTTATAATAATCTGACTAGCCATAACTGGTACTAAACAATCATAATAGACTTCCCGCAAAGGTCCCCGTCAAGGTTGATCTGGTAAAAACAAGGAGTAACAGTGTCAAGCCCCACGGTATCGGTCGTTGTGCCCGTCTATAACGGTGCAGAGTATCTCGCAAAAACCATCACAACCATTCTTGATCAGAGCTTTACTGACTTTGAACTGATACTGGTCAATGACGGCTCTTCGGACACTTCCGCTGATTTAATTGACTCCTTCAAGGAAAAAGATGAACGGGTAAAAACTCATCATAAAGAAAATGGTGGTGTAGCCTGTGCCAGAAATTTTGGAATTCAGCACGCTGAGGGTGAATTCATCGCATTTTGTGATCAGGATGACCTTTGGCATCCTGACAAATTGGAAAAGCAGCTACCCTTATTTGAAAACCCTGACGTGGGGTTGGTTTATTGTGGTGCTCTTATCGAATTCACCAATCTAAACAAAGTTTCCAAGCCAAGCTTCAAAAGAAAGTTCCGAGGTGAGGTATTTGACCGACTCATCCAGCAAAACATGATCACCTGTTGTTCCGCCATAGCACGTAAGTCAGTACTGAAAGAGGTCTGCGGATTTGATGACGACCGGAACCTGATGGGCGTTGACGATTGGCACTTATGGTTAAAACTGGCTTTGCATTGCCAAGTAGACCTCGTGGAGGAATATTTATGCACGCACATTTTCCATGGTGATAACTATTCGTTAAACGACCAAAAAATGCATGATGCGGAAATCGTGTGCCTGGATAAAATAGCCCCCTTAGCAGAAAAAGAGGGCCGCCAACCCAATTGGAGATTGATAAAGAATCAACTCCATATCAGGTATGCTCAGTCATACATTTACACAGGGGATTTCAGTTTAGCTGCAAAAACTTACCAACGAGCTTATAAAGAACAATCTTCACTGCCAATATTATTGAGATGCCTCTTTTACAACTGGACACCAGATTTCTTACTGCATTATTTACAAAAGAACAAACGAAAGCTCGCCAACTGAGGAATCCAGGATAACCCCAAGGCCTATAGTCTTTAAAATCGCAATTTTGAGTTGTTGAACTATGACAGAAGAAGCCAGTCTCAAGCACCAAGTCCTGCACTCCTTGAAATGGGTTACGCTGGGAAAAATTCTCACTCAGTTAGTCCGGTGGGTCATTACATTCTGGGTCATTCGTCTATTGACCCCGGAAGACTACGGCTTGGTTTCAATGGCCGACATCTATTTTGGCTTTTTGACTCTAATTGTTTCCCAGCTGTTTGGTCCCGCTATCATTCAATCAAAGTCTTTAGATAACAGCACGTTAAGCAGCCTATTTGGTACCATACTAATAACGCATTTTTCAATTTTTGCATTACAGTATTTAACCGCTGATCTTGTTGCTGCCTATTACGAATCTGATCAGGTAGCAGATATCCTCCGAGTTAATGCCTGGTGCTTTTTGATATTAGCTTTTAACACCATTCCAGCGGCTCTTCTGGCGAAAAAAATGCGCTTTAAAGCCGTATCCCTGATCGCTGCTGTTGCCAATATTGTTGCCGCCATCTCAACACTGGCTATGGCGATGTACGGGCTTGGGTTTTGGTCGTTAATATACGGTGAGATTATATCGATTACGTTAGCCACCCTTGCTACGCTTTATGTCCAACCCATACCTTGCAGACCTTCATTCAAGTTGGCAAAAAGTGTCGAGTTGATTAAATTCGGCGGGGCTCTTGGCGCTTTATCAATGCTGATGTACGTCTTCTTGCATATGGATATTGCTATCGCGGGCTCTCAACTGACTGCCGAAGAAATCGGCCTTTTTGCAATTGGGTTACAGTTCGCCTTAATGCCACAGAAGAAAATACTCCCTCTCATCAAACAGGTCGCATTCCCTGCATTCTCGAAGATTCAAGATAAGCCGACCCAGATTGCGCACTATGTACTTAAAGCCCAACGCCTGAGTCTATTGATCACCATTCCTATCTTCTGGGGGTTAGCCTCCGTCGTCGATTTGATAATTCCCATCATTCTTGGAGAAAAGTGGATTTCTGCGATAATACCAACCACACTAATTCTAATCATAATGCCTCTTAGATTCAGTGATGAATTGTTTAACCCTGCTCTCAAGAGTCAAAAGAAGGTACGTCACCTATTAATAAATACATCAATTATGATTAGTGTAATGTTTGTTGCCATTTTGATAGGAGTCCAATATGGGGCCGTAGGACTCGCTCTTGCTTGGTGTTTTGGGTTCCCCGTCGTTTATTTAATCAATGCCTGGAGAAACATTCACTCCTTGCAGATAAAGTTGAAAGAATTCGTTGCAGTATTCACTTCACCCTTGCTCGTTGGGACAGCAATGCTGGCAGTTGTGTTTGCTACTAAAGCGGTTTTTGACGAAGTCAACGTAGAAAACCTGCTTCTTCAGATACTTATTGGAGGGATTACCTTCATAGGACTGCTCTTCATGGCCGATAAAAAGGCAATACTTGAGATTAAAAGTCTTAGATAATCTGATCATTGTCGTCACTCAACGAGGTTAAACGCTAACGCTATAAACTTTGCTTAAATCTTGAACGGATCACATACAAATGGATAAGTTGCGATTAATAATCAGCTTGATCACCGATTTTTTCATTTACGGAGTAGCAATACTTCTTCCCAAGCACCCTCAGGTTTGGGTATTTGGAGCCTGGTTTGGAGAGCGTTATAGTGATAACTCGAAAGCCTTTTTCGAATATGTAAGTAATTCTAAGAAGACTCAACGAGCAATATGGATCAGTAAAGACAAAAATATTGTTAAGGCCGTCAGAACACAGGGTTACGAGTCTTACTATGCACTGAGTGCTCCCGGTATCTGGTTTCAACTGCGTTCGAATTACGCCTTCGTATGTCAAGCACTACAGGATGACCTTCATGCTCCCTGTATTGGTCCAAAAACTAAGGTTGTAAATTTATGGCATGGCCTGCCACTGAAAAAAATAATGTACGATGTTTTTGGCGATCATGCGAAAAAAAAGAATATGAAAGGCCTCGCCATCGATTTTTTATCACCATATAACAAGCGTAGAAATGACTATTTACTTGCAACCAGCATCGAGACGCAGGCAACACTTTCAAAGGCATTTAGAGTCGACCAGTCAAGAACTCTAGTGACAGGCTTTCCACGGAATGATGTTTTTTTTTCAACGGATATGCAGGCCACGACCACACAACCCTATAAGTGCATATATATGCCAACCTTCCGAGGCGGAATGGGCAGCGCCTGTGACCTGTTTACAGCATACAACTTTGATTTCCAACTTTTTGAAAAAACCTTAGCCGATCATAATATTAAACTGGTGCTGCGGATGCACCCGGTAAACACTCCTCCAGAAAAGCTTGCAAATATGATAAAGAACTCTGACACCATTGTTTTCGATTACAGTGGTGACATATTCGACACGATTACTGAATACGACTGCATGATTACTGATTACTCTGGAGCATACTTTGACTTCCTGCTATCTGGGAAACCAATACTGTTCGCTCCCTTTGATCTCAAAGACTATTTAGAGAAAGAACGAGACCTGTATTATCCCTATAAAGAAGTGACCCTGGAGCCTTATGCCCTATCCTGGCCAGCTCTGATATCACAGCTAGTGGAATTAAAAGAAAACGGCCCTTCTAGCGATTACATTAACAAATACGAAAAACTAAAAAATCTGTTTCATGCTCCCGTATCACAAGGTAGCACTCCCTTCTCTGATGCCTTATATAATAATCTTTCTGAATTATGAATAAAGCCATCAAAATTAAACTAATACAGCAAGTACTAAGCTAAAATTATTGTCTTTCTTATCTGTGAGGCTTGATAAGCGCATACATTACCTCGCCAGGAACTGAAAAACCTAACGTATAAGCTGAGTTTTATACTGGCTACAAAACAAAAACAAGTTCAGCACCATCCAGATTTTCATCGCCAAGGCATGATCATTAGACAGATTGGGGTCTTCCAGCAGCGTTAAAACAAACTCAACATCAATAACTTCCGCTGCTGCATTCTCGTTATCTGACAAAACTTTTCTGGCGGTATCGGCAAAACTACCTCCCAACCACTTGTCCAGAGGAACAGGAAAACCCATCTTCTTTCTGTACAGTACTTGGTCAGGTAGATATTTTTCTGAAACCTTCTTAAGTATGTACTTCGGTGTATCATGAAGTTCAGAAACATCATCTGAAATTTTTGCTTTTGCAAGCTCTTCATCTAACTCAGCATTCCACTTAAGCTTGTACTTATTCGGAATACTGAACGCAAACTCAACTAATCGATGATCAACAAATGGCACCCTCGCTTCTACGGAGGCAGCCATTGTGGTGGTATCAACGCGATACAACAAACCCTGTAGATGGATCGTTTCGAAGGTGTACATCATCTTAGTAAGATAGTCTTCCGAATTGATTTCATCAAAACTATCTGCAAATCTTTGGATAAGTTGCGCGTCTATTGATTGCCAGTCAAAGTTCTTGGACAACAACTGAGATTTTACTTCTGGCTTGGTATAGCTGTAGTTATAAAAGAAGTGATCAACCTCCTTTTCAAACAGTTGCCCATTGTATTTTTTATTATATTTTTCAGCCGTTTGCTCGTCAGAATGAAGAGCTTTTTGATTTCTGTAGTCATCTGCCGAACGAAATATTCGCCCATAACCTCCGAAAATTTCGTCAGCCCCCTCTCCGGAAAGTACCACGGTAATATCTTTTTTTAGTTCTTTACTCATCAGATAAAGAGGCACTTCGTTTGGAACAGATAAAGGAGCATCCTTGTACTTAATCAGCGTGCTCAGGGTGTCAAAATAGCCATCGCTGTTAAGAACAATTTGCTTGTGTTTGGTTTGATATTGCCGGGCAACAATATCGGCATATTCAAACTCGTTGTAGCCACTCTCATTGAAGCCAATGGTATAGGTCTTGATTGGTTCATCAGATTCCGAAGACATCAAGGCTGTCACCAGGCTTGAATCAACACCTCCAGACAGATATGCGCCGAAAGGCACATCTGATATCATTCGATACTTTATTGATGATGTTAGCAGCTCATCCAGCCGATCAAGATAATACTGTTCCCCTTTATCTTGCGGATTACCAACAACCTGGTCAGCCAGACTCCAGTATGCTTGCTCTTTATAGCCCTTCTCATCTATACGAATATAAGTTCCTGGCTTCAGGCACTCAATACCTTCAAAAAAAGTTTCATCAAGAATCGAATAACGAAAGGATAAATAGGAAGAAACACTACGTTTGTTCAGTTTAAACTTTTGTTTTGCCAACGATAGAATTGATTTCACTTCAGATGAAAAGATAAACCCGCCATCCTTGTGAAAATAGTAAAGCGGCTTGATCCCTAATCGATCCCTGACCACATAGGTGCACATGCTGCCTGGCCTGCTATCGACCAGAATAATGGAAAACATACCTATAAACCGGCTAAGGCAACCTATCCCATATTCCACATAGGCTTTTAGCAGTACCTCTGTATCAGACTGGGTATTAAAGGTTACGCCCAGCGACTCCAATTCCAGACGGATTTCTTTGAAGTTATAAATTTCACCATTAAATATAACCGCCACATCATGCTTATCGGAATACATCGGCTGATGCGCAACATCTGATAAATCCTGAATACTTAAGCGAGTATGGCCAAGCTTGTTACCACAAAACTCGTCATAGCCAGCATCATCGGGTCCGCGATGAGACAACAAAGCCAACGCTTTTGAGAACTGTTCGGAGGTAACGCTATTATTTACAGACCCGATACAGGCTAATATTCCACACATAAGTATCCTTGTCGGAGGTAAATCCAGGCTATGAATTACTTTTTATCGCTGCGAAGATCAAGAAGTACATTGTTTATCAATGTAGAAGACGTTCCTTTCGAGTAGGGAAAGTACACAACCCTGACACCCACTTCCTTAAATTTATTATCTATCGTTTGCCACTTTTCTGTCTTGAACCAATCGTCTCCTACAAAGACAAGATCAAACTTGACCTTTTCCCATTGAGCAAATTTGTCCATATCCTCTTGAGGAATAACAGCATCCACATAACGACAGGCTCTTACAACTTCCATCCGTTCTTCAAAGGAAATAACTGCCTTTTTGTTCTTGTAACTAACAAGCTCATCGGTTGTCACTCCTACAACCAACTTGTCACACATTGCTTTGGCATTTCGCAATAAGTTAACGTGACCAATGTGAAACAAATCGAAAACACCTGTTGTGTATCCCAGAATCATAATATTCCTCACCTAAAATTTTATCGGTTTAGACTAAGTTCTCGAAGCACGCTGAAAATAAACTATCACCAGCGTTTCAGTGGAAAATGATTACTGACAACAAATAACCGGTAACAAAGCAAACTCGAAATTTATATATCTTCATGATTTGTGTTCTGTGCCTTCGGGTATTTCCGGTAATATTATCGATAAAAACGCAAACAGATAGCTCAATGGTTTTGGAGAGCGCCAACGAGATAGCTGGAAGGTTCTCTGTAAGTGGCGCAAAAGAGCCAGGTAACCACCAGCCCTATTGATTGTTCGCCAGTGCTTTTTTAATACCTGCATTCGGCCAAAGAAAATATACTGCCACTTGGCCGATTCGTTACCATGCCCCGCTCGCCGAAACCATACTAACGGGCCTGGTATAAACTGAATGGAATTTCCGTTTGAAATCAACGTCAAAAAGAAATCATAGTCTTCCGCACGAACAGCTGGGTCAAAGCCACCCGACTGCAAAAATGCCTCGCGCTTAATCAAAAAGCTTGATGGAACGACATGAGAATCAATTAGGCAATCTTCAAGCGTTAAATGTATAGGTTTATCTATACACTGCTCAATCGCAACAAACTCGTCCTTGAATATTGCCGTACCACAATGGCACGCTGACAAAGAATCATTGTTTTTCATTAATGTTTCTTGTAGCTCCAGTTTTTCTGGACACCACATATCATCCGCATCCAGAAAAGCCACGTAGTCACCAGAAGCATGCTCAACACCAGTGTTTCTGGCATGGGCTATTCCGCGATTTTCCGGGTGATCAATCAGTATCGCCACTGGGGAAAACTGCTCCAGGAATGCCCTGGACTCAGCCGTAGATCCATCATTTACAATCAAAATTTCTCTTGCTGGCACAGTCTGCTCCAGCACAGACTGAATGGCCTTTTCGATGTAATCTGTATTATTATAGTAGGGTATTACTACCGAGGTGTTTTTCTCCACTGCCAGCCCCTTCAAAAGCAGTCATTTTATTCAACAGAATTCTTACAGGCAGAACCTTTCCCGGTTAGCTTAAAACTGCCAACAGAACAGCGACCAATCCGGATATTTCAATTTTCTCTAAAAATCAAACCTGATAGAACTCAAGTATATAGTTTTTTTGAGTAATTCATTAAATCAATTACTCAAGCAACATATCAACAAGCCAGGGTAAATCGCTAGACGTGGAATATCGCCAACCAAACCTGCGTGGCGGCATAATTACAGAATAGGACTTGGTATTAGCTTTATTACTTGCCTTGATACAGCGTTCTGCAAATACGCTAAACAGCTGTCTGAGCAGTACATCTGACTCATTCCTCTCAGATTTAATATATACCGATTTACCCAATAATGCGGCTATATCACAACCATGACGGATGTCACTCCACTGATTCTCTTCGACCAGATGAGGGCTGTCCAAAGCAGCCAAATAGCGGGGTATTACCTTCCCTGTAATCTGCGCATGCCCTTTACCGAAGTAAACTCCGTGATTCAGCACGAATTCTCCGAAACTTTTGATCAAATCGGCTGATTTAGTATCCCCCGTCAACTGATAATAACGCCACAGACCATCAGCCAGAAGCGCCATCATCCAGGGTGAGCAGACCGCCGAATCGTCCCCTTTTCCCTCATGCGCCCTAAACGCATGCTGAGGACAGCCGATGACAGGCCAATTGGAAACTGGCTGAAACGTCATTGCATAGGTTGCATCAACGATCTGTTCAATTCTTTTCAGAGCCTCCGAACTATTCGTCAGCTCCCAATACGAAAGAGCGGTATTTAGTGCAGCGGCCTGGTTACGCTCAGTCCAAAAGCCACGCCCCATGTCATAAACAGGCTCCCACCTTAACGAGGCAGAAAACATGCGCTTTAGCGCAGCTTTGCTATCAGGATCTCCATTAAGCATAAACCGGTATAGGATCCCTCGACTGTTCAGATATTTTACATCTCCTTTTTTCAGGGAAAAAAAGCCATCCGTATCAACATACTGAAGGTAAAGTTCGGAATCGCGATCGGCAAGGTCTTTCCATTGCGACTCACCACTCATGATATACAGCTGATAAAGGGCCTGAGGGCGATCATAGAGCCATTGGCTGGCCCTTTGAGGAGGGTACTTCTTTTCTCTCATGAGTTGTTCATCAGTAACAAATAGCGCATGCTTTTTTTGCGCACTGAGATACTGATCAGTATCAGCACTGTCATCCAGAGGATGAAGAAGCATACTGCTTTTGGACCAGCCCTCAACTTCCCGTAAAAGACCTACAGGCCCATCCTGATCGTTAGCCCAAACTGAATGACTTGATACTCTGTTGCCGCTATCGGCACCGTCTGACCAAAACAATGTATAAGTCTTTGGCACCACCGGCGGCTTCAAAAACCTGACACTTAAC
The DNA here is from genome assembly GCF_001968815.1 of Motiliproteus sp. MSK22-1. Classification (GTDB taxonomy): domain Bacteria; phylum Pseudomonadota; class Gammaproteobacteria; order Pseudomonadales; family Balneatricaceae; genus Motiliproteus. Next base: position 207,649 of record NZ_MIEQ01000096.1, on the reverse strand, counting down.
ACTCTAATATAACGGCTCTGGTCCTGACTCCTATGGGAGGAATCTGGCCACAAAAGAGCTGGCACCAGCTCAACCTCAACATCGATATCACTAAGCTTTATCTGTACGCTTGAATCGGCCTTCAGAGTATTAGGTGGGATAAGAAGATGATAAATTCCGCTGAATACCGCTTCCTGAATCGTTATCCGAATAGATGAGTATGACTCTGATGGGGTATCAGCCGCCTGAGACTGAGCTGATGCCCCTACCCCCCCAAAGACGAAAGCTGAAAACGTCCATATCAGTACGATTCGTAGCAGAGTCACTGATTTAAAAATTGCTTGTTTCAAAACAATCTATCTCATATTGGTTGACCAAGGACGGCAAGAACAGGCCGGTGATCTCCTCCAAAATCATCAAGCACATCAGCCCGTTTTGCTGTGAAGTAATCACTGAATAGTATATGGTCGATTCTTATACCGTGCCACTTGGTATATTTGGTATAGCGCAACCCTATGTCTGAATAGTCTAATACATTGTTGAGCTTACCAAGGTAGCGCTGATAGATGTTTTCGTTATCGGGCATATTGAAATCACCGGCGATAATCGCTGGCAACCTGTCTTCCACCCAGCTGCTCACTAAACTGGCCTGTACATTCCTACTCAGGGAATTGTCATCGGCGTTAGAAATATCCACATCCATATGAATCAGGCCTTCTAATACAGCCCTCGGTGTATCCAGATGAACATTAATCAGCTGCACTTTTTCTCCGAAAATATCGGCATTATATTTGGTTGCAAATGCCCCCCAACCTCCTAAGCTCCTTCGACTCAAGGCGTCCACTCGCTGGATTGCAAACTTACTGGCGATACAGAGAGAACCCGCGCAATCTGTTATCCAGCTATCGTCAAAAATCTGCTCCATGGACGCCTTACGAGCCTCCTGCAGAAAGACAACATAAGGTTCGTTTTCTTCTATAAGTCGCCGAAGACTTTGCTTGTCACCAGAGTTACCAACGTTAACGGACATCACCTTTATATCAAGTGTGTCGGTTTCATCAATTGAATAACTAGGCAACCATTGCACATCAAGAAAATTAATACAGAGGACAAATAACGGTAACAAGGCATATCGTTGCCAGCGTGAGTAAGATCGATAGCCCAGAATAAGGAAAAGAGGAATTGCCAGAACCCACCAGCGAGGTGCAAAGAGAAGCACGTACCCCAAAATCGAGAACAGCGACGTTTCGGGCCAGAACGGCAGTAAGGTAATTGCAACGACAAAACCAAACGTAGCTAAAAAAAATAATCTCCAGAATTTTTGAGACCTAGAGTTTGTAGAGTTCTTCATATTTCATCGCTGCAGCATCAATCGAGAATTCAGCCAACACTTTTGTACGGGAGGCCTGTGCCAATTTTGCAAGAAGTTGAGGACTTTCCATCAAACGCCGAATACAGCCGCTAAGGACGTTTGGGTCGTTGTAGGGTATTAGCCACCCGGTTACATCATTTTCAACCAGACGAGGATTGCCACCAACATCGGTTGCAATAATAGCCCGTTGGTAAACCATAGCTTCAATAATAGCTAACGACAGCCCTTCTGTTTCCGAAGTCACGACCAAAGCATCGAAAGAGTTATAAATTTTATCACGGTCTTTAATCATTCCGTGAAAAACGACATTGATGTCGTTGAGGTTGGATGAATGGTATTCCTTTAGGTCTGATAAACAATCACCATCGCCAAAAAAATGCACTTCGATCCCTGATCTTGTTTGCTTGTCCAAAAGCGCTATGGCATGCAGCAGCCCTATTTGATTTTTTAAGGGAACCATCCTTCCAACAGAACCCAGCCGCAGAACACCCATCTCAGAGTTAAGGGGCTCCGGTCGCATTTGATCAATGCTAACACCGTTATCTATAACCAGACTGGGAACATTCCGCCAATCATGCGTTGAGTGAAATGCATCAGCCCCTTCCTTTGAAACAAAGGCAATAGCGTTTATAAAACGCGCTGCATGCTTATGTAAACGAACCCAGTGATTGGCTTTTAATGGCGCGGCTCCATGTCGGGTATAGACAATTTTTTTCTTCCTGAGTAACGGCAATACGAAGGACATAAACTTCAGCGAATGGGGAGAATGGACATGCAATATCTGGCATTTTTTCAGGGTAAGAAACATCCTTAACTGCTTGGTAGATCTGCTACCCGTTATAATGGTCACGGGTATGTTCTGGGTAGCCGCTTCAGCCACTAAAAGATCATCAGCAGCCCCCAGGGAAACAATAATAGGTTGCAGCCCTTTTTTTGCCTGTGAACGACAAAGATCTATTACAAAACGTTCAGCACCGCCAACCTTAAGGCTGGCGACAACATGAGCTACAGATGTTGGTTTTCTCATTTCTAGGGGCGCTTAATTCTGTATACTGACATATTGGAAAATCAAATGTTGCATGATAAGTCTGTCGCTGTTGATAAAACAGCTTTTTCTGTCAAATCATTTATATATAGCGCGAACAGTGAGGGAATTCATAAAAAATGAACGTAATGGAAGTTGTTCAGAGCCTTGAAAAAGGCGGCCGCACAGTAAGGTTTTCAGATACGGTCGAAGGATTGCGCCAAAGTGGTATTACAGTAACTCCAGTCTGCTTTTCACAACCGGCAGATTGGGTTGAACTCCCTGGCATCGTAGTTATAAATCGTCGGAAAGGCATCAATTGGTCACTGGTATTTAAACTGATAGCGCTGATCAGACAATCCAATATCGATATCATCCATGCCCATTGCGAATTCAGTCAGCTTTACGCAGGTCTGGCCGGTCGAATATGCGGGGTAAAAACCATTGGCACCTTTCATCGCTCAGACATGGCCCGTTACGAACCATCCACTGTAAACAGTCTTATTAAACTTAGTCTTAGTCATTTTGTATCCGTTTCCAATGACCGGATGAGATTGCTTAGAGAGAAGCTTAAAGTTTCAACCAATAACAGCTCAGTGGTTCATGGGGGTACTCGTATCGACCAACCACCCACACTGTCTTCAATAGAAAAACAGCGAAAGCGACTGGATATAGACCCTTCGAAATTAATGATATTCAGTCTCGGGCATCTGGGTGAAATCAAAGGGCATCAATTCACGCTGGAAGCGCTGGCCATGCTGCTCCCAGACCACCCGGAACTGGTTCTCTATATTGCTGGCGATGGCAGTCCGGCAGAGAGAAAAAATCTAGAAGAAATGGCCAGCAGGCTAAATCTATCCAAACAGGTCAACTTTCTGGGACAAATCGATAATGCACCTGAATGGATGGAAGCTGCAGATATATTTGTTCAACCCTCGTTGGAAGAAGCATTTGGGTTGGTGTTTATTGAGGCTGGCGCAATGGCGAAGCCCGTAGTGGCCACTCAGGTAGGAGGGATCGTTGATATTATAGACAACGGAAAAACGGGCATACTGATCCCTCCCTCAAACGCTGAAGCACTGGCAAATGCACTGAGAGAGCTGATTGCCTCCCCCAACTTAAGAAAACAGATGGGAAACGAGGGCTACGAGCGGGTATCAAAGAAATTTTCTCTGGATCATATGATCAACTCATACATTGAAATATTTGAACGTTACGCAGCTTCATAAAAGCTTTGCAAGCCATACAGATTTGTTGAATATCAGATGATCATTACTTCGTCGTCTTAAGGTGCCTCATTACCCATGGAAATTCGTGTCATCACCGATGACCATCAGTTTACCGCACTGGAAAAAACCTGGTGTGAACTGCATAAACTCTCTTCGAAACCGGAGTTATGCAACAGCTGGGAGTGGCTTCACAGTTGGTGGAATACATTCAAGGAAACAAACTGGAAGCTGCATATATACTGCGTCTATACAGAGCAGCAGCTGGTTGCGATTGTTCCTTATTACTCGCGTAAAGAAGCAGGTACAATCTCGCTATATCTAATGGGAAAGGGAGAGCCGGAAGAAACTGAAATCTGTTCCGAGTTTGTCGACATTATTGTGACTGCCGGCCTACAGCAAGAAGTAATTCAAACGCTAGCCAAACATCAAAGCCAGACGCTAAATAGCATCAAACAGGTGCAATTGGATCAAATTGAAGAAACGTCTTTACTACATAAGCTTTGGTCTGCTACCCATTGTTACGTTCAGACCAAAAGAAATGGTGTACGATATCAGGTCCCGTTAGGCCAAGATGTCAAGACGACGCTAAAAACCCTGCCCTCAAGCAACCTTTCAAAGAAAGCCTTAAGATTGCTGAACCGGTTTCTGGACAATAGCTACCAAATCGATACATTTAGTCAACCAGACGAGTTCGATAGTGCCTGGCCGATTCTGCAACGCCTGCATGAAATACGCTGGAAGGCAAACGGTAAAAAAGGGGCCTTTGTCAATGATCTTTTTTACCAGTTTCATCGGCGCTATTTCGACTTGATTGCTCCTGGCGAAGGCGCGAAAATACTCATAATAAGTAAAGCAAACGAGCATAAAACAGCTGTCGCTGCTATTTATTGTTTCTATTGCCAGGGCCAAATCTACTATTACCAATCGGGCATTGATACATCTTGCAGCGGTTCTCCAGGTATTCTTGCTCACATAGCCGTCTTATTGACAGCGGCTGATGAATACCACTCCTACGACTTTATGCGCGGTGGTGAAATTAGCTATAAAAAATCCTGGGCGAGCAAACAAACGCCGATCATAAACCTTACGGCCTTCCCGCGCTCCAGCTCAGGAGCTTTACGCTACTATACAGCACAGGGAATGGAACAAATCAGAGACATCAAACGATCGATTGGCACAATCAGAAAGCAGTCAGTCTAAGGTGCTTTTAACTTAACACAATGACCAGGCTGCAATGCTCATTGAACTAAACAAACTACGTTGCATATAAGCACTAAGCAACATAATAGAACATGGATAATTACTGATGGTCATTAACACTCCACAAGTTGAAGAAAAGGATTCTGCAGTCGCATTTTTCTTTCTCTTCTTATATACCGCGTTAGTTCTTATTCGACCTCATGAATTCTGGCAGGAAAGTGCCGAATGGATTCTAATAAAAGTGTGCGCAATTATTTGTTTTTTAATCGTCCTTATTGCCCAACGCCCCATCAAACTGTACCCGCAGCATTGGATGCTGCTGGCACTACTACCGTTTATCAGTGTCTCAGCGTTTCTAAATGGATGGGGAATGCAGGGGATAAATCAGTCTGAAAGATTACTGGTCAGCTCAATTATTCCCCTGTTTTTATTCAGTACAGCCATCACGACAATTCAGCGCCAGATCCTGCTGATGTGGATATGCCTGGCGGCCTCAATGTTTATGGTCCATAACGGCCATAGTCAGCAATTGAATTTCTTTGGATACGGTTGGGCCGGTGATTCACAATCGGTTGGTGATGGACGAATTACTTATCTGGGATTTTTTAGCGACCCTAACGATCTTGGAATGTTCCTGGTGATGAACATCCCCTTCGTGGTTTACTTTTTTCATACGGGAGGAATGATCAAAAAGTTGCTAATGCTGGCAGTATTCACGGCTATCTGCTACGGCATTTACCTGACAGACTCCCGCGGCACTTTACTTGGGGCGCTGTCCCTGGTTGGACTTTATTTCCTGATATCCTATGGCAGCGCGAAAATGGTGCTTATTTCCGTTGTAATAGCACCAGCACTTGCTACGTTGCTTTCTAGCTTTAGAGGAATATCTGCCGCAGACTCCTCCTCTCAGGGCCGCCTTGATGCCTGGTATGATGGCATTCAGATGCTAATACATAACCCCGTGTTTGGCGTTGGCATGGGGAACTTTATTGACTGGCACGGCAAAACAGCCCATAACTCCTACGTCCTGATTGCTGGCGAGCTGGGTATTCCCGGATATTCTCTCTGGGGAGGCGCCCTCATCCTGACAGTTTTTGTCAGTTACATTTTTTTGAAGTCTCAAAAACCAACCTATTCAGAAGACAGAAAAGAACTCATTGCTGCTCAACCCGTGAGCAAAGAGTGCACCGAAGAACTCTTGATAAACAAGACTCTTTTCTACTCTATGATCGGTTTTATGATCACGGCTTTTTTTCTTAGCCGAACCTATACGCTCTTACTGTTCATCTTTATGGGAATGAGCATTGCCTCTCATATAAGACTGTTTAAGCTAATGCCCGACTTTTACCGATATTACAGCCGCGATACCGTGTTCTCCTGTATGGGCTATTGCTGGGTAGTCATTATCGCAGTTTATCTGACGCTGAAAATAGGGCTCCGGTAGACAGGGTGAGCACAGAGATCTGACGCAACAGAATCAGCCTCTTTACTATTAAAGAAAAGAGGCTGATATACAAAAAAATGAACAATAAACCTAAGAAAGCACAGCGAGATCACCATGCACAGCAGAAACAAGATTCCAACAGGACAAGTAGTCTGATTGGAACGGCTTCAGATATTGATGACCAAAGAAAGGCCATCAATACTATCAATAAAAACTATTACCTTTTATCGTAGCCCCTTATTGCAACGCCTTGACCTGCTGCTTGATTGTTTCAAGCTCTGCCTCACATTCCTGCTCACAAGGAAGCCATAGCCAGTGTAGTGCAGTTGATCTGTTCAGAGTATAGAAGGACTTCAGTCGCTCCAACCTTAAATGCTGGCGACTGGGCGTTGTCAACTCTCCGTACTGATACCAATAGGCAGCAACGGCATTTTGACGAAATCCATCCCTTGCCACGAGGTAATTTGCCAATTCATCCGAGTCACGACTCACTTGCCTCCAACCTTCTTCGGGCATCGCCTGATGAAGATAATAAGTGGCCTTTAATGCTTCATCTTCTCCCGAAAAGAGGTATTTTCGGTAAAGCAAACGATTGTCGGAAACCAATCGACTAAAACCAGCAACACTCGAAAAATCCTGAACAGCAGGAACCAGGTCCTCAGCGTCGCCGGGCTCCCATCCGATCAAGCTTGCTGATTCCTTCAACGGGCTTTGCAAAGCAGTAGAACTCCCTTTCCAGGAAGCAACAGTCGCTACTGTTGTACTGGACAGAACGACACCGAAAAAGATCAATACCGACAGATTTAAAACAGGAACTTTTGAGCCTGATATAGCAGGATTATCCCGGGTGACCCGACCAGTTTCCTGTTCAGACTTCTCATGCTGCTCAGCCTCCTCTTTCGGAAGCTCATCCCTAAGACGTCCTCCAAACGCCATCAATGCAATCAGATAAGGAACGTATAAATACCAGCCAAGTTGATTATGGTCCTCCATTAGACTGCTTTGCATTTCAGTAAAATGACCAACATAGATAAGAATCACTATCCTTATCCAGTTGATCACCAAGGCTCCCAGCAACGCCACGGCTATAAATATCAGCGCTTTGCGCCAGTTGGAAATATTGAGATAAACAAAAAGCATGCACAGCAACAGCGAGACAATAAAGTAACGTAACCCACTACAACCTCCTGCAATCTCAAATAATCCCGAGGGAATTTGAACAAAATTTCCTTCAACGTAAGTAGGTATACTGGAAAATGACATCAAGAAATTGACGGCAGATACCGACATACCCTGTAACGGCGCAGTGAGCACTCCCCATATGGGAAACACAAACCAGATCACAACAACCGGCATCGCCACAGCAATGCTTGGCCTGAAGAGTAAAAACATCGCCAATAGCACTGATAGCGGAAAGAGAACTCTATACAGTATCGCAATTTGAGCGCTATAGGCTGCAAGATACAACAAGGTCACCAATATAAATGCCGCTAAAACAGCAAGTGGCAGTCCATCGTTAAAACGTAGCCTCCCTCTGGCATGGGCCTCATAGATCAGATAGAGAAAAACCGGCGGCATCAGAAAAGCATGGGAATAGGTCCCGTCATCAAAGCTGTACTTCCAAAGATCCAACATCATTGCCGAATTACTGATAAACAGGAAAACCGGCAGAAGCACAGCAAGAGAGTACGCCACCCAACAGTGCTTTTCCGACATGACACTCCGTACCGAGGACGTTAACATACCCTTCTTTACGCCTCTTCAATCGATTGAATATTGTGTTTGCTCATCAACGCATAAAGTGTCGGCCTGGTAACCCCAAGCAACTCAGACGCTTTGGTAATATTATTTTGGGTGTGGTTAATTGCCCGGATAATCAGTGATCGCTCCATTTGCTCGCGCGCTTCTTTAAGATTGAACGGGAACTGATCAACTTCGGTTTCCGGCACTTTCAGATCCAGGTCTTTAGCAGATACCAGACCGTTATCAGCCATAACAACGGCCCTTTTTACCCGGTTCTCAAGTTCACGAATATTACCAGGCCAATTGAATCCACCAATTGCGCTGACAGCATCCTCCGAGTAACCCCGAACACTCTTGGAAAACTGTTCTGCATACTTGGTTAAAAAGGCTCTTGCAATAACAATGGCATCTCCACCCCGATCTCTTAAAGGCGGAATATTGATAGTAAATTCACTCAAACGGTAAAAAAGATCTTCACGAAAGAGAGCCTGTTGAATCAATTGCTCCAGGTTCTGGTGAGTTGCACTGATAATGCGGACATCAACGCCAATTTCTTCCCGCCCACCAATGCGTTCAATTGTTTTTTCCTGTAAAAAACGCAACATTTTTGCTTGCAGCGGCATCGGCATATCCCCTATTTCATCCAGAAAAAGGGTTCCCTTGTGAGCGGTCTCTATCTTTCCCGGTGTCTGCTTAACGGCACCAGTGAACGCTCCTTTCTCATAACCAAATAACTCACTTTCCAACAGATTATCTGGTATAGATGCGCAATTTATTGCCACAAACTTACCTTCAGACCGATTGCTTAACTGGTGAATTGCACGAGCAAGAACTTCCTTACCGGTGCCACTTTCGCCAAGTAATAAAGTACCGATATCCGCAGGGGCAATTTTTTCAATAGTACGGCAAATATCCAGCATTTCATCAGAGGCAGCCACCAACCCCTCAAGCGGGGTAGCATGACGCAGTGCTGCAAGCTTTCGATTTTCCTCTTCAAGCTCTCCCAGCTTAAAAGCCCGTTCAACCACCAGGCCAAGCACATCTGGATCTATTGGCTTCTGGTAATAATCATAAGCGCCAAGGTCAACAGCCTTAATGGCATTCGCTTTATCATCATTTCCAGTAACGACAATAACCTTGGTTCGGGGGGCCAGCTTCAGTATTTCCTGTAAAACGCCCAAACCAACGGATGCATTTGCAGGATCTGGTGGCAACCCCAAATCAAGCGTAACCACAGATGGTTCAAATCGACGTAATTGAGTTATTGCAGACTCATGATCTTCAGCAAAGACGAGATCATACTGCTCAAAACACCATCTGAGCTGTTTTTGTAAACCGCGATCATCTTCTACGATCAACAGGGTTTTTCGTTCTGCTTTTTTTACTGTTTTTGCACTATCACCCACTTCGTTTTCCTTTTTATTCCGTACCTTGTTTGCTGCTTTTTTTGCCGATACGTCTGTTGCCACCATCGCTTCCTTGTTTATTCTAGCCAGTACGATACAACGGTAAGGTTACCCTGAAAATAGTACCTTCACCAACACTACTTGTAACACTAATATGTCCTCTCCAGCTTTTGACCGATTGCTGGGCTTCATAGACACCAATTCCCATCCCCGCACGCCCCTTTGTTGTATCAAAGGGCTTGAACAGCCGGTTTCGTATAAATTCTTCATCCATACCCACACCGGTATCCTCAACCACAAAGCTCAACCAATCATCATCAACATCAATGGACATTTTCACCGAACCAGACTCATCCGTTGCTTCCTGAGCATTTTGAACCAGATGACCCAACACGGAAATTAAACGCTCTTTCTCCACTTGAACTTTGGCTTCGGTATCCATCTTTTCAAGCACAAGGGATGGCCGCTGCTCCTTCTGATTAACTTCGACCGCTTTTGCTACAGCAGCAACCTGAACCACTTCAGAATGGCTATTCAATTGACTCTCCTGACGCAACTGACTCAACAGACGATTCATTCGTGAGACGGCGTTTGCCAGCGTGTCCAGAGCATCATCAACAAATTCCGGGTTATGTTTATGGCGTTCAGCATTCGTGACAACCAACGACAATTGAGCAATGACGTTCTTAAGATCATGGACCACAAATGCCGAAAGTCGATTGAAGGCTTCGAACTGACGAGATTCCGTTAAGGCATCGTTTGCTGATTGCAATGCCAGTAAAGTGGCCAACTGCCCGCCCAACGCCTTAAGCAGGTCTCGATCTTCCCAATCCAGTACTCGCGCGGCACGCGGGTATCCCAACCCAACCAGCCCCTGTACCTCATCTTGATGTATTAATGGAAGCACCAGCCACAATGTCGGAGAGTTAAAGAGCCATTCAGGGAGTTCTATATTGTTATAATGAGACGGATCACGACGATATTCTTCCAACTCTATAACCCAACCCGTTTGCTGTAAAAACAGCAATAACTCACTGTCGCCTTGATAAGAAAGCGCAGGAAAACGCTCACAATTCCACTCCGAGCGCAGAATAAATTCTTCTCCATGCCGGGCCCAAAGCGCCCCTCCCCTGGAATCCATAGGAGCGGTAATCGCCTGTAACAACTCACCATAATAATCGTCCTTGGTTGATGCTACAGCAAACCGACGATTGGCTCTGACCCACTCTTCTCGGTAGTCATACTTATATGCAAAAAAATGCTTACTAATCCAGACAGCAATCATAGCTCGCAACTTGCCGGACCCGACAAGCAACGCCAAAGAGGAAAAGGACAATACCAGAAACACAACCTGGACAGCACTCCCCCAGCTACCACCAAACCAGCGAAGGTAATACCCAACTAACGCCATCACTAACAGATAGGTTCCTGCCAACAGCAAGCCTGTAGAATAATAGGCTGCTCGATGAGAAAGCCTGACTGATTCATCTAATCCCTTTGCTCGATATACAGAAACCGCTATCAAAGGAACCATCAGAGACGAAACCCAGCCACGGGCGGCCCATAAAGTGGGATCAATCCTGCCGTATAACAAGGCCTCTGAAAAAAGAATAAAGTCATAGCCAAAGGTAACAGCAAGCCCTACAGCCAGAAACTTGACCGCCCAACGCTGTTCTCTCGGGATATTGCGGTACCATTGTTCAAGTAAATAAAGTGTGAAAATCACCAGCACAAAAGGACCGAAATGGACAATATTAACCGGTATCCAATGCCGCCAGGGAACTGTTGAGAATTGAATAAGGTTTGCGAAAACCAAAATCAATCCTCCGGCAACCAGGCAATGCAGGGATCGCAGCCCCCAGAAGTTGGCCTTTTCCACCCCTTGCTGCAGGCTATATAGTTTCAGCAGCAGCAACGTCCAGCTAAAGTTACGCAGGATATCAACAAAAGCCTGGAGACTGGGCCCTTTATCCATCAGCGAACTGCCGAGATTATCCCCTATAAAAAGCCCACCCAGGCCTTCTCCATCAAAAACACTGTTTAGGCTATGAAAAACCGACCAGAGCACACTGATCAGCAGCGCCTGAACAAGCCAAACGCCGTGTAGGCGACCACGCCAGGTAACGAGAGACAATACAAGAACAATCGAAAACAAAAGCGCACTAAATAAATAGCTGATTGAAATACTCATAGTTTGTGACTATGCATCCGTGAATAACACAAGAGGCGCAAGTATACACCAAAGAATCCCACTATAGATTGCGCCCTGAAGACGACTGAACGCTCTAAAGGGTTATAAATCAAGGTAAACTTCTGATCAGTTCAACAGCATGCTTTATTGGAATCGCAAAACTAATACCGCTTGGCTTACTTAACACATCTTCTTTGGTTGTCTTCACATGCACCATATTGAGAATTCCAATGACCTCTCCAGTTTCAGGTAAAAATAGAGGACTGCCACTGTTTCCCGGGTACGCGGTCGCATCCAGCTGATACACCAGAGTTGGATTTCTCAGTCGTTTAATCTTATTAGCACTCAATAGCTTAGAAGCAGAAGAAGGTATTGCGATTGGAGTAACACTTGAAATCAAACCTCGATGGGTGACCGGATAAAGCCCTAGCACTGCACCTATAGGAAACCCGGTAAACGCAACCTCGGTACCCTCCCGTTGAACTCTAGTATCGGAAAGCCGTACAGACGGAATGGGGAAATCAACCTCAAGTACAGCCAGGTCATGCACCTTGTCTGATTTAACTAACTTAGCCTTCAGACGCTTGGGCTTAGCGCCAGTACCTACAAAAACAATCAGATGCTCCCTGTTTTCCTTATCCAGATCGACTCCGGCAACATGATAGTTAGTCAGGACATAACGACCTGATACGGCAAAACCGGTGCCTAATAACTTACTCCGAGGTCGCCGTGTCGGCTGAAAGGTACCCACACCGACAACTGCAGGCTTTATCTGCTCAATCGTATCAGCAAGCGCTGCTGCACTAGGCCGCGGCTCCATCCCAAACACAAAAATCAAAGCAAGACACAACGATACGCTTATCTTCTTCATCCGATACTCTCTTTACCTCGGGCGCCATTTTTCCAAAAAGAACAACCCTTGATTAATAACAGCTCTAACAGCAGACATCGCTTCAAACTATACTGTATTCTACACCAGTATATTGATGCAGATATGCCTTTGAAAACACGACTGTATGTGAATTGAATTAAACGCCTGGCAAGAACGGGTTTAGATTTTAGAACTCGATACCACTCAATAAAAACAGGGTTGTTAAATGTACAACTATGATGCGGCAGTTTCACGAAATATTGGATGGGTTACCTTAGACGAGCAGAACACCCTTCGTCAAAAACGCATTGCCATTGCCGGTTTGGGAGGCGTTGGCGGAGCCCACTTAATAACACTGTCAAGATTAGGAATCGGCGGATTTAACATTTCGGACTTTGATACATTTGAAGTACACAACTTTAACCGACAACAGGGTGCTTCTATGAGCACACTTGATCGACCAAAGCTTGATGTGATGAAAGAAAGAGCTCTGGATATAAATCCCGAGCTCAATATTCAGGAGTTTCCGGAAGGCATAGATTCCCAAAATGTTGACCAGTTCTTAGAAGGCGTCGATCTATATGTGGACGCTCTGGACTTTTTTGCACTAGAGGCAAGAAAACTGGTTTTTAAAAAATGTGAAGAAAAAAAAATTCCCGCAATAACCGCAGCCCCACTTGGGATGGGTTGTGCATTCCTGGCATTTATACCTGGAAAAATGTCATTTGAGGATTACTTCAGACTCGACGGACTGAGCGAAAAAGATCAATTGATCAGATTTCTCATTGGTTTAGCCCCCACCATGTGGCAGCGACACTACCTGGTCGATAAAAGCACCGCAGACTTTGACGCACACAAAGGACCTTCAATGCCAATGGCTGTTGATCTATGCGCAGGTATAGCAGGAATCAACGCACTTAAGATTCTGTTAGGAAGAGGGTCCGTACTATCAGCACCCTATGGATTACATTTCGACGGTTATCTGAATAAAAGCAAGATCACTCACCGGTGGTGGGGCAACAAACATCCGTTACAACAGATATCTTTTCGAATCGCCAAAAAAATACTGGGCTGACCCGAACCAGATACATCAGACATCCCACCAGCAATTTCTTTCCACGCATCGTTTCTTTTTAGACAAAAAAACTCACACAAAAAAAGGGAGCGCATATGCGCTCCCTTTTACGATTCAACCTAATTCTTCGAGAATACTATACTAGGCAGCCTTGCGACGAGCTGCAGCACCCAGACCAAGAAGACCCAATCCCAGCAGCGCTAAAGAACCTGGCTCAGGAACGCTTGCAGTGATAGAACCATCAAGGTTGGACTGACGAATTGCATTTGTACCAACAAGCAGCAATTGATCAGCAGTAGGAATTGGAGGATCTACGTTAGTATCCAGCTCCAGTACAGGTGTGTTACCCGCAGCAAGCTCATCATGCGCATCAAGGAAGTTACCGCCACCCGCATCAATCCAAAGGAAATCATCTAACGCGAAATCAATGTCGAAGAACAGATCAAGGTTAGGACCAACAATGCTGGAACCTGTTAATGAACCACCCAACACCTTGGTACCATCTGCAATAGCACCACCAACAGCCAGATCATCATCAAAGAACACTTCAAAAGTACCGCCTGTGTATACAGGACCAGTAGCAGTCAACATACCATCAAAGTGATACAGTACGTTCAGGTTCCAGCTCAGACCAAAACCTTCACTATCAGAGCCGATATTTGGTGGAGCCAATGGGTTAAGTGCATCAATATCCTGCTGACCATCAGTTGGCGTTGTTAGCGCAACAGGTGTAACTCCGTCAAGAGCCGTGCCAGCAGCTGGAATACCAAGCCCAGCCAGCTCGCCTGGAATATTAGTATCAAAGAAGCTACCGAATACAGAACCATCAGTGAAATCATAAACAGAAGTTGCAAGCAACCCACTAAAACCAAACTCGTTAAACAAGCCAGTACTAGTGTTTGCATCTCCCAGTGAGAAAATTGCCGCTGTATCGTAGGCGTTATCGCCCAAGTCGATAAACATGTCGTTAGCGACAGCACCAGTACTAAACAGCAGTACTGAAGCAGCTAACGCGCTCTTGGTAAAATTTTTCATTTTTTAATCCCTTCTACAAAGATTATTTAGGTTGTTTCGTTAACCTTACTAAGCAATCCGAATGCCAACTTTAAAATATTAATTAATTTCAACAGCTTAAAGCAGATTAAAAAAACCACCAAATAGCATTTGTAAAAAAAACTGACACCTTTCGAATAATAATTTTGGCCGTCACATACCATTTCAGAAAAACACCCTGAACGACACCAGGGGCCTTACCAACATAGGATCCGAAAAACCTATCCAAAGACCCAAAACCTGTTTAAAGGAGCGATTGCAGCAGGGCCTGAGCCTTGGCCTTCTCTGAGAACTCTTTATCCAGCACCGGCTCCAGCACAGCCCTGGCTCTTTGTTCTTGCTTATTTTCCTTTAAAGACAACGCGTAGTGATAAGCGATCTCAGGATCATCAGGCAATGCATCATAAGCCTTCTCAAGCAATACTTGCGCCCGACTATAATCCTTATTTAGCAATGTCAGATAACCGTAGGTATCTACGACTGCAGCAATATTGGGATTCAGCTGATATGCACGTTCAGCATACTCCAATGCATCACTAAGCTGGTTATCCTTAGCTAACGCTGAGGCAAGGTTATTCAATACAACAATATTTTCGGGATTCTTAGCAAGCATGGACTTATACAGTGTAATGGCCATTGAATACTGTTTGCTTTTCAGTGCCTGACTGGCAGCATACATCTGCAAGGCTAGATCCGCCGGTTGCTTTGACGACCACTGATTCAAAAACTCGTCAGCTGCTTTATTCAGCCCCTGTTGGGTCAGCGCCTCATAATAAAGTATTGCAGTTAAAGGATCAGCCTGTAGATCGGATGCTATTTTCAGGTGCTTAGCCGCATTTTTCCAGTCTCCCCGCGTCGCATAATCCTTCCCTTCAATCAACGCCAACTCTGCATTGGCGCCATACTTAGCAACGAACTTGGACTTTTTTCGCTTGGCCAGTTCCTGCCGACCATCCGCAAACAAAAAACGCACTTCATTTATTTGCAGCCACTGATTGGTCGGAAGAGCCTTTAGTCCTTTGTCAATCACCTCCAACGCCGCTTTAAACTTCCCCTGTTTTACCAAAACACCTATTTGAGCTTGATAAGCGCGAATTTCATCAGGCTCTTTGTCGGACCAGGCCAGATAATAATCAAACGCTGCCGGATAATTACCCGCCGACATTTCCAGATTCCCCAGCCTGACAATAGCATCAATATAACGGGATGATTCCTGGCCAATAGTCAGCAGTGTACTCCTTGCTTTTTCCAACGCCCCCCGATCTGAATAAATCTGGGACAACATAAGCTTTAGAGTATCCTCAGCCCCCTCATTTACTGCTTTATTTACTAACTGAAAGGCTGGTTCTGTATCTCCGGTTTTTTTAAGCAGCTCATAATATACACTGAAGGCAGGGTAGTACTGCGGATCCTTATCAATTACGTCTCGAACCAGTTTTACAGCCTCATCAACACGACCCCGATCAAAATAAAGCTTGGCCTTTGCCATCCGTATCGCAGTTACGTCCGTAACTTTTTCGAGCCCGCTATCCAGCACTTTTTCAGCATCATCATAATGGTTGGCAGTTGAATGTATTGCGGCAAGGAGGATGTATCCTTCAGCTTTTTCCGGATCTTGAGTGATAGTCTCATCGGCCAGTTTGAATGCTGAATCAAAATCTTTTTCCAACAAATGGAATTTCACCAGTGCTGAACGTGCAGCAAAGGAACTCGGCCTGATTTTCAAAGCGGCGCTTAGATCTGAAGAACCAGAGCGATCATTCTGGTGCAGCTTAAGCATCCCCACTGCTGCATGGGCTAAAGCATCTTCCGGAGCAATTTCCGCTGCTCTCTCATACATTTCAAATGCATCATCCACTTTCCCGGAATTGACCAGCTTATTACCCAGGTCCGCAAGAATTTTCTCGTCTCCCTTCTGGGCTCCACCGACAAGATCAAAAACAGATTGAGGGTCCGAGTAGTATCCCAATTCATAGTTTACGAAGGCTAACATCCGCCGAGCCACGTGGTTGTCGGGCAATTTATCAACGACCGCAGACAAATTAGTATGACTGGTCTCCCAGTTCCTGAGATAAAATTCCGCGATTCCTGAAAGCAACTTCGCCTGACTACTGTCTCGCCCAACAGAAAGTGCCTTATCAGCATAGAGTTTAGCTCCTTTCCAATCCTTCTTATCAATGAACAGACCTGCTTTCAATAACAAGGATTGCTGATGCGTCGGTGCCGACTTCAGCACCCTATCTATATATTTCTCCGCCTGCTCTCGATCTTCATTGGCCAAATACAATTTGGCGGCATCCACGTACAAAGAAAGACGCTTAGGCTCAATCGCAACGATCTTTTCCAGATGCGAAATTGCCTCAGGGTATGATTTCCTGGCCTCGTACAGTTTCATTGCCAACACATGCCCCTCGGCAATATCCGGCGTGTCGTTTAGCAATGCTGACACTGACGCCAGACCTTGAGCCGGATCTTTTTCTTTATAGGTCTGCAGATAGGCCTTAGCCAGTTTGCCATAGGCTGACTGAGGAGCACTCTTGTGAGCCTTCTCAAAGCTGATATACGCATCTGGAGTATTGAGCAGATAAAGACTGGAAAGACCACGATAAAACCGAATCATCGGTTCTTCAGGACTTGCTTCGATGTTAAGCCGCCGGGTTTGCTTCAACAATTCCCCATACTTATGCTGGTAAAAAAATGCCAGGGTCAGCTCATCCGCCAGCTCATCTGCCGAATAACCAAACTCAATCGCTTTAGCAAGTTCTTTTTCAGCCCCAGCGCCAACCTGACTTCTCAGATAGACCTTGGCCAGCAAGTAACGCGCTTCAGCGTTTTCGGGATTGGATTGCAATGCGTTTTTCAGCTCAATCAAAGCTTCACGATCCTGTGATTGTGCCAGTAAATTTTTAACTTCTGTAATATATTCAGCGTCTGTTTTCTGAATATCGCAACCCGACACAAGCCCTAGCAACAGACCACCGATTGCGGTACCGGTAAAGTAACGAGAAAGGCGGTTTGGACCAGACACACGGAAGCGATTCACTGTCTTTTTATTCCTCTGATACATTTTAAATTTCCCTGTTACAACGGCCAGATAACCCATTCTTTTCGCAGCCTGATAAATATAACCGATACAAGAGATTGGTGGATTCAGATATTAATACATAAGACGACGTCCAGACCATGCCCACACCCGAGCCAAACACCCCTAACGGCAAGAATGGCATATGCGATCTGTTGAATGCATGGCTGATCGACAGAAACACTGAAAACTACTCCGTATCAAGAGAAGCAATTTTTTCAATTGTACCCATTCTCGCAGACACGCGCGCTAACTTCATCGGCACAATTCTGCGAGCAGTATCATACCCCGCCTGGTACAGCTCATTTTTTTGTTCGGGAGATAGCTTAAATTCGATAGGAGAAACACTGCCGGTATGGATGACAACAGTAGAATGCCAAAAACTCTCATTAATATACTCCCGCGACATTGTTGTCATAAATGTCCTGATAAGTAACGCAAGGTAGCTTTTGAGCGGAAATAACGGCAAACGTTTGACTTTTTCAGCGGATTGGAGACTTCGTAACCGGAAAACCACCACGGTAGAACCATCACCAGCCCAGTCTCGTTGCAAAGCATCTTCTGACAAGATACTGCCATCAACCATTAGATGATCTTTAAATTCTTTAAAGCTGAACAGAATAGGTATCGACATCGAAAATCGAACCGCTTGGGATACTTTAAGTTCAGGAGTTCGATCTACATCAAAGATAACCGGCAACCCTGACCTCACATCGGTCGCCACCACATGGAAGCGTTGCTTAAGATCACAAAAACGTGCCCCCTTGAGCTTATCGTCGATCCACTGTTCAAACCGGTCTCCGGTCGAAAGCCCCCCTGTCCTTAGCAGACTGAACAATGACTGGTCGAGAAACTGGCCAAAGTCAGTCGCTTCAGCAATCTCCCTGATTTCAGACAGCGGCCACCCGCAGGCGTACAGAGCCCCGACAATACTGCCCCCTGAAACACCGACCAGATCTGAAAACTCAATATCCAATTCTTGCAGAGCTGTCAGTACACCAATATGGGCAGAGAGACGACTTCCACCACCCGCTAATACAGGTACCATTGAACGCTCTTCACTAGAACTCATCGCCAAATACTTCCCCTCCCTGAAGCCGCATCATGATCCAATGGGCTACTCAACCAAAAACTATCATAACATTGTTTGAAAACCGTTCATTGAATCTACAGCAAACCCGCGGTGATAAACTGCAGGACTATGGTTACGGGGTCCAGCTCGATTTACAACTCCAACCATATTTACAATAGTAAGCAATAGATCATCAGAGCAACAGATCCGCTATCAAGGGATTGATTTTCAAAAAAATGGAATACTCCCCCCTTTGCCAGAAAAACAAGATAAACTATCCTAAATTGTAACTTAAGCAAATCCAATTGCAGCCGTTAGTATGTGCCATGAAAATAATTTCAACTAATGCTATTGTGCTCATGCTCTCACTGCATAAAATGTCAAATTATCCAGTCAGTCGGCGTATAATGTTCGGTTGAAAACGGTTGTTTAACGTTTCAATAGATGAAATAAGGATTAGGTTCTACAATAATGTCGACAGTACGCTTTAACCGACTCTCTGTGCGTAAGCCCTATGTTGTTCTGGCACTTATAGAAACCCTGGCAATGATGTCCTGCCTTTTTGTTGGCATCATCTATTCAAACAGCAGCTACAGTGCCGGATTCTTTGATCATTTCTTATGCCTCGAATGCCTTACTTTCGTTATGGTTGTTTTCGTCTGCATGGCCGCAATGGGGCTTTACCATGCCCGCCTGCGAGGCGAACCAACTGAACTTTTAGCCCGAATTTTCTTCAGTTTTGTCTTAGCAACGATCGCTCAGGCACTACTGTTCTACTTTGTCCCTTATTTGAATATCGAACCCAAAGCCATAGGCTTGGCGCTGTTATTGTCTTTCTTTATAGTCTGTGGACTTCGGTATCTCTTCATTAGAATAGACCAGACAAGCCTGCTAAAAAAACGCATCCTGGTACTGGGAGCAGGAGAGAGCGCCAGCATTATCCACAATAAGATGAGACGCGATTGTGATCGCCGTGGTTTTCGCATTATGGGTTACGTCGGCATGGACGATAACACCACCACTATCGCCGACAGGCATTTAGTGTCCGTCGATCTGGATAAGCTTGACGAATATACAAGTCGCTATCAGATTGATGAAATAGTCGTTGCTGCCGACCAACGCAGAGGCCGTCTGCCAATGGATGCGCTTTACCGCTGCCGCCTTGCCGGAGTTAATATTATAGAGCTGGCAACCTTTGTTGAGCGGGAATCCGGCAAAATCCCTCTTAAGATGATGTATCCGAGCTGGGTCATTTACGGTGACGGATATCGTAAAACAGGGTACCTGTCCCGCGGTGTAAAGCGCTTGTTTGATATGCTGGTTGCCCTCGCCTTCCTGTTCGTAACCTGGCCGGTGATGCTGATCACAGCCTTACTGATTAAGCTGGAGGGCGGACCGAATTCGTCGGTGCTCTACCACCAGATACGGGTAGGGAGAGACAGCGAACCATTCAAGATATACAAATTTAGAAGCATGCGTGAGGATGCGGAGAAAAGCGGTGTTGTTTGGGCAATGCAAAACGACAACAGGGTTACGGCTGTGGGTGCTTTTATCCGCAAATACAGAATTGATGAACTCCCCCAATTATTCAACATCCTGCGAGGGGACATGAGTTTTATCGGCCCCAGACCAGAACGCCCTGAATTTGTCGAAGGCCTGTCAAAATCCATCCCATATTACGGTGATCGACATCAAGTTAAGCCCGGCTTAACCGGCTGGGCACAGATATGTTATTCCTATGGTAGCAGTGAAGAAGATGCTCTTGAGAAATTGCAGTATGACCTTTACTACATCAAGAACTACACCCTGCTACTGGATACCATCATCCTTATCCAGACTTGCGAAGTCGTTTTCTTTGGAAAAGGAGCAAGATAGGCTGCTGTGCTGCGTATATTCAGGGATAGTCAGTATATTCAGGGACAGCCAGAACAAACCGCAGCCCACTTAACTATTCAATGACAGCAGTGGCTCAATATAGCAGTGGCGCGGGTGATATCAGCGAGAAGATTCCAGATAGGTACGACGAATCTGCTCAACCGTGCCGTCTATTTTCAAATCATCAAGTGCTTTCTGGAAACGCTGCAATAAGATGGGGTTGGTATTTTTATGGAAAGCAAACCCCATCTCCCCTCCCAGCAACAGGTATGATATTTCAAATTCACGAGGATCAATCCCCAGTTTCAGCATATTCCAGACAGCAACATCATAACTGTATGCAATCGCATCAACCCTTTTACGGTTGAGCAACTGCACTAGATTTGAGGCCAAATTACTGGCCACGATTGATGATCGATCAACCCCTTTCTCAATAATTATTTGCTCGCCAATATCTTCTCGAACGACACCAATTATCAACCCCTTCAAATCCGGATCAGAAGCTATCTGTAACCGATCCTGTTTTCTGGACAGTATCACTATCTTGTTTTCAACTACCGGGCCGACAAAATTAAAAATTTTCTCTCTCGCGGGTGTATATGTAGTCGAAAAGAGAACAGTGTCAGGAGCCCGCTGAACCACTGCATACCCTCTTGCCCAAGGCATGAACTCAATTTTTCGCAGTCTCTCAGGCACCTCCAGCTTGTTCCATAGAGCTTTTAGTACATCGACCGTTATACCCTGTGGCTGCCCCTTATCATCAACATAGTTATAGGGCGCATAGTGCTCACTAAGCCACCGAAGTCTGCCATCTTCTTCAGCAGCAGCACGGGCACAGACGAAGAATACAAATATGGATAATAAAAGCTTATATGCTACGGAGTGCATAACTCTGACCTGACTAAATAGATTTCTAAAGCTTCAGTCTGTAATCCAATACACCAGACTGGCCAGCATAAAAACTCAACAGGGCTGTCAAGCAGCATATACTCAATCAGCTATAGTAATACTTGAGTACACAGAAGGTTCATCCAATATGATCTCTGAAATCAGGTTTGTTTTTTCGCTCTATTTTCCGCAGCTCTTTTATCAGCAAGAAGCGACGCAGCGGTATCCGCAAGAACAACCTACAAGATCTGGTCATAGAACCCTAAGTAAACGCTATCGAGAAAAGAAGAAAATTGTCAGAAACATCTGGATCGCCGCTGGTTTCTTAATGGTGAGTTTCCCCCTGCCCTCATTTATCGTTACTCTCGGCTTGTTTACTACATTTTTATCATTCACCATTCTGGATGAATCCAGCTGAAAAACTCTTACTGTACTATTTTCAACCACTTTCTTTCCAATCATATTCTTTCCAGGGAACTACCTTGCTGAGGCTTTTCCCTATACGACTATGGCCAGCTCAACGACCAGGGATCCTGATATGCGAGCAAGGCTTGATCAAATGCCTTATTCAGAAAAAGCCTCCCTTCTTCAGGCGGGCAGATAAAGCGAAACTCCTCAGCGTCCCACTTAAACCCTATTGCATAGGCATGAAGATAGCCCCTATCTATCTCATCACCCCCTCCCCCATAACGCTTATCTCCTACTATGGGAGCCCCCAGGCTTTTCATTGCAACTCTTAACTGGTGTGTTTTTCCAGTTAAAGGCTTGAGTAAAAACAATCGCAGGCCAGGGCTGACTGAACAGCATACGAACTGAGTCCGCGCCGGATTATGAGCGCCATTGACCAACTTCCAGCTCCCTCTGCGCCCCTTAGTCATTTGCCCTTTTATAAGCCCTTGCTTCTTCTTGGGCTTTCGATCACTCAAGGCCAGATAAAACTTATCCACCTGGCGCTCACGAAACAGCTCATTCAAACGCCGTGCAGCTTCAAGATCTTTCGCAAAAACCAACAACCCAGATGTCATCTTGTCCAATCGATGAACAGGATAAAGCGAATTCAATTCCAAATCGGATTTCAGTTGCTCAGCAACGCCTAACAAACCACTTTCAGTGTGAAATCCGACATCCGGGCTTTTGTCTATTAATACAAAACGCTCATTTTCAGAGACTATTCGATACATACGAGGCTACTTTTACATTGGAGGATAAATGCAAGGAAATGGTTTTGTCATCAGCAACACCCGCTCGCTAATCCAGCAATGATCAAACAAACCAGGACAATTGTGATTTAGGATAGGTAAAGGTCATATCTTCTGATATCAATAGCGATTGGATATGACCTTAAACTTTTTCTGTGAAAAGCAACATCCTGATTTAATAGAGCGTTTTATCTCTGGCTTCCCATATATCAAGTGCCATTTTATTCGCTGCATCAGACTGCTCTACACGGCCTATTAATTTCAAACTCACCGCTAAAGTTTCCAACAAGGCCCCGGTGCCATACTCATGGTCAATTTCTCCACGCCACAGCCGAAGCAAGTCACGGGTGTCTATCTGCTTATCCTTAACCAGCCTTTGCTGAAAACGCCGAGGCCATATATCATCAACGTACTCCCCATTGCGGACCCATTGCAGCGAGCAGTCGCTGTCAGGTTTTATTTCCGCTTCACCGCCGTCGCCCTTCACTGTCACACTATTATTTTGACCAAGTAACTTGGCAGTTTTCTGGTGCATTGGCGCGTAAGCCGGATGAAAAACACCATCAATCCGATATGGTGCATCTAAAGGGTTAAGCAAACGACACAGCGTATGAACCGGAGATCTTAATCCCAGAATTGGCCGCAAATTAATAATCTCAGACAACTCAGGATTTAGCATATCAATGGAAACATACGCCAAATTACAGTGCTTTAGCTCCAATTCAGCGTCTAACCAGTTCTTCGCGGCCTTTAAACCGAACAAATGCAAAAGGTCCTCGATATAAACTCGACCTGTTGTATGACCACGGGCGCCGTGCATTAATATGCTTACCCCATCACTGGCCAAAGCCAAAGCACTGAGAAAGAACCATGGCAGTCGATTTCTTTTACCTGCATAAGTTGACCAATCCAACTCAACCCGCAGATCATCTGGTACAGTCATTTGCTCACGTACAGCCTGCACAAAACCACACAGCTCTTCAGGGCTTTCTTCTTTCACCCGCAAAAGCATTAAAAATGCACCCAGCTGCTCCGGCCTTACCTGCCCTTCAAGAATCATGGTCATCGCTTCTTTGGACTCAACCGTCGTCAGCGATCTAGAACCATTTTTTCCTTTGCCAAGGATACGAACATATTGGGCAAATGGATGCTCATTATCAGACATGCTTTAGCTTCCTCCGCTGCATGGAATCGAGAACCTTTAACGTTTCTGTCCCTTTGATTCGCTATAGGCTACAGAAAACACTCTATATTTTTTTCAGGTTCGTAGTGCATTCTATACGCTGCCAAGCAGCCTCGTATAGCTAAATTACGGTTGTTTTTCTCACCATTTTCTACTCAACAGCCAGACCACAGCAGGCAATGATATAAGTCATCCATTCTTATATCCAATTAACCAAACTATCCCTCTCCATTTCTCATAGCGCTGAAAAATATCAACCAAATGGTAAATAAATGACATTTATCTATTGCATGGCATGACCGGCAGTCATACTATGACCACCAGTCACAAACGTACAAAATTTAATTATGAATGCGATAAGTCGAAGAGAGAGAGATTTCATACGCCGCGAGCAGGAAATTCTCACAGCCAGTACACGTCTTTTTTCCACCGACTGCTGGGAACTGGTTACTGTTGAGCAAATAGCCCGAGAAGCCGATATTGCCAAGGGCACTCTTTACAAGCACTTTTCCAGCAAAGAAGAGCTCTATGCAAGACTCTGCCTGGATTTTTATCAACAGCTCCAGGAAAAGATTCGTCAGTTGGACAACAACCTCAGTCCAACAGCAACGCTTAGAGAAATTATAATGATTTCGTTTAATCATTATCTCACTCACCCGGCACCAGCCAGGGTCAGCTTCTATTGTGAACGACAGGATTTTAAAGAGCGCTTAAAGGAAGAGACAAAGGCCCGGTACATCAACTCTGAAAAGGAATTCATAGAAACCATGTCTGAACTGATGAAACGAGGCATGGAAGCAAAAGAGTTTCCCCAGCGCCCACTCGAAGAGCTGATGTTTGGCCTGGAAGCAACCTTCCGGGGAACAATGATGTTGATCTGGAATAGCGCCAATTATTGTTGGTCAGATCAACCAATGGATACCCAGCAGATGATCAACTGGACTTGTGACTACATGATCGCAGGGATCACTGGCTGCACTAAACCGCTAGCACCGGTAAATCACAACTAACCCTCGTCGTTACGAGTGGATGAAGATAGGATTTTGAGATGAAACGTTCAAGCCTCCTGGCTTTGGCTATTTTTTCTGTAGCAGCACTCTGGATGCTAACCGGAAGCTTCAGAACCAGCCTAAGTGCTGGAGAAGGAGAATCTCAAGCGACCAAAGCTGAAGAAAACAAAGTACGGGTTCAGGTTGAAACATTGACTGCTACAGAAATCGCTCGTCAATTAACACTCCAGGGCCAAGTGGACCCATACCGTACAGCAGCCCTAAGAGCGGAAACCTCGGGCCGAGTGGTTAAACTACCCACTCAACGGGGCGAACGTGTAAAGGCGGGGCAACTATTGGTTCAACTGTCTGTTGATGATCGAAATGCACGATTAGCTCAGGCAAAAGCTTTACTGCTACAACGCAAAAGCGATTTAGCCGCCAGCCTGTCCCTGCAGTCAAAAGGACTTAAAGCTAAAACTCATATTATCCAGGAAAAAGCACTGGTCGCTGCGGCCGAAGCAGAACTTGAACAAATTCGCGTGGAACTGAAGAACACCCAAATACTCGCTCCATTTGATGGCGTATTAGATCAACGCCCATTGGAACTCGGGGATTTTGTTGATCGAGCAGATCAAGTCGCTACCGTCGTCGATGATAGTAAAGTACTACTGACCGCTCAGATCCCTCAGCGCAGTCTGTCCAAGTTGGTATTGGGACAGCAAGTTAATGGCCGACTCATCACCGGCAGAGAAGTGACCGGAACACTGACATATATTTCAACCACTGCTGAAACTGAAACCAGAAGCTATCGTATTGAAGTTGAAACACCTAAACCCCTTAACGAGCGCTGGATAGGCCTCAGCGTCAGTTTGGTTGTACCCGTTGAAAGAGTCCGGGGGCACCACATATCAGCGTCATTGCTGAACCTCAACAGCTCTGGAGAATTGGTTGTTAAGATTCTGAATACGGATCAAAAAGTATCAATATTACCGGTTAAGATCATTCGTTCAGAGGATGACGGCGTATGGGTTTCCGGTCTACCGGAGGAAGTAACCATTATTACTCTGGGACAAGGCTTTTATCAGCAGGGGGAAACGGTACAGATAACGGATTCAATTGATCCGATTCAATCCGCGAACAATACCAGCAATCACCAACAAGGCTAGATGATGGGCACTTTAATTGACGCGGCTCTGGACCGCAGTCGCACTGTACTGCTGGTTCTCTTCTTTTTATTAGTTGCTGGCATCTTCGCATTTATTACGATACCGAAGGAATCAGACCCGGATATAGCCATACCCATTATTTATGTCTCCATCAGTCATGAAGGCATTGCTCCCGAGGACGCCGAACGCCTGTTGGTCCGTCCAATGGAGAAAGAGTTACGTAACATTGAAGGCATCAAAGAGATGCGCTCTGTGGCAAACGAAGGCCATGCTTCCGTCACGCTTGAGTTTGATGCCGGTTTCGATGCCAAACAAGCTCTACTGGACGTTCGTGAAAAAGTGGATATTGCCAAGTCTGAGTTACCTGAGAGCACCGATGAACCCAGCGTCCACGAAGTCAATGTAGGCCTTTTCCCTGTTATGACGTTAAGTCTTTCCGGCCCCGTGGGAGAACGGCAGTTAGTTCAGATAGCCCGGAATCTCGAAGATGAGATTGAAGCACTGCCTAACGTCCTGAAGGTAGACATAGGCGGTGATCGGGAAGAGGTACTGGAAGTATTGGTTGATCCACTGGTTTTGGAAAGTTATAACATCGACTACCAGACTATTTTTGACATCGTCGGTCGTAATAATCAACTGGTAGCAGCGGGAGCAATGGATACCGGCTCAGGACGATTAGTCCTGAAGGTCCCCGGTGTTATTGAAGAGCTGGATGATATGCTCAATCTCCCGGTTAAGATTCACGGCAGTACCGTTATTACCTTCGCTGATGTCGCCACATTAAGAAGCACTTTTAAGGATCCGGAAGGCTTTGCTCGCGTGGATGGCCAGCCCGCCATCGCCCTTGAAATCTCCAAACGCACTGGTGCCAATATAATCGACACCATTGAACAGGTTCGCACGATTGTCTCAGCAGCCAAGCAACAACTGCCAAAGGAGTTACGGTTTACTTACATTCTTGACAAGTCTGAACAGATTCGCAACATGCTCAAGGACCTGCTCAACAATATACTGAGCGCCATAGTACTGGTCATGGTCATTATAATCGCGGCACTGGGATTTCGCTCTTCATTGTTGGTTGGGCTGGCTATTCCCGGCTCCTTTCTGACCGGCTTACTATGTATTTATGCGCTCGGCATGACCCTGAATGTTGTCGTTCTATTCAGCCTGATACTCGTCGTCGGTATGCTCGTGGACGGTGCTATCGTCGTTGTCGAGCTGGCTGATCGGCGCCTAAACGAAGGGCTTCCGGCAAAAGAAGCATTCAGCCATGCAGCCCAACGCATGGCGTGGCCGGTAATAGCCTCTACCGCAACCACGCTGGCTGTTTTTATGCCGTTGGTATTCTGGCCGGGGGTTGTTGGTGAATTTATGAAGTTCCTACCGATAACCGTTACCATTTGCCTTTTAGCGTCGCTAAGTATGGCTTTAATTTTTTTACCCGTAGTTGGACGCCTGCTTAACCGCAAACGTAACTTAGGCACCCTTGCCCCAATCAATGATCCGGTGTTGACTGATTCCTCCCCTGAGAACGACTCCCTGCCAATCAAAAAAACCGGACGCGGCAGTTTGGCCTATCTTTGGCTCCTGGAACGCTTAATCAGGCACCCGGCTAAGACGTTATTATTCACCCTTGCTATTATTGCAGGCACCTATTATGCCTACAGTCTTTTTGGTCATGGCGTAGAATTCTTTCCTGATGTCGAACCCGAAACAGCACAGATTCACGTTCACGCCAGAGGAGATCTATCAATTCACGAGAAGGATCGCTTGCTGCAACAGGTCGAGAATCGTATTGCGGGAATGGACGAGCTCAGGGCTACTTACGCACGTTCCTTTAGCCAGGCCAGCAACAATACTGCCGAAGATGTGATCGGCGTGATCCAGTTCCAATTCATAGACTGGCATGAACGTCGCCGGGCCAAAGATATTCTCAATGAAATGCGAGTACTGACAAACGGAATTCCCGGAGTTTATCTGGAGTTCAGAAAAGAGGACTCAGGCCCCTCCGGTGGAAAACCAATACAACTGCAGATTAGTGGCCGTGACGGTGACCAAATCAATCAACTCGCCCAGGAAATCCGCGACCTGATGGTGGAATTAAAAGGTTTCGCAGACTCGGAAGACAACCGCTCGTTACCCGGAATAGAATGGCGACTAGAGGTTAATCGTGAAGAAGCTGCCCGGTACGGAGCTGACATAGCCTTGCTGGGTAACGCAGTACAAATGCTAACAGCCGGTATCAAAGTTACAGAATACCGACCTGATTACACCGATGATGAAGTCGATATCAGAGTACGCTTCCCGATCAACGAACGTAAACTTGATCAGTTAGATCAACTGCGGGTTAAGACGAATAAAGGAATGGTCGCTATAAGCAACTTCATGGAATTGGTCCCTGCCCCTAAAACCGGATCTTTAAATCGGGTAGACGGTCGCAGAGTCATTACCATCCAATCGGATGTCGAGGAAGGCCTTTTAGTCAACGACAAACTTCTTGAACTACAAACAGCACTCAAAGCAATGACCATCCCCGAAGGAATTAAGTTGAATTTTAAAGGCGAAGATGCTGATCAGAAGGAAACCGGACAGTTCCTGATCACGGCCTTTACCATTGCACTATTTGTCATGCTGTTGATTCTGGTAACGCAATTCAACAGCATTTATCAAAGTTTACTGATACTCAGCGCTATTTTGTTCTCCACAGCGGGCGTACTAATTGGCCTAATGATTACCGGGCAACCCTTCGGCATAGTAATGGTCGGTATTGGAATCATTGCCCTGGCTGGCATTGTTGTGAACAATAATATCGTCCTGATTGATACTTACAATCGATTCCGTAATGATGGCGATGAGGTAATGGAAGCGGCGCTAAGGACGGGGGCTCTAAGGTTACGTCCTGTGCTGCTAACTGCAATTACTACCGTACTGGGCCTGGTACCGATGGTCTTTGCTTTAAACATAGACCTGATTAACAGGCAGATTGATTTAGGAGCCCCTTCGACTCAGTGGTGGACGCAACTGGCAAGCGCTATCGCAGGAGGCCTTAGCTTTGCAACTTTGCTGACACTACTGCTGACACCTTGCATGCTGGTACTTGGAGAACGTTTATTTGGAGCGAAAAAAACAAATTCTGACTCAAAACCGGTACCAAACCTGACCTCGCCATCAGAGAACCTGTAGCGGAGTCAGAAAACCTGTAGCGGACTCAACCACTTATACTCTCGCACAGGTCAGCAGCCCTCAGTATATGAGTTTATATGGCTATCGAGTTTGGATAATCTTCCTGAGGATCAAGCCCCAAAGCCGTGATTTTCTGAGTTATCTGATTGTCTATATTAATGGTCGAACCAGGTGCCGATAACGAATATCCAGAGTGAGAAAACATCCGACCTGACCTCGCAGATTGTACAAGCAATCTGGTAATCTGGCAGTCAACGCTAACCAACAATCGGCTTGATGGATGGGTTAGCGTGAAAGGAATGCTCTGTATACTCATCAACAAACTCCTGAGGGTTTAAGACGCTTGCTCATAAACTCCTTAGTAAACGAATCGGTTTATATTAACAATATCAAAGCTTCTCAGTTTACTTCTGACACTCTTGGAAATACTGACAAAATTCATCACCATATTATTGAATCTTTCAAAATTTGTAAGCTCTAGCTCCTCCAGGAAAAACAGCCTCAGTTCAGTTTCATTTGCTGCCAACCAACATCCTTTCATCAATTCCAAGTCATAATTCAGATTTAAAATTCTGCTCAGGCTTAAGGAATCGTTTTTATTTGCCATATTATCAATCAGACAATGAAGAATTATGTTATCACCTGCATCCGGTATTTCTATAACAACCAGCTCTTCACCACTGCTTTCCTGAAGAGAACATACATTGCCTTCCCACTTGAGCGGGGTTCTCAAAAACTCAGATAATTTGGAAAGAAGCTCCTGTTTCTTTATATTAACGCTCACAATTATTCTCCTGGATAGTCACATCATCTCAACGCCCCAACAGCTTCAATTTTTATCCAAATAGCTGATTTTAATTATGACTATCCTTCCTGCTACGGTTACATTTATGGCTACAGTCAGTAAAGCTGACAGTCTATAGAGCTAAGCGTCCTCAAACACTGATAATAACTTTGTGGTAATCGGTAAACTTAAGTTCCCATATTGATCATTCACCAACTACCCTATAGGATCAAAAATCAAGAGGATAAATAAAAGAATAGGGAACAATTTAATTACAATCAGTAACCTTAATTTATAAATATTCGACTCTAAAATAAAGCATAAAAACAAATCATGGAACCTATTTCATTACCAAACCACAAAAAAATCAAAGATTTTAACAACCTAAAGACAACATCGATAATAAGCAGGTACCCAGTAGATTCTAAAAACTGTTTCTCTTGGAATTCATAAAAAACACAAACAAATTGAGGCAGGAGAATAATTTTTAATTTACACCGAATTCAATAATTAAAATTTTAAACATCAACTATTAGGAAGTTTATATGGATGCAAATACTGCACTTTTGGAGTTGTGTCAACAATGGGGAATATTATTACCAATCAATCAGGGAACAGTAAAAATAACAGATATCAACGGTTCTGATTGGGTCTTTAGTTGTTCAGGTAGCAGCAAGATATTTACTATTCACACAACATTAATAAAAGACCAAGACAAAACAGTAAATTTGGAAAGTATACTTGTATTAAACATGAACAGATCATTACTTAATTGTTCATGGATTGGTTTGTATGAAGATATAATTTACTTAGGAACATCATTACCTAGAAAAATCAGTAATACAGATCAACTTCAGAATATTTTTGATGATATGCTAGAAACCAAGAAAAAATTATTACCACTCATTATCTAAATAAATCTATCGTCTAATCAAAGCTATCATCTAATT
Source organism: Motiliproteus sp. MSK22-1 (assembly GCF_001968815.1). Taxonomy (GTDB): domain Bacteria; phylum Pseudomonadota; class Gammaproteobacteria; order Pseudomonadales; family Balneatricaceae; genus Motiliproteus. The sequence goes on along the minus strand of NZ_MIEQ01000096.1, from coordinate 176,688 downwards.
AAAGTTAACACTCGATATACTAGAAGTAGTTGAACATCAATGCTTAGAGTATTTTAGTTTGTACGACTAATAAAGTTGTTAGCCAGTAACCTTCCTTGGCGTTACACCTAATTGTTTCATACGGTGATATAATGTTCTTTTAGGTACATCTAATTCACTGGTTGTTCTCTCAATACAACCTTTATTACGATGAAGAGATTCTTCAATTAATAGCCGCTCTATTTCATGAAGATTATGCCTTAGTGATCGACCATGAACGCGAGGTTTAATTGTATGACCCAAAGGGCAAACACCCAAAACGTACCGGTCAGCAGCGGCTTTCAGCTCTCGAATGTTTCCCGGCCAGTGGTGTGATAACAGCTTCTGATATATCTCAGTTGAACAGATTGGTCTTCTTACATTCAATCGTTTCGCAGCCGCTGAAACAAACTCGCTGAACATGTGAATAATTACTTCTCGGCGCAGTCGCAGGGCAAGAAGATTTATCGTTACCGTACTAAAACGAAAGTGCAGATCCTCCCGAAAGCGACCTGCTTTAACCAGCTTTTCAAGTGGATCCTTGGTTGAAATAATAATACGAACATCCAGTTGCCTGGAGTCGGTACTGCCTAAACGCTCAACACTCCTTGTCTCCACCACTCGTAAGAGTTTCGCTTGTAAAGACAGGGGCATACTATCTATTTCATCCAGATAAAGCGTTCCTTCATTGGCTACCTCTATATAGCCCGCCCGTGACGTATGGGCTCCAGTATAAGCGCCGACCGAGACACCAAACAGCTCACTTTCAGCCAGCGTTTCTGGCACTGCTGCACAGTTGACAGCAATAAATGAGCCTTTTCTTTTCGAAAGCCGGTGAATCGTTTTTGCCAGGGTGTCTTTACCACAACCCGTTTCCCCTTGGATAACCAGATCGACAGGAAGAGGAGAGATAGTCTCCACCAACTTCCGCAACGACGAATCCCTTCGAAGATCCTCATTACGCATAGGAAAAGTCCTTATAGCGATATTAGTCATTTGGGAGGCCCCTATCAGTTTGCATTACTTTTTGACAGATCCTATGGTTACTATTTATTTTCCCTTGGATAAAATTATTAACTCCTCAACTCCCGAAGCCTTCTCCACAGTTCAGATTCTTTAGGCTTGTCCGTGAGGCTACGCATCCTGCTCTCCAAACTTTCATAGCTGGATTTACCTGCGTCTTCCACTCGACTATCAATCAGACTTTCTTCCGCCACATTAGCCAACAGCCTGTCGACCTCATTTCCATTTTCTCCTCTTTTAATCAGATCATTCAACGCAATTTTGTTACGCGTATCACGCATTGATTTAACTATGGAGTCAGATTCTTTACTAAGATAGGATATATCCTCACTAACCATTGCCATCACTTCATTTGAAATGTCTGCATATTTTTTTAACAAAGGGGTTTGGTGTTGATTACTGGCATTCCGTATATCTATATGAGCTTTAACCATATCTGTATTTATCCTCTTCAACTCAGATATGGATTTTTGCAGTGCTCTGTTAGCCAGAACATATTTTTGATAATTATCTCCGGACAATTTTGCAACAGAGGCCTTTGATCTTGCTTCACGGACAGTACTTTTTGCTTCTTCAAGTCTCGTCATAAATCCAGTCAATTTATTCCGACACTCCCCTTCTTTAGCTTTTACTCGACCGAGCCTGTTAAGACTAGAATTATTGGTACCGTACTTGTTAAAAATCACAGCATCCCGCGATACAGATTGACCCACTGGCTTCTGTATTGATGCCTTGACTAAAGAGGAGTGAAGTACTCGAGGTGAAGGTGAAATTAAGCCGACTGACTTCCCTGGCATTGTTTTTTTTTGATCTCCAGGGTGATGCGTTATGAGTGATTTTTTCGATACTAAAGAGCTGACTTTATTTTTTACTTGTTTTATACAGTCTTTAAAGGAAAACGTTGTTGGATTAAAAAAATTACTCGCCGTTTTTTGATAAAATATCGGGGCACGGGGCCGGGATGATAAAAAATTCAAATGAGAAAGCGACTGAGTATTTTGACGATTAGTATTAATATGGTTAAAGTTTATTGAAGATAAATTACTCAAAGTATGACCCCATATTTTTACCGTTTATGTTTAATTTCCGTCACCTTATTTCTTGATTTTTTAATAACTTATCAATACATCAATGCTGTATAAGATTCTCTCTAAGTTCGTACAGGTTATCAAACAAATTGCTTAGCAGTGTTGCATCTAAAAATTCAGAAGGCAGGGACACACCCAGACAAACAATACCTTTCTGTAACCCTACCCAGGAGAAACTTAGTTTTGATCGGTTGGTATTTAGACTGAGCCAATACTGATACTCTTTCACTGTCTCAGGTCGTAGTCCTAAACTGGTGTGTATGGTTAACAATCCGGAGTCATCCGGGCACTCTAGAAACCACTCACTTCCATCTTTACCGATAATCTGGATCGCTCCTTTCTCCAATGACAAAGGAATCCCCCACAAATAAGCTAACTCATCCAGCACCAACTCAATACCCATATGCTCTCTTTATTTTTGACCAATCCATTTACTATCCCTTTTATAACCCATTATTTTTCTCCGACTCAGTAGCCAACCTTCTTTGTAAGAAGTCATATATTGTCGTTAAGAAGTCATATCAGGAACGAGCTTACAGGGATGTTTTTTCTAATTCCTCCTCTTTAAGTGGCCGATCAAGGTAAGAAGTTCCCTAATCTGAAAATGTAAAAATCGATGCCAAATAGCAGCTATAAATCAGCTGACATAGAATATCCAAAGATCATCAAACCGAAATAGCTCCCTGCCGTCTTTGGTTACTTTTCAAACAGTCGCTTTAATTTCTATTGCAACACTGGCTATAATTCTATAATTTCATGGAACTATTGGTGCTAGATATGTCTACCTTTGTCCAATTGTTTTTTCCGGGCAGGCTGCCTTATGAGGAGCATGTGTGAAGATATTGCTAGTGGAAGATGATCTCTCGCTGGGAGCTATGATTGTTGAATACCTGCGTAGCGAGAACTTTGACGTGGCTCACATAGATAAAGGCCTGTTATTAGACAATACACTTGATACCTTTTCTCCAGACCTGCTAATTCTCGACTTGACACTACCTGATACTGACGGCTTAACTCTCTGTAAAAAAGTGCGCCCTCATTTTCAAGGACCCATTCTCATATTAACTGCTCAGGACGAGGAGTTAACGGAAGTCACCGCTTTAAACTATGGTGCTGACAGCTTTCTGACAAAACCCGTCAGACCTCACCTGTTGCTAGCTCATATTAATGCACAATTACGTCGCTACGAACGACCACGGAATAACGATTCACCGATTGTCATAACGATAGGAGAGTTACACTTATATACTCAAAAACGAGAACTCACATTAGCCGGAAAGCAGGTTCCTCTCAGCAGTAGTGAGTTTGAGCTGCTCTTTCATTTGATGAGCAGACCAGGACAGGTATTGAGTCGTGATGAACTTTTTAGCGCTATTCGCCAACGGGAGTATAACGGCACAGACCGCTCTCTGGACATGCGGATATCAGTGCTAAGACGTAAACTGGAAGATACACGGCCTCCATATAAGTACATAAAAACAGTTCGTTGTAACGGTTACCTTTTCCTTCCTGACAATTCCTGACGAAAGAGTTACCAAATATCCATATATTTTTAATGGATAAATGCTCATAGTTGTGTGATCGCTCAAGAACGGCCGATAAGGGGCTTTCAGACTCCTTCATCTGTCGACTATAGCAGGAGCCTGTATACGCATGTCCTTTATAATTCGCCTCTTTATCGCCTTGGTGATAGGAGTTTCCATCGGAAGTGTAAACGCTGAGTTCTACGGTAATTCTCAGCTCAACAGTTTCGAGCAAGTAGTCAGCCAGGAAGAAAAGCGTAAGGAAAAGCAACGCCTCGCTATCCTCCATTACCTGATTATTGACAGCTGGAAACAAGGATTTCGAAAAGAGCCTTTGAGTACCTACCTTCTGAGGTGGCTACCTAGCTTAGGATCAGGGCTGGGCTACGACCTGCGCACTTTTAATAGCGCAGATCTTGATATTACTCCCAAGCAGCGAATGGAACTTCGTATTCAAGGACGATTGGATTTGTCTGATATGGATGGTTACAACCATAGTTACCTTATGACAACTCCGGTCGATGAGCTGATAGTAGACTATCGAAAAAGACCTGATCAGTTGCTTGAAAGAGAGATTCAGATTCAAACGGAATGGGAGGAAAAAGAAAATATCGTTGCCTTGATACAATTGGCTATTACCGTATCTTTTACAATGGTCGCGGTGATTGCAGTGTTAATCTCGCCAATGAGCTATGTCAGACACCTGCATCAGATCTGTCAGAAACTTGCCCACGGAAATCTCGATGCCAGGGCCGCCGAGCACGGTCCAACCCCCTTGGTCGAGCTGGGAAAGACATTAAATTGCATGTCTTCCAGGCTATCCCATATACGCGAAGATCAGAACTTTATCTACAACGCCATTCCTCATGAACTCCGCACCCCGATTGCCCGATTGAGATTTGCTGCAGATTTATTGGGACCGGAACCAGACCCAAAGAAAGTTAGTCAGTTTTCACAAAGATTAATAAAAGATGTCGATGAACTCGAATTGCTCATTGACCGACTGTTGACCTATAACCGGCTTCAGCACGAGAGTGTATCCGCAAACTTCAGTGTGTCCATGCTGGGATCTCTGATCCAATCTGAAGTCGAGGAGTTCAGGTTATTCCATTCCGACAAGAAAGTTGAATTTCAGATAGAGCCAGATTTACAAGTATATTGTCACCCCCGCTGGATTCAAATTGCACTTCGCAACCTATTGGAAAATGCAGGGCGATACGCAGTCAGCTTAGTAAGGGTGCGCAGCTTTTATCAGGAGCAACAGGTAATCATTTACGTGGAAGATGATGGCCCGGGTATTCCTGCTGCATTCAGAACGGATCTTACTCGGCCATTTAATCGGCTAAACAAAGCAGGGCAAAAGGGTTACGGACTGGGCCTGGCTATTGTTAACAGGGTAATGCTCCGCCATCAGGGAAAATTCAGCATTGAAGACAGCTCTCTTAATGGGACAGCGATGGTTCTGAGCTGGCCACGATTCCCGAACACAGAAGGTCATGCATAAAATGAGTCCCATTAGAGGAGTTATTGGTCACTACTCTCTTCTAGTCGGTATTTTGATGTTATCGCAAGCAGTATTAAGGAGGATGTCATGTCAGACAAAAATATAACAACCCATGAAGAATACGGCAGCTACAGGAATGGACGACATAACTCAGACTTGCGCAAGCTTATAGAGACAATTTCACCACTTCCCATTGATGTGGTTGTGGAAGGAGAAACAGGGTCTGGAAAAGATACTTTAGCCAGGACGATTCATCGCCTTTCGAAGCGAAAGGGAAAATTTATCGCAGTAAATTGTGCTGCTGTACCCGAAACGCTGGCAGAGAGTGAATTTTTTGGAGTCACTGCCGGCGCTTATACCGGCGCCCAACATTCCAGGGCAGGATACATAGAAGCGGCGGACAAGGGCACCCTTTATCTGGATGAAATCGACAGTACTCCCTTAACACTACAGGCTAAATTGCTACGTATGGTAGAAGCAAGAGGCGTCGAACGTCTTGGGTCAACACAATTTATCCCTGTTGACGTCCGTATCATCGTATCAACCAAACCTCCTCTTGAATCCCTGGTTAACGAGGGCAAGTTTCGCCAGGATCTACACTTCAGACTCAGCACAATAACAGCCAAACTCCCTTCGCTTCGTTCACGACCCAAAGAGATCATATCGTTGTTTCGGCAGTTTGTTGCTGAAGCAGCAGAACGGCTGCAATTGATTCCTCCTCATTGTTCCAGCAAACTCTACCAGCAGTTGCTGTCCCATGACTGGCCGGGAAATATAAGAGAACTCAGAGGCGCAGCAGATCGACTGGTCCTGGGACTGCCTCCCCTGCTTGATCAGCCAACACCATCTAAAAATGAAAAATGGTCTTTATCCCATAGCCTTCGCGAATTTGAACGAACACTAATTATAAACGTTCTGGATCGCCACGGCGGATGCCTGGACAGCGCTACCAATGAATTGGAAATTCCTAAGCGAACACTTTATCACCGCATGAAGCTGTTAGGTGTACAAGCCAGGTAGTGCTGCACTATTAGGTCAGCCATTATTTGCCAGAAGGTTATCGACCCTTAACCGAATACGATTAATGTAATCCTGTGTTTGTTTGGGGGCGACCATTTGCAACTGGAGGAGTACATTTTTCGCACTCATGTCAGCTGTCAGACTAAGCTTGTTTTTTACATTACCCATCCCCCAATTGTAGGCAGCAAGCGCCAGATACTCTTTTGCTTTCTGGTTTTCCACAAACTCATAGCGTTTGATTAAATGTTTAAAATAAGCCGTACCCAGATCGATATTCAGTTTTGGATCCAATAGTTCAGTATCAGTTGGAATACGATCACCTCTACCAGACAAACGCATAGCATCCCGTCCTCCGCTCTCAGGTATTAGTTGCATAAGCCCCAATGCGCCACCTGGCGAGATAGCTGTAGAATCGAAGTAGCTCTCCGCATAAACCACGGCTGAAATCAGTTCAGGTTGAAGTCCCCGAATACTTGCATAATAGGAGATGTAGTACTCATACTTTGACATCTCAGATGACTGGCTTGAATTTGCAGTATTCACTTCCTTTGAATTAAGTTTGCCTTCTCTTTGCGGCTCGTAGGACCTTGAATCCAGTACTTTGTAGTAAAACTTACTCGGGCGCACAGTCGTCATTTCAGTTGTTGCCTGTGAACTATCAGATCCAGTGATGGCCTCAAAGGTTATCGAATCGATTGATGAAACGCTGTTACCTATCTCTATAGTATTGTTTTTAAAATCAATGACGTCATTTGCTTGCGGATACCACGCCTTATGATTTAGCCGAACAGTCTCTGTAAAAGTCTGCCAGTCACTTGATTTTTGATACCTGCTCTCGCTCCAGTGATCATCTTCAATAAACGAAGCAGATCCCGAACGGCCCCTAAAACGGTCGCCATCGCGAATACTATCGTATGCCGCAAACGACGTTGCTAAAGCGATAAGTAAAATAGTACCGTTGAGCTGGAAGGAACTATCCTGAAATTTCTCCATAAGCCGGTTGGCTAACAGATCAATGCTTATTGTTTTCATTGAGAGACTCCGTTTCGTCGCAGAAAAGTTGCCGTAAGGATGCCTTCTGTAAATAAGCTCATTGCGTTCTCAGCGGGCTCTAGAAAGGCCAGAGCCAGGAAGACAGCGCTATGCAAGCAAGCTATCCTGCTCCCAGAGAACGTTCTTCAGTACTCTTAGCTGAACTGACCTGAAAAGCTTTTACAGAACTGAAGAGTTTGCTGGTAGCATCCTTAGCACCTCCCTAGTTTCTTTCTTTTCCTTACTAAGCAGGAGTTGTGCCAAGCATCCAAAAAAATATATTCCGTTGAAATATATAGATTAATCGTCATATTGATTGTGAGCTTATATTTGTTTGTGCAATAACTCGCATAAACCAAAACTCTTGTATGCAACTATTTGCACGAAGTAAATCTGTACAAACCCGGAACATTTTTAAAAACCAAAGACTCTCCATATCCGCTCTTCATGTTGATACCCAGCAACCAAAGAACTCATATGACCTCCTTTCTTATTCCTCATGGAAATATCGTCATAACAACTGATAATATAAAGTATCACCACTTAAAACATACATTGATAAAAGCTGATAGCAAATCACCCTGATAAAGTCTCAACCCGGGCTCTCAACGAATGCAGTGAAAAAGTGGAACTATCCTGAACCAAAGACCACCTACGCCAGAGAAATTAAGGCAGGAGGAGGTTCAGTGGGTATAAAGCCAGAGCGGTCCTATTTCTCGTAAGGGTTCAGCGAGTAGATATATCCAACCTCAGAGGAAGTCAGAAAAAATCAGGCTTTAAGGAGGTCAGGACAAAAAATCAGGACGGCACCAGAGGCAACATAACAGTGATTGTCAGACAGGATTGTATTTGGTCTGTAATGTGCCTCACCGAATCTTCGACTGTCTGCAGGGGATATATTGGACTCAATAGTAGGATCTACAACACTATGAATTCAAACACATTAGATCATAAAGACCAGAAATTGCTATCGTTGCTTTCTGATGACGCCCGGTTACCGGTTGCCGTGTTAGCTCGAGAACTACACCTGTCTCGTACTGCTGTTCGCCATCGAATTGAGAAACTCGAACGCCATGGAATTATTACCGGCTATACACTTAAAGTAGGGAACATTAATCCCACTTGCGTACAAGCAATGGCTACTGTGAGCTTATTGTCAGGTTCTTCCAAAGATCTCAAACAACGATTGAAAAATCTTACAGCAACAAAAAAAATCTGGATCGCTGCCGGTCACATTGATGCGTTTGTCCTGTTGGAATCAGCGACAATCAAGGAGTTATATGATGCCATTAATTTTATTGGAACCATGGATATAGTAACGCGAATGAACAGCCATATTATTCTCGATAAACCGATCGATCGATAACTCAACTGTCCTGTTTTCGTTTTATTTATCAGCAAGATACCCAGCCATTTTAACAAAACCTACCCTGTATCATCCCTTCTTCCCAAGACCAAGCCTTATACGGTCAGCCGGTAGTTACTGGCCGGCAGCATCATCACCCAGCTTCATCCCGTTAAAACCAATTCAAGATTTTGTGACAAAGCACGATAAGGCATCAGCCTGCTGATGAAATCAGGAAGAGGTTACGTCCAGTTTATTCTGAAGACCTTGCCAGCTTAATAGCATCATCTCCGGTAATTGCCCTCAGTTTCCAGACAATCTCTTCCGCCAATAATTACTGTAATTAATAAAAAATCAGGATTATATTCTTTAACTAAAAACAGTTTTAGATTAAAAACCTTCCTGTCTAAAACCTAAAAAACAAATCAACAATAGCTATTCCAGAAAATCAGCAAAAATAAGTGGATATGCCAAACTGACAGGTAATAGCTATTTCGACTATGCAGTATAGTCTTTTAGGGCATATACCGGATTTTATAGCCTAACTGGCATATTGATAAGATATCCTGGACTCGATGATAATAGGCACTCTATCAATACTAGCTAAAATGAGACGCTTTTTTAAGGATATGCGACATACCCGTTCGCTGAAATATCTTTTCTTAAAGCTAAGGAACCTATTATCCGGTCCGTTGATATTCATTCAAATGAACAAAGACTAAATCGAAATGACTATCTATAATCAAATCAGTGTATCCAGTTGAAATCCTTGATGTGAGATATCTACAAATCAGCCCGCATAAACAGCAACTTGCAAATGTTACGGCTATCAACGAAAGCTTGGAAAGGGTTCGTCATTCCGGTGCGCTGCCTTTCATGCATCCATTCCATTCTGGAAACCATATTAAATTTGATGGATTTATTCACCGGTTCCTTAAACCTGGTGATGTCAACCTGTTGTTTGTATGGACTTTATTCAACAGATTTTTAGGTCAATAAATCAGAGTACTCATGGACAGAACACAGCTCGATAAACACAAAGATCTTAGAAAAGATACAGATTTACGCCAGCTCATAGATAAAGTATCACCATTACCAATCGATGTAGTCATAGAAGGTGAGACAGGTGTTGGCAAAGATTATCTGGCCAGGACTATACATCGTATCTCTCGTCGTCAAGGTTCATTTGTTGCAGTAAACTGTGCGGCGTTACCAGAGACATTAGCGGAAAGCGAACTGTTTGGCGTCACTGCAGGCGCATATACTGGTGCACAACACTCTCGCGCCGGATATATCGAAACGGCCAATGAAGGAACTCTTTACCTTGATGAAATAGACAGTATGCCAATCAGCTTACAAGCCAAACTATTACGTGTGGTCGAATCAAGAGGGGTTGAAAGGTTAGGCTCAACTGCATTTGTACCGGTGAACGTAAGAATTATTGTTTCAACAAAAACTCCATTGGCAGAGCTGGTCGAAAAAAAGCTGTTTCGTCAAGATCTTCACTTTCGGTTAAGCACCATAACAATACAGTTACCCACATTACGATCTCGTCCAGAGAGTATAGCCCATATGTTTCGCCAATTTGTGGAGGACGCATCCGAACAGCTCCAGCGTAAGGTCCCCGCATACACGCCGGAACTGTACCAACAATTACTGTCTCATAGCTGGCCGGGTAATATTCGCGAACTCAAAGGGGCTGCCAGTCGATTTGTACTGGGAATTTCGCTTATCCCCTATTTATCTGCCAAAAACTTATCTGCCACAAACAGAGTTAGCAACGCTGATAAACGGTCACTGCGTCACAGCATGCATGAACTTGAACGCATACTAATAACAGAAGTCATGCAGCACCATAATGGCCGTTTGGATGAGGTCGCCAGCGAATTGGATATACCCAAGCGAACGCTCTACCACCGTATGAAGCAACTGGGCATACCATCAAAATAACCATTTTGAATGAATTTTTGCGTACTGACCTTCAGATCGCGAATGGCCCTTGGCCGAATACGAGCCGAGGGGAAACAATGACAGGATAGAGACCAGCCATTACAGACATACAAAAATCCAATCTTTGGATGAACTCTCACCGAGGTTAAACCACTCAGGAGAACAGAGTTAACGCCAGAGACTTTTTTATGTCCAGTCATTCAATTCAGGATTCTCATTCAACCCAGATCGGGCGCGGCGCTATTCCCCTGAACGTACCGAATCAAATCAGCCAGACTAACGCTCCCAGTCTCCCGTCATTTACCGACGCATCAGAAGAATTAGCAATGCAATTCAGTAGCAAAGCCGAGCAAGGCAAGTCACTGAAAGAAAGAATAAGTAGTAACAGTAACCGGAGAGTAGAAGAAGCCAAGAAGTGGATGCAATTGCTTGATGGTAGCAGACCACAAGCCATTGATGCACTGTCAAAACGCGCCCAGCAGGAACTGGCACGCGGGGGAGGAACAAAAGCGTTACTCGATATCTGTAATGGGGATCCGGCCCGTGCAGCATTGGTTCTTCAACATGGCCAGAAGCTGGCATCTCAAGAGGGGCGGCCAGACGATAAACAACGAATGGTCGAATGTGAAAAGAATCTAATCAGGGAATACGGCCCTCAAATCAATGGTGGGCTCAATACCGCGAAAGCGTTAATAAAATACACCCAAGACCCATCCCTTTTGCAGCAATTAAGAAACGTTTATTACAAATCAATTATCAAAAAGCGATCTCTATCCAATTTATGTGCAAGCCTGGTAGACCTTCTCGGTGAAGATGGCCTGATGGCGGGTTTACGTACCATGCAACGAGCTCTCGCAGATGATCTCAAATCTGCACAACCTTCCATTAACAGCACCCCTCAATTACAAGCACTTGTCAGTGATTTGGGCATGTCCCAAAAACTTGCCGGAGTCGTGACGGAATCCAGGCATCTACTTGAGCGTATGAGAAAAAAAGTCATGCTCCAACAGATGACTCCTCTTGAATTAACGCGTCGCATCATTGCCATGACAACAAGCCAGCTTTACATAGGAGAACTGAGAAGACTCAATGAAGACACCGTCGGTCAAAAACGACCAGACCGATTACTTTTTATGAATGCTCTACTACCGGTAATTAAACGATTACCCATCGCATTGTGGGCAGACACGAAGCATCGCAGCTCTGCTATTACATCAATGCTTCGTTACATGGATGACGAGACCGCTAAGGAGATACCCAGTCCTGTTAAAAATGCCAGTTTGGGACACCACGGGTCAGCACTATGGAAGTAGTTATTAACTGGACTACCCGAGTAGCGGAATCAGCAGCCAAGCATACCGAAGTTGCCATTGCATTGATGGTTGTCTCCACCGTATTCATGCTGATACTGCCCTTACCCACCGTTCTTGTTGATTCACTGATTGCCGTTAATATTTGTATTTCATCGCTACTCGTCGTTTTGGTCATGTATCTCCCAGGACCACTCGCTTTTTCTACATTTCCAACAATCCTGCTGTTAACCACCCTATTCCGGCTTTCCCTGTCTATTTCAACGACTCGCCTAATTCTGCTTGAACAGGATGCCGGTCACATTGTAGAAGCTTTCGGGAATTTTGTAGTCGGTGGCAATCTTGCGGTCGGATTAGTCATATTTCTCATTATCACCATTGCACAGTTTCTGGTGATTGCAAAAGGCTCAGAACGGGTAGCCGAAGTTTCGGCACGTTTCACCCTGGATGCAATGCCCGGTAAACAGATGTCCATTGACGCTGATTTAAGAGCCGGTGTTATTGATCCACTCACCGCCGTCATGAGACGAGAACTGCTCGGCAAGGAAAGCCAACTCTTCGGTGCGATGGATGGCGCCATGAAGTTCGTTAAAGGTGATGCCATTGCCGGACTGATCATCGTAATTGTCAATCTTCTTGGTGGCATATCCATTGGTGTCTTTCAGCTTGAGATGGACGCTTCAGAGGCTACCCATGTATATTCTGTATTGACCATTGGTGATGGCCTGATCGCGCAAATCCCGGCATTGTTGATCTCAATTACAGCTGGCTTGATGATTACCCGTGTATCCTCAAGCGGGAGTCCGGAAGATGCCAACGTGGGACGAGAAATTAGTGAGCAGCTTCTTAGTCAACCCAAAGCCTGGCTTGTCGCAGCAATTGCAATGCTTGGATTTGCCGTTGTCCCGGGCATGCCAACGGCTGTTTTCATTACCCTCAGTGCTGTCACTGCTGCAATCGGGAGCTTCAGGATATGGCGTTTAAAAACTGACGCGGAAAAAGCAGAAAAAGAGAAAAACGTTGAACATATTGAACCCGAAGATAATGGCGCTGAAGATCTTCGAACCTTTTTACCCTCCCGACCTTACCTTTTACAATTTGATAAAAGTGCTGAAAACCATCCGGAAACTGAAGCATTAATTCAAGATATCAGACGAAAGCGCAACCAATTAGTAGCACAATACGGCTTGACACTACCTTGGTTTTTTATCGAATACAGTGAAAAGCTTGTGAAAGGAGAATTTAGATTTTGCGTCCACGAAGTTCCGCACCTTCGAGTTAGCTATCACCCAAATCATCGGGTTGTTCCAGCACATTCTGTAACCTTATCAGAAGCTGATTCCCAAATTCCAGGAAGAGCAGAATGGGGTGAAGAAGAATGGGTTTGGCTAGCTGAGGCCCAAGCAGACGCTACCAATAAAAACCCGAATAAATTTGATCCCGCTATAGCTCATCCAGAGCCAGCCGCCCCAGCAGATACAGCCGGTGATACAGAAACGGTTAACGAAAATAAAACGGCAATAGAATACATTGTAGAACGATTAGAACGGCTTTTATTTGCCACCGGTCCGCAATTTATAGGTTTACAGGAAACCAAGTTTCTTACGGTATCCATAGAAAAAGATCAGTCAGAACTGGCTCAAGAACTTCAACGGGTCCTGCCCCTTACACGACTGTCAAATGTATTACAGCGCTTGGCATCAGAACGGGTTTCGATTCGGACTTTTCGACCTATAGCGGAAGCACTTATCGAGCATGCACAGCATGAAAGGGATCCGGCCATACTAACAGATTTCGTGCGAATAGCCTTACGGGCACAGATTTGCTACCAGCACGGTGGTGATGAGGGACTCAAAGCCTGGTTATTATCGCCGGAAACAGAAGAGATCTTACGAGATGCCGTCAGAGAAACTCAGAATGGTGCCTTTTTAGCACTTGATACTGATGCCAGTGAATCCCTGATGGCACAACTCCGTTCTGCTTTCAGTGCCTTTGTACAACCCGCCCCGGTCCTTATCGTTGCTCAGGACTTACGACGGTTTTTACGCAGCCTGCTTGAAGAAGACTTTCACCATGTACCGGTATTTTCCTTCTCGGAACTCATGTCGACAACTCAAGTTGAGGTATTAGGACGCATTGAGATGGAACCCCAAACGCCACAGTACCACTTAGATGAAACTGGCTGATTTAGGGGGGCGAAACATGTTTGAACTGAGAGTGCTGACAGGGTTACATCAGAGTGCATCACTACCACTCATTGGCAATCAATGGCTGATCGGTGCCTCTGAAGATTGCGACCTGTCACTCTTCGACCCTGGAGTCAAAAGCACTCATCTGACTCTTTTTCAAGAAGGAGAAAACTGGCTTTTCAAGGATCTGCAGGGATCTGTAAAAGATCGTGACGGGCATCTGCTAGACGAAACCCAGATGGTTGCAACGAATTCCCCTTTCCAGCTGGCCGGAGTGTGGCTCACAATCTGTAGTGCCGAATTAGCCTGGGAGGAGATGCAGGGACAAGAACTGAGTGAAGCTGCTTATGCTTTACCAGCTCGGCCCAGCCACTCTCCAGCCTCCGGTCCTTTTACCCCCCAACCTGAGTCGGCAGAAATACCAACCCTTTACACAACAGCATCACTTACAAAAAGTGATGAAAAAAAACGACGTCCGATGATGCTCGGACTGGCAGCATTAGTCGCGGCAATCGTCACAACCAGTGCCTGGGCACTGAGTGTCGCAAAAGACACTTCACAGCTTCAGAAACTGGAAAAAATAACTAACCCGGGATTGCGGGTTCGAAACTACCTGGAAGGTACAGCTCAGGTCAAAACTGTACTGGATGGAATGCTGCAGCAGCGGGAAATAACAGAGGTTAGTGTCCATATTTCAGGGACCACTGTGAGTTTACAAGGCGAGGTTGATAAGCCCTCAAAAGAGCGTATCCAGCGAATGCTGAGGCGCTTTAATAAGGAACATAACACCTCTACCACCGTCATTGACGCCGTATCCATTAAAACCCATGAGCTGCCCTTTCGTATCGTCCAGATAACATCCGGTTCCATGAGTCACATTGTGACCAGCAAAGGACAGCGGTTGTTTGTTGGAGATGAACTCGATGGGGTTCGTTTACTGAGCATCAGTTCAAATCGTATTGAATTTGGAGGAAAGCAGAATATAGAGGTGACCTGGTGATTACCGAACAACAAGAACGAATTGAACACTGGTACGCCGATCTTAGTCGTGCAATAGATAATTTTCAGCCAGTATCCATTACTGGTGTTGTCAGTGAAGTGCAGGGAACCATGATTGAGTGCTCCCTGCCCTATTCTCGCGTCGGCGATATCTGCAAAATCGCACTGAACGAAAAAGATTATGTTCTGGCGGAAGTCGTCGGCTTTAACAAGACAGCGACCATGGTTGCTGCACTTGGAGGGTTAGAAGGAATTGCCGCAGGGGCAAAAATATACCCTCTCTACCACCCACATCAGATTTGCGTTTCAGATAATCTCTTTGGCCAGGTATTGGATGGGTTCGGCCGCCCCTTGTCCGGTGGCACCGGAGCCTTCACCACTGATCCCACCAATCCCAATGCAGTCCCGGTTATCCGGGATGGAATCCCGCCAACAGAGCGCCCTCGTATTACAGACCCGATTGAGACCGGGGTCAAAGCAATTGATTCAATGATTACCCTTGGAGAGGGACAACGAGTCGGTGTATTTGCCGGGGCCGGTTGTGGAAAAACAACGCTGATAGCAGAACTCGCCAGAGGTGCAGACTGCGACGCCATCGTGTTTGGACTTATAGGAGAGCGAGGGAGAGAACTGAGAGAGTTTTTGGATCATGAACTGGACGATGAACTCAGGAGTAAATCAGTTCTGGTCTGCGCTACATCAGACCGCAGCAGCATGGAGCGAGCCCGAGCAGCATTTACCGCAACAGCCATCGCAGAAGGCTTTAGAGAATCAGGAAAGCGAGTCATCCTGCTAATAGATTCTCTGACTCGGCTGGCACGCGCCCAACGGGAAATAGGCCTTGCCGCCGGAGAGCCCCCCGGACGGGGCGGATTTCCGCCATCGGTTTATACCCTACTCCCACGGCTGATAGAGCGCGCAGGAAGAAGTGAAACCGGAGTGATTACCGCTGTATATACCCTGCTGATCGAACAGGATTCCATGAGCGACCCGATTGCAGATGAAGCGCGGTCATTATTGGACGGACATATCATTCTGGCTCGCAAACTTGCAGAACAAGGCCACTATCCTGCGATAGATGTACAAAGCAGCCTTAGTCGAACGATGGTAAATGTGGTAACCACGGGACACACACAGCTGGCAACACGCTTCCGTCAGCTTTTATCTGCCTATAAAGATGTTGAAATGCTAATCAAGTTAGGGGAATACCAACCCGGTAATGACCCACTCACCGATCAGGCAGTCGCGCTACACCCACACCTGATGCATTTTTTACAACAGGGTCAACGGGACCCAACCGATCTTGAAGATTCATTAAGTCAAATGGCGGAGGTACTCAATTATGAAGCGGCCTAAGCATAGAATAATCGAAATGCCCGAAGTCTGTGATCCCAGTCATGAGAACCTGCGTAAACAGCTGTCGATATTAGCCCCGTTAAGACAGCACCGACTGGATAGATCCGATAGAGAACTACGTAAAGCAAAACAGCAACTAGACAGCACCATTGATCAGGAAAAAATGGCTCAGATGGCCTTAGTCAAGCTGCATCAGGATATCAAAACAGAACGAGAGGAAATTCTTCAGAACAACCTCAAAACTCGAATGAATATTAAAGACCTTCAATCCTGGGCTGCAGCTGAACGTCGTTTAACGAAGCAAGTGGAAAACGAGCAGGAAAAGTGCCTTCAACTGCAACAGCAACGAAATCAGCAGACAACTGAAGTCGAAAGCTCTCGCCACACTCGCAATCGTGCTGATGTAGCCGTTCAGCGACTTGCCTTTATGCAGGATTACGTAGAGTCCCTAACACTATGAGCAATAAAGTATCCAGCAGTCAAGATAGCCAACTAAGCAGGGAACCATCACCCAGGTTGATTGAAAAGGCTTACAAACCCAAAACGGGGGCGGAAGATGATCAGATCGCCCAGAATTCAGCTATCTTCACTGCGACATTCCAGGCACCTCCGCTCAGTGACAAATCAGAATACCCGGCAGGTTTTAAGTTTCAGCTACAACCCGTTCAATGGTCAGAGTTTATCGAAAAGATCATATCAGCCTTACCTCCCATGAATGGCAACCTGACGAAGGTAACACTGTTCATGCCTAAACTGGGGGAAATACTACTGGGAGCCAGATACAGTGCTGACATCGGATGGTCGTTACGACTCGGTGCAAAAACAGCGGAAAGCATCACGGCTCTTAATAAAGCTCGAAATCGATTAACGGACCGGCTTACAGATTCCCTGGGTGATCCGGTCATACTTCACATTGAAACAAAAGGCCAAATCGAAGCCGAACATAATGAAGATGGCTGGGCAGATGATTGAGCTGCGAAGGGTTAGCGCAATCGAGGCAAACGTTCGAAAGCGTCTGGGAGCCGGTCATCGATTAGAATTTAGCGGAAACCCTCAGCCAGGATCAATAACATTTTCGCATCGTCCCTCAAGCAACTTGTTACCCAGGGTCACCCCGCTTTTAAGCTCATCAGGAGCGATCGGAATCAGTGAACCTTCCAAGTTACTGCGGCTACTGACAGATACCCCTTTAATCACACCCGATGGCTGCCCTGATCTTACGGAAGACACACCTGAACTCTACTGGACCCTGGCTTCAAAGCAGTTAGCCCCGGAAATCAGCACTATGCTAGGTGAGTTGATCCCCATCAAACCACAGCACGACGAGGCCAGCCACTCACTGCAGGAGCTCAACAGCGGCATCATTATCGACTGGGAAGTTCAGACAGGGACACTGAGGGCTAACGGTGCTGCTGTTATCCCTGCGACGACCCTCAATAACCTGTTAACCAAAGGTAACTGGAAACCTGTCAGATCCAATTTACCTGACCATTTTGTCGTCAAACTACCACTGCTGCTCGGGCAGCTTTCGTTGCCCTATCAGTCTTGTCAGCAATTACAGCCCGGCGATGTTGTTGTCCCCCAAACGGCTCTGTTTTCCACCACAGGAAAAGGCCTGTTTGAGATCGGAAAGCTGCGCATCATGCTGGATTGGGCCGGTATTGATCACCAAAGTCTTTATAAAGTTACCTCAATAGAGGATGTTACCATGAATGATATTCTGAATGATTACGACATCAACCCAACCGATGAGGATATAGAGTCTCGTTTAGCACGGGAATCTTCAGAATATGACGGCGATTCTTCACAAAACAGCTATGACGAACCTTCTCAACAACAAAGTTACCGGGTCGACGCTGAAGAAAATTCGAGCCATGCAAGGGATAGGCTAAACCATGAAGAAACGCCCGGAGAGGCCAACCAGCTTGGAATGCAAAAAGCTTTTGGTAGCCTGCCTCTCAACCTGACAGTTGAATCCGGACAGCTTTCCCTGACCGTTGCCGACCTGCAAAAACTGGCGGTAGGCTCCCTGCTTACCGTTGCAGGAACCACTCCAGGACAAGCTCTTTTACGCTACGAAGGACAAACGGTTGCCCGTGGTGAATTGGTGGATATCGAAGGTCGACTGGGTCTGCAGATTACCTCAGTAGAGCTAAATTAATGAGTTTTGGTAATGTCGATCCGATGATGTTTGCCCTGTTTCTTGGCGGGCTTGCACTCATTCCAATACTGCTCATGATCACAACGGCATTTCTAAAGATCGCAATGGTTTTAATCATTGCCAGAAACGCAATCGGTGTCCAGCAGGTCCCCCCCAACATGGCAGTTTACGGCATCGCTTTGGCAGCCACTCTTTTTGTTATGGCCCCGGTGTTTAAAGACATGAGTGCTCAGATAAAAGAACAGGCCATTGATTTAAGTTCTTTTGAGAAAGTCCAGGAAAGCTTAACCACCGTTGCTGAACCGTTGACTGAATTCATGTCCTCCAATACTCATGCAGGCATCAGCGATCGCTTTGTAGCCAATGCGAAAAAGCTATGGCCGGAAGAGATGAAAGATGATGCCCTGGCGGACAATCCTCTAATTGCGATTCCGGCATTTGTTATTTCCGAAATGCAGGCGGGGTTTGAAATAGGCTTTTTGATATACATTCCCTTTATTGTTATCGACCTGATCGTAAGCAATATATTACTGGCACTGGGTATGCAGATGGTCGCCCCTATGACCGTATCACTACCATTAAAAATATTACTTTTCGTGATGGTCGATGGTTGGACACGGCTTCTGGACGGACTGATATTCAGCTATATATAGGTGACCTATGCCAGAAGCTCTATCAATATTTCAACAAGCGATGCTACTGGTGGTGGTACTTTCTGCTCCTCCATTGGCTGTAGCAGTTATTGTCGGTGTGGTTATTTCTCTGATTCAGGCACTGATGCAGCTGCAAGATCAAGCTCTCCCGTTCGCCATTAAACTTGTTGCGGTAGGGGCAACCCTTGCCATGACCGGACGCTGGATCGGTGTAGAGTTAATTCAGCTGACAACTCTTGCCTATGAACTCATTCCTCAAGCAGGTCATTAGCAGTGCTACCCAGCACAATTGAATCGTTAACGAGCTGGTTTCTGGCCATCGGAATATCCATGTCCCGCCTGTTGCCTTGTATGATATTGGTCCCGGTATTTAATACTCGCCAATTAAAGGGTGGCTTACGTAACGCTATAGCCATAGCCATTTCCCTGGCCACTCTCCCCTATGTCCAGAGTAGCATCAGTGCTGACCCAATCTCGGGGCTGACAGTTATATTAATCGTGTTAAAAGAAGCGGCCTTAGGCCTGTTTCTAGGCACAATGCTTGCGCTTCCCTTCTGGCTCTTCGAATCGGTAGGCTCTTTATTGGACAATCAACGAGGTGCGTTAACCGGTGGACAACTGAATCCCGGTTTAGGGACCGAATCCATTATCGGAGGTATGTTACAGCAAACAATTATCATGCTGTTGATCGTCACTGGTGGTATTCCCGCTTTGCTCGAGGTTATTTGGACCAGCTATCAACTCTGGCCTCCTACTGCCTGGATACCACTTCCTGCCGTTAATGGTGTCGAAGTATGGCTGGAAGTTATTGCGCAAATGTTCAGACACCTTGTTCTCTATTCTGCACCACTGGTGGGTATGTTGTTATTTATTGATTTTCTATTAGCAATGGTCAGCCTCTACAGCCCGCAGTTGCAGGTATTCATACTAGCCATGCCAGCCAAAAGCATCGTCGGGCTGGCACTGTTGGTTATCTATCTACCGTTCCTGTGGGATGCCGCCGGAGGGGAGCTTAATCAGTATTCAGAACTGGCTAAGACCCTGATCTATCTGCTGGGTTCTAAATGAGTGAAAAAACCGAACAGCCCACACCAAAGAAACTACTGGATGCCAGAAAAAAAGGTCAGGTTGGACAAAGCCCTGACATTCCCAAACTGCTGATTTGCGCCGCTCTCTTTGAAACAGTACTGGCTATGGCCGACTATGGAATGAACTCTCTGCAATCAATGGTTCTGTTTCCGGTGCTGCGAATATCAGTCCCTTTTGAAGATGCATTCGGAGAAGTTCTCAGCAATACCTTTGAGGTATTTTTTATCCTGGCTATTCTCAGTGTCTGTCCGGCAGTGGTCATGAAGCTGATTGGTAGTTGGTTACAGTTTGGTTTTCTTGTTGCACCAGAGGCACTAAAAATTGAATTCTCCAGGCTTAATCCTGTTTCTGCACTCAAGCAGATGTTTGCACCACCTAAGCTGATCGAACTACTCACAAATATTATTAAATCAGGCTTAATTACCCTGGTAATCTTCTTAACAATCAAATCGTCAATATCAACATTATTATTGATTCCAACCGTAGATCTTGATTCCTTTTGGCGTTTATATGCCGGCATTTTTGCGACGATAGAGAGAACCTGCCTGCTAATTCTTCTTGTTCTATCCGCAGCAGACTTTGCCTTAAAGAAGTATTTTCATTTAAAACAACTTCGCATGACCAAAGACGAAGTCAAAAGAGAGTTTAAAGATCAGGAAGGTGATCCGCAGCTAAAAGGTCAGAGAAAATCCATCGCAACTCAGTTGGCGAACGAAACTCCCGCGCCACCGAAACCACTCAAAGATGCAGATGCTGTCGTCGTCAATCCCACCCACTACGCTGTCGCTTTGTATTATCGAACCGAGGATACCCCCTTGCCGCAGATAATCAGATGCGCACAAGATGATGATGCAAAAGCGGTAATCAAAGAAGCCATGGAACTGAGGATTCCGGTAATCCGCTATGTCTGGTTGGCCCGAACACTCTATCGGCAGGAAGAAGGAGACTTTATACCCCGGGAGACGCTTAAACCAGTAGCGGAAATTTATAGAATTATCAGAGAACTGGAGGAAGAAGACTCAGAAGACTTTGCTGACAGCGAAGTTATCGAATTTCCAGAATCATTAGTCTAGCCGCTCTGTAAACCGCAGAAAACTTCATCGGCGTAACCACAGGCTCCTTAAAAACCGGTATGTAAATACAGCGAGGTAAAACCTTATGGTCTCAGATATCAAATCACTTACTACCAGCCCGTTGGCCCCAACAGAGGGAGTCAGCCACTCTCTCACTTCTGGACCTGGTTATAAGCAAGCACAGCAGCCAGCGACTCAACGACCGGGAGTGACACTTGAACATTCAGGAGGAAACCTTTACAACCTTCCCAAACTGGTGCAACAGATAGCCTCTTCTGCAACTGAAAACAGCCCCTTTGATGAAAAGAGTATGAATAATCATGAGAATGAACTAAACAAGATGCTGCAACAGCAGCAAACGTCGGCCCAGGAATTGAGCCAAATATTACGAGAGATGTCCGAAGACCAGAAAAAAAGCTTTGAAGCTAATCTTCAATCTTCCAGTGAAGTCATGAATAATATGAAGTTTCGGTAAACAAGGATTAAGCTCATACAGGAGAACCATGAGCTTAAGTTTCAACTAGACAAGTCATGTACAAAATGATCGGCGATACGACATCTTGCCTGCAAGCTGTTAGGTTCCCCAGAACAGTGATCAACACCCACCAGAAGACACCACCAGGTTTAGAGTAATTGCTGACCCTGCTGAACTCCATGCCCATTCCATGGTTTCTTTACTGACTTTTTTCAACAATAGAAAGGACAACAAAATAAACGGCAGTTTTCCACTATATGCATTTTTCTTGATATGCTCTTTTACTTATACGCAACGGCAACCTGCCCTTAGGGCGTTTAGTGCAAAAATCGGACGGGGCACATTATCTATCGGGTATTGCATAAGAAACCCTGAAAGGCTCATTGCGCCCCATTTCCTTTAAAATCAGGTTAGTATAGTGACTTACCGGGCCGGGGCAGTCATCTGCATAATCTGGATCAGGGTCCCCTAATCCAGTCAATGCATGAACCACTTCATGTATAACACCACGCTCCAAAGACATATCGCGCATTCCTTGCGTCGACAGGTAAGCATGATTTTTTACCCAGCTTTTATCTCCGGGAAGACGCACTGTTTTTTCCGCCAGATTTGCAGATGGTGAAAAGACCCCTTCGGATGTGATACTGATTTTGGGATTATCTTCACGACTGAATGCATGATTAGTAAGTCGCCTACAGGTAGCACTTTGTGTATAGGCCTCCTCAATTACCGCTTTCGGATTATAGTTATAGGCACCGGAAATGGTCACATTTTTATCGAAAACAGAACTGAAATCAGTCCGAATCGCATCATCTGATGCTAGTTTGTCGTGAGCCTTGACAAGGTCTTCCGTTTCTTTATGGAGCTTATAGCTACCATGAGCTTCAGTTCGATAATAAGGAGGCGGAGCCTGCTCTGTATTGGAACCCGAAACAGCTTCTTCATAGGATGGAGGCGGACTTTCATGGCGCATATGTTCATTATTGATATGTCCACCCTGTCTGTCTGGAAATACCTGAACACTGCCTAAAGGATGTCTGATCACTACCTTCATTCCTACATTACTGATGTGAGACCGGGTCAATACCCGAAGACCTATACAAGGCCAGGTTTGTTAGCGAGTATTCATACTTATCGCTGTGGTGTTTCAGGTGCCAGGAGTTGCAGCTTACCGACTTGGATACTATCCTCAGCGCCATTAAGACCAAGCGGAATCTTAGCGCCGCTCCCTCCTTTTTGAGCCAGCATATCAGCCAGAGTTGGATCCATAGCACTGGTCAGACTCATATGAGTGGGCTCGTTCAAGCCAATATGGAGAACTTTTCCATCTATTCCTTTATACGACAAGGCTTTGGAAAATTCAGAACTGCTCGATGAATCGCGCAAGATGGCAGTAAAACTTTGAATATTGTCAGATTTGTTCAAAAATGTTTCCGCCCCCTTTCGTTCTTCTCCGGGTTGGAACTTAAATGTCAACTGACTGGCCAGCTTGTTTAGATTGTCGTCTATCTTGCCAACAGAGGTGAAGGCTGGTGGTCTGGGAACGTTGTTAGCAGCCTGCATCTCTGCCTGTGTCGCATAGTGGTTCTGTGCAGCATGATTAAAATTTACCGGCATTAGGACTATCTCCAATGGTATAAGTCAGTGATCTGTAAAACAGTTCGTATTAAGTCGTTGGTTATCTTTACCAGTTCCACCGCAGTCGTTATTTTTAGGAGGGAATGACTCTAAGCAACCTATGAACAGACCCGTTCAGCCTTTGGCTTTCAGAGTAATTAAAGGTCAAGGCAACGATTGCAGACACACTGTTTCGCAGGGGATTTTTTGATTGAATCGAAAGGTAGCAGGCCAGGTTTTAACCTAGGAGCACAATCGACTGAGTCGTTGCATTGATAATGAAATAGAAACGCTATACTGACCATTTTCGTCATTAAGAATTAATTCATCTTCATTAACACTTTGATTAGTCTCAACTTTCCAGTAACCGATAGATTTATTTTTTAATTCTTCAATAACTATCGATTCTCGGCTTGGGTGTACCCTTAAAACACCAGGTTTCTTTTCACGCACTTCGCTGGCCAACTGGTGTACAAGAGCCCCCACCTTGTCTGGTTCAGACAAATGTCCAAAAATTTTCTTCAGCGATTGCATTACCAAATCACTAGCCATGGGTTCTATGGCATTGCATAGCCTGCTGTGGTCCTCTTCCCATTTTGCCAGCAGTTCATTAGCTTGCTCCCAAACACCTTCTTGTGCCTTACTGCGGGCCGATTCTGATATCGAATCACACTGCAACCTCGCTTCGCTCATAGCATTCATAAACTCTTTTTCAGCAAGACGAAGTAACTCCTTGGCTGAAGCAGAATCTTGCAGCCATGTCTGCTTTATCAGCGGCTCATTAACGATATTAGTATCGGGAGAGAGTTCCAGTTTTTTAGCTATAAAACCCATTGTATTTAACGCCATCTCCAGTGTTTTTGTTATCGGGTTGCCTGCCAGACGACAGCCCCCCAAAGGGTTGTCAATTGCTTCACGGAAACTTTTTGATAGGGAACTTGCTCGCAGTAAATCCCCAGTTGGTAATCAGAAAGCCATCGCGCCCGATCCCATAAGTCCTGACTATTAGCCCACTGATACAGAAGAAAAAGACCCAATGGAAGGTCTTTCAGTACCTGTTGATCAGAAATCCATCCTCCTGACCTGAGTCCGCCACCAATACGTTTACACCATGTAAGATGTTCATTGTCCAGATGAACACCCGCACTACCCGAAACAACAATTTCACCAGCTAAGGCCAATGAAAGGTGACGTTGTTTTTCCGTCATGGCAACCAACGTCATCAGCACATCATTTTTAACAGGCGGCTCTCGGTATACAGTGCCGGTATTTGCAAGCAGCTCTGAACAATGAACGCGACTAAAGACCTTATCCATCTCTATCGCTTTTAATAGCGGGTACCGGTTGCCCCAACTCGAATCACAGCTAAGCCAGGGACAGTACCAGAATTGAACCCAGGAATTTGGATGAGTAATCATGATTTGGGCGACACCTTGGCTTCTGTTGCCGTTTGTTGCTGCTTAGCTGTATTTTTCGCTGCTTGCTGCTCTGCTGCAATCGCCATCTTTTGTTGCATTTTTGTGGTGATATTCGTTCTTAGCTCAGGCTTGTACCAGAACACTACAAGTATGCCGAAGAAAACAACCAGCAATAGAGAGAAAATGAGTATGCTCTCTAATAAGCCCGCACTGCTTTCAGCGACTAGAAATGGCCCGACCTGTACCATTGGTGCTTTCACTTCGTAGCTTTTTCCAGGGACAAAAACAACCGCTAGCTTTTCATCTTCATTGCCGGTTAAGCCGGGGATACTCTTGGCAACCATCCGCTCTACGCGAGGCAGAATGACATCCGGGTCTAACCATTCTCGGTATTTTATAAATACCGCTGCGGACGATGGCGTGATGGCTTCACCGGGAGCAACTCGTTCAGGCAGTACAACGTGAACCCTGGCCTTAATGACTCCGTCTATTTGGCTTAGTGTATTTTCAAGCTCTTGGGACAATGCGTATAAGTAACGTGCCCTTTCTTCCATAGGTGTTGATATAACACCCTCTTTTTTAAAGACTTCACCAAAACTTGATTGTGACTGACGAGGTAAGCCGGCTGCCTGCAGAATACGAACAGATCGAGCCATGTCTTCACGAGAGACCAGGACAGTAATACCGAGTTTCTCCGCTTTCTTCTCTGCTGAGACCTGTTTGTCCGCTAGCTCTGCTATTACCTCGTTAGCATCCTGCTCCAACAGTGCCCGATGCAGCTCCATCTGGTCACTGCAACCCTGAATCAGCAAAACAACCATAACCACCAGGGCAGTACTCAATCGAAACATCTTCAACTGCCCCACTCGGTTATTGCAAATTTGTTAATTTTTCGATCGCTTGAACGCCTTTTCCTACGACCTTGGCCGCAAGCATACTCTCCAGATAGAATGAAGAAACGGATCGAGCAGCGTTAATCAGATCACCAGAAGAATTTGCCTTAGCTGCTATTTTCAGGTCCCTCATAGCGACTCGTTCAAGCTCCTGGAGCTTCCCCGAGCCTCCCGTTAATTGCCCTATAATACGATCCGCAGCCCCAACGCCAGGATCTTTACGGGGCTCATTCAAAGCCGCACTAAAAAAAGCGGCATCAGCTGACCCAACCTCTTTTACCGAGGTAACAGAACTTCCGGACGATGTTGAGGAGGCCATTGCGTCCGTTATAAGCTTCGCTCCAGTCACCATTTCAGCCATAATAACCTTCCTTTTACAAAACCTTGACCGGAGCCAGGCAAGTGTAATCCCACCTGGCTCCTACTTAGCTTCTCAGCTAAAAATGCATTATGTGATGGACAGTCTGCTGCCCACCGTGCCCACCAGCACCAGCACCATGAGCAAAGCCACCGCCGCTATTGCCGCAATCGTAACCCATGGGTCGGCCACCACCATTCTGGTTCTGTAGTCGATCCAAACGATCATTCAATTGGTCAATTTCGCGGTCTTGCCTGTTATTGGTATTCTCATTACCCTGGTTCTGATTTTGATGTTGTTGCATCTGATTCTGACTCTGCATTTGTTGCATCATCTGCATCATCATCATCATGCCCATTCCTGGAACAGCCATAAAGAAACCTCCAAACATTATTAGTAGCAGCCCGTATTTACTTTCCCTGAGCTCCAAAAACGTTCCCAGACAGGTCTACTGTTTTTAATAAAAGTTGCTAAGACTTAGCTGAAACGCATTTCACTCAAAATCTTACCGCCGGCCTCCATCGACTTATTAGCCGTTTGAGATTGATCTTTATTTATCTCGGTCATAGCCCGATTAGTCGCTTCTCGACGATCAGACTCACCTTTCATCGTGGTCAACATCGCATTGTTAGCATCGTTCGCTGCATTTTGAGCCGCCATTGCGGCAATTGAAGCTCCACCAGCTGCCATAATATTTTCCTCTATTAAGTTTGGTTTTAAAGCAATTGCTTCATTAATTAAGTGGAAAATCACAGTATGCAGTTCCATAAAAAAACATAAACTTTATTTTTTATTTTATATTAACAACCGACTGAGAATGATAAAAACATGACTAAAATAAAAATATAAAAACCAGTACCACCATGAC
Source organism: Motiliproteus sp. MSK22-1 (assembly GCF_001968815.1). Classification (GTDB taxonomy): domain Bacteria; phylum Pseudomonadota; class Gammaproteobacteria; order Pseudomonadales; family Balneatricaceae; genus Motiliproteus. The sequence continues at coordinate 149,726 of NZ_MIEQ01000096.1, read as the reverse complement.
AAAAACATTAGTGATTTATATTTCTTATTTTATATAAGGAATGAAGAAACAAGCAGTGCTAAAAAAACTTACTTTCTGCAGATTTAAAAAAATCCAATAATTTATGACTGGAATACTCTAGTGTTGAAATGCTCATCTCATAATTATTAAGAGTCATCCATATTACAACACTATAATCAGGAGCCATACAGATATAACAATCTCTATATTTCGAAACTTCTTCAAATTTTATTTTTAGCAATGATTCTACTAAATTGGTATCCTGTGCTTTACTTTTGATATAAAGCGCCAAACCTACTCCTGTTTTTTCCTCCTCTTTAACTGACAAATAAACATGCTCGCAAGGAGACCAGCTTATATTCCCTCCATCGATTGTACTGGAAAAGAAAAAATCCAAATCATTGGTAACTTCACTCAAGGATTACTCCCCTACCTTCACTCTGGTATAATCAACAGCGCTATCATTCGAGTATGTTCTCATGTTCTCTGAGATCCAAACGGTTAAATAGCTCTGATCACTGACAGGACGTTTACAGATAGCCGTCACACAACCATCGTTTTGTAAATTCCCTGAGCAGCCCACCAAAAAACAGATTGTTGAAATGCAAAACAACTTCACTTTCATCGATTTATTCCTTACTCATACCGTATCCATAAACCAACAACTCAGGACAGCAAATAAAGCCGGATCATCTGACCGGCTCCACTTGGGAACCCACAAACGGAAATAAGATATTCAAGGATTAACCCGTAAATGATTATCTTCTGTTTCCCTAAGAATCGACGTCCCTAAGGCGCACTGCGCAGTGTCGCACGAACAGGGCCTTTATCCGGTAACATGACGACAAATACTTCAGCATCATCACCTGGCCGTAAGACTGTTTTTGGCCATGCAGAAACAGCCAGCACATTTTTTGTTCCACATCCTGATTCATCAAATCTTATTGTCTGATGGCCCTTATTAACAACCTGCCCGACGGCAACATTAAAGTTATCTCCCCTAAACCATTGGCCATAGCTGAAATCGACAGGCTGTTCTGCATTTACACAGAGTCGCGCAAGAATATTTGAGGGTGGAGTACCAGCAGCAGTCAGTGACAGGGGGATCTGCCCATTGACCATATCCTTAAGAGCTCCTTCGATATCGATCAAATTGGGCCTGGCAGCCCTTAACTGCCTGTCTTCTACCGATTTTACCGCTTGCCGAACCCTGCTTCTGTTCTGCTTTTCCACATAGGCGGTCGGATCCGCCTGCTGTTCAATATCGATAATCCGAGGACTCAGAATAAACAGTCGCTCTCGACTACTGGCACTGCTTTCCTGGTAAGAAAACGCATTACCGATAATAGGAATATCTCCAAGCAGGGGTACTTTGTTAGAACTCTTGTTGCTTTTTTTGACATGAAATCCACCTAATATCAGCGCCCTTCCCGTGCTGACTACAGCTTGAGTGCTTATAGTGCTTTTACGAACACTTAAGTCACTTCCCGCAGGTCGGACTAACTGCCCATCCTCAATATCAACAACCAATTGGATCTGTTCTTTATTATCCTGCTGAATGGTACGGGGCACCACTTGAAGACTAATCCCGGCAGTTACCGACTGGATATTTACAACGCGCTCACCCGTTGCTGTCAGGTAGACCGTTTCGCTCAGGTCAACGACAGCAGGCTGATTTTCCAACGTAAGAACGGTCGGATTGGCTACAATTGAAGCTTCTCCATCTCCTTCCAATGCTCTTAGATCAGCTAAGAAATGGCCAGGATCGTTAATAAAGATTGTGGCCGCTGTTCCCGGAGATAAAAACGGGTTAGTTCCTTTGGTATTAACTCCCCCGGTGACCCCGTGAGTCGTAAGCTGCCATTGAGCTCCTAACTCTGCCAGTTTTACTCTATCAATATCGAGAATGATTGCACTGATTTCCACTAACTTTCTAGGAACATCGAGTCTCTTGATCAGTCCCTCATACATGGATCGCTTTTCAATATTGTCTCGGATCAGAAGTATGTTGTTTCGAACATCTGCACCAATCTTATCGGAAGTACGCCCACCCAGATTTGATATCGGTAACGGTGGAGGGTATGAAGGGGCACCCGCTCCCACCACAACCTGAGGGGAAAGCCCCGTCGACTTGCTGGAGCCTTTTGAGGCAGAGCTTCCTGAAGGTACTTCTCTGCCCCTTTTTGAAAGCAGTCCCGACAAAACCGTGGCAACGCCTGGAATCACAACTTCAGAATCCCGATAGTTTATTGTTCGATCTGAAACTGACGCATAGTTAAGCGGAAACACCATGATTTCACTTTTATCGTCAGGCTTTAGTTTCTTTTTGCTCAATTTACGTACCAACTGGACATATTTTTTGGGACCAGAAACTAAAACAACCCCTTCATCAAGTAACTCTCCCCAACCAAAACGCGGGTCCAACAGCCCTATCTCGGTTAAGGCTTGCTTTAAATCACCCACCGCATCTTCAGAAACTTCGATGCGTACCACCTGTTGATCTCGAAGTGGGCTGATATGTAAAACACCACCGTACACAAACCATTGAAACTGATATTCCAGCGCCAACCGCTCAATAAAAGTAGTCGCACTTTCAGATCTTATTTTCGCTTCAACAATTCCCTTCAACGAGGACGACATATCTAACCGAACGTTAAATGAATCGGCAAAATCCGTTAACACAACTTTTACAGGGGCGTTATTTCCATCATATGCGTAAGAAGCTTCATTCCAGTGATTTGGCACCGCTGCAAAAGCGTCAATACAAGTCATCGGCAGCACATTAAGCAATATAATCAATAGAGATATTCGATTACTCATAAATGAAGGTCCTTACGGGTAATGCCAAGCTCCGTTTTTGCAACAAAATGCGCTTCTCGGGATGATAGAGCCGGTGAAACAGGACGGCGAATCCCTCTAGAACCTCCTTCAGCGGTACTTATCAGTTGTTTCCAGACATCAGTTTGATTCGCTAAATCCTCAAGGACAGCCACCACCCGATCTTGCTCCGTCTCTCCATCAATCAGACGTATCAGGCATAGCTGCTTGTTTGAAGGATCAACAGCAATTCCCCCTTCGTAGGTACCTATGCTGTAGGCGGCTATGCGCAACGCCCTTTCTACACAAGCACTATTGCCCGAATCACATCCAAGATAGCCCGTACAACGTATTCCTTCAGAGAGTCGCAAAAGACTAAGCGTTAATCCCCCTAGCTCCATAACAAAAGCTGAGGGTTCGTTTGTTAATCTGGGATTAACACCGCTTAACCATTCGTAGAGCTTATCCAACGGCTCTATATCAGAGGGACTAGCGAATCTCATTCAGAATACTTTTTGCAAGTCCAAACTTTAGTTGAAACTCAGTATCCCGAACCTTACCTGCTATGCCCGCCGCCCCCTTTGCTTCAATGAGCGCGTTCCAATCCTCAACGGTGGCACCATCAACTCCATCATAAACGTCCTTTAAAGAACGCTGAGCAGTCGCTACATTCCGATCCAACTGTCTACCAATAGCATCAATCGACATAAATACTCTCCATTTTCATATTTATTTCAATCTAAGTGGCGATAAACTTACCCAGGTTCCCTATAAATAAATCAATTGACGATCGCTTAGAAAACCTTAGATGATAAACCTCGTGCTTGAGCAGCTCTATTGCCTGAAGAAACGGTATTGGGCTTATTATTCATCGATTCCCTGGACAGCATCTGAAATTTTTGACGCCATTCCAGACCCAGATTAATAAAGCCAGAAACTAAGTTGCGGAACCTGATTTCATCCATGTCACTTATGGTTCTTTGAGTACATAGCCGCACAGCATCATTATCAACGGCTAGCCAGCAGCCTTTCATTTCACCTATCGAAAAATTCTTTTCAAGTATACTTTTATAGAAACTGGCATTCTTCTCCCCCACTATATTAGTGACCTCACTATGAAGAATCAGCATTTCTCCGTTGTCAGGTGATTCAATGACAATAGCTTCACGACCATCATTATCACACAGGGCACAAACACCATTTTCCAATTTAAATGTATCCCCCACTAAACTATCCAGACCCGCAAGAAGTCTATTAACCTTATCCTGACTATTAATCACGTTTTATATCCTCTCTGACAACCATTGAAACATATGGAAAAAGAAGGCACTTAAGGCAACTGTTTAGAGCATTAATAGCCACCTTAAGATGTTCCCATAGTTATTACACTTTGATGTGTGGCGAAATATATTCTCTTCAGTTAAACCCAGGTTACATCAGTGGTCTGTGTTAACTTTTCTTGCGGTTCCGGTGGCGCAGAATTGGTATTCGCTACCGGTTGAGCAACTCTAGGCTCCGGAGCAGGACGCTCTGTTGCTTTATCTGAAGTGATAACTGTTTCGTCATCGGGAACAGGGTCTCGATGAACTTCGACCTCCACCGTTTGAGTATTCCCGGGTACAGGCGCGGTTTGTACTTCAGGCGCCTGCGAACCTACAGAAGAAACGGAAGACTGCCTACTTAATTCAGTCGGCTGATCCTGGTGGTCAGATCGCCCCCCCTGGGACTGACCTGAAACCCTATTTTCAGAAGACGTGCGCTCCGGGCTTTGAACAGATTGGCTCGATGCGCTAGCTTCATTGCCTGAAACCCTAGATTCAGAAGACCTGTGTCCATTTCTATGGACGGGCTGTCTCAGTGCACTGGGTTCATTAGCCAGTGTTCTGGGACCGGTAGATCTCGCTGCTGGCGCTTGGGACTCATTTTCTCGCGTTTGCTGAGCGAATACCCTGGACTGCTGATTTGCCCGACTGTGAATACCCATGTTTTTTATCAGACGCGTCCGGCGATCCAGGCCAGAGTCCGGACCTTGATCAAACTTGAGATCTTTCCAGGTACCGGTATGAGCTTCCCACCAGGGTTCTGTCTGCTTCTCCAGAAAGCGATTTAAAAACTGATTGGCTTTTTCATAACGAGCCCCGTCTCCCGGATCGGCACGGTAATCACTCATCGCCTGATTAAATTCCTGCTTAAAGCTTTTCGCCTCTTCCTTTTTTTCCGGGGAGAGATCTTTCAGGTTAATTAACTCATTCAGGAAATGCTGTGCTTCTTTGTAAACCCCTCGTTTACTATCACCCAAATGCTCAAATATCTTTCCGTACTCAGTTTTATGGTCTTGCTGGAACCTTTTCCATTCTTCATTATCCGGCGTTTTACCGGCATTTCGGTACATTCGGTTGAACCGGGTCATCGTATAGCTCAAATCATCCGTACCCAGAGTTTCTCCTTTTACATGGGTAGTGTCCTGACTGATTGAAATTTTTCCACCAGCATGCGCTCCCGGCGCTACTGTGCCAGAAAGACCCACACCAGCTGATACAGATTTAGTCGTGGTGTCTCGAACAAACTGGCGTCTGAATCCTTTATCCCCTTCATAGCCAGGTTCTTGCGTGTACTTGGGTTTAAAGTACCGAACCATTTTGGAAACAGAAGCACTCCCCCCCACATCCGGCGCAATATTCAAGTCTCCCGGCAACTCTACCCCCTGCTTAGCCGCAGCCTCCTTTAGCTTTGCTGTAAACACGGCTTTATTAGTTAATCCCTGTACTGAACCCGAAACTGTGCCTGTCAACGAAATATCACGATAACTCCCCTCTCTGACTCGACTTGGATGTACACGGTCACGCTGCAAAATATCCAACCGCCCTGAAAAAGGTCCGACCGAGATATCAAGGCTGGTTTTATTATCGGTTATCTTCAAATAAACCAATTGTTGAAACGACGCTATTTTATCCAGACGCTGCTTGGAATGTTTGATCTCGGGGAACTGTACCCTGGCAGCCGTTTGCTTGACGGTATCTGTCGTATCCTGAGAGTGTTCAGCTCCCGCTGGCATCGCAATATTTGCCAGATGAGCATGAGAAGCAGATGCGACCTGCAAAAACTGATGTCGACCAATAGCCCCCCATTTGTTCTCCAGCGAATGTTTCTGCGCCCGCAACTCGGCAATATTATTCTTTCTTTCTTTCTTGCTTCCTCTGCTCGATTTATCAGACTTGAGATCGTCATAACGCTGCACAGTCTCGTAATATTTTCCTACATCATTTCCCAGGGATTTCAATGTATCCGTTGCTTTCTGGGGATCATTACTACCATTCATCACCTGCTTCGCATGACGGGTCAAATTCGACGGAAGCTCATTAAGGCGGGCAGCATTACTGGTAATAACCTCACTAATCGGTGACGGAACAAATTCATACAAGTTGGTGACAGCCCCTTTATGACTTACTCCAACGGAACCACCGGCATTTACCCCGGTATGAGCAGCCGCGATATTGGAGGCCTTTGCGCCGATATTCCCTTGCCAGGCAAAGGTATGATAATGCCCTTGCAACGGTTTACTGCGCTCAGGAGGAGGAGCGCTGACTTTTGCATTGATACCTAACTCGCTTGCTAATAAGCTATTCAAACGATGCTGACTGTTCGCTGCTTTTTGTTGCTCTGATTTGAGATGCTTGAGTTCAGAGCCTGGTTGGTTAGGAAGCTTGCTTCTAAAGAAACGACTAAACCGGCCGGATTTCGACTGATCAGCATGCCCGGTTCGATCTGCGTAGACCTGCTTATGCCCTTGTTTGTTCACGTAGTCTTTGGCGTCGTTAAATTCTACGAAGTCATTTCTGGTGTATTGCCCCTTGATTCCAGCACCCGCATTTAGCTCCATTCCTTCGACAGCTTTTGCCTTTACTCCAGCACTGACCCCACCCCCCACACTCTTCCCTTTGTCTTCAAAACAAAGCCCCTCATCATCAGGACCAACAAATTTCGAGTGGGATGCACTCAGTGTCAAGTCGGCATAGGGGCCAACAGTTGCTCCTGTTCCTGGTACTTCCAGCAGCCCCCCTCCGCCGTTCACCGAAGCCGAAACCACTCGAACTTTTCCCGCTCCCGGTTCAAATAGAGGAGCAACTTCTTTAAGCAAGCTACTCTTTTGTTTTTCATTCTCCATTTGCATCCAGTCACTTTTTAGATGCTGCCCAAGCAACTTGGTTAAATTACTGAGACCTCCACGGGGTAATTGCGCTGTTATTTTTTCGAACCCTAAAGACATTTTCGCCGTATCAGTTACCGATAGAGTTCCTGGCGCTGGTCCGGATTTGTCGACAATAGGTTTGATTTGTTGTGTTAAGGTTTGAAGGGCTTTATCCAGCTTTTTAACTTCAGTCTTTGCACTTGAACGCGCATTTTTACCTAAAGATCGATCCTGAGCACGAAAACGAGCCTTGCCTAAATCAGCCTCAAGACGATAATTAAGTCCGCTGAATACCTGCTTCATATCTTCTGTGATCGGCCTGCGCCCCGGCACATCCCCCAACAGAGGTGTACTTAGCTGCAGCTTCTGCTGAGTTTCTGCTCCGCTCCGCTCCAGAGAACTCCCCCGATGCTGAGTCGGGGCGACTCCGGTTGACTGTCGAGACACCGGCGCTTCTGCCGTGCTGATGTCACCGGATGTTCTGATGGGATTAGTTACTTCCTGGTGTTGCGTTGTGCTGCTATCAGTCCCTTTTATCATAATATCCTCACCGTGATTTTTATTGTTGGCTTTATCCCGGACTGATCGCTTTCTCTAGTCCACAGTCCCTCGCATATACAGGTGAGTGGCAAGTTAATTCGACTAGTTCCTGAACAGCACCGTTTTTCGGTTACCAGCAAGCAATACCAACTAAGGAACCGGTGAATTCAAGTCAATTGTATTCTCTGTGGGCTCCAGAACGTTCAGATATCAGGAGGGCAGCTCACAATCACGCAAAAACTTGCACATGGTATCAATACCTTTACGCAACATGTTGCATGAAAGCACCTTAACAAATTACAAAATATCATTTTAATTCAACAGCTTAACAAACAAAACCAATATGGCACGGACCCTGCTATAGCGATATGACATAACTAAATAACATCTAAAACAGTAACTATCGCAGCAATAACGATGGAGTAGCTATATGGAATCGCTGGTAGCAGGCATGCAAGACGTGGATACAGCCGAAGTAACACTCGACATCGGCAATCTGGCAAAGGAACAACAGGACCGATTACGTAACTTCATCAAAAAGCACAGCTGCGCAGAGGAAGATATTGACGATATTCTGCAACAGACCTATCTCGAGGCCATAAAAAACAAAAACAGCTTCAGAGGAGGAGCTCGCCCGGAAACCTGGTTATTCGGTATCGCCCATAATTTAGTCAGGAACAACAACAGAAGTTATTTCAAAAGACCTCTGTTCCAGGAGTTGGATGAGCAAGTCTATTCAATTCCTGCCAACGGCGCCTGCCCTGAACGAATTACCGAAGTTCAGCGAATGCTGGATTGTATTCTGAATGCATTCGACGCGCTCTCTGAAGAAATGCAGTACCTGTTAACGCTTATTTTGGAACAGAACAAAAGCTATGAGGATGTAGCCGATATTTTTGATGTGCCCATTGGGACCATTCGTTCACGTCTTTCACGAGTTCGTAGCCACTTAAAAATCGCCATTGCCGCATGAATTTGCAATTGCCATTGAGGGGATTAAATATGAATAACGATAAAAAACACCTAGACCAATTACCCAAAGGATTACGCAAGTTTGAACCTGAAGATACCGAAATTCTGCTTGAAATCTTAAATGAAACCGCGGAAACAGGGGCAAATTCACCTTTTACCAGACCCATGACCCTTGATGAAATAACAATGATGCTGAATTACTGGAGCAATGATAACCAACCGGTTTATGTTCTGGAAAGAAAGAACCGGGTTCTTGGATGGGTCAGTGTCACTGCTTTTAGCTGGGGAACACAAGCCTGTCGTCAAACGGGAGAAATATCTGTTTATGTTAAAAAGGAATACCATTCAAAAGGCTTAGGATATCGCCTGTGCCAGGCATCCATCATACTCGGCAGGAGGTATGGTTTTGAAAATCTGGTAGCCTGGATTATGGAGCGAAACGCAGCCAGTCAAATGCTTACAGAGGCCTTTGGTGGAACTCTCTGGGCACGTTTACCAAATATCGCTCGCTTTGGAGACCGCCGTTCTGATGTATTCCTATACGGGATGTCTCTACTGCCCCAGTCAGAATAGAATCCAAACCCCAGGTCGAGTCCGGCCATCACCAACCTGGTCCAGATCAAGCTGATATGAGATCTGGATCAGAATATATAAAACACATAAAAATCAATCTATTAGAGCGACATTTATTTCGGTTTTATTCTCAGTACTCTGAACCTGTAGCAAGCCAACTTGTCCCCTGCTGCAAGCCGATCAGAACTTAAATCCATAATAATTAAAATTAGTGCGAAAACAATCCAACATCATGGTTAAAAAAACCGTATAATAGATGCCTTTTCTATATCCCTCCCTAGGTTTTTTACATGTCCGATACCACCGTCGCTTTCAGCGACCTCAATCTGAACCCGTCTATTCTCAAAGCACTCAAAGATGAAGGCTACGAAACTCCTTCTCCCATTCAGGCTGAATGTATTCCGCTGCTGCTTGACGGAACAGACGTACTGGGTATGGCTCAAACCGGCACCGGGAAAACCGCTGCCTTTGCCCTGCCATTGTTAAACCGGCTTGATCTGAAGCAGAGCAAGCCACAATTGCTGGTTTTGACACCCACGCGAGAACTGGCCATTCAGGTAGCTGAGGCATTCCAGGCCTATGCACGCCATATGAAACAATTTCATGTCCTGCCAATTTACGGTGGCCAGAACTACAGTCTGCAGCTTAAGCAACTGAGACGCGGTCCTCAGGTCGTAGTTGGTACCCCCGGCCGAGTGCTGGACCACATTAACCGTAAGACGCTTGATCTGTCTGCCTTAAATGCGCTGGTGCTTGATGAAGCGGATGAAATGTTACGCATGGGCTTTATTGATGATGTTGAAACCATCATGGCTGAAACGCCAGAAAGCCGCCAAACTGCGCTGTTTTCTGCAACAATGCCTCAGCAGATCAAACGTATTACCAAGCGCTACATGAATGACCCCAAAGAGGTCAAGATTGCTGCCAAGACTTCTACTGTAGAAAATATTGAACAAATTTTCTGGAAGGTTGCCGGAGTCAACAAGATCGACGCCCTTTCTCGTATTCTGGAAACTGAAGAATATGATGGCGTAATCGTCTTTGCCCGCACGAAAACTGCGACGGTAGAGTTAGCAGAAAAGCTTGAAGCCCGTGGCTACGCGGCATCTGCCCTTAACGGCGATATGAATCAAACCTTGCGAGAGCGTACTGTCAGCCGTCTTAAGTCAGGCAAACTGGATATATTAATCGCAACTGATGTCGCCGCTCGCGGATTAGATGTGGACCGTATAGATCTGGTCATTAACTATGATATTCCTTACGACACTGAAGCATACGTGCATCGTATTGGTCGAACAGGTCGTGCTGGCCGTAAGGGTAAGGCCATTCTTTTTGTAGCTCACCGCGAGCGTCGCCTATTATTTGCTATCGAAAAAGCGACAAAGCAAAAGATCACCGAAATGGATTTACCCAGCAGAGATATCGTCACCAAGAAACGGGTAACAGCCTTCCGCGATCAGATCCAACAGGTTTTCTCTGAAGAAAAACTACACTTTTATCAAGAGCTCAGTGATCAACTATCTGAAGAGCTAAGCTTAAGTCCGGCGGAATTGGCAGGGGCCTTGCTGTACCTGGCTCAAAAAGAGAAGCCGTTGCAGATGCCCGCAGACCCGGAGCCCCGCAAATCATCCTTCCGGGAAGATCGTAAAGACGGCCGGGAAGGCAGACGCGACCGCGATGATCGATCGAGTCGCAGTAACAGTGAAACCTGGGATCGCTACAAGCTGGAAGTCGGCAGAAACGACAGTGTTGAAGTAAAACATATCGTCGGAGCCATCGCTAATGAAGCAGATATCAACAGTCGCTTTATCGGCCATATTAAACTCCATGATAGTTACAGCACCATTGAACTACCTGAAGGCATGCCGGACGACTTGCTTGCAAAGCTGAAGACAGTACAAATTTGCGGTAAGAATACGAATATTGAATTCCTGGATAAAACCAAAAATAGTCGTCGCCCTTCCCGCCCTCATCGCGGCAAAAGCAAGCCGCATGTAAAGCCCCGTCGAGAACAACGCAGCTGATAGCTATAGCTGACACACCTCGCTACCATTCGGTGGCAACAAAACAGCCCCTTCTACTGATTATATAGAGGGGCTGTAAATACTGAGTAAAATAATAACGCTGAATTGATCTTAAGGCTGTATATACAGACAAGAACCGCTAATATACGGCTTTTTCATGATCTGATCCTTTCGCACTGGAGATTTTCTTAGGGCATATGTATAACGATATTATTGCTTATCAAGGCCATGAAGGGGCTTATTCCCATCTTTCCTGCCGCAGAGTCTATCCGGGACTAACCGCTTTAGCATGCAATTCCTTTATTGAAGCTATGCATAAAGTGGAGCAAGGCGAAGCCAAATTAGCAATGATTCCCTTGGAGAATTCCACCGCCGGCCGGGTAGAAGAAATTTACCGACAGATGCCCAAGACTCGTTTACATATTGTGGGTGAGCACTTTGAACCGGTTAACCACTGCCTGCTCGGAGTCAAAGGCGCTCGTATCGCGGACCTGAAAACAGTAGGTTCCCACCCTCAGGCCTTAGCCCAGTGTGACGATAGAGTTAAATCCTGGGGGCTTGAGCCGGTAGCCAAATTGGATACAGCCGGGGCGGCACTGGAAGTCAGCCAACTGCAGGACCCAACTCACGCGGCCATAGCCTCAAGCCTGGCTGCGGAACTCTATGATTTGGAAATATTACAGGACAACATACAGGATAGAGATGGGAATACGACCCGGTTTCTCATTCTCAGCAACACCCGGTCGATGCCCGCTTACCAAAGAGGTACGCACTTTATAACCTCCATAATGTTTCAAGTGCGTAATATACCTGCAGGGCTTTACAAGGCGCTTGGCGGGTTCGCAACCAACAATGTCAACCTGGTAAAGCTGGAGAGCTACATGACCGGCGGTACTCTGAAAGAAAGCCGTTTTCATCTGGATGCCGCAGGCCACCCGGATCAACGCTCTTTGCAACTCGCGTTACAGGAACTGGACTTTTTCGCTAAGGATGTACGCATTCTAGGCACTTATGAGGCCCACCCTTTTCGAACCGATCACGAATTGATTGACTAGAACACTTTTCATCAGCAACACATAAAGTAATAACTCAAAGACGATGACAGACTCAACCGAGGTAATGGCAACCAGTGCCAACAAAATCAGACCGTCCCTAGTAATCTGGGTATTGCTACTGACTGTCTTACTCGGCTACCTGGGGTGGCTGGGTAGAACCTTACTACAGGCGCAAAGCTTAGCTGTTGACATCCTTCCCAATGCCGCACCTTGCGATATACGCACAGGTCCTTGTGTTGCCAGCAGGGATCAGCTGGAAATTATCTTTGCCATCGACTCCCCTGCCCTCGATTCAAGCCATCCGATTAATCTTAGAGTAGAACTCAAAGGCTTTGAAACTGACAAAGTCGAAGTAGAGCTACAGGGCCGAGACATGTTTATGGGCCAAAACACCTACAAGCTGAATCAGCAAACAGACGGTAGCTATCGTACAGAAGGCAGGCTTCCCGTCTGCACAACCGATCTTATGACCTGGAGAGCAACGGTTCGAGTCCATGAAGGACAAAAAGTCACTGGCGGCACATTTGATTTTGAAGCCCGTTAGTTAAACACCTTCACCAGATACAAGACAGATAGCACCCGAATCAGGCCACCATCCAAGCCGAAGATTTTAACTCGAGGTTTTGATTTCATGTCAAAAAACAACAGCGTATTCAGCAAGCTGGGCAATCTAGAGCGGATCATTTTGACAGTCGCGGTACTGGTCATTGCTGCCGCGATCGCCGTACTGACCTTAAAACCTCAGCAAGCAGAAAGTGCTTACCCCGGCCTTGGCGGTGATTTTACACTGACCGGAGTCAATGGCCCTGTGTCATTAAAAGATTACCGCGATGAAATCGTGGTAATGATGTTTGGCTTCACTTATTGCCCCGATGTTTGCCCCACAGGGTTAGCCAATGTGGCTGCGGCTTTGAACTATCTTGAAGATGACCAGTTGAAACAAGTCCAGCCAATGTTCATCAGTGTAGATCCAGAGCGTGACACTCCAAAAAGGTTGGACGAATACGTCAAATACTTCCACCCACAGATATTGGGAATCTCTGGAGAAAAATCAGCGATCGATCAGGTGGTAAGCCAGTACGGCGCTTTCTATCAAAAAGTTCCGCTACCAGATTCAGAGTTAAAATATTCTGTTGATCACAGCGCCCGTGTTTATATCATCAACAAACAGGGGGGGCTGGCAAACCTCATGTACCATAACAGCTCTCCAAATGAACTTGCCGAGGCAGTTAAAGCCCTGATGTAAAGCTCAAACAGACTGCTCCACCAGAATACTTTAGCAAGGCTGCGGGGCTATTCCTCCAGCCGTAGATGTATACCTGCATAGATAAAAAATTAGTTAACACTTCACCAAAAAGGACCTATCAATGAAGAAACTGATTCCCCTTGCCTTTGCATTGGCAACAGCTCCCGCAATCGCAGACATTCATATTGACAACGCCTATGTTCGCGCGACACCTCCGGGAGCCCCCAATACAGCGGCGTTCATGACGATTAAGAACACTGAGAATGAATCGGTTAAATTAATCAGTGCTACATCTGACATCGCCCGCAGCACTGAACTGCACACCGCTTTGAAGCAGGACGGTGTGATGAAAATGCGAAAGGTTGATGATATGAGCATACCAGCCAATGGCGAACTGGAGCTAAAACCTGGCAGCTACCATGTCATGTTTATCGGTCTTAATCAGCCGGTAAAAGAAGATGAAACAGTTATGCTTATGCTCAATTTTTCAGATGGCAGCAAGAAGCATCTGGAAGTACCTGTAAAGAAGCCAATGCCAGGTATGCAGATGAGTCATAGTCACAGCGATATGAGCAAGCACAAACCGATGAAAGCCAAAGAACACGGCCATTAATTAATATAGCTACTGGTCAGTACTGGCACTGTGCAACAATAGATGGCTGCAATCATCAACGCCGAAGGGACTGGGGATCACTGATCCCTACTTATTTCTGAAGTCTTCAACGCATCAAACCTCAGATTGCTGCCATCTTTTCCAACGACCTCTTCGACAGTCTTTTGCAACTATATTTTCCAACTGCACGAAAGCTTTATCTCAGCGGGCTCAGAACCATTTAATTCGCAACCACTCCGATAAAGCACCGCTGCATCAACAAAGCAGAAAGCTCCAACCAAACAGAAATCCTCAATAAAACAGAGAGTTTCAAAAAAGCATGACTAGGCCATATAAAGCCCATTCAATAGTATCTTAAGGAACCATTCAAAAAGAGGCTGCAAAGGGATTATTCAAAAGACTCCCAGACATTACCTCTCAACCACCAACTGCGGCCAGTTTCGCGGTCTATCCGTGCAGCAACATACCCTTTTACATCACCAGACGCAGGCCTGAGTACTACCTGATACACTGAAGCAGGTAAGGGTTCAAGCTCCCCAACTTCCATCCAACCACCATCCTGTGCATTCCACGTCAGACCTGTTTGTTCGTCATACTTGAAAATAACCCACTGTCCTTTGGGTGTATAAGCAGAAACCAGCCTAAAACCTCCAGCATCCAACTCTGTTGAAGAGAGTTTGAACTCTTCCGTAACCTTGGATTTCCCTGTGCTGCCCCCTGCTTCCTGATCGGCAGCAAACTGTTCTAAACGACTAATCAGCGCTTCCAGTTTCGTCGCAGATGAAAGCGCCTGCTCGTCAGGCTTCAGAGTCCCATCTGATGACGACAATTCTGCGGGCATACTGGATTGTGCAGACTTCGACCCGGCAGTCAGTTGTGTCATTGATAATTGCATCTGCTGTAAAGCCTGGAGCAACTGTAAGTTACGCTGATGTAACCCCTGCATTTGCTGATTCAGCTTAATCACCTGCTCCTGAACCAGCGTTATACGCTGCTCTACCCTTGCATTAGATTTATCCATCTCATCAAAGCGTTTAAGAACAAGGCCACTGGAGTCAAATTGTTGTGCTCCGACTGACGGTGCAGGTTGCTCGGGATTGACCGCCTGAGCCTGACAGCCAACAACCAGCGCAAGATGACAGGCAAGTACAACCAGATGTTTCATTTTAGATATACCCTGTAGATAAGTGATTGCCAGGAGTCTATTCAAGTGCCGGGTTGACAGTGCTTTCTGCTACCCCTCAGGCGCCCAGACAGGCGCCCCCGTAAACATCAGTAAGAAAACCAGATCCGCTCTCTGAAAATAAATCAACCAAGCAAACTTAATACTCTATCTGAAGAGCATGGACTAAAGCTCGAGAATGTCCAATAGCCGAGGCTCAGAAACCGGCCCTTGCTCATCCACATCAGATGTCTGGACACCAGCATCAAACAAGCCAACTCTGGACTGATCCCTATTAGTTTTCTGATGCTCGGACAAAGCTTCTTTGGATTGAGAGGCCACTGCTGAATCAAGCGATAGAGACTTAAAATCAAACAGTTCTGTATCGGCTAAGTGAGACGGAACTACATTTTTCAGACTGCGAAACATCACTTCAATTCGACCGGGAAAACGCTTATCCCAATCCTGCAGCATTTCTTTGATGACCTGACGCTGCAGATTTTCCTGAGAGCCACAGAGATTACAGGGAATGATCGGAAATTCCTTCAGCTTTGCGTAAGCTTCAATATCTTTTTCCCGGGCATAGGCCAATGGGCGAATGACAATATTGTTGCCATCATCACTCTTTAATTTAGGCGGCATCGTTTTGAGCTTGCCACCATAAAACATGTTCAGGAACAGGGTTTCAAGGATATCATCGCGATGATGGCCAAGGGCAATTTTGGTTGCCCCAATATCCTGAGCAAAACGATAGAGTGTTCCACGACGCATCCGTGAGCACAAACCACAAGTCGTCTTGCCTTCTGGAACGACTTCTTTAACAACGGAATAGGTGTCGCGCTCGACCACGTGAAAAGGGACATCAATGGAGCTAAGGTATTCAGGCAGAATATGCTCTGGAAAACCAGGCTGCTTCTGATCAAGATTAACTGCAACGACCTCAAAGCTGATAGGAGCACTCTTTTGCAAATTGAGCAAAATATCCAGCATCGCATAGGAGTCTTTTCCGCCTGACAGGCAGGCCATGACCTTATCCCCCTCTTCGATCATGGCAAAATCTTCAATAGCCCGCCCTACATCCCGGCGTAACCGTTTTTGTAGTTTGTTGACGTTGGTTTTGTCTTTTTTAGGTAGGGATTGCATGGCGTTTCCGTCAATCAAGAATAGCGTAGCCGAATTTTAAGGGTGGGTATTTTACGCGTAATTGAATCACGTCTCCAGTAAAAAGGCTTGCTCCGGTGATATAAACAACGCTGGCAAGCACGCTCTGCTATCAGAAAAAAGAACCTTAGTCTTTCCACCAGAAAAAAAAGAACCTTAGTTCTTTCCACATAAATATTTACAGATCAGCTCTTCTATGGCCCCTTCGTCTTTAAGATCCCTAATGGTATTGTTCATCACTTCGAGCCAGTCGATCTGGTCCCGATGAAGCCGAAATGAAACAGGGTTAGATTCATAAGGCAGTGAAATTTGATAGTTAAGCTTTAGCGTACGCTGATAATGTATGGCTAACGCTTCTTTCATCAGTCCAATATCATTCCAGCCCCGATGGACTCGTTGAGCAATCTGTAGCTCGTTAGACAAATCATCTCGTTTAATATAGTCCGGCACGGCTGCCCCCCGGACAGTCGCAATACGCTTTCCTGCCAAATCTTTAAGGATAAACACCGGGAACGACAACGCAGGTCGGTAAATGATGACCTCATTAACCGTCAGGAAAGGTTCACTAAACAGCGATAAATCAGCGACAGAATCCCTAAGCTGACGGCGAGGAGAGACTCCCACTTCCAAATCAATTTCACCAATGCTGAAATGCTTAACCAAACGCGCTTGAGAAAGAGGGACAAAGTGCATATCCATCCCCATTCTTTTTCCAATCAAACGAACGATGTCTGGATATATGCCAGCAAACTGATTCTTTTGATCACGCCAGATAAAGGGGGCCTGGTCAGTGCTCGGCACCCCTACTCTCAACGTTTCCCCATAGCTTGCGACAGGAATCACGAAGAAAATAAACGTAAAAAGCGTTATCAATCCTCCTTTCTGTTTACAGAAATCCGTTACACAGCAACGGATGAAATACCTGATCAATAAATATTGTCTTAACAAGCCATGCAATCCCAATAACTTAAAGTTGGAAAAATAATAACAGACGCCTCAGTCATCTTTAAAGCACTGATATACTTCAGCCCAGATAGCCGCTACAGAGTCCGCTGCTAAACAGTCAGCTCTATACCTTGAGTCCAAAAGGTTTGATTGCTATACAATTAGCACTCTGAATATAAACACAAATATACAGCCCTCAACCGGAAATCAGATGCCGACAGCCACTGCATCCGCCAAACTACTGGACCCTGTTCTGCAGATAGCCCAGCACAATCATCAGGATCTTCACGCCCTGTTGGCTGCTGCCCAGTTAGAGAACATAGAAAAAGACAAACCTGGAGCACGAATTCCAACCAGTGCTTTTTGCCGACTGCTGGAGGAACTAGGGCATCGCAGCGAAAATGACCGCATAGCGTTACGGATTGGTGAAGCCACTCAACCGCGCATGCTCGGCTCCATCGGTTTTCTGATGACCACGGCGGTGGATCTCCGCGCCTCTTATCAAGTCCTGATTGACTATTTGCCTCTATTGTTTGAAGGCATACATTTACAAATGGAACAAAGCGCGGCAGGCACGGAGCTGACCCTGGAGCTGGAACACAGCGAAGAACGAAAAACCGCAGAATGGTTTATGGCCTGTTTGCTAAGCTGGCCCCGTTGGATCAGCGGTAAGCAGATCCCTGCACTGAAGATTGAACTAATCTACCCCCCACCCGCTGATACCCAGGCCTACGAACGATTTTTTGCGTCAGAAGTCACTTATAACGGGGATCACAATCGCCTGCTTATCCCCAGTAGCTATTTGAAATTTCCCTGCCTGGATGCAAATGAGGAGATGCATCGACTGCATCTGGAATTTGCAGATAACCTCCTCAGCGTTTCAGGTCGGGAAGGGGCTCTTGTTGCCCAGATAAAAAGCCTTATCAGGCATGGACTGACCGATGGCCAAGGAGGCATTCGCAGGGAAAAAATCGCTGCCAGCCTCAATCTAAGTTTAAGAACGCTGCAACGTAAACTTGGTAAGCTGAATACCAGCTTCCAGGAGCTCTACGATCAAACCCGCAAAGAACAGGCTCTTCAACAGATACAAAAAGGCAGTGTCAGCTTTGGAGAACTTTCTTTTTTGCTTGGCTTCTCAAATCAGTCTGCTTTTCAGAAGGCATTCAAACGCTGGGTCGGCATGCCACCCAGCCAGTATCGCGAACAGATTAAACCAAAATCAATATTGGCTGATGAGCAGAATCATCCCCGAACCCTGGCAGGCTTGATACCTGGCGGCGGACTGACACTGAAAGCGTTCTTTTCTCCGGCACTGCAATTAACCGCAGCGCTGGAAAAACTGCACCAACAGGGCAGTCTCGCCCATGATTTATGCCCAAATCACATTGCTGTTGAGCTTGCAGGCAGTGAACCTCAGCTTTCTTTGATAGACCCAAATCCGCTGGTACCCATAAAACCTCTTGAGCGACTGCGCTACCTGGCACCGGAAAAAAGCGGACTTATTCCTGTCGAGGTCGATTTTCGAGCCGATTTCTATACATTAGGGTGTATCTTCTACGAAATGCTCTGTGGCAAGCCGCCTTACACAGCAAACGAGGCAGGTGCGTTATTGCATGCACATATGACCGCCCCACTGCCACCCCTTGATGCTGCACCAAAGCAACTGCGCCGCTTAGTGTATCGATTACTCAGCAAATCAGCCGATGATCGCTATCAAAGCAGCCATGGCCTCTATACCAGTCTGCTTAGCTGCCAACAGAACATCGAGAAATTGGAAACCTTGCGATTATCTGAGCCAGAGGACTCAGCGGAGTTAGCCGCTCCAATGAGCCGCGAAGCAGCCATTAACGCAATAGACAATGATGACACGCCCGACCAACTGATATTTCCTCAAAAACTCTATGGTCGCGAAGAGGCTATAATGCAGCTGCGAGAAGCACTGAATCAAAGCCGTCAGGGCGTCAACCAATTAACACTGATTTCGGGGGCTTCTGGTGTCGGAAAATCCTCCTTAGTTAATCAGCTTCGTTTGCAATTGATCAAACTCGAAGGCAATTTTATTCGAGGTCAGTTTGACCCTCTGCAACGACAAAGGCCCTATTCCGCCTTTATTCAGGCTATTCAACAGTTACTCCACCAAAAGCTGGCAGGCCCCAAAAGCGACCTGAAGCGCTGGAAACGCAAGTTGTCCCAACAACTGAGCCAAGATCTCTGGCTTTTATCCAGCCTGGTGACAGACTTGGAACTGATACTTAATGCCCGACAGAAGCCCGGCACAAAACAAAAACCATCGCCTCCACCCGCGGAACTGGAACAAAGAATTGCAAATGCTTTCCAGAAGATACTGATCAGTAACGATGACCACCCAATAGTTCTCTTCCTGGATAACCTGCAATGGATAGATGGCGGGTCCTTAAACCTGCTTAAATCCTTGCTTAACAGACAGGATAAACATCCGTTGTTATTGATGGCTGCATATCGAGACGACGAACTGGAAGCGACTCACCCTCTTGCATTAGAACTCCCGCTCTTAAAGCAAGCCAAACAATGTACCTTGCTCAAGCTTCCTCCCCTGACTGTCGAGCACACTCGGCAATTACTGGCGGATGTGTTTCATCAGGATGGTTCAGAGCCCGTTGCTCTGGCAGGCTGGCTGCATAGAAAGACCCAGGGAAACCCATTCTTTATCCGACAGTACCTGCAGCAGCTCCACAAAAACCGCTGGATTTACTTTGATCGCGAAAAACAGTGCTGGAGCTGGCAGCAACATGCTTTTGAAAACCAGACTTTGTCTGCTGATGTGCAAGAACTGGTAGCGTTTCAAATCGCAAAACTGCCGGCAATCACCCAGCAGATACTTACCTGGGGTGCGGCAATCGGCAATAGTTTCGATTTATCGACCGTATCAAAGGCGTCAGGTCAACCACTTGCCAGGGTTGTGATTCACTTATGGCCCGCATTACAAGGCGGGCTTATTATCAGCCAACCAGAGCAACCCGGAAGCCCCCCAAACTGTTATCGATTTTTACATGATCATATCCGCCAAAGTGCATACCAAAGAATCAATAATGAAGAAAAACAGAAAATCCACCTCAGTATCGGCCAGATATTGCTCCGTCAGTACAGCAGAACGGAGCGAGGTGCGGGGATCTATGATCTGGTCAACCACCTGAACCTGGCCAGAGATCTGCTGGAATCTGATCAGCGCCGGATCGAACTGATCCAGCTGAATTTCAAAGCGGCCCTGAAAGCCAAAGAGGCTTCTGCGTTTAAGCCCGCTTGTGGTTTTTTAGGCCAGGCTGCTCTGCTGCTGCAACCGCAAGACTGGCAGAACGAATATCAACTCTGTGTAGAGTTGCATCTGCTACAAGCGCAATCGGAATACCTGTGTGGAGAATATCTGAATGCAGAAAAGCTCTACAAACAATTACCTCAACACCTCACTAATACAACCGACAAGGCGCGACTGGCACTCCTGCAAGCAGATCAATATCTGCTTCAGGACCGCCATTCTCAGGCAATGGAGGTCATTTCCGCAAACCTGAAATCTCCTATCCATAGCGTTGGTCAGGATCAACGCTATCTAAGGCAACAACTTCATCGCATTAACAAACTCTTTGAATCCAGCTCAATCATGAAGGTCATTGAAAATCTGGCAGAAATGTCTTCGGATGATCGAGTTCAAATGGAATTACTACAGCTGCTCAGTCAGGTTGCTGAACGTAATGGGGAGTCATCCTTATCTGCATCTGCGCTAGCGGAAATGACTCTGCTTTCACTCACCGGAGGCAGAAGTCCGCAACTTCCACTGGCTTTGGCCGGGTATGCTTACCTGGCCAGCTGGCTCTATGGCGACAGTCATTTGAGTCAACGAGTTGCCCACCAAAGCCTGCGCCTGCTTGAGCCTGGGGAAAATAGAACAATCGCCGCTAAATCCCGCTTTATCAATGGCGCCAAAGTCGTACATTGGACATCACATTTAAAAGACAGTTTGTCTTTGTTGGAAAGCAGTCAGGAGCTGGGACTTGAGTCTGGCGATTGGCCTACTGCGGGCCAGGCCATACTGGTAGCGACCAACAACCAGTGGATGTTAGGACATTCCCTGAAGAACCTCCAAAAACGCTGCCATAACCTGATGCAACTACTGCAACAGATTAACAACCCTCATTTGATTGCCAGTTTTAAATATTCCGCAATCTATCTGACAAGCCAATTAACAGGCCATAACTTTGACAGCACAGCAGCAGAGACCTGTTTAGATCTTCAGCAGCATAAAGCACCTGCACCCTTTAACAGCAGTTGGCAAACACTTAGTGAATTAGTAGTCAGTTACCTATTGGAGCAAACGGATAAATGGCCCGGCTTAGTCGCTAAAGAGAACCTGATTGAACAGCAGCTGGGGGGCCATTTCGCCACAACTGAAGCCCTTTTTTTCATTGCTCTTATACGCTTGGAAATATGTCGCAAGGCAAATCGCAAAACCCAGCAACATATTTTGAGGAAAATACAACACACCCGAACCCGTATGGAACTCTGGTCCCGCCACTGCCCGCAGAACTTCGCTCACCGCCAAGCCCTGTTGGGGGCTCTTGAAGCAGAGCTTCAGCAACACCCCGAATCCGCCATGTCGTTATTCGAGGAGGCTATCGGTGGCGCTGAAAACCAAGGATTCCTCCAACATCAGGCCATCGCCAATGAACAATACGGACGCTTCTGGTATAACCGTGGACAAACTAGAGTGGGGCGTTATTTTATTGATGAATCACAACAGCTTTACCAACGCTGGGGGGCCTTTGAAAAAGCCAAAAAATTGGCTGAGTTAATGGAAACAAGCAGTTAGAATATCGTCTGGTACTATTTAAGAAACTATATTTCAAAAAACGATATTCTGAAAAGAATGATTGTAGAAACACCCTGTTGAGAGCAGTTACTTCGACAGATGCTCGTCCAAAACAATAACAGTTCTGACTAAAGCGACGGACCTTCATGAGACCGACTACTAATAAAACTCCCTGGCGTATACTGGTCGTCGACGATGAAGAAGGTATTCATGGAATAACCCGAATGATTTTTCGCGGTTACCAGTTTGAAAACCGCTCCATCGAGTTAATCAGCGCTCTTAATGGCCAGGAAGCGAGGGAGATCCTCAATACCAGTTCTGATATCGCGCTAATCCTTCTGGACGTCGTGATGGAGTCTGATGATGAAGGCCTGCGACTTGTCGACTATGTGCGCAACACTCTTGGAAATCATGACATTCGTATAATTCTGAGAACAGGCCATCCAGGCTTTGCCCCGGAAACAGAAGTCATTGTGGACTACGACATTAACGATTATCTAAGCAAGGCAGAGCTATCGGCATCACGCCTTCTCACCTCTGTCGTCGTTGCATTGCGCTCCTTCCGAGATATAGAAACAGCCCGAAAAAACGAGACCACTGACAATGTAACCCGATCACTCGATACGCAGATAATGCAACGATTAGGTGACTCTTTACTGCCGTTAACCGAAGACACCCTTCTTCAGAGCCAGCGTTTAGAACATCTGGATCTTACGCCAATGGCCCAGGATCTGATATCGGCGCTCAATGCTAATCAGCACCGCCTGCAAAGCACTCTACTATTACTCAGAAATGATTTTTCCCTGCTAACGAAACTGCAAGTCACCGATATAAAACAGCTTCTTGACCAGTTGATACAAGTCTTCATTCCCCAGGCCAGACGTCAGGGCTGGTTATTAGACTATCGCTTGCAGGCTGAAACCCCTTCAAGACTCAGACTTCCAGCTCAAGGGGTATTACAGCTATGGATTGCACTGATGGAGTATGCTCAGACCAATAACCAGACTGATATCGTAGTTAAGCTGGAGTATTCTGCTGAAACATCGCAGCTGGAAACCTGCATTAAGACACTAACACCCGGCACTGCTGCAACTCAGGCCGAACTTGAAGATAGTCAACAATGGCGTCAGTACCGTTTCGGGCTGGTTGAAAGCTTGTGCCTCAGCTTAGGAGGAACGCTGCAGCCAGAGGAACACTGCGCCCCCGGAGAGCTTGCCGTCTGCCATATTCCAGCAGATGCTGTCGACAATTAGGCAGCATTGTCAATCTGCCTCAACCAGCCAAATATTCCATGGCGGTCGCCCTGTAAACGAAAACATCACGGACGACTTAGTCAGCGGATTCGCAACAACGTCATCAGTCTCCCGATAACAGCGCATCCCTGACTCAGCACTAGCTGTTGATCAAATGATCACTAATCTTAGACTTAATTATCCGAAAGGATATATACCAAGCCTTCATCAGGGTCCTCATCGATCCCCTTTCCTAGCGGTATTTGCTTATCCATAACACCCTCCCTGGGTTTCACTAAAGCATAATAATCTTCAAGGTTTTCAATCAGGCACTCAGCGCCAGACTATCAACACTCGGAGTATTTTCGATCTGCTGACTCTCGACCCAGGCCTCTGCCTCTTCTGCCGTCCGAGCAAAAAACACCACTCGCCCAAAAGGCAATGCCTTACCATCAAAACCGATCTCCTGACGAGTTACCCACCAGCTATTGCCAGCCTTACATTCGACAGCATGGTTATAACGAACTGTTTGAAAATGACGAAAATGCGCCACTTTAGACATTTTGTTCTCCGTAGATAAAAATCAATAATTCAAAAAATGGATCCGCTGCTCATCAACGAATCCAAGGATACACCTAGGTAACAGCATCCAAACTCAGGCTGCTGTCAGAGCATTCAGCTTCACTCTGATTTGCAACATCTGGAATACCTACTTCCTGGTTTGTAATGCTTTGGTTAGCAGTACTTTGCTCAATAGCACTCTGGTTACCGACACTGAGGCTAGCCTGTGCCAATTCCATCAATTCTCGAATAGCCACTGAGAAAATGGCACAGTCATGAACCTTTGTGTTGCGCAGGTCAGCCAGCATCGACTCCCAGCGCCGAATAAATGGAAGATGCTGCTCCAACCAGAGTTCGACGGGAGAGCACTCCAGTTCTTGCATCTGCTTAAACCTTAAAGCACTTGTAGTCAAAGCCCGCTGCTGGGTATTAAGATCATCGCGGAAACTATCACGAGCAAGCGCTTGCCAATGATTACGGGCATTAAATTCCCGCACCTGAAGGTCAAACCAATGCAACTCCAAACGATCACCCAACTGGAAATAGATTTCAGCAACCTCATCCAACGCCTGTCCAGTCTCTTCCGCTACCTGAATGACGCCAAGCAACGAATAAAGACTGTCTGCGGCGGCGATAAGCTCAGCCAATGACTCGGGAACACCGGCCGCTGCCCATTGCTGAAACTTTTCACTCCAACTATCCCTTGGGCCGCCCTTCAGCAGCTTAGAGATTGAGAGACTAATCGCCTCAACGCCAGGACGGAACTGCTCAATACAACTGGCAACCCTTAGATCATGGCGGTAATTTCTTAAAAACCAGTGACTCGCCCGACGCTGTAAACGAATCAACTCAGCCATCATTGCTGCCTGAATATCAAAAGGAACCTGATAATCCAGAGCCTCAATTTCTGCCCAAAGCCGATCAACACCGAATACTTCTCTGGCGGTAACATAAGCGGCTGCAATCTGCCCATAACCAGCTCCAGTAGACTGTCGCAAGCTATGAACATAGGTCATGCCCATCCGGTTCACCAGATTGTTGGCGATTTGAGTTGCGATAATCTCCCGACGCAAACGATGCTCCCCTATCTGCTCGGGAAAACGTTCAACCAAACATTGCGGGAAGGCGTTTTCTATTTCCTGGGCGAGGAAAGGATCCTCCGTTACCCAGGAGTCGATCAGCGCCTCTTTCATCTCAGCCTTGGCATACGAAATCAGTACAGAAAGCTCTGGTCGTGTCAGACCTTTACCATCATTTTTTCGCTGCAATAGCTGCTCTTCAGAGGGAATATACTCTAACTCGCGATCAAGCTTTCCTTCCGATTCCAATCGATCAATCAGACGAATGTACTCGTCCATCGCTTGCAGAGCATGATTTTGAGCAATACTGATCGCCTGAACCTGGCTATAGTTATGCTTCAACACCAGTGTAGAGATCTCATCGGTCATTTGCTTTAACAGGGCGTTACGCTGCTTCAGAGTCATATCACCCTGAGCAACGACTTCATTCAGCAACACCTTGATGTTAACTTCATGGTCAGAGCAATCTACCCCACCAGCATTGTCAATAAAATCAGTATTTGCTGCGCCGCCATTCAAACAAAATTCCATTCGTCCTAACTGGGTAAAGCCAAGATTTCCGCCTTCCCCCAGCACCTTGCAACGAAGATCACGACCATTAACTCGCAAGCTGTCGTTGGCCTTATCACCCACCTCAGCATGGGTTTCATGGCTTGCTTTGACGTAGGTTCCAATACCACCGTTCCAGATCAGATCTACCGGAGCTTTCAACAAGGCAGATATCAGATCATTAGGAGTCAGGTTATCTGCGGAAATATTGAAACTACGTTTCATTTCTGCCGTAATAGGCACCGATTTGGCCTGGCGTGAGAATACCCCGCCACCCTTGGAGATCAGCCCCTTCTTGTAATCACTCCAGGATGAACGGGGTAATTCAAACAAACGCTGGCGTTCTGCAAAACTTGTAGTCTGATCCGGTGTGGGATCAACAAATATGTGCAGATGGTTAAAAGCTGCGGTCAACAGAATCTGGTCAGATAACAGCATACCGTTGCCAAAAACATCACCCGCCATATCGCCGATGGCAACAACACTAAAAGTCTCTTCCTGGGTATTTAACCCTTGCTCTCGGAAATGACGTTTAACAGACTCCCAGGCACCTTTGGCAGTTATTCCCATTCCCTTATGGTCATAGCCCTGGCTACCGCCGGAGGCGAAAGCATCACCCAACCAGAAACCATACTCTTCGGCAATACTGTTAGCGATATCTGAGAATGTGGCTGTACCCTTATCAGCCGCAACCACCAGGTAAGGGTCGTCTTCGTCATGACGAACGACATCTGCAGGAGGTTGAAGCTCCCCTGAAACCAGGTTATCGGTTATGTCCAGCAAGCCTCGAATAAATGTCTGGTAGCAGGCAATGCCTTCAGCCTGAATCTCTTCACGCCCGCCCTCCTCAGGAAGGCATTTGGCGACAAAACCACCCTTAGCCCCGACAGGAACGATAACTGCATTTTTGACCTGCTGGGCTTTAACCAATCCAAGAACTTCTGTTCGATAGTCTTCCAGACGATCAGACCACCGCAGTCCTCCCCGGGCTACTTTACCCGCTCGCAAGTGCACACCCTCAACACGCGGAGAGTAAACAAAAACTTCAAACATGGGTCTGGGGGACGGTATATCGCTAATTGCTTTTGGATCAAGTTTAAAGGAGAAATAATCTTTGGCGGAGCCCTGCCCATCTACCTGAAAATAGTTGGTTCGAAGAGTCGCTCCCATAAGCTCCAGGAAACGGCGCAGAATTTTATCATCATTGAGGTTATCCACCTTTTCCAGTGCATCAACAATGCTGCCCTTAATTCGCTCGCTTAACGCTTCAACCTTATCACTGCTGCGACGCTGGGGATCAAAACGCGCTCTAAATAACGCTACTAACAAGCGACTTACCTGCAAATGACGCGCTAAGGTATCGGCAATGTAGGGCTGACTGAAACCAAAGCGAATCTGACGAATATATCGCGCATAGGCGCGGAGCATCGCCACTTCACGCCAGCTCAGCTTCGCCCCGATAACCAGACGGTTGAATTCATCATTTTCTGCCCGACCCTGCCATATAGCAGCAAAAGAGTCCTGGAACAGCTGCTTTACTTCCTGCAGATCCACCGGCTCAGTGCTGTGATAAATCAACGTGAAGTCATGCATCCAAAAACTTTGACCATCCCGTCGGCGAACCTCGTAGGGGTGCTCACCAACGACTTTCATTCCAAGGTTTTCCAGAATCGGAATGACATCAGAAAGCACCAGGGAATCGCCGGCAACAAAAAGTTTAAAACGAAGCAGCTCACTTGATTGTTCTAAAACCCGGTAAAAGCTTAAAGCAAAGTTCTGCTCCTGGTTTATTTCTTCAATACGCTGAATATCGTATACACCATTACCGGGAGAAAAGTGCTCTTTGTAGGCTGATGAAAATCCACCTCGATAACGGTTGGCATAGCGGTTACCAAGCTCTTCACCGCAGGACTCAATCAGCGCATTGTGCAGATCATCATTCCAGGAGCGCGAAGCATCAATAACCTGTGCTTCAATAGCTTTAACATCAATATCAATTTCACGGCCCGGATCAACCTGCAATAAAAAGTGTGTCCGCGCTAAGACCGACTCAGAGAACAGTGTATTGAATTCTGCATCATGGGCTTCGAGCTGCTCTCGCAACAGTCCCTCCACCTGCTGACGCAGCTGGGTACTGTAGATATCTCGTGGAACATAATAGAGGCAGGAGTAAAACTTGCCACAGGGGTCTTTTCGGATGAACAACCGTACCTTACGGCGCTCCTGCAGATTAAATATCCCCATCGCAGTTTCAAACAATTCATTGGCATTCGACAGGAAAAGCTCTTCACGAGGCAAATCATGCAGCACCTGAAGGAGATCTTTACCACTATGACCCCTTGTATCAAAACCAGCGCGCTTGAGTGTCCTCGACAGTTTTTTCCGCACCAGAGGAATACCAGCAGGTTGCTCGCTGAAGACTGTCGAGGTATAGAGCCCGTAGAAACGACACTCTCCTATGACTTTTCCTGTTTTATCAAAGCGCTTAACTACCACCATATCTCGGTATGCAGGCCGGTGTACCTGTGAGCGAAAGCTATCTTTAGCAAACATGACCGGTGTTGGAGTCAGCACAAATTGACGCTCGGCCGGCCTCAACTCATCAAAATCTTTTTTACGTCCCTGCTGGATATAGCCCTTAAGAGTCCCCATTTCACTGCCGACAACCCGACTGACTTTCAGTGAATTACCACTCCCCTGTAATTTCAGCTCATCGTATCCGAGGAAAGTAAAATGATCTTGCAGCAGCCACTTCAGAAATGCCTGTGATTCTTTAATATCAGCCGACTCGATTGAAGAAACCTGTCCCAGCTCTTCTGCAAGAGCCTGGACCCGTTCACACATTGGCTGATAATCTTCCACAGCCAGGCGAACATCGGTCAGTACATCCAGCAGCCCTTGGCGAATTGATTTCAGCTCATCCTGATCGTTATGACGATCCACTTCCAGATAGACAACGGATTCTGCTTGTGCCTTAGGGTTTTTCGCACCGACATCGACCAGCTGATTGAGCTGATCACCGCTGTCACGCTCAACCTGCAGCACCGCATTATGGATGGCGTGAATTGCTACCTCCTGGCGAGCCAGTTCCATTCGAATAGAATCCACCAGAAAAGGCATGTCACCTTGAAGAATCTCGATAACGGTGTGATTACAATGCCACCCATGCTGTTCAAAATCAGGATTATAAACTCGGACTTTTGGTTGCCCGGAAGGATGCTCCTGAATAAAACGCCAAGCGGATAGAGTTGCCCCATAAAGATTCTCAAGACGCCTCTCCAGTAACTCCTCGACGGGAGAAACGCGGAAATATTGAAAGGCGAAGGCATTAACAGCGCTGAGCATAGGCTCTGTGAGTTTATTGGAGAAGAGTTCCGACAACTGCTCCAGCAGTTTATCTTTATTATTAATACGAGTGTCAAACATCGATGTTTCTCTTTCCCTGGCGTTAGCAGTTAATTTATTACCGCGGTTTTCTGAGCGTGTTCAGGATCATCTCCAAAATTGGAGAACGTTTCTTTCAAATACATGACGGATAGTTTCATTTTCATGCCAGGAGGCCTCAAGACACCCCCATATTCAACGCCTGCTCTGTCGCTCGATAATCAAAGCAACTATCAGCTGAGTCAGCGCGTAAAACCACAACGGAGCAACGGGCTTTTGCTACAACCTTGGAGGAAGTTGACCCCATTTCATCACCATCAATTCCTCCTCGGTTATGGGCCGCCATGATGATCAGATCAGCCTCCATATCCCGGGCCTTCTTTAAAATCTGCTCTGCTGGCGCTCCGTCCTGGACGCTGAGAGAAACCGGCACGGAATCAGGAATGCGGCTGTCAGCAAACCGCTTCAACTCAACAATGGCATTGCTTGTGGCTTTTTTAATTGCCGCCTGATGAAAATATGAAGTCACTAAAGGAGTGTTACAACCAGGTACAATCGTCAGCAAATGCAACTCTGCAGCTGAATCATGCACATCTTTCATTGCAAGACGTAAAGCACCATCAGAAAAAGCAGGTTCTTCAAGATCTATCGGAACCAGTATTCTGCTAAACATGATCAATCCTCGTCGACATAATAGTCTTTGTTGTTTTTATGATTATTTGCAGTAACAAGTGCATCGGATTAAACCTACCAACCTGAAAATATTACTCATGGTTTTTCAGGGCTGTCTCAAAAAACCAAGTAGCCCGTTAACTACAAAACTCAGAAATATTTTTTATGGCCAATAATTTTTTAGTTGCCTTGATTCAATTTCAATTTTAGTGTTTGAAGGATATATAAGTCGCCGCCTCTTCACAGACGCCATTCGCGCCAATGTTACCTCCCATCGTGCCAACCGTCTTAATAACCGCGATTTCAGGGGTTTTTGGAGCTATAACTGAGCATCACAGGCCACAACCAACCTCAAGCCAGCAAGATGAACGCTCGAACAAACAACCTGGTGCTGACGATTTTCCCGCTAGGATCAGTTAATATCAGCTCATCTGACAAACACCAACGTCATGACAAAATAAGCACCGATGAATTATTTAAAACTCTGCGATGAATCTATTTAAAACTCTGAATAGCTACAGACAACAAAACCCTCTTGGCGTGCGCTTATTGACCGCGATTGTGCTATGCAGCTCTGCAATTACTCTGATTGCCACAGCAACTCAACTCTATCTGGATTATCGATACGAACTCTCCGCCATAGATGAACGCGTCCAACAGATTGAAGCCAGCTCACTGGACAGCTTAACCAGCAGCCTATGGGAAATTAACCCTGAACAGATTCAAGTCCAGCTTGAAGGACTTAAGCAGCTTCCCGATGTGATATATCTGGAGTTAGACACTCCGTTTGGCGAACACTTCTCTGCTGGCGAACCACCGGAAAACCAACGAACAGTTCACCACAGCTACCCCCTGCAGCAACTAACCGATGAAGGAAAAATATATCCCCTGGGGACTTTCAGACTCACCATCAGCCTCGAACAAATCTATAAACGACTGGAAGATCGGGTACTTGTTATTCTCACCACGCAAGGCATAAAGACCTTTCTGGTGTCTATTTTCATTCTGTTTATTTTTCACCGACTGGTCACCCAACACCTTGGAACAATGGCGAAATACGCCCGGCGCCTCAAATTAGACAGACTGGAGACACCTCTTAAAATTCATCGTAAAAGACCCGCCGAAGACGATGAACTTCATCAGGTTATTCATGCCATGAATGAAATGCGAGAATCAATGCTGGAGGACATTCAACTCCGTGAAGAAGCCGAACAGGCCCTGGCTAAACTGAATGCAGAATTGGAGCAACGGGTAACACAGCGAACGGAGGAACTGGAAAAAGCAAACACTGATCTTCGAGCAACCCTGAATAAGCTAAGAAAAACACAGGAACGGCTGATCGAATCAGAGAAAATGGCTGCCTTGGGCGGTCTCGTTGCAGGCGTTGCCCATGAGATAAACACCCCTATCGGTATTGGTTTTACTGCCGCCTCCTTTTTGGAGAAAAAAGCGCGCGACCATCTAGACAGTATGAAAACTGATAACGCAACAACCCATTCGACAGAACAGGACAATCAATACCCGGTTGAACAGCGACAATCCAGCCAAGAAAGCCTGATCGAAAGACTCACAACCCTAGCTGCAGAACGAGATGCGGACCGTCAGATCATCGAGCTTGCCTTAGAAAGCAGTCAACTGATAGAGCAGAATCTTGAGCGGGCAGCCCAGTTGATCAGTGCATTTAAATTAGTTTCCGTAGACCAATCCAGCGAGCAACGCCGATCATTTAATCTAAAAGACTACCTTCAGGAAATACTGCTTTCTTTAAAACCAAAACTAAAAAAAACCCGGCATCTGATCAATATAAACTGTCCTGATGACCTAATGATGGACAGCTATCCGGGCTGTTACTATCAAATTATTACCAATCTTATATTCAACTCTCTTATCCACGGATTCGAAGGTACCGATAAAGGGGTTATCGATATAGACGTTACCCGCAAAGGTGACTCCATCAGGCTTTGTTACCGTGACAACGGCTCTGGTATCCCATTCGGGTTTGAACGAAAACTATTCGAGCCATTTGTTACCACCAAGAGAAACCAGGGCTGCAGTGGATTAGGGATGCACATAGCGTTTAACCTGGTAACCCAGCTACTGCAAGGTGAAATTTACTGTCAGCAAGAAACAAGAAAAGGCGCATGTTTTATTCTGGATTTACCAGCAAACCCGGTAACAAAAGATTAACAGACCATTCACGGCTCCTTTAGCAGACCTGATTCTCTGTAGTAACGCAAAGCACCAGGATGAACAGGAATGGAAAACTTACCAGCAACCATTGCCTCCTTATCTAGATCAGCAAAGACCGGATGCAGCTCCCGAAAACGTTGGAAATTTTCAAATACCGACTTAACCAGTGAATAGACGGTATCATCGCTCATTTCAGACGTTGTAAAAAATGTAGCCATAACACCGAGAGTTGGGGTCGCTTCCCTATTACCCCGATACAATCCTCCGGGAATAATCGCCCGGTGATAAAACGAATTTTTAGCAATCAACTCTTTAAGGGGCTTGCCGGTAAGAGCGATTAACCGACTTTCACATTCCCGGGTTACTTCCTTGGTTGCCCCACTTGGGTGCCCCAGGGTGTAAATCATGACATCGATACGATTATTACAGAGCGCACTGGCCTGCTCTGCCGGATCAAGCTCCAGTGCCTCTGAGAAAACTGAATTATCCCATTGATAAAGACGCATCAACACATCCAGTGTTGCCCGTTGGCCGGATCCTCTGGCGCCAACATTGACTCTTTTACCCAAAAGCTGGTCGAAGCTTTTAATACCACTGTCAGCACGTGCAATCATGGTGAAGTATTCAGGATAAAGATAAAACAAAGCTCGCAACTCAGTATCGGGGCCTGCTGATTTAAACAAATCACTCCCCTGATAGGCATGATGTATCCAATCCGACTGTGCGATTCCAAGATCAAGATCCCCGTCCCGGACTCGTTGCAGATTATCCACCGAGCCTCCGGTACTTTCGACGGAACAGCGTATGCCATGCAGAGATCGTTCATTATTAACCAAGCGACAGATAGCACCTCCTGCCGGGTAATATACCCCCGTAAAGCCTCCAGTCCCGAGGGTAACAATGCTGCTTTCAGCGCTACTGACTCGCGCTATGCCGACAAGACTGGCCAATAATACCAATCTCATCATCAAGATAGAAAAACACCAAGTAAACTGGGTCTTTGGCATCACTCCTTCCCACAAAATCAAACAAAGGATCAATCAATATAGAGACTTACTTATACCAGCACCGGCAATCAGAAGCGACTTTTCACAAAACAGGTATAAAAACAGGTTTTGGCAAACAGTATCAGAAAAACTGCAAAACAAGCCCACTGCACTTTTTGCAGATTGCTGTGCGGCCAAGATGACATTTGAAGCGTTCAGCTCAAAGAAACCTATTCTCCGGTCTTTAGTACAGGCTTACTCCGACAGATACCAGAAAATAACGAGAAGCCTTTCCGACCAGAATCAACAGCGCGCAGCACCAGAAATTCATTTTCAGCCACCCACTCAGCATACACAATGGATCACCAATCACCGGCAACCAGGACAATAACAAGGCGGGATAGCCACGAGACTGAAGCCAGTTTCGGGCCTGACTCTGCCGAGGGCTCAGTTGCTTTAATGGAAAATAATGACTCACGCCATACCCCATCCCCCAGGTCAACAAACCGCCCAGAGTATTACCGGCCGTAGCCACCATAACAGGAAGCCAGAATGGATGTTCTCCTTTCGCGATAAGAAAGCCCAGGTACAGCTCAGATCCCCCTGGCAGCAATGTCGAGGCAATAAACCCACTACCAAACAAGATCCAGAGCTCAGAATCCCCCCAATGGAATAAATCAATCCATGAGCCCAACTCATTCCGAACCAAAAAATCTTCAATCATATGGAATCAGGACCTGGGGACCCTGGCATACTTAGAACCACCAATTTCAGACCTCTCAATACTATAAATCGGGGATCAATAAATTTGCGGCCATTCAACAACAGATACAGCAAGGGACTTTCCGGGTCAGATAGGCCGTTGATCATTTAGAGCCCTGCTGGAGAAGCAATGATCACAAAAGTGATTCATGATTAACGCTATAATCGACCTTGTCGTTTTAGCTCGACTTTCATACAGCGCAACAACCCTAACGGGTATGCCCCATCCAACAAGTCGTGTAACGACTGTAGCGATAATGCTTTATCAGACTCAGGGGCCAGTATCGCCTGCTCAATAGACCCATACCCCTTGCCATCCAACTCGATCACTTCATCAAAACAAACTTCATCATCCTTGATTGCTGACGCCAGGTAACTGTAAGCCTGCTCCTTACTGATTTGCCTCTGCCTGGCAACCTGCTCAACACTCATCCCTGCTTTTGCCAGAGTTACGCATTCTGAGCGCAAATGAACAGAACTTACTTCAGGCGGAGTCTCCGACTGACTTAGCAACTCAACAAACGCATTTCCGTAAAGCTCCAGCTTCCGACGCCCTATTCCGCTGATTTGACTAAGGGATGTCATACTGGTTGGACGGTTTTCCACCATCTCCATTAATGTTGCGTCGTGAAAAATCACATAAGGCGGCACATCCTGTTCATCAGCCAAAGATCGTCTCAACTTACGCAAGTCTTCCCATAGCTGTAAATCCTCACCACGGAAACGTTGCTGGGAAGAGACCCGCAATTTCCGCTTTGTTGCCGCAGGCTCAACAGGATCTCTTCGAAGCTGTAATTTCTGCTCACCCTTGAGAATGGGACGACAGGATTCGGCCAGTTTTAAGACCCCATAACCATCCATGTCTACTTCAAGCAACCCGCGAGCAACAAGCTGACGAAAAAGTGAGCGCCACTCCTTTTGTGATAGCTCCTGGCCAATCCCGAAGGTACTGAGCTGCTGATGCTGGTATTGCTCAATTTTATCGTTTACTTTACCCAGTAACACCTCGATCACATGACCCACCCCAAATCGCTGTCCGGTCCGATAAACCGTTGAAAGCGCTTTCCGCGCAGCCTCCGTGCCATCCCAGGTATCAACGGGACTCAAACAGGTGTCACAGTTACCACAGGCATCATGCTCCTGCTCGCCAAAATAGCTCAGTAAGGATTGGCGCCGACAGCTGGTTATTTCGCACAGTCCCAGCATCGCTTCCAAACGCTGTCGCTCAATCTGCTTCTGCAGATCAGCAGCATCGGAACTTTCAAGCATCTGACGCAGGAATATGACGTCTTGCAATCCATAGACCATCCAGGCATCAGCAGGCTCGCCATCCCTGCCCGCTCGACCGGTCTCCTGATAATAGGCCTCAATGCTTTTAGGCAGATCCAAGTGAGCGACAAAGCGCACATTTGGCTTGTCTATACCCATCCCAAATGCAATTGTAGCGACGATAATGACTGACTCTTCGGTGAGAAAACGATGCTGGTTATGGGCTCTGAGCTCTGCTGGCAGTCCGGCGTGGTATGGCAAGGCATTCCATCCTTGTTGGCACAGCCAGCTGGCAGTTTCGTCTACCTTCTTGCGAGACAGGCAGTAGACGATACCAGCATCTCCCTGATGATCTCGCTTCAAAAACTTCAGAAGCTGCTGACGGGCATTTTGCTTAGGACCTATATGATAGCGGATGTTAGGCCGATCAAAACCTCGGGTATATACTGCTGCTTGCTCAAGCGCCAGGCGCTGAATAATTTCCTGTCGCGTGCGCTGGTCAGCTGTTGCGGTCAAAGCAATTCGGGGAACCTGAGGAAAACGCTCATGAAGCACTGAAAGCTGCAGGTATTCCGGCCGAAAATCGTGCCCCCACTGGGAAACACAATGCGCTTCATCTATTGCAAACAGCGAAATTGAACAGCTTTCCAGCAAACCCAGTGTTCGCGGCTGGAGTAACCTTTCTGGAGCAATATACAATAAATCAAGCTCACCATTACGAAGCTGATCTTCAGTTTGACGTAACTGCTCCGGGTTTAGCGTCGAATTGAGATATGCCGCTCGAATACCCAGTTGTAACAGTGCCTGAACCTGATCCTGCATCAGAGCGATAAGCGGCGAGACCACCAGCCCGGTTCCCTGCAGCAACAGAGCAGGCAACTGATAGCAGAGTGATTTTCCACCACCAGTGGGCATTAGAACCAGCGCATCCTGCCCTGTTAAAAGAGCACTGATGACTTGATCTTGAGGGGGGCGAAAACCATCGTAACCAAAAGTGGTTCGTAGTCGCTGCAAGGCTTGTTCTAACATGGCGGAGCATTATCAATGATCCTAGCCAGACTGTCATCATTGATTAGCGATAAATCATCTGTTCTGTGAGCAAATCAGGGTATACAATGCTCCCATTTACAGCGTGGTTGTTGTTGATCAGTTATTAACGAACTGATTACCCTCAGGGTACTCTGAGATTAACAACTCATTCTTTTTCTATAGTCATTGCATTAGTCAATCCAAGAGCGCTCTTCCTATGATACACAATGTCGATAAAACTCCTTTGGATGAATCTGAAATCGATGAGCTCGAAAGTTTTATCTTTTCTCCGGCAGTATCAGAGGACTCTCTCGACTATTTAGGCCTTCACGGATTACTGACAGCATTAGCAGTCTCACCGGTCTCGGTTCCTGAAGAAGAATGGCTTGATGTGGTTTTTGATGGAGCGCCCGGTTATGCCGATGAAGCTCAACAACAACGTATTCAAAGCTTACTGAATCGTGAATACTTGGCACTTTGCGATGAATTAAATAATGAAGAAGCGCCAGAGCTGCCCTGTGATCTGACCTTGGAAGATGAGGAAGAGTCGTTAACTGTATGGGCTCAAGGGTTTATGGAAGGAGTATTTCTGCGGGAATCCGAATGGTTCGATCACAATGAAGAACAAGTAGCGGAAATGATGCTCCCGATTATGATGGCATCAGAACTATTTGATGAACCCGAATTTGAAGCAATGCGAAAAGACAAGAAGCTTTGCCAACAATTCTGCGAAGAAATTCCTGATCTGATCACAGAC
This sequence comes from Motiliproteus sp. MSK22-1, assembly GCF_001968815.1. GTDB lineage: Bacteria > Pseudomonadota > Gammaproteobacteria > Pseudomonadales > Balneatricaceae > Motiliproteus. The sequence goes on along the minus strand of NZ_MIEQ01000096.1, from coordinate 113,119 downwards.
CTTTATTTACATTTTCGGCTACCGGAAGAAAAAACTGTCACCAAGGATAGGAAAAAAAACAGGTAGATCAAAACAGCATGGACGCGGACAGAAACGATCCGCGTTCATGCTGTTTGGGCAGAGTACCGCCTCATAACAGCAGCGCTATAAATCAGGCTGGTAATTTGATTACATGGTGATTTCTGCATCCACATCATGGTCAGCACCCGTCCAGGGTGATACCCGTGTAACACCATCAATTTTGAGTATGCGCACACGATCCCCTACTCTAAACTGATCGGCATCAGAGCGTTCCTGCACGATAGACACAAGCCTTCCACGGTCCATTCGTACGGTGATATCCCAAGCGTTGGCACGAGTGGCCTTTTCCTCAATCGCTCCACCTGCAACCGCACCAGCAATAACACCTAGAACAGTAGTAAGCTCTTTCCCTTTACCGCCTCCCATACCGCTTCCTGCAATTCCACCGACAATCCCACCGGCAACTTTACTCACGCCACCCCGTTCACCTTCGATAACCACATCCATGATCGCCTCGATGGTACCAAACTGGACCGTCTGGACTCGTCGAGCCTGGTCCCTAGAATACGTCTTACCATCTAACGAAGAGGCACAACCGGTAAGCAATAGCAGAATCACCGCTATACCTGTTAATTTATTCATTAAGATTCTCCATAAAATCAAGAGCTTGCTGAGCCAGGCTGTTCATTACTGACACGCCCCAAACCCATCTTCGATGAGCCAAAACTCTATCAATTCCTAAACCAACCTCAGTAAAAGAGAGTTGATATAACCCCATACAAATCCCCAGCTACGCTGGTACCATGGGCGTTGTTGCCAGTATTCCAGAGTAATTTCATCACTCTGCTCTAAATCGCTAAGAATAGCACTGCACACTTGATCAGTTAGCTTAGTGTCTATGACTTCCTGATTCGCCTCAAGGTTCCAACGAAGATTCCAGTGATCAAGGTTACATGAACCTATTGATACCCAATTATCGCACACCCCCAACTTTGCATGAATAAATCTTGGTTGGTATTCGTAGATTCTTACACCAGCAACCAGCAGACGCTTATAATAACGACGAGCTGCGTGATAGATCCCCGAATGATCGATCAGCGGTCCTGGTAACAGCAACCTGACATCAACGCCTCGCTGGGCGGCATTTTGCAATGCCCGACGTATCGACCAGGAAGGGAGGAAGTAGGCAGTGACCAACCACACTCGGGTGTGCGCAGCATTTATCTGACGGCGAAAATCAACCTTGATCTCCTGCTGATGAACGCCCTCGGTGGTCGCAACTTTCATCTCTGCTTCGCCACTGGGTTCAGGCTCCAGCGCAGTATCACCATCAGCCCGGGAAAACTCAGAGAGGTCAGGAATAGTACTGATCGATAACGCTTCTCCAGTGCAATGGAACCAGTTCTCCTGAAATAGACGAAGCCAGTCCTGTAGAACAGGCCCTTCCACCTTTAACATAAATTCATGCCAGGGAAGAGCCGCCTTTGTGTCAGCAAGAAATTCATCGGCCAGACCAGTCCCACCAATAAATGCAACACGCCCATCGACTAAGAGCAACTTACGATGGTCTCTGGCAAAATTCCGATTCCATTTACGCAGTTTAATGGGATTGTAGATCCTCAACCCAACCCCGGCTTCAAAGAGTCTTTTTCTGTCTTTCAACGACAGTCCTCGAGAGCCAACAGCATCAATCAGCATTCTGACGCATACACCGCGAGAAGCTGCATTACTCATTGCGGCTATGAAACGATCCATAACCTCACCTGAACTGACAAAATAAAATTCCAGCAGTACAGAAGCTTTCGCACATTCGATAGCATCCAGCATGACTGAAAAGTACTGCTGCCCATCAATCAGTAATTCTGAAGTGTTTCCCTGATGCCAGTACCAACGAGTTCGTTTAGTCAAGAAAAGCTCCCAAAATCATCAATGCGATTGATCACATCTATCAGTGCTGCCATTCACCATACAGTTTGGCATAGAGCCCGTTTTCCGCGAGAAGATCCTGATGACTTCCCTGTTCAATAACTTGCCCATCTTCAAAAACGTAAACATGATCTGCTTGTTTCACAGCGCTTAGCCGGTGGGCAACGATAATTGTGGTGCGATCTGACAGAAAGTTATTGAGCGCCCGGTGCAAAGCAGCTTCTGTCTCAGTATCCAAAGCTGAGGTGGCTTCATCCAGAATCACCACTTTGGGCTCACTGAGAATCATGCGAGCAACAGCCAGACGCTGACGCTGCCCTCCAGACAGACGCACCCCCTGTCGCCCGACTCGGGTATCCAGTCCCTGAGGCGCGCATTCGACAAAGCGTCTTAACTGGGCCACTTCCAATGCCCTCCATAGCTGTTCTTCTGAATACTCCCGCCCCAACGTCAAATTGCTACGAATGGTGCCGTTAAAAAGTGCTGGATGCTGTAGCACAGTAGCAACATTTTCCCGGACAACTTCCAGACCAATTCTATCAACGGGCACACCGTCAAAACTGATTTTTCCTTGTTGTGCTGGATACAATCCCAGCAAAACCTGAACCAGTGTCGATTTTCCCCCGCCACTGGCACCAACAAGTGCAATTTTCTCCCCTGCAGCAATATCGATACTGATACCATTCAGAATGCTTTGCTCAGGCTTATAAGCAAAATGCACTGCTTCCATTCGTACGGCTACTGTGCGCTTACCTTCAAAGGGATTTTCAAGACAAGGATAATGAGGCTCTTCATGCAAATCCAACAATCGATTTATTCGGCCAAGTGCTCCATCAGCAGCATAAAAAGCGTATTGCATCCCTAACAACTCCTGAACCGGAGCCATCATAAACCAGAGGTAACCGAAAACAGCGATCATCTGACCAACACTGAGATCAGACAGCAGCACCATCATCATGGATATGGCTCTAAATAAATCGAAACCTACCAGAAAAACCATAAAACTCAGACGATTGGCAGCATCGGATCGCCATTGAAAAGAAGCAGAACGAATTTGCACTTCTTTGGCACTGCCGATCAGCTTGGACAAGTAATACTTCTCGCGGTTACAGGACCGGATTTGCTGAATGGCCTCTAAGGTTTCAGTCAGAGCACCCTGAAAGATCTCAAAAGCACTGTTTTCCTCATTTTTGAGTCGTTTTACCTGCTTACCGATAATCGTTGTAATGTAGATAACCAATGGGTTCATCAACAAAATAAAAAGCGCCAATGGCCAATGCAGCCATAATAAGACTATGGCCGTACCCAGAATACTGAACGCTGCGACCAGTAGTTTACTGACAGATTCACCGACAAAACGATCCACAGTATCCAAATCAGTAACAAAATGGGATGTCACTGAGCCACTGCCCAAGGTTTCGTACTCAGACATGGAAATCCGTTGCAACCGCTGCAACATCCCCCTTCGAATACGGAAAATAATATCCTTTGAGATCACTGTGAACTGACGTCCCTGCCATACATTCATAACCAGAGACAGTAACCTCAATATCACCGTTAACAAAAAGACAGCAAAAACATATAACCAGGGCCCGTGCCAGCTCTCCGGTGTCCAGCTGTTGAGACTGTTCACAACAACATCTGGATTACCGAGTAACACTTCATCGACCAACAAGGGCATTAAAAGAGGAACAGGCACCGCTGCCAAGGTAGCCATTACAGCAATCAGATTTGCGATAATCAGCTCACGACGGTGCTCTCGTGCGGTCTGGAAAATATACTGCCAGTCGTAGCGAATCGGCTCCGGTGTATTCAAACGAGACCTCTTTGCCTGAGTACTTAATTAGAAGAATAGCCCCGAACCATAAGCTTGATGCAACCAGTCGATCAAAACGGCTGCACTCCTGCCGATTCAGAGGAAATTAAACTGGCTTGATCTATTTGAGAAACATAGAAACAAAAGGCAATGTTTCAACGATTACCACTGCATTTTGGAGAATCAGGTACAACCTGGTTTTTAGCTTCCCACTCCTCTGGGGTAAAAAGGTGCAGGACCAAAGCATGAACCGGACCGGCAAGCTCATCTGCTAACAGTCCATAAATCACCTGATGTCTTGCGACTGGACGTTTCCCTGCAAAATCTTCCGACACCACTGTTAACTTAAAATGACTGTCTGTTGCAGGACCTGCATGCATATGACTCTCGTTGACAATGCTAAGCTGTTCTATGGACAAACCATTATTCAACTTTTTTTCAATGACCGCTTGCATAATTATTAATCTCTTTTCTAAAAGTTCAGACAGGCTCTAAGCCCAAAACCTATAAATTTAGTGATCAACATCCTTGAACAGACGCTTATGGATGTATCTGGTACCCATAAAAACAGAAAAGATGACTACAGGAACCGCAGCGCCCATAACCAGATCCTTGTCAAATTTGACACCAAGGCCTTTCAAAGAATCCACGGTGTATTTGACCAAACCAATACTGTAATAACTAATTGCAGCAACTGACAGCCCTTCTACCGTTTGTTGCATCCTCAGTTGAACATTGGCACGCTTGTTCATTGAGCTAAGCAACAGCTGGTTCTGCTCCTGAACAACCATCTCCACACGAGTACGCAACAACTCGCTCGCCCGCGTCACCCGACGGGAAATATCCTCCAGACGAGAGGAAACCGTCTGGCATGTTCTAACAGCCGGCGTCAAACGACGAGTTAAAAATTCACTGATCGTCAAATGCCCGGCCACCTCCTTTTCCTTGAGCACTTCCATTCTTTGCAGCACCACATTGTAGTACGCTGCTGTCGCCGCAAATCGGTAATTGCTTTGCGCTCGAAAGGCTTCCACTCTGGCAGCCATCGAGGATACTTCTGCCAACAAATCCCTGTCACTGACGCCTTCCTCCAACGCTGCAATTTGCGCCGTAAGATCCTTAAGCTGATTTTCAAGACCATTCAGATCTGCATTAATTTCCTGAGCAGTAGGCAACCCCAGCGTTGCCATTAATCGATAAGTTTCCAACTCAAGTAGACGCTGAACCAGCCGACCCAACTGAGAATCGGTTAAACCCCGATCGTATACCAGAAATCGCCCAAAACCATCATCATGCAGTCGGAATGTAGTCCATACTTTGGCACCACCTTCTGCGGGCTGACTGCCAACCATACGCAGGTTGTCGAAATAGTCCCGCACAACCATGACATCGGGTTCTTCCTGGTGGTGTCGCTTTTCCACCACCAGATGCAGTGCCGCCACTACTTTTCCCGGCAACTGCTCCAACCACTGAGCAGGTACATAATCGATGGCATTTTTCTCGAATGGCTGACCGCTTAACGGAGATTCGTGGATAAAGGTGTAGGTCGAGAACTCCAGATGTCTTTCCCAGCGAAGGCTGAAAAGACCAAAATCCTGATGATAACAGGGCATCGTCCGGGCTGGCGCGCAGATCTGATAGCGATCACACAAAGCACTGAGAAAAAGATGCTCATCCTCTCTCAATTTCCCTTCATGCTGAACAGCAATGTGTGTCAGCTGGGCCGGACTATTCAATAAATGAAAGGGCCGGTTATGCAACTCGTTATACAAGGTCTCCCGGATTGGGTGCACATCCAACTTGGTTAAAATATGTTGTTGACGCCTGTCAGGACTATCAGGCAAAGATTCCGGAAAGTTAGTCAGGTTTGCAGAGGGGTTCAAATTAGTTGTCATCGGTGTTCCAAATCAGGAACTTATCAGTCCCTGTTTCTTCAAAGGATACCAGCCTCAGGAAGGCACATTAATTAAAGGCACTTAGTTAATCACACACAGTTATTCGACCTTTGTATCATGAAGTGCAACAAAAACCTATGGCACCTGTGGGTCTATTTTGGGACCAAATCTCAAGGAAGAATGAATGATCGCTCCAGACATAACAGTTCGAGCCCTAACAATCATCCAGCTCAGCAACCATCAGAGGCTCTGAGTGTAAATCAAAAACCAGTACCTGAGCCGCAACTTCAAACCAACAATCAAATAACTCACGAGTTAAAGGCTTGGGCCAGTCATCTTCAAACTCGTCCCAGGCTCCCAGCTCATTCTTGAAGATATTCATCCAGCCATCCTCAAGCAGAACCTGCACTTCTTCCACTCTTTCCCTTTCGGCCAGCAAATAGATACGACCCTCTTTAAGCTGGTCCAGCAAGGTCATCGGCCGGTCAAGACCCGTGAGGCTGCTATCCAGCTGATTTACCCAGTCCACGTAGGGCTGTTTGGGTAACACAGAAACAGCTGTCCGATTTATCAGTTTCATCTTCATTTCCTGTTGCTATTAGCTCTACGTTGAAATACCGTCTTAGCCGGTGGTTTTCAATTCTGCTGAATGTGTAATTCGAGTTGCGCCACTGCACATCAATCGACTATGCATGATATGGATGTTTTCATGCCATACAGGCTTTTATCAACATATCAGCAACATAGACAGACGACGAAACAGATACCTAGCGACCGATGATCATAAGAATCATACCCAGCCTTGACACCAGAGAGCAATGGATTAACTTCTGTCGCCGAGAGTCCTCCTATTGTTTTGTAGAGAAACCGGATACGCTGATAGATTTTCAATCCAATCACCTGATCATCACTCTGCTTAATCAGCAGGTCCGTAACGGCAAGGATGCGGTAAAATACAGTATCGGCTCAAGACAGAGTGTAGAACCAGCATGGAATTTTATTAAGGCGGGCCAATTCAATCTGGAGTACATTGTAAAGAGTCTGGAATCCATTGATTTTCAAGGAAATGCCCGAGACAATAGTTTTTTCCGAACTGTCACAGATGTAAATATTCGCAAGTTCTTTGCAAAAGAACAGGCAATTATATCGCCATCATTTCTTGGCCCACTGGAACCTGTCATTCAACCGCCGGAGTTTTGGGTGCTGCATGATTGCTGCAGGCTATTAGCTAACAAGCAATTTCAGCAACTACGGTTTGAAATAAGAGAACAGAACGCTCAGCAATTACCCTCGATTCCCTTAAGTTCTGACCCCACAGGGGTTTTGCTGGCTTTGATCGAGAAACCAGATCAATGGAAAGTTCACTCGCGAAATAACCGGCTATGGCTGCTGCATGACACTCAGCCCATATGTAGTTTTGTTCCAATGATAGAAAGCCAACCAAGTGCACGACCACGACCAAGGTTATTACAACCAAGAAAGGTCCGCAGCGGTTCTTTTAAAACCACTATCGATGCTGCAGAAAAGTCAGACCTTATCACCACTTCAACGCCATAACCAAGCAATCAGACAGACAGACTGGCCTTTCATACCAAACAAAGTACATGAGGACCAAATCATTGGCACGACCTACTCCAAGCGCCCTTGCTTTTTGAGCCGCCTGACAACAGACCAACGATATAATCTGGAGAGAATAGGTTGAACGACAGGTAAACCAACAAACCAGGCAAGCCCCTTTAGCACAGGAACTCGATTCATTAGCAGAATATATGCATCCAGCTCCGAATAAATTCGTTCTCCCGGCGCCTGAACATGCAATTCAAGCAATGCACGCTTGGGGTCAATTCCCAGCTTCTGAAGCTCCTCATCACGGCCATTGATATCCAGCCAGCATATATCGGAACGACTCTTCCCCGCCAAGGCGCTGTAACGTTCCCGGTCTCTGATACAGCGAGGACATGAACCATCGTAAAAAACAGTAAGTTTCTCTTCTGACCGTTTCATAATGCTGGTCTCTTTCACCCAGCTAAACGAATGACCCGTTAACCACAACGTTTAGTCAGGATGCAACAATAGTAACGTTACCCTGCCCATACCCAGACACCGCGACTTCAAAATCTACTCGCTGACTGGCCGGCTTTTGAAACAACAGCTCCAGCTTTGGAAATGACTGAGTCACCAGATTAGCGCTAAGCATATGAAGATCATGACCCGTCGATTGATTGCGCATAATAGCGCTGGTAACCCGATACATTCGCTGACAGGCGCCAATCAGTTCTTTAGGTAAGGATTTACTGGCAATGATTCGACGAACAGATTCACCATCCATGCCTAATAGCGCTCCACCGATAACTGAAGCTGATTGAATATCAAGAATGCATACCGCTCTCACAACTTGCTGGGCTTCATCTGAAAACAGCCCCAATAAATAGGGGAAATTATCTTCATACATTGGAATAGGTTCAATCGACTCAACAAAAATCTCCTGATTCGTAAATCCATTGACAACTTTTGAATATGCAGAAGCATTGGGAAGCACAATATCCATAGCATCCCGTTTTGAGCCTTGCTCTTCAGTTTCATCTTGTTCCTTGGACGGTGGTCCCGATTGGCTCGGAATAAACGGGACAATCGCCTTATGAAGAGTTTCAAGATCAAAGGGCTTATGAACAAAAAACTTTGCTCCAGCGCTCATTGCCTGATTGATTCGGCTATTTGACGTTTCCGTAGTCACAAAACCGACATTGATAGATAACATCTGACGATTAAGCTCAGTCAATAGCTCCATACCGGTCATGCCCGGCATATGCCAATCAGACAGCACCAGATTCGGCTCCCATACGCGAATAATATCAAGCGCTTCTATTCCATCATTAGCTAACCGAATCTCCATATCCTGATAGCCGGCTTTTTCTAACCCCCGGCGCACGATGGTCTGCATGGCACGACTGTCATCGACGATCAATATACGCAATCAAAGCTCTCCTTCGGGCTTACTCAAGGCACGGTCAAAAAGATCAGAACTTACAAAAAGCATTCTTCTTTCATCATATGGGGAAACCAATCTAACGGATAAATCAGCGACCATACCCAAGACCGTTCTTTTATTATTATTTACACTACTTATCGGCACTTCAACTAAACATTTAAGCACCCCAGTTTCTGAACAAGTCAGCACCAGCAATCATTTAAAGCCGAGCCACTGGTTGACGTCCAAAACGTCCTCAAAAAAACAACAGACTGTAGTTTTGCTCAAAACAACTCAGTTTTATAAAACTCACCGTCCGAGTATGCCACATTTTGCGCAGTAGTCACTATTATGGGATGCTATATAGGTGCACAAATAAAACGTTTGTCTATTTTTCCATCTGAAATGTTTGATGGGTGCAAAGTTCAAAAATAATAACTAGAAACAGGAATACCGCCGTGTCAGCTAAATTGCTGGGTTTTATCGTAATAACAGTTCTGATTACTGTCGCTTGTGCGGGTGTTATCTATTATTTGCTACGTGGCAAAAATGCAAAAGACGTCACCCTCGATACTGATGACGACCAGGAGGAACTGACCGAAGAAGATGAAGCTCGCTTGAGCAGTGCCGAGGGTCTGGAAGAAGAACGAGGAATAGTTGCTGACCTCCGCTCTGGGTTAGAGAAGAAAACAAAGGTCATTTCCGAGCTGAAAGATAGTGTTAAAAATCAACTCAGCGCACTGTTACAGACAATTAAAAAAGACCCATCGAGTGAATCACTGACACCAACAGAAAAAAGTGATCCCGCCTTCAACGACAAGATGGAAACCTTAGTCCGCCAGACCAAACACTCCAACGAACTGATAGCTCAGCTGAAAGCAGATTTCGAAGCCAACAAACAGAAACTTGAAACTCTGGATGGCAAACTCGCTGAAAAAGCCCCCGATGTGACCAAAGTGCGTAAGCTGATTCAACGACACAAACAGCTCAAAGAACAGAATCAGCAACTGGCCAGACAAGCCGAAGAGCACAAAATGGTCTACGAAACGCAGCAGGCTCTTATTGAAGAGCTGCAGCAAAAAGTTGCCGCTGACAATCAGCCTTCCCTCTCCCCGACTGAAAATTCCACACCAGAGGTCGAAACTCCTGCTTCAGAAATGTATTTTGACGATCAATACGCTGAGGCTCAATTACAGGATGCTCAGGCAGATCATGAAGGGGCGCAAGACGAAAAACTGGAACAGATACAGGAACTGGAAAGGTCTCTGGCGCGAACCATTCGTGAAAAAGATTTCATCGAATCCCATTACCTTGATCTAGTAGAAACCCTTCCAGAAGCAGAAGAAGCCAAACAGGAGCTGGAACGGACTAAAAAAGAGCTATCCATGCTGGAGGATCATGTGGTCAGCATGGATCAGCAACTCACTCCAGAGCCACAGCCGCAAGAAGGTAGCAAAGCAGTCAACAAATAGATCATAAGCGTTACGCCGGGGTTACTGATAAATCCTATGTTTTTCACCAAATTAGATCAAATGTCTGGAACCAATAGTATTCATTGTCGAATAACAATAGAATGGTAAAAAAGCCTCCGGACGCTTGCGAAATTACAAAATTTGCGCTTTGGCTATACATGTAATTGATTGAAAGAAAACGACATACAGCAGTAAAAAAACTATAAATAGGACAACAACAGACATAAAAGGTACCAATGGCCACTCAAGTACTGATTTGCGATGATTCGGGCTTAGCACGAAAAGTACTGGCGCGCTCTCTTCCAGAAGGTCTTAATGCTGCGATCACATACGCATCTAATGGCCAGGAAGCAGTAGAAGCGATCCGTAAAGGTCAATTTGACCTGATGTTTTTAGACCTTACCATGCCTGTGATGGATGGGTACGAGGTTCTGGAAACTCTTAATAAAGAAAACAGAATGTTCGATATCGTTGTGGTATCCGGGGACATTCAGGCCGAAGCTCAAAAAAGAGTCTTAGCGCTAGGCGCTCGAGATTTCATCAAAAAGCCCTGTAGCAAAGAAACGTTGACAGAGCTGCTGCCGGATATCGGTTATCCTCTGGATGAAGAAACCGAAGAAGCCAATATCGAAGAACGGCTCTCTGATTCAGATATCGATCCCCTTGATCGCATCGGAGAAATATCCAATGTGGCGATGGGACGTGCCGCCAGTCTGTTGGCCGATATTCTGGAAGTCTTCGTCGTCCTGCCAATACCGTTGGTCAACGAAGTCGAATCCAGTGAGCTGCAAATGGCAGTAGCCGCTATAGGAAATAGTGAAGAAATGTCTGCTGTTTGCCAAGGTTTCATTGGCTCAAGAATCAGTGGTGAAGCATTTTTAATGATCCATGATGGAAACATTTCTGAACTGGCAAAGATGATGGGCCATGATGACTATAACCCTGAGGAAGATCGTATAGAAGTTATCATGGATATGGCTAACGTTCTGATTTCAGCCAGTTTAAAAGGATTCGAAGAACAGCTGGATCTGCGTTTTAGTCGTGGCCATCCAACGGTGCTGGACAGCCAGGACAATATTGATAAGCTTCTTGCCCACGGAGCCCATCAGTGGAAGAAGACATTGGCAATAGAATTTGACTATAGAATTGAAGACCATGACATCCAATGTACACTGATGCTGCTATTCAGCGAAAACAGTATCCAGATGCTACATAATCGCACAGCTTATATTGGTTAACCTTCTATGACCTCAAGCACTATCGAAATAGAAATATCGGAGTTTCACTGGCAGATGGAAATGCTTCAGTCCATCGATGCCGGGTTGGTAGTATTGGACCGAAACTACCAGGTCAAACTGTGGAACAGTTTTATGGAAAACCACAGCGGTTTGAGATCCGGAGACGTCAGAGACCAGTCTCTCTTCAGTCTGTTTGATTGCTTACCGGAAGTTTGGCTCAGGCGGAAAATTGAAACGGTAATAAAACTTAATAACCGTGCTTTTACCACTTGGGAGCAGCGCCCTTACGTATTCGAATTTGACAATAACCGACCACTTACGGGTATGAGCCCTGTTATGTATCAAAACATGACTATCATTCCCTTGCCAGCCCCCACCGGGGAGGTCGAACATGTCTGCATGATTGTTTACGACGTAACAGACGTCGCTATCAACAAACTCCAGTTACGAGAAGTAAACGCCGAACTTGAGCATCTGAGCCGCACCGATCGGCTCACTCAACTATTCAACAGGGGCTACTGGGAAGAACAACTCGATAAGGAGTTTTCTCGCTTTAAACGAACCGGAGCGGTTTCCTCTCTGGTTATGTTCGACATTGATCACTTTAAGAAAATCAATGACACCTACGGGCATCAGGCTGGTGATGAAGTAATACGGGAAGTTTCCCGATGGGTAAGAAAGGTCGCTCGTACCACTGACGTCGTTGGCCGTTATGGTGGAGAGGAGTTTGCGGTCATTCTGCTTAATACCGATGCAGCACAAGCCCGCTACTTTTCGGAACGATTGAGAAGACGCATAGAAGAAGGGCTCGTCAGCTACGAAGCAGATGAAATAAAATTCACCATCAGTCTGGGTGTTGCAGAAGCGGACAGCCATATGGAAAGCTATGAAGACTGGCTTCAGCTGGCCGATAAAGCTCTCTATCAGTCGAAAAACAATGGCCGAAATTGCCTGACTGTAGCTGACTGCCCTTTAAATTTAGCAGACTGACAATCTCTGCCCCTTACCTCACTATCTGAGTTGCAGAGAAATATCACCCATATTTTTTTGTCTCCGGCCACGACCGGGGCCGGAGACAAAAAAACACCCCACCAAACCCTGTACCCGTCTTTCCACGATCAACTGAGCTTTTTTAACACTAATGTTGCTCAGTTTGGCCATTGCGTTAACACACAAAAACCAAAAGACTGAGGCACTATCTGAAGGGGCTTTACACAGAACCATTTAGTGGCCCTGTTAACCCTAGTAGCCAGTAGCCCTTTGAACACTGGCAGCCCCATTAAACAAACACAGTTTCTCTGGAGTATTAAAATGAGTCAAATACGAGCACTGTTTGAAAATCTTGAAAGCCGGTTCAAGCCATCAGCATCTACTGATCTAACAGCCGTATTTCAGTACCAGCTGAAAGAAGGTGAACACTTCCATTTTGACATCAATAATGGCCAATGCACGCTAGGGGAAGGTATCCATGAATCCCCTTCTGTGACTATGAAAATGAAGTTTGACACACTTAAGAAACTATCCAATGGTGAACTGGATGGCATGAAGGCGCTCATGTTTGGCAAATTGAAAGTTAGCGGGGATATGATGCTGGCCTCCCGCCTCCCTCATTTGTTCCCTCTCAAGCGTTAAACCTGCCTCCAGAAACATACCCGTGTCCCAAGGCCCTTCATCAGGGCCATCATTACCCCCTCCCCCTTACAACATGCAATCAGCAAGCAGCTGCTGGCATATAGGTAACGCTCACTATCACTCAATATATGCAGCTATAAGCTACATATAACAAAAAAATAAGCTAATAACTTCACGCACACTCGGGATAGACTGCTTTTTTGCAGCCATCAACTACCCGCATTTCAGTACACTTAACTCCAGCAATGATTAATTCAATGAACAAAGCCTTCATCAGCTTCAAGAGTCGTTTTAATTACACCATGGATACTGAATCAAACCATTACATCACGCTTTACCCCCTCCTTCTGCGACTATCCCGCAGCTGCTAGGCCATGAGCACGGTGGTGCCCAGCAGCTAAACCTTCTAGCCACGATATCAAGCCCGAAGATAAAACTTTTTATTCGTATTCAGTCCTTTGATAACAGGGTGATAACACCTCTGTTAGCTGCTGAAACAAGACACCCGGAAGTGGTGGAACGGAGTACAGTGCCATGTCTCATTTTGACTTTTCCAAATATCAAGCTTTCCCCCGAATCAATAAGACTGACCGTCGTTGGCCCGATCAAATTATTGCAACGGCCCCACAATGGTGCAGTGTTGATCTTCGAGACGGCAATCAGGCCCTAATAGAGCCAATGACTGTTACTCAAAAAATCAAAATGTTTAAATTGTTGCTTGATCTGGGATTCAAGGAGATCGAAGTCGGCTTTCCTGCGGCATCACAACCAGACTATGATTTTGTCCGCTGCTTAATTGAAGATGAGATGATCCCAGCCGATGTTACGATTCAGGTGCTGACCCAGGCAAGAGAAGAGTTGATCAGTAGGACATTTGAATCTCTCAAGGGGGTAAAGCAAGCCATTGTTCACCTTTATAACTCAACGTCCAGAGTCCAGCGCCAGCAGGTTTTCGGCAAAAGCAGAGAGGGCATTAAGCAAATTGCCGTAAACGGTGCTGAATTGGTAAAAATACAAGCAGATCGCTACCCGGAAACAGAGTGGATTTTCCAATACTCTCCAGAGAGCTTTACTGGTACCGAACTGGACTATGCAGTGGGGGTCGTTGATGCAGTCAATGCTGTTTGGAAACCGACAGCGGAAAAAAAGGTCATTATTAACTTACCCGCCACCGTAGAGATGTCGACCCCGAATATATTTGCTGATCAGATTGAATGGTTTATCGATCACGTATCTAATCGTGACGCACTGATCATCAGTCTTCATACCCATAATGATCGAGGCTGTGCCATCGCCTCTGCAGAGCTTGGCATAATGGCAGGAGCGGACCGAATTGAAGGCACTCTTTTGGGCAATGGAGAGCGCACAGGGAATATGGATATCGTAACCATGGCCATGAATCTATACAGCCAGGGTGTTGACGCTGAGTTAAATCTGGCCGATATGGATCGAATCGTCGAGTGCGTAAAAGACTGCACTCAGCTCCCTGTACACCCTCGTCATCCCTATGCAGGAGAATTGGTGTTTACTGCCTTCTCAGGCAGTCACCAGGATGCAATTCGTAAGTGCTTGTCCCAATACACCCCAGGAAGCCGGTGGGATGTAGCCTATTTGCCTATTGATCCTGCCGATCTGGGCCGAGACTATCAGGCAGTCATACGAATAAACAGCCAATCAGGAAAGGGGGGCATCGCCTACGTTTTGGAACGCGAGCATCAGGTCCAGATACCCCGCTGGTTGCAGGTAGAGTTTAGTGCTGTCGTACAGAAAGAAACTGAAAACTCAGAGACTGAACTGAATGGACAAGAAATCTGGGAACTGTTCCAACAACAGTATTTGCAATCCGGAAAGGAGCATTCGCACCAGATATCCAGCTACCAGATTTCTCGCCAGCACAACAAAGAACAACTGACAGCAGAGTTACTCTGGCAGGGCAAACCTATCACCATCACAGGATCGGGCAATGGTGCGGTAGAAGCATTTGTCGATGGCCTCAACCATATATTGTCCGAACCAGTAGTACTGGTTGAATACAGTGAACACGCACTAAGTCACGAAGTTGGTGCCAAGGCCATTTGCTATGTACAGCTCAATCTCAATGGTAGACGCTACAGCGGTGTCGCAATCAGTGAAGACATCATTATGGCTTCATTGGCCTCTATCACCCATGCGGTTATGACAGCGTCGATGGATGGATTCTCTTTCGCGGCTTAACCTTTTAGTGACTTGAACCTGACTGGCAACTTAAACCTTAAAAACCTTCAGTGTGGGCGTATACGTTAACGAAATAACAATACAAGCACACTGAAGGCATCAGTAAGCCAGGGCATCCAAAACCTTGCTCAGCCAGTCGAAAGAGCAAGCTGCTGTTAACTCACACCAGCCCCTTTCACTCATAATGCAGAGGGCACTAAGGTTGGCAACTGCGAAGATACTGTCCTGGCGTCACTCCCATTTGTTTCTTAAAAAATCGGCCAAAGTGGCTTTGATTTGAATAGCCACAGGCTTGAGACACTTCGGCAAGCAACCCCACAGGCGGCTGCCCAATACGACACCCAGCCCCCTCGGCAATCAACTGCCTGGCCCTTTCAATCCTGACCCTTGTAATAAATTGTTGCGGCGTCTCTGCCATGCTCACTTTAAACATTCTACAGAAGTGGTACTCGCTCATCCCTGACAAACCAGCCAGCTCCGAAAGCTTAATCTGCCTGGAATAATGAGTTTCAACAAATTCCACCACCCTTTTACGTACGATCGGAGATAAGCCGGAAGTCAGTGGCGAACTCTTTGATTTGTAGCTACACGAATGTTCAATCAAACCAACCAGAAGGTTTTGGCAAATCTGCTCTAACGCCAAATTATTTTCCGGCAGATGCCAATCCAAAGCCAACAGCCCTTGCCGGATAAGATCATCAACAAAACCTTCTTTCACAAACGTCAGTTGTGGTAATGACAGCAGACGAGGGTCAATATCAAATGTTTTCAATGCGAGACGCTTTAAAAAACCATCATCAAAATAGAGATGAAGAAACTGCTGCTCACTACCGACCTCCCAAGCAGAATAGGAGTCTTCCGGCATTGTGCAGAATCGCCCAGGTCCACCTTTCGGAGCTTGAATATCTGTTCGATAGGTCTCGAACCCACCTTTTAAATAAAGGCTGAAAGTATGCAGTTGGTCATTTTCATAGAACACCTGCTCCTTACCCTTGCGGTATTGGACTAACTGCAGCCCCTCGGGCATCAGAACCTCTCGAAGGCGGTCCATCTTGGATTCCTGAAAAGCAACAGGACTGTTTGAGTGTATTGAATTAACCATAGAAAAAAGACTAACGCCTCTGAGCAAAGGCCGCAAGAGCGGCCCATCAGTCAACCGCAAGATCATGCTAAACCATCTGTAGATGACAAGGGGTCTTCAGCATTAGCAGGTCATTCATAAATTCCATCAGTGACTGTAAAAAAACACTCAAAAACTTATTGACATTTAGCCAAATTTTTAACTTATACACAGAGACACAAAACTTGCTCAGGGCTACCTATATTTCCACTGGATTTCAATGATAATTTCTATAGAGACACTATTGAAAATTTTATCTTATTGTTATTAAAGGATTTATTTTTATTTGAGCTTGTTTTATGAACGAACTGTTAAAACCCCTGTCATTCTGCGGCCTAGCGCTTCTTACACAAGCTTAATTCACAGAGTTATACACAGGATTTGTTGATAATTTTTCTACCCCTTACATAAAAAAAGGGAGGTGCTAAACCTCCCTTATTCGCGGCAAAAGTGCACTTACGGTGCTATTACCCCTTATCCAGCAATTCCCGCAGATCGATAATCGCGGCATTCGCACGGGATATATAATTCGCCATCACCAGAGAGTGATTGGCAAAAAGTCCAAAACCTCCGCCATTCATGATGGCAGGACTCCAAACAGTATCCTGAGTAGACTCCAACTCCCGGATAATTTGTCGCAAACTAACACGCGCATTCTTCTTATCCAATACTGGTCCAAAGTCCTGCTCGACGGCTTTGAGAAAATGCAAAATTGCCCAAGCGGCTCCCCGAGCCTCGTAAAAAACATCATCAACCTCTAGCCAGGCTGTTTGTACTTCAGTCTCATCACTGGTAACAGTGGATTGGCTGGCATCTGGCTCGCCCGCCAAATCTGTATTGATACGACGTTGCCCGACACTGGCGCTCAAACGCTGAGAAAAACTACCAAGACGCGTCTGAACATTTCCCAACCAGTTATTTAAATTATCAGCCCGAGTAAAAAACTGAGAGTTCTTCGCTGAAGGATCTCCCAAGGCGGATCGATATTTACCAAGTTCTTTCAAACCCGTCTTATACTGTGATTCAGACGAAGGCAGAATCCAGCTACTGGCATCAAAATTAAACTTTGGCTCGGCTTCTGCTAGCGCTGGCACCTCAACAGACTGGGACTGGGAGCGACTAAAGTCCTTACGTAGTGCCTGACTTAGATCCCGGCTCTGAACCAGAGCGCCATATTCCCAATTGGATATATTATCCAACCAGATACCCGGAGCCCCTTTATCATTACGAATATAGCCTCCAGGCTTACTCAACAGGGTATCAATCACTCGGTGTAGTGCAAATGCAGTGGTGTACCCAACCGCTACTGTTTCCCCTTTTCGCTCTGCATCAAGCTTTGCTTCTTCAACGGGATCAAACTGGTCGGGAGTGATACTCCAATACCCTCCCACGGGAATAGATATCAATAAAAACAACAATACCAATCCAACAACGCCCTGAAAAATTCTTCCTCCCGGCATTCTCTCCCAAACATCTTGAATCCCGTCCAATACCGCCGCTAAAACCCCCTGCATGGGAACTCCTCGAATAATCAATATTGATAATGCGCAACCAACCTCATCGCAAATCAAAGCCGTAGAACAACAAAGTCTGGTACGCCGTTTCTCGCATGGCAAGCTTAACTTATTTGTGGGTATTGATTACAGCAGATACTCAAATTTTGCGCTCTTTGCCTGTAATTTAACAATGATTTACCGGAATCTTCCACAACACTCTGATCATATTCGCTCAAGACTGTTGAATTTACACAAACCTTATGAACATACTGACGCCCACAGAAACAAGGGAAATTGTAGCCATGAAAAAGAATACCCTGTGTGTTCATGCTGGTGGATATCAGGATCCAAATACCAGCGGACTGAGCACACCAATATTTACCTCTTCTGCTTATAACTATCTGGACAATCCGAAACAGCCTTACCCTCGCTATTTCAACACCCCTAATCAAGAGGCTGTAGCGGCAAAACTAGCGGCACTGGAAGGTGCAGAAGCCGCTATGGTCTTCTCCTCAGGCATGGCTGCCATATCCACCACCCTGCTCTCATTACTAAAAAGTGGAGACCACATCGTATTGCAGAATGAACTGTACGGCGGCACCTTTAATCTGGTAGCAAAAGAGTTCTCTCGACAAAATATAGATTACACTCTAACAGCTACTCATGCAGACGCAGTTATAGAAGCCATCAACAAGAATACTCGGGTAATTTATCTGGAATCTCCAACCAACCCCCTATTGACAATAGTAGACATCAGACGAATTACCGGTGTAGCTATCAAGAAAGGAATAACCACGGTTATTGATAACACCTTCGCTTCACCGATCAACCAGAACCCATTAAACCTGGGGGTTGATATCGTATTACACAGTGGAACCAAGTATCTTGCCGGTCACAGTGATCTCTGCTGTGGAGTGGTCGCCAGCAACCAATCTTATATTACCCAGCTGCACCAGACTGCTGTCAATTTTGGTGGAAGCATGGACTCAAACAGCTGCTCACTGTTAGAGCGCAGCTTAAAAACACTCTCCCTTCGGGTGGAGCGACAATGCTCGAATGCATTATCACTGGCCAAATATCTGGAAACGCTTAGCGGAGTTTCCAAAGTATTTTATCCGGGATTGGAATCCAGTCCGTATCACTCCATCGCGAAATCGCAGATGCATGGTTTCGGAGGGATGCTGGCATTTGAATTAGCTGCGGATATCAGCCCAGAGATATTCCTAAAAAAGTTAAAGCTAATTAGTCCTGCCCTGAGTCTTGGGGGGATAGAAAGCACCATTTGTTCCCCCGCAGCAACCTCGCACCTTAAAATGAGTCAGGATCAACGGGAAGCAATAGGCATCACAGACGCGATACTGCGATTATCAGTAGGAATAGAAGATATCGAAGATTTACAGCAAGATATTGCCCAGGCGCTGAATTAGGTAAGCAACTTGATCAGTCAGCTGAATCTGGTCCAACTAAACACCCGCACCTGAATATCTTCAGGGAACAGGGTTACAATATTCCGAGACAATTATCTGGTTACGGTTGAAATGTGAAAAAGACATTCTTAGGGTTCGGATCAGTATCGCTTCTTTTCGTGCTGCTATCTGTATTAGGTTTTCAATACACCAAAACCCCGGAAGCACAGCCGTTGCAATTACTCCAGGTTTCGGGTTCGCCACTGGAAACAACTCAGGAAACTCTCACCCATCAAAACCCTCTTATTATCCAGTCTGGAATAAACTCCCATTACTTCCAGATAGAGGTTGCAGGTAACGAGGCGGAGCGATCTGTTGGACTCATGCATCGAAAAAACCTCGCAGCTGACCAGGGAATGTTGTTTCTCTATCAACCTCCACGCAACGTTAATATGTGGATGAAAAACACCTACATCGCTCTGGATATTATTTTTATTGGTCCTGATGGGAACATTATTCGTGTTGCAAAAAATACTCAACCTCATTCCCTGGAATTAATTCCCTCAGGCAATGAGGTTCAAGCGGTACTGGAGATAAAATCAGGGCTCACAGATCTTCTGAAGATAAAAACAGGTGATCAGGTACAGCATCAACTAATACATCAATCTTAACAGTGCAATCACACTAAAGAGTCTGACAATACCATTACACTGACATACAGAAGCACTGCTGAACTGACATCCTGTAGCAAGAATTCAAAAACCGGAAGGCGGGTATGGCATAATCTCTATCTCTGCCGATCCCTCAAAACAATGGAAGCTTCCTATAAATGACAGAGTCACCACGTCAGCATGTCTTCAGGTTAACAGAGCGCTTGAGCAATCCGCTGGACCTGTATCGGCACCTCCCCTTCAGAATTGCAGTTGTCAGCAATCTTCTGATGCTGGACAGGGATCTATCCATTCGCAGTTGTAGCAACCTGGCCCCTCGTGAACTGCGAATTCTGTTGAATGTTGGCTCTTATATGCCCATCACTTCAGCTGATATAGCCTACCAAACCCGTATAGATTCATACACCGTCAGTCGTGCTGTATCAGCTCTGCATAAACAGGGATATCTGACATTTGAAGAATCCTTAACCAACCGTCGTGTCAAACTGTTAGTACTGACAGAAAAAGGCGAGAAGGTTTATACGAAAATAGGCGAACAAATAGATCAACGCGCGACCACGCTGGGAGAAGCACTAAGCACTGAAGAAACCGCTGAATTTCTTCGTATGCTGTCCCTGCTCGAAGACCGGGCTGAACAATGGCTAGCGGACCAGGCATACGACCGACAACAACAAGGTAGCTCTCTACCCGCAGACCAGAAAGAACTGATCCGCTGGCGTAAAAAGAGCACTTGCGGCCCTCGATAACTGTTTCCGGTGCCGTTGTTTATGCAGTCGGAGACCGCTTTCATTACCAATGGGCTAAGCAGTCATTATCTGGGTGAAGAGTGGCCAAATCTGGTTGGTGCTGTTCCAGGCGGCAACCTAGATAAAAGTTGAAATATCTTCCAGCGGCTTCTTCTTGGTTGCATGGATCGGTATTGTCGCACCTTCAGCCGGATAGCCAACAACCATCAAGATATAGGGGCGCTCGCTCTTATCACGCTGACATATATCGTTTAGAAACAGCATCGGCTTAGGCGTATGGGTAAGAGTCACCAGCCCTGCATGATGCAACGCATCGATCAGAAAACCGGTAGCAATACCGACAGACTCTCTGACATAATAATTTTTCCGAGTTTTTAACTCCCTTTCTATTGTCGATTCTACAGGTGTTGAATCGACAGTGCCGACAGTTTGGGCAAAGATAGCTATTAACCAAGGAGCGGTTTCCAAAAAAGGCTTTTGTTCATTGGTCCCCAGGGGCTTAAGCGCATCCAGCCACTCCTCCCCGGCACGTCCGCCATAGAATTGCTGCTCTTCATACTCAGCCTTCTCTCGTATTTCCTTTTTAACGGCCGGATCTGAAATAGCAACAAAATGCCATGGTTGATGATTAGCACCACTAGGAGCTGTAGCAGCGGAGCGGATACAGCTCTCAATAATTCTGCGTTCAACGGCACGTCCCGAAAAATCCCTGATACTGTGCCGACGTTTTATCTGTTGGTAAAAGTGCTCTGCGCGCCGCGCCATTTCTTCAGGCGGGTATTCCTGATAATCGCTCAGGGGAGTTGAAAGCTGTGCCGACATATCATCATCCTTTGGATCGGGTTTATTAGCTGGATTCCAAGTTAAGAGTAAAAAAATAATATTGCATTTGCAATATTATTTTTTGTATTCAGTCCTTGTAAATAGACACTGTCCAGAAAAATTCCGGGGCCAAAAGCAAAGGCAGATTACTTAAGCAAACCCTGTGACTGTCGTTTTTCAGCGGACACTAAGGAGAATTATTATCACTACAGCAACTATCTTGATAACCAAAGAGTTTTGATCTACATCAGCTCTTATATCGGCAGTAACATCCCGCAAATACATATAGTTGACGAAAGCTTGCTTTAGTGTTTCAGTGAATACATTCAGATACAACTGTGGACGCTATAGCTGATATCCAGGCAAGGTCTATACTTGAGAGATGACCACGATATTCTTACGGTGACTCCTGTTTAACAGGTGCTCCAACAGGCGTTTTGTCAACCACCAGCAAGCCATTTTGTTCTTAGAGGTCTTCTATGAATAGGAAAAATGGAGAATATTTAGAAATCGAGGAAATACCGAGTGAGCCCGCTTCCGCAGAAGTTGGACGGGGCCTCTATCGTATGCCCGTACGGGAGGGAATGAACTTTTCAGTCATCATCAATAACATTCAATACCCTCTCCTCGATGTAAGCAGCAGAGGTGTGCGCATATCGGTTGAACCAGAAACCTCGATTGCTGCAGAAGATACCGTACCTGATTGTCGGCTTATACTAGACAAACAGGTGTTCTCGAAGCTAGAAGGAAAGATTATCCATTACTCACTGGATGATGATGGGGAATGGATATGCGGCATTAACTGGATAAACATTGATACTTCTACCGAGAAAGAAATAAGTGAAGTGCTAGATAATCTCCGGAAAGAGTTGTTCAAATATGACTAAGGAGACGGAAATTGATGTCATGAGCTCGCTGCTGAGCGACACGAGTGATGACGAGATTCCAGAAGTAGAACAGCTCAATTGCTTGATATTCAGTGATCTAAACGACCCTTTCGATGCTGATATGGAAAGCTCTGAAGCAGATTCAGCATGGAAAACGGAGAATGACAAACTCACTATCCAAGTCTGGGAAACGAGCGGAAGAGTTCGTATAAAGGTTTCTCCTAAGCCGAAAACCCGTATTTCGGTCAAACACCTGGGAGAGATTGCCCTGAATGCCATCATGAAAGAGCTAGAGAAGGACTCATCATGACGATTATAGTATGCCCAAAGTGTTCTCGCCGGCACCGAATGGATACAGGCAAAGTCACTGAAAACAGAAGAATTCTGGTTCGATGTAAAGCGTGCAGTCACAAGTTTCCAATATACGTATCTCCCACCACCGCCAGTCCTCAGGAGACAGAATCTCCTGGCCTTGCCGATAACCAGCAAGGGGCGAGAAAGATATGTGTGTCCTTAAGCAAAGGAGGTGTGGGTAAAACAACCACCTCTGTCAATTTAAGTGCAGGGCTCGCTATGGCGGGCTACAAAGTACTCCTTGTTGACACTGACACTCAAGGGCAGTCTTCTTTTGCTCTGGGAAAGAAAACCCATGTCGGGCTAACCGAACTGTTAACGGGTGAGCTTGCTCCAGAAGAATCCATCATTCCAGCACGAAATAATCTATGGTTGTTAGGTGGCGGACGCTCTCTGGCGGGGGTTAAACGAATTATTGATAAGAAGAGCTTCGGTGCCGAATGGGCCTTATCAGAAGCAATGGAACCCTTAGACAAGAAGTTCGACTATATAATTATCGATACTTCCCCGGGCTGGGACCAGCTCACCGTAAACGTTCTTTTTTACGCGACAGAAGTGCTCACTCCTGTTTCACTGGAAGTCATGTCATTACACGGCCTTGCCGAGTTTACCAAAAGCCTTCATGCCATACAGAAGTACAAGCAAGTCAGTCTGGATTTTGTTCTTCCAACATTCCTGGATACACGAGTAGACCAACCCCTGCACATTTATGAAAAACTGAAAAGCATGTACGGTGACAAAGTTTGTGAACCCATTAAGTATGACGAACAGTTTGCACGATGCCCTTCTTTTGGGAAAACTATTTTTGAGTTTGCGCCAGATGGTCGTGGAGCAGCAGACTATCGAGAGCTGATTAGGAGAATCACTAAGAATAGCGGAGCCCTCGGTGAAAAGACTCCTAACTCTCAGACCATCGTTTCATCCTTTTAAACGCCCCCGGAGAGCGATGGTTGTAGATAAGTCATGATGCAGACTCCTCCTTCCAAGCCCTGACCTGTCTGTCAGAACACCCTATTGTCGCCAACAGCGCGGGGAATTCTAAGACAATGATTTGCGGGAATAGCACTGTAGTTATCTGGTACAGTGTTGATCGCCTCCTGACCAAACGACTGGTCAACAGCCTGTTGTATTCTCGAATACCTCCTCTTTTTAGCTGCAACCCTGAACGCATCGCAAAATTCTCAACCTACAGATTTGGCTATACTTACGAGGTAGCCAGATGGAGTGGATAAACGATGAACAAAATTTTGTTGTTCCTGATCGCACTCATGTTACCTTCACTGTCCCAAGGTGAAACCATTCGTATAGCAACCGGTGAATTCATTCCTTATTGCTCAAGCTCTTCAAAGCATCAAGGATTTGCAAGCCACGTGGTGAGCGAAGCTTTTGCACGCCAGGGACACGAAGTAGAGTTTGACTTCTTACCCTGGAAACGCGCGCTGGTACAGACCCAAAACGCTGATTATGATGCCACCAGCTGGTGGTCATACAGCGATGAACGAGCCAAGGATCACTATTACAGCGATGAATTACTGGAAAGCCGCCTCCACTTCTTCTATGTAAAGGGTCTTCTACCAGACTTTGACTGGAAAGAAGTGAATGACCTTAACGGCTTTCGCATTGGTCTGTCTCGAGGTTATTATACGTCTGATGCACTGGAGTCCGCGCGGAAAGCAGGCAAGGTCAAATTTGAGATAGTTAATGATGATGAGCAAAACTTCAGACGCTTGCTTAGAGGCCGAATAGATATATTTCCGATCAATGTAGTCACTGGACTCGAACTACTCAGAACCAAATTTGCCCCTAATGTTATACATCAGGTCACATACCACCCCCGCCCACTCTCCAGTCGCCCTGGTTTTTTGTTATTTCCTAAAGCTGGGAAACGATCCCTGGAACTCATGGCGATATTTAATACCGGACTAAAATCGCTTAGGGAAGATGGAACCTACGAGAAAATGGTTGATGATCTGCTGTCGGGGTATTACTCACAGTGACTCACAGGGCACCTATACAGTGCTGTATATAAACCGCTCTCTACATTATTAAAAAACAATAGAACTTAATAAGTACTGTAAAAGTATATTCTCCGCGTGAGTTAACGGCGAAACAATTAGCCTTTGATTTATCAAGAAAAGAAGTTTACAGGGTGATTTCTTCCATTCAGGCTTACACTTTCTAACATTTACTCTAGCTTTAAAGCATATTACAAAAACACTTACATCAGATAACTAAAGAAAGAATGACAGAATTTTATAGACATAAAACTGACACCTCTTTCCCATCACTGTCTTTAAAAACAAGAAACCAGAAAGGAATACTTGAGTAAACCTTTCTGGAATGCTGTTCCTACCTGTTAGGACGTTATCGGATTTTTTGCAATACTATGGCTGCTGATGAAATCTCCATCGAAGGTATTGATATTCACTATCCCCATCAAATGAATTAGGTTCAAACATTTTCCACTCCGAATACTCGTTCCACTGAGAAATAATAACCGGATACATCTCTGGATCATGAGGTGTAATGTTTAACCAACGTTCCTGAAGATACATAGGAACCGTAGATAAATCATTTCTATTCTTCCCGTTACGGTGAGTGTAATGCCATAAATAACGTCCTGGGCAGCTATTCTTTTCCCCCTCTTGAATTGGATCATGTGTCGCTGCTGAGCGATATATATTCGCAGTATTGGAATCACAAACATTTGTTAAGTTATCAATCCACAAAACCCCTGTTTCTGATTTCATATAATTGATAATGGCATCTCGGTATCCTTCGTTTCCTTCATCATGTAAATGAGTCCTACCGGGTAATCCTTCAATAAGAACAATAAGCCTGCCATCTTCCGTTCTCAGACTTACTGCATCAGCAGAGGCTTTGATGGAGTCAACAATAGCTTTCAAGTCAGGCAGTATAGTATCAATTTCTTTTGGAGTCTCATCGATTAAGTCAAACCGATTAAGTGAAATAAAAGGAGCGACTTGTATCCCTTTTTTCCATGCGGCCCATTTCACCTCAGAAAAAAGTGACAACGGTCTTCTGAATTGCCCGGAAGGTTTCCAGTAGGCACCATACCCAAAGTTGGCTTCATTGTCTGGAACCAGAAAAACGGCAATTGCTGTACTTCCATTCCGATTTCCCCAAACATCAACATCCAACCCTTTGATCAAGTCCATCTGCTTGAGGTAGGTTTCCTTATCTCTAAACACATAGCCTTTTTGATCAGGGTCTGCTGAATTTGGAACACGATCACCTTGAAGCCAGCTGGAAGGTTGTCCAAGATCAGAACTCAGTGGATTTTTAAGCGCATTATTGAGAACATATGGCGCGGGCTGTGGATCCCAGGTATTCCAGTTAGGTGGCCAGGCTCCAGCTTCCCAAAGCACATCCTCACCTGTGTTGGGATCTTCATGATAGGTACCATCCAGATCGTACCACCAGGTTGATGCCATCGGCTGGAAAATCATAATGTTTTTTACTTTCTGATTGTAAGCCGGATTGGGCACTCCTTCACCTGTGTACTGAAGGGTATTTTTCACATCAAGAGCCATCGCGTTTGATGAGAAAATAAGTGACAAGGTCAAAACTAATTTTTTCATAAATTCCTTCTCTAAGTTCTGGTAATACTCTATTGATATTCAATCAAGCCACCATGTTTAACGGCAGCTAGAGGGTAGCTAATATAAATCTATTTTTCTATCTTTCTTTCTATATAAAACATGAATTATTCTTTCAGAAAGAATCTTAGGCGTATAAAAAACCATAGTTTAAGATTGCTAAAAACAACTGCCTATTACAACCAACTTTGTAAAACTATAGATTTTTCAGTTTTAACCTCCGGAACCAGCTTGAACCTCACTAATTAAAGCAAACTTATCTTCGCAAGCCTCATGACCTATCACATCAACTCTTATTGGTTGTTTAGAAACAGCTGCTGAAAGCAGTATCGAAAAAGCTCTGTTTCCCACCCCTTTCAGCTTATAGATCCTTGTATTTCTGGTATTTTCACAACCTTCCCACACAGCAGAGCTTGATAACTTAACAAATGACACTTCGTCCGTAGCACTATAAGCCCTAACCCATTCAACGGTTTGATCTTGCGTCCATAAAGCATGAGCATGAGCCGTACCCAAAAAAAGGGAAATCGACGCTAATAGCATAAATAACTTTTTCATTGTTCGTCCTATTTAAATTCAGTGAATTTTAAAAAACACATCCCTAATTAGCTATCGCCAATATAGCCATTTGATGCTTGATAACTGACATTCCAACCCTTCAGGAAATTAAGAAATAAGTACCATCTTGTTTATAGCCGAAGTTTTCATGAGAAATCACTTCGTAAAGAGATCCGCATAAGCTTGAGAGAAGTTCATTAAGTTACCACAGGATATCGCTGCCAAAGAAGGCACGAAGTAGCTTAACAAGTTTTTAAATTTACACATATTTCTATAATCCATTATCTATATAGATGATTAGCAATTTGATGACTGCTTATGGGCTTAGCTTGATCCAACGCAACCTTGCTCGACTCGGCCGGTTTCACAGCAGAAGTGGCACAATCCTGCTGGAGCTGAAAACAAAGAAGAGAAAAACGGGACAAAAAGATGATCAGACGGCAACACTCCGTACAACCCAAAATCCATGGTTATCAATTCCATCACTCAACAGCATGTTAGCCAAACACAGATAGCTGCATAGGATATTTGCCTGCTTCCCATCTGTCAAATGACAGGTAAGTTAATAGGCCTAAATCTGGACAAAACCTGTTATAGAATGCTGTTATTTAGATCCATAACAAAAAGAGAACAACGAATCTGGTTCTAGTTTGCCGATTGACCTCCCCTTAGAACAGCTGCAAAACCATCCCATCAAAAATATTTGTCAAAATAGCCCTGCCAAAGTTGCAGGTCAAAAAATGTGTTCTACACTGGAAGCACCGGTATTGACCGGCAAATAATGATGAACCAAAAAAGGAGTCAAGGGTAATGCTGACCCAGCGGTATTTCACGGAAGATGATCAAGATCTTGATGTGGTATACGTCCCATCAAACAACTAATTACACAAGTGATATTAGAGAATTCCCTCTACTCACAAGGAAAGGATCATGAAAGAGAAACAACAACCTGAAGATTGGCAAAAGCTATTTCAACCACTACTGGATATCACCGATATCAATACTAAAGCCGTTCAGAAATTTGCTGAGCTGCAATCTAACTATCTAAATTACCTCTTCGAAGCAAACATCAGACAGTTTAAGGCCTTGACCGAAATTAAAGATGTTAAAAGCGCAGTGGAGCAGCAGTTAGAATTTGTCAAAGAGGTTGATACCAAGTGGTGTGACATGGCCGAGCAGGAAATTGCTACCGCCCGTGATGCGCAGCAATCAATTAACGATATGCTGGAAAAAAGCTATGCCAATGGTTCAGATTTTTTAGAGCAATTTAGCCCTCCTCCGGCTGCTCATTAAGTTTAGATGATAGCCGCGTCCCCAGAGATAGGGACGCGGCGCTCTTGAAGTACTATTCCGGGATTGGAACTATTCTGAGACCCTTGCAGAACTGTTCTGAGACTCCTGGAGAACTTAGTCATTCAACCCGATCAGACAGCTTCCACCTCTTCCTCTCGATCATGCTCTACTACCGAGTTGGATTCCTTCGCTAACCGATAAGGGTTATCCGACTCCAGCAACTCCTTACCCTTCGGCATCGGAAACTCCACATCCAGATCAACGACACTGCCATCACGACAAACGTTAATAATGGTATCCATTACCGATGCCATCAGCGAATATTTGTCATCTGGAGCGGCGATTAATGTCTGCAATCCCAGGTCTCTCATAAATCCAAGTGATGTCTGGGTATTTTCAGCATCCAGTTTATTAAACGCCTCATCAAACATACTCAAGCTGAATCCACCGACAGGACGACCATCAGGGGCTCTCTTCAAACGGTAGGTAGCACCGAGACCTGCTGCAATGGCTACATAAAATGGTACCTGATGCTCACCACCGGAACCGGTCTTGATTCGCTGAGACAGGTTGGTCTTTATGTTGCCATCCAGGTCCTTGATCACCAGTTCAAAATTGTAGAAATTACGGTAGTCCTGAAGAATACTGGCCTCTCCTTCATCCTTAAGCACTTCGTGAATACGCTCCAAAGCCTCTCGGTGGGGGGAACTAGTATCCAACGCAGAATCAAATAATCCCCCGGCATTCGCCTGATCAGCTTTAGAGAAGGTCTCTACCAGAGATAGCACATCCTTTAGCTCCGGATTCGGAGTCATGGTAAAACTGTACATTTCCTGATGGAAAGGTCGGTGCTTGAGATGATTATTAAGCTCGCGAATAAGCTCCTTAATCTTGTCAATCTGATCATTGAGATGAGCAACAAAATCAGAGCGGAAAGCGGTTTCCGCTTCAATGCGGGCTCGCTCTGCTTTTTTGGTGTAATGGGCTAACTCCGTGTCTTTAAGAGCCTGTACGGTAGTGCCAACAAAACCTTCCAATTCGGCATGACTCGATTCCGGTGAGATATTATCCAGCTGTTGATGACTCATACCCGAGCCATGGTACTTAGCCTTATACTGAGCGACGGCATCCCGAACAGAGTTTTTCTTTTTTTCAACCAGTGTCAGCTCATTCTGACTCTTACGGGCTGCATCGAAAATGATCCTCTCAAGCTCAGCACCACAGGATTCTTCCAGATAATCTCGTTTTTCCTGAGCAGCCTGAGCATCAAAATCAGGTTTATCCTCGCACTTTGTCCGTTGAGCAGAGTGCTCTTCCAGCTCCTGCTCCAGCACTTCCAGTGTCGCTTCCCGCTTGATTAAACTGGTGCTGATTTTCTTCAACTGTTCTACCAGCTTCTGATGCTCTGACTGGATATTACTTTGCTCTTCCACCAGTTCACTCAGACGTTTCTGAACACCCGTATCATCCTGATTACGAATATCCTGAATAGCCTGTTTGTACCCTTCCAGTTCCGCAGTCATCATTTCTCTGCTGTTGTGCAGACTATAGGTACTTTCGGTAACTCCTGTTAATCCTGCCGTCAGTTTAATCAGGGAATCCTTAAGACCGTCAATCGCCTTATGCTCTCGCTCTTGCTCAGAAAACCTTGCTTGCAAATGCTCGAAGTCCTGATCCTGCTGCAACAACTGCTTTTCCCGGTGACGACTCCCCATCATCGGTGCCTGTTCATGAATAGAGGTCGTTGCGCCTTCGGTCTGTAACATACAGTCATAAGTCAACGCCCGTTCATGCTTCAGAAGCTCCACCTCAGTCTCCACAGCCATAACGCCACCCAGCGCACGGTTAATATAGGCTTGAGCGTCACTATTATCACAGTCCACATATTGGGACAGGGAACCCGGTTTGGCCCGATCCAGCCAGTGATCGCTTTTAGTGGTGTTAACAATCCGGCAGCCTTTCAAGTGTCGGGCACGACGACGGTAAAGCGTTATGGCATCCTTAACCTGACTGGGATCAACGATCAGTGCCTCTCGTCGCGCACCAAGGAAACTCTCAATAGCAGTACGCCAGCGATCATCATTAACCTCGGTAAGCTCACAAAGAGGCACAGATTCAATACCATACTCTTCAAGCAAAGACATCAGCTCACGGGTGTTACGTTTCAGAGGCGCTCGCCCCTGTTTTAACTGTTCAATTGCTCCCTGATGCCCTTCCAAACGCTGACGCATGGTACTGAGGTCGATAACTGAGCTTTCAAAGTGACGGGCGACATCCAACCGCACTCCATCAATTTGTTTCTTCAGTTGCTCCATGCAGTTATCCACCTTCATGGGATCTTCTGGCCAGGCAGCTCCCAACAGGTTCTCCCCCTGACGCCAAAGCTCAACCCCTTCCTTTACTACATCCATAAAACTGTTTGGCAGCAGGGTTTCATGCTTGGCAAACGCAACGGTGGATCGAAGCAGGTTATAGATGCCGGACAACTTATCCTTCACCACACTCATTTCATGTTGCTTGGCATCAATTTTCAGCTCAAGCTCTTTGATCCGGTTAGCATGATCAGAATTATTCATCTGAGCTCGAGTGTCGGCCAACTGTTGTATCAGACGATTAAGATCCTGCTCCAACTTATCGGACTCAGTTTGTAGTGCTTTTTCCTTTTCCTTATCCTGTTCCAGCTTTTCTTCAAGACTTTCCTTTTTAAGATCAGCCTCTTCGAAGCGGGTTTCATGAACAACCCATTCATATTCACCAGCATTTTTGGCATTGCGACGAACCCCAAGACAGAGCTCCTGCACCTTTTCCAGCTCATCAATACGATTGGCGACTTCCTGAGTTTTTTGCTCCATCGCCCGGTATTCTTCCAGCGATTTACGAAAGTCCCCAACTTGAACCAGTTTATGGTCCAGAACATATTCACGGACAAAGCGTGTCGGGCTATCGATAGGAGTAAACTTGATCGCATTACGGAAACTTTTGAGAAACTTGTCTTCGTCAATAGGTACGGATTTTTCGTGACTCAGTTGCGCCATCACCTCTCGAATAAACCGGCTGGCTCGTTTTTCCAGTACCATCTGCGGACATTTCTTGCGTAGCGACTCCCGCACTTCCAACCAGGGGCGAGGGATTCGTCCGCCTTTTTCCTGAACAGTAAAATCATCAAGAGTTACCGAAGTGTCTGGCAAAATAAAACGGCCTTCCACATCTTCTTCCGGCGAAGCCAGCGAAGCGCTGATGGCCAGGCCAATGGTGTCGCATTCACCGGTTTCCTGATCTTTAAACTCCATCGCCAGATAGGTCAGTGAATCCTCTCTCGACTTGGCGCGACCCGCCGTATGATCATCCAGGAACCCCAGGCAATAGGTCCTCAAGCTACGTTCACTTTTCTGTCCGGCACTGGCGTTAAAACTGAGAAAACGCTTATTGCCGCCTACTAACACAGTCTGTATTGCATCCAGCAAAGATGATTTACCGGAACCGTTGGGACCAACGATCGCGACGTTACCGCGAATAGGGATCTCTACCGCCCCCAGGACGTACCAATTAACCAGTACGATTTTATTCAGCAGCTTCATCAGCAACCTCCGTTAACTTACTGGCCTGATTTTTTGATTTATCAGACTGATCTTCCAACTCAACATCGTTATCCGCAGTATCCTGCGTAATTTCTGCCGATGATGTCTCCCCTGAGAAGCCAGGCCCGCTGGTCGTTCCAGAAACGGTCTTATGCTGATCATTAACATCAACTGATTCACTGTCTTGTACTTCCAGCTCAGCTTCCGTCACAGCATCATTTTCTGCGGCATCCGAATCATCACTGAGCTCTTCCAACTGCCGTACCCAATCTTCAACAACCACCTGACGAATTGACGGGTTGATCATTAATGGGATGTTCTTGGGATCTGTTTCCGGCGCCTTACCCCGCTCAACGATACCGTGACGGCTAAACAGCGATAAAATCTCCTTAAATCGCGTTTCATTAGGAATCTCTTTGGCCGTAAGGTTTTCATAAAGTTGCAGCAAATTATCTGACTGTATGAAAGCTTTCCCGCCGTCGATATCAAAATTTTCGAGTCGCTCTTCATACTGCTGACGCAAACATAAAAGGAATAGCGACTCATCCAGGCGTAAGCGCAGATATCGCTCTTCTCCTTTTGGAATAATTCCCACAAAAGACTCATCAGGCTGATGAGTCAGAGACCAACCAATTGCAGCAAAGAGATTAGTAAAATACTCCACATGGGTAGAGATCAGAAAATAGTGCGGCCGATGAGAGGGCTTGTCTGCATAAAGAAACTGATTCACCAGCAACTTGTTAGCCGCTATTGTGAAGTCTTCTTCGTCTACCTGTTCAAAACGGCTGAGGATTTTTTTGAGATCACCGAGCATGCTGACGTCCCTTGACTTCAGAGTTATTCATTTGATTGCCTTGAGCCGAAGTAAATTCAGGATTTCGACGGAGTACAAAACTCCGACATTCCACCATGTCACAAATATTGACATAACGGTTTTCAAACTGAAGTTGATATTTGCCATGAATGTCCTTGGCTTTGTTTCCCAAAGAACCAATATGACGGACATAACTAAAACAGATGTAATCTTCTACCGTACCGATCTGAAATTGATCAGCACTGATTTCATTAGCCCCATTAAGGTGCCTTTCTATATAGGCATCTAACTTGAGGCTATTGATTTGACGACGCTCTTTATATTCTTTAAAGCGTTGGCGCATCAGCAACACTTCCGGGTCAATCACTTTTTGTTGAATGACTCTCAATGTGGGTGGTGTACGCCGGCGTGGTGCACTACGAACACTTCTGGATGACAAAAATGCAAAGCTTTCCAACGTATCCGCCATCGGCAGTTTAGCTTCTTCTATTTGCGACAGCTTGGAGATCAGACGGGACAAACGAGCGCTCATTCCCGGAGTGGTTTTATCCATGTAACGAACAGTATCTGCCACACGTTTTTCCAATCTGAAGCGGAAATCATCAATAGCTCCCAGTCGCTGATCCACCGATTCAAAGATTCTGATAATCCGAGAGATATGCTGGTGAACCTTCGCTTCAGCTTCGGCGTTACTCAGTTCCAGAACTTCTTGATAATGTTGAATTAACAGAGATAACTTGTGCTCGTCAAACTGCAACTCTTTCAACTGCCCCAGTAACTGCCTTCGAAAACGAAACGGATTATTATGAGTTTTCAGGGTTTTATAATCAGAAACCAATATAGCTTCAACGAACTGTTCAAAAAAACCTCTGACAATCTCTTGAGGATTGTTGCTGGCCGCAAAGGTTTGTCGCAATTCCCGCAACCCAAGTAGCATATCAGTTAAATGGGCACTGAATTCCGCTGCTGCTCGAGCAGCTTCCTGCAAAGTCAGGCCGCGCTCTTGAGGATCCTTTACGGCGGCCTCTACAGAGCTAAGAACATTCAGAACAGCGCCACCGTAACTTTTCTTTTGAAAAGTGGCGACCTGCACCAGGGTCCGTAATAGATAACTGATAGACGGGGCCATTAACACGTAGGTGCGGTACAGCTGCTGTTCTTCGTCCAACCAACCTGTTTTTACTAACCGGCGATAGATTCGGTTGGCATACTCTGCCGTTGATCGGGGTGCCTCTTGCTCAAGCTCCCCTTCATCGTCTTCGACTTCTAATGCCCAGGTACGAATACCATGTTTAATCACCGCTTCTTCAATCGTAGAGCGCACCAGATCTTTGGGAACAAAAGGGTCAATCAGGTCTTCATCGAAGAACAGATCTGCCAGCTCCACCAATACCGCTTGATAGATAAACCGGTTCTGACCTGATAATGGCAGAAACAGATCATCAGGAAGCTTATTGAAAAGCATGAAATTTCCTATCGAGAGTTGCAGAAGAGAGTCGAGCTATGCAGTGTTAAGAATCTAAACGCAAGAAGCCTGTTGGTTTTTTAACACTAACCTACTGCTAAAAACCATCAGGCTCCAAGAACTTCTTTTCAGTGGCTACGACCCATCCATAAAGGAAACGATTCTAACTCATTAGGGGTCGTAAATAACAGTACAGAGACGGCTTCTGAATATCTGAATCAGCTATCCTCAGATGAAAATTGAAATGCCTTATCCCGGGAGCACCGCAGCTGCAACAAGAACGCCAGCAGTTACGGGAACAACAGTGCTGGAAACAAAAGCTTTACAAAACTAGGCCACAGGCGGAACGAAACGAAAATCGCTCAGTTTACACCCTAATTTCATATCCGTCGCCAAAGTCACTAATCGGCGGCAAAGCATCGCTTGCTCTTGGTTATCCTTTAATTTTGACGCCAATTTATCACTTAATCTACCAAGGTGCTGGTAGATACCGTTTAGTGAATCGCACTCCGATAGAAGTCGCAGAGCAGTTTTCGGACCGACCCCTTCTACGCCTTTTATATTGTTGGTACTGTCACCCGTCAAAGCCCAGTAATCAAGAATTCTGTCAGGGTACACCCCAAAACGCGCATGTACTGACTCTGAATCAATCTGCCTGCGACCAAATGCATCCCATAAACACAGCCGCTGATCGGCATCAGGCTGAATCAGAAGCTGGGCAAAACCTTTATCTGTAGAAACTAATGTTACTCGCCCCCCGATACTTAGCATTTTTACTGCCAGTGTTGCGGCAAGGTCATCAGCCTCTACTGTAGCCAAGGCTAAACTTGCCAGACCGATATGTGAAAACTGCTCCCTAAATCCTGGCATCGCATCGCGTAGTTCCTGAGGCATAGGTTTACGACCCGCTTTATATTGAGGATATTCCAAATGACGCCAGCTTAACTCTGGGCCGTCAAAACAACAGACAGCATGACTTGGTTGAAACTGTTTAAAGAGCCTGTTCAACGAATGCACAGAGGAGTCAACAGCCGCTGATACAGCCTCATGGCCTTCGCCAGGAACAGCGGCATGGATACGACGAATTAAATTCAGACCGTCGATAAGCAACAAATGCATGACTGCTAAGACTCCAATGACAGTAACAAAAGAGCCAATATAAGAGGATCCAAAGATGATTGACAGCCCTCTTGCTCCCTACAACCTGAATACTGCTTGTTCAACAACTCTGATTGATAGCACCTTGAGTTGGCAACATCATCAATCGGCCGGACTATTGGTCTTAGTCGGGACGCTTGTTATATACAGGTCAGAAAGCCAGATGTTCCAAAAACCTATTCACAGGTATTTAGGCTAAGGAACCTAAGCACTTAACAATCTTGAAAAAAATCGACACAAACACAACTCCTTCTGACCAATGGCTATTGCAACCTGATGTTTTCAAAAGCAAATAGAAATTTGAGCCAGTTTAACGAATATGTGCCAAAGTCCTTGACCAAACCCCAAAAGGGCTTTAATATTCGCGCCCACAGTTAATCGTGATTCCTCGATAGCTCAGTTGGTAGAGCAGTAGACTGTTAATCTATTGGTCACAGGTTCGAGTCCTGTTCGAGGAGCCATCTCTATAGCACTTAGAGCGCGATCTGTATCGGGGTATAGCGCAGTCTGGTAGCGCGCCTGCTTTGGGAGCAGGATGTCGGGAGTTCGAATCTCTCTACCCCGACCATATATTTAAAGAAAGGTCGAAGGATCAGAAGCTAAGTCCTTTGTTTGGTTATTCCTCGATAGCTCAGTTGGTAGAGCAGTAGACTGTTAATCTATTGGTCACAGGTTCGAGTCCTGTTCGAGGAGCCACCTTCTTAATTTCCAGCAAAAATTAAGTACCAACCGCTCCGTTAGGAAGCCCTCTCCTCTCTCTCAGCAGAACCTTATATTTAAAGTAAAATATCACAAACCGATAAATTGATTTTATCTAGCTATCCCAAACCATAAAAACAGAAAAAAAACAAAATCTACAAGAAAAATATTCACACTCATAATTACCCTCCACTACCCCTTTCTAATAAAAAATTTATAATTTAAAAATCTTATAAAAAAATTCCGCAACAATTTGGTAACCTTTACATTCATACTGATTTATCTTCAGCATCTAAATATTGATCAAATAGTAGACAGTTTCTTTGTTTTATAATATGACTATAAATACATATTCTTGACAAACTCCGCCAATCTGTACCAGGAAACCTGCGAACAAGCCCCTTGGGCCTCAGAAGACAAGCCCTGAAACGGCTGCCTGTAGGGATCAACCAACTTTGATATTATCCATGACGGCCACATTCGAGCATTCAGGCCAGCACAGACGAACGCTTTCAGCAATAGAACCGGAGATTACTTGATTACGGAAGGATCTTGGTGCAAGTCCTGTCCATTTTTTAAAAGCTCGATCAAAGGCACTTCGCTCAGAGTAGCCAAGCTGAAATGCAATCTGTGTTATATTCAGGTCCTGTTGTTGAAGCATCAGAATTGCCCTTTCCATCCTGACCTGCTTGAGGATCATTGAAAAACTCGTTCCTTCCAATCCAAGTAGTCGTTGAAGTGAACGTTTGCTCATACACATCTTTTTGGCAATGTCTTCAACGTCAGTGCGCCCTTCTTTTGATCCCTGAAGTATCAAATTTTTTACACTCCGGGTCAGCTCTTTCAGCGTTGACATCTGTTTCCGCTCTAACTCTGCCTGGAGCTTGAGGAGATTCAGCAGCACGGGGTCTGGATGGATGATAGGTAAATCCGCATCCTCAGCAGACAACACTATCTTATTGTGTTTCTGATCAAACAAAACGCAGTCACCAAATAATTGGCGATAACACTCTTCATAACCGGGCTCTGAATAGGAGCAATGTACTTTTAAAGGAAAAAAATCTTTTCCGGTCAGTTTACGCCCGACTGTAATACAATAAGAAGTAATACACTCGATCCATTCTTTAGATATCGGATGAAAATCACCAACACTAATTTCAGCATGCATATTTCCAGAAACATTTTTGGCAATAAACTTAAAATCTCCCATTCCTCCAAGAAGTTCCCAATAATTTTCCAGGTTTTTATACGCTTCCCCCAAAGAGGCACTGGTCATCATAATATAACCTACGATATTCAATATACCTGACGGCATTAATCGACCGATTTCCAGACCTATTTCAGGCAACAAGCTTTTACTTACTACCTGGCTTTGAATTTTTAGATGAATAGATAGCGGTATACGCTCTCCCGGCTTGACCAACTGCTCTTTAGACAACGCCAGGTCTTGAAGAATATCATCGATATCAACACCATGCTGAGAACCAACTCGTAGCATATGTAAAGATATCGTTGCCATAACGGCAGGTTCATGAGATGGTAAAGAATTGTTGCTTTTCCCATCCTTGCTATTAGATTTATCAATATAGCTGGCAGGTATATCCTTCTTACTATTCATACTCATTGTTAGTCATCGCTCTAAATTCTGTAAAACAAATAATATGAAACTTTTATTTATCCTAATAAAATTCAACATCAGCTATATTCTCACAAAAAATATGGCCATGACTCTTAGTAGAATTTTCTTTAAAACAACATTGTTAATAAGGCGTAATAAGTTCCAACTTCTCAGAAAAATTTCTAAATACATTAATTGATAAAAGTCGATATAGTCAGCACCAGGAAGCCTCAGATCTATCTCAAAAATCTGAATTTTTAGACTTATTCAAAGACCCCCTGGAGCACTTCTAAGGCTTATAGTGATACTACAAATCAACGAATTAGGCGCTCTGTTAACGCCCACCTTCAATACAATCTTCTGAAGGAACAAATATATGAACGGGCTCAGCCACCGAATGCATTTCGGATGACAATATCTTCTAAGGATGCAGCAATATCAGACGGTTTGGAGAATACTGCAGCATGGCTTGATTCCAATTGATAAACATGATCCACAGAGAGGTTTTCACACATCTGACGTTGAAGCCTCAGCGGTATGGCTCGGTCTTCCGTAC
This sequence comes from Motiliproteus sp. MSK22-1, assembly GCF_001968815.1. Lineage (GTDB taxonomy): Bacteria > Pseudomonadota > Gammaproteobacteria > Pseudomonadales > Balneatricaceae > Motiliproteus. The sequence continues at coordinate 75,076 of NZ_MIEQ01000096.1, read as the reverse complement.
ACTCGATGTAAAAACGCTTTATCTGGCCAAAATTTCTATCTGTCAGAACCAAAGATTCGGCCAAGGGCTGAGTGGGCTCCGCAACCAGCATCGGTTTTACTGCAAGAAAGTTTTCTTCAGGGACGTCATGAGCGACCGCAGGATGCATGAACTCCTCTGCAATAGTTACTGATGAACCATCATCAGAAAATCGCAGATTATCGAGTACTAACGAATCATCAACCCCCTCTATTGCATCCATAAAGGATAGGCCACTCGGCAGCATAAATGCACAGAGATAGACCAGAGCCTGTACTTTTTCAGGTCGGGCTTCAGCTACTTGACTGGCAACGATTCCACCAAAGCTGTGACCAACAAGAATGACAGGCCGTTCAGTCTTATCAATTATGGATGTTATGCACTGGACGTAGTCCGATAGCCTAAGCACTTCCGCTCTTGTTTTATCGACACCGTGGCCAGGCAAGTCAGGTGTTAAACTGTCGTATCCTTTGGCCCTGAGGGCCTCAGTGACATATTGCCATGACCATCCACCCATCCAGGCAGAATGAATACATAAAAAAACAGGCTTATCGTTGCTCATTGAACTCACAGTTGTCATTACTATTGCCTCTCACTACAGTTTTTAGGGTAAAAATATCCACAGCCTAGATAGGCAGCCATCCTCAGCAGCAAAATTGTTCCCAGCTGCCTTTTATCTTTTTTTCTTTTGGCTACTCGGTTGGTATATAAACAAGTTTATTGAGATACAATGGAGCTATAAACAGCCAGAATATGAAATGATTGTTCATGATAAATAAACAAAAAAAACTACCACAACGAATGCTGGTGTTCTCTGAAGTTTCAAGACGAGGCAGCTTTACAGAGGCAGCCGATGTACTAGGGCTCACTAAATCAGGTGTTAGTCAGTACGTTAGTCAGCTGGAAGCTGAACTGGGAGTACAACTGCTTACTCGAACAACTCGGCGATTGGTACTCACCCAGGCAGGTCTGATGTTTGTTGAGCGCTGTCGCCAATTGGAAAATCTTTTGGATTTGACGGTCGATGAGATAGAAGAACGAGAAGGCCGACCTAAGGGCCCCCTTTCCATCACCGCCCCTCATGCTCTTGCTCCATCAATTATCATTCCGGCCATAGGCAACCTGGTCGATGAATTCCCGGGGCTGGAACCTCGCATTTTGATAGATGACCGCCCCAGTAACATCGTGGATCAAGGCATCGACCTCGCAATCCGGGTTGGCGACCTGGAAGACAGTACCCTAAGGGCTCGTTTATTGGGCGAACAGCATAATATATTGGTAGCCTCACCCAGCTATCTGGCTAACAATCCCTCACCGAAAAACCTGTCGGAATTATCTGAACACCCTTTTATAGCAACCAGTTGGCAACAAGGTCGGCAACAAAGGCTACTGGATGACAAAAAAGTCTACGACATCGCCTTAAAACCAAAATTCCGAGTCAATACCGCAGTCACAGCAGCTCAACTGGCAACGGCTGGCAAAGGGTTTGCACTTCTTCCCAACCTCTACTTAGTCGAACTACTGGCAGCAGGCCAACTCGTCCGAATACTACCGCAGATCAGAACCCCGGCAAGGTTGATCAACAGTGTCCATTCTTACCGAGGAGACGTACCGCTGAAGGTCCGACGCTGCATCGACCTGATTAAAAGCCGTCTTGAGCAATTTTCAGAGTATAAGACTGAGTAACAGCCATGATCATGCCCCAATGCAAAAGATCGATGGACAAACAAGCAGGTTAAGTAACACTGATTATTTTCTACCCTTAAATCCTTATCGAATAGAACCTCACTAAAAAGTGAGGTTCATTATCAATATCTGGAATCTTGATAATTACAAATCACTACCAAGCTGAACTATCCTGGCATGGGATGGAACCCCATTTTGATTAAGGCCAAATAACATATAGTAGCCTGGAGGCGCAATATGTATGCTGGATGGTGTAGTTAGTTTGTAGCCGTTATTAGCCGTCACTTCATAATCCAGTTCGATACGACGCTGATCCGTATTTGAGCTATGAGTTATCGACGATAAGCGCACCAAAACCATTGAGTTCAACTCCTGATTAGAAAACAGGTTAAAATCCTGCTGATATCCAATCCTGTTCTCTATCAGCGTCAAATTTATTTCAGGCCTTTCTCCCTTAAACAAATAAGGCGGGCTAAAAATTTGCGCATCAGGATAGTTAAATTCACAATTGCCGCAGGCACCGCCTCCTCCAGCCCAAACACGACCATCTGGAAGCAAAACAGCAGTGGAATGATAGTTCCGAGGAATGGACATATCAGCCATTTCAGTCCATCGGTCTGTTTGTGGGTCATACATTTCTGGAGTAAGAACCGCATTCACCGTATTAAACAGATGATTATCCCGTGATCCTCCTATTGTCAGCACTTTTCCATCAGGCAACACCACTGAATTAGGGTAATATCTTTTGTGATGCATACTGGCCTTAGTCTCTGAAACGCCTGTCGCCAGATCTATCTCATAGACCGAATCAAGGGCAGGAATTTTAACCTTTTGATCCTCCTTCTTTTGATCTTCTTCGCCAAACTCAGCGCTACCACCAATCATTAAAAGCTTATCAGAACTGTACTGAGCACTAGCCGCACCCTGAATAAATCTTGGACCCCCATCACGCCCATTACCAGTCAGGGTCGAACTACCCTCTCCTTCTACCGTATGACGAATAAAGTCCTTGTAAGGCGCATACTCCAAAATACTGCCATCATGAGTAAGAGTCAGTTTCCGATAATACTCCCCCCGAGCTTTACCATAGGTGCCATTTTTGTCTTTGTGATAGCCGACATCCCTGGTCTGAGACAGATACCGAAAGCTACGGGTTTCCGGATCCCAGATTTCTCCCTTCTTTTCCATATTCGAATGTATTGGCTGACCGTCCCCAGCACCACCAATAGTAAAGATGGAGCCATCACCCAGCATTATCGCACTGTTATACCAGCGTGGTACATTGAGGTCTTTTTCTCTTTTCCAGGCTCCAACAGCCTCATCCCGAAAATTGTAACTGGCTACATACTCCCTTCTGCCAATACCAACAGAGCCTTGTACGATCTGTGCACCACCGCCAATAATGATCACAGATCCGTCTTTATCCATAACGGTAGCCGGACAAAACATCTCATATAGATTTGAATCCATCACCGTTTCTTCCGTATGTGCTTCATTCTCCGGATCAAACAGACCGGTATAGGTAATCGGCTTGCCATGAAAACCATTTCGATTTGAGCCGGACCAATAAAGCACTTTTCCTGTAGGCAATACCGCTGCTGAAATCGGAATCAGGCCCAGGTCTATTTTCTCGCCCCATTGCCCCAGCACAGCAGGACCGGCAAGCTTAAAGTCCAGCTTTTCATTATCGCCAGTGGTACATCCATATTGTGTTAACGTTGCATCTGGGAGTAATCTGTTACCCGCAATGTTGTTACAAAACCCGGAATCCCGCTCCACCATTTTGAAGCCGTCACGTAGCGGTGATATCAACCAATTTGCGGCTAGTTGACAGTCCCCCAACCTCACGGGCTCCCCATGTAATCCTGAAGCTGTTAAACAATACTCCTGCTCGTTGACATTCGTCCGAAAAATATAGCTCTCATCAGGATTTTTTGTAACCCTCCAGAATAGTGATTCTGCAGAGCAGGCTTTCTGAATCAGTTTTTTTGTTTCTGTTGCCTGAAAACACAGCTCACTATCCTTACCAATTAAATTAAAAGAAGCTGCAGGTATATCAGCTAAGGCTGCCTGGCCATATAAAGCCATGCTTACAATAAGAAAGCGATTTTTCATATATAATTACTTCCATTCAAGCCACAAAAATAACTTAGGAGTTATATATTTGCAGCTAATATTTTCCAAATAAAGACAAATTATTAAATACACACAAACAACATGCGTATTAAAAACTCTATCTATCACCTAAAGAAAATCATAGTCGCTAGTAAATCATTAATATATTACCCATCACGCATGAAAGCGACATTTCGCGTCAAAACTTCTATTAGAGGATGTAATAACGAAGATTATAAAATAATCATCTATAATAAAAATTGTTGATTCCAAGTAAGTATTTAGTGACTCTTCTTCAGCCTTAGTTCCATGCCTTGGCCAGATTATTTGTTCCCGTCACATTTCTCAGATAAATAATGAAAGCTGAATAATCAACACCTAATACTAAAATTTTATTTTGAAGAATATATTATTGCCCTTAGCTCGGACATTTCTTTGCCGAGCCAGGACAACAGGTACTTGCTTCTATAGGTTCGATTCGATCTTAATCATACCTTTTACTGGTGTCAGAATTAGTGCATCTAATTCAGTTCCATCTTCTCTTCTTAAAATATTTAAGGTGTGCTCACCTTCTGTTAAACCCAAGAAACGAGTGACAAAGATTGAAGCCCATATATCACTGTGCCCATTATTATTCTGAATCTGCCAGGGACCGCCATCAAGTCTATAGAAAAAAGAATCATTATTCGCATTTCCATCAAATGACTGATTGCTCTTTGTTCTCATCTGAATTGAGAAATCAACTGATGAAGGCTCCAATAAGGAGAACTTATAGTCAAGTTTACCGCCAAGTTCATTCGTATCATCATTCTTTCTTCTTTGACCGCTATCAGGCCAAACTATATATTTACCTCCTGAAGCATCTTCATCCGATATTACTTCAAATGGTGTAAATGAATGTTGCAGCTCAGCAGCTTCCGTTTCGATCATAATTGATGATTTAAATTCAGTATCGGGAAGATCCGTTTCTCCAGCCTTAATCAGACCATCATCAGGTACTAAGCGGATCGAATCGAGCTCGGTGCCATCCTCTCTTAACAGAATAGAAAGCGTGTGAGATCCCGCAGGCAAACTGGAAAGCACCGTGACAAAGGTTGTCCCCCAGTCATCCAGATGCGCTTCATTGTTCTGAATCAGCCAGGGTTCTCCGTCGACTCTGAAAAAGAACGAATCATTATTTTCCGGACGTTGTATTGAATGCTCGCTTCTTGACCTCATTTGAATTGAAAATTTCAGGTTTGAAGACTGTGATAGCGTAAATTTATATTTAACATTCCCTCTATTAGTTTCCAAATCTTCGTTCTTTCTTGGTACCGGACTAATATCAGGCCAAACGATATACTGCCCACCTGAAGCGCTTTCTTCATTCCGTACTTCAAACGGGGAAAATGTATTCTGTGTAGAAGCAGATTCTGCTTCAATGACCAGTTCAGAAGCAAACTCTGGTTCGGTCGGTGGATTGCAAAGAAAATCGTTCAACACTCTCTTACGAGCAGGCAAGAAAAAGTTTCGCAACGCAGGAGAAAGTCTTCCAGACTCGCCAATATGAGTAAAACCCAGTGATCTTGGCCATACTACATTAGATGCTACTTGTTTAGAAACCGCTCCTTGATGACACCCTTGACATGTTTGGGATTCCATTCGATTAAGAAGTATCTCAGTAAACGGGGCTGAATTACTTTGACTCTCTATAAGTGCACGAAAGTCAGCATCAGTCTGATTTGGCGGGCTGTCAACAAATTGCCCGGATGCTGTTGATTGAAACTCAACAAAACGATTATCAATGTTTGCACCAATGGCATTAACTATATCAGTATCATCGGTAAGCCCGTTCACTTCTGGCTGCGAGAGATTCACGACTTGATTATTTATAAAATCCTGACGAAATTCATTGCTCAACCTATCAAACCGAGTTTGCTCCTGGGCATCAATACCGGAAAACTGACCACCAAAGAACTCTGTCAACGGTGAATTATCCACCGGGTCCGCAACTAAAACGGTTCTTCCCGACACCCTGTCTGTCCGGAAGTCTCTCAGTTGCCAATCGTGAAAGTTAATAAATGTATTGATTCGAATTTGCCCAAACGGTGCTTTGTAATGATCAAAATCAATAATGGCTGGCAAACGAACTCCACCCTGTGATATTCCATCATAAAACAAGGCTTCCAGCCGACTGACACGCTCTTGCTGGGTAAGAGCAGAATCTTCCAACGAAGCCCAAAACTGAGCAATTGGCAGGCAACCTAAAAGTCCTTTTTCCGGAGAGGGGTTTGGATAGCCTGCTTCAAAAATCATAAAAAATGGACCACCTGGGAGGTTCTGCGATAGTTGCGGCTTTGCGTATACAACCCGATACTCACCACATGATGCTCCATCACTGGAAGCAAGATCGAATCGATTAAAGATTCCCACGGGCGTCATGGCAGAGACCATACTGTCGGGATCTATACCAAACTCCCCATCTCTGCGCTCAACCGGTACTGTTAACTCCGAAAGGGGGTTGGTTTGTTGTGACAAACCAAAAGTAGTAAGCATTGTAGACACAAGTTTTTCCGGTGTATCACCACCAGAACCAGCGTCGTTTGAGTCTATGATTGCCTGGAGCGTTTTTCTTAAAGAAAAATCGTTGCTCAGTAAAGCTGATTCGTTAAAAACAAGTGATGGCCCGTCCGAGGAACCAGTATTATCTATCGTTTCCCCTTGGCATTGCTCTGATAGCAACGCTCCATCGAAGGCAATATTCTTCGTAGACAAATGTCTGGACATAAGATCCGAAGAGTGTTTTCTTCCTCCCGCGTTAGCTACACATGAAGCTAATAAAATGATTGATGTAAGCGATACTACGCAATATTTATTCAAGCGAACTCCCTCTGACTATTTGGTAAAAAACTTTTACAAAAACATGGTATTTATTAAAAACACTCAAGACTATAAGAACAATTTTTTTAATAAAACACCCTGTTAAATAATTTATGTATTTAAACACAAGTATATTTTTATAAATAACGAGTTAACAACTAGCGTAAGTATTATAATCATGTAAAAGTATATAAATTTCCCTGAAATAATAGACATAGTTTTGACTAAATAATATGACATAAAACACCAAAAAATGGCTTTAGATGCCAACTTATGGATCGTTCTAATAACATAATATTGTTTATAAAAGGCAGGATATAATGATTAAATCTTAATAATTACAAAGAATTCATCCCGGTTTTTATAGAAGGGTAACGGAAAATTATAAACTATTATTTTTTTCGTATCACTTTTCCCAGTGAGATTTCCATTTAGTTGGTAAACTATTTGGAAATCTCAACGGATCATCATTCTAAAGAAGGGTAAAGACCAAGCTAACGTAGCATCTCAAAATCACCCTCACTGAGTTTTGCTTTACCATCAGCATCAAGATTCCAGATCGACTTATAAATAATTCCCTGTCCTTTATTCATTTCCCATAAACCATAGGAAGTGGCTCGCTTATCATCAAGAACAAATACTCTGCTTTCAGTTAAGCGAAAATCAGAGGCACCATCTGCCAGCATTTTTTCCCAAAAACGGGATATTTCCTCACGGCCGCTATAAGTACCGAATGGTCGTGCATTTAAGACTGCATTCTCAGTGTAAGTATTGGTGACGGCAATAATGTTCTTGGTGTTAAATGCTTTTATCCAGTTATTATTAGCTGTAAGAGTTGCTTTTCTGACTTCTTCCCGATTTGCAACATCATCAAGGATTTCAGCCACCCGCTCAGGCATCGTGAAGACAGGCATATGGCTTGATTCAAGCTTATAGCTCCACTCTACCGGTGATTGTTCAATCATGAACTGCTGTTGCTCTACAGGGAGAGCATTATCATTCTCACACTGCACGAAATAGCGAGGTATGCTGCCATAATTGCCAGCGGTTAACTGCAACTTTGCACTAAGAGGAGCCGTTGGCTCTGCTACAAGATTCGGCTTTACCTGATTAAACAGCTCTACAGGTACTTCATGAGCAACGGCACTGTGAAGCGCTTCATCCGCAATCGATACAGATGTTTTATCTTCTGAAAACACTAGATTATTGAGTACTTCCGAGTTCTTGACGCCTGCCGTTGCATCCATGAACGAGTAACCATCAGGAAGCATAAAAGCACACAAATAAACGATCGCTTTTACCTTTTCAGGCCGAGCTTCTGCGACTTGGCTAGCAACGACACCACCAAAGCTATGACCCACAAGAATGCTTGCTGATTGACGAGCATCGAGTACGCTAACCATAGAAGAAACATAGCTATCCAGGTCAATTGCGCCAGCTGGGGTATTATCAGCACCATGCCCAGGCAGATCCGGAGAACTGTAGGTATGCCCCTTTTTCGACAATGCTGAATTAACCTGTTGCCACTGCCAGCCACCGGTCCAGGCCGAATGAATCATCACAAAGTCACTCTGTTTATCCATCCCATAAGAATGTGCGGAAAGTGAAGCAGCCGTAATCAGGGTAAGAAGAGACGTCTTGATCTTGTTTTGCATGTTAGTTCTCTTGATTTGGATATTTGTGAGGTTTTAATTTAAAAAAAACCTCCCGCTGGATAAATGAGGATAATCTGAATACTGAATCCCGTAATTTTGAACAATCATTAGCGAACCTGTGAACAAGTCCATTCTGCTTTCTGGCTCAACCCCCATCCGATGAGTAAAAGTCAGCCGGCCTTCTCCAATAAATTGAATTTTTTCATGTTTTTAGACCCTAACGTTGATCTATGGCACTATCCATTATTGTGCTGAGGGTTCCATGGAATTACGATGAAGGATCTGTTTCAAAGGTACTTTTGAATAATGGAAAAACTACTTGCGACCGCTGTTTAGCCATCCATCCATCCAACCTTTTCTGGTCAGCGCGGGGAAAGTGGCACTGTGCCTGCTGATTTTGAGCACGGCCTTATTCAGCTACAGACTTGTAGCGGACAATCGCGATAGTGTTCGACTTTCGGCGGCATATATTGATGAGTTAGGGAAAAAATACGGCGAGGATGCCAGAAAACGTTTGATAGCCTGGCAGAATCTGCTGGACAGACTCGCCAATGAGCCTGAAGATGTCAAACTGTATGAAGTCAACAAGTTTTTCAATCAAGCTCGATTTGTTAATGATATTGATCATTGGGGGAAGAATGACTACTGGGCGACCCCTGTCGAACTACTGATTACCAACGGGGCCGATTGTGAAGATTACTCAATCGCAAAATACTACACCTTGAAAGAGCTTGGCGTTCCAATCAAAAAAATGAGTATTGCGTATGTTAAATCCTTGAGCCTGAATCAGGCCCATATGGTGTTAACTTATTACAAAACGCCAAATTCAGTTCCTGTTGTGCTGGACAACCTGATTGGCGAAATAGAACCGGCTCCCAACAGACGCGATTTAAAGTACGTATATAGCTTTAATGGCGATAATATCTGGGTTTCCAGAAAAGGGCCCCGTACAAAACTGGTGGGGACATCAGACCGACTAAAACTGTGGGTCAAACTGCAATCTCGAATTAAAGACCAGCAAGTCAATGCCAAATAGACATCCAAGGAGTCATCAATGTCACTGGTAAACCAACTGATCGCGGCAATATTTGCAGTACTGATTGGCCTGGTGTCCGGCACAATCTACATTATGTCTGACAGTGCTGAAGATATGTTGCTCAACCAACTGGAGTCCCATGGGCAGGATACGGCCACGCATTTGGGTCTCTATATGTCTGAATTTATGGCTGACAAGGATACTGCCTCTATTGAAACCACTGTCAATGCGATATTCGACAGCGGTTTTTATCAGCGCATTGATGTTGTTGATAACGAGGGACAAACGCTATTCAGCAAAAACATACCGGCTCGGGCGGGCGTAAATGTACCGGATTGGTTTGTAAGCCTGGTGGAGTTTTCTCCTCCGGAGATGACCCGTGAAGTGACTCATCAATGGCAAAAAGTAGGAACCGTTTTTGTCCAAAGCCGTGCCGGTTATGCATATCAGCAACTATGGCTTGGAGTTCAGGACACACTGATTTGGTTTGTAATGCTATCACTGGGTTGCGTTGTAGCTATCAGCATTTTGATGCGTCACCTTCTGAGTCCGTTAAAAGGCGTAGAGGAGCAGGCTCTGGCTCTTTCCCAGAAAAAGTATGTTGAGCAGGACGAGATTCCGACCACCCGTGAGTTAGGCAGTGTTGTCCAGGCAATGAATTTGATGGTCCGTCAGGTTCAGCGCATGTTCAATAGCCAAAGCGTCAATATCGAAGAACTGCAGCGTAGCGCTTATCAGGACAACCTGACCGGCCTTGCCAATCAACGTGCATTGCTCTCACAACTTTCCGAGCAACTAGATCACCGTAAGAGTTTTGGTCCCTGCACCCTGCTTTATGTTCGCATAAGAAACCTTGCCAAGCTTAATCAGGAACTCGGATTAGAGAAGGCCAGCGGTTTGATCAAGCAGGTCGCTTCGATGTTGGAAAAAATGAGTAGAAAGTCAGAACAGAGTATTCTCGGCCGTATGACGGGAGCCGAATTCATGCTGTTGATTGATCGAACAGACACAGACAAGTTACGCAGGGAACTGGATGATCTGGTTGAAGAAACCCGCCAGATCTATCAGCAGATATCTCAATCTGAAGATGAGCGTGGACCTATATGCATAGGAGTTGCTCAGGGTTCAGATCTATCCTCTTCCAGCCAGTTAATCTCTCGCGCGCAACTGGCACTGCAGGAAGCCGAGCGTAATGGAGAGGTTTACAGCAAGCTTAAACTCTCAGAAGAGCATACCCGAACCAGTGAAAACTGGCATCAACGAATTGCCGATGCTATCAGTGATGAAGAGATTTTACTGCAATATCAACTACTTGTTTCCGAGGAAGGAACCCTGGAGTTGCAAAGAGAAATTCTGGCACGGATTTTAGACAAGTCAGGGGTGCCCTGTGCAGCGGGTGAGTTTATCGGCATCGTCAAAGAATTGGGTTTGATTATTGACCTGGATCGAGCAGTGATTAATCAAACTCTCTCATACCTTCAACAAACACCTAACTGCCAGCCACTGACGGTCAATTTGAGTGCAGCATCAGTGAGAAACAAAGAGTTTCGTTCCTGGTTACTTGATGTCGTGTCTCCGGTTAAAAACCTGAACTTAGAACTAAATGAAGCATCGGTTTTGAATAATCTGGATATTGTTACGGAATTCAGAGAGCATCTAAAAAACACCGGGGTGGGATTTGGGGTCGACAACTTTGGCATTCATCCCCGAGGTTTCAGCTACCTTTACAACCTGCAACCAGACTATGTAAAGATTGACGGCTCATTGATTCAAGAAGTCGATACCAATCCAGAAGATCGATTCTTTGTTAGCAGCCTGATAACGGTAGCACATAGCCTGGAAATAAAGGCCTATGCCGAACGGGTTGAGCGTGAGCCACAGCTCAAACGTCTTCGCGCACTGAAAATAGATGGGGTACAGGGTTACCTTCAGGGCAAGCCGCAACGGTTACGTTAGGGAATCTTCGAATAAGTCCATTATGTTCTCAGAAAGCCTTGCTGATCTGGCAAGACTTTCTGCAGCAGAGATCAGTTAGCGTCTTCAAGAATCATGTCGGCAGCTTTCTCCGCAATCATAATAACCGGAGAATTAGTGTTGCCGGAGGTGATCGTTGGCATAATTGACGCATCCACTACCCGAATTCCTTCCAAACCATGCACCCGGAGACGAGCGTCCACAACAGCCATTGGATCATTACCCATTTTGCAGGTCCCAACCGGATGAAAGATAGTTGTCGCAATATCCCCAGCGGCTTTTGCCAGATCTTCATCGGAGTCAATCTCAACACCCGGTTTAAACTCCTCGGGTTGGTAAGGAGCAAGTGCATTCGCCTTACAGATCTTACGGGTCAACTTCAGTGCATCCGCCGCTACTTGACGGTCATCGGGGTCTGACAGGTAGTTTGGTTTGATCACCGGAGGATCAAAAGGATCAGCCGACCGAAGGTGCACATAACCGCGACTCTTTGGTCTTAAGTTACAGACAGATGCCGTAAAGGCAGGGAATGAATGGAGTTCATCTCCAAGCTTTTCACAGCTCAGTGGCTGGATATGATACTCCAGATTAGCACTGTCGCGCTCAGGATCACTCTTTGCAAAACCACCCAACTGACTCGGTGACATAGTGAGCGGCCCCCGTTTAAGAAGGAAGTACTCAAGCCCCATGGTCAGACGTCCCCATAGGCTTTTAGAGCGTTCATTAAGCGTTTTGGTATTCTTCACTTTAAAAGCGGCTCGAACCTGAAGGTGATCCTGCAGGTTTTCTCCAACACCGGGCAATTCATGGACTGGATCAACGCCGTGCTGTTTCAGCAGCTCTTCGCTGCCTATACCAGAGCGCTGCATAAGCACCGGTGAACTGACGGCTCCTGCACTGAGAAGAACCTCTCCTATTGCCCGTCCATAGCATTCCTTACCCTCATGCTGGAAATAAATTCCCTTCACAGACTTCCCTTCAATATGCAGTTTTTTGGCATGAGCCCTCGTAATAACTTTGAGGTTCGGGCGATCCAGTATTGGCCGCAAAAAACCACGCGCAGTGGACCAACGAACTCCTTTTTTTTGGTTAACCTGAAAGTACCCCATCCCCAGATTATCACCGGTATTAAAATCATCAGTATTGGGTATCCCGGTCTCAGCTGCCGCATCTTTAAACGCATCCAGGATCTCCCAGGAGAGTCGTTGATTTTCCACTCTCCACTCTCCTCCGGCCCCATGCATCTCAGATGGTCCATTAGCGTGATCTTCTGACTTTTTAAAATAAGGCAGTACGTCGTTCCAACCCCAGCCTTCGTTCCCCAGAGATTGCCAATGATCATAGTCAGCGGACTGCCCTCGCATATAAATCATGCCATTAATGGATGAGCAACCTCCAAGAACCTTACCTCGTGGGTAGCCTAAACTGCGCCCGTTAAGCCCCTCATCCGGTTCAGTGCTATAACACCAATCAGTACGCTTATTATTAATGGTATAGAGATAACCTACCGGTATATGTATCCAGAAATAATCATCCTTACCGCCAGCTTCCAGCAATAACACCTGCTTACCGGGGTCTGCAGACAATCGGTTCGCTAACACGCAGCCTGCTGAACCGGCACCAATAATGATGTAATCAGCAACATAGTCTGGTTGGTATTCGGACTGAGAGACATCTGCACCCATTATTGATCCTCACTTGATATTCTGAAATTCGTTTTCAGCTCCCGGAAATACTCCGAATGACGTTAACGTTAACTTCTTCTAATATCAACAACCCTGATCCGCTCAATTTATTCAGGGTATCCACTGCATCAATCAATGGCTGATTGAACAAGCAAAAAAAACCTCTCGAGTGAGAGGTTTTAATGTTATTTCATCAATGCAGGAGCATCACAGGTTTAGAGCAATGGATCAGTTACCAAAAATCAGTTCTGGTAACCAGAGAGCAATCTGCGGAAACATCACAACCAGAGCTAATCCCACTATCTGCAACAAGACAAAAGGAACTGCGGCTTTGTACAGATCATAAATGGTGATACTGGGAGGAGCTACTGATCGCATATAAAACAGATTGTAGCCAAAGGGTGGCGTGAGATAAGCCGACTGCATACTGATAATAAACAGCACAGCGAACCAAATAGTATCAAAACCCAGGGAATCAACGATGGGAACAAATAGCGGTACCGTAATAAATACGATAGCAAAATCATCAAGAAACATACCCAGCAGGAAGTAGCAGGCCAGCATCGCCACGATAACCCAGTACGGCGACAGAGCGGTGTCTTCGATAAATTCCTCGATAACCATTCCAGCCCCTAACCCAATGTAAACCTTACTGAAGAACACTGCGGCAAGGGTAATCCAAAGCAACATTCCCATTAGCTTGGTGGTACTTGTTAAGACCTCTTTCAGGACTTTCCAATTGAGTGTACGGAAGATAGCTGCACAGATAATTGAGCCTACAGCCCCAACTGCCGACGCCTCTGAGGGTGAGGTCACACCAAATATAATAAACGACAACACGGTCGCGATAAGGGTTCCCGGAAGAATAAGCGCCTTAAGAGAGAGCACTTTTCCACGCCAGTCAACACGATCTTCCTCGGCAATGGGCGGAGCCAGTGAAGGGTTCAGTTTTGCACGAATATAAATATAAAGAATGTAAATACCGGCCAACATCAACCCTGGCATCAAACCGGCAGCAAACAACTTACCGACCGATTCTCTGGCCAGAAACGCATAGATAATCATCAGAACACTGGGCGGGATCAGAAAGCCCAGCGCACCACCAGCCATAATAGTTCCAGTAGCCAGCTTCTTGTCATATCCGCGTTTGAGCATCGCAGGTAAGGCGATTATTCCCAGGCTCACCGTCGCTGCCCCAGAGACACCCGCCATGGCCGCGATCAGAGCACAAACAATCACCGTGCCCATTCCAAGCCCACCGGGTGCCCCCCCCATCAACTTGTTGATCATATCAAACAAGGCATCGGTAATTCCGGAACGCTCTAACATCAGCCCCATAAAGATAAACATCGGGAGCGCTACCAGCAAAAAATTATCCATGGAGGAAAAAGTACTGATAGCCAGCAGCTCCAGTCCTGCAGGTCCCCACAAAAAGTATGCAGCGCCCACACCTACCGAGAGCAGAGCCCAAGTCAAAGGGGCTCCAATAATTAGTAGCAACAGCATGCAGCCAAACATGCCCGCTGTTACGACCAACGGATCAAGATCTAACACTGTTAGCTCCCTTTATATTGTGATTTCTTAAAGCTTATTTTCTTATGAAACAAGCACTCATCTACCTGATCAGGAAGACTCTTGAGGCACATTTTTTCCGCAAACGGTCAGTACATCTCGAATCAAGTGAGCCAGACTTTGCAACCACATCAGGCCAACTGCGAGAGGCAGAACGGATTTGAAGGGATATATAGGGGGTGCCCAGGTACTTTTTGACGATAGCTCACCGGTTCGCCATGAATCTGCGGCAAATTCAAAGGCAACCACAAAAAAGACAGCGAAGATGACTAAACCTAAGGATCCGGTAATCACATCCAGTACGGCTCTGCCTCGGACAGAGAACAGATGATAAACAGCTTCGCTTCGGACATGACCATGATGCCGGTGCGTATAGACCCCTGCCAGAATGCAGAATGTACCATACAGCATAGTGGTCGTTTCATGAGCCCAGGAGGTTGGACTGTTAAATAGATATCGGGCGGTGATCTCAAAGGTAAGAACACCCATCATAGCAAGGCACATCCAGGAGACGGCCTTGCCTATGAATTCGGATATCCCGTCTTGTAGAGCAAGAAAGCGAGATATCCCTTTCATCACCCTCTCCCTGTCGCTTTCGCTGCATCAGCCAGGATTTTGATAGCTTTGGCGTTGCGCTCAGATTTCGCAGCCTCTTCATCCCAGATCACACGCGCAGCATTACGCAACCGCTGAGAATCATCAGCGTTCAGGGTATTGAATTCAAACAAACCTTCGGTGCCTGCATCGATTGAACCGCTAACCATCCAAGTGTGCATCTTACGCGCATGTTTGGCGTAGGCCATCTCAATTATACGCTGATGCTCAGGAGTTAGAGACTCCCATTTGGCTTTGTTGATCAGCATATCATCGGCATAACCAGGATTAACCATATTCAGGAATGTGTAGTATTTGGCAGATTCATACAACTTCATTGCCTTGTACTCGTTTGTTCCCGCATAGATAACACCGTCAATCGTGCCAGTCGAGAGTCCAAGATACAGTTCGCCACCAGGTAAATAAACGGTAGGTATATCAAATTTCTCCAGCACCTTGGCAACACTAGGTGTGGCACGGATTTTCATTTTTTTAAGATCGTCCAGACTATTCACAGGCTTGGTTGTCAACAAGTCAAACGGACCGCCCATAATAGGCCCAAGGTAATGTACACCCTTTTCTGCGTAGGCTTCGCGGACGAGATCACCCAATCCACGAGTTTCCATAATGTACTGAGCTTCATCATAATTAGTCCAGGCACCCGGAAGCCCTGCCTCAATCGACGCGATATCCAACTGACCCGGCCAGTACCCGGAATACCCCTGACACATATCCAGAGTACCCTTACTGACAGCTTGTAGCATGTCAGCATTTGGAACCAGTTCACTACCACGGAAGCGCTTAACGCGAAGAGTCTTGTTTGATGCGGTCTTTACATCATCAACAAAGGCCTTGTGGATGTCGTCAGACTCTGTACCCCAGTATGTTTGCATACGTAGACGAACAGTCGATCCAGCAGTGGCATTAGCCCCACTCATTGCCAAAGGGGCTGTTACGAGACCTGCCGCGGCGGCCTTTAGAATGTTTCTTCTTTTCATCATGCTTCCTAGTTCAGGTTAAGCCTATTATCAGACGCTTCACCGATATTGACCTAAATCCAAAGTGGCTAATCAATATCAAATTCAGGCTTATAGCATACTAATCATGGCTTAGTCTATTTCTCTTATATTTTACTCAAAGAAGTTCTTTTTACCATAATAAAAACCTATTAAAGACGTTTATTGGCATGATTTATAACAAAGAAAAACTTTTGACTTTTTAGAATGAAATATGTTTTCACCTGGAAAGCTGAAAATATGATTAAGGGTCTAGACTGAACACTTGACCCTTTACAGATCAAAGAAAAGGAAATCAGATGAAGATAAAGCAACAACTGATGGGCTTGGTACTGCTTGGCCTTTCAACGACATTCAGCTTCGCACAACAATCAACTGGCGAGGTAAGAGACCCTGAAGCGGCAACAGGAGTTAATCTAAAAGCCGCCGTGACATCAAAAAAGTATATGGTTTCAGCTGCTAATCCACACGCTGTTGCCGCAGGATATCGAGTGCTTAAGCAAGGCGGAAGTGCCATCGACGCGACTATCGCTGTACAGATGGTGCTGACACTCGTGGAGCCCCAGTCATCCGGTATTGGAGGTGGAGCTTTTATTCTGCACTGGAATAAGGCAAAAAATCAGCTGACGAGCTGGGATGGTCGAGAAACAGCACCAGCAGCAGCTACCGGAGATCTGTTTATTGGTCCTGATGGTAAACCAGTGAGTTGGTGGGAAGCATTGGCAGGAGGACGTTCGGTTGGCGTACCCGGGGTACTGGCAGCCTTAGCCAAAGCCCATGAAAAACACGGAAAACTCCCCTGGGCTGATCTGTTTACTGAAGCAATCAGGCTTTCTGAGAATGGATTTCACGTTTCCGAACGATTACATCAATTAATTTCAAAAAGGACCAACCCGGCCCTTGGTCGTTACGATACTGCCTGGAATTACTTCTATCCAAACGGCCAACCTCTCCAGCCCGACGACTTGCGCCTTAATCCTGAACTGGCTGATACCTTTAAAAGAATTGCCGCCCTCGGTCCCAAAGCATTCTACAAGGGCGATATCGCCAAGGATATTGTCAGTGCCGTACGGAACGCTCGCGATAACTCAGGCCTGTTAACCGAAGCGGATCTGAGTGCTTATGAAGCCAAGGAACGCCCGCCGGTCTGCGCACCCTATCATCAGTATAAAGTTTGCGGAATGGGGCCGCCAACCTCTGGTGGGTTAACCCTGTTACAAATGCTGACTCTGTTAGAACCCTTTGAACTTAGCCGCTACCAACCGCTGGACGACGAAGCTGTCCACCTGTTCACTCAGGCGGCTAAGCTTGCGTATGCTGACAGAGGACGATTCATGGCAGATTCCGACTATGTAAAGGTGCCTGTCAACGGGTTACTGGATCGGGCTTATCTTAAGCAACGGGCCAGCCTGATCAAAAAAGACTCTGATATGGGCCAGGCTATTGCTGGAGATGTACCACGAGCATCTGCATATATTGAAGGTACCACTCTCTCACAGCCCTCCACTTCCCATATTTCAGTCATAGATGCAGATGGCAATGCGGTATCAATGACCACCAGTATTGAAATGGCCTTTGGGTCAACGCTGATGGTTCGTGGTTTTTTACTTAATAATCAGCTGACTGACTTCTCATTTCATAAAGAAAGGGATGACAAACCTGTCGCCAACCGGGTCGAGGGAGGCAAACGACCTCGTAGCTCCATGTCTCCCGTCATGGTCTTTGACAAGGATAATAAACTGAAAATGGTGGTTGGTTCTCCCGGAGGAAGCCGGATAATCAATTATGTAGCGAAAACCCTTATAGGAGTACTGGACTGGAACCTGGATATCCAACAAGCGATTGATTTACCTAACTTTACCAATCGAAATGGAAGTACCGACCTGGAGCAGGATACCACAGCAGCCGAACTGAAAGCTCTGCTTGAAAGTAAGGGGCACAAGGTCAATGTTCGAGAACTGAATAGCGGTCTTCACGGTATTGTAACCACGCGAGATGGGTTACAAGGCGGGGCGGACTCACGACGAGAGGGAATCGTCCAGGGAGATTAAGCACCATACCAACAGCGCAATCACCGTTTAACCATAAACGAATTTAACGATTAACGAGGTACCGTTAAACTTCAGACTACCATTGCACTATTGCCTGGTAGTCTGTGGTGAATTCTGCGTTGACTTTACCGCATCTGACCTGGATTAAGGACTTAGGTAGCTGTTCTGGTAGACTCCAGGCAGAACACTATTGAAAATTTACCTGAGAATCCGCTAAGCCTGAGATCCTATTAACCCAAGACAATTACCACTGGAGTAATTGCCTATACAATAATTCTAAACCCGTACCCGTAAGTCCTAAACCCGTACCGAATAGAAGTAACAGGATTCATCGCAGATGCTCGCTCGAAGCCATGCTCGCTTAATCACCAGAACCAGCTTCTTCCTGCTGTTTTTATTGGCACCAACATTAGATATATTTCGTCTCGATCTGACTATTGGCAATTTTATCATCTTTGGTCAGCACTGGACGCTGGGAATGGAAGCATTCCAAAGGTTTGGAGGTGAATCAACAGAAATAGCTTCAAATCTGCTATTACGCACGTTTCTTCCGGTAACACTATTTATACTCATCGCAGCTCTGATCGTCTGGCGGTTAGGGAGAGTTTACTGCGGCTGGCTCTGCCCCCACTTTTCCGTTGTCGAGATGATTAATCAATTAATGTTAAAGCATCTCAACCGAGTGACTCTTTGGGAGCGAGCGTCGAAAAAAACCAATGGCCTGCTACCCTGGCTGATTGTCGCAGTATTCAGTATCAGCATGGCATTTGTCTGGGCATTTAGTTTACTGACATATCTGCTGCCGCCAAAGCTACTGTTTCATGACCTGATCCATTTTCAAATGGGGTTAAAGTCATCAATATTTTTAACCCTGGCAACTCTGGTGTTCACTATTGACTTCATGTTTGCTCGCCATCTCTTCTGCAAATTTGGCTGTGCTCTTGGAGTGTTCCAGAGTTTGCTGTGGATGGGTAATAAAAAAGCTCTGGTTGTCAGCTTCGACAAATCCCGGGCCTCACTGTGCAAGGGTTGTGATCGAGAATGTGATAAAGCCTGTCCAATGCGATTGCACACCCGGAGCATTAAAAGAGCAAAATTCACCTGCACCCAGTGCAGTCAATGCCTGAGCGCCTGCGACAGAGTACAAAAAGACAATCCCGATGGTGCCGTTATTCGGTGGGTTACCGGAGATCAGGCCCAGCTTGTTGATCGTAATGCAGCAGGGGAGAGAGATTAAAACGATGACAACAGCCATGCTCTGATATTGACGACAGGACCTGAGCAACAAAATCACAATTACCGGTGAGCCAGGCTCAAATCATGACATCGCATTTCAGCGAATTCCTTCGTTGCGTGATTAATAAGCTGTGATATGATCGCCCTCTTTTTCCGTCAAGTAAAATGATCATGAGCTTATTATTTTCAACCTGGATAAAATTCTTTTTCCTGTTTGCCCCATTCTTTGTGGTGTCGATGTTTTTATCCTTGACGCAGGGCGAATCAGTCAAGACAAAGCGAAGCATCGCCAATCGAGCCGTATTGTCCGCGGCGTTAATCAGTCTGGTTCTGTTCTTCTTCGGTATGCCACTATTTGGCCTGTTGGGAATAACTCTGGACTCCTTTCGTATCGGTGCAGGAACGTTGCTTTTTCTATCCGCAATCAGTCTTGTAAAAGATGGCGTCCGCACACATGCCGATGTTCCCAACGAAGCTCGTGATGATGTTTCCGTGGTCCCCCTGGCTATTCCAACCATAGTCGGGCCAGCAACAATCGGTACAATTTTAGTCTTTGGCGCAGAATTGAAAGGAATGGATCTGGGTTACGGAATTCTAGGGATGATTTTGGCGCTGCTGGCTCTGTTAACCCTCCTCCATCTGGCAACTAAACTGGAAAAATTACTGGGAACAAACGGCCTGAATATCCTTAGCAAGATCACAGGATTAATATTGGCCGCAATGGCGGCTGAAATAATTATGACCGGAGTTATGCACTTTCTATCGACAGCAGCTTAATCTCTGACCCGTCGCAATCCATCCATCACCAGGCTCCGGGGCCAACAGGCCATGAAAACGTCCTAACGCTTAAAAAAGCGGGTGGTCTCGGACATGGCTTCAAACATAACACCTGCGTCCAGCTCAGTGTTCCCTTTCATCTCATAATCAGGGGTAAAGACCTGATAATTACCGATAGGATCAATTTCAGTAATCTGGTTGGGTTCCACAATGGCATATTTGTTGTGACTTCCCATCAATAACCATGGCTTTCTGTTTTCAGATACCAGTAGATCCTGGCCGATACTGTAATCTGAGGCTGGTGAATTGCATCCCAGGATTCTTGATAAAAATGTTGGGGCCAGATCATAATGACTGGTGATATGAGTCACTTTATTTGCAGACAGCTCCGGCCAATACAGGATCATAGGGACCTGAGTCTGATATCGGCTAAAGTTGCCATTATGTCCCCAGTAACCTTTACCATTATCATTAAATTCTTCCCCATGATCTCCGGTTATGGCTACGACAGTATTAGCAAGCATTCCTTTTTCACTCAATTGCTCCAGTACTCGACCGATTTGACTATCGGTGTAATGAACCGAATTAAGGTAGCGATTGAGATAAGGGATCGGATCAAAATCGTCATTCAGCAGCATCTGATTAACGGTCTCCCATTCAGGATCAAACACCTTCGGATAGTCCTGAGGATGGGAGACTCCATGGGGAGCATCATAAAACAGGAAACCAAAAAACGGTGTCTCTGGATCTCTGTTATCGACCCACTTTAACCAATCATCAGTCAGGTTAGCATCCCGCTCATGAGGGCTACTACCTTCAGAACTCAACCTCAGATCCTGTAGGTTATTAAACACAGTTTCGTGAAAACGAGGGTTATCCAGTCGGGCGCTGGAAAAGATCCCCATATCGTATCCCTCAGCCATCAGCTGATCCATAAGGACAGGGGATATTCGGCTCCCTTTCATCGTTTCCCAATAATGTCCGGGAAGCCCATAAAACAGACTGAAAATACCAGTGCGAGTGCCGTTTGACCCACTGAAATGATTTTTGAATTCAGTACTTCTTTCTGAAAAACGGAACAGATTAGGCGTTGCCTTCGGGTTCATAGCATCCATTCGCCAGGTATCAATGGTGATAAGTAGCAGATTCATCGGCTTAGCTGGCAGCTGGCATGATAGCGACGCTATCGGATAACGCAGTGACTGCTTTTCCTTATCCTGAAGAAACAGAGCTTTTTGTTGACGAGCCTCTGGATTTACCCATCCTTGCTTTTCCATAAAGCCATAGGCTGTGGCTGGAAACGCAACCGGGGGAACAAAACCATAGCGTGTGATCGACTGAACACCATTGGCGTCGGCCCAGATATGGGTGAAGTGACTACCGAAAAAAGAAAACACAAACACACTGGCAAACATCCAACGCAGCGGTGTTTTGCTACAGCTGTTGACCATTTTCCAAAGCTGCTTGGTAAACAGCAGTTGAACCATGATGATAACCGCTACGATAGCAATTCCCATCAACCAACTGGCAACAGAAAATGAGAATACGTGACCATCACGGTCATTCATTAATAAATCAAAGATAAAACTATTAATATGGAAACGGTACTGTATATATACAAATGTATCGACCACCAGAGCGGTGGTCGCCAGCGAGGCAATAACGACAGCCAACAGTTTAAAAACACCCGCAGCGGTAATAATAAACGCCAACGGAATTATCACCAGAAACCAGGCAACAAATGCCAGAAGGCTGAAATGCCCTAGCCAGTATGTAGAAAGAAAAGCTAATACCTCAGGCTCTAAAGTAACATTGGCAACACTCAGGTAACGCAATCCAATTAAAGTCGCCAGCAGAGCATTGGCAACACTAAACCAAAGAGCCCAACGAGCCCGCAGCTGCAGGTTTTTAAGGTATTGACTGATCATAGAAAATTGTCGGAGTAGAAAAACGGGGAATTCTACCAAAAATCATGTGCTTTGGTGTATCAGTTTGTAACCCGCAGGACACTGCCAGACAGCTACAATTGCGAAAAAAAATAATATTCCTCTTGAACCTATGCCAATAAACACCATCTAACCAACAGGTGCTGAATGCAGGCCTAAGGGACTTACTGATAAGTATCCCAACCGAGTACGTAATGCATATTGCTTTTCAGAGGGTAAGTGGCACGTGCCGTAATTTCCAAGCATCGCTTGAATGCATTGACTCCTGTGTTGATGAAGCGACGCCCTTCCCCTTGTCAGCATTTCCCAGATTTCTCGGTTCCCAGGCCCGTTCTGTATCTACTCACTGTGACATATTTGTTTATTGCGATGATAGGAGACACCACAATGAACTCGGCACTGACATTATTTGATTCCAGGTTACCCAACACTCTGGGAGACTTTGATGCACTTGTGTCCTTCGCCAATGCCTGCCCTATGGTCAGTGAAGAAGAAGAGCGTGATATGGCACGCCGCCTGCGTGATCAGCAAGACTTGACTGCGGCTCATCAACTTGTACTTTCGCACCTGAGACTGGTGATTAAAATTGCCCGTTCATACATAGGGTATGGTCTACCCATGAATGATGTAGCTCAGGAAGGCAGTATAGGATTGATGAAAGCAGTACGCCGATTTGACCCGGAAAAGGGTGTGCGCCTGGCCAGTTTCGCGACGCACTGGATTCGCGCTGAAATCTATGGATACGTGCTACGCAACTGGCGCATTGTTAAAGTAGCCACAACCAAGGCACAGAGAAAATTGTTTTTTAGTTTGCGCCAGGCCAAAAAATCGCTGAATTGGTTATCCAGGCAAGAAACTGAAAATCTGGCCGGGAATCTTGGCGTCGCTGTATCAGATGTTGAGACAATGGAGCAGCGACTTTACATTCCCGATATACCTTTTGAAACCAATGATAATTCACAGGAAACGGAAGAAGGTCATCCATCGACTCCGTCTACCTACCTTCATGATCCTGAAGGCAACCCCGCCCTGTTGTTGGAACATCATCATGATGCAGAACAATCAAGCAAGAATCTGAGCGCTGCCCTGGCGCAACTTAACGAACGACAATTGGACATTATTCAATCTCGCTGGCTAAGTGAGAATAAGGCCACCCTGAGTGATCTATCCAAGCGCTACGGTGTTTCCATCGAACGTATTCGTCAAATAGAAAAAGCAGCAATTGAAAAACTGGGACGTTTGATGAGCAACACACTGGTTGCCTGATTTTTTTCTATTTAATCCACCAAAAAAACCGGCCTGACTAACAGGCCGGTTTTTTTGCGTATCCTCAATCTCGTGTCTTATCACACTCTATAAGCAACAGCTGTTTATCAACACAACATGGCAATTATTTATCCAGTACAACATACAACGCACCATTATTGCGGACAATATGCAGTAATACCCGATCGGATGCTTTCAAGCGTTTAGTCACCTCTTTCACTGAGGCCACCGCCTCCTGGTCAATAGAACGGATAATATCTCCCGCCCTGAGCCCTAACTGCCACGCTCGACTGCCGGGGTCCATTTGAAGGATAGCGACACCGGAAACCTGCCCTTTAAGGGGGTGACCATCAGGTATTTCTCCAAGAGTCATACCTCGCACGCTGTCGCTCTTCACATCGGTCAGTGTGGAACTATCTCGCTTACCCAGCTTGACACTGAGCGTCTTTCGTTGGTCATCACGCAGCAGCTCAATACGCACCTTTGTTCCGATACGCATCATGCCGATCAGGTTCCGTAACTCAGAACTACTCGATACTGAGCGCTCACCCACCTTAATGATTACATCCCCAGCCTGGATGCCGGATCGTTCCGCAGCAGAGTCTTTCATCACCTGAGCAACCAGGACACCGCCCTGATCTTCCAGGTTAAAAGCCTGAGCCAGATCAGGGGTCAGATCTTGTATCAGCACTCCTAATTGCCCACGCTTGACTTCACCATGGTCGACGATCTGATCCACCACTGCCGACATCATGCTGGTGGGAACCGCAAAACCAATACCCACGTTTCCACCACTGGGGCCGATAATGGCGGTGTTGATCCCTATCAGCTCACCTTCGGTCGTTACCAATGCACCTCCAGAGTTACCTGGATTAATTGAAGCATCGGTCTGAATAAAGTTTTCAAATCCTTCAATCCCCAGTCCACTGCGACCCAAAGCACTGACAATACCGTAAGTTACTGTTTGGCCAAGACCGAACGGGTTACCCATAGCGACAACGAAATCACCCACTCGAAGATGCTCCGAGTCGCCAATTTCGACAGCCTTGAGATCGTCCGCATCAATCCGCAAAACAGCGATATCCGTTTCAGGGTCAGAACCTATCAATTCTGCTTCAAACCTGCGTTTATCTCGCAATGTCACGGTAATTTCATCAGCATTGTCGATTACGTGATGATTAGTCACCACCCAGCCTTCATCGGCATTGATTATCACCCCCGAACCCAGCGACTGACTCTTGCGCTGGGGTATACCTCGCCGATCATTAAACAGATCATTGAAGAAATGACGAAAAAACGGATCATTCAGTAACGGATTTGCCTGACTTGATACGGTCGATCTGGTGGAAATGTTAACAATAGCGGGTAGCACTTCATCCACCATTGATGCCAGACTGCCATCAGGCGGTGGTGCCTTCGCCTGAGCTCCTCCTGCTAACACCAGAAACCACGCCATAATCAGTGCCGTAATATACTTATAAGACATTAAATTATTCATATTAAGACCTCCTGTATCTGTAAAGCAGTATTGAAGCCCAGCAAAAAGCGGCTTATATCCAGTGAATTAACTTTGCTCGTCAGTGCCTGGTTGCACTGTTCATACCAGCATTGTTTATACCGTCGTTGTTGATACCGGCCCCCGCCATGCCAAGTAAAGCGGCATCAGGCAGACCCTGAATGAAAGATGATATTGACCCCGCAGCTGACTTCGCCTGTTGAAACCATCGCAATGAAGCTGGACTAAGTGTCAGATAAATTCGGCTTTGTTCCAAAAATTGACGAATGGAGCTTAGATTTCCCTTCTGATCCAGAGCTTCCAGTTCAGCCAGTCCTATCGCTTCCTCTAACCGCGCTGAGATACAGCCATAGCCTTCATTTAGCTGTGTTATAAGCCCCAGAACCCGTCCCGTGTTTACGCTTGAAACTCCTTGTGACTGCAGCACCTCAACAACCAGATCAACAGCCTTCGAACCGCAAGCTTGCTGCAAATAAAATCCGCAAAGTGCCAGTTTTTCAATGCCATCAGGTTGTGGCGATAACTTATTCAGCCATTGCATTGCTCTTGTCTGTGTTCGCAAAGTTTCAGGATCAAGCTGTCTCAACAGTTTTTCCTGTAATAAATAAACAGCATCGTCAATAGCACACATATCCAGGGTCCTCCAAACTCAAAGGAACTTGATCTACATGCTTAACCCGCGCAACGGGTCCCTGCCGGTAACTCGGGCTTAAACCACTAAATCTCTTATCGATTAATCCAGGTTAATTCCCTCTTATTAACTTTTTCAAGAGTCCTCACGAGCAAAAAACTTAGTCTGATAAGGATGCGGACAGGCAGACAGCCCGTCCGCTGTTACGAGCCTAATGACTGATAGGTATTCTTCGCGATGTAGATTCCGCTGTGGCAACTCTTGGAATGGTGACGGTCATCAAACCATTCTTTATCTGCGCACTGATACCATTACAGTCAGCGTCTTCCGGAAGAGTCAAAGCACGTTGAAAACTACCACTCGCCCGTTCTATCCGATAAAAATGCGATTGCTTGTCTTCATGCTCAACATTGTTGTGTCCTTTGACTACCAGCAGATTACCCGTGACCTCCACATCAGTGTGGTCAGCATCCAGCCCCGGCATATCAATAGTAACCTGATAACGATCCTCCAGAGATTCAATATTCAGCTTCGGTCGGTAGGTAGAATGGATACCGCCGAGCAGCTCTCGCCGAGGCTGTGGCCAATGCTCAGCCAAAGACGAGTGCCAACCTTGAGTCAGACGTTGATACAACCGGTCAAACTCCCGGTGAATATCCTCAAACGGATCTTTTCCGAACTCTGAGCTGTAATCATCGCGCTTTACCGGAATTGATGCCTCAGCACCAGGTTGCTCGTGTTTAAACCAGTTCCAGGGAATCAGTTTTTGAAGGTCCATAACTTATCCTCCACTTTATTTATCTGGCCAATGCAGGGGCGGCTGATTATCAGCCGCCCTCCTCTATCATTAAGCAACTTTGCTGGCCCCCTTGTTGGGCGCTTTATGCTCAATGGCCGCAGTTTCTGTTTTTATATCAATTCGACGAGGTTTCATCGCCTCGGGAATTTCTTTAACCAGATCGATAGTCAACATACCGTTGGTCAGACTGGCGCCCTTAACCTCCACGTAGTCAGCCAAATTAAATTTGCGCTCAAACCCACGAGTGGCTATACCCTGATAAAGAAACTGATGCTCTTTCTCATCAGGCTGCTTTGTACCCTTTACAGTCAAGGTGCCTTTCTCAACATTAAGGTCGAGATCTCTCTCTTCAAACCCCGCCACAGCCAACGTAATGGTATAGCGATTCTCGTCGACCAACTCAATGTTATAGGGCGGATAACCGCTACTTGCCTGGTTATGCTGGAGCGACTGATCCAATAGGGAAGCAAGCCGGTCAAAACCAACAGAACTTCTATAAAGTGGTGAAAAATCAATACTGTTCATGACATATTCTCCTATGAGCAACATGAGATAAAGATATTGACGCACTCAAATCAGGATCTGAAATCAGCATCCTGCCGGTGCATTTTGCTAAATAAGCTCACTCCAGTTTTTTTCAAGAGGAAAAATTTAAAAAAATTTTGATGGGATAAAATCACTGGCTTATCAACATCTTGCGGGGGGAAACAACCTCCATAAATCTACTTAGCCGATCCCGGAGGTTTTGCTTTAACTCATCAAACCCGGCAATAATGCCGATACTTACTCTGGTGATACCCCTCTTCAATCGAAATTCTCAGATGATGCTCTACAAGCGCCTGGCCAACACCACAACCACGAGCCGAAGGGATCGTTGAAAGGTAATTAAGATCAGCGGTTCACTGAACTTTTCATCACGGAATATAGACAAAGCAAGCTCATTTTCTGATCATTCACTGGCATTCGGCAATAACTAACGAGGGTATAACTTAATTTCTATGCAACCGAAGACTCATTCAGTACCTTCAGTGTTAGCCGGTCCCCTTCTTCGCCGTTTATCCCCCACTCGTGTGACCCTGTGGCTGGCTACCCGGGCACCAGCGAATATTCGCCTGACATTTGACGCCAATGATGGCATTTCAAGAGCTTTCGAATTAGCCCCCCCCTGCCCGGAAGTAACCTGCTTATCGGCTGGCCGAAACCTCCATTACCTACTTGTCGACGTCCGCTTATCCGAGGCTTTGCCTACAGATTGCTGGATAGATTATCAGCTGGAACTTCATTTTCATGACCAGCAGGAGAAGGGCTGGCAGGATTCGAATCTTTGGGCCTCTGATCTTTGCTTTTCAGGTCGATCTTCTCCGGGGTTCTGCTTACCCAGCCGGGTCGGGAGCGTTCTACACGGCTCATGTCGCAAACCACATCATAGTTCAGGTGATGGACTGATTGAAGCAGAACGGTTACTGGCTGACTTTTTTATCGACGGTGATTTTGTCGGCGGCAGCAATACCGATACAACAAATAACGATGAAGAATCTGTTGAAGATCAATCTGTAGAATCCAGTCCCCCCCTCTGGCCATCAATGCTGATCATGTCGGGAGATCAGATCTATGCAGATGACGTAGCTGGGCCGATGTTGCGCGCGATTCATCAGGTCATTGATCAGTTAGGTATACCGAACGAAAGCTTTTCAGAGCTGTCAGTTGAGGAGATTCCAGACTCAGCGGCCTTATATCAGCATCCTAACAGCTACTACCAACGCGAGCAGCTACTACCAGATGCCCCCTATAATCGTCCTTTGCTCAATGTTTTGTTTGGTGGAGTGAGAAAACCCGCTTTTACGGCCGACAATGCCCATAACCACCTGATTTCCCTGGCAGAGTATCTGGTAATGTACTTGATGGTCTGGTCGCCTTCCAGCTGGCTGATGGTCACAAAGGATTCTCCTGAAAACCTCTCTCCTGAAGAACATCGCCACTATCAGGCCGAGCAGGAGGTTATCGATAATTTTGCAGGGCAACTTTCCGTCATAAGACGACTTTTCGCCCATATTCCCGTAGCCATGATTTTTGATGATCACGACCTTTCAGATGACTGGAACCTCAACCTTGAGTGGGAAAAGACTGTTTACGGTCATCCTTTCTCCGAACGAATAATAGGTAATGGCTTACTCGCCTATTTCATTAATCAAGGCTGGGGCAATGCACCTGAGGTTTTTGACGAGCTGTTACAGGAAAAAACTCATAATGCACTGAAAGAACCGGGAAGTGAAAGCCACGACAGGCTGATTGAGCAACTGCTGCGATTTGATGAATGGGGATATCAATGGTCCACCAGCCCTCCTCTGATTGTACTTGACACCCGCACCCGTCGATGGCGGTCTGAATCTGCGGCTTATAAACCCTCAGGATTGCTGGATTGGGAAGCGATTACTGATTTACAGACCCAACTCAGAGGACAACCTTCTGTGTTGCTGGTATCAGCTGCACCAATCTTTGGGGTAAAGCTGATAGAAGCCATTCAACGCATATTTACCTGGTTCGGTAAGTCCTTAATGGTTGATGCCGAAAACTGGATGGCCCATCCGGGAGCGGCAAACGGAATACTGAATGTATTCCGACACCCCAAAACGCCACATAATTTCATCGTACTTTCAGGAGATGTACATTACTCGTTTGTCTATGACGTTGAATTAAGAGGAAAAGACCGTTCCCCCTGCATATGGCAGATATGCAGCAGCGGCTTAAGAAACAGCTTCCCTGATCGACTGCTTAATATACTGGATAATCTAAACCGCTGGCTTTATGCCCCCGCTTCACCCCTGAACTGGCTGACGAAACGACGTCGTATGCGCATTGTTCCCCGAAAGCCTGAGGGCAGCCCTCCAGGAAGACGCTTGCTTAATGGCGCCGGTATCGGACTGGTAGAGATCGATGAGCTGGGAAAACCCTGGCGGATCCGGCAGCTAATGGCGGACGGAGAAAAGGTGATGTTCGTGCGCCGTGATAACGAATCCCATTGGCACTGACAAACAAACTTGAATTCAAGGGCCTGGATAAACCATACCGTTCACCAGACCAGGCAAATAAGGACCCGAAACGGGTCCCTGATATGAATGCAGATAAGATCTAACTGGCTACACAGCTTCGCACATTGCTATCGGCTGGCTTAGCCTGCGTATTGCTTCCTTTCGGATTCACTACACGGACTGTTGCGACCTTGTTCTGCGTGAAAAAATCAATGGCATCTTTACCCTGAACCTTATTATTACCCACCAAAGATCCTTTGATACCGCCAAAGGGCAGATAGGGATGTGGAGCGCAGATTCCTACATTGACCCCGATCATGCCTACATCTGCTTCGTTGATAAACTTCTCTGTATAATAGCTGTTTTGAGTAAAGATCACGGCACCATTTCCCATCTCATGATTACGGATCATACGAAGAGCACCATCAATACAACCAACTTTCATGACACTGAGAACCGGACCAAAGATCTCTTCCCGGGCTATCTGCATACAGGGTGTCACGTCGGTGAATACGGTTGGACCGACAAAATAGCCCTCTTGATTGGCTGCCGGTAAGGTTGGATTACGCCCGTCCAGCGCGAGAGTAGCACCGGACTCTTCTCCAATACGAATATACTCCATTACTTTTTCTTTGGCATGAGAGGAAATCAACGGCCCCATAAATACGTCAGGGTCCATGGCATCCCCCAGAGTCAGGTTCTTCGATGCTTCCAACAACCGCTCAACAAACTCGTCATAAATTTCCGCTACCACCGCAATATTGGATACCGCCAGGCAACGCTGTCCGGCCGAACCGTACCCAGACATCAGAATGTTTTCAATCATCAGATCCATGGGGGCATCTTCCATGGCGACCAGGAAGTTTTTAGCACCGCCCAACAGCATTGTTTTCTTGCCACTCCTACCACAGCCTTCAGCGATGGCTTTAGCCGTGGGAGTGGAGCCGACAAGGCACACTCCGGCAACATTTTCATCCTCATACCAGGCTTCTACTACCTGCCGATCGCCGTGCACAATGTTAACCACCCCCTGAGGCAGACCAATATCGACTAACAGCTGCATCATTTTCTGCATAAACAGCGGTGATTCAGTAGAAGGCTTATACACGAAAGTATTCCCGGTACCGATAGCGAAGGGAATAAACCAGCCAAACACCAGTGCCGGGAAATTAAACGGAGCAACACCACAGAATACGCCAAGAGGGGCTTTGATCAGACGACCATTAATATTATTAGCAATCCCCTGTACCGTTTCTCCCTGAATAAGTGCCGGAATAGTACAGGCCATCTGTAATATTTCGATTACCCGCCCGACCTCCCCTCGAGCCTCAGCAATATGTTTAGCCTGATCGACAGCAATGGATATCGCCAAATCTTCCTGGTTATCCTTCATCGCCTGATACATTTTAAAGAGGTAATCCATTCTCTTTGGCAACGGCAGCGCACTCCAGCCCGGGTACGCCTCAGCCGCTGCGGCAACAGCGGCTGAAGAGGTCTGTTGAGATGACAGAGGGACTTCTCCGATGACCTGTCCCGTCGAAGGATTACGCAATGGTGCATACTGACCATTGCTCTCGTCCAGCCACTCACCGTTAATATGATTTTTGATTCTCACTGACTCATAGGCCATGTTCTAAAACTCCCGTTAAATCGAACTGTTAATGACTCGCAACTATTTAAAATGATCAACCGCAGGCTCGAACAACTCCGACAAGCGATTTGTATCTGCAGTCTGGATGCCTGCAACCGGGACACAGGAGTTCCTGGCAACAAGGCCCTCGATTGATTAATAAGGTAATGAATTAAAAGTTTAAAAATGTGACGACGGTTTGTTCTGTCTTTATATCTCACCCGATCGAATACGCTCACCACGTGCTCGCAAATACTCAATAGTCATCAGCATCAGCGCCGAAATCACCACCAGTAGCACGGCAACCGCCAGAATCGTAGGATTAATCTGTTCTCGCAGCCCTGAGAACATCTGTCTTGGAATCGTCCGCTGCTCTGGCCCCGCCATAAAAAGGATGACGACCACTTCATCAAAAGAGGTCACAAAGGCAAATAGTGCACCGGAGATCACTCCAGGTCTGATCAGCGGCATAATGACCTTAAAGAAGGTCTGTATCGGAGTCGCCCCCAGCCCCAGCGAGGCTCTCATAAGCGAGTAGTCGAAACCGGACAGTGCAGCATTGACCGTTATTATGACAAAGGGAGTACCCAATGCCGCATGAGCAATAATTACGCCCAAATAGGTTCCCGCAAGACCTAGCTGGGTGTAAAAGAAATACATCCCCGCTGCAGTAATGATAAGCGGTACAATCATTGGCGATAACAACATCGCCATAATCATTCGCTGCAGCGGCATCACCGGATTACTGAGCCCTATCGCTGCCAGAGTCCCTAACACGGTGGCAAGAACGGTAGCGCAAAGACCAATATAAAAGCTGTTCTTAATTGCCAGAATCCACTTATCGTCATTGATGATCTCCTCGTACCATTTTAAAGAATAGGCATCCGGGTCCAGCGCCAACATACCCTGAGTAAAGGTAAAGTAGGGTTCAGCATTAAAAGATAACGGTATAATTACAAGAATAGGAAGCATCAGAAAAACCAGCACCAACCAAGCAGTCAGCCTCAGGCTATGCATTCCCAGTTTTTGCCAGATTGTAAAATATTTAGGAAAATTCATCGGCTTACCCCAGTTTGATATTGCTAACACCAACCGTTCGGTCGTACACCCAATAGAGCAGCATAATCAGCCCCAGGAGCAGAGATCCTAAAGCGGCAGCCAGCTCCCAGTTGTTGGAAGATTGCATATGAAAAGCAATAATGTTGCTGATCATCTGGCCATCGGTCCCCCCTACCAACGCAGGCGTAATGTAATAACCAATGGATATGATAAAGACCAGAAGCGCACCGGCACTGATCCCCGGAAGGGTCATCGGCATATAGATACGAATAAAGGCCGGTATCGGTTTTGCACCCAATGACAGAGCAGCCCGAAAGTAGCTGGGATCTATCCCTTTCATGACGCTATAGAGCGGCAGAATCATAAAAGGCAACAAGATATGCGTCATGGCGATCACCGTTGAAAACTGTGTATAAAGCATTTCAATCGGCTCGGTAATAATATGAGTCCACTGCAGGAATGAATTGACCACACCGTTAGTCTGCAACAGAGCTATCCAGGAAGTCGTTCTAACCAACAAAGAAGTCCAGAATGGCAGTAGTACAAAGACCATCAGCGTATTTGCAGTTTTAGCCGGAGCATTGGCCAAATAATAGGACAGAGGAAAGCCAATAATCGCAGTCAGTACAGTAATCAGCAGCGCTATTTTTAAACTTTTCCAATATAGCTGCAGGTAGATTCGAGTATCACGAGGAACGATATCTCCGGCTTTATCCCGACTCAGATCCAGAGCCGTGAGATAGAATTTATCAGTAAAAGGCGCCCCGGAACGTTTGATTACCCTCCAAAGCTCAACCTCCTGCCATTGCGGTTTCAATGCTAATAATTGATCAGCCCCCCCGGTCGCCAATTCGTTGCGATCAATTTTTTTCAACTTACGAGCAGTGGATTTAATCAGGCTCGAACTTCCTGGACGCGCGCGGTTAATTTCCTCTGCCAGCTTTCCTGCTTTTCGCTCCTTGGCCAGTCTCTGTAATTCCAGTGAGAATATATTCAGCACTGCATCTTCAGGCCGAATACCGGTACTGTCATCCCATCCTGACAGACTTTGCAACGTATCGGGTATAAGCTGCGAGACTGTCGGGTGATAGACACTCCGATACAACATAGTACCAATTGGCGCAATAAAGGCGATGAGAACAAACAACAGAAGTGGCGTAACAAATAAACAGGCAACGGTTTTGCGACGACGTTCATTCTTTCTTGCTTGAGCGGCTTCTGCTGCTGTCAGTATCGTTTGATCGGAACTCTGAGCCGGTGCTACTTGTCCAGCACCGGCCGTATTTACCATCTGATCAGCGGTAAGTTCAATTTGAGACATGGCTTCTGTCCCTCAGGTTTGATAATCGGTTTCCAGGACTGAGAATTCCACTTAATCCTGGATCAAAGCTTTCACAGAGTGGCTGCCCAAAGGCTCTGCCGCTCGACAAGAACGGCAGATGCCCGTGTTGATACTTACCAGACAGGCTCTGACAACAGTGTCCTATTGCAGAAGCCACTCATTGAACTTTTCACCCAGGGATTCACCGTAATCTGCCCAGAACTCGCCGGATGCTTTAAGACCTTTATCCAGATGAGCAGATGGCAGCTTGGGAATCACATTTTTATCAACATAAGCATAGGAAGATTGACGTGTAGGACCGTAAGCAACATCCTGCATGCCGGCCTCAGGCTTTGAGCTGGTGGCAAATCGAATAAACTCTTCTGCCAGCGCTTTCTTCTTCGATCCTTTGACGATAGCCCAGACATCCAGATCATAGACATGAGCATCCCAAACCATTTCAAAAGGCTTATTATCTTTTTGAATCGCATCAAAAATTCGTCCATTCGCTGACTGCACCATCACGGCACCACCATCGTTCAACAACTGTGGCGCCTGAGACCAGCTATCAAACCAAACCAGATCCTTCTTGATCGTATCCAGCTTAGCAAACGCACGCTTCTGTCCCTCTTCAGTTGCCAGCTTGTCATAAACCTGATCAACCGGTACCCCATCAGCAATCAGTGCCCATTCCATATTCACCTGAGGACGTTTGCGTAAGGCCCGCTTACCGGGAAAGGTTTTAGTATCAAAAAAATCAGCAACCCGACTGGGCTTGCCACCCTGAATAGTTTCGTTGTTATAGGAGAACAGAATTGTCCAGATAATATTGCCAACACCACATTCGTTGGCCAGGGCTTCAGCTCCAAAGTCGTCTTTAGCTGCAGTCCCGTTATCACCGGCAGGTAAAGTGTCCTGCGGGAAAACCTCCAGTAGACCTTCAGAACAGGCCCTTTCCAGGTCAATCACTTCCACATCGACAACATCCCATAGAATATTGCCACTTTCGACCTGCGCTTTGATCTCAGCAATTCCACCAGAATAGTTTTCAAACAGAATTTTGTGACCGGTTTCCTTCATAAAAGGATCCAGCATATGCTTCTGTTGAGCAGCCCCATAGGCGCCGCCGAACGACACCACGGTCATTTGGTCAGCTAAAGCGGGTGCCATGAGCGTTGATAATGCGATAGCCACGCCCATTTTCTTGAGTTTTTTCATTGTTATTTTCCTCATTAGGTCTACATTTAATGGTTACTGAGAACCATCTGGTGTTTATTTATTTTTTATTAGCTTCGTTTTTATTAAATTGGTTTTTATTAGATTGATTTTTATTAAAAATCAGTGCTCTTATCACACTGAATACTATTTTTTTATTTGAAGTGTTTATTTAAAATGCTTATTTAAGGCTCTTATTGGCAATACCAACAACAAACCACTAGCCAGGGCAGTCCAGCGCCAGGCCAACCTGGGTACCCCAGGTTAATTGCGTCCGCGCTCCAGGAAGGATTTCAGGTGCTTCATGGTCATTAAGAGCCTTGACCATCAGTTCAGAACCACAACTGAGCTTGAAGAAATAACGGATAGAATCTCCGACATAGAGCCGGGTAACAAAAAAGGCATCAATGCAGTTATCGAGTTGGTTTTTATGACTGGCTATAAACAGCTTCTCTGGCCGGATCGCCAAAACACATTCGTCACCGACCGGTGGACAATTCATATCAACCGAGCTAGCCACAACACCGTCAGTCAACTGGATCTGCGCGACGCCTTGCTCAACAGACTTTACCCTGCCCTTGATATGGTTATTTTCACCAATGAAGTCAGCTACGAAGGAGTTTGCCGGTTGTTCATAAAGAACATCAGGAGCCGCACACTGCTGCACTATGCCGTTGTTAAAAACCGCAATCCGGTCAGACATTGTTAACGCTTCTGTCTGATCATGAGTCACATAAATGGCGGTAAACTGTAAATCCTCATGAAGACGCTTGATTTCAAACTGCATTTGCTCTCGAAGATTTTTATCCAGTGCCCCCAGAGGCTCATCCATTAAAACAATACTGGGTTCAAAGATCAGTGACCGAGCCAGGGCAACCCGCTGCTTTTGGCCTCCGGATAGTTGTCCCGGATAACGATTTCTAAAATCAGCCAACTCGACTAATGCCAGGGACTCTTTCACTTTTCGATCGACCTCTGCGGCGGGCATCTTTCTGACCCTTAACGGATACGCCAGGTTCTCGCCAATAGTCATATGAGGAAAGAGAGCATAATGCTGGAACACCATACCGATATTCCGATGATAAGGAGCCACATCAGTGACAGGCTGATCATTAACAAGAATGCTGCCACTGGTAACATCCTCGAAACCCGCGAGCATCATCAGGCAGGTTGTTTTGCCAGACCCCGATGGCCCAAGCAGAGTTACAAACTCCCCTTTTTTGATATCCAGATTAAAGTTCTTAACCACCAGGTTTTTCTGGTCATAACTTTTTTTAACATTGATGAAACGAACATATTGATTGTTATTTTCTGCGCTCATCACGGAGTAACCTCTTTCCGTATCAACTTCTATTATTTGATCAAGACCTTTCTTCAGGCGTAGCACTATCTCCACAAAACAAATTGCGCGAATTATTTGATGAAGATTTTACTGAACCTGGAAAAGCGAGAATTCAACTCACAAGAACATGGCGATAGCTATAAACACTGACCAACAGCCATGAGCACTGATTCAATACCAACGGGCGCTATTAACACCATTGACTCAACTGTTCAGATTGCCGGGTTCGATAAATGATTGACGATCACAAAACCACAGTTAAGAAGTACCGGGGATGGGATAACGAATACAGGGAGCATTTCGATTACCTTTTTATTATTTTCTCTGGAATCGACTATAGGCCAGCGCCCTGAAAAGACCATAGACCCAACGCCAACCCAATTTATGGTTCCAGCTTAAAGTCCCTTGTTTACGGGCTTTTATGCATAAGTCAACCAACATTGACGGGGCAACGAGCCAGCCTGGTACCAACTCAGAAGACTAAAAGGATTTGAAATAAATGGACTTCAGATCGTCGACGATCAAGATACGGGATAACCTTTCCAGGGTCTGACAGTTCGAAGGGTAAAGGTTGATTGCATATGCGCGACACCCGGTAGCCGGGACAACGCAGCCCGGTGTATCTGTTCGTAATCAGCCACATTCTTCGCCATAACACGAAGTAAATAATCGGCCTGCCCCGCCATAAGATGACATTCTGATATTTCGGATGTCTGCATTACCGCCGCTTCAAACATTTCCAGAGCATCTTCACTCTGAGAATTAAGCGTAATCTCAACGAATATCTCAATCGTATAACCCAAAGCCTTAGGGTCCAGTCGCGCTACATACCCTGAAATTTGACCGCCAGTCTCCAGCAGTTTCACCCGTCGGTGGCATGCTGATGATGACAAACCCACCTTATCAGACAAGGCAGATATCGATATTCGACAATCTTGCTGTAATTCGGTAAGAATTTTCCTATCAATCCTATCCATCGAATATTTTCCTTAAATAATCTAATTTATTCATAATATATCCTATTTTGATTCTTGTTAGAGTCTATATTTCGTAACTATTTCGAAAAGATATTTGTCAAAATTGCTCGGTATCTGATGTCCTGCCTCAATCAGCAGCTGAACAGACATAAAAGATATCCCGGAAAGGCTAACATTCAGGAGTCACCCTATGAGTATCAAAACGCCCTATCTTCTTTTTCTCGGGAACGCCGCAGACCCGCTGGCAGCAAAGGTTGCACAGGGTATCCGTGACTGGCGTCCGGAGAACTGCGTTGGTCAATTGCGATTAGAGGGTTGTAATGCTGACTTGGGGTTAACAGACATGACACCGAACGAAGCAGCAGCCCAAGGCGCAAAAAGTCTGGTTGTCGGGGTCGCCAATCGTGGTGGGGTTATTGATTCCAGCTGGGTGGAAGCCCTGATTGAAGCAATGGAATCAGGCCTGGATTTAGCTGCAGGTCTGCATAATAAACTTGCCGATATCCCTGAACTGGCAGAAGCTGCTAAGCGCTTGGGCCGTCAGATACATGATGTACGCCACCCAACCAGAAGCTATCCTGTTGCCAGTGGCACAGCTCGCTGTGGTAAACGGTTACTGGCAGTTGGAACAGATTGCTCCTGCGGAAAAATGTACACAACCCTTGCAATCGAAAAGGAATTGCGTCAGCGGGGAGTCAATGCTGATTTTCGAGCAACTGGCCAGACAGGTATTCTGATCACCGGTGACGGGGTCTCGATTGATGCTGTTGCAGCAGACTTTATCTCCGGTTCGGTTGAGTTTCATGCACCAGAAAACACAGAAGATCACTGGGATATCATCGAAGGGCAAGGGTCCCTCTACCATGCGTCTTTCGCCGGTGTATCTCTGGGTCTGCTGCATGGTTCGCAAGCAGATGCGCTTGTTCTTTGCCATGAGCCAACACGGACTCATATGCGAGGACTGCCCGATTTTCCTTTACCATCAATAAAAGAATGTATGGAAGCAAACCTCCGGGCCGCAAGCTTGACCAATAAGGACGCCAGATTCGTCGGCATTGCCATTAATACTTCCAACCTCAGTGACGATGAGGCTATGGCATATCTCAGCAAAATAGAACAGGAATTCGATCTGCCGACGGTGGATCCGGTGCGTACTGGTGTTGCGCGTATTGTGGATAATCTATTATGAGCCGCAAGATATCTATCTCATCCGCAGCCTGGCCGATAAGAGGTGCCTTTACTATTTCTCGAGGATCACGGACCGAAGCGATCGTACTTAATGTTCGGATAGAGGAGAATGGTATCCATGCCCAAGGCGAATGTGTTCCTTACCTTCGCTATGGTGAAACCGTAGATTCTGTTACCGAACAGATTCAATCAATTCAATCAGCACTTGAATCCGGGATGAACCGAACAGAACTACAGACAGCCATGGCTCCAGGAGCTGCCCGTAATGCAGTCGATGCGGCGTTGTGGGATCTGGAGGCAAAAAAATCAGGGAAGCGGGCCTGGGAGCTGGCTGGCGTAACAATGAGCCCTGCGACCACGGTCTACACCATCTCTCTTGACACTCCAGAGGCCATGGAAAGCAATACCCGAGAGCATAGCGATAAACCGATTCTTAAACTCAAACTCGGCGGCAAAGGAGATCTTGAACGGGTAGCCGCCGTTCGCAGAGGCTCACCAGATGCCCGTATTGTCGTCGATGCGAATGAGGCCTGGAGTAAAGATATCTATCAAACCCTGATACCGGTACTGGTTAAACTGGGAGTGGAGATGATCGAACAGCCCTTCCCGGCCGACAACGATGAAATACTTACTGAGCTGGAGCGCCCCATCGCAATTTGCGCTGATGAATCCTGCCATGACCGTAATTCCCTTGCTAAGCTGGTGGGAAAATACGACATGATCAATATAAAACTGGATAAAACAGGCGGGTTGACCGAAGCCCTGGCAATGAAAAAGGAAGCAGAAGATCTCGGTTTTGATATTATGGCAGGCTGTATGCTCGGGTCATCACTCGCCATGGCACCTGCGATGGTCGTCGCTCAGGGCTGCAAGGTGGTCGATCTGGACGCTCCTTTGTTGTTAGCCAGAGACTGTGAACCCGGACTGGTGTTCAAAGGTGTTGAAATTGCCGCACCTCAAAAAGAACTTTGGGGATAAGGATTGGGAAATATGAGCAGAACAGTTTACGTGAACGGATCTTTTCTTCCCGAAGAAGATGCCAGGATTTCCGTATTTGATCGAGGCTTTCTTTTTGCCGACGGAGTCTATGAAGTCTCCACCGTCCTTGAGGGCCGGTTGATTGAAAACGAAGCACACCTGGCTCGCTTGCAGCGCTCAATGAACGAGCTGGAGATGACCAGTCCTGCTTCTGCGAAAGAGATTGTCGCCATTCAGGAAGAGTTGATTAAGCGCAACGGTTTGATCGAGGGAGCCCTCTACTTACAGGTGACTCGAGGCGCGGCTGATCGTGACTTCGCCTTCCCGGATAAGGCCATACCATCATTGGTAATGTTTACACAGGCAAAAAATCTGATTAATAACCCGGCAGCAGAACGGGGGCTAGCTGTCATTTCAGTAGAAGATATTCGTTGGCAGCGACGTGATATCAAGACCGTTGGTCTACTGGCACCGACCCTGGCCAAGCAAGCTGCTATAGCTGCTGGAGCCGATGAAGCCTGGCTATACGAAGATGGCTTTGTCACCGAAGGCAGTTCCAACAATGCCCATATCATCACTAAAGATGGCACTTTGGTAACTCGTAATCTGGGTAATGAAATTCTCCATGGAATTACCCGACGCTCAGTCCTGCAACTGGCACAGGAAGCAGACATAAAAGTAGAAGAACGCCCCTTTACCCTTGCAGAAGCAAAAGCGGCTGCTGAAGCATTTATTACTTCAGCGACCACCTTTGTCCTGCCCGTTATTTCCCTTGACGGTACGTCGATAGGTAGCGGTAAACCGGGTCCATTGACACAACGCTTGCGCCAGCTTTATATCAAACAGGCTTTAGCAAGCTAAGGAACCTAAGTAGGCTGGCTGTATAAGTGATATTTTTCAAGGGCGCTGGATTAACACCACGCCCTTTCACTAAGAAATCTAACATTCAATCCAATTATCAAAACCTTTATATTTCCTTATTTTTATACTTTCTGACCTTTTTAAGCCCCTCTGATTAATATCATTAACTTAAAAATCGATACCGATATGCGCTTTTGATTAAAATTATTCGGAGATGCTAGATTAAGCTAATTCTTTCTCTTTAAATGCCTCCCATTCAGGTAATCTGGCTATATCTTCTCTAATAACTTTGGATGCTGGCCAAATGCATCAACCTCAAAATATATTCCACAGTAAGCTGAAAAAGCAGTCTTATTCTCGCTACAACTGATTCATTCCAATAATATTGGTCATATTACCGCCGTACTTCATTTGGCCCAGTTAAAGGGCTTTGGTAAATCCGAACTGACAGATTATCATCCGAAAAGACTGCCCATCCCTGGTCCAACCCTACTTTTATATGTCAAATGACAGTTGAACTTTGAACTGTTCATGAATCGTTGTTAACAATCCTGACTTAATCCAAAAATAATTCATCTTAATGACTAATCTATTGGAACTAGAAAAAGAAATAAACGACTTAATTAGCATAATTACTATTTTAAATATCAGTAGATAAAACAGGGAAAAGACCAAATGCTACGTGCGGCATAGATAGAATGAGTGCGCCGGCATGACCGGTAAACGGCATACAGCGGAAGAAAACGATCAAATATTGGCCAAATTCGGCTGTAATTGGCGCAAGACAAGAGAAGCACCGGGATTTCAAGACTCAACAACAGGTTTCCTAGAGAGGACATTATGCATATATCGTCAGAATCAACCCCCATTAATCATGCAAGAATGCAGAACTTAGCGCCAGCTGTAAAAACACAGAATTGCTTTGAGACAGAGTACAAGAAAAGTGACTTTCGAGAGATACCTAACAATATTAATATGATTTGGGTGGCTTCTGAGCCACAAGAGGAGCAGTTAAAATATGTAAAAGATTGGGCAAAGAAGAATCCGGATTTCAATCTCAATTTTTGGGTTGATTCAAAAAACCTTACTACACACGCTGGTCATAAAGAAGTAAAAAATGAGGTTAATGAACTATTATCGGATGTAAAATCAAGTAATCAAGAAATGGTTCTTCGAGGACTATTTAATCAGTTAAAGACAAGCATGAATCATTTGCCTGATGAATCCCATCAGGCAATAGCAATAAAAGAACTTAATAAAGCATTAGACGGTGATGATTATAGTGATTGGAAAAGTAAAGTACTGGGTGATGCACCTAAGGTAAATCGCATTAATGCAAAAAAGGCACTTCAATCATTTGAGACTGTAACAGGCCCCAATGATGAAAAATTTCGTTTAGCAGACAGGGCCATTTTAGATCACACGGTAAGGCAATGGGATACTAAAGATTCAAAGGTACGTGATGTTAAAACTCTAGATGATTTGTCTGAAAAATTAAGTGAGTTCAAGAATATAAAAGTGCGAGATCTAAGTAGTACCAGCAATATAAGACTTGTCAATTATGCGGCTTACTCTCATGAAATGATAGGTCGTGGTGGTGCCTATCCCGCTGCTTCAGATCTTGCTCGTTATGAAATACTCAATG
Organism: Motiliproteus sp. MSK22-1; assembly: GCF_001968815.1. Taxonomy (GTDB): domain Bacteria; phylum Pseudomonadota; class Gammaproteobacteria; order Pseudomonadales; family Balneatricaceae; genus Motiliproteus. Next base: position 33,399 of record NZ_MIEQ01000096.1, on the reverse strand, counting down.
ACTCTGAATATGCTGGAGTTTATGTCGATCTGGATTTCGAATGTATTAAGCCGCTAGATAAGAAAAAGTTGCTATGTCATCCTGATCTCTTGCTCGTCGATATTGGTGAAGCTAAAGCAGATGAAAAAGATAACAGCACTCCCTATATTGGTAATGCACTGCTCGCTAGTCATCCTAATAGCAAAATGCTTAACACTCTCATTCAAGAAATTGGCGATAACTACAGCGAGATGAAAGGCAATACGTTTAGAGGTAGCCGCTATTTTGACCGTCCAAATAAAAGTACGCTTGAGACGACTGGTCCGAATGCCCTAAGGGGTCATATATCAAAAACTCTAGGTGAACCTCGCCAAGATGTTGATTCCTTGATGAATAGAATTTGGGATAAAAAAAATCCTGTCAATGATAATTTTTGGAAAGCGATGTATTCACATTTCAAATTTCCTGCAGGCTTCGTCAATGGTGATACCCCTGAACAAGCCAAAAGTGCGACTAAAGCCATGGCGACAATGTCCACTCCAAAAATCGATGGAAAATCTCAAGTTAAGACATCAACTGAGCAAGAAAAAACAGTTATTGGCATTGGAGAATTAAAGGAAATTTTGCAAGATACTGTAAACGCGAAAAAACAAGAAGGTAAGCCAAGCATAGTCTTTTTATCTGGTCCATCTGCATCAGGAAAATCAACCTTATCAACTGCCCTTAAAGCATTAACAGACAAAGAAATACCAACAGTTAAAACCGATCACTTTTTAAAATCATTTCCCGAACTCAGTAATCACCCTGAAAACAAAGGCAAACCTGTGAGTGACTGGCCGGTTGTTCATGGCCATCCCGATGCTTATAACAAGGAAGAATTAGGAAAACTGATGGATGCCGTAAAGAAAGGTGAAGAATATGTGTACTCAATACCTTCAACCTATCGGGAAGACGCAAAGCTTGATAGCGATCCCTATCCTCGAGGCATGAGGAATACGGAAGGGCCTTACAAAGAAGTTAAGGTACCGGCCAGTCAAACATATATCATTGAAGGTATTTCCACTCCCCACCTAATAGATTCAAATGAGCATGTATACGTTCAGGTCGATGTAGATTATGAAACTTCCGTTTTACGACGTGCCGAACGTAATTCCGGTCACAATCCCAGTGGAAATGGCTCCCCTCCCGAAAGCGTCGTGCGTGCCGAAGATAAAGCACAATACGATGCTGTCACAGCTTCACACAAAGCGTTGAGAGAAAAATCAATTACCCCTGATATTAGTCTTGATTCAACGGGACAGAAGCCCGGTCAATTTCAATATATGAATCCAAAATCAAACAGTACATTTAACCGTGAAAACTTCATAAACTCGCTTCGAATTATTACAGATAACAGTACTCATCCGGATATTAATATAAAAATAGCTTCTTTCCTTAACTACTATCCAGCTATACATGGCCTTGAGGAAAAGGTAGCAGTATCCAAACTTCTTGTTTCTGAAAATATTTTGTCAAGAATACACTCAAGTGACATTCCGGAGAAAGATAAATTTTCGCTAATAAATAAATTGATATCCATGGTCGATCAAGATGTACCAAACGGCCGGAAGCTAAGTAAAGATGAAAAAATCATAAAGGAAAACATATTACTTGGCGTCGTAGGTTTCTCCGATAGTATCAACGAGATTGATCCAAAGTTTGATAACAGGTTCCCAGAAAAACCTTTTGTAGAAAATAGAAAAGTATTAGTGAATATCGGTAACATTAGTGGTGGAGGCGATATTTCTTTGGGTATGAAAACGGCAGCTTCCCTAGCAAAGAAACTTGGAAATGATAATGTATCAGTCGTTATAAGAAAGTACGGTTCTGAAGATTCACTGGATTTGAGTATAATATCAAAACAGTATAAGGATATTAGCATCATAAAAAAAGAAGACGCTAATTCGTTTAATCCTGATCTAATTCTTATGGTTCCAGCCAGAAGCCAATACAAAGCAGAAGATGCTTCTATGTTTGACCCGGGACACATAAGAAAATTTTTTGGGCTGGATGAAAAAACACCGTTCTTGGGTGTCACTGAGTATTCAAGGATGAATTCAGAAGCCAAAGTCATCGATAGTAATACAGAAATTTTACGCTCAGGAGCAGGTCGAAATAATGTAGGTATGTTTTTATCTGATAATAATTTCGACAAGTCTGAAAGACCTATTTCCGGTAGCTATTTCTTTGGTTATTCACAAAGTCCGAATGCACAAATGAACTTTATGAGAGATGTAATTCAAGCTCATAATTTAAAACCTCCACAAGACAATTCGGACTTTACATTTGTATTTCCTGGAAAAATTTCACGGTTTTTTGATGAATACGCAAAAAACCCAGAATGGAAAACGTTTTTAGAAACCACTGGTTGTAATAATCTAACCATTGAAGATATGAGCGGAAAAAAGTTGGGTAGCACTTCTATAAACGATAAGAGTGACGGTCCTAATATAGTGATAAAAACTGGAAACCTGGATGCAAAGAGTTTTCAAAAACATGCGTACTTCTCTGAAGATACTGTATTGACCACAGGTGATCAATCAATGTCAGAAATGCTTGGCATGGGAAAGTATATTGTCTATGAGGAACAGAAACATAAGAAATTATTACCTGTTGAAACGTTTTTGAAGGGAAATAAAAGTGCACAATTTTCTCTTTCTAAAATGGAAGGTATTTATGCAAAGGGTAAAGAACATGATGGTATCGAAGCCAAAAAACATATTGACAGTCTGCTCCCCCGTAAACCAAGAGAAGATGGCAGACCTGATATGCATTCAGTGCTGTATAACCCAGGTGAAGGGTTAAGGCGTTATGTTCAATCTCCTAAAGTGCGTGAGGATTATGCTGAATTTATAAAGAAAATTAAGGCTGAAGACAATATTGAAGAAAATCTGATGCCAGCTATTTTGAAAGGTGACATCCGAAGAAAAGTTGCACAATGGTAAATTTTTTTAGTTTAACATAATGGGATGGTCCACCTCTTTCCAGCGGCGTCACAATACGTCACGATTGAAGTGAGAAACAATCGAGAAAAGAGGTGGGCCACAGTAAATGATAATCCAACCATCACTATTTAGTGCTCCATGGCCCCTGTCAATAATTATGTAATCTAGCTCAGGATTGCAATCTTTCCAAAATGGTTTGCAGCCTCCATTGTCTTAAACGCTTTGGCTGTATCTTCAAAGCTAAATACCTGATCAACAATGGGTCTGATCTTATGTCTGATAATCTGAGCCAGCATATTCTCAAACATTTTCTTATTGCCAACCATAATTCCTTGCAAACGTAGCTTTTTAAATAAAATGGGTAGAGGCGAGATGTTTTCACTAACACCGGCCTGAACTCCGATCATGGTCACTTGACCGCCGAAGGCTGCTGCTTCCAGGGACTGGTTTAGGGTTCCTGGCCCTCCCGTTTCAATAACCACGTCAGCCCCCTTGCCATCGGTCAGGCGTTGAACTTCTGCTGCCCAGTCAGGTGTGATTCGGTAGTTGATCACCATGTCTGCGCCCATTGCCTTCGCACGGGCCAGTTTCTCATCACGACTGGAGGTAATGATTACAGTAGCACCCGCCGCTTTGGCAAACTGCAGCGCAAAGAGAGAAACACCACCGGTTCCCAGTGTCAGAACTGTCTGGCCCGGTTTAAGATTTCCGGTCTCCATCAGGGCATTCCAGGCAGTCAGAGCCGCACAGGGTAAAGTCGCTGCCTCTTCAAAACTCAGAAAATCCGGAATCTTGATCAACGCGTGGGCTGGCAAAACAATTTCTTCTGAAAGAACTCCATCAACACTGGCCCCCATGGCGATGCTGTCAGCGGCCAAATGGCCTTCGATCCAATCACGCCAGAACAGGTTTGCCACGCGATCTCCCAGCTCAAGGCTATCAACACCTTCTCCCAACGCAACAACTTCTCCTGCACCATCAGACAATGGCACCAGACCACCTTCCTTTACTCCTGGGTAGGTGCCGTTGGCAACCATCAGATCACGCTTATTCAAAGACGTTGCGTGAATGCGAACACGAACCTCACCTTCCGCAGGATCTCTTAAGCTAACGTCCTGTGATTGAAGATCCAATTTGGTTTCGTTTGGAATTACTTTCCAGGCTTTCATTATCTTCTCCATTGTCAAAACAGGTTTCAGAAACGTTCTGGAAACCTCGTTGAAACAACGATAAGAAAACTCTTATCATATGTATAATTTATTGTTTATATAAGATTCATACTGATTCTGAATGAGTTGGGCATATCCATGTCAAATGTAGATCTAAATCTTCTGGTGGTTTTTGATGCAATTATGACCGAGCAATCGATCACCAATGCGGCCAACAGAATTGGTATGACCCAGCCCGCTGTCTCCAATGCTGTCGCACGTATGCGCCTGGTATGGAAAGATCCGCTGTTTGTTAAACAGGGACGCGGTATTCGTCCAACCCCTTATGCAGAAAATCTATGGCAGCATATACGCAACCCATTGCTTGAAATACGTCAGGTAACCTCTGAAAGCAGTTTTGATCCAGCAAGCTCCGAGCGGGTCTTTCGGGTTGGAGTTCCTGAACACCCGGTCGATATGATATGGCTCCCCCTACGGCGGGTAATGGAAACCCAGGCACCTAATATTTCTATCCATTCTGTCCCTACTCACCGCAATACAGAAGAGCTGCTGCTGGATGCCTCAATAGATCTGGCAGTTCACTACTATGAAGGTCACCATAAGCAGATACGGTCTTCCTGGCTGTTTAGCAACAGGCTGGTTTGTGTCGTTCGAACTGACCACCCCTTATTACACTCTCTTGATTCAAACGGGATCCTTCCTCTGGATCAATACCTGCAGGCTGATCATCTGATGGTTTCTTTATCCGGGGAAGCTCAGGGAATCGTTGACAACATCCTGGCACAACAAGGGCTGAAAAGACGCATAGCCATGACCATCAACTATTTCTCACTGATCCCGCCGATTCTAAAAGACAGTAATCTGGTCTGTGTCACCCCCCAATCCGTTGTTGCCAGGGCAATCCGCGCTAAAGAACTGGTCCTTGTGCCCCTGTCCTTTGAAATTGAACCGGTCCCCATATCTCTGCTATGGCATTCCCGTCAGGACAGAGACCCGGGCAACATCTGGATGCGCCAGCTTATTTCTCAATTTGCCAATGCAGAAACTGCAAAAATGGCAGCCTGGTTTGGGGAAGAAAATTAGGGAGCCCGCAAACAACTCTATCGGAGCCCCCCAGTTATTACCATTCCAGCTAACCCATAGACTCTAATATATTCTTTTATTTAGGTATTTTTCGTATTATGGGCTGACTGCATCGAATTTATCCTGTGGAGATACCCTGTGGCGGCCAAGCATCACTATAAATCCCTACTAACCTGGACCGGAAATAAGGGCTCAGGAACCCAAAACTATAAACGCTATGATCGTAGTTACGATATTAGGATAGAAGGTAAACCAACATTGTCAGGATCCTCTGATCCGGCATTTAGAGGGGATAGCACAAGGCACAACCCTGAGGACATGCTACTGGCATCTATTTCATCCTGTCACATGCTCTGGTATCTGCATCTGTGTTCGGTAAACAAGATTGTAGTGACAACCTACGAGGATCCTGCCGTTGCAACCATGACGATGAATGCCGACGGCAGTGGACAGTTTTCCTCAGCAACCCTGAATCCTCAGGTTACCGTTAGCACTCAATCGGATAGTCAGAAAGCTTATGAACTGCACCATGAAGCCAATAAAATGTGCTTTATAGCTCGTTCCATGAACTTCCCCATTAATCACAAACCTACTATTAAGGTTGCGGTGGAATAACTGCACAGGGCCTGAGCACTTCGCTTCTCTGCGCAGTCATCAGTCAGGCCTGGTTTTTCAATTTCTCTGAATTCAGGCCTGTTAACGACATCTGTACTAATATGATAAGGATTCTTTGTGACGGGACATACAAATAGATATTAGAAAAGATACACTACACTTTCTGCTAAGGAAGCTCTGAACAAGCTCCAGGGAGTGGGCTCTAGAATGGCCATCGGCTGTCTCTTTCGAATAAGAAAGATCAGACCAGTTGAAAAGGACCAGTCGTTAGCTGTGCTGTCTTCCTTATATCCACTCTACAGTCTGCAGTATCCCCATGGAACTTAATATCCCTAAATCAACGAGTTCTATTGGGGCCATCAATGAATATAAGAACAAAACTACTTTTGGTTATCACTATATCTGCCGCCATTCCTATTCTGGTGATTTCCAGTTATTCGGTTATCAATGCCAGACAGCTGGCATTAGAAAGCTTCGAACTCAGCAGCCAACGAGAAATTGCCCAAATAGACAATGCCTTCAACATATTCTTCAAAGCGATTGCCGATAACGTAACTTATCTTTCCAATAATCCGCTGGTCAATGACGATAGTTTTACCTTAAGTAATTTCGTAGCCGGCCCCGGCAACTTCAGCAGCCACAAGGATAAAGGTGGAAAAGAAGCCGAACTGTATCAGGTTTTTGATCAGTTCGGAAAATCTCACCCTGGTCTTGCTTATGTTTATAGCGGCCGTGAAGACGGCGGTTATGTGCAATGGCCAGATACGGGTTTTAGTGACGCCTATGATCCTCGAACTCGTCCCTGGTACCAAAAAGCAATGAACAACCCGGGCAAAGCCGTGCGCACCGATGCTTATTACTGGAAAGGTGATGACGCAACCTATGTAGGTACGGCAAGAACAGTGACCAACACCAAAGGAAAAATTATCGGGGTCCAGTCGATGGATGTCTCGGTGAAACAACTGACAGATATCGTACAGAAAATTAAGATTGGTGAGCAGGGCTATGTGTTACTGATTGAAGACAATGACACCGTTCTGGTAGATCCTTTTAAACCTGCCAATAATTTTAAAAAGGTTGCCGATATAGACTCTCCGCTGTACCAGTCTCTCGAAAATGGTACACAGGGCCTGTTTACCATAGAACGTGAAGGTAGTACCTATTTTGCTGTTGTTTTCAAGTCGGAATCCCTTGGCTGGCGATTTGTTGCTTTAGTCCCAACGAGTGAAGTTTATGGAGCAGCCAATCAGCAGGCTTTATTAGCGGTAATCATTTCTGCAGCGTTAATGATAGCAATTACCTTTTTCGGAGGAATTTTCGCAAATCTGATTACCCGACCCATTCAGAAAGTGGTCCAGATGCTAAAAAGTATTTCTGACGGGCAAGGAGACTTAACTGCACGACTGGATGTGGAATCCAAGGATGAAGTCGGTCTGTTGGCCTCTTCATTTAATTGCTTTGTAATCAAGCTGCAAGCCATTATCGGCGACGTTGTCGGAATGTCGGGAAAGCTCAATGAAGTTTCAATTGAGACATCCGAAAGAGCACAGATATCTTTAGGCGAAGTCCGGGAACAGCTCGAACAGATAACCCAAGTTGCCACCTGTATCGAGCAGATGTCATCTGCCACTAACGAAATTGCTTCCAATGCTCAGCAGGCTGCACAGGCTGCCAGTGAAAGTACCGAGTTCAGTGAGCAGGGTAAAGGGGTTGTCATGCGGGTCAGGGATACTATCGGTAACCTTGCCACTGAAGTCAGTTCTGCCGCCGAAGTGATTGATCAGCTCAACGGTAACGCGCAACAGGTCAATTCAATCTTAACAACAATTCAGAGCATTTCTGAGCAAACCAACCTGCTGGCATTAAATGCTGCTATCGAGGCGGCCCGAGCAGGAGATCAGGGACGAGGGTTTGCGGTCGTGGCTGATGAAGTCAGGGGGCTGTCCAAAAAAACCCATAGGTCCACGGAAGAAATTCAGCAAATGATTACTTCTCTGCAGGAGTCAGCTAAGCGAGCCGTGGATATCATGAAAGGAAGCCAGCAGATAGCCGACAGCTCTGTCACCGAATCCAGCGAAGCGTATAACTCTTTAGTTCAAATAACCTCTTCGGTTGATAATATTCGAGATATGGCTGCACAGATAGCAGTAGCGACTGAACAACAGAGTTCCGTCAGCGCTGGTGTCGCAGAAAATACCAGCCGCATCAAAGACATTGCTGACAAAATGGCGCATGATGCCGAGGAAGAAATGGAGCGGTCACGCTTGTTGCATGGGCTTTCGGCAGACATGCACGGTCAGGTAGGAAAGTTCAAAGTATAGAAAGCCCCCGCCTGGGTTATTCTATGAATGACCCAGGCGAGCTAGCTGCTCTAACGCCCTCTTATACTGAGTTTTTTGCGACTCGGTATCTGACGTTGAGTTTTTGATGGGGAAATATTCATTGAACTGACACTCGGATAGCGCCGTTCCTGATAATCTCTTCCAGCGTTGGATTGAGCTGAAGCGAGCTTTATCCGTTTTGAGCGACGGCGAATAACCGTGGCATCACCCATTTCTTTTTTCACCAAGCAGGCTTCGGGCTGTCCCTTATCCTCTGGTGCCACCCAGGCCCGGGCAGGAGGCATAGCAACAACCTCCTGATCCACTGAAGACACGACAGCTTCGACTTTATCATCTGCAACCGGCCGATCAGCTACCCTATTGCCGGATAGCGTTGACCGAACGTCCTCAGTCAAGTCCGTCTCTACGACTGGTGTCATCTGCTCGCTACTGGCTCTCACCAGCAAAGGTTTGGCCTTTACATCCGCTGCAACAGGTTCCGCTTTTTGGATAAGTGTATCGAGTTGTTTCAGCCTGTTAACTAACTTGGAAGACTCAATCTCAATAATCTTCTCACGGGAGCTCAGCTCAGCATTTTCAATATCTTTCCGTGCAGTCAAATCTTCTCTTTGTGATAGAACAGATTCGTCATGCCCGGTATTTTCAGCAACACGGGGATAATTTGGGACCGCTCCGCTCGACTCCGATGGAGTAACGCCAGCTGCTCGCTTTGTCGCTTTCCCCCTTGGAGCAAGCTCTGCCGGAGCCCTTTTGCCAAAACCCATCTTGGCCTTGTCGCCAAAAGAAGCATACTGTCCAGCAACTTTCTTTTTCTCTTCAGCATTCCTGCGAGAAGCAATCGCTGGCACCGTTGTTGCGCGAGAATCCTCCTTCAACCGCCCGAGCAGTTCCTTGAGTTCGTTTTGCAGCAGGGTCAGATTCTCCCCTGCGCTACTACTCTCCTTTAATACAGATAGTACCGCATCTGAACAATCCAGAGCTTGTTGATGGGCAACGGTCAAAGCCTCATTAGCCGCCAGGGAAGCTTCAACAGCTTGAGCGGCCTCCTGAGCTTTGAGAGCGGCATGTTGTTGCCGAATCTGTAGCTGATTGAGCGTCCTTGCGGATTCTGTCAAAGCCTCAGCAACCGTATTCACATGTTGCTGTGTTTGTTGCTGTAACCCACTTAACTGCTCCGCACTTCCCAAAGTACGGACCAGCAAACTAATGCCATCAGCCAAAACAGACTTTTCTCTTTCTTGCTGATCATTGTCAATCGACGCCTGATCACCACCATGACTTCGCTGACTGACAACTGCTTTTTGATTACCAAAGCCCCTGTTTTGAGCCCCAGTGACATTATCTTGAGAACCAGTGGTATCACCTTGCGAACCAGCAACATCATCTTGAGAACCAGCGACAGACTTGGAGCGGCTATCCAATGGTCGAGAGTTTGCTGTTTGACTGTCCGCTAAAGAAACCATTTTAGCCAAATCTGCCGATAACGGATGGCTCGCGCTTGTCTTAATTCCTGAGGATGCGGTCTCGGCCTTTGTCTCAGATAAACTGCCTGATGCTAATTTTTGACTGAATGTCGACTTAACTTTTTCGGCGCTCTGATGGCGCTTTTGAGCCACTGCCAGTACTGATGCTGAAACCGACGAAGAAGCTCTGCTGGTCATCAAATCGTCAATATTAGTACGATTGTTTCCATGAGCGTTGTGTTCTTTCGCATCAGCTGAGACAGGTTTTGTCTCAAGCGGTTTTGCCAGTGATGATGAAAATGGCGACACCTCATTTGCTGATTTGCTTGACTGAGAACGGACCTCAGCGGCTTTTTCAGCTTCTGCTCGAGCCTGTTCCGACATTTCTTTCTGCCAGGCTTTATCGAGCTGTGTCTTAGTACAGCGTTTTACCACTGAATCTTTAAGACCAAACTTATAAGAACGCAATGAACGGGCCGACAACTCAATCGTATGGAAGAGCTCAATCTCTTTTAGCTCTTCTCTGTCTTCAACAAAGTCCAACTCAGTGATGGAAAACTGGCTTTCTCCATGCTCTCTGATGTCTTTATAAAGAGGAAAATCCAGCCCGGCATCTGCTGCTCTGGCATACAGTTCCCAGCGCTCAAAAATATCACCGCGACAGGAACCAACATAATTTTTTCCCGTAACCTTGTTCAGGATCTTAAAAACGACCACAAATAACCTATATGTAATTCAAAATTTTTGCTTGGAAGCTCGCGACGCAAGGCTTAACGAATAGCGTAACAGACTGATAATAAAAAACTATTCACCTAGATCAAGCCCATGGATTGGATACTGCATATTTGACGCACCTTCAGAGACAATGAAGGATACAGGGCGCGCATTATACCGAGGTCTCAGCACATTAAAAGTCTTGAATATGGTCGTTAATTAGCATAGGTCATCAGCATTGCTATATGTCAAAAAGACGATAATTGCGACGCTGATCAGGTCAGCTCCGAAATGATCTGCGCAAGTCGGTCAATACCGGGTCGTATACGCTCGGTGGCAATGGAGGAATAGCCTAATCTGAAATAATTAAGCGGCGGGGTTTCGCTGTGAAAATAGATGTCGGCAGACTCAATTACGACCCCCCGCTCCAATGCGCGAATTTTTAATTGCCGGGCATCCAGGCCTTCCGGCCCTTTCACCCAATAGGAAGAACCGCCAAAAACAGGTGGTTTTGATGATTCTGGAAGACAATCCTGAAGAGCATCTCCCAGTACTTTCCAGCGTTCTTCATAAAGTTGTACCAAACTGCGAATCTGAGAGTCATGGTAACCTCTGGACAGAAATAACCCGATGACCCGCTGATTATTCATTGGCGGATGTCTCATCATCATACGTCGAAACTCTCGCACTTCCTGAATCAGTTCACGAGGAGCAACTAAGTATCCGAGCCGGAGTCCTGGAGCGAGCGTCTTGGATAAACTCGCCAGATAAATCACTCGATCACTACGATCAAGGCTTTTAAGAGCCGGGGTTGGCTTTTCTGCAAAGCTGGTCTCGCATTCGTAGTCATCTTCAATAATAAGAAAGTCTTTCTCCGCAGCCTTGTCTAAAAGAGCAACCCGACGATCCAGTGGCATCGTGACTGTGGTGGGAAAGTGATGACTTGGAGTGGCAAAAACCACATCACAATCATCCAGTTGAACATCCACCACCAACCCCTCCTGATCCACTCGCAACGCTTTGGTGGCAGTCCCGGTACAATCAGCAATTCTCTTCACATCAGGGTAGCCTGGGTCTTCCAGGCCCATGGTCGTAGTGGGATTCAGTAGCAACCGCAAAACCATATACAGTGCATGCTGGGCTCCGACAGTAACCAGGATTTCTTCTGGATCTGCCCAGACGCCCCGACGCGGCAATATGCGAGAATGTATCTGCTCGATAAGCAGCGGGTCATCATCATCGTAGGAATCACAAGCCCAATCGCGGATAGCCTGCACGCTACCAGCATCGCGACTGCATTCGCGCCAATGGTTAGTTGGAAACATGCCCGGGTCCAACTGGCCGTAGATGAAGGGATATGGATAGGCATGCCAGTTCTGTACCTTATTTAACTTCCTTAAGGTTGGCCGCGACTTAAGGTGCTGGCTCCAATCAGGCGCAGCGTTGGGCTGCGCGCAGACTTTCACGTCATCACGGATATTGCCTTTGAGTATGTCCTCATTGACATAGAAACCGGCTCGTTCTCTGGAAACCAGATAACCATCATCCATCAGTTGTTGGTAAGCCAAAATCACTGTATTTCGAGAAACACTCAAGATTTCAGCCAGCTTTCGAGTTGAGGGCAATGGAGTATCAACCGGGATATGCCCATCCAGTATTGCAGCCGAAATTTGTTCTCTAACCTGTTGTTGTAAAGATGATTCGCTGTCAGGCGAAAGATGAAAAAGATGATTAAGCATAGCGGTAAATTAACCTTTTTCGGAATCCATATCTTACTCAAGTTTATCAACAGAATTATTATTTAACCTTCAAGTTCTGTGGCTAAGAAACCTGAGCAGGATGACATATATCCAGACAACCTGGCATTAGCCTTTAGCACCCCAGATTACTGACATAACAAAATACTCTCAAACAGGGTTCGTTATCGATCCGAGTTGGCCTGGAAGCGCCTGCAATAGCTGGGCAGGTTGTAGAAATGACTTTTTCATACCAACCACGAAGATTTGTTCAGTCACTAAATAGGGTCGACATCACAAGACATGTATGTCTTTTCAGACAGTCGGGTTAAACCAAAAAATCGTAAAACGCCCTCTAAGGAGACAGCGGATAAGTTCATTGTATGCTCCGTGGGCTTTCTGAGCCCAGACGAGCTTATTCGAAGGTTCCCAAGCTTCTATTCGTTTAAGACCCGGATCGTTTAAGCCTCTATAGATTGACATATATCATGCGATACATTAATTTAATAAAAATATAATTTTATGTATCTCTTTGTAAGCAACCAGCATTCTTTAAAGGCAAGTAAAGTGGCTTTCTGTACAGCCTTTATTTCTTGACGCAAACCAGCCGAGATACGGACTTAAAAGCAGTACTGGATAACAGCTGGTTGATAACAGCTACTTAATAACAAGAGCACTGATGAGGCTTTCCCACCATGAAAATACAAAGCTATATTGCTGGCCAATGGACTGATGGCCAGGACCAGGGCGTTGAAGTATTTAATGCAGTCAATGGCGATTCTGTGGGTTGGGTTTCCAGCAGTGGCATAGATTTTACACAACCGCTGGCCCATGCCCGCTCACAGGGTGGCCCGGCATTGCGAAAGCTATCCTTTCATGACAGGGCTAATCGACTGAAAGCTCTGGCACAGCATCTACTGGCAAAAAAGGAAGAGTTTTACCGCATATCCTCATGGACGGGAGCAACCCGGATCGATAGTTGGATTGATATTGAAGGCGGCATCAGTACGCTGTTTACCTACTCTAGTTTGGTTCGGCGGGAACTTCCCAACGAAACGTTTCTGGTCGAGGGAGAAGCCGAGCGACTGTCTGCTGAAGGCAGTTTTATCGGCCGCCATATACTGGTCCCGAAAGAAGGAGTCGCTGTACATATCAATGCTTTTAACTTCCCTTGCTGGGGGATGTTAGAAAAGATCGCACCTAGCCTCGCGGCGGGGATGCCGGTCATCGTAAAACCAGCCACTGTATCCAGTTACCTGACTGAAGCTGTTGTCAGGGAGATCATTGCCAGCGGATTATTTCCGGAAGGCTCTATCCAGTTAATTTCAGGCAGTGTCGGTGACCTTTTAGATCACCTGAATGAACAGGATGTGGTGACCTTTACAGGCTCTGCATCGACTGGCCAAAAACTCAGAAGTCATCCCAATATTGTTACCCATTCAATTCCCTTTACCATGGAAGCTGACTCACTGAATTGCAGCATCCTCGGCCGACAGGTGGAGCCGGGATCCCCGGAATTCGACCTCTATATCAAAGAAGTGGCTAAAGAAATGTCGGTTAAAGCGGGTCAGAAATGTACCGCTATCCGCCGTGCCATCGTTCCAAACAATCGTATCGAAGCCGTTTCAGAAGCACTAAAAGCAAGATTGTCAAAAATGACATTAGGAGATCCGGCTCAGGAAGGCGTCCGGATGGGCCCACTGGTAGGTCGTTCTCAGATGAAGGATGTGTGGCAAACCTTGGAACAACTTAAAGGCTGCTGCGAGCTAGTACATGGGGGAACAACGGACTTCAGTATTGTGGGTGGCGACAGAGAAAAAGGGGCCTACTTCCCCAGTACTCTACTCTATTGTGATAAACCACTCAGTACTGATGCCCCTCATTCGATCGAGGCCTTCGGCCCCGTTTCAACACTGATGGGGTATACGGATACTGACGAAGCGATCAGCATCGCCAAATTAGGCAGAGGCAGCCTGGTTGGATCACTGGTTACCAGTGACAATCAGGAAGCAAAACAAATCGTACTGGGTTCTGCTGCATACCATGGCAGACTGCTGGTACTTAACAGCGACTGTGCTAAAGAATCTACCGGCCATGGCTCCCCCTTACCAACATTAGTACACGGTGGACCAGGTCGGGCCGGAGGTGGAGAAGAGCTGGGAGGAATTCGTGCAATCAAACACTACATGCAACGGACCGCCATACAAGGCCACCCGACTACACTGACGGCGATCACTAACGAGTACAATCCTGGCTCCCGGCAAATCAAAGATCCCGTCCATCCCTTTAAAAAACACTTCGAAGATCTTCAGATCGGCGAGACCCTTATCACCCACCGCAGAACCGTCACAGAAGCTGATATCGTCAATTTCGGTTGTGTCTCAGGAGATCATTTCTACGCCCACTTTGATGAACTGGCAGCAAAAGATTCCCTCTTTGGTAAGCGTGTCGCCCATGGTTATTTCGTCATATCTGCTGCCGCTGGAATGTTTGTCGAACCTTCTCCCGGTCCGGTCCTGGCAAACTATGGTATGGAAAATCTGCGTTTTGTAGAACCCGTTGCTATCGGCGACACCATTCAGGTACGTCTGACCTGTAAACAAAAAATCAAAAAAGATCGACGAACTGAAGAAGAAAAACCCAACGGGGTCGTAGTCTGGGACGTGGAAGTAATCAATCAGGAGCATACCCCGGTCGCTATCTACAATATCCTCACTCTGGTAGAAAGACGGGAAGAATAGTCAAACAAAGCCTGCTGGCGCTGGGAACCTGAGTCCAGCAGGCTCTGTTTTAGGGAAAGCGATAAACAGGCCCTCTGCCTCTGGCATTCAGAGCAATTAGAGATCAGGGCAACGATGACAGGCATTCTGGTTGTCTGTCGAAAATCGTTAACGCTGATACCTGGTTGCTCAATCCGCCCTCATTACTGTCAGGTTTTTTGAAAAAAACTATCTGTTTAAATCAACCTAACTGACTGAAAAAAATAATATTTACTCCCCCTAAAGTATACTTATCCCTCTTTTTATCTTTATTTTAAAAAAATGATGGAACTAAGGTTTCATCCCTCCCACTCAATAAAAGGCCGGCGGAAAGCCAGACATATTACCAGCACTGGCCACTGAATCGTGAAACGCTAATTCAGGTAACTCTCCGCCCGGATAAATTCTAAACCGTTATAAGCAACCAGGGCCACCCATGTACATAGACAGTGAAGGCTTATACGAAGCACTTCCTCTCATTTATATTGTCAGCGGCTGGAGTGTATCAGAACAGACAATATCTCATATGCATTAAGCTTCACTATCCGATCCGGTGGTCAGGGGTTCTACTCAAACAGCTTTGCTCCAGCGACCTTCAGGAGGTTATTTCACCATAGGATTACTCTGAAATGGTCAACGCAAACTCCTCTGATGCTCCGCTGAACAGACTACCCAAGCGATGACTGGATTCAGGTTCCGCGGTGAACTACTTGAGTTTTTTACAGTATATTCAAAAAATTGAATCCAAATGAGTATATGAAAGCGTATTTATAGACAGGGATACCGGCTCATCACCGCCAAAATTTCAAAGGAATCTAACGGTGCTTGCTCTCAGGACGAATAAACTTAGGGGTTCAGGGATTAACAATGAGAAAGACCAAAACACAGATACTTGCTGCATTGTTGTGTTTACTATTCTCCCTGCCAAGCCAGGCCGCAGCTGAATATTTTAAAAGACTGACTTTAGACCAAGCGATTACCACAGCCCTGCGTAATAACAGAATCCGCATGGTCTCACACTACGAGATCGCAATCGCTGAAGAACAATACCAACAAGCACTTTCCGCCTATTGGCCGAGTCTCAGCCTCCAAGCTCAGCTGCAACGAAAGGATGAAGACACTACTTATTCTTTTCCGGGTCTGCAGGCAGCGATTCCTACACCGGCAGGAAATTTGACAACCAGGGTGCCCGAATCTCAAATGATACTGGCTGGCCGTGACCTGGGCACGGCATCGCTGAACCTGACCTACCCAATATACACCGGTGGGCAACGCAACAGCCTGCGTAAGCAAGCAAGGTTTGGCGTAGACATTGCTAAAGCCGGCGCCAGGCGAGCGGACCTTCAAGTCATTTACGATACCCGACGCTACTACTACGCAGGGATCTTGACAGCAAAACTCCGGGACCTGGCTTGGGAACATCTCAATTCGTTGAAAGTCACACGGGATTTGACCTATGCCCTGTATCAAGGGGGCTCTTTAAAAGCAAATAAAATTGACTATCTTCGCACAGAGATTGCGGTCTCCGTTGCCGAGTCTTTTCATACCGAATTTTCAGCCCGCCATAAAGCAACACTTGCGGCCCTGTCCCAGAGTATGGGAATCCACTGGGATACAGAACTCACTCTGGCCTCCAAGCAGTTTCCGCAGCACGCTGCCAAAAGTACAACACTGGAACAGGCTATTAACGATGCGATGAGATTCAATCCAGACAACGAAATTTTACACCTGGCGGTAAAGGTAAATGAAGCCGGTATTGAAGAGGCCAGAAGCAGCTTTTCCCCTAAAATCGCCTTAACCTCCAGCATCAACTACCTTGAAAGCTCATTCGATGGCGGTGTAACTAATGGTACCAACCGTAACTCCTGGACCCTGGGCATCGCTCTGAATATGCCTTTATTTGATGGTTTCTCCAGTCGGCATAAAGAATCAGCAGCCCGAGCAAAACATACACGATCACAGGAACAAAAGTTGTTGTTGGAACAAGGTTTGGCCGCTCAGGTCAAAAGCTTGCTTCTGGAGATAGACCGAGCCAATAAACTATCTGATATTGGCGCAAAAGGGGCGGACTTCGCTGCCGATAATCGACGGCTGTCCGTCATGGCCTATCAGCAAAATACTGTCCCTGTCGACGATATGATTGAAGCGCATCTTCAAGAAGCGATCATGAAGAGTAATCTTTTCCGAGCACAACACGACCAACTGCTGTATACGGCAAACCTGGACTTTGTATTGGGTGGACAGTTACTGAACAACGGAGTATATCCTCGATGATTCTCCCGCTAAAAAAATCTGTTGGCTGGAGAATCCTGCTGGGCCTGACGCTAATATTCTGCTCATCTGCCAATGGAAATGATAATCAGCCTAATAATGATAATAAGCCTAATAATGATAATAAGCCTAATATTGTCAGAATTGCCGCTCTTGAAAATACTTTCGATGTTCCCCTGGTCGATGTGGAAATTACTTTCAAAGTCCTGTACGACAACATTCTTAGTGGCTACAACGAAAAGGCCCACGTAAAGATATATGACAGCTTTTCAATGATGAAAAAAGCCATTGAAAATGGTCAGGTAGACGCCATTGTTGCCAATGCGCCAGATGTGCTGTTGATAGAGGGGCTGATTGATCCCGATGCCATATCCAGTATTGTCACACGAGGCCGACTTAAGCAACGCTGGCTGTTGGTCACCCGCAAAGATATTTCCCCAGGAGACTGGAAAGCACTGCAAGGCAAGCGCCTTACCACAAGCCGCAATGTGACCTTGGGAAACATTGTTCTTAACGTCGCTCTATTAGAGGCAGGGTTTGGACAATCAACCGGGTTTTTCCGTAGTACTACCCCCAAGGAATCTCCACATCCGGCTATCGTTGACGTTTTCTTCGGCAAAGCGGATGCGGCACTGGTGACCGAAAGTGCCCTCGAGGTAGCGCAAGAGTTGAACCCCCAGATCGGTAAACGGCTTAATGTCTTTATGAGATCTATCCCCTATCTACTGACAGTTAATGCTTTCCTGAAGGACTTCCCGGCCGGGAGAAAAGAAAACCTGAAGGATGCCAGTCTGAGATTCCACGAACTGCCCAATGGAATGACATTACTGAGGCTATTTAAAGCAGAAAGAGTCAATCAAGTAACATGGCACGACATGGAAAATGTCAGAAAACTGGTAGCCAAATACAAGCGCTTAACAAAGAGCGTCAATTAGATGATTAATTCCAAAAGCCTCAGTACTTATTTAGGGACTCGTATTGTTGCTGTTCTGATATTCTTCAACATTATTTCGTTGACGGTGATCTTGCCGGTCTACGATAGCAAATTGAGACGAATGGTGGAGCTTCAGGGACGCAATTTTGTGGATACCACCATTGCCGCCAATTCGGAATCTTTGTACCGGGAAGATTTTGGGACGATCGTCGACAGTACAATCAATATTCTGAGAAAAACTGAAGATATCAAGTTTGTTATCATTACCCCCTATGAAAAGAACTGGCGTCTGGTCATAGAATCCAATACTTGGGCAATGGAGGACATTGTACCTTTAAACCAGCCAGCTAAATCAACTGATGAGCTCATCTACAGCTCAGAAAGGAATACCGAAAAGAAGCTTTTTACCTACACCCATCAGATTGTTCTGGGCGAACTTCGCTGGGGGAGTTTGTCAATCGGACTGTCAGATCGACATTATCAACAACTCATCACCGACTACTACGCCAATGCAGCCCTGACCAGCTTAGTTCTTACCCTGATAACCTTCGCTGCCATGCTATTTGCGATGCGAAAGCCACGCTTGCAGATCCAAGCACTAAAACAAGTACTGGGCCGACTTAAGGCGGGAGAGTTAAGCGCTCGCAACAATACTGACAAATCCATTGGAGAAATTCACGACATATCCACTGCGGTAAACGATATGGCTGACCATCTGGAACAGGCAACAAGGGAGGTGCAGTTACTGGCAAAAGTCACCGAAGAGACCGGTGATGCATTAATTCTCTTCAATGCCGAGCTACGGGCCACCTATACCAACCACGCCTTCCTGACAATCACGCGGATAGACCCGGATAGGATCATCAATCAATCATTCGATCAGATATGCAGCATGATCGGCATACCCGGTGAAGACAGAAATTCCTTTAACCAGCACACGTCCTCAATACCTATCTATCCCTGGAACAGAGATATCACCTTGGAAGCGGCAGCTCCACGCGGCCCTGACACACACATAAGCCTGCGGTTTAATCATTTTGTCTGTCAGGCCTATAAAGAAGATTGGTACTTTGCAGTTATTTCTGACATCAGTGCTAGAAAGGCGCTGGAAAGAAAACTGAACAATCTGGCCTATTTTGACAAGCTAACCGGCTTGGCCAACCGTCCTATGTTTTATCGGGGGCTACAAAAAGCCAAACATAGGGCAGACAGAACAGGGACCGGGTTTGTGGTCATGTTCCTGGATCTTGATGATTTCAAAAATATCAATGACTCACTCGGCCATGATCACGGAGACGGTGTGCTGATAGAAGTTGCACGACGTCTGGAGACCATTTTTCGGGGTGAGGATCTGGTCTGCCGCCTGGGCGGTGACGAATTTACCGTTATCATGCAGAATGCAGAACATCCAGACCAGATTGCTTCCAGAGCCCAATCAATTATTGATCAATTAACCAAACCTGCAAACATAATGGGTAAAGATCTTCGGGTCGGTATCAGCATCGGGATCACCAACTATCCTGATGACGCTGGCGCAATTGATGAGCTGGTCAAAAAAGCCGATGTGGCCATGTATCATGCAAAGCAAAAAGGAAAAAACCAGTACAAATTCTATTCCAAGAGCTGGGACCTGCAGCAACAACTGAGTTTTTTTGCCAAAGAAAGCCTACGCAAAGCCATCAACAGTGGCGATGATCAGTTTGTTATCCACTACGAGCCAGTCGTCGATATCCAAACCAACAGGATCGTTGAAATGGAAGCTCAGATACGTTGGAATCACCCGGAGCGCGGTTTACTTTACCCATCAGAATTTATCCCTATTGCAGAACAATCAGAATCTATTCAATGGATCGGTGAATGGGTATTAAAAGAGGCGTGTAAACAGGCTGCCCAATGGGATATCAACGGCTATAAGGGCTATGTATCACTGAAACTTTCGCCGTTACTACTGAGAATACCAAACTTCTGCGATCAGGCTATAGCTCTCCTGGAGCAGGGCCGACTGAAAAATGTCGTTATCAAACTGAGACTGACCGGTGATAGCCAAATCTGGCATACACAGGAAAACCTGATCCGGATTGAACAACTTAACCGGGCCGGTTTTGCTTTGGCGATTGATGACTTCGGCGCAGATCATTCATCTCTGAATGACCTCATTCGGATTCCCTTGGTCAGTGTTAAAATTGACAGAACTCTTATTGCATCATTACCTGACAAACCGAAGTTTAACGTCATCGTCGCCAGTATCATATCAGTCTGTCATCAACTAGAAATGACGACAATTGCCGAAGGTGTAGAAACCGAAGAACAGGCAGAATGGCTTAGAGAGAACGGATGCGACTTCTATCAGGGGAGCTATTACGCACCATTTGCTGAATCCCAGCTGGTTAAAAATCACTCGTAATGTCCGATGAGGCAAACAATCATATTGGGTCAATCATAAGAACCTGTAAATAAGTCCAATGTGTTTTCTGTAGACTCGATAACGGAGGGGGTTGTATTGGCAACTTGCCTGGTTTTATCAATAAAGCTCGATATATTATCTGCAGTCATCGGTTCTGCAAAATAGTATCCCTGAGCAATATGACAACCCATAACTTTCAACCGTTCAGCAATTTCCTTAGTTTCTATCCCTTCTGCAACGACCGTCCAGCCGATCTTTTTAGCCATGATTAAAACTGATTCAATAATCGCTTCACTGATCGGATCATCGGTCAGGTTTTCAACAAACGTTTTATCAATTTTGACCGTGTTAAAGGGAATCTCCTTCAAGTATGAAAGCGAGCTCATCCCCGTTCCAAAATCATCAATTGACCTTTTTATCCCCATGGATTCAAACTCGTTAAACATTTCAGCAGTGTGGCAGGCATTGATAGTTGTTGCGGACTCAGTGAGCTCCAACTCGAGCAAGTCAGTGGACAGTAACCCGGCTGCAATCTTTGATTTTAGAAAATTGGTAATTTCATAATTTTGTAAATCATAGGGAGAGATGTTAACCGCGATGGGGATCTTAATGCCTGCTTCGGTCCATGCTTCTATTTGTTTAATCACGGTGTTCAAAATGCACTGAGTAAACAGATGAGCAATGCAGCTGGTCTCAATTAAATCGAGAAATTCATGAGGACTTAACCGACCCTCTATTGGGTGATCCCAGCGGACCAGGGCTTCCACCCCGGTAACCACCCCGGAGGCAAGGCAGATTTTGGGCTGATATAACAATATAAACTGCCCATCCTTAAGTGCTTTCATCAGCTCGGCACTGCGTCTGATTTTAAGGAAAGACAACGTGTGCAGATCGTCAGTATAAGTCGTAATCAGCTGCCGGTTATTTTTAGCAAACTTAACCGCATGGACCGCCTGTGTAATAATCTCATTTTTGGACACAGTTGCTACTGACAGGTGAGAGATTCCGAGGCTCAGCGACGGCAGGAAGCTCACGGGCCCGTTAACGATAGGGTCATGAAACTGTTTCGTTATAGCAGTTGCCAGCGACTGAACCCATTGATCAGAGTGATTGACAACCAGAATATAAAACATATTCGAATCGTAACGACCAATAAATGTGTTTGCAGATTTATGCTGCTCCAGTCTTGCCGAAAATTTCCGGAACAGATCCCACTTGACCCCGTAGCCATAGGTCTGTTCGAACATATAAATATTATTAACTGATACAACAATCAGACTGTAGTTGGGTTCGTCAGAGGAGACAAATGTCTCTAATGAGCTAAGAATATCGTTTAGGAAGTTCTGGTTGGGAACACCAATCAAATAATCGTAGGTAGCCGAGTGATGCAGTACCGCTTTTGCTTTTGATACATGCTTGGAAACGAAGATGGCAACGCCAAACGATGCCCAGAACCCGATCCAAAGAACAACTACAGACAGGCTAAACAACCGCATAAGCACGGTATCCCTGGCGATATCCGAAGCTCTGAGCTTTTGTACTGTTGTTACCGTTCCGGAAGCCGCAGCCATCACCATCCATAGATATTCATTGCCTTCATGATAAAGCAGATGACTCTGTATTTTTTGAGCGTGTAGACTGGCAGGCAGTTCTGTTCCCAGCAATGGGTCCGGGCTAGTCCGCACTTGATCATTCACCAGTCTGGCCAATATCAAGGCCCGATCGGGGGAAATATTATTGAGGGATATGGATTGGTATTTTCCTATGTTCAGCACTACCATTGCCGGATCTGACGTACGCAATTGCCCGGCTAAAGCGTTATCCGGTAAATATCGCTCTAATTCATCAACATCGAAATCATTAGCGGGCCCTTGAAACTCAGGCAGAATGCCTTTCAAATACTCTACCGTATGCACCGAGTTAGCATGTATTTTTGTAAACTCCATGTGCCGGCCAAACTCCACTGAAGCGTTATAGCCTTCATATATGAACAATGAACCAATCATCATTGTAACGGTGGAGAAACCGATAAAAATTCGCAGTCTTAAAGACTTTTCCGATTCAATGTTGAGTATTGACTGGATTTTACTGGAACCCGGTCGTCTACTCTTCATTTGATTGTTCTTTTCGACTGGAGATCCCAACCAAACTGTACATAAAACACCAACAGATCAGGCTGGACAGAATGTTCAGCAAACCAAAATATAAACAGAAGTTACTCAGTAACGGGCCAGGCACTACATCTAAAAACATCCAACTGACCACAACTAACACTGTACCTAAAGCTGTTCGCAATAATCTGTCAGCCAATCCCATATTATGCGACATCATTACTGTAACCTCTGTAAATTCAAGAACTTAATTCTGATTTTTTATGCTGCCTACAGTCATTCTTATTAAAACCTGAGACCAAAAAAATCTCAGTCTGCAGCGAGCCCCGTGGCTTCCACTCAATGGGTGTCCACTCAATGGGTACTAACTGCAGATGACAGAAGGCCTTATTCTTCGTTTCGTTCCAACGCTTTTCATACGATAAAATCAACGCTCTCGAGTATCGTAATTCGCTGTAAGCAGGGAAAGGGACAACACGGAAACTGCAAGGAATATAAATTATTGTTAACAGGTCAGCACTGATAAGGCAGTCTGACATTTCACCGACTCAATACTGAGTGGAAGTGGAGAGCTGTAAGTTCCAATTTTTTTCAATCAGTGCATATTTTTTCAAGTCAACTTACCGAAACCAACCAATTCAGCAGTTCAGAGGGTTATCGTAGGATACAAAGGCCATAATTCGGGCCATACTCCTGAACAAAAAACCAGTGACAGGATGCAACTGGTCTGATGAAACTACCACCCGGTTCAAGGGGATAAAAACTAAGGAACCGGGCTGAAGAGACAGTTTATCCGCAAAAACTCTCGGGTAATTATTCTGCAATTCGTTCGAAGCCGGCTTCCAGATCCTCAATGAGGTCTTCAACGCTTTCAAGACCAATATGGACCCGAATCAGCGTGCCTTCAAAATCCACATCACCAGAGGGGCGAATAGCGTTAATCTGCTCAGGTTGGTTAGCCAGGATTAAGGACTCATAGCCGCCCCAGGAATAAGCCATACTGAAGTGCTGAAAATTATTCAGATATTCCTCCAGTTGATCATTGGTCAGACGCTTTTTCAAAATAAAAGCAAACAGCCCATTACAACCATGGAAATCTCGACGATAGAATTCATGCCCCTTACAGCTGGGTAACGCCGGGTGATTAACCCGTTCAACTTCAGGACGCTTACTCAACCATGTAGCGATAGCGATACTGCTTGCCTCATGTTGTTTAAGTCGAATCCCCATGGTTCTGAGACCTCGAGCAGCTACATATGCCGTATCAGCATCAACCATCTGCCCCATCAGGTAGGATCGTTCCTGCAAGCGATCCCAACAACGCTCATTGGAGACGGCTGTTCCCAACATCGCATCAGAGTGGCCGACGATATATTTGGTACCTGCCTGAATTGAAATATCAATATCATGTTCCAGTGCTTTAAACAAAACACCGGCCCCCCAGGTATTGTCGATCATGATGATAATATTTGGGTTTATGGCACGAACGGCTTTGACCATCGCCGGAATATCCGGCACTTCCATCGTTATGGAACTGGGGGCCTCAAGAAACAGCACTTTTGTGTTTTCCTGGACAAGTTTGCCAATACCGGCCCCAATCGTCGGTTCGTAATAGCTGGTACTGACATTCATATCCTTAAGTATGATGTTGCAGAAATCCTGGGTCGGTTCATAGGCAGCACCTGACATCAGTACATGATCACCAGCAACCACAAAAGAAAGAATAGCATTGGAGACGGCTGCTGCACCGCAGGGATAAAGCGCACAACCCGCCCCACCCTCCAGCTCAACCATTGCCTCCTGCAGGGAAAAATGAGTCAAGGTACCACGACGACCATAAAACAGTTCGTTCCTGGCGCGATTGACAGTAGCAAACTTTTTGTCTTTGACCGTATCAAATACCAGTGACGATGCTCGCTGAATAACCGGGTTTACAGAGCCCTGGCCAAACTTCCTCGAACGTCCAGCCTTAACCAGTGCTGTTGCAATCTTATCCAGATACATGTTAGTTCTCACTTTTGCGCGTTGGTTCACAAACAGCACTTCAGTAGACCCGGAGTACTTTAGAGTTAGAGTACTTTATAGTTAGAGTACTTTAGAATTAGAGTACTTCAGAATTAGAGTACTTCAGAGCCAGAGTACTTCAGGCCTAAAACACTTCACGATAGGCGAAGAGTCCCTGACTCCCTCCAGTATGCAGAAACAGAATATTCTTTCCTGCTGAAAAGATACCCTTCCGACACTTATCAATCAGGCCTGCCATGCCTTTACCGGTATAAACAGGATCCAACAGAATACCTTCGGATTGGGCACAGAGGGTAACAGCTTCAATTGTCTCCGGAGTGGTTATGCCATAACCCTGACCATAATAACTGCCATCAGCAACCACTCGTCCCTTAGCCAATTCTGGATCTAATTCCATATGCTCAAGAGTCTTTTCCAGTAATGACTGAACCAGCGTTTGCTGCGCCTGCGTATCACGGCTTACAGCAATACCCAGTACCGGAATATCTGCGCCTGCTGCAATGAGCCCTGCCAGCAAACCGGCCTGAGTACCAGCACTACCAGAAGCGAGTACGATCTGATCCAGCCTGATATCCTGCCCTCTAATCTGTTCCAGCACCTCATTGGCACAACGAACATAGCCAAGACTGCCTATCTCATTAGAACCTCCCACGGGAATAAGGTAGGGCTTTTTTCCGGCTTCGGCCAGGCTAATCATTAATTGATCGGCAAATTCCAGGCAGTCCTGCTGATCTTCCAGATAGTGGATGTTGGCGCCAAACAGCTTATCCAGCAAGATATTACCGTTATTGTAGTAATCCTGTTTAGGAGTACCTTCGACGTCTTCAAGCACCAGCTCACAGGCAAAGCCGAATTTCGCTGCTGCGGCTGCCGTCTGGCGAGCATGATTTGATTGCAACCCTCCAATGGTCACCAACGTATCGGCTCCAGCGTCACTGGCCGCTGCCAGCAAATATTCCAACTTGCGGGTTTTGTTACCGCCACCTCCCAGGCCGGTGCAATCATCTCTTTTAACAAAAAGATTACAACCTAACTCCTGAGACAACCGGGGCATTGATTCCAGCGGTGTAGGTCCATGGCTGATAACCCGGCGAGGAAACGTATTAAAGTCCTTCATAAATGCCGCACTCCTTCAGCACTCTGCGAGTGCTTGCTTTCTTCGTTTACAAAAGCAAACTATGCAAATTATTGATCAGGAAAGCAGTTAATTAACGACTTTCCTGCGAGAGAATTCAGCCGGGCCAAACAGGCTGAAGTTGTTTATCATCGGGCACTAATGCCCCAGAATCTGACTGAGAAACAGCTGAGTACGTTCATTCTGCGGATTATCAAAAAACTCATTGGGGGTATTCTCTTCAACAATACGGCCATCATCCATAAAGATAACCCGATCAGCGACTTGTTTCGCAAAACCCATTTCGTGAGTGACACAAATCATCGTGGTCCCTTCATTTGCCAGTTCAACCATAACGTCCAGCACTTCCTTGATCATCTCAGGGTCCAGTGCCGAGGTCGGCTCATCAAATAACATCACCCGGGGATTGGAACAAAGCGCCCTCGCAATCGCTACGCGCTGCTGTTGCCCTCCGGACAGTTGGCCCGGATACTTATGCGCCTGCTGTGGAATTTTGACCCGTTCCAGATAACTCATTGCCATTTGCTCAGCGTCTTTCCTCGGCATTTTATTCACCAAACGCGGCGCCAGGGTCAGATTATCCAGAATCGTCATGTGGGGGAACAGATTAAAATGCTGGAAGACCATCGCAACTTCTTTACGCACCGCTTCCAGGTTCTTTACATTGTCATCCAACAGGATGCCATCAATTAAAATTTCACCACTTTGGTATTTTTCCAAGCGGTTCATACAACGAATAGCCGTCGACTTACCTGAGCCTGAGGGTCCACAGATAATAATTTTTTCACCTTTCTTCACGTCCAGGTTGATATCTTTTAAAACGTGAAAATCACCGTACCATTTATTCACATTGTTTATATGAATAAGTATATCTTCAGCTGATGCCTGAGTGTTTAAACTCATAATTACACCTATATTCAGTTCTGTTTGGGAACCTGCAAACAACGTTCTCCGGGAATCACAGATCCCTCGGGGAACCTTTGAATAAGTTCCTTAGTGCTGTTCGCCTTTACGTAGATCGGTTTCCAGATTATTCGCATAAGAAGCCATCGAATAACAAAAGACAAAATAAATTGCCGCTACAAAAATATATGCCTCCACATAAAAGGCCCGCCACGATGGGTCGGTAATCGCCACTTTGGCGGTAGCCAGAAGGTCAAACAGACCGATTATCAACACCAGAGAGGTGTCTTTAAAGGTCGAAATAAAACTGTTGACCGTGGGGGGAATAACGATTCGCAGAGCCTGAGGCATAATAACCACCCGCATGGTTTGCCAGTAGGTAAGCCCCATAGCCGAAGCAGCTTCGTACTGCCCCTTAGGTAAAGCCTGCAAACCACCTCGGAATACTTCTGCCAGATAAGCAGCCGTAAATAAGATAATACCCACCTGTGCCCTGAGCAACTTATCAATGGTCACACCCTCCGGTAAGAATAGCGGGAACATCACCGAGGCCATAAACAGCACACTAATCAGCGGAACACCTCGCACCAGCTCGATAAAGGCAACGCACCAGATACGAATCAACGGTAATTCTGATTGACGCCCTAAAGCTAATAAAATACCTAACGGGAAAGCGGCAACCGTCCCCACTACAGCGAGCAATAATGTCAGTGGCAGACCACCCCACTGGGTGTTTTCGACGTAGCTTAAACCAAGCACTCCCCCCCACATCAGGACGCCGAGACCAATCAAACTTCCAGTCCATAATGGAATCAGCCAAAGCTTCCAGAAAGAGCGGTGCAAGCTACAGCCAATCAGGCCCACGAACCACACCATTGCGACCAGCGGACGCCATTGCTCATCCCTTGGATAAGTACCAAAAACAATCAATTGATACTTCTCGGAAATAATCCCCCAACAGGCACCACTCGCCGCTTTGCAGGCAGTAGAATCTGCTGCGAACACTGCATTTAGAATGCCCCAGTCCACTACAGCTATGGTAAATTTTACCAACAGATAAATGCAGATTGCAGAAATCACCGTATTCAGTTTACTGCTGAACAGATTCTCCCTGATCCAGTAGAGCGCACCACTCTGACCAGGCGGTTTCATAGTTACGTTATTCATATCTATCGCTCCACCAGTGCCATTTTCTTGTTATACCAATTCATGAAAAGCGATATTGTCAAACTGAGCCCGAGATAGACAGCCATGAATATAGAGATAGCCTCAATCGCCTGCCCGGTCTGGTTCATCGTAGTATTCGACAAAGACACAAGATCCGGATAACCGACCGCTACGGCTAAAGAACTGTTTTTGGTCAGGTTAAGATACTGACTGGTCAATGGGGGAATCATGACCCGGGACGCTTGAGGCAACACCACATGCATCAGAGTCTGGCTCGGTTTTAAACCCAGATCTGTAGATGCCTCCTGTTGTCCTTTAGCTACCGATTGCAGACCGCTACGCACAATGTCGGCGATGTAAGTGGATGTATACAGTGATAATCCGATCAGCAATGACAAAAACTCTGGAGAGAGTTTGGCGCCGCCTTTGAAATTAAAGCCTTTCAGTACCGGCGTATCCAATTCAGTGGGGGCTCCACAAACAAAATAGGTAATGACAACCAGACCAAGCACCAACGCCAACCCGGACCGCACGTAGGGAAATAACTGACCTGTTCTGTCCTGACGATTCAACGCCCAGCGTCGAAGTAACCAGGCGCCAAGAATCCCAGCAACAAATGCAGCACCCATCCAGAAGTACGCCGGATGATCAGCGGGTACTGGAAACAACACACCACGGTTACTAAAAAAAACATCCGGTAAGACTTCCAGGGCTCGCTTCGGATTGGGAAGGCCATTATTAATAACGGCGTACCAGAAAATCAGTTGCAGTAGCACCGGAATATTACGAAACAAATTTATGTAAATTGCAGCAATACGGCTCAGAATCCAGTTTTTTGACATTCGTGAAATGCCAATAAAGAAACCGATAATCGTCGCGAAAATAATACCTAACAGGGAAACCTTAACTGTATTCAGTAACCCTACCATCAAGGCACGACCATAGGAATCAGAAGGGCTGAAGGAGATCAGGTGCTCACTGATTCCGAATGAAGATTCAAGCGACAAAAAACTATAACCTGTCGCAATCCCCTGGTTATCCAGATTTTCAAATGTATTGGAAATAAGATACCAGGCGAGGAAAACAATACCTCCTGTAACGAGTATCTGGGCAACCATACCCCTTACTTTCTCACTATAAATTAACCCCGATAGCCTATTACGGTTATTTGATGGGTCAGACATTAAACGACCTCTCTAATTATTATCTGAGCGTATTCGTTGAAGGAATCACTGATCAGGTTACGGACATCTCTGACTTAAAAACCTGAACATAAAAAAGGGGTTCTAAGGAACCTATGAGCAAGCCCCTGGAGCAATCAGCTTTACAAAAGACAGCGCAGTAAAATAACCATCTCCAGACGCTATTTCAACCGTCCCCTGATAAAAGGAAGCCCCGATAAACGGGGCTCCGATCATACAATATTAACGAATGGGGGCCGGGTACATCAGACCACCATTAGTCCATAGCGCGTTAAGACCGCGCTCCAGACCCAGTTTAGCCTTCACATTACGGTCATAACTTTCACCGTAATTACCAACTTGCTTAATGATATTATAAGCCCAGTCTTCACTGAGCCCCAGCGCCTCACCCATACCTTCAGTTGTACCCAGCATACGTTGAATGGAAGGGTCCTTGCTGTCTTTCCTGACGGCGTCAACATTAGCAGATGTAATCCCCTTCTCCTCTGCTTCCAACATGGCGATATGAGTCCAGCGAACAATATCAGCAAACTGCTCATCACCATGACGCACGGCTGGCCCTAGTGGTTCTTTAGAAATGATATCCGGAAGAACGACAAAATCATCGGGATTAGACGCGGTCTGGCGATAGGATGCCAACCCCGAAGCGTCGGTTGTGTATACATCACAACGTCCTGAGAAAAATGTTTGTACAGCTTCGGTAGCACTTTCAATCACAACCGGCTCGAAAGACATACCTTTGGAACGGAAGTAATCGGCCAGGTTTAATTCGGTCGTCGTGCCAGGTTCAATACAAACTGTCGCTCCATCCAAGCCTTCAGCACTGTCGATACCCGACTCTTTGGCAACCATAAAACCCTGACCGTCGTAAAAGTTTACCCCAACAAAGTTAAGACCTACTTTCGTGTCCCTTGATAGTGTCCAGGTTGTGTTACGTGTAAGTACATCAACTTCTTTAGACTGTAACGCAGTAAACCGCTGTGCTGCCGTTAAAGGGGTGTATTTGGTTTTGGTCTTATCGCCCAGGATCGCAGCCGCAATTGCCTGACAAAGCTCGACATCCAGACCTTCCCATTTACCCTCCGAAGTGGGTGCGGAAAATCCGGTGAGTGCAGTGTTAACACCACATTGCACATAACCTTTTTTCTTGATTGAATCAACAGTATCACCAGCCATCGCGACAGTACTAAGTGCAGCAGTAGCAGCGATGACACCACCGACGATCAGTTTTAATGATTTCATTGGTTATTCTCTTCCCTTGTTTTTATAACCGATTTATTAAATACAACTTATCACTAAATTAGTAGCCTTAATCATCATTTTTTCCCGGCTGATTCGCAACTGACGAAACACCAAAATTTTACTCATCAGATAGGGAACCGGGCAGACTCATTCCGTCAACTATACTGGAAGACAGCTTATGCGATATTTCATTCTAATTTTCGGGCTGCTTTTCAACGACCTCGGTTATGGGGAAAGCTCCCATCAGTCTACCCCTTCCAGCCGTCAGATTGTTGAGATCGGTGGATACCCAATTCCAACAAAAGAAGCCTTTCGAAACTGGATGCTGGCAAAAAAAGTCACTGCCAAGGTTGTTGAAATTCATCGGTACTTTTTAGCAGGCTCCGTTCAGGGACGTTTACCGCTGTACCTGGTTCTGTTGCAGGGTACCGACTGGCAGTCCCACCAGTACCCTTTATTCACACTGCCTGACCGAAAACACTGGAGCAACATGCGGCGAACACTGCAACTGCTTGAGACAGAAATTATTCCAGTAGTAGGGGATCTCATTCCCGTGTCGGGAGAACGCAGCCAGGAATACAACCGTCTGGCAGGTGGTGCTGAAAAAAGTAAACACCTGATATTCTGCGCTTTGGACCTGGTTCCATCATCCCCGATTGAGCCAGAACATCTCCATCAGATGCTGCTAAAAATATACCGGGAAAAAGGCCAACTCTATAATATGGGGCTTGGACTTTACTCTGGAACCCGATTTCATATTGATACCTGTGGATACCGACACTGGTAAGCAAAAGCTCAGCTTCTGAAACGGATAGAACCACTCAGCCAGAAAAGACGCAAAACTTCTCTATTTATAAGAAACCAGCAATAATTCTCTATTTTTATATAAATTCAAAGCCATATCAGCAAGCATTAGCTCAGCAACATGGTAGACAATGCTCTCCCTGCTAAATTGCTTAAATGATTTTTGGAGATGTTCTTTGGATCAGTACCGCGGTGAACCCACCTTCAATGTAACAGGCTCACTAGCCATGCTCGCGACCCTGTTAATCTGGGTCGGATTTCTATTATCCCTACGTGCAGAAAATCAGTCGCTGCTGACCCCTACCGATCTTGCAGTGATGCGTTTCGGGCTACCAGCATTATTGTTTCTGCCAGTACTGATAAAAAGCCGACACAAGCTTACAAAAATTGGCGTCGGATATAGTCTGATGATTATGCTGGGAGGATTGCCATTTTTTTATCTAATCTCTTTGGGTACCGGTTATGCTCCCGCAGCGCATGCGGGAGCATTAGTCCCGGGCACCGCTCCCTTGTTTGTCACCGGCTTAGCAGTCTTAGTCTATAAAGAACCACTGCCACAGAGTCGTTTAGCGGGGCTCACTGTTATCCTGCTGGGTGTTACCGTATTACTGGGAACTGCGCTGCTGAATCTTGAGCAGAACTACTGGCGTGGTCATCTGGCCTTTTTAGCGGCAAGCCTGTTATGGGCTTTTTACACATTAGCCCTTCGAATCTCGGGGATTGGTGCACTTGAAGCAACAGCCCTGCTTTGCACAGGGTCAGTATCAGGATTGGGGTTGTTGATTTCCGGTGACATCGTACAATCCAATCTTGCATCAGTATCCTGGCAGGAAATCTGGCCTTTTTTACTCATACAAGGCGTAGGTGCAGGGATTATTGGGGGGATTACCTACGGTATTGCAATTCGAAGACTTGGTGCTGAAAAAACAGCGGCCCTTGGATCGTTCACGCCGGCACTGGCAGCAATGGCAGCGATACCCGTTTTAGGAGAACAGATGACCACCAGCACACTCATTGGTGTTCTTGTCATCATGCTGGGAGTGGCATTGGCGAGCGGTTTACGACTCGGAAGAAGACCCGGCAAAAAACTTATTGAAGCCTGATCATAAGACCTTCTTTACAGACATCTCAGGTACGGGCGGAAATTATCGATACCGCCCGTCTGCCAAGGAGGTGAAATCAGAATCTGAAAGCTCCTCATTCGGCAATAATTAAATGACGACTGGCTTCTATAAATCAGGCAACACTTCGCTCAGCAACTGATAGCCTCGCTCCTTTAACTGCTCATTAATCTGCTGAGGATTGTCGGCCTTATAACGAATAATGGCGTTACGTATACCGGCATCATCACGCTCCTGATGCTGCGGTGTCATCACACTCACCACATAGCCTCCCAGATCATCCAAACAGGCCAGCAGCTTTGACAGCACCCCTTTTTGATCCTCCAGTCGCACCACCACCCGGGCCGCTCCGACTTCACGACAACCGGTGATATCCAGAAAAAAATTCAGCAGATCGATACTGGTGATGATCCCCTCAAGCTTGCCGTCTTTTACCACCGGCAAGCAACCGATGGTTTTCTCCCGCATCAGGCAGGCCGCATCTTCCACCAGCGTATCCGGCGCGCAACTGATCACTTTGCGATGCATGATGTCCTTGGCCGTCAGTTTCGCCAGCAGGTAGTTCACCTCCCCTGCCGACAGGGTGGTGATATCTGAGGGTGAGGCTTTTTGCACATCCCGGTGAGACAGGATGCCTTGCAGCTCCCCGGCTCCGTTCACCACCGGCATATGCCGTATCCGTTTGGCCTGCATCAATCCGGCCAAATGACTCATCTTGGTGTCTTCTTCGACCATCAGTACTTCAGAGGTCATTATGGTTTCTACATACATTGCTTGGTTCCTCTGGTCTTTTATTCTTTTGCTGTATTGAAGCTGCCATCGGCCAGCCGACAGGAAGCTATTGACGGCATCAGCTGGAATAAATGCCCAATAGATACACTGTGCTTCCAGGTCCCTGCTCTTACTGACCCTCTTTTAACGGCTCTCTTTTAATGACCCAGATAGGCTTTACGCACCGACTCATCTTCCAGCAGCTCTCTGGCCGGCGCCGAGATCGCCACCCGCCCGGATTCCAGCACATAGCCCCGATCCGCGATCTGTAGCGCCGCCCGGGCATTTTGCTCCACCAATAAAATCGTCACGCCCTGACTGTTCAGATCCTGAATCACCCGAAAGATCTCCCCCACCAGCAACGGTGACAGTCCCATCGAGGGTTCATCCAGTAACAGTAATTTCGGCTGTCCCATCATCGCCCGGCCAATCGCCAGCATCTGTTGCTGGCCCCCCGAAAGGGTA
>NZ_MIEQ01000095.1 GCF_001968815.1 Motiliproteus sp. MSK22-1 | reverse complement strand
CCCGGTGGCCGACCGTTTCACCCTGCTCAATCGTGGCCAGAGTCTGGGCTCCTATCTGAAATCGGAAGTCTCCCGTGAAGACGTTCTTGAAATGATGGCGGGAGGCCAGGAAATGGATGCGTTACAGGCAGAACTGGAGGAGTTTGCCCGCAGTGATGATGCTCAAGCCAGTTCTGCTGGCTCTCATTCACTGGAAGCTGCCGCCGCGGCAGAACATTCACTAGCAGATGCCTTTACAGGAGAGGCACAAAAAATTCACCGCCATAAGTGATCGGTATTAACAGGATCACCGGTACTCAATAATCGAAATTGAGCGAAGTCCCTGGAAGTCATCAGGCTTCGACATCCTATGACCTTAAGTTCTAAAAAGAACAAGAAGCATAAACTGGAGAACTAAAAATGAAGTCATTTCTAAGCAAACAGCTGAAAAAAACGGCCACATTAGCGCTTGCTTGCGCTTCCACTGCTGCGCTAATGATGGCACCAGTCACTGCCGAAGCGGCTGGTGAACGTTTTGTCCTTATCAGCCATGCCCCTGATGCCGACTCCTGGTGGAACACTATCAAGACCGCAATTCAAGAAGCCGGAAACAACTTAAACGTCACTGTCGAATACCGTAACCCTCCATCGGGTGACTTGACTGATATGGCGCGTGTTATAGAGCAGGCAGTCGCCTCCAATCCCGACGGAATAATCACCACCATCGCCGATTTTGACGTGTTGAAATCTCCTATTTACAAAGCTCAGAAAAAGGGGATTCCGGTTATTACCATGAACTCCGGAACCCATGCTCAGAGCGAAGCTCTTGGCGCACTTCTGCATGTTGGACAACCTGAATACGATGCTGGTTTCGGAGCCGGCAAACGTGCCAAAGCAACAGGTATTCAGAGCTTTCTCTGCGTTAACCATTACATGACCAACCCAGCATCTGTAGAGCGCTGTCAAGGGTTTGCTGACGCGTTGGGGGTCAAGCTTGGCAACCAGATGATTGATTCCGGTCAGGATCCGACTGATATCGAAAAGCGCGTTATGGCTTACTTGCGCAAAAACCCCAATACCCAGGCGATACTGACTCTCGGACCCACCTCCGCACATCCCACCTTACGGGCACTGGAAAAAACTCGTCTTAGCAGCAAAATCTACTTTGGCACCTTCGATCTCAGTAATGAAATTGCAGCTGCTATTAAAGCAGGCATCATCGAATTTGCTATCGACCAGCAGCCTTATCTACAAGGCTATCTGCCGGTGATGGCTCTGACTCTTTATAACCGCTACGGTATTATCCCCAGTAATCACATCAATGCCGGCCCCGGCTTCGTAACCAAAGACAATGTGGAGCTGGTGGAAAAATTAGCCGGTAAGTATCGCTAAGTATTCTCAGGCGTCAGGCCGCTGGCCCGACGCCATCAGAGATGAAATTTACGGGCGATTAAAGTAACTTACGATTTTTATCTTCAGGTAGGCAACTCATTGGAATCCAGCAGTTCGGCAAATCCCCCGACAACAGACTCAAAGACAGAGCCTAAGAAAGCAAAGGTCGCTGATAAAATCACGGTGACCGAAGTTGCGGCCGAAGCGGGAGTGTCGATCTCCGCTGTATCCAGAGCCTTCAATCCTAATGCAAGCTGCTCTGAAAAGATGAAACAGAAGGTCTTTGCAGCAGCCGACAAACTAGACTACAGGCCCAACCGTCTGGCACGGGGGCTGAAGTCCAATTCCAGCCTGATCGGCATTTTGATGACAGATTTCGAAAACCCCGCTTATCTATCGATACTTGATGACTTCACAACCGCAATACAACAACGCAATTGTCACAGTCTGCTGATTAATGCGAGTCAGCAAATGAGCATTGCCGAAGCCGTCGAGCTGGTTATGCAATATCATGTTGACGGCCTGATTGTAACCTCTGCAACCTTACCACAGGCTTTGATAGACGCCTGTCAGGCACAAAACACACCGGTGGTAATCTTTGGCCGCCACTCAGCGGAATCGATAGCAACCGTGGTGTGCAGTGATAACGTTGCCAATGGCCGTATGGCAGCAGATCTATTGTTGGATGCAGGCTACCAGCGACCTGCATTTGTCGGCGGAACTGTCGCAGCATCAACCACCACTGATCGGCAACGAGGCTTTATCGGTCGACTGATAGAGCGCGGTTGCGAGCACTGGTTTTGTGTTGAAGGTGGGCGCCATAGTTATGACGCCGGATTTGATGCGACCTGCAAATTATTTAACAGTGCCGACAAACCTGATTCGATCTTTTATGTTGATGACATTATGGCTTGCGGTGGCATGGATGCTATACGCTATGAACTGGGTTTGCGGGTCCCTGAAGATATCGGTGTGATCGGCGTCGATGATATACGCCTCGCCCACAGTCGTGCCTATAGCCTGACCACCATCCGACAACCCTTTACCGATATGGTCAACACCACTGTTGAAGCCCTGTTCGAACATATTCAGGACCCGACACTGGAAGCCCGACA
The DNA here is from genome assembly GCF_001968815.1 of Motiliproteus sp. MSK22-1. Taxonomy (GTDB): domain Bacteria; phylum Pseudomonadota; class Gammaproteobacteria; order Pseudomonadales; family Balneatricaceae; genus Motiliproteus. The sequence continues at coordinate 80,198 of NZ_MIEQ01000095.1, read as the reverse complement.
GATCACAGTCCCCTGCTCGCTGATTACCCGCAATTCAACACGAGCGGCCAAAAAAAATTAGCCATCAACAGGGTATTCAATCATGCATTCCAATAAGGTTATCAATTCTATTGGCCGTCGCCTGCGTTTAGGAGTGGTTGGCGGTGGTCCAGGTTCATTTATAGGCAGCATTCATCGTGCAGCGGCACAGCTTAATGAGCAGTATGAGGTCGTAGCAGCAGTACTGTCGTCAGATCCTGAGCGCTCGCTTGCCGCCGCGGCCAGCCTGGGAATTGCACGCGGTTACGCCACCCCCGAAGTCATGATGGTCACTGAAGCCCAGCGTGATGACGGCATTGATGTGCTAGCCATCATGACCCCTAACGACAGTCACTATGAGTTAGCCTGCAAGGCTCTGGAACAGGAAATGCATGTTATCTGTGAAAAGCCCTTGAGCAACAGCCTGACAGAGGCCGAGGACTTGCAGGCTCGGGCCCAGGCATCCGACAGCCTGTTCTGTGTCGCCTATGGCTACTCCGGTTATCCCATGATCCGCCAGGCCAGAGCCATGATTGAAGCCGGTGATATTGGCGAGATCCGAATGCTTCAATGCGAATATATACAGGGCCATCTGGCTGAACTGACCCCATCGGAAAAGGACGGTAGCAATTGGCACATGGACCCGAACATTGCAGGCCCATCACTGATTCTCGGCGACATCGCCACCCATAGCTATCACCTGGCAGCCTTTGTCACAGGTATTGACCCCCACTCGCTAAGTGCTGATGTCACCAGCATTGTCCCAGGACGCAGGGCCCACGACTACACCGCAATACTGCTTCGTTATGCCAATAACGCCCGGGGTATGCTATGGGTCACACAAGCGGCAGCTGGCGCTGAGCATGGCTTGCATCTACGAGTGTTTGGCAGCAAAGGTGGCCTGGAATGGCATCAGGAGCAACCCAATCAACTGCTGCATCGACGGCTGAATCAACCCTCACAATGGCTGACTAAAGGAGGACCGGGACTGTATGAAGCGGCCAACCGCATCAGCCGTGTAGCAATAGGTCACCCGGAAGGCTATCAGGAAGCTTTTGGAACCCTGTATTCAGATTTCGCCGAAGCAATCTGCCAGCAGATAACTGGCACGCCGATGTCAGACTATGCCTGCTGGTATCCAGGAATAGAAGATGGAGTAAAAGGTGTGCGCTTCGTCGAGACAGCTCTAGCGTCAAGTAATCAGGATGGCAAATGGCTATCCCTCGCCTGAACACAATAACCCCTCAACAAGACCACTGACTCACAGCTGATAACTCACTCGGTAAAACCCTCATCCGCTGCCAGCCTAAGTCATTAGGCAGTCACGAATTAGCCCGGCGCAGTCATGAGTAAGCCTTGCAACCAAAGCACCAACTAGCGTTAGTGGCGCTATTTTAGCGCCATTTTTAACAAAGTAACTCTATCCGAGTCCGTCGAACTAGATTATTATCGGCCTCGGACCGTGTCCCCCTATTGTCTCTTTTGTACCCATAAGAGGCACTAGCAAGCACCAGAAGCAGTCAATCCTCAGTACCTATTTTCCTGAAGTTTGGTGGGACCATCGCATGTATTTGGATCACATGCATTTGGATAGTTAAAAACGCTTTACCGCCATTCTTACAAGTAGTTAACAATAGATCGGGAAGCATCAGATGAATATGAGTCGTAGCCCTTCGACGGGTCTTTATCGCGCTGAATTTGAGCATGATAGCTGTGGTATTGGATTTGTTGCCAATATCAAAGGTAAAAAAAGCCATCAGATTATTGAAAATGCGCTGACCATGCTGACTTGTATGGAACACCGGGGTGGGACCGGGTTCGATGTCAAAAGTGGTGATGGTGCAGGCATCCTGATACAGATTCCTCATGGCTTTTTCTCATCAACAAGCGCCAACCTGGGTTTTCAATTGCCTGAAGCTGGAGATTACGGCGTCGGTATGGTGTTTTTTCCAGCCGAAACAACTCAACAGCAGCAGTGCCGGACGGTATTAATTGAAAATATCGAGAAACTCGGACTCAACTTACTGGGTTTTCGTCCGGTTCCCACCGATAACAGTGGGCTTGGTCAGGCAGCTTTAGACACTGAACCACAAATTGAGCAGGTTTTTATCCAGAAACCTGATTCACTCGACCATCAGTCATTTGAGCGCAAGCTCTATATATTACGTAAATGTACTGGCCATCAGATCAACGAGACTATCGCCAAAGAAAAAGACGAATTCTATATCGCTTCTTTCTCCTCACGTACACTGGTCTACAAAGGACAGCTCACCACCGCCCAGGTACGGGAGTACTATCTGGATTTGCAAAATGAGCAAGTGGATACGGCAATGGCCATGTTCCACAGCCGCTTTTCCACCAATACCTTTCCAGCCTGGCGCCGTGCCCAACCTTTCCGCTATCTGTCTCACAACGGCGAAATAAACACGGTCCGGGGAAATGTTAACTGGATGAAGGCCCGGGAGGCGCTTTTATCCTCAGTCAACTTCAGTGACGAAGAGCTACAGATGCTTCACCCCATCTGCAATAAAGACAGCTCAGACTCGGCAAACCTGGATATGGCTATAGAACTACTGGTGCTCAGCGGTCGTCCTCTGGCCCAGGTGATGATGATGGTGGTTCCCGAAGCCTGGCAAAGCCAGGAGGACATGGACCCGATCAAACGGAATTTTTACGAGTACTATGCCTGCATCATGGAGCCCTGGGATGGTCCAGCTTCCATTTCCTTTACCGATGGCAAAGTAATAGGTGCCACTCTGGACCGCAACGGCTTGCGCCCTTCCCGCTATTTGTTGACCGATGATGACATGCTGGTCATGGGCTCGGAAACCGGCGCTTTGGTGGTAGACCAGTCAAAAGTGGTTCAGAAAGGTCGACTGCAGCCCGGCAAGATTTTTATCGCCGATCTGGAACAGGGTCGCATTATCAGTGACGACGAAGTAAAGGCCGATATTTGTGCGCGTCAGCCCTATGGACAATGGCTTGAGCAGTACAAGATAGTGATTGACGATTTGCCCACGCCACAGGCGCAGATTCAGCAACCACTGCTGGAATCGTTGACCAAGCACCAGAAATCCTTTGGCTACACCAAAGAGGATCTGGAGCGAATCCTGGCCGAGATGGTTGGTACTGCCAAAGAACCTCTTGGCGCCATGGGGACTGATAACCCTCTGGCGGTGCTGTCAGACAAGTCACAGCACCTGTCCAACTACTTCAAGCAACTCTTTGCCCAGGTCACCAATCCACCGATTGATCCGATTCGCGAAGAAATGGTGATGTCGCTTCGAACCTATGTGGGTGGCTCACTCAATCTGCTGGAAGAAACAGCCCGCCATTGCCACAAAGTGGAGATCAAGCAACCGCTGTTGACCAATTCACAGCTGATGAAGCTCAAGCATATCGATCACGATCATTTCCAGAGCAAAACACTCGACACCACCTTCAGGGCAACCGGAAAATCCGGCGAACTGGAAAAAGCTCTGGATCGTATCTGTCGTTATGCCAAGGATGCCGTTGAAGATGGCTTTTCCATCATTGTGCTGAGTGATCGCAATATCGATACTGATCATTTGCCGATACCATCCTTGCTCGCCACTGCTGCTGTCCATCACTATCTGATTCGAGCAGGATTGCGCGTCAAGGCAGATTTGATTGTTGAATCCGGAGATGTACGCGAGACTCACCACTTTGCCACCCTGCTGGGTTACGGTGCATCGGCAGTCAACCCCTATCTTGCCCTTGAAACCCTGCTGGAGCTCCGTAACGAAGGGATTGTTAATGCCGAGCTGAGCGACAACCAGGTATTCGACCGCTATATCAAAGCAGTCAACAGCGGCTTACTGAAGATCTTTTCCAAGATGGGAATATCTACGCTCCAGTCCTACCAGAGTGCGCAGATATTTGAAGCACTGGGAATCAATTCTGAGGTAGTGGCCAAGTACTTTACCGGCACAGTCAGCCGTATCGAAGGGATTGGTCTGGACGAGATAGCCCAAGAAGCACTGCAACGGCACAGAGAAGGCTTTCCTCCGGCTGATCGTATCGCCGTTGATAATCTGTTGCCTTCCGGTGGTGAATACGCCTGGCGTAAAGATGGCGAACGCCATCTGTTTAATCCCACCACCATTCGTCTATTGCAGCACGCCACATCGAACAATGATCGCAGCCAATTCAAGGAATATGCGCAAACAGTCGATGAGCAAAGCCAGGCAGCTTTTACCCTGCGTGGATTGATGAAGTTCAATTCAGATCGATCCCCCGTTCCATTGGCTGAAGTCGAGCCGGTAGAACAGATCTTTAAACGCTTTGCTACCGGTGCAATGTCATTTGGCTCCATTTCCTGGGAAGCCCATACGACTCTGGCTATCGCCATGAATCGGATCGGCGGCAAGAGTAACAGTGGTGAAGGAGGCGAAGATCCCATTCGCTTTACTCCAGAGCCTAATGGTGATTCCAAAAAGTCACGAATCAAGCAGGTTGCTTCCGGACGCTTTGGTGTGACCAGTTACTATCTGGCCAATGCCGACGAGCTGCAAATCAAGATGGCTCAGGGTGCCAAGCCCGGTGAGGGCGGGCAGCTTCCGGGGCATAAAGTCGATGCCTGGATCGGTCGTACACGTGGTTCAACACCTGGTGTCGGGCTGATTTCACCTCCTCCTCATCACGACATCTACTCGATTGAAGATCTGTCTCAGCTTATCTTCGATCTTAAAAATGCCAACCGGGATGCGCGGATCAACGTCAAACTGGTTTCCGAAGCAGGTGTAGGTACTATCGCTTCTGGCGTTTGTAAGGGTTACGCCGATGTTGTACTTATCGCCGGTTACGATGGTGGTACCGGAGCTTCTCCTCTGAGTTCTATCAAGCATGCGGGACTTCCCTGGGAGCTGGGGCTTTCAGAAACACACCAGACTCTGGTTCGCAACAGACTCCGAAGTCGTATCACAGTACAAGCTGATGGACAGATGAAAACACCTCGTGATCTAGCCATCGCAACGCTATTGGGTGCGGAAGAATGGGGTGTCGCCACCGCAGCATTGATCGTGGAAGGTTGCACGATGATGCGCAAGTGTCACCTTAATACCTGCCCTGTAGGTATAGCCACCCAGGACAAAGAGTTGCGTGCACGCTACAAAGGTCAGGTTGAGCATGTGGTCAATTTCTTCACCTTTATGGCAGAAGGATTAAGGGAGCTGATGGCTGAGCTTGGCTTCCGCACTATCAACGAAATGGTGGGACAGACTCAGTGCCTTGATATCCGAGACAACATTGATCACTGGAAATTTAAGGGCGTTGATCTCTCTCCGATCCTTTACAAAGAGCCTGCGCCTGAAGGAGAAACGCTGTACAACAGCATCCCTCAGAAACACCTTATTGATGACATCGTTGACCGAAAGCTGATTAACGACGCCCAACCCGCACTGGAAAACCAGCAGCCAGTATCGCTGGCCTATGAGGTTATCAGCACCGACCGGGCAGTCGGAACCATGCTATCCAACGAAATATCTAAAAAATACAACGATGCGGGCCTCCCTGAGGACTGTATCAAAGTGAAGTTTAATGGCTCAGCGGGGCAGAGTTTTGGCTGTTTCGGCGCCAAAGGAATCAACTTTGAGCTGGAAGGAGACGCCAACGATTACTTTGGTAAAGGACTCTCCGGCGCAAAACTGGTCGTTTATCCGGACAAAAAAGCACCGTTTAAACCAAGCCAGAACATTCTGATAGGAAATGTGGCCTTTTTTGGTGCCACAAGTGGTACCTCCTTTATTCGCGGTATTGCCGGAGAGCGCTTCTGCGTTCGAAACTCAGGGGCCACTGCGGTGGTAGAGGGTGTCGGTGATCATGGTTGCGAATACATGACCGGGGGCAAGGCAGTTATTTTAGGACCAACCGGACGTAACTTTGCTGCTGGTATGTCGGGCGGTATCGCCTATGTACTGGACCGCCAAGGAGACTTTTCCGGCAAGTGCAATATGGAAATGGTGGCACTGGAAACTCTTGAAGATGAAGCTGAAATCAACGAACTGAAGTCTTTGATTGAACAGCATCAGCAGGCTACAGACTCAGATGTGGCCGCTGACTTGCTGGCAGACTGGCCAGCCGCCATTGCCTCTTTTGTTAAGGTAATGCCGGTCGATTTCAGAAAGATGCAGACCTACATGAGCCAGGCGCGTGCCAGCGGTGAATACCAAACCGACGATCAGGTTGCTGAAGCCGCCTTTAACATGCACCTAAAGAACCTGGCTGCTCAGAAAGCCTGAGCCGAGGAGGAGAAAAATAATGGGAAATCCAACCGGTTTTTTATCTGTAGACAGAGACCTGCCCCAGGCCCGTGATGCGGCCGAACGACTTATCGACTGGCAGGAAGTTTATCAGCCCATGGCCGAGTCCAAAATCCAGGAGCAAGCCTCCCGTTGTATGGATTGCGGTGTTCCTTTTTGCCAGTCAGGTGAATCAAAGTATGCCCCGGCTGTGGCTGGCTGTCCGGTCAACAATATCATTCCTGAATGGAATGATCTGGTCTATCGGGGACGCTGGAAGGAAGCATTGCAAACCCTGCACAAAACCAACAACTTTCCGGAGTTTACCGGCAGAGTCTGTCCTGCCCCTTGCGAAGGTTCCTGCGTACTGGGAATCAATGCTGATCCAGTTACTATCAAACACCATGAATATGCCATTATCGAACGAGGATTTGAGGAAGGCTGGGTCGTTGCCAACCCGCCTGCCCGGCGCACAGGAAAATCCGTCGCAGTGATCGGATCAGGCCCAGCTGGACTGGCCTGTGCTGCGCAGTTGAATAAGGCAGGTCATAAGGTAACCGTGTACGAGCGTAGTGATCGTATCGGCGGCCTGCTGATGTATGGCATCCCTAATATGAAACTGCAAAAGGAGTTAGTGCAGCGTCGGGTAGATCTGCTGGAAGCCGAAGGAATCTGTTTTAAGACAAATACTGAAATTGGCAAAGATCTCCCCGTCAACCAACTTAAAGAGACCTTTGATTCTGTCGTGATTTGTACGGGAGCTACTGTGCCACGGGACCTGAATGTTAAGGGTCGTGAGCTTAAGGGTGTCCACTTCGCCATGGAATACTTGGGTTCCAATACCAAGAGCCTGCTTGACAGCAAACATCAAGACGGTGCCTTTATCAACGCTAAAGACAAGAACGTAGTTGTTATCGGTGGAGGTGATACCGGTACTGACTGCGTGGGAACTGCTTTACGTCATGGCTGTGCCAGCGTGATCCAGCTGGAAATTATGCCCAAGCCTGTCGATCAGCGTGCTGAGAACAATCCCTGGCCACAATGGCCCCGGGTGCTGAATGTGGATTATGGCCAAAAAGAAGCCATTGCCGTGCAGAATGAAGACCCACGCCACTATCTAGTAACGACTCAACGGATTGAAGGTGATCAGAACGGTAACGTTAAGGCGGTACATACCCAGGACATCCGCTGGGAAAAAAATGACCAGGGTCAGATGATACCTCAGCCGGTTCCTGGCACTGAAAAAGTCATCCCTGCCGATATTGTACTGCTGGCGATGGGCTTTATGGGACCGGAAGCGGGTCTGCTGGACAAACTGGAAGTTGAGACTGACGCTCGCTCAAACGTGAAAGCCGAATACGACCACTTTGATACCAATGTATCCGGTATCTTTGCCGCTGGAGATGCCCGTCGCGGTCAAAGCCTGGTGGTCTGGGCCATAGACGAAGGACGCCGTGCTGCCCGTGAAGTGGATAGTTACCTGATGGGAAATTCCTACCTTCCCTGAGATTTGGTTAAGTAAGATAAAAAAGGGTGGCAGAAATGACTCTGCCACCCTTTTTTAAAAAAACAAACGCTTTCAGGCTAATGTTTGTACTCTATCCTCAGTTTTAGTAATAACTGTTTATTTGAATCCAGCTCACCCCGCCCCTCTTGGTTCTTCTATAGCTTGTCGACAAGGTCATGAGAAAGCTGGTGGTATCATCCAATGGAAAATATATTGATTTTGTCGGTTATAACTCCGGTATCTTTGTAAAAGTATTTTTGATTCAATGAGCAACAGTGTCCTTAAAGGTAAATTTTGGCTAACTCCTACGGAGGTGCATTACACTCCAAGCAACTCCTTTAAATACTTGCCGGTATATGAGCGTTTTCGCTTACAGATCGTGGCCGGTGTTCCTTGAGCGATGACTTTACCGCCACCACTGCCTCCTTCGGGTCCCATATCTATCACCCAGTCGGATTCGGCGATCACATCCAGATTGTGCTCAATCACTAATACGGAGTTGCCGCTGTCCACCAGCCTGTGTAGTACATGAAGCAGCTTTTCTACATCGGCAATATGTAGACCAACGGTGGGCTCATCTAACACGTAAAGGGTGTGTTGCTTAACTCGCGAGCCGGGCTTAGCCTTGGCCAGCTCGGTCACTAGCTTTATCCTTTGTGCCTCGCCACCGCTGAGTGTTGGGCTTTGCTGACCCAGAGTCAGATAACCAAGCCCCACATCCTGAAGTAGTTGTAGCGCATGATTTACTGAGCTGACGGCAGAGAAAAATTCAGTAGCCTCTTCAATGTTCATCGCCAGGACTTCACCGATATGCTTTTCCTTATAGCGTACCGACAGTGTTTCCTCATTGAAGCGCCAGCCTTTGCACTCTTCACAGGCGACTCGAACATCTGGCAGAAAGTTCATCTCTATTTTGACCATACCGTGACCACCACAGGCACCACAACGCCCCTCTCCGGTATTAAAAGAGAATCGAGCAGGGGTGTAGCCACGCAGGCGAGCATCGACCGTCTCAGCAAACAGTTTGCGGATATGATCCCAAATTCCTAGGTAGGTTGCCGGGCATGAGCGTGTTGTTTTTCCGATGGGCGTTTGATCCACCTCCAGAATACGGGTGATCGATTGCCAGTTTTTAATCTCGTCACAACCCTGCCAGCGCTGTTTCTTTGTCTTATTGGCTTTGGGTTGTTTTACGTTAATTTTATGGCGTAAATTTCGATACAGAATTGAACGGATCAACGTGCTTTTACCGCTACCGCTGACTCCGCTGATACCCACTAAACGATGCAAAGGAATACTGACATCGAGCTTGTTCAGGTTGTTTTCATCAGCACCGATAATCTGCAGTTTTTCAACCGGGTATTGCTGACGCAATTGCTTATCCCGTAGGCCAGCCATCGGATGGCGCAACGGATTAGCCAGAAACTGCCCGGTCAGTGAACTCTGGTTATCTTTCAGTTCCGCCAAAGTCCCCTGAGCCACCACCTCACCACCATGAACTCCGGCACGAGGACCCATGTCTATCAGGTAGTCAGCTTCACGTATCGTATCTTCATCGTGCTCAACCACCAGCACTGTATTACCCTGCCTTTGCAAATCCCGCAAAGTTGCAATCAGTCGTCTGTTGTCCCTTGTGTGCAAACCTATCGTCGGTTCATCGAGGATGTAGCAGACCCCCTGCAGGTTAGACCCCAGTTGCGAGGCCAGGCGAATACGCTGGGCCTCTCCCCCACTCAGTGTCGGTGCAGCCCGATCTAAAGTCAGATAATTCAATCCAACCTGTTGTAGAAAGCTCAGTCGCCCCGCCAGTTCCGCCAACAAATCACGGGCAATGAGTTTTTCCCTGTCATCCAACTTCAGCTTAGTCAGCCATTGACTGGCATCATCAACGGACAATCCAGCCAGGGTTGCAATCGACTGCTCTTTAAAACGCACTGCCAGCGCTGTTTTGTTCAGCCGCAGGCCCTGGCACTGGCGGCAAGTCCGCTCACCCGCGTGCCCCTCTAAGCGATCAGACTTATCCGCTTCAAGCCACTGATCTTCTTCACCACTTTGCTCAGCATCAAAATCAGTATTCTCCTGACCGGTACCGAAGCAGCTTTTACACCAGCCATGTTTGGAGTTATATGAGAATAAACGGGGGTCCAGTTCATCAAAACCACACCCACAGGAGGGGCAGGCTCTTTTAGTTGAAAAAGTAGCTTCAACAGTATTTTTATTGGCGCTGTTAACCCCCACAGGTGTTACAACCACGACGCCGTTACCAATTTCCAGAGCCTGCTGCAATCCCTGCCGCAGCCTGTTTTCATTCTCAGCGGTGACTTTGCTGTTAATGTCGAAAGTCGCCACGGGCAATTCAATATCGTGTTCTTTATATCGATCTAACTGAGGCCAATCGGCAGTGGCTAAGTATTCACCATCAACCCGTAGTTGCCTATAACCCTTAGCATCAGCCCATTTGGCCAGTTCTTTATAAATACCTTTTCTCGCCACAACCATCGGTGCTAACAGGGTCACCTGGCTGTTCTGACGGTTGTTACGATAGGTTTTCAGAATGTGAGTTAAAATTGTTTCTATACTTTGAGGCTCAATGGCGACATCGCAACTCGGGCAATACTGAGTCCCCAGCTTGACGTATAGCAAACGCAGGTAATGGTATATTTCCGTCAGGGTTGCCACGGTGCTCTTACGGCCACCGCGGCTGGTTCGCTGCTCGATTGCTACGGTTGGCGGTATACCATGGATAGCATCGACATCCGGACGGGATGCCGGTTGCACAAACTGTCGAGCATAGGCATTCAGAGATTCCAGATAGCGCCGCTGCCCTTCAGCAAAGACGATGTCGAATGCAACCGTGCTTTTGCCACTGCCACTGACACCGGATATAACCGTAAACTGGTCGCGAGGTATTTTTATATCCACATTCTGCAGGTTGTGCTCACGAGCATGGTGAATTTGTATCACCTTGTTTGAGGATTTTTGTTTCGCTGGCACAGGCGAAGCAAGCGCAGCAGGCTTCTGCTCAGAGATGGATCCCAATGTCCTGGCATAATCACTTAATGCCTGTGCAGTATGTGATGTCCCCTGAGTGGCAATTTCATCAGGTCGTCCCTGGGCGACCAGCTGACCACCGCCGTTCCCGCCCTCTGGACCGATATCGATCAACCAGTCGGCTGCCTGGATAACATCCAAATTGTGCTCAATCACCAGCAGCGAGTGTCCTGCGGCAATCAGTCGGCGAAACGCCATCATCAGAGTCGCTATATCATCAAAATGCAGACCGGTGGTCGGTTCATCAAACAGAAACAAGATCCCCTTCTCGCTGGTATGGGGCTGACTTGTAGGAGCCTGCCCGACATGACCCTGAAGCTTTTGTCCCTTGCTCTTTTGTTGTTTGGTTTTCTTTCTGCTTCGTGCCGCAGTTTCAGCCAGGTGTCCTGCTAATTTCAAGCGCTGGGCTTCACCGCCACTCAGGGTCGGCACCGCCTGACCCAACTGAACATAGCCTAAGCCAACATCCGCCAAGGGTTGCAAACAACGCAAAACCTCGGGCGCTGAGATAAAAAACTCCAGCGCTTCCATCACGGTAAGACTCAAAACCTCAGCAATGGATTTGGCTTGCTGTAATTCAGCTTCGGCTGGCTCGACTATTGGCGTCTGACGATCATCCGTTCGCTTACCATGATCTCTACCAGCCAACAGCTTAATTTCTAAAATTTCATCACGATAGCGCTTGCCATCACAATCTGAACAGCGTAAATACACATCACTCAGAAACTGCATTTCAACCTGTTCAAATCCGTTTCCAGAACAGCTCGGACAACGGCCTTTACCCGAATTAAAGCTAAAAGTACCCGCAGTATAACCTCGCGCTTTTGCTTCAGGCTGTTCAACAAACAGCTTACGAATAGCATCGAAGGCGCCAACGTAGGTAGCCGGAATAGATCTTGTGGTTTTACCGATAGGACTCTGGTCGACCAGCACCACATCATCGATCAGTTCATGACCGAGCAATGCCTGATGTGTTCCCGGTAATTCTCCTCCCTTGCCTTTTTGTCGGCATAGACCCGCATAGAGCACATCCCGCATCAGAGTCGACTTACCGGAGCCACTGACTCCGGTAAGACACACCAACTGTTTAAGCGGAATATTGACGGAGACGTCCTTCAGGTTATGCTGACTTGCCTTAACGATCTCAATACATCCCGTCGCCAGGCGATAGTGGGCGGAAGCTTCTTGTACCCGGAGTGTATTCACCTTAGATTTGCTGAGCGGATGCTCACTGATCTCAAGCGGGTCATCATTAGCCCATTGCTTATTAGGTCTATAACTTCCCTTTTCCGTTACCGTTTTAGTGCCATTGAGATATTGTGCTGTCAGTGAATCTTTTTTATTAAGCAGTTGCTCGGGGGTACCAAAAAAGTTGATCTCGCCTCCCTGCTTACCAGGCCCCGGCCCTATATCCAGAACACGATCTGCCGCTAATATCACCTGAGGATCATGCTCCACCACCAGCAGAGTGTTCCCGGCATCCCGCAGTCGATGCAGGACCTTAACCAGACGATCAATATCTCTGGGATGCAGTCCGACGCTGGGTTCATCCAATACAAACAGGGTATTTACCAGGGAAGTACCCAAAGCCGTCGTCAAATTAATACGCTGAACTTCACCACCACTGAGAGTGCGGGATTGTCGATCCAAGGTTAGATACCCAAGACCAACTTCCAACAGGTAATTCAGGCGAGAGCGTATCTCAGTCAGCAACAATTGCGCGGCTTCATCCAAGGTACCTGGCAGATGCAATTGATCAAAAAAATCAGCGCATTGCACTAGCGGCAAACGCATAAGGTCGGTGATCGTCAGTCCCGGGATCTGTTCAAAAACAGTATCACTCAGCGTATTCCCCTGAGGCACAAACCCTGTTGCAGTACCTAGGGCATTTTTCGCATCGGTTAGCGTACCCACACGCCACCAAAAGGCATCCTCTTTAAGGCGTGCCCCTTTGCAGCTTTCACACTGGTTATAGGATCGGTACTTCGATAACAGCACCCGAATGTGCATTTTGTAGGATTTTCTTTCCAGCCAGTTGAAAAACCCCTGCACCCCGAACCACAGACCATCATCCCAGCTGCCTTCACCTTCCCATACCCATTGTTGCTGCTGGTCGGTTAACTGCTTCCAGGGTTTATCCAGCGGTATGTTGTGTCGTCGCGCCTGGCGTAACAGCTCCTGTTGAATCTCCTCATTACTGGGTGTTTGGAAAGGTTTGATTGCTCCATCGCGGAGCGAAAGATTTTCATCAGGTATAACCAACCCGAAATCCACACCAATAGTGCGACCAAAACCTCTGCAGTTGGAGCAGGCACCGATCGGAGAATTAAAAGAGAACAGCCCCGGCGTCCGCTCACTGTAGTCGATGTCACATTGTGCACAGTGATGGTGAGTGGAAAAGCGCAGAGCAGGCCCAGCCTCCCGGTTCTCATCCAGCGGATAGACCAGAACATGTCCCCCGCCGTGATGGAGTGCAGCCTCAATCGCTTCCGTCAAACGACCTCGATTAGCGGCAGAAAGTTTCAAGCGGTCCTGCACCACCTCCACTCGCTGCCTGGTCCGACTGTGGACACGGATATAGCCCTGTTGATTGAGTAATTGTAAAACTTCATCATCGCTGAAGTTATGGGGAACGTTAATTGGCAGGCACACAACCAACCGGGTATCCTCCGCCAGATCACTATAAAGTGATTCAACAATGCCCTGGGCGCTGTCAGAACTCACTTCACTGCCACAGCCACGACAGTAAAGCACAGATAATCGGGCAAACAGCAGTTTTAAGTAATCATTCAGTTCCGTCATCGTGCCCACAGTAGAACGGGAAGTGCGCACCTGATTACTCTGATCAATTGCAATGGCTGGCGGAATACCCTGAATACTGTCAACCGCCGGTTTATCCATCCGATCCAGGAATTGTCGAGCATAGGCCGAAAAAGTTTCGACATATCGACGTTGGCCTTCTGCATAGATGGTGTCAAAAGCAAGGGTCGATTTACCAGAACCACTCACCCCGGTCACCACAATCAGCTCATTTGTGGGTAACTCAAGATCAAGATTTTTTAGATTATTCTGGCGTGCACCTTTAACGACTATCAATTCTTCACCCATGCAACTGATTACCTATGTAACTGTCCATCCGCACAACTGTCCGGCTATGTAAGGGTCCACCTGCATACCTTTCTACCTGCATACCTTTTGACTTGCATAACGGTTCAGCCAGGCAACTGTCATCCATCATGGCTGGTCTTTTGTCAGCGTTAAGCGGCTACATGTAGGGTGGACATAGCGTATAAGGAAATATTCTCCCGAATAGTACTGTATGTTTGTACAGACAACAACTGACATATTTGCCCATACTGTTTCCGACTTAAGGTCATAAGAACCAGCCGCCAGCTAGTATTTTGTTAAGGGTAAACCTGACCCCGATGACTTTTTCAGTTGTCTGGAGCAACACCAAACCCTTCAGACAAACAGTTGAGTAATATCAATTTTGACACGATAGGATGTACTATTGGCGCATTAGGACTAAGCTCGCCTGTAACTCTTACACCATGATCCTAACGTCGTTTCTCTATCATTGTGATAATTTCGTGTCAGCTAACCATCAAGGAAAAATAGAAAAAATGGATAAAGCTACCAACAGAAGCACTTCACATCACAGAAGTGGCTCGCAACCCTTCTTACCTAACCGGTTATTTCGCTCATTTATACTTTCCGTTGCTTTAGTTAGCGTGACCACCACTCAGGCAGCCGCTCAGTCGATTATTGAAGGCGAACGTAACCATCCTGTGGTTGCCAAACAAGGCATGGTCGCAACCAGCCATCATCTTGCTACCGATGTCGCACTCAAGGTTTTGGCCAATGGCGGTAATGCGATTGATGCTTCGGTCACAGCTGGCTTTGCACTGGCGGTAACACAACCCCGTTCCGGCAATATCGGTGGTGGCGGATTTATGCTGTTATCCAGCGAAAAAAACGACGAAGTTGTCGCCATTGATTATCGAGAAAAAGCCCCGAAAGCCGCCTACGAAAAGATGTTTCAGGACAAGGATGGCAATGTAGTCAAACAGCTGAGCCGTTTCTCCCACACTTCAGCCGGGGTTCCCGGCACGGTTGCCGGTCTGGCACTGGCGCTGGAAAAATACGGAACAATCAGTCTGCAACAGGCATTGGCACCCGCGATCAAACTCGCTTCGGAAGGATTTATCGTTCCTCCGCGTTTTACCAACGGCCTTGAAGCGAAGAAAGAACGATTACAGAAATGGGCATCAACCAAGGCGGCATTCTACAAAGAGGACGGTAGCACCTACCAGCCCGGTGAATTGTTCAAGCAGCCGGATTTAGCGGCAACATTACAGCGTATCTCAGATCAGGGCATCAAAGGCTTTTATGAAGGTAAAACCGCTCAGCTGATTGTCGATGACATGAAGCAGAATGGTGGCCTGATTACCCTGGAGGATCTTAAAAATTATCAGCCTCAGGTCCGCAAGCCAGTACAGGGAAACTACCGGGGCTATGATATCTATTCAATGTCGCCGCCAAGTTCAGGTGGAACACATGTAGTACAGATTCTGAATACCTTAGAAGGCTTCCCAATCGGTCAATACGGTCACAACTCAGCCAAGAGCATTCACTTGATGGCAGAATCGATGAAGCAGGCTTACGCAGATCGATCTGAATATCTCGGTGATATGGATTTTGTCTCTGTGCCAGTAAAAGGCTTGACCGATAAAAAATATGCCGCTCATATCCGTAGCCAGATAGATCCTTATCAGGCTAAACCCAGCGTGGAGATCAAACCAGGGACTCCCGCCGCTTATGAGAGTGACGAGACAACGCACTTTTCTATCGTGGATCAATGGGGTAATGCAGTATCCAACACTTACACCATAAACTTCAGTTATGGTTCAGGTATTGTCGTGCCAGGAGCAGGCTTTATTCTAAACAATGAGATGGACGACTTCAGTGCTAAACCGGGAGTACCAAACGCTTACGGTCTCATTGGTGGAGATGCCAATAAGATCGAACCGGAAAAGCGAATGCTCAGCTCAATGTCCCCGACCATTGTTAAAAAGGACGGAAGGAATTTCCTGGTAACGGGCAGCCCGGGCGGGTCACGTATCATCACCACAACGTTGCAGGTCATTATGAACGTTGTTGATCATGGTATGAATATCCAGTCTGCAGTGGCCGCCCCCCGAATTCATCATCAGTGGTTGCCAGATGAAATCCGTATCGAGCAAGGCATCAGCCCGGATACCGTTCAATTGCTGGAAAGCATGGGACATACGGTGACACCCAAATCATCAATGGGTGCAATCCAAAGTATTATGGTTGGCGAAGATGGTACCTTATATGGTGCCGCCGACCCAAGACGCAGTACATCCTCTGCAAAAGGGTTTTAATTCCATCTCATAAAAAAAGCATAAAAAGCACCAGTGAATCACAACTGAATTATCAGTGTGCGGCATCCGGTGCTTTTCAGTTATTCATTCGGAATCGTTGCCAGTCAATACCGTCCCCGGTTCATTTTGTTCAAAATGACTGCGTATATGCAAATCCCGTTGTGGGAACGGTATTTCAATTTCATACTGTCGTAATGAGGTTTCAATCTCCCACATATAGGCAGCACTGACCCCCGCTGGCCGTTTAGCTGCTGCCTGACTGACCCAAACCACCAGTTCAAAGTCCAGACTGCTATCACCAAACCGTACCAACCAAACTTGCGGCTGATGCTTTTTTGCTCCTTTGAGGGTTTCAGGAACACGGTCAGCAGCCTCCAGCACCGCCTTTCTGACAAGGTCTTTATCAGTCCCGTAGGCGACCCCAAAGGGTATTCGCATCCGTCGCGTCGTGTCCCTTAGTGTCCAATTGGTTACTTTAGCACTGACCAACTCCGAGTTGGGAACGATAATATCGACGTTATCATTTGTATTGATTAGTGTACTTCGGACATTGATTTCCATCACAACACCGAGAACACCCGAGTCCAATTCGATAAAATCACCGACATTCAGGGATCGTTCGAACAGCAGTATCAACCCGGATACAAAGTTATTAACAATAGATTGCAGGCCAAAGCCAATTCCCACGCTGAGAGCCCCTGCAACCAGCGCAATATTGCTGAAATCCAGTCCAATGGATGACAGGGCAATCATCATACCAACCAACAGGATGACATAATGGGCAAGTCGTCCCACGGTATACAGTGCTGGGTTTTCACCTTCATTATGTGCTGCTATCTTTGCCAGCATCCGGCGCAATAAGCTCGATAAGGTTAACGCCACGGTGATTATCAACACGACCCGGAACAATCCAAGAATGGTTACCGGTGTTTCACCTATTTTAAACAGGCTTTCAGTCAGTAGATTAAACGCTCCAACCCAACCTAGATTAAGTGTCTCCACAGTGCTGACCCACCAGTGTTTCAATAAGCCATCATGTGCAGCGAGACGCAGCTGACAGATATCAGCCAGCGCTTCAAGATCCAGACGAACATCATCCAGTTCCCGCAGTTTCAGTAGCGTATCCTGTGACAGCTGACTACGGGCCTCATTAATTGACTTCAGAGTAAGGGCTGACGGAGCAAGATTCAGCAACTGCGTTTGAGCCCGACCCTGTTCCCGTAAACTCTCAGCACGCCAGCCTGCCAGTCGAGATGAGGTCTCCTTTATCAGAAGCCTCCAGCCGACCAGTTGCTCGTGTAACTGCCTGGAATTAACTTCGGTATTTGCCAGTAAACTGGTCAGAGCTAAAGAGCTATCGGTTACGGTATGTCGCAGTCTGGCAATAGCTTCCTCAACTGATGCATGAACGACCTGTTGCTCAAGCAACCTGGTTTGCGCGACGGATTCTGCCGTATCGGTAATGGTGCCCAGTACTTGTGATCGCGCAAGATTCAGATTGATACTGGCTTTAGCCAGCTCCTGCTCCTGATCCAGCCGTCTTTGGTTCAGGGCCGAAATATCCTCTGCTGAGACAACCAGCCGTTCTTCAGCAATACTTTTCTCTTCCGACAATGACTCCAGACTCGCCTGCAGACCGCTGAACTCTTTACGCTGGTGCGACAAGCGCTGTCTGGCTAATTCCAGCGTTGCCCGAGCAGCAATGATATCAAGCCCCAATACCACCTTATTCGGCGCTGTGGCACTAACGCCGATATAAATAGCCATTTCGTTATCATGCTGCTTTGCTGCGGTATCTACCGCTTTTTGCAGATGTTCTATGGCCGCTTGTTCATCGGCCACTTCCTTTTGTTTACTCCTCCGCCTGTTTTCCAGCTCAAGCCAATCACCAATCGTATAACCCTCCTTAAAGACATTAATTTCCGGCGTCTGAAGGGTCTTTTGTTTGCGTAGATTGGCCAGGCTAAGAAGATTGGCAATGATTCGTTTACGGTATTCTTTGGCGGCATCCAGAGATTCCGGGGGCTGCTCAGCGATCAGCTCATCCAGATGTTTTTCCAGAGCAGATATTCGCTGATAAATATCAACCGTCGTGTTATCAAAGCTGCGCCACCAGTCAGCCCTGAGAGAACTCACCTGTGGAAGGGAAAAGGTCTCGGCAACAGTATTACTGGTACTGGCCCCGGTACCCAAGCCACCTGGAATTGGAATGGTCTGTGCGAAAAGATTTCCACAAACCAGCAACCCGAAACAGATGACCCAGTAAAATCGGTTTATCCCCACTAATAGTCCCTCATCAACACGGTGCAAATGGAAACAGGTCCAGCAGATCCCCCTGCGATGTCAGAGAGTATAGAAAGAATAAGCTATAGCCATTTTTTAAGCTTAAACAACCAGTACTGCAAAACCACAACAAATACCAGAATGAAAACAAAGATCCAAAAGGACAAAGGGTTTTCTGCACCGGGAATTCCGCCCACATTGATACCCAGCAGGCCGGTTAAAAACCCTAACGGCAAGAACACAGCAGCGACCAACGACAATACGTACATCCGGTTGTTCATCTGCTCAGCAAGGCGGTTTGCCAGCTCTTCCTGAGATACTGCGGCACGGTCTCGCACCGAATCCAGCTCCTCAACATAGCGAGTGAGGTGGTCAGCCACTTCTCTGAGGTTTTGCCAATCATTGGTGTTCATCCAGGAGATCTTAAACGACAGCAGTTGCATCATCGCCTCTCGCTGCGGTGCCAGATACCGGCGCAAACTGATGACTTCACGCCTGAGGGAAGAAATTCGTGATCTGAGAGCATAACTTTCATTGGAAAGAACCATATCTTCAATAGCCGCTACCTGATCCTCCGTCTCTTCAATAGTTTTCTTCATCCGAACGATAAGGCCATCGGTCAGCATGACCAAAAACTCTCCGGCTGAGCAGGGACCTTCACCTCTGTCTAGCTGAAGGGCGATATCTCCAGCGGACAACAATCGTCTTTTGCGCGTACTGATAATTCGCTGACCATCGCTCCAGATTCGAATACCGACCATATCTTCCGGATTGGAACCCGGGCTCAAATTAA
This sequence comes from Motiliproteus sp. MSK22-1, assembly GCF_001968815.1. Taxonomy (GTDB): domain Bacteria; phylum Pseudomonadota; class Gammaproteobacteria; order Pseudomonadales; family Balneatricaceae; genus Motiliproteus. The sequence continues at coordinate 60,881 of NZ_MIEQ01000095.1, read as the reverse complement.
CACCGCGTAAGGCAACCAGTAACGAGTCTTTCAACTGTGTTACTCTCGGTCGGCTTTCTTCCATCAGCAAAGCGTCAACGACCAGCGGCTCCAGAAGACTCTCATTTTGAATCCAGTTCTGAACACGCTCATTAACATATTCAAAGTGAAGCCAGAGAATACCTTGCTCTGAACACCAGCCAGAAATATCACCCCACTCAATAGAGCGGCCCCCACCTTTACCATCAAAAATATAGCCGTAGACCAAACCATCACTAGTCATCAATGCTGTATCCCTGTTCGCGTTGATTATTTCTGTTTATTAACAACGTCATTGTAGATGAAACTCTCGCAACCCACTTTTCATTGATGTTAAATGTCATGGGATATATCTTGTTCTACCTCTGCGTAAAAGGTAAGTTAGCGGCGCCTGAACACAGGCACAATTGATACTAGCACTATTCATTAAAGAGATGTCCTCAGTGATAAACGAGAAACTGCGCAAACTGTTTGATACAGCCATTGGAATTGTTTTTGGTCTCATCCTGATTTGCATGGTCATTGGCATAGCTATCGGAGCCGTTCGATTGCTTGCTGACCTTTGGGTACTGCTGAGTCAGGAAGGGGTTACCGGTAAATATATTGATTTGATAGCCGATGTGCTGACACTTTACGTATTGGTAGAGCTGTCACGATCACTCATCGAGTATTTTGACAGCCAGAAGTTACGAATGACTTTCATCGTCGATGGGGCTCTGGTTTTTATCATTCGTGAGATTTTGATCGGTCTTTTCAAACACCAACTGACACCAGAAATGATCTACGCTCTATCAGCACTTCTTTTCGTACTGGGTGCCCTTCGAGTGGGATCAGCTCTTCTGTACCTTAAGGACAAGCAGCTTGAAGACGGTTAGGATTGATCCCTCCATTGGCGCTGGGTCCCCGGTACCGCAGACAGGTACCCCTTATCAGCAGATCGTTCTTACCAGCAGATAGCCGTTAAACGCGATTGCCAGCAATAAGCATTAAAAAACCCTTATCTTATAGTCGATTACCGACGCTAAACCTCTGCTCCGGTAATTATTAACCTGCTACACTTAGGCAATCTTAGCCTGAAGCCAAATGGAGAGGACCTGACCCAGTGGATCAAATCGCCCCGCCCCCGTTCCCCTCCTGGTGGGGAGAGTTCATTGTAGAAACCGGACAAACCAGCCGGTGGCAGGTGGGTCCTCTGACGATGACACTGCAGCGGCTGGAGTCCGAGTGGCAGGTAAGACATCGTAGTACCGAGTCCGAAAATGGTGATCTAAATGTCACTGAGGTGGCGATAACCTCAGATCCACTGGAAGATGAAGCAACCTTCTGCCGCCATGTGGTCAAGCAGTCAAAAAAACCGGCCCTGATAGTACCCGCCCTGGCAGACCGTCCTGTGGTTACGCGCCCCCTGGCACCTATATCCCTACCTCCGGGACAAGAGGTCCGGCTTCTGGTAGGCACCACTTTGTGGATGCAGGTATATGCGTTTAAATCAGGTCCCTTATTACTTGATATTCCCATCCAAAGACCTTCGGATACCTGGTTCGGCGCCTCAACTCGGCACGGAGAGGTCGCATACGCTGCCCGTACCCACGCCAGATTGGTACTGGAAGAAGTCCCGATAAGAGCATTTCGGGCAATCACGCCGGTAAAAATCATCAACAAAGGAGAAGAAACACTGCGATTGGAGCGTATCTTGTTACCGATACCCAGTCTCTCCCTGTTCATCTCTGAAGATGGCCGTTTCTGGACTGAAGAACTATCTATTCACTGTGATGAGGAAATGTCTTCGGCACAGCTACGTTTTGGTAAAGGAGCTCCGGCGCTTGCCCTGACAAGCCAGCGCCTTGCCATTCCCAGAGTAAACTCCGGACGTGGTGTTTTAATACGCGCGCTGGGAGCCATTTTTGGATAATACAATATTGAAAAAATCGTAAGGAATGACTGAAATGGATAATTTCTGGCTGACCTTGGCTGATTGGCAATTGGTAGACAGACTGCTGGCCGGTGGTCGGGCACTGTTCCTGATTTGTCTCGGTCTGCTATTGGGAAAGCTGGCCAGCAAAGGAGTCAAACACCTGCTGGCCCGGCAACTGAGTCAACATCACCTGATACTATTGCGTCGAATAGCCTTTTACCTGATTCTCGGAATGTTTTGCGTATCGGCATTACGTGAACTGGGTTTTAAACTCAGTGTTCTGCTCGGCGCTGCTGGTGTCCTCACTGTTGCAGTCGGGTTTGCATCCCAGACCTCGGCATCAAATATAATCAGCGGCTTATTTCTACTGGGTGAGCGCCCTTTTTCCGTTGGTGATGTGATCAGAGTTGGTTCAACCACGGGTGAAGTCCTTTCCATTGACCTGCTTTCGGCCAAACTTCGAACCTTCGAAAACCTGTTTGTCCGTATACCCAATGAGACCCTGATTAAATCAGAAGTCACGAACCTGACCCGATTTCCTATTCGTCGGCTGGACCTCAAAATTGGTATCGCTTACAAAGAGGATATCGAAAAGGTCACGAAGGTATTGAAAGCAGTGGCCGATGCAAATCCCCTATCGCTTGAAGAGCCCGAACCAATCATTATTTTTACTGGCTTTGGTTCATCATCTATTGATTTGCAATTTTCAGTCTGGGCCGTGAAGGAGAAGTTCATGGATTTAAGAAATAGCATTCAAACTGAAATCAAGATCGCTTTTGATGCTGAAGGAATTGAAATTCCCTTTCCTCACCTTACGATCTATACAGGCAGCGCTACCGAACCATTTCCGATACAGATGGTCGGTGGAAACAAAGAACAGGCAACCCCTGATAATCACAAGAGTTAATACCGTTTCGCACCACAGCATCACTAACAGACAAATAGACCACGACCGCAAACAGGAGATGTAAATGGTTTCTTACAGATCGATTTTTCGAATAGCAGGGCTGCTTCTCTACCTGTTTATCTTACCCTCTGCAGCACAGCCCAATGCTCCAGAGGTGCTTGGTACAATCAAAAGCCAACAACTCGCTGCATTTCCATTCCCGTTGGAAATGCAGCTGGAATCCCAGGACAGCAGCGAATTAAACCCTGAATTACTTCAACTTGTTAATTCAATACTGTCTGAACAGGGTGTAATCATCTCTAACAAAAGCCCGTTTGCACTATTTGTTGAACGGATAAAAACCCCATCCAAGTCGATCAAAAAGCCTCCCGTCGCTGTGGTTCTTGAAGGGGGAAACCGTAAAATGGAGAAGGCTCAAATAGAATTAAGCCTGGACGTAGGTAAAAAAAAGGCAGCAACCAAAGAATCTCCTCAGCCTTATGGCTTTGAAGGCCGGGTGGAAGGCCCAGCCGGTATAACCTACTGGAAATTTACGGTTACCAGCAAAACAACAGAAGAAGGGAAACGACTCACTGATGCAAGATTGCTGCAGGAAGCCTTTGCTGAGTTCAGCAAAACAACTGAACGAGTGCTTCATGAAGACGCCCAATAGGATATAGCTGTTGGATGACTGAAAACAGACCAGACAGACAACGGCGTAACTGGCGGGAAAACTTTGCTCGCCTATTACGCTTGCGGCTGATTATTCCTTTACTGCGAGAAAAGCACCCACCGGAGTACATTGCCCGGGGGTTGCTGTTGGTAAGGAAAAAGCCCCTCCAGTCCAAGTAAAAGAGCTATCTGACAATGGATGGACTAGCAGATCAATCCGGTTCAGTAACAGATTAGCAGCACCTGCCTAATAAAACAGTCCCACAGATCCTACTGACATACGGTCCTCAGACAGCGAGATTTATATGTATCCGGGTGGCTTTATTGTAGCCTTGCAAAAGACAGCGTTATAAGCTTTGATGAACGGATAATAAACCGCTTTTTAAGTGTCTAATACTTCCCATCAAACCAAAGAGGATTTCGCCCGGTGCTAAAGAGGTGGGTACCAGATATTGTCGTACTATTACTGTGCATAACGCCTGTTTTCAGCACTGAAGGAAGTACTCTGAAAGTCAAAATTGAGGGAGTGAATCAGGCTCAAGAACAAAATATTCTCAGCCTCCTGAGCATTCAGCAACTGCACCAACAGGAAATAACCAACCCGGGTCGAATGCGCTACCTGCACAACAAAGCTAGCGCTGAAATATCCAAAGCTCTTCAGCCCTATGGATTCTACCGCCCAGAAATCATCCCACAGCTAACCAAAAACAACGAGGATTGGCTGGCCCATTACCGAGTAACGCCAGGTCCTGCAATACCTATCGGTTCACTGGATATTCAGGTGCTGGGTGAAGCACAGCAGGATGATCCTTTTAAAAAGTTACTGGCTGCAACGCCCTTGTCTATTGGTGCCCCACTGATCCATGAAGAATATGAAAGCCTGAAGCGTGGATTACTGTCACTGGCGACAGAACGTGGGTATTACCAGGCCAGGTTTATTCAACACTATGTGGAAGTTAATCTTGAACGCTACCAGGCCAATATCAGCTTGCACTTTGACAGCGGCCCTCGTTTTACCGTGGGTGAATTACGATTCACTCCAAACCCACTGACAGAGGATTTTCTGCGACGCTACGTACCCTTTAAAACCGGTGACCCAATGCAGAGCAGTGCACTGATCGACCTGCAATCAAACCTTATCGACAGTGACTATTTTCAACGGGTTGAAGTTCAGCCCCTCTGGAGTCAAGCTGACGGGATTAACGTTCCGATTGAGGTCGCTGTTGAAGCCCATAAGAGAACCAAATATCAGGCTGGTGTCGGTTACGGCACCGATACTGGAGCCCGTGTAAAATTGGGCATGACCCGTCGCTGGGTAAACAACAGAGGACACCAGTTCAATACTCAGCTATTGGCTTCACAGATTCATACCGGGTTGACCGCAGAATATGCGATTCCAGGACTACAACCACAGCATGATCGATACACCGTGCATCTTAAGCTGAATAATGAAAACTCCACGACTGTCGATGCGGATAATTATTCCTTTGGCACCTCCTGGCAACACCAGGGACTACCATGGAAAAGAGTCCTGTCACTGGAATGGCAGCAAGAACGATTCGACTTCGACGGGCCCAGCCAGACCACTCAATTCCTGATCCCGCGAATAAGCCTAACGAGGCTGTCGACCGGAGATCGCCTCAATATTCGCAACGGTCAGCGTTACTCGTTGCAGTTACTGGGTGCCAGTGACGATCTGCTTTCTGATACAAATTTCGTTCAACTGCGGTTAGGGACCAAAGTAGTTCGGAGTCTGACGCCAAACTGGCGTCTACTGGGTCGAGCAGATGCGGGAGTTACGGCTGTAGACAGCTTCGATCAGTTACCTGCCACCCTGCGTTTTTTCGCCGGTGGAGATAACAGTGTTCGAGGTTACGATTATCAATCTCTGGGTCCTCGCAATAACGAAGGAACTCTGATCGGCGGACCCCATCTGCTAACCGCCAGCGCTGAACTGGAATATCGATTGTCTGAAAATTGGGGACTGGCAACCTTCATTGACAGCGGTGATGCCTTTGAAGATACCGATATCCACATGCAGACCGGGATCGGTGTCGGATTACGCTGGTTTTCGCCCATCGGTCCAGTACGCCTGGATCTTGCCTTCCCTCAGAATGATGACGGCGGTTTTCAGCTGCATTTCAGCCTGGGGCCTGATTTATGACCCAGTCCACAACTGAAACAACCGTTGACCCGGCCAATACTGATTCAAAAGAGCCACCGACTTCTGCTCTAACAATCTTCAGACGTGTACTACTTATACTGTTTTTGTCACTATTGTTGCTGATATCCCTTGTTCTAACGACTTCAGCATATTTTTTAGGGACCGAAAACGGTCTTCAGCAGCTGCTCACTCAGAGCCAGCGCTGGCTGCCCGGAAAACTACAGATTGACCGGATGGAGGGCTCCCTGCTTGACACCCTCAGTCTACAGGGTGTCAGCTATCAGCATCAGGACCTGAATATTGAACTGGACAAGTTGTTTCTGGACTGGGAGCCGCTTGCGGTACTTTCGGGGGCTCTGCATATCCGCACTCTGGAAATAGCAGAACCTCAGGTTGAGCTAATTTCCACTCCCCCAGCAACAACAGATAAACCCTTATTTCCCATCCTGATGCCTGAGATCAGGCTACCCGTTAAGCTTAAAATTGACGACCTGCAACTTAGCAACCTACAGCTGCAACATCAGATGACAGATCCTTCAGCCAATCAGCCAGCAATCAACAGCCCCCCGTCGACGCTGATAATCGATAAGGCGCGTTTACAAATTCACAGTGAGCAACAGACACTGGTTCTGGACCATCTGCATCTTATTGCTCCTCAGGGAGAAGCACGAATAAGCGGACAACTGACTCCTGCCGGAGACTACCCACTGCAACTGAATACTCAATGGAAAGCGGTTCTGCCGAACCAACCTCCTCTCAGTGGAGAAGGTCAGGTTTTCGGCGACCTGAGATCTCTCAAGTTGGTGCAAAAGCTTTCCGGTCCTGTCAGTACCAAGGCAACGGGCTCTTTGCAACGGCTTCTCGTCAAACCTCAGGGAACGTTGCGGTTAGATGATCTGTTACTCGATCTGGAACTTATCACACCACAACTCAAGGGCCGTAAACTGAAAGCCAGCCTGGAAGCAACTGGAAATCTACAAGACATTGAACTGAATGGTTTTTTACAGACAAATTTACCTGAAATTGGCAGCAGTGATATGCAAGTACAGTTACGTATTAGCGATCAGCGACTATCTATCGAAAAGATACACCTGCGCCAATCGGCAACGACGGCAGAGCTGCAACTGCAAGGGGAAATATCCGGCGCTGTACAAAACCCAGAGTTTGCCCTTAAGGGCCAATGGAGCGATATCAGCTATCCATTTCAGGTAAACACCGAGCCGGTAGGCACCAAGCCATTTCAGGTAAACTCCGAACCAGTAAGCGCCAAACCATTGCTGAAAAAAGCCAATCAGTCCCGGGCCAGCCTGAGTCCAACAAAAATAAAAGACACCCCATTACCAGCAGAAGCCAGCTTTCGTAGCAGCAAGGGGGAGTTTCAAATCGAAGGTAACTTACAGGACTATCGACTGGGCATGAACGGGGATCTGACAGGCTTAAGGATTCCCAGCGCAGAGTGGCGACTAACAACCCAAGGCAATGAGAGCGAATTAACTTCAGTCAGCATCAGCGCAGACACTCTTGACGGGCAGCTGAATGCTAACGGAAAACTGTCCTGGCTGTCTGATCTGTACTGGCAGATGGAATTTGAAGGTAAACACATCAACCCCGGCAGTTACTGGCCTGAATGGCCGGGTAACCTTGACTTCAAGGGTCATAATACCGGAGCGGTTACTCAGGCTGACAAAACAAACAATAACAGCCCATCGCTGCAGCTGAAGACAACTCTGGATAATCTCAGTGGATCTCTGCGTGGGGAACCCGTGAAAGGACAGGCCAGGGTCAACTTGACTAATGAGGCGATGACTGTTGAGGCCTTACAGCTCAATGTGGCCGGTGCCGGACTGAAAGCTTCCGGTCAACTGGGAGAACAGCTGAACTTTGACTGGAGCCTCGATATTCCGGCTCTCGACCAGCTGCTGACTGATGCTCAAGGAACCCTGAGAGCAAAAGGAACTCTTCGAGGACCCAAAACAGGGCTGCATTTAGTTGCCGACCTACAAGGACAATCACTGCAACTGAAAGATTATCAGGCTGCTGACCTGAAAGCAGATATCAATATGAGTCTCAGTGGCAAACAGGCTTCCGTTATTGACCTTCAGTTAAAGAAAGTTCGCTATGGCGAAACCCTCTGGCAGCAACTGCAACTCAACGGCAGGGGCACTCCCCAGCAGCATCAGCTGGAACTGTCTTTTAATCAAGGTCCAGCAGATCTGGCGTTGGCGCTTCAGGGACAATGGAGCGCACCGCGTTGGCAAGGATCCCTGAGTCGCGCAGATTTGCACAGCCCCTCTGTGGGACACTGGAAACTGAAAAAACCGGTCACAATGGAGGCCACGCAAACCAACGCACAGATTGACGATCTCTGCCTGTTGCTTGCCCCAAAAAAAACAAGCGAACTATGCCTGAACGGTTCCTGGTCAGAAAGCAACGGCATCAGCGGGGAATTGCAAGCCCGGCAACTATCAATCGACACACTATCTCCCTGGCTTCCGGCAGGCACAACAATTCTGGGGCAAATGACGGCTCAGGCACGCTTCGAACAACAACCGAATAAACGCCCTCACTTTCAGGCCAAGGCTAATCTGAGTGGTGCCCAGTTAAGTATTGAGGATACGGAACTCAAATTAATCGCCGGTGACATCAATATTGATTTGCAAGGGGATCAGAAACAGCTTGCCGTTGATATGCAACTTCCTCTGCAGCAGCCAACCGGGTTAATGCAGGCCCGATTGACAGTCAACGATTTGGATCAACAGGCCGAGCTTCAGGGGGAGCTGAATCTGGAGCTGAGCGAATTGGGGGTTATCTCACTGTTTATCCCTCAATTACAGGCCGTCAACGGAAGTCTGACATCTGCCCTGGCGATCGGCGGTTCGATCAACAGCCCCAGGTTAACAGGAGCATTGCAGGTTAATAATGCCAACGCCGAATTACCCGCACTGGGAATAAAACTAAGGGATATAGAACTGAGTTTACGCGATCAACCAAATAGCCCCCGATTGCTGCTCAATGGGTCATTAAAATCCACTGAAGGCAGCCTGATCCTGAAGGGCGAACTTGACCCCTTGAAGCAGACAGGTCATCTGGATATTGCCGGAGAACGCTTCCAGGGTGTCGATACCGCAGAGATTCAGGCCTGGTTCTCACCGGATATTTCTATCGTCGTCAGCCCCAAATTGATCAAACTCGATGGCGAGATAAAGATTCCAGAGGCCAGAATCACTCCACCGAAAATTGCGGCCAGTACCCCCATATCAACCGATGTCGTCATTCTGGACAGTACCCGGACCTCGGCCACCGACCCACCTCCTCTCAAGACACCACTGGATACCCGGCTACGTCTCAGCCTGGGCGATAAAGTGGAAGTTAAGGCATTTGGATTCAAGGGCAAGCTGCAGGGCAGCGTTCTGGTTGAGGATGACGGCAGCCGTGCTACGCGCGCCACGGGTACCCTGAAAGTAGCCTCAGGACAGTACCGGCTTTACGGGCAGGATATCAACATACAGCGTGGTAGCCTGATTTTCAGTGGTGGCCCGGTAGATAACCCTGGGCTGGATCTCAGGGTTTCACGAAAGGTTGATGAAGTCACTGCCGGAGCCAGAGTCGGCGGGACTCTTAAGCAGCCCCGTCTGTCTCTGTTTTCGGTGCCTTCAATGCCTGAGAATAACCTGCTGTCCTACCTGCTATTCGGCCGTCCTCCGGGCTCGGCAACCACCCGCTCAGAACAGGACCTGTTACTAAGAGCCGCCTCATCTCTGGTGATGATGGGCGGAAATATGCTGACTGAAAAGATCTCTGACTCTCCAATGATTGATGAGCTGGGACTGGAAGCCGGAAACTCATTTAATGAAACCTCATTGTTTATCGGAAAATACCTGTCACCCAAGCTTTATGTAAAGTACGGTGTTGGGTTACTGGAACCAACCAGCACCTTCTTCATGCGCTACCGCCTGGCAAAACAATGGAGCCTTGAATCCCAGACCGGAACCAAAGGCAGTGGTGGAGATATAATCTTCACCTTGGAGCGATAAACGGTAACTCGGTAAACGGGTATACCAGCATCAGTTGACGCTGGTATACCCGTTATTTCTCATCTCAAGACACTCTTTCTGCTACTATTTTTAAGCAACTACAATCTAAACCGCTATACTCAACGGACTACCGCAATAAACCAGGAATATCTTCATGAAACTAGCCATTCTCTCGTGCGGCCCCAATTCTTATAGTACCCAGCGATTGAAAGAAGCTGCCGAGTCCCGAGGACATAAGGTCAAAGTGCTAAATACTCTGAAGTTTTCCATTGACTTGGAACGAGGCTCTCCGGACCTTTATTACCGTGGAAAACAGCTCAGTGATTATGATGCAGTTTTACCGCGTATCGGCGCTTCCATCACTTATTTTGGTACTGCCATCGTCAGGCAGTTTCAGGAGATGGATATCTATTGTGCAAATACGGCCCACGGTATCCTAAACTCCCGTGACAAACTCAGAAGTCTTCAGATTCTCAGCCGCCATCATCTTGGCATTCCCAAAACCAACTTTGTTCGAGATAAAAAGGATGTACTGCCTGCCATCAAACGTGTCGGTAATGCCCCCGTTATTATCAAACTGATTGAAGGAACCCAGGGAATTGGTGTGCTGCTGGCGGAATCAACTAAATCCGCCGAAGCAATTATTGAACTGTTACAAAGTCAGAAACAAAATGTTTTGGTTCAGAAATTTGTAGCAGAAAGCAAAGGTAAGGATATACGCGCACTGGTCGTCGGAGACCGGGTGGTTGCAGCAATGCGACGTGTCGCTCAAGGTCAGGAGTTTCGCAGCAATGTCCACCGAGGTGGCGTGGCCGAGCCGGTTGAACTGAGTGAGCAGTATCGTGAGACGGCAGTACGCGCAGCGCAGATACTAGGCTTGCAAGTAGCCGGGGTCGATATGCTGGAAGGTGCTGATGGCCCACAGATTATGGAGGTCAATTCCTCTCCGGGGCTGGAAGGGATCGAAACTTGCACTCATTTGGATATTGCCGGCGCCATTATTGATTTTATCGCCGCTCAGGTGGATTTCCCCGAAATAGACATCCGACAACGCCTGACAGTAAGTACCGGGTACGGTGTCACCGAGATCTATGTACCTGAAGAGTCGGCTTTTGTTGGAAAAACAATTACCGAATCGGGCCTGCCTGATCAGGACATCAACGTATTGACTTTATACCGGGGCAACAAGGTCATCCCCAACCCCAAATATTCCCGTACACTTGAACCTGACGACAAGCTACTCTGTTTCGGAAAACTACAGGCGATGAAAATGCTGGTACCGCTGAGTGCACGACGGAAAAGAAAGCCCAAAGTCAAACCTCTGGAAGAAGACTCCTGAGTTCTTTCTGTTCCACATAACACACTAGCCGGCCTCCATAGACTCATAAAACCATCGAGAGCAATACTACTGGAGGTCGGGCAAGGCTGTTTCTGTAAACAGAGAAGCTAAGAGTCTTGCTGAGATAAGTCAAAGTCTTCCGGGAGCGAGAGAGCCTCAATCTGTTCGTTGATCAATCCAACACGCTTTTCTGCTTTCAAGCTCGCATCAAAACGCGCCAAATGATACAAAGCATCCCCCTCATTGACTAAAGGAATATTATTCTGGCCAATAATAATACCCGAACTCGGAGCATTGACCTCAACTTCCTGATCACCAAAAGGCGAGGCAACGATCCCCATTAGCTGCCCCTTGCTGACCCGCTGCCCCAGATCTACGATGGATCGAAAAACACCATCGGATTGCGACCGAACCCAGGACGATGAATTAGCCACCACTGGTGTCAAGGGAGGCTGCTTACGTTTTGGCGTCGTAAGCATGGATAACGAGCGCATTATATTAATGGCACCACGAACACCACCTTTTATCGCTTGCGGGTCAAACCGCAACGCTTCACCAGCTTCATAGAGAATGAGGGCAATACCGGCTTCATCAGCACACTGACGCAGAGAGCCATCGCGTAATTTAGAGTCAATGATCATCGGGGCACCAAATGCCCTTGCCATTTCACGAGCACTTGGATTATCAAGATTGGCTCTAATCTGGGGCAGATTGCTACGATGAATAGCCCCCGTGTGCAGGTCCAGAACATGGGTGCAATGACAAAGCACCTGAGTACGAAAGATATTAGCAATTCTTCCCCCCAACGATCCTTTTTCACTGCCAGGGAAACAACGATTCAAATCACGTCGATCCGGAAGATAACGGCTACGATGAATAAACCCAAAAATATTGACCACTGGAACAATAATTAATGTACCGGCAATACGCGCTAACGATTTATGTTTTAACAGCTGTCGGCAGATTTCGACGCCGTTCAATTCATCGCCATGAATAGCAGCGCATATCATCAATGTTGGGCCAGGACGCCGACCATGAATGACCTCAATATCCAGATCCAGATGTGTATTGGTATACAACCGGGCCAGATCCAGATGAAGTGTTTTTCTTTCCCCTGGTTGCAGCGTATTGCCGGCAATTGTTATCGGCTTGTTGCGCGGTGACATAAGCTCTACCCCTTGCCTCTTGTTCGGGCACGATTTACTTTGGCATTTACGTTCTTCTCAATAAAGGTAATGATACTTCCGGCAACATTTTTTCCGGTTGCCTTCTCAACACCTTCCAGGCCCGGACTGGAGTTAACTTCCATCACCAGAGGGCCTCGTTCAGACCTCAGTAAATCGACCCCGGCCACATTCAAACCCATGGTCCGGGCAGCCAGTACCGCCGTTGCCCGTTCCTTAGGCGTGATTCTTATCAGAGATGCTGTTCCACCTCGATGTAGATTTGATCGAAACTCTCCCTCCTTACCCTGTCGCTTCATTGCAGCCACAACCTTATCACCAATAACCAGGCAACGAATATCGGCACCATCCGCCTCTTTGATAAACTCCTGGACCATAATATTGGCTTTAAGCCCCATAAATGCTTCCAGCACACTCTCTGCAGCTTTGCGAGTTTCAGCCAGAACAACCCCAATCCCCTGAGTTCCCTCCAGAAGTTTCAACACAACAGGGGCACCACCCACCATATCCAGCAAATCGGGGATATCAGTCGGCTTACTGGCAAATCCGGTAATCGGCATTCCGACCTTCTTGCGTGACAGCAACTGCATTGATCGCAGTTTGTCCCGTGAGCGGCTAATCGCAACCGACTCGTTAAGCGGATAGACACCCATCATTTCAAATTGTCGCAATACAGCAGTACCGTAGAAAGTGACGGATGCACCTATGCGCGGGATCACTGCATCAAACCCAGCGAGATTCTCCCCCTTATAGTGAATACCAGGATCGTCAGAGTTGATGTTCATATAACAGCGCAGGATATCAATGACCCGCACTTCATGTCCGGCCTCTTTTGCCGCCTCCACCAATCGGCGTGTTGAATACAGGGAAGGGTTTCTCGATAGAATAGCTATCTTCATACAGTTGATCCTTCAAAATACATCAGTCTGTTGGTAATTGATTATTGGGAAACCAGGAATGATGCATCCGGATCAACTAAAAAGCGTCCTTCCATTGCGGTTCTTCCTAAAAGCATCCGAAAGCGCATGGTATCACGCGCCGTCAACGTCACCTCAATAGGAAACTGCAGTTCTCCCATCATGGCCGTGGTAGAGATCACATAGCGCATATCCCTGTGACCACCGGAATCAGTCACCTCTCGCTGGTCCAGAAGAGGGGCTTCACAGGATATAACCGTTTCCGTCTCCGATTGATTGGGATGAAGATCAAAACTCACCCAGGGTTTTCCATCTCGTTCAATCTGAGAAACGCGAAACGCATGCAAAGCAGAAGTACGGGCACCGGTATCCACTTTAACTTTCAGGCGTTCTATCCCGAGATCGGGCAACCCGATCCATTCCCGCCAACCGATTGTCTGTTTATTGCTTTTACTCAAGGCGATCCCCTTCTAGCAACTCAAAACGGGTAATAATTGCATTTCCAACAACACCTGATTACTACGTGCAACATCGTTGTTGTCCACATGAGGTACACAACCAACCATAGGTACCAACTAACCATAGGTGCACTTCAAACTATAGACGCCTGCAAACGATAGATGCCATTCAAATAATCGGTGCTGTCCAAATTATCGATATTCTTTAAATTAATAACCTGGTTAAAGTAAGTGGTCTGGACCATCTGCAGAACCGGTTGAAATAATCATGGCACTGTTTATCGTGCAATTCCAGCAACTTGTCAGCTAACAGACTGATTTAGAGTGAGGAAAATAGAAGATTAGAGTTTTAACTCATCCTTTAAAGGACAAACATCCACAAAGCCAGCAATGACAGGTTCTGAGCGACTTTAATCATTGACGCCAAGCCTCCCCTTACGGAAAATACCCGGCGACAGCACTTCCCTAAAAGCGACTGGTTTGTACTCTGTGCTGCATATTCATTAGAAAGTGGCCGCCAACTGTAAATCGTCATCCCAAATAAACCACCGGATAAGGTATATCCATGATGAACCCTGTTGCCATCGAGTCCAGCGCCATTAACGTAGATAGCGTTATTCAGGATATTCGCAGTAACAATCTGCCAGCGTTGCAGCAGTTTATCGCACAAAGTGAAGCCGGGGATATTGCCAACCTGCTCGCAGCGCTGTTACCGGAACAACGATTGATTGTTTGGGGACTGCTAACCGAGCAACAGCAAACAGAAGTCATGCCCCTGCTCCGAGCTGAAGTGCGTCCAGGAATACTGGGCGAAATGAACGATCAGCAACTGATTCATGCCGCCGAGGAGATGGATGTAGATGACCTGGCTGTCATTATTGGTGACATCTCTGATCAGGTAACTGACTCGATCATTGATGCATTGGAACGAGACCATCGCCAACGGCTGGAAACCGTACTCAGTTTCACAGAGGGCACTGCCGGCCGACTGATGCGCACAGAGGTTCTTAGCGTCCGCCAGGGAGTTAATTTTTCTGTGGTGTTACGCTGGTTGAGAATGCATCAGAAATTGCCTCCTCTGACCGATTCACTGATGGTTATCGATGCAGAAGGTCTGTATCTGGGTAAGCTTCCTCTGGCAGATGTGGTGACCGGCGCTGCAGACACTCTGGTTAAGGACGCAATGATCGGCAAAGAAGAAGCTGTTCGCCTTGATGCTCCTGAGCACGAAGTCGCGGTATTATTTGAAAAACGCTCATTAATCTCAATCGCCGTAGTTAACGACGAAGGCAAGCTCTGTGGAAGAATAACCGTCGATGACATAGTTGATGTTATTCGCCATGAAGGGGATCAGGCGCTACTCAAATCAGGGGGTATCTCCACCGAAGAAGACTTGTTCGCTCCAATCGTGCCCAGTGCCAAACGCAGAGGTATCTGGCTCGGGATCAATCTTCTGACCGTTTTTATTGCCGTATGGGTCATCGGCCTCTTTGAAGAAGCACTGGAACAGATTGTCGCTCTGGCTGTACTGATGCCAGTGACGGCCAGCATGGGGGGAATTGCCGGTAGCCAAACCCTGACATTAACTATTCGTGGAATGGCGCTTAATCAGATATCACGCGCCAACACGCCCTGGCTGGTACGCAAGGAGCTGGCGATTGGAGCCTTAAACGGGCTGGTATGGTCTCTGCTGGTAGCCGCAGTTTCACTGATGTGGTTCCACGATCCGAAATTATCGATCATTATCTCGCTAGCGTTAATCCTGAATTTCCTCGCAGCCTCTTTTTCTGGTGTAGTTATTCCTTTGATACTAAAGCGGATAAATATTGATCCGGCTTTATCTGGTGCTGTGATATTGACAACGGTTACCGATGTAATCGGCTTTCTGAGTTTTCTTGGAATGGCATCAATATTTTTACTTCAAAGCTAAAAGCCGGGCAACAGATCGACTCAGTTCAGTTTCTACGCGGTTCACTTTCCGGGCCGCGTGAGCCCACCTAAATTACCATCAATAAGCACCTGCGTGAGCATATCCCGAATAGCGGAGGCCTTATCGAGGACAAGAGCCTGCTGGAGTATGTCCCAGCAGCGCGTCTGAGAAAAAGAACGCACCAACCACTTCACTCGCGGAAGATCACTGGCATTCAGACTCAGACTGGTAACCCCCATCCCCAACAGAAGCAGCGCAACCGCCGGATCACCGGCAGCCTCACCACAGACGCTGACGGGTTTGTTATGTCGCTTACCCGCCTCGACAATCTGAAGCAAGGCAGCAATAACCGACGGATGTAATGGATCAAACCACCTGATGACCCGCTCATTATTACGATCCACAGCGAGCAGGTATTGAATTAAATCATTGGTGCCGACAGACATAAAATCAACGCGCTGGGCAATCGCGTTCGCCAGATAAACGGCAGCAGGAACTTCAATCATCGCTCCGATAGGGGGCAGGGTCACATCGAACCCTTCTTCCTTCAACTGCTCATAGGCTCTATGAACCAGGGCAATGGCCTGATCAAGATCATCGATCGAACTGATCATCGGTAGCAGGATTTTCAAATTTCCCAGGCCAATATCCGCCCTGAGCGCAGCGCGTATCTGAGTGAGAAATATATCAGGATGGTCCAGTGAAATACGTATTCCACGCCATCCAAGAAAGGGATTACTTTCCTGAATGGGAAAATAAGGCAGTGCCTTATCCCCGCCGATATCAAGAGTGCGCAAGGTTACCTGCTGAGGTGCAAGGGGCTCCAGCAGCTTGCGATAAAGGTTGTACTGGTCATCCTCGGTAGGGAAGCTGTTTCGAACCATAAACGGAAATTCTGAGCGGAACAGACCCACACCTTCAGAACCAACGGATTGTGACTGATTGATATCCGATAGCAATCCGATGTTGGTGTTAAGTACCGTTCTGACGCCATCAAGAGAAATTGCCGGTAAGTCTCTTAAGCGCTTAAGCTCATCTGTCAGTTCCCGTTCCTGTCGAATCAGGCGCCCATATTCCTTCCTGACAGCGTTAGTCGGCTCGATATAGATTCGTCCCTGATAGCCATCAATTATCAGCTCCTGACCATCAAGCGCGCTGGTCGGTATGTCCGTGGCAACCCCCATCACCGCAGGCACACCTAAGGAACGGGAAAGTATGGCCAGATGAGACATACTCGAGCCATGGCCGGAAACCACCCCAACCAGCCGCTCCCTTGGAACAGCAGCTAAATCAATTGCACTGATATTATCTCCGATCAATACCGTTTTTTCCGGATAAACCACCTGTGTCTGCTCCTTTTCGAGCAGCTGTGTAAGCAATCGCCTGCCAATATCCCTGATATCATTAGCTCGTTCCTTCAGATAGGGATCTTCCATCGCCTCAAATACCTGGGCATAATCCCTGATCACATCCCTTAAGGCTCCGGGAGCCCAGTTACCCGCTTTAATCCGGGCAATCGTGGACTCAACAATCTCATCGCTACGGGCAATCATTGCGTAAGCCCCGAATAATGCGCGATCCTCAGGGGAAACAAGGCTGCCCAGATTATTGCCAATATCCTCAAACGCTGTTGAGACCTGTTTTACCGCAGATACAAACACCTGCACTTCTCTTTCAATATCCTCAGCGTCTCGATCTGGAACCTGATCCAGCTGCGACGGAGAATAAAGAACAACGCCTGTCCCCAACGCTATACCGGGGGCACCGACGCCCCCTTCGATATAGGGTCGTACTGAAATCTGGGCGGGCCCATCTCCACTGACCGCACTGCGAATCCTGGCAAGAGCAAACCCGCCCGCCAGCTGTGCAGCAAGGGTGGCAAGAAAAGCAACTTCCAACTGCTTAAAACGACGTTGCAGCAGTTGCTGTACAACAAGGATACCAAGCAACTTCCCCTGATGAACGATAGGTACGCCGAGAAAGCCATGGTACAGTTCATCGCCGGAATCAGGGACAAAGTAATTGCGTGGATGGGACGGTGCATCACGAATATTAACCGGCTCCGAACGCTCGCAAACCAGACCGACAAGGCCTTCATTTAAGCCCAGCTTGAGCTGACCGACGACATCCTGACTGAGGCCCTCGCTGGCAATTAACAAATGGAACTCTTGCTCCGAATCGGTCAGATAGACTGAACAGACATCAACCCGCATTGCTTCTCGAACACCTGCAACAATAACCTTTGAAGCCTGTTCTATAGTGGTTGCTTGACTGACGTCCTGAACAATTTTATATAGCCGCGCCAACCGCCGTTGTGAGGTTTTGATATCTTTACTGGCTATATCTGCCTGGAGAATAGAAGCAGTAGGGTCCGACGGCTGTTTCATTTGAAAACCTGTAATTAAATCCTGCCTGTAAAAAGACCAACAAACTAAAGATCATTCGAGCATATAGCAATTGGTTTATCGGCAACTTCAACCCGTTATTGATGCACCATAGACTCAGGATAATCACTTTCATCCACGATAACCACTCGATCTCTCCCTGCTTCTTTGGCACGGTAAAGTGCCAGATCCACCTGCTCGATAAACTTTTCAACAGGAAAACCCAACCCCGGAACAACGGCTCCCACCCCGATGCTAACGGTAATCACCTGGCTGACCTTTGAACTTGGATGAAGAATCGCTTCTTCTTTCACCGCTGTATTAATTTTATGACTGATTGACAGGCATTCCTCCCTACCAGTGTTCGGAAGTAAAATAGCGAATTCCTCTCCTCCATAGCGAGCAACCAGATCACTCCCCCGCCTACTGTAAGTACTAAGAACAGTTGCCAACCGATTGAGACACTTGTCACCAGCTTGATGACCTAATTTATCGTTATATAGCTTAAAATAGTCAACATCGAGCAAAATTAACGCAATCGGTGAACCAGTCCTCATTGCGCGTTTCCATTCACTATTTATGCAATTATCGAAAGCACGACGATTGGCAATCCCGGTCAGTGAATCTTCCATTGATATTATTTCAAGCTCAGAGTTTAATTTGGTCAGGTTGGCATTGGCAGTGGTCAGCTCCAGTGTTTTTTCCCTTACCCTATCTTCGAGTAACTTATTAGCTTCAATCAATTTATCCGCCATCTGGTTAAAAGCGATACTCAAGACACCTATTTCATCTCTTGTGAAGGTTTGTATCCTTCGGGATAAATCACCTTCGGAAATCATGGTAGCCACATAAGCAATATCGATAACAGGCTTGGTAATCGACTGACCAATAATAAAAGCAATGATCATGACCACCAGACTGGACAATAATGCGGATATCAATAAAAAGCTCTTTTGGCTGTCGACAATATGCATGGCTTCTTCAACATCAACCTTGGAAATAAATCCCCAGTTAATTTCTGGCAGAACATGAGTAACCGCCAAAACCTCCTGCCCACGATAATCAATAAGAGGCTGTAAACTGTCGCGCTCCTTTTTTGAAAGTTCAAAGGGATCTATATTTACAGTTTGGCTGACGGAGCCAGCACCTTTCAGCGGCAACAGCGATTGTAGCTTACCCTTCTCGTCTTTGTAGACAATAAGAAGCTCTTCAGAACTGCCTACGTCTTTTTGAGAATTCATCAAGTTCTCAAACATTGACAGGTCTGAGTAAACGATAAGTAACCCAACCCGAATACCGTTGTAGAATAACCACTGGGTAAGCACCAACTGGTTCTTTGAACTACCCATCGACTCAACAGTAGTCGTCACATAAGAATGAGAGTCATTTTTTTGATAGTACTTTTTGGCGACCTCAGTATTGATAGTTTGAGGAGAGGTAGAAACAACTATTTTTCCATTAGAATCGGCAATGGTTAACTTGTTAAAATCGGGAATAGACTGTTTAGCATCAAAAATTATTTTATTTATCCGCTCAAGATGCTCCGTTCCTGGGTCATTTTTATCTTTCTCAGCATACTCCAAAAGTGAAATTCGAAGTTGTGTCCGACTGGAAATAAGGGCTAAACGATCCCGGTTACTCTCTATCGCCTGATGAATTTGAAAAACCTGATGTTTTGACAGCTTTCGTAGATGATCCACAACAACATCGGATAATTCACTTTGAGTTTTGAAAAAATATATTGATCCGATAATAAGAATTGAGGTTAATGTAGTTATTAAAAGAACAATAGCCATTTTGTAACTAATGCTAACACCCTTTATATCCAGGTGAGACTGCTTTTTATTCATTAATTTTTCCTAACATCCGCAACTAATTAATCCCAACGAATAAAAACTCCATATAATCAATAATATTTCCCCAGTAACTAAAAAATTCTTTATTTTACCTCTTAACTCCCCCACCCTGCCAAGGAACCTTATTAACTAGCGTTAAACAACCACTGTAAAACACAGAAATAGCGCCAGCCACATTAATGGTCATGCCCAAAACCAAAGAGTATCCATTAAAGAAAACCAGAAGGAGCAAAATGATCACCGGAAAGGGATTTTTCAGCTTACTCTGATGTGCACACAGTCTTCCCCAGCTTAAGCTGGAAAAAACAGCAGATGGAGATAAGCCTGACAGCGCTAAATCTGTGATTAGCATCGTTCCTATCAACGCGAACCTGCAGGATCCTTGCTAACCCGTCGCGACAAAATTACTGACATTTCCCAGCCAGCAAAAACAGCACCGTTAAATCATATCTAAAACTATAGCATAGACATGGAAGGTCCGGACACCGATATGCCCCCTGTGCGGGCTTCCAGCCAAAAATGTAATCTAAAAAGAGCTGAGGCCCAATGGAATTGTTCTCAGATCCCTTAGACCGACAGGGTAAAAATCAACCACTGGTATCGCGACAAGTTTATAATTTTGAGCAGCTTGAACTCTCTCAAAAACCGACTAATATTTACTTATATTGGCAGGGATGGCCTGTTTTATCGCACCAGCGAGTAGCTCTAATCCCCCCACGTAATTTGAAATCAAGTGCTGTATATCCATAGGTCCTGAGGCCTTAAAGCGTATGGATAGCACCGCAAAAGTCTGCTGGGTGGGTTTTATGATATTAAATACATCCATATTGGTAACAAACGTATCTAATACCAATAAGGTCAGAAAACAGTTAGCCGCTAAGCTTTCAGACCTGGCAATCTATACAGGCCCAAAACTGACAGTTTTGAAACCTCTACCCTCCCTGCCATGTTCATTCCGGGAAAGCAGTGTTGCACACACGGGCACTGGCTGCTCTATAAGGTCAGTCCCCCCCTGATCATCGATTAGCAATACATTCAACTGACAAACTCTCAACAATTTCTAGCAGCGGTATATCACAAAACCAGACAGATCAAAGCTCAATAGTACAAAACGGTATATAGCAGAAGGCAGATTCGATAAATGCAAAACGAAAAGTTCGAAACCTCTCTGGGGCACGTACTGGTAGTTGATGATGATCCCTTTGTTCTAAAAACCCTCTCGTTTTCACTGATGGCTATGGGTTGTCGGTATGTTGTTACTTCCACTGATGTAAGCCAGGCTCTGCTGACAATTCAAAATTCCCAGCCGCCAGTTGAGATAATCCTCAGCGATCTCAATATCCCGGGTATCGATGGCATCGAATTCTTTCGTCGCCTGGTGGAAGCTAACTTTAGCGGCGGTATTATTCTGATCAGTGGCGAAGGTTCCCGAACTCTGTCGGTGGCAGAAAACCTGGCCAGGGTGCGTGGACTGAACGTGCTCGGATCTGTTTCCAAACCTGTCAAAATGCAGACATTACGATCCCTGATCCGCAATAACTTCACCCCTGAATCACGCACAACAGACAGGAATGTACCGGCACCAAGACTGGTATCGGCTGAAGCACTGAAACATGCTATCACAGCAGGGAAGATTGAACCCTGGTTTCAGCCAAAGATCGATCTGTTAACGGCACGCTTAGTCGGTGTCGAAGCCCTTGCCCGCTGGATTGACCCCTCTGAAGGAACGATTTATCCCGATCAGTTTATTCCGGTAGCTGAGCAGCATGATCTGATGGACGAGCTGACTATGCTGATGCTGAATAAGACGCTGGAACACAGAAAGCGGTGGAAACAAGAGGGACTGGAACTGTTCGCCGCGGTCAACGTATCCATGAGCAGCCTTTACGATCTTAACTTTCCAGATCGAGTCGAAGCCGCAATCAAGGCCGCCAATGAGGAAAACTCAAATATTGTACTGGAGGTTACAGAAAGCCAGCTAATGAGAGAGCTGGAAGGACCGATGGATAATCTGGTCCGTCTTCGTCTTAAGATGATTGGCCTCTCCATTGATGATTTCGGTACCGGCCACTCAAACCTCCAGCAACTGCGGGACCTGCCCTTTGATGAATTAAAGCTCGACAGAAGTTTTGTTCATGGAGCAACGGTAAGTGACACTACCAGGACTATTCTGGAAGCCTCTTTTGAACTGGCCAAACGCCTGAACTTAACAGTCGTTGCTGAAGGCGTGGAAAATCAATCGGACTGGAATCGAGTCCTGGAGATGGGTTGTGACCAGGCTCAGGGCTATTTTATCGCACGCCCCATGCCCGGTAGAGAGATCATTGATTGGGCCAAATCCTGGAAGGAAAGAAGCGCGCACCTGATTCACTTTGATTTGGCTCACAGGCTATGAGACTGACACCTGTGACTAAGCTCGGACGCTGGCTACGTAAGAATTCTCCGCTAGCAGGATTTATATTATCAATAGGACTGACCCTGCTGGCATGGAAACTGGCATTACATAATGAAAAACACCACACGAAAAGTGAACTGGAATACCATTCGTCTTATATAGTACTGGCGCTTGAACGGACCCTGGCCGCTTCAGTTGGGGCAGTAAGGACACTCGAGGGGAAAGTTCACTTCAATAGTCTGAGAACCCAGGATGAATTCAAATTCATAACAGAAAGAATATTAAATCGCTATCCGGGTCTGCATGCTATTGCATGGGCTCCCCGGATAAATCCGGACTCCGGACCTTCGAATCAACTTAATACCTCGACAGAACTTAGCACCCCAACAGAACTTAGTGCCTCAATAGATAGCCAGGACAGCGCCGCATTCAAAAGTAAGGATAGCTTTCCCGTTTTTTACACGGTCCCTCATTTAAAGGACAGCAATCTTGTCGGATCAGATCTGGCGTTAAAACCCAGCCACCAGAGAGCAATCGAGCAGGCCCGTGACACCGACTCGCCCATCGCCACAGGCCCGATTGATCTGGACGGGAAAACTAACGGCCAGAAAGCAATTTTATTGTTTGTTCCTGTATACCAGCCTAATCAGACTATTGAAACCATAGATCAGCGACGTCAGCACCTGCTGGGATTTACCCTGGGCGTGTTCCAGCTGGAACGACTCATTGAAACAGCCCTTGCCGGAGATGCCGGAAAGAGTGAAGTTCACCTTAGGATAACCGACAGGGATACCGAAGGGGAACAATTACTGTACAGCACTGATCATCAGGCTCACGGCACAGAGCATGCTGTTCAGCAGAACCAAACCGGGGACGTTTATCACCACCACTTATCCGTTGGCGGTCGAAACTGGGAAATGGAGTTTCACCCTCGAAATCACGAATCCAGTTCACACTGGCTGCAACTTCCCCTTTTGCTGCTGATTGCAGGTCTTCTGGCTTCCTGCGTGATATACCTCTACCTGAGATCCTTGATCAATCGCACAGAAACTTACCAAAAGTACGTCACAGAACAAGCCAGACGTGAAGACAGCGAACTGTTCAGCAGCTCAATTCTGAAGACAGTAAGAGATGGTGTTATCACCGTTGACTCCCGCGGAATCATTCATTCTTGCAATCCGGCAACAGAAAGCATTTTCGGCTATAAGACTGACCAGCTGATTGGCCAGAAAATCAACATACTGATGCCTGAGCGCTACGCGGAACACCATGATGATTATATGAACAGGTACTTACAAACCCCGGGAGCGAAGCTTCTTGGCTCCAGCCGGGAGTTGGAAGCTTTACACCATGATGGCAGTGAATTTCCAATAGAAATACGGTTGACCAAAGTATATATACAAAAAGAGTTGTTTTTTACCGCTGTGGTTCGAGATATTACCGAGCGTAAAAGAGCTGAAAACCTTCTGCTGGAGGAAAAAAACGCATCGGAAGCGGCGAGTCGTGCAAAATCTGCATTCCTGGCAGCGATGAGTCACGAGATTCGAACGCCGATGAATGGTGTTATAGGCATGGTTGAAATGCTGGGAACAACCCAAATGAGTCCTAACCAGAACGAGCTTCTCGCAACCATTCGCTCTTCCAGTTTTGCCCTCCTGCATATTATTGAAGATATTCTCGACTTCTCCAAGATAGAGGCTGGCCGCCTGGAAATGGAGCGAGTTGCTGTCGATCTTATCAGCGTGGTGGAGGAGACCGTCGACACGATGGCTGAGACAGCCCGCAAGAAAGGGGTTGAATTGCTGATGTTTTGCGATCCCGAATTACATGAAGTCTATGCAGATCCGGTACGATTGCGCCAAGTTCTGCTTCATTTAATCAGCAACGGTATTAAATTCAGCTCCAGTGAACAGCAAAAAGAAAGCCGAGTCGTCATATCTGTAGAACTACTGTACCGGAAGTCCGGCAAGCAAGTTGTCATGTTCCGGGTTGAAGATAACGGCGTGGGGATGACGGAAGCCTCACAGAAATTATTATTCCAACCCTTTATGCAAGCTGAAGCATCCACAACCCGTCGTTTTGGTGGTAGTGGTCTGGGACTTACCATCTGCCAACGTCTATTAGATGCAATGGGAGGAACCATCAGTATCGATAGCAGCGAAGGCAACGGGGCGATTTTCAGCTGCCGAATCCCTTTCGAGGAGGTACTGACTGTGGACCAGAAAAACCAGTTTGACCTGAGTGGCCTGAAAGTACTGCTGGCAAGCCAGGATCAGCAGATGGCCAGTTATATGAAACGCTATCTTGAATCAGCTGGGGCACAGGTAAGACTTGTCGCCAAAGAAGAAGATCCTTTGAAACTGGCAGCTATCGACTCAACAGGACCCGTACCTCTGCTGATGGTCGATGATAAAAGTATCGATATTCAGGCAATGAAGAATCACTGCAATAAAGACTCAACCTTAAAGAATCTTCGTTTCATCATTCTGAGCCGAAATACGGAACAAAGAATGCACTTTCAGGACAGATCAGCAACACTGGATATCACCAGCCTGCATCGCAGTGACCTGTTGCACATAACAGGAGTGGTCGCAGGCCGACTGTCATTAAACGCAGACCCCGAGGACAAAAAAACGCTCCTTCAATCAAGTGAACTCCCGGCCCAGCACGCGAGTAACGCCTCTCAGAGGCGAATACTGGTGGCAGAAGACCACAAAACCAATCAGAAGGTAATTCGACATCAGCTTGAGCAACTTGGCTATAACGTAGAGGTGGCAGACAATGGCCGCGAAGCGCTGCTGCGTTGGAAATCCGAGGTATATGACTTGCTGTTAACAGATTGTCATATGCCCGAAATGGATGGTTACGAGCTGGCCCGAACAATTCGCAATGAAGAGAGTGAACGTCAGTTAGTGCCCATACCCATTATCGCTATCACCGCTGATGCCCTGAAAGGCACCGCACAGCTCTGTAACAAGGCAGGAATGGATGATTATCTGACCAAGCCTATTCGAATTAAAGACCTGCAGGTTGTTATGACTCACTGGTTGCCTTTAACCGAAACAGCAGACAAATCCAATACAGCTGATCCATCCGACACAGCCCCCATCAAAACAGCCGATATAATAGACGCCTCTGCGTTAGAGTCGGTACTGGGCACCAGCGACCCTTCGATACTGGCCGAATTTTATCGGGATTTTGTCTGTAACGGTGAAGGTAATCTCAATGAAATTCTGAATGCCTACCAAAAAGGGGATTTTCAAACCTTTGGAAGTCTTTGTCATAAGCTCAAGGGATCTGCTCGTTCAGTGGGTGCCCATGCCTTGGCCTCCTGCTGTCAGGAGCTGGAGTCAGAAAGCGCTGGCAAAGAATCGAGACAGCTTGATGCCTTGGTTAGTCAGCTATCACAGCATTTTGATGCAGTAAAACAGTGGCAGCAGAGAACCAACAGCAGCTGACCCCTAATAGTTACTTCCATTTTATTTATCAAATACAGATAGCGATTTATCAGAACGAGAACAGCTGGCAGCACGTAGATAGATAAATAGATAGTAAATTGATAAGCGACCTTATGATGCAGAAAAGCAATCAAGCTGACAGTTCGGCCAGGGCATTAAACCTGCCAATAACGTCAGACTACTGACAAGAGATCAACTGAATGGTGAACAGCAAAAATATCATTCCAGATCCAGAGAAATTACCGAACTCCGTTTCGGGGCCTTTTTTCGCCACCAGTACTCTGTCATCCCCCACACTGATTCTCCTGCTGGGGTTGATCCTTTCCTTGCTATCTTTCTGGCAACTCTACCAAGCAGAAACAACACTACTGCAAAGAAAGCTCGACACCTTGGCAGCAGAACGGACAAAACTGTTAGATTATCGCTTCGATCTGGTATTGCGTGAACTCAAGTTGCTTTCCAGCAACTCGAAAATCGTCGGTGACTGGGACCAAGCGAAGTTTGAGCAGGTCACCGAGACACTGGTGGCCAATGATCCAGCCGTCTACGCCTTTGAGTGGATCCCCGTGGTACCGGCTTCAAAACGGGCCCTGTTCGAACAATCAGTGAAAGCAGCCGGCTCCCCGGCATTCTATATAGCCGAACCCAATACAGAAGGACAGCTGGTTCCTGCAGCTGACCGCTCAGGATACATGCCCGTCCTTTACTATTGGCCAAAAGAGCGGAACGCATTCGCTCATGGGCTCGACCACGGCTTCTGGGATGATCGACGCCAGGCCATGGAGCTGGCCCGTAACAGCAACCGACCCGCGATAACACCTCGTGTCCCCTGGATCAGGGACGCACAAGTCAACTGGGCCTTGCTCGCCTTTATCCCCATATTCCGCGCAAACGCGGCTATCGAAACCGTCGAACAGCGGATGACAGCACTGACGGGCTATGCCCTTGCTGCACTGGATCCGCAGAAGCTTCTTGAAAGAGCATCTGAAGTGCAAACCCCATCCCCTATCGATTACACACTGTACGATACCAGTGAAAGCAACCAATTCCTTGCGATCTATGGATCTCGACTCAGAAAGGAAACCTTATCTCCCGATAATGACCTTTTGACCGAACCATCAGAAGGGCTGTATTCAATACAAAGCTTCGGTTCTGCCGGTAGACAGTACAGTCTGTTAGCCAGCCCGCTTCCACAATTTGAAGCCGATAACCGTACAGCCTGGCCATGGATAGTCGCCATATTCGGACTGATCCTGACGATATTGATGGTCGCACTACTCAGAAATCATCGTCGTCATAACAATGATCTGGCCCGCGCCGTACGTGAGCGAACACAAGAAGTGGAAGAATCCGCCAGAACTCTGCGTGAAAAGGAGCTGTTCAATCGTCTGTTACTGGAGAACCTTGCGGAGGGTGTAGTCGCCTGTGACGCCCAGGGCCAGCTAAAACTGTTCAACAGAGCCGCTCGGGAATGGCACGGCACCGACCCAAGTCAGACTCCGCCTGAAGACTGGGCCCAGTACTATGACCTCTTTGAAGAAGATGGAACCACTCCCTTGGCAACCGAGCGTATTCCTCTGGTCAGAGCATGGCAGGGAGAGACCGTAACCGACGCTGCAATGAGCATCATTGCAAAAGGACAGCCGCCTCGTACCCTGGTGGCTAACGGCGGCCCTCTGCTGGATGAAAATGGCAATAAGCAAGGCGCCATAGTCACCATGTATGACGTCACCAAGCAAAGAGAAGCCCAGCTTATCGCTGAGCAAATGCAGAACCGTTTTCGGGACCTCTTCGAGTTCGCCCCTGATGCCATGATTATGGTTGATCACCAAGGAGTAATCCGACTGCTGAATCGACGCTGTCAACAACTGTTCGGCTGGTTAAGCGAAGAGTTGGTAGGACAGAAGATAGAAATCTTAATCCCCCAGGAAAATCATAAACAACATATAAAGCAGCGCGAAAATTTCTTAAACACCCCATTAACCCGACCCATGGGAGTAAGTGGCGCCAGCCTCAACGCGGTTCGTAAAGATGGGACATCATTTCCGGTAGAAATCAGCCTTGGCCCCATGGAGACAGAAGAAGGCCCCATGGTAGCCGCTGCGGTACGCGATATCACCGATCGATTGCAGCAAGAAAAAGACCGCCAGGAGTTATTGCTGGCCCAGCAGGCAACAGTTGCCAAATCAGCGTTTCTCGCCACCATGAGTCACGAGATTCGTACTCCAATGAATGGCGTCATCGGTTGCGTAGACCTGCTTGCCCGATCCAGTCTGAAACCTCACCAGGCAGAACTGGTTGAAACCATGCATGATTCAGCCTTCACCCTGCTTCGGGTGATCGATGACATTCTCGATTTCTCAAAGATCGAAGCGGGTCAGCTGGAACTGGAACATCAACCCGTATCATTAGAGCGTATCGTTGAATCGGTCTGTGCCACAATGAAGCAGGTTGCCTTGCGCAAGGGGCTGAAGCTGGATATTTTTACCGATCCGAATCTACCTGGCCAGATCCTTAGCGACAGTGTACGCTTGCGACAGATTCTCAATAACCTCCTCTCCAACGCCATCAAGTTTTCCAGCGGTCAAGGGCACCGTGGCCGGATTCTGGTAAGAGCAGAACTCAAGGCTGAATCACAAGTCTCTCTCTCAGTGGCAGACAATGGCATTGGCATAACGGCAGAGGCTCAGAGCCGTCTTTTCAAACCCTTTGCTCAAGCGGAAGCTTCTACAACAAGGCGCTACGGTGGGACTGGACTTGGCTTGTCGATCTGCAAGCGACTGGTAGAAATGCTCGGAGGAGAGATAGGAGTAATCAGTGAACCCGGCCAGGGCTCTACCTTTACCATTACTCTACCGATCGAGCGAACAGCAACTCCTTGCTTACCGCCTAATGAGATGGATCTGACGGGCCTGAGCTGTCTGGTTATTTTACAGGCCAGATCACAGGCCAAAGACTGGTGTATTTATCTGCAACATGCTCATGCAACGACTGATATTTTGCCGACACGGGAGCTGGCCGAGCAAAAACTGAGTGCCTTACCAGCAGCAGCTACCGTCGTACTGCTGGAAGCTCAAGACTCATCTGTACTGGATTGGTACAACAAGCTGACAATCGATCCGAAACCATCTCTTGTTATTGTCGGCCGTGGTCAACGCCTCGCACCACGTCAGCTCCAACCGGGCATCGTTATGCTCGACAGCGATGCCGTGACCCGTGGAGCACTGCTACAAGCAATTGCAATCGTTACCGGCCGCGCAGAACAGAAGGCCGATGAAAAAACCAACGAGCACCTGACCGCAATGTTAACGCCACCGGATAGAGACTCAGCAATGAAACAGGGGCGCTTAGTCCTCGTTGCAGAAGACAACCATACCAACCAGAAGATGATTCGCTGTCAGTTAGCGCTGCTTGGTTATGCGGCTGATTTTGCCGATAACGGTCAGGATGCGCTCGATATGTGGCATCAAAACTGTCACAGCTTACTGCTGACTGACCTTCAAATGCCTAAAATGGATGGTTATGAGCTGGCACAAGCCATCCGTAGTGCAGAAAACGGCAGCTCCGGTAGACGACCAATCATTGCAATCACGGCTAATGCCCTCAAAGAGGAAGCTGAACGATGCCGGGAGGCTGGCATGGACGACTACCTTTCCAAACCACTTATACTTGATAAGCTTAAAACCAAACTGGCAGAGTGGCTGCCAGAGAAACCTGTTGATGATACCGGGACCAGCCCCGCAGAAACGGATCAGCCTGAGGATATTTCCAATCAAACTGTAGTTGATACCCAGACTGTACTTGACACCCAAGTACTTAAGCAGTTAATCGGAGACGAACCGGAATTGGTTAAAGAGTTTCTGCTCGATTTTCGGCATTCTGCGGAGGAAGCGATCACACAAATACGCAGGGCAATCTCGACCGATAACTGGGAAGCCGCCGGAGCCGCAGCTCACCGATTAAAATCTTCCTCACGGGCGATGGGCGCAATGATCCTGGGGGAATACTGTGAACGAATAGAGAATGCCCAACAACCCGATGACGACAGGCTGCTCAAGGAGTTTGATAGCGCTCTTATGGCTGTATTCTCTGCAATAGATAAGATATGCGGACCCGCATAGTCGCTAAGGGTACGGCTCCATAACCCGCCAGCAGATAACCGGCGTCACCTCCAAATAAACCTTATATTGCGGCTGAACCCGGAGTATTTGGAACTTATTGATAGCGCTTATTCAGAGCTTTCTTGATCCCTGATTTTTTATTCCTCAGTCTACAACAATTTAATTGGTTCTAATTTAGAGATGCACCATAGGAGCGGTTGCAATATGCGACTTCATCAACTATTACAATTAGGACTGTTTCATTCGTTGTGGAGACACTGCCCACCGATGAAAAGAAGATAAAACCTGTATAAAATCGCTGGAGCAGTATCTGTTGTTGATTAACCGTACGGACGGGTGTGGTGTAGTTCGAAGGACAGTGCAACTGCATACAGGGGACGGAAAGGAATCGAGTTATGCAAAACCCGGCACCAATCAAAAATTCAATCCTGACGGCCAGCACCCGCTTTAAACCCGGTTACACACCACTGATTGTACTATTGGTCACCCTGATGTTTACTATTGGCGGCTGGCAGTATGCCAGTGAATATGTCTATCGTACTGCCGAGTTGCGATTCAAGGCCAATACTCACCTCATCGAATCCCAGATCACCAATCAAATGGCAGCCTATGAGCAAGTGCTCCGGGGAGGCAAGGGGTTGTTTGACATCTCCCGGGAGGTGGACCGTCAGGCCTGGAAAAAATACTTTGAAACACTGAAATTAGAAGAAAATTTCCCCGGTATTCAAGGCTTGGGATTTTCTCTCTTTCTCCGCCCTGGCGACCTGGACAATCATATTCAGCAAATCCGTAGTGAGGGGTTTAGCAATTATAATCTCAAGCCTTCGGGTGTTCGTGATGAATACACCTCGATCATCTATCTTGAGCCATTTGATGAACGCAATCGCCAGGCCTTTGGTTATGATATGTTCTCACAGTCTGTGCGTAACGCGGCCATGTCAAAAGCCCGCGATACTGGAGTGGCGGCCTTGTCTGGCAAGGTTGAGCTGGTACAGGAAATAACTGACGATAAGCAAGCCGGTTTTTTACTCTATCTTCCCGTTTACACAACCTCGGAGACACCTGCTTCAGTACCGGAACGCAGGCAGGCATTATACGGCTACGTGTACAGTCCGTTTCGGGCAACAGACCTGATGCAAGGAATTCTCAGGGAACAGACCTCCACGGTCAGCTTTAAAGTTTACGATGGCACTGAGCAAAACCAGAACGCATTGCTTTACGATGGTGATGCAGAACTGGGGCTCACTGCTAAAACCTGGAAACCGGTATTCCGGACCGCCCAAAAGGTTCAGGTTGCGGGTCGATTATGGACAATCAGCTATTACTCAACTCCGATTTTTGAAGCAGGACTCGGCTTCACATTACCAATATGGCTGCTTATCGGAGGTTCTTTGTTCTGCATACTGCTATTTATCATCAGCAATATGTTTACCATAACAAGACTTCGTGCACTGAAACTCGCAGAGCAAACAACTGAACTTGGTGAAACCAACAAACAACTTGAACAAGCGAAAGCGGAAGCGGAGCACGCCAATCGGGCAAAATCATCATTTCTTGCTGCGATGAGTCATGAAATCAGAACACCAATGAATGGCGTTATTGGTATGGTCGATGTCCTGGCCCACAGTCGTATTAGTGAACAACAGGCCGATGCCGTAAAAACCATTCGCGAATCAGCGCTGACACTGTTGGATCTGATTGATGATGTCCTGGATTTCTCCAAAATAGAGGCTGGTCGACTGGAACTTGAGCGAGCCCCGGTATTTGTGGTCGAAATTGTTGAAAATATTTGTATTACCCTGTCGACCGTTGCCGCCAGCAAAGGTACAGATATCAGTCTTTTTACCTCTCCAGAGATACCTGATCAGGTCTGGTCCGACCCGACGCGATTGCGCCAGGTGCTGTACAACCTGATCGGAAACGCTGTCAAATTCAGTGGTAATCAATCCGATAAACGAGGTCAGGTAAAGGTGCGGGTGGAAGTTTCTGACCAATCAGCAGGCACCATCAGATTCAGCGTTGCGGACAACGGTATCGGTATGACAAAAGAAGCTCTGGAGAGTCTATTCACTTCTTTTACACAGGCCGAATCATCCACAACCCGGCGCTTTGGCGGTACAGGGCTTGGCCTGGCCATTGCCGACAGACTGGTTAATCTGATGGAAGGCAGCATAAAAGTAGAAAGCCAGCTTGGCCAGGGCTCGACATTCATCATTACCTTACCTGCGGAACCCGTGGAAACTCAAACAACCTCTCCACAGCAGGGCCTGAGCGGACTGACCTGCATTCTGGTTGAAAGCCCTCACTATGATGCCGACGACCTTACCGTATACCTGCAGCATGCTGGTGCCCAGGTTCAGTCAACCACAGACCCTGAATCAATATTCCTGCAAGCGGCCACTACCGGCAAACCTTTGGTGGCAATCATGGATACAGATCACATTTCTACCTTTGGGAAGCTATGTGACGAAAGCCGGAACAACAACCCGCATATTGGCCAGATCTATATATCGAGGAGCAACAACAATACGGAAGAGGAGACCAGCGGAGACACCACTTCAAATGCCATCATTGTAAACAGCCAAATCATTCGACGACAGGAAATACTCGATGCCGTGGCCGTTGCAGCAGGGCGGGAAACTCCAGTTAAAAAACGCACTGATACCAATGTGGTTCAATTTGAAGATAAGCCCATTACAGTATCGGAAGCCCGTGAAAAAGGCCGCCTGATCCTGGTTGCAGAGGATGATCTGATAAACCAGAAAGTTATTTTACGTCAACTGAGCCTGCTGGGATATGCAGCAGAAATTGCCGGAGACGGAAAGATTGCCTTAGAGATGTGGCGAACGGAAAATTATGCAATGCTTCTCAGTGACCTGCATATGCCCCATATGGACGGCTACGCCCTGGCCAGGAGCATTCGCGCCGAAGAGAGCAATGGAACACGGATACCGATTCTGGCGCTTACGGCTAATGCATTACACGGTGAAGCTCACCGGGCTAAGTCAGCAGGAATGGATGGCTATCTGACCAAACCCGTTCAGCTTCATCTGCTAAAAGACCAGCTGGGAAAATACATGTCGAAGGTCGGCACCCCCTCATCGGACCAGTGGGTCACCGATACTGACGAGGCAGCAGTAACCGCAACTAATGAAACCGAAGTCCTGAACATGGAGGTATTAACAGAAATCGTAGGTGACAATCCAGAGATCATCAATGATTTGCTGATCAGCTATCGGGAGTCGGCTCAACAGCAAGCTAAAGAATTGCGTAAGGCATTTAAACAGAGGGATAGCCGACAGCTCTGCTATATCGCCCACAAACTAAAATCAGCATCCCGTTCAGTTGGGGCTGTTACTCTTGGCGATATCTGTGCTGAGCTGGAAAATGCAGCAACAACGGAGGATCAGGCTGCTATCACCAAGTACTTCGAGAATGTTGAGAACGGACTGAAAACCCTTATGTCTGCTCTGAGCCACAAACTGGATCAGGGGAATTTGTTCTCTGAACGACCTCAACATCAATCACCTCAAACTGAATCGCCTCAAACTGAATTACCTCAAGATTAAAGCTAACCCTTGATTCAGTGTACGGAACAACAAGCCCACTCCTTTCTTGAACCCTTCATCCAGCGACAATTGATATGTAGAACAACCTTTCTATGAAAAATCTGAGCCTTAACCGGAACCTCTAAGAAGAAACTACTCTTTTTTGATAGTTGCTTAAAATTGATATGCCGATAGATAGCCAGTCATTCTGAGATAAAAATAGTGCTGCCGATAGTCAATCTGCTGGTACACTTCAGGGCGTTTAACGGTATGGATTAGCTGTAATCCATCGTCATGATCTAGGAGCTGAGAAACAGATGGATCCACTCTGGTTATTGATTGCTTTGGTGTTAGGACTTGGCGCCCAACAACTGCGCCTGCCACCATTAGTAGGCTTTCTCACGGCAGGTTTCGTTCTTCATGCTATGGGCGTTGAAGGCGGTCCCTTGCTTCAGAATCTGGCCGACCTGGGGGTTACCCTGCTACTGTTCACAATCGGTCTTAAGTTACGACCACAAAACCTATTGGCACCTGAGGTTTGGGGAAGTGCCAGCGTTCATATGATTCTGAGTATTACCCTGGTCTCAAGCCTGTTGATGCTGTTTGGTCTGGCCGGATTCGGAGTTTTTGAATTATTGGATTGGCGCGCAGCAGCCATTATTGCTTTTGCTTTAAGTTTCAGCAGCACTGTGTTTGCAGTGAAAATCCTCGAAGAACGCAGTGAAATGAAAACACGGCATGGTCAAATAGCCATTGGCATACTGATCATCCAGGATTTAATGGCCGTTATATTTCTGACCCTGGCCACCGATAAAGTCCCTACCCTTTGGGCACTGGGACTGCTGGCACTGCCCTTAATTCGACCCATACTTGGAGAGATCCTGCAACGCAGTGGTCATGGAGAGCTGCTGGTATTATATGGATTGTTTGCAGCTATCGCCGGAAGTGAGCTATTTGAATTAGTCGGCATGAAAGGCGATCTGGGAGCGCTGGTGTTCGGCGTTTTACTGAGTCCACACACTAAGTCCACAGAGCTTGCGCGCTCATTACTAAGCTTTAAAGATCTGTTCCTGATCGGTTTTTTTCTTTCCATAGGGATCGATGCACTGCCAGGTATAATGGATCTGGTGGTAGCAGCGGGATTGGCTTTGTTGATATTACCGATTCAGACTCTGCTATATCATGCTTTGCTGGCCGGTTTCAGATTGCGGGCGCGGACAGCGCTGTTAAGCTCTCTGGCTCTGGCCAACTACAGTGAATTTGGCTTAATAGTGACTTCCGTTGGCGTAACCGCTGGTTGGATCAGTCAACAGTGGTTGATGATTATGGCTTTGTCTCTGTCCATCAGCTTTATCCTGGCCTCTGTCCTCAACGCACGGGCGCACTCAATATACCCTGCACTTGAACACATTTTAAGACGTTATCAGACTCGAAAGTGCCTGCCCGGTGATGAACCGGCGGATATAGGCGCTGCTGAAATCCTTGTTATCGGCATGGGACGTGTTGGCAGTGGAGCCTATTTGTCCATGCGGGAAAAGTATGGGGATAAAGTCTGTGGTATTGATGCCGATGCTCTCCAGGTCGCCAGACGCCAGCAAGCAGGATACAACGTCATTGCTGGTGATGCAGAAAACATGGATTTCTGGGAATGTATTGATCCGGCCCAGGTTCGGCTGGTGATGCTGGCCTTGCCAACCTTGGTGGATATGGAGCAAACCGTCGAGCGCCTTCGGGCTATCGGATACAACGGACAGATCGCAGCAGTCGCCAAGCACGAGGATGAACTGGCCAGACTACAAGAAATCGGTGTACATGCAAGATTCAACTTTTATGCGGAAGCGGGAGCAGGTTTTGCTGCGCATGTACAGCAAACTCTTGGAGAACAGAATCCCCCCTTACCCTCCACCCATTCTGAAACTGACAAACACAGCGATGATGTCATTCCGATGCCATAGCAATCTGAAACGGTTGATAGCCTTCTGAGATCAGATTGATAGCCCTCCGAGATCAGCAAAGTTACTGCTATTCGAGATTCCCCTGACAGGCGCACAGCCACAGGAAATACCCTCGGATAGCAGCAATGGCTGCCGTTACTTGGGTATCGACACATAAGAGGGTATTAGAGCGGCAATCCAGCCAGAATAGAATCACCCGAATATAAGGCCAGGTAGCCAGAGCGCTATCTGCGGAAACGCGACCACTAATCCAAGTCCGATCACCTGCAGAATCACAAATGGAATCGCAGCCCAGTATAAATCATAAATAGTGACATTGGCTGGAGCAACCGAGCGCATATAAAACAGGTTATAGCCGAACGGAGGCGTCAAATAGGCCGACTGCATACTAAGGATAAACAATACTGCAAACCAGACGGTATCAAAACCCAACTCCTGAACAATAGGAACGAACAGCGGCACGGTGATAAAGACGATGGCAAAGTCATCCAAAAACATGCCCAGTACAAAGTAGCAGGCCAGCATCGCAATGATGACCATATAGGGGGCCAATGAAGAATCCTCGACCAGCTCAGTAATCAGAGAGCCTGCTCCCAAGCCGATATATATTTTGCTGAAGAAAACCGCAGCAATGGTGATCCACAGCAACATCCCCATCAGTTTAGCGGTTCCCTGTAAGGCTTCTCGGAGCATTTTCATATTGAGCGTGCGATAGATGGCGGCGCAGACGATCGAGCCTGCCGCTCCCACCGCCGACGCTTCTGAAGGAGAGGTGACCCCCATAATGATAAATCCAAGCACTGTTCCTATCAGTATCCCCGGCAAGATCAGCGCCTTCAACGACCCCACCTTACCGAAAAAATCAACCCGCTCCGTTGCAGCTATTGCCGGAGCCAACTGTGGCTGAAGTCTGGCCCGGACAAAGATATAAAGCATGTAAATAGCTGCCAGCATCAACCCTGGCAACAGTCCTGCGGCGAAAAGCTTGCCAACAGATTCGCGCGCCAGAAAGGCATATACAATCATTAATACACTCGGTGGAATCAAGAAGCCAAGCGCCCCGCCAGCCATAATCGTGCCGGTACAAAGTCGTTTATCGTAGCCCCGCTGCAGCATAGACGGCAGCGCAATAATCCCCAGACTCACCGTCGCCGCCCCAGAAACACCGGCCATGGCCGCAATCAGCGCACAAATCACGACCGTCCCCATTCCCAAACCGCCCGGCATTCCCCCCATCAACTTATGGATCATCTCAAACAGGTCATCGGTAATGCCGGAGCGCTGCAGCATCAGCCCCATAAAAATAAACATCGGCAACGCCACCAGTAAAAAGTTATCCATCGCAGCAAAGGCACTGGTTGCCATCAGCTCAAGTCCACTGGGTCCCCACAGGAAATACGCAGCTCCGGTCCCCACCGTCAGCAACGCCCAGGTCAAAGGAGCCCCCATTGCCAACAAAACCAGCATGGAGGAAAACATGCCAAGGGTAATCATCAGGGGATCAAGATCTAACACGACGAACTTCCTTTGTTGATATTCTGAACACGCACTGAATACCCTCGACTAAGCATCAGAGGTCTCTTTAGTTGCTTCGGCGGAATAGAACTGAGGGGGCAAAGACTGCAAATCAAAAATCACCGCTACATTGCGCAGCACATGTACCAGGCTTTGCAACATCATTAATGCAATAGCCAGAGGTAACATAGCCTTAAACGGATACACCGGCGGTGCCCAGGTGCTTTTGGAGGAAACCTCTCTCATTAACCATGAATCCCACGCATAGTTGAAGGTGATCCAAAAAAACACGCCAAACACCAGCAGGCCGATAGACCCGGTCAACAGATCCAGAACAGCCTTCCCTCGTGTGGGGAACAGATTGTAGATCACTTCACTACGGACGTGGCCATGCAGCCTGTGAGTGTAGGCACCCGCCAGAATGCAGAAAGTGCCATAAAGCATGGTGGTACTCTCATGTGCCCAGGCTGTGGGGCTGTTAAACAGGTAACGCGCCGCAACCTCGTAGATCAGAACCAGGATCATGGCAAGGCACAGCCAGGAAATAGCCTTGCCAATTCCCTCGGATATTCTATCGACAGCAGCAAGATATCGAGTCAATAATTCCATCAAGCTCGACCAGTTGCCTTCGCAGCATCAGTCAACGCCTGAATAGCCTTAGCATTACGCTCAGATTTTGACGCCTCCTCTTTCCAGACATCCATTGCCGCAACGGTAAGAGCCTTGGAATCTTCAGCGGGTAACGCACCAAATTCAAAGATTCCTTCACCGTTTACATCAAGGCATCCATTGACGTTCCAGGCATGCATTTCCCGCGAATGTTTGGCAACCGCCAGCTCCAGAATTTTCTGATGCTCAGGAGGCATCGCATCCCACTTGGCTTTGTTGATCAACATGCCATCCGCATAGCCGGGGTTAATCATATTGAGGTAGGTGTAGTGTTTTGCAGCCTCGTGCAGTTTGAGTGCCTTGTATTCCAACGAGCCACCATAGATCACACCATCAATCGCTCCCGTTGAAAGCGCTATATACAGCTCCTGGCTTGGCAGATAAACCGTAGGAATATCAAGTTTCTGCAAAATGGCACCCACGGTCGCAGTTGCCCGAATTTTCATGTTCTTCAAATCAGCCAGGCTATTAACGGGCTCTTTGGTCAATAAATCATAAGGACCGCCAAAAACAGGCCCCAGATAATGAGCCCCTTTCTCGGCATAGGCTTCCCTGATCAAATCACCCAGACCTTTGGCTTTATGGACATACATCGCCTCATCAAAACTGGTCCAGGCACCAGGAATACCACTCTCAATCTTAGCGATATCCAATTGACCGGCCCAATACCCTCCATATCCCTGACACATATCCAAGGTGCCTTTACCGACTGCATCCAGCATCTGGTCGTTAGGTACCAGCTCAGAACCGCGAAAGCGGGTAATTCGCAAACTTTTGTTAGAACTTGTTTTTACATCTTCTGCAAACGACTTATAGAGATCATCGGTCTCCGTACCATAAAGCGTCTGCATCCGCAGTCGAGTAGTACTGGCAGCTTGAACAGAACCGGCCGCTAAAGACAGAGGGGCTGCAACAAATCCAGTGGCAGCAGCTTTGATCAGGTCACGTCTTTTCATCATTAATTCCTTTGTTGTTATTTGCTCTTAAATATCAATCGGGTCGATTCATCAAGATATTGCCCAAACCATTTGTTCGCTATTTTTAACACTATTTTTTATTCTTGAAAAGAAAAACAACCAAAACAAGTCCACAAAATCAAACACAAGATAGCTATAAAGTAGTATTTACAATTTTTTACAGAAAGATAAATACCACCAAAACAAAACCTAATGGTCTGTTTTTATTAAATTTAATTAACAATTAAAATATACTAATATTCTTAAGCTAACTTAATTTTTTTACTTTATACAATTTTACAGTTGATATTGTTCGTTATAACGAACAATATCGCATCTTTACACAGAACTCAGATCAACCACAAACGTTCGATAAAAAGCACAATACTGAATTAGTAATCACACGATGAGGTAATTGCCATGGCCCAGCTTGCCAGCACCTTCTCCCTTACCCGACTCGGCTCCGACTGCAGGAAGCTGCAGTTGATGAAAAATAAACTCAGCTTCATCCGGGTGTTCCATTCATGAAAGGTGCACTGACTGGAATACGAGTACTGGACCTGAGCCGCATCCTGGCTGGTCCCTGGGCTACTCAAATGTTGGCGGACTACGGTGCAGAGGTGATCAAGATCGAACGTCCCGGCAAGGGAGACGATACACGTAACTGGGGGCCTCCATTTGTCAAGAATGCCGAAGGAGAGGACACCCGGGACGCCGCCTATTTTCACGCAGCCAACCGTGGTAAACGATCCTTAGCCATCGATATCACCCATCCTGAAGGACAAACACTGATCCGTACCCTGGCATCCCAGTGCGATGTTGTGATCGAGAACTTCAAGGTTGGCGGATTGAAAAAGTACGGCCTTGATTACACCAGCCTTAAGGCAGTAAACCCCAGACTGGTGTATTGCTCCATTACCGGTTTCGGTCAGGACGGCCCCTATTCTAATCGTGCCGGCTATGATTTTATGATCCAGGCCATGGGCGGGTTGATGAGCGTCACTGGTGAGCCGGATGGAAAGCCGATGAAAGTGGGAGTCGCATTGGTGGATGTCATGACCGGGCTCTACGCCTGCAATGCGATTCAAGCGGCCCTGCTCTACCGTGAACGATACGGTAAAGGGCAACATATTGATCTCGGCCTGCTGGATGTGCAGGTAGCAACGCTGGCCAATCAGGCAATGAACTTTCTGGCCAGTGGCATGCCGCCCGGAAGACTCGGCAATGCCCATCCCAATATCGTTCCTTATCAGGCCTTCGCCACCCGAGACAGTCATATCATTCTGGCGGTGGGTAATGATAGTCAGTTTGCCAGGTTCTGTGAATTAGCGGGCCAGGCCAGCCTTGCCCACCATAAGGATTTCGCCAGTAATCGAGCCCGTGTGATCAATCGTAAAGACCTGGTACCCATTATTGAACAGTTGATGAGCACACAGACAAGTCACTGGTGGCTGGAGAAGCTTTCCGAGCATGGTATCCCCTGTGGTCCGATCAACAATCTGGAGCAGGTATTTTCCGACCCTCAGGTAAAACACCGACAAATGCAGATTGACCTTAATCATCCTGAGGCAGGTATCAGTCCATCGGTTGCCAATCCGGTTAAGTTTTCTGAGACTCCGGTTCGCTATCAAAATGCCCCTCCCACTCTGGGACAGCACAGTCAGCAGATATTGCGGGAGCTACTGGATTTACCCATCAGCTCAATCAACAAACTGAAGGCCCGTGGCATCGTAGAGTAGCCGTCCAGATTGATAGCACTGTTCAGATTTACAAGGCCCGTTAGATTTACAGAAAGATTTCAGGTTTATAGAGAGGAAAGAGCCATGCAGTTGAACGACCAGAGCCTGCTTAAGCAGCGAGCTTATATTGACGGTGAGTGGGTGGATGCAGCCGATAGCTCCACCTTGCAAGTGACTGACCCGGCCACCGGTGAAACTATCGCAACAATTGCTGATATCGACGCTGCCGGCACCCGCACAGCCATAGCTGCTGCAGAAAAAGCACTACCGGCCTGGAAAGCAAAGACGGCAAAGGAGCGGGCCGCCCTGTTGCGCCGCTGGTACGAACTGACCCTGGCCGCTAAAGATGATTTAGCAGTGATAATGACCAGCGAACAGGGTAAACCTCTGTTTGAGTCAGCTGGAGAAGTTCTTTATGGCGCCTCCTTTATTGAGTGGTTTGCCGAAGAGGGCAAGCGTGTCTACGGTGACATTATCCCAACCCACGCCCATGATAAACGGATTCTGGTAACCAAGGAGCCCGTCGGAGTCGTGGCGGCAATCACTCCCTGGAACTTTCCCAATGCGATGATCGCCCGTAAGGCTGCTCCTGCATTAGCGGCCGGTTGTACCATCGTCATAAAACCAGCCAAAGAAACACCGCTATCTGCATTAGCAATGGCCGAACTGGCTCACCGGGCAGGTATACCCGCCGGTGTCATCAACGTTGTTGTCGGCTCCAGTTCCAGTGCCATCGGTGCTGAATTAACCGCCAACCCGGCTGTACGCAAGCTCAGTTTTACCGGCTCTACCGCTGTCGGCAAGATGCTGCTTAAGCAATGTGCCGATACGGTTAAGAAAACCTCCATGGAACTGGGCGGCAATGCTCCTTTCATCGTTTTCGATGATGCTGATCTGGATAAGGCAGTCGAAGGGGCTCTGGTATCCAAATACCGCAATGCCGGCCAAACCTGCGTCTGTGCCAACCGCATTCTGGTTCAGGAAAATATCTATCAGCAGTTTATCGACAAGTTCACCGCTAAAGTCGCTGAATTCAAAATAGGCCATGGTTTGAACGCCAGCACAGTTATTGGCCCGATGATCAATAGCGGTGCAGTCGCTGACGTCCATGCAATGGTAAAGGATGCTCTCGACAAGGGGGCCAAGGTGACTCTGGGCGGACAACCTTCAGATCAGGGTGAATGCTTCTACCAGCCAACAATCCTGACCCAGGTCAGCAGGGAAATGCGCGTCTATAAAGAAGAAATTTTTGGCCCTGTTGCGCCGGTGTTTTCATTCAAGGATGAAGCAGAGGCCATTCAGATGGCCAACGACACTGAATACGGTCTGGCGGCCTACTTCTATGCCCGCGATCTGGGACGTGTATGGCGTGTAATGGAAGGACTGGAATACGGCATGGTAGCCATAAATGAGGGTGTACTTTCCACCGAGCTTGCACCTTTTGGTGGCGTAAAGGAATCAGGCTCAGGCCGGGAAGGCTCCAAGTACGGCATTGAAGACTATATCGAAATCAAATATGCGCTGATCGGCGGCGTAAATGACTGATCTGGAGACAGTAGCCATGAAAACCAACCAAGAACTTCAAGCCCGCAGAGAAGCCTCCGTTCCCCGCGGCGCTGCCAATGTGACCCGGTTTTATGCCGAACGA
Source organism: Motiliproteus sp. MSK22-1 (assembly GCF_001968815.1). Taxonomy (GTDB): domain Bacteria; phylum Pseudomonadota; class Gammaproteobacteria; order Pseudomonadales; family Balneatricaceae; genus Motiliproteus. Next base: position 19,120 of record NZ_MIEQ01000095.1, on the reverse strand, counting down.
GCCGAAAACGCTCAGGTTTGGGATGTTGAAGGCAACCGTTACATCGACTTTGCCGGCGGTATTGGAGTGCTTAATACCGGTCATCTGCACCCCAAGGTGGTAACAGCTGTTGAACGGCAAATGCAGAAAATGATGCACACCTGCTTCCATGTAATGCCTTACGAACCCTACATTGAACTGGCTGAAAAGCTCAATGAGATCACCCCCGGCGACCATGCTAAAAAGACCCTGCTATTGAATACCGGTGCAGAAGCGGTGGAAAACGCCATTAAGGTTGCCCGCGCTGCAACCGGTCGCTCAGCCGTTATTGCGTTCAATGGCGCCTTCCACGGCCGAACCCTGATGGGTATGGCACTGACCGGTAAAGTGGTTCCCTACAAAAAAGGCTTCGGCCCCTTCCCTGCTGAGGTCTATCATGCTCCCTATCCCAACAGCTATCACGGCATCAGCCTCCAGGATTCCCTCACTGCTCTGGATAACCTGCTGAAGAGCGATGTTGATCCAGACCGTGTCGCAGCAATCATCCTTGAACCGATTCAGGGTGAAGGTGGTTTCTATCAGGCCCCTGTTGAATTCCTGCAGGCTATCCGTGAACTCTGCGATAAGAACGGTATTCTGATGATCGTCGACGAGGTGCAATCAGGCTTCGCCCGTACCGGGAAAATGTTCGCGATTGAACATAGTGGCGTCGTCCCTGACATGATCACCATGGCTAAAAGTCTGGCCGGCGGCATGACCCTTTCCGCCCTTACCGGTCGGGCAGAAATAATGGATGCTCCTGATCCTGGTAGTGTCGGAAGTACTTACGGTGGCAGCCCTATGGCCTGTTCCGCAGCGTTGGCCGTGCTCGAAGTCATCGAAGAAGAACAGCTCTGTTGCCGCGCCGATCAGATTGGTCAACGCATCACCAAAGGCTTTCTGGATCTGGCCGAGAATAGCTTTGATTGCGTTGCTAATATCCGGGCAGCAGGTGCGATGGTTGCCTTCGAGCTGGTCAGCAACCCTTCGCAACGAACCCCCGACCCGGACCTGGCCAAAGCACTTGTCGCTAAAGCACAGAGTAAAGGCTTATTGCTACTGTCTTGCGGTGTCTTTGCCAACACCATCCGGGTGTTGGTACCTCTTACTGCTGAAGACAGCCTTATCGACGAAGGACTGGCTATCATCGAGGCAAGCTTGAAGGAAGTACTGGCCTAAGGAGCCAACCGACAGATCTCACCCGGGCAGCGGGTGAAATCTGTCCTGTTTGGGTTATACTCGTTCAGAAATAAAAACAGGGGAATCTTTTTGTGGATGTAGGTGAACGTCTTAAAATCTTGCGTAAAATAAAGGGGATATCACAGCGAGAGCTCGCCAAGCGTGCCGGTGTCACCAACAGCACTATATCAATGATTGAAAAGAACGGTGTCAGCCCTTCCGTTAGTTCACTTAAAAAAGTGCTGGCCGGAATTCCAATCTCGATTGGCGATTTTTTCACCATTGACCTCGACAATATCCAGCCTGATCAGGTCATTTTTCGCCCGTCAGAACAGCCGGAAATCGGCTCTAACAACGTCAGCCTTAAACTGATCGGTGCGACGGTGAAAGGACGTAGCATGGACATTCTGCGCGAAGTTTACGCCCCCGGTGCCGATACAGGCACGGAGATGCTACAACATGAAGGTGAAGAAGGTGGCATTGTCATCCGCGGTGAAATTGAAATTACCGTCGGGCTGGAGGTCTATCATCTCAAAGCGGGTGACGGCTACTACTTCAATAGCAATCGCCCCCATCGGTTCCGCAACATAGGCACAGTGGAATGTGAAATCGTCAGTTCCAACCCTTCTGCCTGATAGACAGTTAAAACCTCCCCTCCGATCCTTCATCAGCGTACTCCATCGCAGATCTATCTGATCAAAATCCGACCATTGTTCGGTTTTGCTTATGAATTGCATTAAAAACATCCATTTTACTAAATAAAAAATCAGGGCGACTATACGCACTCACTGTTCTCAACTGAATTTCTCAACTGAAATAGTGTTTGGAAGTTGAAGGATTGATCGACCACGAATCAGACATTCACTGATTCAGTGGCTGGAGATCAGTTCCAACTGCCGATGTATCGCTTAAGTAGGTGGAAAAAGATGATTTCTTCCAATCAAACCCTGTTGGCTAACCGAATTTCGGCACTGCGTGAACAGATAATAGAAATTCTCCCTGGATTTATTCTTTGTCTGGTGGTGGGTATGGCGTCCAAGTTCGTGTCTGAACATTATGGCGGCCCAACAATTCTCTATGCAGTATTAATGGGAATGGCCTTGAACTACCTTTCACTCGAAGGCCGCTGCGTTGCGGGTATTGTCTTCTCCGCCAAAGCGGTCTTACGTTTCGGCATTGCCCTGTTAGGTGCAAGAATCACCATTGAACAATTGCTCGGTCTCGGTATGACCCCCATTGCCATTGTTCTGGTCGGCGTACCGGCAACAATCGGTTTTGGCTACCTTTGCGGAAGATGGCTAAAGATGAGCAGATCCCAGAGTGTTCTGTCCGGGGCATCAGTCGGTATCTGTGGCGCTTCAGCAGCGTTGGCAGTCTCTGCGGTATTACCGGAGAACAAGGAATCAGAAAAAAACCTTATTTTTACCGTCATTTCAGTAACAGCCCTCAGCACGCTTGCCATGATCGCCTACCCGCTGATCGTTAATATGCTTGGTTTTAACGAATCAGAAAGCGGAATTTTTCTCGGTGCCACCATTCATGACGTTGCCCAGGTAGTGGGGGCCGGATATATGGTATCGGACAACGTCGGCGATATAGCCACCTTCTCCAAGTTGTTACGAGTAGCAATGCTTGTGCCTGTTGTGGTCGTGATTTCTGTTATTGTGGCACGAGCAGGGGCGGCGAAAAAAAATCAAACCGCTTCAAAACTGCCACTCCCCGGATTTCTTATCGCCTTTGTCATCATCGTTGTTATCAACAGCAGCGGTTACGTACCGGTGATCATCACTGATGCCATGACAGAGCTTTCGCGCTGGTGTCTGATCATTGCGATGGTCGGTTTGGGTATGAAGGCTTCCTTTAAGGAACTGGCAGAAATGGGCTGGCGTCCGATGTTTTTAATGGTTGCAAATACGATTTTTCTGGCGCTGCTCGTTGCCATTTGGTTGTTTCTCGCACGCTAGCCATAAACCGCAGATTTGTCTCCGTAAATAAAGATCCGACCGCTCAATAACGCAGATTAAACGGATAATGAGTCCAACATACGGGATAATTTCTGACGAAATACAGCAGCGCTTGCACAGGTTCGGATAAATAGTCATCTGAATCTTATCCTCCACACGCAGCCCATCTGATCCTGCCCTATACTGACCTGAGGTAATCTGCGAATAAGTCGATGGTGGTCTCAGCCTGACGCCCGGGAGACTTGTCCGTGGGTTCTCTCATACCAGGGAGGAGGGTTTATCATGGCAATGAACAAGTTTACTCAAGCATACGATAAATTACGGGCAGAAGTGGTGACTGATGCCAAATATGAAAAAGATTGGCAGAAATTTCTTAAAACGGAAATATCACCCTTGCTTGCTGCCGATGGACCCAACAGCGCACATGCGGCCGGTCTGGACAAACTGCGGGAGAAGCTGGCAGAAAATAACCGTGGCGCATTTGCATCATTTTTTCTCGGTAGCGGCGTGGAAAAAACCATTGTGGAAGCGGCCAGCAATGACAGCTCCAAGGCTAAACTGGCAGATCGCTGCGCCGCCATTAAGATGCTCAAACACTTCTACCGGGCAGAGAAGACAGGCGCACAAAGTGTCTGGATTCTGGCAACACCCAAAGCCTACTCCAAGTGGGTTTTCGATGAAATAAGCGGAGCGGAAAAGGATATCAAGGCTAAGTTAAAGAGCGAAAAGGAAGTCTATACAGAAAACAATCGCAAAACCATGTGCACCGCACTGCATCAGGCCAAGGCCAGTTGTCAGTTTGCTGCCAGCAAACTGGGAAAACCCGATGACACCACCACTGCAACATTTAAAAAATGGTTTGATGACGGTAACACGACCGATGCCGTAATGAAGGCTAAAATGGCAACCATGGGGACCGGCTTCACAAAAATAGCCGCCATGCTCGGTTCCACTAAGCTGGTGTTGTCCGATGAACCCACGGACCGTACTTCAGGCGGCTGGAAGGACTGGGGATTTGTCTATTCAACCGAACGTATGAATGTGGTTTATATTCAAAACGCTTTTCTCAAAGCCAGCAGCAACTCAGGTAAGCTATGGCAATGTGTATTAACACTGGTACATGAAGTATCGCATCGGGAGATCAAAACCGACGATAACCGTTACGACGACGGCTCTTCTGCGGATGTAGCCGGTATTGGTCTTAAGCCGGACAGCACATTTACATTTGCCAAAGCCACCAATAATGCCGATAGCTGGGCCTATTTCTGCGTCGATCTGAAGGGTATGCTTTCTGCCAACGACCGCAAAAAAGCATTGGCTGGAAAAATGTAGTCAGCCACAATAGCAGGCCATCTGAATGGATCAAGGGATTAGTGGCTAACAGGCAGGAGGACAGATCATGGCCATTCACAAGAAACGCAAAGCGCCGGATCCGGTAAAACCGGTCAGTAAAGCAGGCATCAGGTACGAAGCACTGGTATGGGGCCGAGAAAGAGATCTGGGCCAGAACGGTGGCTATATTATCGCCTTCGACGAAAACTCCGGAGATGAACTCTGGATATTGAAAATCTATAACGTCGACTATGATAATGATATGGAGCAGGACAAACAGGATGTCTTTATAACCAAGCTGTCTCTGAGCTGGATTAGCAATCAACTCAAGGTAAAAAATGAGCGAGGTGAACAATACCGGGTAGATTTAAAGACCCGGGAGGTAACTCAGAAATGAGTCACTCGAAGACAGACCGACCCTCCCCCTTGAACAGCCGTATCACTGCGATATCTAAAAAACACCCGTCGTTCTCTCTTGTCTTGCTCGCTCTGATCACCACATTCTCTTTGCCATCGCCCGCGTGGGCGCAAACAACTCCAGTCGATGCCTCCAGCACAGCCGCAACAGCGGAGGAAAAACCCAGTAAAAAACGGTATCTGGAACCAGCCCCCTTGCCATCGGTAACAGTGGATGGAATCCAGTATCGGGCATTGCGCTGGGGTAAAGAGCGAAACCTTGGTCAGAATGGTGGCTATATCCTCGCTATTCAGGAATCCAGTGGTGAGGAGCTATGGCTTCAGAAAATTTATGATGTTCAATACAACAAGGAAATGGAAGCAGACAAACAGGACGTATTTATAACCAAAATCTGCTCCAGCTGGTTCAGCAATCGACTGAAGATTGAAAATGAGCGAGGACAACGATTCGAACTGGATTTAGACAGTCGGGAAGTAGAGACTATTGAAGACTGATTCCCTGATAGGAGCGACTCCCGTTCCTCTGAAGGTTGCTAAGAGACAAAACGAAAAAGATACCGGATATCCATACGGCGGGGCTGCTATTATCATCGGATCATCCTGCTGCATATTCCGTCGTAAGGCACTGTCAAAAAAGAATAGCGAGCAGCCAAACGAAGGAACCCACGAACAAGAAAGAATCAGAGTTGCCCCCAACTCAACAATTGCTCGGGCTGCTCATCAAGTGCGATGATTTTCCGACGTAACTGCTCGGCAAATTCTTGAGTGATGCGGGACCTGACGCTGTTAGCGGGAAACAAAATACCTATCTTAAGTAGAACCTCAGGAGTAAAAGGGCGAAATACGACCTTGCCTGGCTGTGCATATGAGCAGTAACTGGCCACCGAAATGGGGTCCATAACACAGACACCCATACGGCGTTCCACAAGCCGTAATGCGGGGATAAAGAAGCGTGTCTGTAGCCGAACATTCATCAAATGACCGGTTGATTCGAACAACTGCTGCAAGGCACGAAAGATCATATGGTCCGGGTGAAGGGTAATCATGGGTTCAGCATCAAGTAGAGAGGGTGTGATAACCGCTTCGTTAGCAAGAGGATGGTCCGCCGGTAGAGCACACAGACAAGGAAGCGCGAACAGCTCCTTATCAATGGCCGGATCAAGTTCGGTTATTTCTGAGAGACCGATATCATATTGCCCTGAGGCTACCCATTCTCGCACTGAATTCGAAGTACGAGTCTGCAACGAAGCCTGAATTTTTGGATGTTCCTCAAGAAAATCTGCTACAAGATCTGGCATAAAAAAATTGGACGGCCCAGGCATGCAACCAATGCGCAGAAAGCCATACTGCTTATTCTGAATATCCTGTAACGTCTGGCTGACATCGTTGATACGAGAGAAAATTTCCTCAATCTCTGCATACAAATACTTGGCTTCGGGTGTTGCATAAAGTCTTTTTTTGCGGCGCTCGAACAACTGAAAACCGATCTGCTCCTCCAGTGAACTAATCACCATGCTTACCGCGGGTTGGGTCCGGAACAGCTGTTTGGCAGCTTGCGATACCGAACCAGTCAGCATCACCGCACGAAATGCTTCCATTTGACGGAGGTTCATTATTACACCTTTATGTTAACTACACCTTTATATTAATTTATCTGATGAACCTTTAAAAAAAACGCTCACAAATTATGTTCGTAAGCATAAACATTGATCATATCAATACTCAAATAAAAAATACTGGAAGGTAAATTCAAGGTATCGACCTAGCGACAACCTCAACAGGAAGGTAACCTCATCCTCAATTCAGCGGATAAATGCAGCAATAGGCTTATCCATCAGAAAACAAAAAAACCCTGTAAAACCCAGCCAGTCCAAATACTTTAGCCAGATTTTACAGAGTGATGGACAAAGCGGTTAGGAGAACCTACTTATCTGCAAGATTATCAATATCAAACATCGTCAAATATCGTGTTTATATACTATTTCTTAATTTTGCCAGCCGCATCTTTCATAACCTCATAAGTAACTTTCATGTCCGCAACCCAGTCACTACCATGACGGAAATCTACAACCGCACCGATATTTTCATAGGCCTTGAGAACCTGTTGTTTTTTCATGATTTTGATCGTTGCAGCAGTCAGCTTTTCAACCACTTCCTGAGGCACACCCTTAGGGGCAAAGATACCAGACCAGCCTTCAAAACTACCCTTGATGCCGTAGGATTCGAAAGTTGGAACACCTGGAAACTGATCCATTTTCTGGTTCATCACGAGTGCAACAGCACGGCCGGATTTAACATGTGGTCCAAAGGCTGGAGGAAATGAAACCGCCGAATCGATATGACCGCCAACGACTGACACCATGGAAGCTGCCGTGGTATTGGAGTGAACATACTTTGGCTGGTAACCCATCTGATCTGCGATAATGTTCGCCAGAATCGTACCCGATGAAGAGGCACCCCAGGAGCCCTGGGTGATGCGCTTTTCTTTTGCAGCAAGCACGAACTGATCAAAGTTTTTGTACGGGCTGTCTTTTGATACAACCACCGCCAATGGGACGGCCGTCATCTTTACAACCGGCTCAAAGCTATCAAAATCGTAAGGTGTTTTACTGAAGTTAGGCGTTACCAGCATGTTACCTAGTCCAGCATTTATAAGTGTATAACCGTCTTTTTTGGAATTAGCTACGAAAGAGGTTCCGACAACACCGCCGCCGCCCGCTTTGTTGATGACCACAACGGGAACACCCAACTCCTCTTCTACCGCATCGGCCCAGATTCGAGTGGTCAGGTCAGAGTCACCACCTGCACCATAAGGTACGATGACATTGATCGGCTTTTCAGGATATGCAGCAAGCGCTGACCCCGCAGAAAAACTGACTGCCAATGCTCCAATAAAAGTTAATAGTGATTTGGTTGGCTTGTTCATATTAAATTCCTAAGAGTTATTTTTAGCTAGGTTTTATGATCTGCACAGTGTTGTAGAGCTGTTTCAACATTTTTGAGACCGAAATGTTGAGACAAGATCGACCGCCCTGTGAAGAGGGGTTCTTTATCATTTGGGTATTTGAACGGCTTCCCCTGAGGTCGTTGCTGACGGATTCTTGGTTATTCCATCTGCGGCATTATTTGCCGCTTTCTTTCGCATGCGGATGCTGGAATAAACAAAGAATATCGACAGGGCGATAAACACCCATGAAAAAGGTGAAGCAAAGAAAAGATGGTAGTCAGTACCGACAATCGATATCGCTTGGTCGAGGTTCTGCTCAAGAAACGGCGTTAGGATAAAGCCAATGATGAATACCGCAGGATTAAGACCAACGAGGCGCATTGAGTAGCCCAATACCGTAAAGACAATCAGTACCAGAATGTCGTCCATATTTTGGCCGGCAGTGAAAGCACCGGCAAAAGCAAATACGGTCACACAAGGGAATATGTAGTAGCGACGCAGCGAGGCAATTTTAACAAAGGATTTAAAGCCCGCTTTGGCAATGCCCAGCAAGAACAGATCGGTGATCAGGAAGCCGGCAAAAATGGCGTAAATCGTGTCTGGATGCTCGAAAAAGATCATAGGCCCTGGAGTTAAACCATGGATGAGAAAGGCCCCCATCAACAAGGCCGCTACATCATCCCCTGGAATACTCAGGGTTAACATCGGAATTAGACTCGACCCGCAAACCGCATTGTTAGCTGATTCTGCTGCAGCAATGCCTTCCACAGATCCTTTGCCGTATTCCTCCGGCTTTTTAGTGGTCCGTTTTGCCTCTCCATAGGCAATAAAAGCAGCTGTACTTGAACCCAGGCCAGGTAAAGCACCGATAAAGGTCCCAATTCCGCTGGATTTCAGAACAGTACCAAAGACTGAACGAAACTCTTTCCAACTGATTCGATTATCAGCGGGATTGGGAGACCGGGTTATCGCCATCTCATGATGTGGGACTTTCCTGCGCCTAATGGTATTAATAACTTCAGGCATCACTAATATACCAATCAGCATAGGAGTAAAGGTGAATCCCGCCATGAGCTCGGTATAACCAAAAGTGAAACGAGAGGCCCCGGTAATTGTCGACATGCCTACCATAGCGAACAGCATACCCAGACAGCACGAGAGCAAGCCACGAGGTATAGACTCACCCGCCAGCGAACCAATCACAGTGAAAGCAAACAGCAGCAGAAAAACCTTTTCAACAGGCCCAGCTTGTAAAGAAATAGCCGAGATGGGAGCGGCAACAAAGATAAGCACAAGAGTGGCAAGCATTTCGCCGGAAATTGACGAATACAAAGAGATATCGAGTGCTTTCCCGGCCTTACCTGCCTTTGTCAGCGCATGTCCGTCAACAGCGGTAAGGAAGGATGCAGCAGCACCTGGAGTATTGATCAGAATGGCTGATATGGAGCCCCCATATATACCAGCTTTATACACCGCCAAAAGCATGGTTATACCAATGATGGGATCCACGTAAAATGTGAGCGGCAAAATAATTGCTATCGCCATGATGGCCGAAATACCAGGGATAGCCCCAAAGATAATGCCGATCATAACGCCGGCAATAATGCCTAAAATGGGACCTACAGCAAAGATTGAAGCAAAACCACCTAGAATATTATCAAGCATGTCATTTCCCCCTCAGGATAGCGTCCAAGTGGGCAGAAAAACCCGCAGAAAATGACTGGAACCGTAGAAAACCAGAACCGGCGTAACAACGGACAAGGCTATCAATGGCACCCAATTACGTCCGCCGAGGAGCAGCGCAACGCTGAACATGACAAAAGGGGTGGTCATTAGAAAACCGGCATGGGGTACGATCAGCCAATAGGCGATAAAAATCCCGATATAGATAAAAATACCTGAGAATCCATCCGTAACAATTCGTTCTAAACTATCAATTTCAGTTCGCTTAAGAAGCCTGCGAAGAGACTGGATACCGATGGTTGCTGAGAAAATGATAATTAAACCCGCGGCAATCCTGGGCAAAAACATAGATCCAAGATCAGACTCTGCCCCCCCTTCTACTAAGGTGTCATCGGTCAATATGATCAGTGAGGCAATGATTAAGATGGTCGATAGAACGACATCAAGTTTTCTTCTATCCATTGTTCCTCCTAAATTATTTTTATTCTTACTTTGCCAGTGCTTTAAGCTTTCATTGGCATTGTTCAGGGCAACGATAGCGGTCAGCTTATGATCAATTCATGATTGAACCGATGATGTTAAGGATGCCTGGTTTTATTCAGTGTAAATCAGCCAAACATATATGCAATTCGAAAAAATTTCTGATTTCATAAGTTTTTCTTATGTTTTTAGTGCCGCTTATAGAAACGGATTTCTCCGTGCAGACACCGACTCAAACATAGAAATCAAAAAGTTGGGGCGGCTTTATTTCCGCCTTAGGGCACAGACAAGAGACTCATCCTCGATGGATCGGGATAGGCAGAGTTGCTATTCCGATCTGATCATCATATTGACTATCTTCTGAGTCTTGGAAGTCGGGTTGACGGAATGGAAAACCTAGTCGCTTAGTTGAACTTCACGAAAGATTTTCATTTGCTTCAGTTTGATATCTGTCTTGCCAGATCCCTACTTATATAAAAATAACTGATGACTTGGTAAGAAAATTCGATTTGCGATTATGTTTGCAGAGGAAATAATAGTTTTATCAAAACTCGACCAGAACCACCTTACGAAGCAGTCGCCTATAACAACAACATGAGACCCACCACGTAACCTGACTATGCAGAACTCACATATTGGAATAATCGGTGCCGGTGTCGTCGGCCTCTCGACCGCGCTTTGCCTGCTACGAGCGGGCTATCAGGTCACCCTCATCGATAAAGCAGATCCTGGAATGGGGGCCTCTTTCGGTAATGCCGGCTTATTTGCTGACTATGCTCGATTGCCTTTTGCCCGTTTTGCCATGATGCGCAAAATGCCAGGAATGCTGCTGGATAACACCAGCCCGTTATCGATGCAGGCAAGTTATATCCCTTCGCTGATGCCCTATGGCTGGCGTTTTTTCAAAGCCTGCTTTCCAACTAATTATGAACGTGGCAAAGGGGCATTAACCGCTTTGCAACACAATACACAACAGGCAGATCGGTTACTGCTGCAGGAAACTGGATCACAGGATCTGGTTAAATCTCAAGGCTGCCTTGGCTTATTCGCTACAGAAACGGGCTTCAGTGACGCGCGGGCAGGAGATCTCCATGAACGTCAGCAGCAAGGAGTTAACCTACAGTTTCTCAGTGCTGACGAAGTGAAAGAGCTTGAGCCTGATCTGGCGGAATTCCACGCAGGAGGTGTGTTCTATCCGGATACCCGATTTACTGTGAGCCCGGTATCCCTTAGCCGTCAGTATGCCAGCCACTTTTCAAAAAATGGCGGCATACTACTTCAAGATGAAGTACAAGCCATTAAGCCGAACGGAACCAGTGTTGTCTTAACGTTATCAGATCAAGAAATCAGCTTTGACAAACTGGTAGTCTGTGCCGGAGTGGAATCGAAAATGCTACTTAAAGCACTGAGGGTTAATATTCCTCTGGTCAGTGAACGTGGCTATCATCTGACATTGAATGCCGGTGACAAGAAGCTTAACCGACCGGTTGGCTGGCTTGATAAAGCGGTATTTATGACACCGATGTCTGATGGCATGCGACTGGCAGGAACTGCTGAATTCGCCGCTGCTGACGCACCACTGAATCCTGAGTGCACTACGACCATGCTGGAGCACGCTAGAGTGATGCTGGGCCAAGACCCTGAGATCAAATCAACCTGGGTCGGAAGTCGGCCATCGACACCGGATTCATTACCCGTCATCGGTCCACTGGAAGACTATCCCCAGATTAGCCTGGCATTTGGTCATGGCCACCTGGGTCTGACACTGGGCGCAATAACCGGCCAGTTAATCAGTGAAAGCATACAAGGTATCACTACTTCGGTCGATCTGGCGCCATTTGCTCCAGCTCGTTTTAATTAGGGAACCTACGAACAAGTCCCTTCGGCCTCTGGCTTTCAGAGCGATTAGAGATCAAGGCAACGATTACAGGCATACTGGTTATCTGTCGAAAATCATTAACGCTGATATCTTGTTGCTCTGAAAGCCCCAAAGGGTGGGCTCTAGAATGATCACCTGCGGTGTCAGACAGCTTGAAAAGGACTCGTCATTTCGCTGCGCAGCCTTCCTAGCATCTGACCGTTCTAGAGCCCCAGAGAACACAATGGACTTATTCATAGGTTCCTTAGATGACAAGCAGATGACTGCGCGCTAAATCGGCGGCCTGTACATTAGATGAGAGCGCATTAGGTGAGTGTATGATTTTACAAGGTGGTATCAATATCTGTGGTGTTCCGCTCGGCGTGATTTCACTGGAATCCTATTTTCCGAAACCGGATGGTCATATCAAATATCCGGCCAGCTTTGATTTTCCTGTTCTGTATAAAACAGTTCAGGGAGCAACGATTGATCGTCTTATCCGCGAACGGGATCCGGAGTTGCTCAAACCATTTATTGAAGCGGCACAAGAACTGGAGCGGGAAGGTGTAAAAGCAGTCACGGGGAGCTGCGGTTTTTTGGCATTACATCAAAAGGCCCTGGCAGATGCGGTCAGTATTCCGGTTTTTATGTCTAGTCTGATCCAGGTGCCACTGGTATCGCGAATGCTCAAGTCCAGTCAGAAAGTTGGTGTAGTGGTTGCCAACAGTGAAGCCCTAACCCTGGATCACCTGACCGGAGTCGGTATTGCTGATGAACCGATGGTGATCACAGGTATGCAGGACCAGTCACAGTTCGTTGATGTGATCCTCAAGGGAAATAATAACGACCTGGACATGGAACTGTTCGAAAGAGAGTTAAGTCAGGTGGTGGCTAAAATGCTGGAGACCAACCCAGAGGTCGGCGCACTGGTACTCGAATGCACCGATCTTTCACATTTTGCACCACAGCTACATAAGCAATTTAGGGTGCCGGTGTTTGATTTGACCAGTTTGACACGAATGGTCGCTGCTACCGTTAATCGCACGCAAGCTTAAGTCATATTGATTTAACTGATGGCCATTGAATGACAAAAACAAGAAAGCCAGAGCCAGACTCTGGCTTTCTTGGTAACTCATTGTCTAGCAATAAAAACGAACTGTTAAGAAGTGAAAACTAACTATCGGTATCTAGTATCTATACTGACAATCAACAGTCTGTGGTTTTGCGCATAAGTTGTCCTGCAGGTAACGCTACTATGCGGCCTGCAGGGTACCCTTTTGCACATAAGTTGCCGTCCCAGCAACGACGAGGGGGGGGCAGGCTTTCCCTGAGGCGCCTCCGAATACTTCGTCATTCCCAAACAATGCCTTCTGCGCCAGATTGGCATCGGGGACATTTGCGCTGGAAGATATCTGAACCATTGGCTCCATACTCATGCCCACATCCATCTTGCTCACAGATCATTTTATATGCCAACTGCATATGATCAGTACCGGCAAGCCCTATGGTCCCATGGTTTCGCTGCTTGTTTCGGTTAAGGTAGCCAACTTGAGTTGTAGTTGCGCTGCCTGATCTTAGCTCCGTCAAAACATTTCCTCCTTCAGATCTCATTCCTTGGGGCGGAAAAGCCATTGGGTACCGCCTTTGGCCACCTCTTCCTTCAGCTCAAACACTTCCGATGATTCGATCAACCCCTTAAGATTAGCGAGCTTTTCAGTTCCCCTTTCTTCACAGATCTTATCGATCTGTTCAGGCGGCTGCCGAGCAACCCACTGGCCGGCTGCGTGCAATGGTGCCCAACCATCGGCCCTTGCTGCTAACGAGGCGATTGATCTTAGAAAACCATCCAAACGACTTTCTCCTGGAAGTAACCCTTCGACAATCAGCCTGTGCCCATCCTCCGAGTGCATGAATTCAGACATGATCCTTCTGCCTTCATCAAGAGAGCGGGCCATAGCTTTGAGATTATTCAGCTCAGGAAGGAGCTTCTCTCGTTGCTGCTCTAGCTCTATATCAAGTGCTAGACAGTTTTCAAGTGACTCAGGGTTGTACTTAGGCAGAAAGTGGTGGATCAGATCATTTCGCTCCGAAACAAGTTCAGCCATTACCTGCTTCTGAGTCTCGTAATAATCCACTTCGCACTCAACTCTAAAGCTAAAGCTGAAATACGCCTTATCAATTACTTCTTCAGAGTTGGCATCCTGTTCATCAGCATAGGTGCTGTCGACAAACTCCCCAACAAGCTGTCCCATCGTTCGTCGTTTGATATCTTCGACTCGAGACTCTTTTTTGGCCTTCAGGTCCTCTACTGTCCCGGCAATAGAACCATTAGCGATCAAATATTTCAGTAGACCTTCTATCTGCTGAAAAAGCAGCATGTTGCGGCCTATCTTACGCATGACCTCGTTGTTAGCGGACTGTAGCGCTGTTTCTTTTTCCATTACATCATTGTCATCGGTCTATTGTTGAGAGGAAGTTTACTGCGGCTTCCATTAAGTCATCCATTAACGTAATCCGTTACGAAATCCCTAAAGTCGACCAGCCCATGGCATTTCGGATAGTTCGTGCAGCCGAAAAATGAAAAGGATCTCGCCCCCCTCTTTTTTCTTGCCTTCATATCCGAGCTACAATCGGGGCAGCGGATCTGCAAAACAGCTTTCAAGTCGTTCGCGACGGCATCTGTAATGAATGTTCTCTCACCACAGTTTGAACAACGGAGTACACAGCAATATCGCGTATTGTCATAAACGAGATCCTTGTTACTTCCACATCTGCCGCAACTAAGAACATGTGTGTTACGCCGGTCTGGCTCGGCTGTATCAACCAAGTGTCCAACTGAGATTTTTTTCAGGACTTCAGCGGCCATTCGCTGACTAAATGAAAGATCACCTCGTATCGATTTGAGAACAATCTGCTCCCCCCATATCAGGAAGTCTGGGAACTTGGTGCTGTTTACTGTTCGACCTGTAACCCCTTGGGTTAGAGGGATCTGAAATGTCGAAACATACACCTTCTTCTCGGCCTTGCTTTGAGCCATTGCCTCCAAATAGTTATGCCGTCCTTCTATGTCCACAGCCAGAGCAGACTTCTCCTCGCCGAAAGTCAGAGAGAAGTTTTCGAGACTATCGAGGAACAGATTCAGATTTTTTGTGGAAAAGTGGCTCTCAATTTTAGAATAGAATTGCTTCCAAAACGAAGACGTTGCAGCCATCTCACGAATGGAGTGTTGATTCCCGATAATCACCAGCTTCTTAATAGCCCTCGACATCGCGACATTGACAAGGTTGGGCGTAGAGCTGGAAGTAAACATTTTGGCGAGTTCGAATTTGCTCGACTTCGCATGCGTGGTGAGGTCAAAGACAACAACATCGGCTTCAGCCCCCTGTGCTCTGTGAACGGTTAGCGATGAAGCGCTATTCAACTTTTCATCAATAAAGCTGTAGCTGATCAGATTTTGCTGGGCCCTGTAAGGTGAGATAAAAAGAAGACGAGATCCACCAGTCGCCCAGTCCTTCAGATTGGACTTGATAATGCCAAGGCTTATCGGGTTGTAATAGCTTCTATACTCTACGCTGTAATACGAATCTGCATAGCCAGAGGCTTTGTTAACGTCGATAAATTCTAACGAACCTTCATCACCAGCCGTTCTTCCGCACTTTAGCAATCCGTTGTAGAACAAGTCACTAACTACCTCAGAGATAGCAGGACTCATACGATACTGAGTGTCCAACATCGCCATATATGGCACGACTTGCCCAGCATCAATTGCCGAAGGAACATCCAGGTAATCAAAAATATTCTCTCCCATCACGCTTCCATCTACATGAGAAATGGGAGGAAGCTGTCGAAAGTCCCCCGAGAAGATGATGTTGCGTTGAGCTAACGAAGCAGCCACCAATGCGTATGGCATTGAAACCATAGAAGCTTCATCGACAACAACCAGATCTATGCCTGCACCTCTTAGCTGATCGCCCTTTAGCACGGCTGTCGCCAAGGTTGAAAAGATTATCGAGAAGCCCGTAAACTCTGGTCGTTCTTGTATATACCGGTGGCAAACTTCGTTATCCGTATATCCTAGTCGGACTATATATCGCTGCTCATCAGCGTAAATATGTTTATCCAAATACAAGAGAACTTGGTCGATAGCGACATTTGATGTGGATAGTACTAAGACAGTATCATCACGTAGATAGGCTCGGTAGATCGCATGAGCAAGGGTATGCGTTTTACCCGTTCCTGGGGGTCCCCAAACTAGGCTTAACTGCTTTTTCTCAGCAAGCAAAATAGCTTGCTGTTGTGCCGTATTCAGTTCTTCTACGAAGTCTGAATCATCGTCAATCGCTAAATCTAAGTTATCACCCAGTCCGGCACACAGGCTCTTCAGTATCTTACTGTTACCTGACGCGGCATTCGCGAGGGCTTCACCGAGCGCCCTTAGTATGAACCCTGAATTGAAGTTCCAACTAATGTTGTAAACATCCTGGGTAAGCTTCTGAGGTAGTCGGGCGCTGAAGCATTGAGCGTCTTCTACAGAAATCACAGTCGCAGTTAAGGTCTGCAGTGGTGCTTTCAGAGTAACTTCGGCATCTTCGCGAAGCTTTAGGTCGTCCGAAACCCATATGCGATAAATCTGATACTCACCAACTTGTTTAAGCCACTCGTAATAATCAACTTTACATCTTCTTGTGGATGCTCCTGTAGACTGGGCTTGTAGCTCCGCATCCACTGCTTTCAATGCTGCATTCAACGCTTGCATCTATTATCCCTCGCATCCTTGCATCTGTTTTGAACCGCCCCGGGAATGCCGGGGGGTTCAGTTTCGCAGACAACAAAGCTAAGTAAACAAGTGAAGCTCATGTTCTTGATAATACAGCTCATGTTCTTGATAATACAGCTGATGACCTTTAGGGCAACGCCACTCAGAGGTCCAAGAACTCCAGTTTCCAACACTCTGATGATCACAATCATCAATGCAAATGTGCTGATGATGCTCTAAGCAATCAGGGCACCAGAAAGTCGTCCAACCTCGATGCACCAGATCTAAGACATAGTGGTCCAATACATCTACAAAATATGGAGGAAGGTAAGAAGGCTGCGGATTCTCGAGATCAGCGCCTCGAATCCAAAGGGGTAGAGAAAGGCGTGCTGCTTGGTGCTCGCTGCCTACGCTCCAGACATTTTTGGCATGCATTTCAACCCATGAAAGGATTTGGGCAGCATCCGCCCAAACTTCTCCCCGGTAGTGTGAGCCATCATAACGGGGGCTAGCCACCACTACATTGCGGGTACAGCGAGGTAGCTCCAGCAAGTACTCACCGACTCGTTGCTCTATGTTAAGAGGCGGAGGATAGCTTCGTGCACGCCAGCAATTTAGAAGCTTCAGCATACGTCCTTGTACCTTTCATGATGTAGACCCATTGCTTGAACAAATGGCTCTTAACTTGATGATAGCTTTATAACTTGCTGAAATCTAAGGCTGGAAACCTAGGGCAAAGCAACATATGATCCTGCCCCAGCGAACAAAACACCATTATTATCATGCAGTTACATTAGCATGATGTTAATGTCATCCACGATATATAGGATTAAAAAAGCTTTGCTGCTTTTTTGAGGCCAATTTTCAGACAGGGAATAATGGATAAATGAAAGTTTTCTACCACAAAGGCGACAAGTGGCGTTGGACACCAACCAGGCTTGAGACTGAACAAAATATGCTCGCCCTGTCGTTTAATAACTGGGATGACTATGGAATTGGCACCACTTTAAATGCGGTTTTATATATTGACGGCAAAAACTTTCTTGAATTTGCACTTAAGCTTCTTATTGAGGACGACAAATATTCTCCTAAAAAACTAAACCAGCTTAGAGATGAAGGCTGGGATGGTTTCTTTCCTATCCCCAATACAAACTATGTATCTGTTCCTAGCGACATTGACTTTTACCAAACGATTATCGTAAAGCTAGGTATTGATGATGCCAAACAAGTATTAGTGGATATCAAAGATGCTGGATACCTTACTAATATCGTAAACGACTCTGACGCTAATAAACTTGTTGGACACAATGACTTTGATACATCTCCTCTAAGAGAAGCAGGTGCAAGAAAAGCCTATAGTGATGGGTGGAGAATTTTTGAGCAGCAAGAGTCCTCGATAAATAACTTCACACTATTCACTAGAAAGTACAATGGCTCTTCGGAACCTATAAACTTTAAATTCAACTCAAATAGCCTTCCTTATGATATCAATATTTTAATTGGACCTAACGGTATAGGAAAATCATACACGCTAAAATCCTTGGTAGAATATTGGCTAGGAGTGGACAGCGGAAGTAAAACAACACTTGAAGAACAAGAGCACACACCTTTTGACACTGACCTTTCCCCCATATAGATCACCCATAATTAGTTACCAGGTCCTAGGGGAACTTCCTGGAGAACTAAAGAGCTTGGTTGAAAATCATTTGGAAGGGATTGGCTTTTTAAGTCGTTACAAAGCTTTTTTCAAAACGAAATTGACCTTTCCCCTGTCTTAGTACCAATCCTTCGATGAGATTATTCATCCTAAGCCGCCTGGTTCTTAAATGCTACTGGAGCAATATATCCAAGTGAGCTGTGGGGGCGGATATGGTTGTAATGGTGCCGCCATTGACTGATTTCCCAGTCTGCTTCTTTCATGCTTCTGAACCAATGTTGATTCAGGCACTCATTTCTGAACTTCCCATTTAGGCTCTCTACAAAAGCATTCTGCGTTGGTTTTCCTGGCTGAATAAAGCTAAGTCTGGTGCCATTTTCTTTACTCCAAAAGAACATGGCCTTACTGGTAAATTCCGTGCCGTTATCGCAGACAATACTTTTAGGCAATCCTCGATTGTCTCTAAGTTCATCAAGAAAACGTGCAACTCGAGCGCCTGAAATGGAAACGGATACCAGCTGTCCTACTATTTCTCGTGAGTAGTCATCCACAATATTCAGGACACGAAAACGGCGGCCGGTGCTCAGCTGGTCGGATACAAAGTCCATTGACCATCTCTGATTGACTGCCGAAGGCATTTCCATCGGCATTCTCGGCCTTTGTAACTTCTTTCGCTTTTTTGTACGAACTTGTAACTCTTCCTCCGTATATACACGGTACGTTCGCTTCTTGTTCGCAACTAAGCCTTCAGCCTTGAGCAGACCATGTAACATCAGGTAGCCGTACCTAGTGTACTCTGCGGCTAGCTCTTTGAGACGGACTCTTAGTG
>NZ_MIEQ01000094.1 GCF_001968815.1 Motiliproteus sp. MSK22-1 | reverse complement strand
TTCGACCAGCCTCAGCTGAGGGAGCAAGTCCCATCACCAAAGCCGGCGTACCTTCTCCCGAAGTTACGGTACTATTTTGCCTAGTTCCTTCACCCGAGTTCTCTCAAGCGCCTTGGTATTCTCTACCTGACCACCTGTGTCGGTTTGGGGTACGGTCTCGTATAAGCTGGAGCTTAGAGGATTTTCCTGGAAGTATGGTATTGATCACTTCATCCAAAAGAGGACTCGTCATCAGGTCTCAGCCTTAAGGAGCCGGATTTGCCTGGCTCCTCAGCCTACACCCTTAAACACGGACAACCAACGCCGTGCTGATCTAACC
>NZ_MIEQ01000093.1 GCF_001968815.1 Motiliproteus sp. MSK22-1 | reverse complement strand
GAAGCCTCCTTAGTGCTTCAGCAGATAACGGTTGATGATGCGGGTGCAGCTGTTGAGGTTTCAGAATCGGGTGTGACAAACCAGCAGCGTAATCTGGTTTCACGGCTTAATGCGCTACGCGGCGGTGCTCGCGGGCTTGACCTGTCAGGGCTTAATTTCAATATTGACGGCAAGAGCCTGTCTTCTGCTCATCTTCCCAGTCACTGGGTTAAGCCAGAAACGGAACGAGGTGGCAGTGCCGGTGACGAAGAGTCGAGTCTCTTTAGTGATAAAGTCGGTATCTTCATTGGCGGTACGATCAGTCTGGGAGACAAGGATAAAACCGATAATGAGGACGGATTCGAGTTTGAAACCCAGGGGCTGACCTTAGGCGTTGATTACCGAATGACTGAGCAGACCATACTGGGGGCCGCTCTGGGCTATACGCAAATAGATACTGATATTGATAACAATGGCGGATCGCTGGACACGGATGG
>NZ_MIEQ01000092.1 GCF_001968815.1 Motiliproteus sp. MSK22-1 | reverse complement strand
GGTTTAACCAGCAAAGGACCATGGCGCAGCTCCAAAACTCCAGGAATACAGCAGGCATTATCTAATGCTTATCTGAAATCCCAAGGACTCTATGCTCTACGTGATGGTTGGATCAAGCTTCACTATCCTAAGTGAAACGCCCTGTGCGGCCCCGCATGCAGGGTGTTGTGGGGGCTGGAGGTTAAAGACCTCCGGCTACCCGATTAGCTATTTCACCCATAACCTATGTTCAGTTTTTACTCCAACGCTTCGGAAACCAAAGTCCATTGTTTCAAGGGCTCGCTTGTCATCGCGATAAGCCACACTCAGCCACTCAACCTTATCTGAAGTATCGTACAAGGAATAATCGTGACCCATTCTAAAGAAGCCCAAATCAGCCCCTAAAGCTGCATTCAAACCGACTTCAACGGTTATTCTTTCCTCTGGACTCCACTTTACCGCTCCGTGCTCACCAGGAAGCCAAACTATTACTTTTTCTGTAGCGTCTGGTGTAGTGTAGGATTGGAAGAAATATTTCTTTAGCTCTGTTTTATCATTAAGCACTGAATTTAACTCTGGCGTACATTCTGCGGACTCAGATAAAAACTCTGAAGGGTGCTTATCTCTTACATCTTTAAATCTGGATTTAAGAACTGGACTTTCGTTTATTACAGATAACCACTCTCTACGAACCGTGGAGGCAAAGTTTCTAATTTGCCAATCTCTAACTTTTTGATCTGTGTTGAAATGATAATCTTGCTGACCGAGTTCAAAAGCAATACTAATTGCGAAGTCTTTAGCGGTAGGTACATTCCGATCGGGTTTAAATGTACTTAACATAAGGCGCACTACGGACGGGGCCGACGAGAGCTGTACAGCCAAGTCAACTGGGATAGTATTTGTAGTTTCAGAAGATTTCTTAAAGACACGCTTCCATATTTTAGGGCTGTCTGATTTTGAAACAAATCCTAGCCATTTAGGCCATAAGACATCAGTAAAAATTTTGTTTAATATCTTCCCTATCATTGCTACGGTGATTCCTTCTGATAGCTAACGTTTACAGCAATGGCAAACCACGAGCTTGCGAGTGGTTTGTCGATTGCCTGTTTTTGTTAGGCAAGAATTATCCGAGTGAGAAGAATTCTGGACCATTATGCATTCTCATTATTGCTCGATGCTCCGCACTCACTATTGTTGTTCCCATTTCGAATGATTCAAACCTTCCTGGCAGATAACTTTCAAAATGTATTTTGTCCTTCTTTACACTTAGGCCGACTTTGTGGGTCTTAAAACAACCCTCAAATAGAATAACCGAAACATTTCCATCACTATCAACAGCCCCTACTTTTTCCGTGGAATTATATGCGCTAACAGCAATTTCTGGATTAGGCATAAAGCTTTCTAACCATGCCTTATATTCTCCAAATGTATATTTCTTAAATCTCAGAGAAATATATGTATTGTCATTGTGTTTTGCCAAAAACGTTTTAGTTTGAGCCGAAAATATGACATTAGTTGTGTTTTTCAACCGTAAGTCAAAATAGCTATCTTTTATTTTTAGCCAGCTCTTTCTATTTGCATCCCGTATATCAGAGTCAAAGGTTACGGTGCTTATTCCTAGATCTTCAATTTCTTCTGGATAAAAATGCAATACAGGTAATCCATCGAGGCGAAATGGTGAGCCACTTCCTACAACCAAACTTGCTCCCACTTTAATTACAAGTGATTCTGGTTGCCATGGCCATTGGACCCTGAGTACATCATCAACAAAAGGAGATTTTTTCATTATTCTAAGTTGCTCATTACTCCACAGCCCCCCATCAGCCTGATTGTGATGATGAGGACAAAGAGCAATCATCCCTTCAGGGTTGTGAAGGTAGTTTCCGGCCCATGGAGGGTCAAAATGATGAAATGTAAGTATAGGGCATCCGCAGCCCGAACCATCTTTATGCCTAACTGGACAGCCAAAGTTAACTTCTCGGCGGAGGTTTAGCTTTATAGCTGTTCCTGGATCTCGCGAAGGTCTCTTCATAAACTGGTTTTGCCTAACGCCGCCAGCAGGGGACGAAAAACCAGAGCGAAGCGGCGGTTTTTTGTTCCCTCTGGCTGGCTTTGTTAAGTGCTTTTAGTCACCTTTCTTGTGCTTGTGAGGCTTAAGTGATGGTTTATTGCCGGGAGTCTTTTTGTTATCTCGTTGGCGCCTATCTGGCTTGCCAGTAGACTCGGCGATTCTTTTTGGTCCAGGTTTAATTCCCATAGCTGTCTCCTTTATTAGCTATACCATTTTAATCAGGGAGTATAGTTTGTTTTGTGACACCGAGGGCATGGAGGAAGAGTGTCGTCATGATCATCGAGGGTGACGGTTTCTCCACAGTTTGTACATGTATAGGTGCCTTTCCCAGGCTTTTCTCCAGTTGTTGACATAGTTCCTTTCTCCTTTTGTCATGCTGCCAAATTTTAAGTTTCAAATGCTACGGCAGCGAGTAGCACTTAACGCCCAAAGCAGCGGCGCGCGTTAGCGCGTCCAGCCCGCAGGGCGATGCTGCCTTTGCTTGTTAAGTTTTGGCTAGCTTGGAACATAAAATCTCGACCACGCCAGCCGCATTAAAGTTTAACTTATAGTGAAGCCATTTTTCACTTTCCCAGGCCTCGCCTTGCTTGAGGTGCTCTTCTAGCCACTCGGAGTCATGTACGATGTGACAAGAATCAAAGCGCTCTGATCCAGATAGCTCGTATTCCGCATTTTGAAATTTGAAACCTAGCGTATTCTCACACCTAATAGTGACATGCTTTTCTTTCCAATCATTGAATTCCAATACGAGGTCAGCACCGTCAAATTTGAAAGTAATATCTTCGGCGTCTGCGACCGAAAAACCTAGATCTATGATTTCAATATTCTGACTCATGACTTCCTTGGAAACTTAACGCCTCAATAATGGGCCGGAGCACGCAGTGCGGAGGTCCAGCCCCGAAGGGGCGACATTGATTGACTTGTTAAGGGTTTGTATGGAACCCACCTCTGCATGCATCAACGTCAACAACCAGGGCAAAACCTTTGCCGCATTTAGTGCACTCAAAGCTTGCAGATACTGAGTGCTTTGGCCAGTTTTGATTTGAAGCCTTACCGCCCTCGAAGTTTTCGTCAGAAACCAGGGTGAGTACCTGCCGATTAATGGCCTCCAATAGCTTCACAGAGGTTGCAGCATAATCCGATGCCCGCTGGAACCCTCTAGGAATTTGCCATAAATCGCAGTTGCTACATTTGCTCATTGTGACCCTTAACAGCGTTATTCACTGGACGCGTCCATTTATCCCACATCCACTTATCCCAACACATTTCGTTCCATAATCATCCATTATCAGTAAAGAATCAATACGTTAGCAAAGCCTAATTTATTAGGACAGAAGAAACACGGAAATGTCCGTCTATGTCCCTTCCAACTATCTCGTAGCAGCAGCCCGAGTAAGCTATCTTATGCCCTTGTTATTTATATGTTTTTATTTTTACCAAGTCAGAAACTCAGTGGATAGACGGACGCTTCCCTTGAACAACGGCTGTCAACCTTCCCGTTCACCGCCGATCTTCTTCCGATAAAAACCAGCCCAAATCATAGCATTGCTTTAAATCTGCCAGTTGCTGGTTCATGGCGTTGTTGAGGGAAAAACGGAAAAAACGGGACGGAGGGATTATTTTTCGATCAACATTTATTCTAATCCACTACGGAGCAACACGAACCGACCAGAACAATCACGATCGTTCTAAAACGGCCCAACTAACCACACTCCCCAACACCCCAATAGATGAGGGCCGGTTTAGTCATCAGCAACGATGTTTAACGAAAAATCTGGAGCAGCACCAAAATACCAATAAAAACTCGTTCGCTTGAGAACAGCCCCTCTAGCAAAAGCATAGAACAACACAGTTAGTCATGGAGCTGTTTCGCAACAAGTTACGACGAAAGCACGTTTTGGTCACTTTGTCGGGCTTTACAAAGTAACTCGCCCGGCGGGGCGAAATAAAACTATCAGCAGAACTGGCTAATCCAGAATTGCATCTAACTTTCCGGTAAAAAGGAGGCGGGGCCAGAGAGCACTTATTTCTAATGTACCAATATCATTCGCCATAATTACTCTCTACACCCCATGTAGCCAGTATCTCACAATCCGATATCAGCGCACGTGGACAGAGTCAAACCCCGTTGACTCCTTTACTATCACTCAATATATTGACCCCAAGCTCTAGGCTGGCTATTATCGCCCGCGTTCCCATACCGAACAATAGATAAAGGAGTATCGGCGCATGGCACGGTTTATAATCGGTTTTTTATTAAGTACGAGTCTAATTTATCCCCTTATTTCACATGCACGTGATAAAAACATAGATCAAGCAATAGAAGCATTCTATCAGCGAGATTATGCAACTTCGATTCAGATATTAAGTTCAATACAAAATCAATCAACATTAGCTGAAGCAGACTATTTTTTAGGATTAATCTACCTATCTCCTGATTATAAAGATTATGATATTAACAAAGCGATAGCTTACCTCAAGGATAGTGCCAACCGTGGTTACGCTTCAGCAGCCAGAGAACTAGCTCAAACGTATTTTACATATAACAAAATACTCGATCCCTCATACATCACTGCAATATTTTGGTCCAAAGAAGCAGACAAGCTTACATACTCTTCGGCCAATCTCCTTGATTTCCAACACATATCCACACCAAAAGGTATGAAACCCGTTACTCAAAAAGAAATGCTGCAACTTCAAATAGAGCAGGCAAACAAAGGAGATGTTAACGCACAGTTCCTTCTAGCGCGGAGGTATGAATATGGAATAGGAACCAGTATAAACAATAATAAGTCTCATAATTGGTATATTCAGGCCGCTGAATCTGGAAATAGTACAGCAGCCTTATATCTAGGTTATGCTTTTTGTACCGGTCATGGGGCAGAAAAAAACTCAAACTTTGCAAATTATTGGTTTAGGAAAGCAGAACCAAAAGCCACTTGTTAATTTATTAAATAAATGGATTTTAAAAATGTTAGTTAGAAACGCACTAGTTGAAGAACTTAAGAAAAACGAACATGTTATACAAATAATTTCTATAGAACAAATATTGGAAGAGTTCGAATTAAAAGGGATTGATTACTCGGCGTGGGCAAAATTTGGATCTGGATTAATAGCTCCCGCTCAAGATATCTGGCTAACTAAAACACTGCTTAAAGAGTTCGGTTATCAGGGTAAAGCTGTTATCAAGAACTACCGCGGAAAAACCTATGTAATCCTTAAAGGATACCCAGGAAGCAGGGAAATATTCAAAGGCACTAGATACCTTGCTTCCAATCCACAAGTAGTACGAATGTCTGTTGGCCCCAAAGGTATTATGAAGTCCGTAAAAGGGGGTTTTGTTATTACCATTGTATTGAGCGTTGGAATAGAGGTTGTCGATTACTTCTTTAACGATAAAAGAACACTCCATGATTTTCTAGGAACAGTGAGTGCAGATATTGTCAAAATAGGCATATCTGCAATTCTTAGTGCAGTTGCCGCTTCAGCTGCAACTGGTGCAATAGGGGTAGCTAGCGCTATCGCAGCTCCTCTAGTCGCTGCAATATTTGTTGGCCTATTTACTGGCTATATTCTGAATAAGATTGATGATAAGGTGGGGGCAACTGCAGAACTTATAGCAATGTACGAGCGTGCAGGTATAAACCTAAATCAAGCAATCTCTGCAGCAATGAAAATACCCCACACAATAAATAGAGAAATTTACAAATGGGAAAGGTCTTATATAAATAGATCTTTAAATAGGGCTGGTATATATTAATTATGGCAACGTTTTCAAACATTCATCCGAAGTACTAGCTATTAGTGTTATTTAGCCAAAATACTTAAAAAATAAAGGCATTGCTAATGTTAGATTTATCAAGATGGGTTACTCCCAGAGTTGCCAAGTTAAATTGGTTGCTCTGGGATACTGTAAGTATTTTCACCCTATACTTTTCGATAGAGCATTACATAGACATATTCTCGAAAATAGATGCTCATGAAAATGAGCTAAAATTCGACAGTGGCTTTTATTATATTCTCATGATCTTAGGAATGCCGATACTCCATGCGGGTCAATATATCATCAATAACAAAAAAAATTGGTGGATTGGACGATATTATGGACATATAGCAATAGGAACACTTATAGTCCTTCTCATTCTAGTAAACACTCTTAATGAGTGGACTAAATACAGGATAAACGAAGCCGGCTATATCTCCTGTGAGAAGACACGCTCACGAACAGCCCAGGTCAGAGGTGAGGAACGGGTTTATCGTTTGAAAGGGTGCTCGACAGATGTTACCAATCCATCATTAGAGACTCAGTACAAAAATAGCGACAAAGTCAGCCCTAAATAAAAAACTTTTCCCGACAGAGCGAAAACTTTCAAAATAACTCGCTAACCTTTAACACCACCTTAATTTTCGATAACAAGTTCAATTAAACCAGAATATTCGAAAGCCTTTTAACATATATTTTTGATGTGATTATCTTATAAATACGATAAAAATCATTACAAATAAAAAACATACAAAGCACAACGTAAGTTTCATGAAAAGCATGAATCAAGCCGCTATTCTCATACGACTGATGTTCGAAAACAGGTAGATATAGCCACTGCAAAGCAATATTCAGGTTTGTCGCTCAGTCTTTTTCCATCCGATTGATCATCTCTTTAGTAATCAGATAGAACAGATAAGACTCATACCCGGCAGCAAAGATAAACACCAACACTGTTGCCCAGATGGTGAGAGACGCAGAAATAATGCCAGCGTTATAAAGCAAATATAGAGGGATAAGAACGACAATGCCGACAACCAGAGTTAACACCAGCATCCGCCAGTTCACTGGCAATTTGGGATGGTTAACAACTCGATGGTACATAGCAAAGACTCCTTAGGCGAATAATTTCACCGCACCACTACAACAGTAGACACGCAATATCGCCTTGGGGTTCTTTAGCTATAGACAAGAGTGTCAAAAGACGCAAGTTTTACATCAGGGCACGGAGCTGGTTCTGAGTTACACAGAGTGTGTCTCATCCCTACCTGTATTCTTCAACAATCCGCCACAGGTCGCCTTCAAGTAAGCGTCAGAAGGATCAATCTGTTCTTATCTAATGCAAGTCTTACTGCTCAATGACCGTAAGACACCTGATGATGCATATTGAAAGGAGCCCTGAATGGAAAGCAACAAGCCGACGGTTGGATTTCTGAGTCCACAACCCTATATGGAAAAAGCGATCTCCATGATGAAAGAGCGTTATAACGTGCATGTTTTGACGCCGCAGGGCTGGGAAAAGGAAGACGTCGATTCCATTGTTGCAGAATGTCATGAGCAGGACATCCAGGCAGTTGCCGGTTTTGCTCAAAAAGATGCTTTCCACCACATCCTGATTAATGAGCAACTGGGGAACCGGGCACAATCCCGGCTGGCCTTTCTCTACTGTATGAACAAATACCTTATGCGTACGCTCGAAGAAGATCCTTTTTGGTTTGAGGCTATCGACCCGTTGCATGAAACCGACGAACAGATTATTTCCAAAATCGCTGAATGGCCTTTCATGCTAAAGAACACATCGCTGTCATTAGGCCGTGGAATATTCAAGATCTCAACACCGGAAAACCTGCGCGAGGTCCTTAAAAACTATCGGGAAGACACAGCTCTTCAGGAATTGATCGCTTTCCAGAACGAACACTTCTCCAGAGACATCAATCCAGAGGATATGCCGCCTGTTTTGCCCCCTTTCATTGCAGAACATTTAGTTGATATGAACCAGGCAATTGAATACTGCTACGAGGGGTACGTTACTGCAGAAGGGGAAGTAGTACACTATGCTCTGACGGAAGAGGTCTATTTCTCAAACCACCAGGCATTGGGATATCTCACTCCCCCCTTGAGCATCAACGCCCGGCAAGCGGCTGCAATAGGTGCCTGGGCGAAAGACTACATGGGACGGCTAGCAGACCTGGGCTATCGAAATCAATTCTTCAATCTTGAATTCTGGATCATGCCCGGTGGCAAAATTGCCCTGACCGAGATTAATCCACGTGCAGCCCACAGCTATCATTACAACTACCTGTACTCTTTTGGCACCTCACTCTTTGAAGACAACCTTGAGCTAGTCCAGTCAGGGAAGCGTTTGCCGGACAGTCCATGGCAAAAATGGGTGGCAGGTGAAGATTTCAAATACACACTGATCGTACTTATTACCGGCAAACATGCTGACCGGGTCTGCAACATACTGGACTACAACTATGTGGATCAGCTGGAGCAAGACCAGGGGATTTTAATCCGACACAATCGCCAACGTGAAGATCAATTGACCAGGGAGGACATGACGGCAGCCGGTGTCATGCTGCTACAACTGTGGATTACGGGAGATACCGTCAGCGAGCTAATCCGTAAGGAGAGAGAAATCCGCACGAAAATCTATAAACAGGTTCCAGACGATTGCGAATATCCAGGCCACTGGGTTGCTGAATAGCGGCAAACGCTACTTCTGATAATCAACAGGCAGAATAGTGTTCTGGAAAATAATGTGAGAGCATGAGCACAGCATCAATACTTAAGGCTTTAAAAAAAACAGGAGCAAGCCTTAAGTCGCTGTTTTTAGTGTTAATATCCCTTTATTAGCCCCCTACTGACGAGACAAACAGTTTCATACATGGAAAACCAATTAGATAAAATTTATTCAACCCTACAACTGCTGGATGATGAAAAAAGCGAAAAGTTGATTAATGAAACCTATTCAATTTTTTTCAACGCCCACCCTGAGGCTGTTCTATTGTGGTCCAAAGACGACCCTGAGTCTCGCAGCAAAATGTTTAATGGCGTTATTCTGACCATCATTGATAATCTGACACGCCCCGATATTTTCAAAAACAACCTGCTTTCAGATGTGAAAGACCATGATGAATATGGCGTGGACAAAGAGATGTATGGTGGATTTTTTCTCTCTTTAACCGAAGCATTGAAGAAGACCTTGGGCAGTGAATTTAATCAAGAGATGGAGTTAGCCTGGAAGCATCAACTGGCTCACATACGAGAACTCGTCCACAAACACACCAGCAGATAAACTGACAGATAGCAGACTTTGCGATAATTATCGATCAACAAACCCTGCCACCGAGATGATTACTAACAGCCCAGACCGTGCTGGCCGCCATATCCATTTCGTTCAGGAGTGTTCCATCCGGTTAGAGCCCGCTCTGCAGGACGATATATTTCCACCTTTAAAGGATAACAGGCGGTCTGGTCATCAGAGTGGCTGCTACCACAATCACCACCGGGACAAGTAGATAAGGCTCCCAGTAAATCGATTTCAGCGAAGAATTCCAGAAAGTCTCCCGGCCGTACGGGGCTTGCCTTCATAAAATACTGATGGGTATCGCGGGTAAAACCAGTGCACATAAAGACGTTCAGCACATCGTGCACCAAAGTTTCTGCCTCAGCCACTGGCAAATCTCTGGCGGAAGCCAGAGTACGGGTAAGGTTGGAATGGCAACAGTGGTTGTAGTCAGTTCCCTTTAGCAGGTAGTTGGTATAGGGATCACAACGAGTTCCGATCACATCATGCACACCCGCACCATCTTCATCCCAGCCATACCATGCCAGAGTATCTTCAGTAATGGTGGCCATAGGCCGTAGTCCAGGCAAATTACTCCAGAGCCGATCTCCGGTACTCACATGGGTCGCATGCAGTTGGCGTGTTTTGCCGCTGAAAAAACGCTCCGAGAGATCATTGGCATTCCACAGATTAAGATCGCCAACTTGCGGTCCTTCCACGCTGACAATGCGAAAAAAATGGCCTGCCGGTACCGTAAATGATCCTCCGTCCCGAGGTGGAACCACTATCTCGGCCACCTTTTTCATGTCTTGTCTGGCCTGCTGGTAAAAATCCGTATCGAAGGCTGGCAAGGCATTAACACCGTAACAGATCACCGGTTTTGCTGATCGTCTTTCGACTGCATCTTTTGGCTCCACGGCGTGTGAGTTTCTGTTTTTACTGAAGGATTTGATCATGGCTCAATCCGATTATCTCTGGTTACTAAGGAAC
The DNA here is from genome assembly GCF_001968815.1 of Motiliproteus sp. MSK22-1. Taxonomy (GTDB): domain Bacteria; phylum Pseudomonadota; class Gammaproteobacteria; order Pseudomonadales; family Balneatricaceae; genus Motiliproteus. Next base: position 86,134 of record NZ_MIEQ01000092.1, on the reverse strand, counting down.
CTACAAACTCGCTTCTCGGGGCTCTAGCCAGCCTGGGAACACTCAAATACTGTCTCCCTTTTCCTCCAAACGATCCTTATCAAAAAATACCTGCCTCCATCCCCGCAGCAACAGTCATCCCTAACTCCTCAGAATCAGCGACAAAACTATCCTGGAATTTCCCTCGCATAACAAGCGGCTCCTGCACAGCATTCCAACGCAGCCCTGTTACAATTTTTTCAACACTATTTTTAGCTCCCTGTCCGTCATTACCAGCACGGATAAACAAACCGTAAGGCAACCCTTGCTTTACCTCCAGACAGGGGTAATAAATTCGATCAAAAAAGTCCTTCATCGCTCCACTCATGTATGCAAAATTTTCGGTGGTTCCAAGAATCAGACCATCAGCCTTTAAAACATCTTCGGCTGTCGCATCCAAAGGAGGTATCCACCGAACTCTGACACCCTCAATATCAGGGTGGTTTGCACCTCGAAGAACCGCTTCAGTTATAAGACGGGTATTGGGAGAGGGAGCATGGGCTACGATCAATAAATACTTGCTCATTTTGAGTATTCAGCTAGTGGCTAATGACTGATCATGACTATAGTATGATTTGGTCTATGCATCACCTACAGCCTCAACAAAGGACATCCCCTGCTCACGAAAACGACGACCTAATAGCCAGAAATCACTATCAGAACTGACAATTATCAGCCTCAATTAACTCACAGCTTCTATCGCCACCCCAAAAGGCGTTTTTCGGCACACCAAGGTCGCTTGCGATTAAGTCTCTCTGCACAGTTAAGTTGAAATATTGCTTGGTCGAAAATTCAGGCGTCTATCAATGGATATTGCTTCGTGACTGCCCACAGCGAGAAAGCTAACAACGGGTTTCAATTGCTGAGCAATTGGGCTGCTGTCTCTGACAAAATCCCATTTGTCGTGCATCCCTCTGGCGGTTTTTTCAAGCTGGCGTTTGTATATTCACTTTATTTTCCTAACCTTATACCTGAGTAGCTTGCTCCCCCGCGCTTGCACCTTATTTTCTAGGAGACATTAATTTCATGGCAAAATTTCCGGCTAAAGCAAACGTCGTTATTATTGGTCTGGGGGGCATTGTTGGTGCCTCTGTTGTACACCACCTGATCGAAAGAGGTTGGGATAATATTATAGGTATCGACAAATCGGCTATCCCGACGGATATCGGCTCGACCTCACATGCGTCAGATTTTTGCTTTATGACGGCGCATGACAACATGACCACTTACACGACTAGATACAGTATTGATTTCTTTGAAAAAATGGGCCACTACAGCCGTATCGGCGGGCTTGAAGTTGCTCGTCACGATGATGATGGGCGTATGGAGGAGCTAAAGCGCAGGGTTAGTTCTGGAAAGGCTTTTGGTTCAAAAGTAAGAATGGTCACTCCAAAAGAAGCAAAGGAATTAGTTCCACTAATTGAAGAGGATATGATTCAGGGTGCTTTGTGGGATCCTGATGCCGGCCTGGTTATTCCTCGCTCTCAAACCGTGTGCGGAGAACTGGTTGAAAATGCGGTAGAAACAGGAAAACTGCAGGCATTTGCCAATACTTCAGCCACAGATCTTGAAATAGAAGATGGCCGCATTAAAGGGGTCCACACCAGTCGCGGCTACATTGAAGCCGATCATGTAGTGGTTTGTGCAGGTCTCTGGGGCCGCCTTATTGCCAATATGGCTGGCGAAGATTTACCGATCATGCCCGTCGACCATCCGTTGTGCTTTTTTGGCCCTTACAACGAATTTGAAGGTACAGGAAAAGAGATAGGATATCCCTTGTTACGAGACCAGGGTAATTCAGCTTATCTGCGTGACACAGGCGATCCCAAAACTTCCGAAGGTGGCCAGATCGAATGGGGTTATTATGAAGAGAAGGAACCTCGTTTGCTGCACCCCAAAGACTTGCTTGAGCCCGGCGAATCCCATTGGTCACCTTCACAACGGGATTTACCTCTGGAACATGTGATGGATGCGCTGGAGAGAGCAATAGAGCTTACGCCGATTCTGGGAGAGTTAGGTTACGATGAAAGACATTCCTTTAACGGTCTGTTACAGGTAACCACCGATGGCGGTCCGTCTGTCGGTGAGTCACCCAATACCCGGGGTCTATGGTATGCCGAAGCGGTCTGGGTTAAAGATGGCCCAGGAATCGGAAAGTTACTGGCAGACATGATGACCGATGGCGATACCGATATTGATATTAACAGTATTGATGTTGCTCGCTTTTATCCTATTCAAAAAACCCCAACCTATATTCATGATCGTTGCTACGAGAGTGCATTCAAGATTTATAATCCGGCGGTACACACTCGCGAGCCATTCTCTAAAGGCCGCGATCTGCGTCGCAGCCCTTTCTGGCCTCGTGAAAAGGAGCTGGGCGGATATTTCATGGAGCTGTCAGGCTGGGAGCGCGCGCACGGATATGCGTCCAACGAGCATCTGCTTGAAAAATACGCTGATCAGGTTCCTGTTCGTGAAAATGAATGGGATAACCGCCACTTCTGGCGTGTTTCCAATGCTGAACAACTGGCGATGTCCGATAATGTCGGCATGATCAACTTATCGCATTTTGCGGTATTTGAGGTACTTGGACCTGACGCTGAAGCCTTGATGGAATACGCCTGCGTAGCTAAGGTCGGTGGCGACACGGCTATCGGTAAAGGGGTTTATACACACTTCCTGGATCATCAGGGAGGCGTCCGCGCTGACTTGACGGTTATTCGATTGGCTAAAGACAAGTATCAGGTGATTGATGGTGCCGATGCTGGCCACCGAGACCTGATATGGCTGAAGCGTATGGCTGAAGATCGTAACTGGCATGTTTACATTGAAGATAAATCCGATCAACAGGCTTGCCTGGGCGTATGGGGACCTAACGCTCGTAAGACATTGCAGGCAATTGCAGATGAGCCGGAACAGCTTGAAGATGAGAACTTCCCATTTGCAACGACCAAGCATATTACCCTGAAGGGTATACCCGTTATGGCTTTCCGGATCTCATACGTGGGCGAGCAGGGCTGGGAGCTGCATGTTCCGTTCAGCTATGGCTTGTCTCTGTGGGATCTTGTCTTTGAACAGGGCGCAACACCGGTTGGTATTGAGACCTATGCAAACTCCCGCCGTATGGAAAAAAGCCTGCGTTTACAAAACGCAGATATTCTGACTGAATACAACCTGATTGAAGTGGGGCTTGCCAGACCGAAAGTAAAAGCAGCTGACTTCCACGGAAAAGAGGCTTTCCTTGAAATACGTAGCCGAGAAAAGCAGCCTGCTTACCTTTGCACATTTACCATGATAGACAACGTCGACTCTCAAGGCGTTGCTCGCTATCCTGTGGGTCAATGTCCGATTATTGATCCGGCAACAGGGGAAGTCCCGGTAGATTCACAAGGCCGTCGCTCCTACCTGAGCAGTATTGCTTATGGTCCAAGCATCGGAAAGAACATTGGGCTTGGTTATCTTCCGGCCGAAATCGCCGAGGTAGGACGCGAATTCGTCATGGAATATTTCAACGAATCATTCCCAATCAAGGTAGAGGCTGTTGGCTACGGTGCTTTGTATGATCCTGAAAACAAACTACCCAAGTCATAAATAGCTGTTTCAATGAGGCCAGCACTTAGTTCATATATAGAGCAGGCTTCTTAACAGCAGATACTTAGGCCAAGTTCATTGTCCGACATTGATCTTGGCTTAAGTTTTATACAACGACAGGGATGGGCTCCCTTTATTGATACGCTTTACTAACTGATCCACAAATCATAAGTAATCCCACTACTGATCAGGTCACTGACGTTAACTGTATTTTCGGCGCTTTCACTAAACCCTATCAGAACACCTTCGCGGGTATCACTGCCTGAGTTCAACACATTTAGCCACCACTGATAACCACTGCTATCCGGGCTTCGACCTAAAACATTGTTGTAAAGACTGTCTAAAAAAGTTTCATTGGAGATATCTACCCCGTAACGCTCCTGAAATTCGCTACTTTGAATAAAACTATCAGCGACCTCATGCAACGATAACCGATTGTCCAAAGCATCTATCCAGTAGCCCAGTCCTTCGCTATCCGGGGTTCGATTCAGAGCTGCTTTGTACAGCCGATAGGCTTGCCCGGCCACGCCATCATCATCAAAAGCACAGGCCAGATCATCAAAATAAAGACGCTCAATATCAACCAGTGTGCTCATCCCTTCAGCCGCAATGTCTTCAGTACCAGAGACTACAATCAGATTATCGGAAACGGTTATCTGATAATCCTCCTTCGACTGGCTGAAGATAACGGTATCAGTACCATTCCCTCCTTCAAACCGCGTATTACCACTGCCTGCCATCCAACTGTCGTTATCATCAGTCCCGGTTACGGTATTATCGTAAGTATCCGGATCATCCGTATCAACATCGCTGCTTTCAGAGTCTCTTACAGCACGGACGTAATTGTATATTCGAATAACATCACCCTGAGGACCAAAACCGTAGGGATACTCGTCAGGGTCCCCCGTTTTCGGATCGCTGCGTTGCGCCCCCGCCCCGTGCACATCCAGCAAAGAGTAAGAGTTGCCTTCCTCCATCCACCCCAATGCTCGTCCGAAAGCCAGATAAACAGCATGATCGCCGCTTCCCCCCTCTACATGCGTCGTACTGCTCCAGTAGTAGCCGTATTCAACATTATCTTGCGTACCGATATCAGTAACTTCAAATATCGGATCTATCGCTGCTGAAGAACTGCTGTCAGGAGATCGGCTATAATCGAGAATACTTTGCAACTCCTTGGCATTAGGCAAGCGCCAATCGCTATAGCCGCCATATTCCAGATTCTCAGCCCAGGCCAAAGCATCTTCCCAGCTCAGTGCTTCACCACTGTCAGCTTGCAACCAGGTCAAATCAGTTGATTGATCACTGATAGTACCGTCATGGTTATCAATAAAGTAATTATCGCCATAATCATCATTTCCACGAACGTATCGTACGTAACGCTCGATTTCAGGGCCGAATGTTTCGCCATTGGGATACCCTTTAATACGCCCGTCGGCAAAATTAACACCAAAAGTCGTCGAATCTCCCCCCATGGTTGTAGACACATATTCAGTAGACGACCAGTATTGTGCGTCAATAAAACGGTCACCGCTGGAAGTATCACCATATTCAAAATCAAAGTAGTCTGTATCGAGATAAGGATTAGAATTGCTGGCAGAAGCTCCGGTGTAACCACTGAAATCCATCAGGGAATAAAGCTCTTTGATGGTAGGTAAGCGCCAATCACTGTAACCCGCCAACGACAGGTCAGCAGCTCCTGAAACAGCCTCTTTGTAGGTGATATCACCCGCATATTGCTGTTGCCACATCAGACCGGTATTAAGATCAGAAACCGTACCGTCACCGTTATCTTGATAGGACGCCTGTGCTCCCTGGTAATGTGCATCCTGACCGAAAAAGCTGTCATTAATCCCTGGAGCACTAATAACGCTATCAGCGTCATAGTAGGTGGATTGTCCAGTATCAACAATGGTGTAACTCTGTGAATTACTCATGGCGTCTCTCTTGAGCAGAATAAAAGACAAGTGTTACCAGCCAGCTTATCTGATTCAAGGACAATTAATGTGGAGATAATGTGGAATTCTCAGCTGACCAGCGGATGGAAAGTTTAGCAAAATGCGCTATTGGTACGAAATGGGACTCAATTCTGGAAGGGGAGATTTCGATGCTGAAAGCAGATGTTGAGATGGCGCGCCCGAGAGGATTCGAACCTCTGACCACCTGGTTCGAAGCCAGGTACTCTATCCAGCTGAGCTACGGGCGCTCAAAAATCAACACTAACATGCAAGGTGGCGGTGAGCGAGGGATTCGAACCCTCGATACCATTACAGTATACGCCCTTAGCAGGGGCGCGCCTTCAGCCACTCGGCCAGCTCACCCCTTAGCATGCATAAATATAACAGAAAAACCGCAAGTTCAACCAAGTTCGGCATATCTATTATATTCGTATACTCGGATACCGAGAAGATGGGCACTATACCTGATTTATTTAAAAATTCACCCCCAAGGACCTGTTCATGAGAAATATTTTTAACTTCCTGACAAAGTTCTCGAAAAATGGGACTTGGAAGCCATTTTATCAGCCCCTCAAGCAGCCCCCTCCTCCCTCCTGACTTTAGGAGCGATCAGATCAAGGGTTTTTTCCGTTCATACCTTAAAAAACAATCAGGGCTCTGAATGCTGGTTTATTTACAAGCAAGTGTTATGTTATAACATATTTTAAGAAAATGACTAAAACCAAAGGGCTTCGTGCAGCCTCGGAGAAGATACGTTAGTGCAGCCGCTTATTGTATGCCAGAAGACAAAATATCAACGGACTATAAACCTTGTGTTTATAGTTATATTGCTATGGGGGCTTCAAGAGTCGGTTTCTCACAACCACGACGAGGCTATCATTGGTTTTGATATCGAGTGCCAGCTTTGTGTGTATGGCACAAACAGCAATAACTCGTTACCAAATATCGGCCTAGTCGTATTGACTCTGCCGTTTACCGCAGTTCCCCTTTCCTCCGCCATAAGCCTCTTTGTAGCGGCTGACATCCGTACTGTTAATCCCCGTGGTCCCCCCTCTATCTCCTGATTACCAATCTCAAGAAACGACTTACACACTCGCCCCATTATCTGGACGCGAGGTCTTTTGTTAGATAAAGGAGATAACCCGTGAACTCAATGAATATCTTTATTCTTTCACTACTCACCTGCGCCTCGGTTTCATCAGCGATCGCAGAAGAACGACGCCAACACGATGTACATGAGCACGGTGGAGGCTTACTGAATGTTGCTATAGAAAAAAACAAGCTTCTAATTGATCTCTCAATGCCCGCAATGAACATTGCAGGCTTTGAGCATATTCCCACCAATCAGGATGAGCGTGGCAAAGTTGAATGGGCAACCATGTGGCTTGAGGACGGTCTGCGGCTTTTTAACCCCAGCCCGGCAGCCAACTGCAAACTGATCCATGCAAAGGTTGATTCAGCATTACTGGAAGACAAGAACCATCATGATGATTCGACACCAGATGTCGAAAACCATAAGTCACACGAGGAACATCACCATGATGAGTTGAAACCTGACGAAGAAGACCATGCTGACTTTGATATTGAATATGAATTCAACTGCGCCGAGCCAAAACACTTATCCGAGTTGCGCTTAGCCTTGTTTGAAGTTTTTCCCGGAGCTTTGCATTTACGCACTCAAGCCGTTACTGCTACTGATCAGCTAAGCGTCGAACTCAATGCTGAAAACAACATCCTGAAATTAAAATAGCGGCTGCATGCAGAATGGCCTCAAGAGGCCATCTCTAATCAGAGTAACCATGATGAACACAAGTACAGATGCTATCCATATCCAAAATCTGATCTACAGCTGGAGACCAGAAACACCGACAGTCCTTGATGTGGCGGAAATACGTATAAAGCGGGCTGAAACCGTTTTTATTAAGGGCTCCAGCGGCAGTGGTAAGAGCACCCTGCTTGGCTTGATCGCTGGTGTGTTATCACCACAACAGGGTGATGTTACCGTTCTGGGACAGAATCTCAACAATCTGAGTTCTGCCAGGCGTGATGCCTTTCGCGCCGAACATATAGGCTTCATTTTTCAGATATTCAACCTTATTCCCTATCTCTCAGTCATCGACAATGTTCTCTTGCCTTGTCGCTTCTCGAAAAAGCGAAAGGAGAATATCAAGGCCTCCGGCAACAAGATGCAAGCAGAAGCTGTTCGATTACTGGAACATCTTGATCTTGACCTGAAGATGTTACAGCAGCCGGTAACTGATTTAAGCGTAGGTCAGCAACAACGAGTCGCAGCGGCAAGAGCACTTATCGGATCCCCCGAGCTGATAATTGCGGATGAGCCTACATCAGCCCTGGATGCGGATCGGCAAGAAATTTTTATACAACTGCTGTTGAAAGAATGCGCAGAACAGAGCACAACTCTTGTTTTTGTAAGCCATGATTCGACATTAGAGCCTCAGTTTGATCGTAGCTTACAACTGGCTGAAATAAACCGCGCAGGACTTCAGGGAGAAAGCGATGCACATACTTTCGCTGGCTTTTAATAGCATTCTGAACCGAAAACTCACACTTGCCCTCACTGTTCTTTCCATTTCTCTGAGTATTATGCTTTTACTTGGAGTGGAACGTTTACGCAATGATGCGCGAGAGAGTTTTGCCAATACCATCTCAGGGACTGACCTAATTGTCGGAGCACGCGGCGGACCGACACAGTTGTTGCTGTATTCAGTGTTTCGCATTGGTGATCCAACCAACAATGTATCCTGGAAAAGTTACGAAGATATTCGCAACAAACAACATGTAGCCTGGACTATTCCTCTATCACTGGGTGACTCCCACCGAGGGTTTCGTGTACTGGGTACCAATCTCGATTACTTCCGTCACTACCAATACACCGGTAACCAGAGCCTGGAATTTGCTGAAGGTGATCCTTTCTCCAATATCTACGACGCGGTAATTGGTGCTGATGTAGCAGAGGGTCTCCAATATTCTATTGGCCAGGAGATTATTCTGGCCCACGGAACAGGCGAAGTCAGTTTTATTAAGCACGATAACAAACCATTTCGTATTGTAGGAATCTTACAAAAGACCGGTACACCTGTTGATAGAACAGTACATGTCAGTCTGGAAGGTATTGAAGCAATCCACAGAGGCTGGAACAACGGTTCCGCAAAAACCGGCAGGCACGTTAATGCAGATACCCTGCCAATAAACTTACAGCCCAAGACTCTTACCGCCTTTCTCATTGGACTGAAGTCAAGGGTCGTCACTTTTCGTATGCAACGAATTATCAATGACTACCCTGAAGAGCCTCTACTGGCGGTGCTGCCTGGTGCAGCCTTACAGGGGTTATGGGATATGATGGCAATCGGTCAGCACGCACTTTTCATTATTTCAGCACTAGTGGTTCTGGTGGGTATCAGCGGTATGGCGACAGCAATTCTCACCAGCCTGAATGAGCGACGGCGAGAAATGGCAGTACTGCGTTCAGTGGGGGCAAAACCCAGGCACGTCTTTGTATTATTTGTAGGAGAGTCCGGCTTAATAATGGCAATTGCAGCGCTGATAGGCGTATCAGCCCTTTATGCTGTGCAATTAATCGCAAGGCCGATTATTCAAACAAAGCTAGGACTTTTTCTACCGATTCATCCCCCTTCGTCCCATGAACTCATGCTGCTGAGCGCTGCATGCGCGGCCGGCATGCTGGCGGGGCTAATTCCAGCATATAGAGCCTATCGTTATTCACTGGCTGACGGCATGTGTATACGACTATAGGAAACTCCCATGTTAAAAAAAATCACCTGCATTCTGACAACCAGCGCTATTCTTTGGCTTATGTCTTATGAGCTTAACGCCAACCCAGCGCAGGACAATATAACTAAAGACAACAGGCCTCCAGTAAGAACACTGGAGTGGAATGATCTGATACCAGCGGAGTTTAATCCCGATCGCTTGGTTGAGAAATATCAGCAAAAGTACAACATAGATCAACTTCCTGATGACGATCTGCGCGTAGAAGAACTGATGCAACGGCTGGAAGAGCTTGAAAAACTATCACCGGTCAACAACTCTCTGAATGGTAATCGGATCAGATTGCCAGGTTACGTAGTCCCCCTGGAAACCGATGGCACATCATCTTCTGAATTTCTGCTGGTACCCTACTTTGGCGCCTGCATCCATGTCCCTCCTCCACCGCTGAATCAGACTGTTTACGTCAGGGTCAAGAACGGCAACAGAGCAACAATACGTAACCTGTTTGATATTGTCTGGGTCACTGGAATAATGCGGGTGGAGAAACTTAGTACAGAGTTGGCGGAAGCTGGGTATATCATTGATGCCACTGAAATCGTTCCTTATGAATAGTAACGCATTGGACTTACCACCTCGGTGAAAAGGAACCAGCATTTATCAGGACTTGCTCGGGTTCCTTTGCTAGATTCAAAAGGGGTAGATGCAGAATAAACTACACTTTGTTATTAGCGATCATCCTAAAAATTGAAGTATGTTCCTTATCGCCCCCCCTCCATCAAATAACCAAATATTGGTCGCTGGAAGGTAATCCAATATCTGCAAGGACAGCAATTTCTACATCCGGGACAACTTCTTCTCCAAAATCGAACTGAGTTTGAAAGGATTCCAGTTCCTCTTTCGAATCATCAATAGCTATCCTTATCGGTGTTACAGTCGAAATTGCTGACTGCTGAACAGCATCCACGAAACTTGACTCGACCCTGTAGCTGCCAAGGGCATCATCTACCCCCCTTACAGAAATGAAGTAGTTTCCATCAGCAGATGGAGTATAAGGTAAAGCAATATCATTACCCGCCCCACTGGATTCGGTAATAAGAACATTTCCTTGATCATCAAGTATAGCCAACCGTGACTCGGTAAGTCCGCTGTTGTTGTCGGTACTTACAAGATCAAACGTATACCTATTACTAGCCTGCAGACTTATTCCAAACCAATCGTCATCTCCATCGAATTCAATGATTCCACTGACCTGACCATTATCTAATAGACTGCCAGAGGTCGTAATAGCAGAAGGAAAATCATCATTGCGTTCGCTGTCCAGCAACGCATATGCCTCATTCACAGTCGAAAAATTAGAGGTAACATCATCCAATATATCTAATCGAAAGACAGACTCGGGCATATTATCCATCAGGTAATCAGCGACAAGAACTCGATTAGCTACCGTTGTTTCATCGTCACTTCCTATAGGAATACCATCAATAATCGCCAATGCTACATTTGGTACTGAAAACCGGCCCATAAGGACTTCCCTGACGTAATAGTCCAAACCGTCTTCGTCAGCAGTGCGTCCGAAAAGTTGTTGATATAAACCGGATATAAGCTCTGTGATACCAAGATGTCCATAGTTAGCACTGAACTCTTCAGAAGCTCCAAATGCATCAGCGACAACACTAGCACCCTCCTCTTCAATCCGATTAGACCAATACTCAAGACCTTCGGCATCAGCAGGACGTCCATAATATGCAATGAACATTTTTTTAGCTTGCAGAACAGACAAGATGGAAGCTGTCATAACGGTCACTCCTTCGAATAACAATACTTGGGTGCGTTAGAAAAATATAAGCAAGACCAATCGACCCCTGGTTTTCAGAACAATCAAAGATTGAGGCAACAATTACAGGCATACTGGTTGCCTGAAACCGTTAACGCTGATATCTGGTTGCACAGAAAGCTCACAGAAAACACTATGGACTCATTCACAAGTTCCTCAGTGTAATAGATTCGATAAAAAAAAGATTGTAGCCACCAAGGCAATTATCGAGTTTTTTGATCATACTGGTAATAATTTATTCAAATAAATACAAGCTAACAGATCCCGTTACCCAATGTAGAAAATACAGCATCGGTATTTAGTATACTGAACGAACAAACAGGCAGTTATTAACTATTTTAATAAGGTAAGCGATGTATGTTGGTAGTGTTGGCAGAATCGACGTAGGAAATATTGAAAAGACACAGAAATTTCTCTCAATAATTAAACGACGTCGATTCAACAGTAGAGAGCCCAAAATGAGTGAGAAGGCATCGTGAAAAAAACCTAGAACCGGTTCTTTTTCAGCCAATCCATCATCGCTTTCAAAAATTTCATTCCCTCTTTAATCTGAAAAGAAAAAGCAGTTGCATTGCTTTCCAAGTTCAAGCGTAACCTGTTATTTGACTCTAGCAAAGCAACTTCCGCCCCAGCTCGTTCACACAGATCGGAACTCCATTGTGAAGCCTTAATTTCTGCCAATTTATCTTTTGCCGGTGTAAGAACAGCCTCTAGATCTGCAATCCAAAGATCTATTTGATCAATAAGTTCAGGGTCCATGGAATCATAAATTTCCCACAGTCTGTCTGTCCGTTTAGCGGTGTGGCCTGTCCTGATTATATGATCTCCGATATTGTTCGCACCACCATAGATAGTACCCAGTACACTCAACCAGGCAACTCCCTTTATTGCAGCCTTAGCAGACTTAGATAAAGCCACAGCACCTCGTTTCCCAGCTTCTCGAGTCGTGTGCGTGGTAACAATACCACTAACGGCATATGTATCGATTATAGCCGCAGCACCAGTTGGAAGCATAAGAACTACGGCCTCCCATCCTCCAAGAGCTTCAAATGCAGTGACCTCCGCATTAAGGCTGTTTTCTTCATCATAACGCATAGCAACTCTTTTAATTTCTGCAATGTAGTGGGAGCTTTCATTCTTAAGCATCACAAGCTTCTTTCGAGTCGCCATCATTTCTGCAATAGCACTCTCAAATTCCAGGATAATCTGGGGACAGCAGGATTCTATGCTCAACTCTCGCTCAACACGGACCGTAAACCCGAATGTAATCTGAACTTTTGCGGGTTCATCACCTCCTTTTGCCGTGACGGTACTACTTGCACTGAATTGACTCTCTACAACAGCATTAACACAGTCAGGCATGGCAAAACTGTGTATTACGGCAGCACTCTCTCCAATATCGGAAATGTCATCTATTTCAACAGGAAAGACCAGCGCATGAATTGACACTTTACTTTCCACCAACTTACCTTTGAATGTACGACTCTGAATGTTTTTGTTCACGGCAACAGTAGCATTTGAGCCGACAGTAGCATTAAAACTTTTCTTTTTAGCTGGTAGAACACGTCTGCCAGACCCAAGCCCCTGTGTGAGAGTCTTAATTCGCCATTGACTACCTATGCCAGTCCCCCGCTCAGAAGGAATTAATAAGCTAACAGAGATGGTGTCCAATTTGAGATCTACTTGATAAGTCATTTTTGTTCCCTCAATGTCCTTAACGTATCAGTCAGTCTGAGTATAGAAGAATTAGCCCTGTATCCCTGAAAGTTTATATTAAGCACGAGAAAAAACGACATATATCAATGACATCAGGAACATACAAAACAACGGGCACAGAAAAAACCCGATTGCAGTACTTCCATAACATTAACTTTTATTTATAAGAAATTATTGATAAACTGGTAAGTTATTTTCTATTATTATGCAGATAATGCAATGAAAGATATTATTTTATACGGGGCTTTTGATCGGCATAACTACGGAGACCTTCTGTTTCCATTAGTGATGCAGCGTCTAATCAAAAACAGACATCAGAATTCCAGGATATTTATTGCAGGAATGATAGAGAGTGATCTCTCAAGGTACGGTGCACTAAAAACAGATAGTATTAAAAACTCTCTCCGAAAATCATCTGATAGTGCTGTCATCATCTTAGCTGGAGGCCATATAATCGGTTGTACCTGGATACCTGCAATTCGATACCTGATCCCACATATTTTCGAGTCATTTTTTCGTAGGATAGTATGCAGATACTTTTCTAAACAATTACTATACTTTTCAAAAAAATATATTGGAATTAATTCAGACTTTCCTTTCCAGCCAATCGACCAAGATTTATCTGATCATCGATCAGTTATTTTTAATTCTGTCGGGGCCATATCGACCTCTGAAATATCGAATGATTATATAAATGATTTTAAAGAGAGTCTAAACAAGGCCTCCTACATTTCAGTCAGAGATACAAGATCCAAAGAAGGTATCTCAGACTGTTGCAAATCTGACATATTTTTATCACCAGATTCAGCAACAATGATTGTAGATTTATTTTCAGAAGAGGAAATAAATAGAAACACAAACAAAGAAACTTTGAGCTTAATCAACGAATTAAAAAACTCATACATTGTTTTTCAAATTTCCAAAGTTAACTCCAATTTGTACGGCGATGATTTTTCTAAGAGTATCTCTGAACTCTACCATACCACTAAACTACCAATTGTATTTATAGCTATAGGAAATGCGGCTGGACATCGTGACATTGACGGAATTCATAAAATAATTAAAAACCTTACTCCCGATGTTAAGTATCATATTTACGAAGACGGTGGAGTTTTTGAAATTATGAATCTAATAAAAAACTCATCCTGCTATTGTGGAACAAGTTTACACGGAATAGTGACATCCATGTCGTTTTCAATACCGCGAGTTGGGCTTCTTCCCAAGATACAAAAGCAAGTTAATTACATGGACACTTGGGATTTACCAGAAATGCCCCGTGCTGTACTGCCTGAAAATCTTACTGAATCTGTTATTAAATCAATGAATATCGACAAAAAATTAATGAAGGACTTAAGTCGAAGTCTGATTTCAAAATACATGGATAACTTCGATAAAATGAGTCCGTTTATGGTAGATCAGGATAAATGAAGACACAAATAGTTATACTTTAAAGGGCCACTTAACGCTGTGTAAGTTTCGGAGAAATTTACTTCTCCTATTATTCATTGTCATTCGACTAACCCCTTTATCTTTGACACCATCATAAGCACAAAGAATTGCTCTTAGAAATCTTCCAACTAACCAGCCTGGGCATATTTATTTTGAGTTTTACTGAGTAATTCCACTTTCTCCAATGTCAAACTGTAGGTGGAACATACTCTCAGGAGATATGGATAATGGGAAGAATGATAACACTGACAGTTTCATGTCTGCTTTTAGCAGCATGTGCTGGTGTCACATACACCTGGAAACATCCAGAGAACCTGGGAGCTGAAAAACTCGATGAGGATCAGCAATACTGTGACCAATTAGCTAACAATGAACGTGGCGGTTTTTACAATCACTTTCCCCACTTTTACGAACGGCATCAATACCATTACAGGCATTTCCCACACTTTAATGATCATGTTGGTTACTACGAAGAGTACCGCTCACTATTCAGGGTCTGTATGAAAGCAAGGGGATGGGAATACGTTAAAGAGGAGAAAGCGGTTGCTTCATAGCTGTCCAAGCCGACACCAGATATCTTCCATTCAAGCTTCTGCTTTGCAGTCAGAACTCTTGATAAGACCTCCTGTGTGATAAAAACCAAGTTTTTATCTAAATTCATACTAGTTTCATATTCCTCATTGATCCTGATAGCTAAGCCGCCATGTTGCAATGCAGCAAAACAAGCGGTATCATCCCCACGTTATCGTTTTTTAACTTTCAAGGATCTATAGACATGTTTAATAATATTTCAGCTACCGATTTTTCCTCTTTTGCCGCTCCGATTCAGAAGATTGTTGATCTGAACACTGCGACCCTCACTAAGGTATTTGAGGCACAGCAGGCTGCTGCCAAAAAGCAAATGAGCCTATCCCAAGCCCGCGCAAAGGCGGCTATGGAAATCAAAGATGTCGAAGGTTTTACTGCATTTATTACTGAACAGTCTGAAATCGCAAAATCCAGCATGCAGGATTTGACGGAAAGCACTCAGACCGCTGCTAAAGATGCAAAAGCGTACTTCGCAGAAGTTCAGGCTATCCTGACCGAGAGCCAGGAAGTCGTTGCTAAAGCCGTTCCAGCTCTAACACCTGCTGCCCCAAAAGCTGCTTAATTTCAGCTTGTTCTTACTGAAGGCTCCTATCTGAAATGTTAGGGGCCTTTCTGTTTTTCAGATCGACTTCCTCTGTCTAGATACTAAACACTATATTCTTACTGCCGTCCCACAGAGTTGACACTCCGATCTCTCTGAGTTTTTCAAAATCAGAAGTAATTGTTGCAAAATGATTTCCGGCTAGCGTGCCCGCCTTAGACGCAAACTGAACACAACCATAGGCAATCAATATTTCAGTTTCGCTTTTGCCTTTCGGATATAGGAGTACCTGACCCGGTGCCGGATAGGATGTAGCATCTTCATATTCTACAGCGAAATCCCGATCACCTAATGGGATCCATACCCCTTCACCGCTCCAGCGAACATGAACGATTTGACCTTCAAAGGGCATCTCCCGACGAAAGGCCAGACATGTTTTTGGGGATTTTTTTTCTTCCAAAACAGCCTCAAATTTGTATCCATCTATTTCTATAATCATTTTCATCTCTAACATTACTGTTCGGGCTTAGCGGATATTTTGTAATGATAGAGCATATCCACAGTCTCTACTCTTTATCTATCTATTCTTTACTACTCTTTATTATCCGTTCTATGACCATCAAGGAAAAACACTATGCCCATTCGTCGAATTAAACTGGAGTTTCCGGGAAGCGATGGATTGCTGATAGCCGGATTGCTGGAAACTCCCAGTGACAACCCACATGCTTTTGCGCTCTTTGCTCACTGTTTTACCTGTGGAAAAGATATGATCGCAGCTTCTCGTATTGCACGCTCACTAGTCGCTAAAGGTTACGCCGTGCTGCGTTTTGATTTCACCGGACTGGGAAGTAGCGATGGAGAATTCGCCAACTCCAACTTTTCTTCCAACATAGCAGACTTGGTGCACGCAGCCGACTATTTACGTGATAATTATCGCCCACCATCCTTATTAATAGGTCACAGCCTGGGGGGCAGCGCTGTTTTAGCCGCTGCTCATGCAGTGCCCGAAGCAACAGGAGTGGTAACAATTGGGGCACCTGCGGACCCTGAGCATGTTACAAAACAGTTTGCCTGTAACACCACAGACATTAATAAATCCGGGCAGGCGGAAGTCAATTTAGGAGGTCGGACATTTACCATAAAAAAGCAGTTTCTGGATGATCTGACTTCACACAACCAGCATGAAAAAATCGCTAAATTGAAAAAGGCACTACTAGTCTTCCATTCACCTGCAGATGTAACCGTATCTATTAACGAAGCAGAAAAAATCTACCGTACCGCAAAGCACCCCAAAAGTTTTATCAGTCTGGATAATGCCGATCACCTGCTAACCCAGCCTCGTGATTCAGAATATGTCGCAGCAACGATTGCAGCCTGGTCCACTAGGTTTATAGCCGACACTGAAATCGTTGAACAAAGAGCCCCATTGCTGAAAAAGGGCCATGTGTTAGTAACAGAAAAGAACAAGCAGTTTACCCGCACCCTGTTGTCAGATACTCATGTATGGCTAGCTGATGAGCCCACCTCACTGGGTGGTGACGACCTGGGTCCTGATCCTTATGAACATTTACTTGCCGCTCTCGGAGCCTGTACCTCAATGACAATTCGCATGTATGCCAATCGAAAGAAGATTAAACTGGATGATGTTTCCGTAGAGCTAACCCACAATCGTCAACACATGGAAGATTGTGAAAACTGCGAGGACAGTCCTAAGCAAATAGAAATACTTCATCGATACGTGACACTGAAAGGGGACCTGTCTGATCAAGAGCGCAAACGTTTACTGGAAATTGCTGACCGTTGCCCGGTGCATCGCACCTTAGATGGTGAGCTGGAGATTGAAACTGAACTGACCGACTAACAGATAATGAAAGATGGAGGAGACTCAGAAGAGTAGTAATTACACTGAAGTAACGACAAGAAACGGATCAAATCATGGCTAAGTCTCTCGGATCAATGACAGAAAATGACCAGAGCACTGAATTAACCTTGCTATGAACTACGGGATAGTCTTGCCTTAAGACTCCCCATAGACAAGACTAAACCTTCAACTCTAATACCAAGACCTGATAACTTGCTCCCCGGTTTTATCCAAGCCACTCCTCATAAACAATACCATCACCAATCAGGTCGATGACATTTGCCTGGTTTTCGGGACTTTCGCTAAAATCGACCAAAATATCTTCCCGGGATTCAGCACCAGAGTTAAGCTTATCCGACCACCATTGAAATCCGTCCTGATCGGGATCACGATCCAGAACATTATGATAGAGAGAGGTCAAAAATAACTCATTGGAGGGATTATCTCCGTAGAGTGTCTGAAATTCATTACTGTGAATAAATCCAGCAGCTACATTCTGGAGAGTCCCCCCGTGTTCCACGGTATCTATCCAAAACCCAAGCCCTTCAGCGTCTGGCGTACGGTCAAACGCTGCTTTATAAATTCTATAAACCTGCCCTGCTGTTCCATTAATATCAAGAGCAAGGTTGGTGTCTGCAAACTGAATTCGATCCACCCCGATGACCGTCTCGGCTTGCGACGGCTGAGCAATAGGTACGATAAAAAATCCACTCGTTGTCACAGTAACTTTATAATCACCATAGTCTCCGTCATATTCTGCAAATGCTGACTTTAACTCTCCGTTCATACCTTCTGCCGGTGGATTAAAAATAGCCTGCCCGGACTCCAGTGTTGCCAGCCATTCATTATTATCAATTGCTTGTAAATTGCTTGAACTTTCAAATATAGCCAGGGCAATGATACCTAAGTTAGACTCCTGACCATTACTGAATCTTGCGGTCAGAATGCCATCATAGGAAACAGTTAAGCTTATAAGGTCTCCTTTGACAAAACCATCGTGAGTTTCAGATATGACTGCTGACTCAGTGGCTGACAGAGTGGTGCCGCTAAGGTCTAAATTAGGGAGATGGCTAGGGTCCGCAGGGTCTGCTCCGATCAGGATTAATTCAGGAGCAATTCCTGAATTATCAACTGATGTGCCATTAACGGAACGAAGAGTTCCATCTTCCGGATCAAAGATCAATAAAACAGGTCCGGGCTCGGTAGTCCTTGGCGTCACTATGCTTCCTGTTGCCCCGGCCGCTACCTGCTTGCCGATATCCAATAGCTCGTTACCGTTCAGATAGGCATATAGCTGATAGACGCCTTGATAACTGTTGTCACCATTTTCAACGGTTGTTGCCAGGTCCGTTCCATGAAACACACCAGTGCCATTTTCATCAACAACCAGTTGTGCCACATCACCCTCTTCCGGCTTATAGGTGATGATGATCCTGGGTGGTACTGAGCTGAGATCGGCAGCCAAACTTTCGATAGCCGGAGTCGCCTCGATAATTTCCCCTTGCTTGGCAATGACTCGATTCACTACATCTGCTGCGGTATCGGCCGCAATCGTCGTATTGCTCACATCAATAGCAACTCCCCCAAAAAAGATCTGGGCTGTTGCCGTTGGAGCGCTTATTTCCACCATCTGAACTTCATTCGCGGCCAAGTATGGATTGGAAACAATGGTCGATATTACACCGGTATCACCAACATCAGTCACAATAATTTCTTCAACATCGGCGGCTGAGGCGGCATAAGTAATCAGTACATTATTGGTATTAGCGGGATCCACAACTACTGAAGTAACTCGGGGATCAGCCATCCGAACCGCAGTCTCTTGCGCGGCAACCAACAAAGCTATTTCTGCTGAAGAATCCCCCTCCTCCAGCGAGATATTCACACCCGCCACCTGAATACTTCCCGTCCTGATTGCAGTAGTGAAGGTTGCAGTCTGACGCTCATGAACCGATGATTGCTCAACAAAATCAAACCTCAGGGCATTTTCGTCCCCCAGACTATCCACAATATGAGTTGTCGTACTGAAACTGAATGTAGAGGAGTCCGACATATCGTAGGGACCTAGCAAATCTGTCGCACTGACGTCTGAGTTAATATTGATTGACAGATCAATATTTGAAGTCGGTGTAGGCGAACTTTCAGTCTGTGACAATGCCATATTGCCAATCGGCTGCTGGTTTCCATCAGCGCTCAGGCCGAACCCTTGTAGATACTTTCCACTCACAGAGACAAGATGGCCATCCTTATCCAATTCAAACTTTCCTTCACGGGTGTAGCTCACTCCCCCTTGGCCGTCATCGAGTTGAAAATACCCCAAGCCATCAATCACCAAGTCCAGACTATTACGGACAAAATCAAATTCAACAGTCGCCGCGACTGGTTCCTGAACGGTTACCAGAGTGTCAGTGAGTGACATAAATTTCCCTTTTTTGACTAGTACAAATTAGCAGACAATGAAAACACGCAATATAAAAAATAGTTTTTACGAAGAGAGTTGAACGACTTAAGTTCTGGTTGTTTAGGCAAAAACTTAATAGGCTGGCAATCCACTATAAAATAACAAACACCAACAATTACTAACGATGATTATTCTGCTTCCTGTGGACAGATGACTCCTTTCGCTTTGCACCATTGAACGATAACGTCTGGCTTATGGCAAGAAGCCTTGATCATATTCGCTGATTTAGTAATAAGATTCGATGCAAGTCCATATGCATTACAAAATACAGGTCCGTTCCCCAGCTGGCTTTGATCCCATAAAACGAATGCTCCTTAGGTAAACAGCAACGACTCTTGTTAAATAGCTTTCAATAATATTCGCCGTTTCAAGGCGTTTGCTATTGATAATCTCTCTGCAATCATAACCACTCATGGAGGCCTCGCGCTCTTTTCACTGGGTATGATCACCATCCGCAGTAGCGGTACCGGAGACCGAGGGGATATCAATGACAATCGCTGGTTAGATGCCGATATTCATGCCAAACGTAGCTTCTGGAAAATCGAGGCAATGGCCGATACTTACCGTGAAACTGTGGCAGAATCAATTGCACTGGGAAAATTAGAAGTTTCAGAAGATAGCAACCGACTTGAAGCTATTCGTTGGGTACGCCGAGTAAGCAAGCGCATAAGCAGAGTTAATCACCATCATCAAAAAGCGGTGCTGGCCAGTGCTAGCGAAACAATCAAAGGTTAACAAAGCTGCAAAAAAAGACAAATCATCTATTTGCCACTATCTCAGAGTACAATAAAGACTATTTATAAGCTTGTTGGCAACTGATTCCCTGACAGATAAAAATTGCGTCTACCCCTGTTAATTTTGCGTCTTTTAGCATGAGTTTACCGTAGCTGGCGTGGGCATTAGAGCACCAACCATCCCAGACCATTCTGATATCCTTATTCCGCAATTTACCAAGCGGCATATTTCCCCATTTGCTATACATGTTTACACTTTTTATCTTTTGACCACCTCGATGGGTGAAGTGATGTCCACTCAAGTGCAGAACACGCTCGTTGATAACATCCGCAAGGTAACCTTCAATCGTACCAAAATGGCCCTTTTGCTGAGCGGTTGCAGCCACCAGACGCACCCAGTAACAAAGCTCAAAATAGGCTGCAAAGGTGTCACCAAAGGATTTCAGACTCAGTGTTGGTGGCATGGTGAATGGTAGGTTCACCAGCAACTTAATAATCGATTTTTTACGATCAGCTGATGCTTTGGAATCTCGAACCTGATCGACAAAAACTTCATTGATGGAACGGCAAGTTGAAGAGTAAAAAGTCTCTAATTCATTCTGGAACTTTTGCGGACCTGCCCATTGAGTTTTTACCGTTGCTGGTAGTGTCTTCTGGACACTGGCAGACAGGGATTTAACGGTTTGCCCAGCAGATTTAACAGTCCCTGTGGAGGCTAATCCTTTTACTTTATCGTCAAAGTTAGCAACGATATTATCTACAATTGAAGCTTTTTGCGACATAAACTGAGTCATCGCTTTTTCAAAGCTGTCCGATGACTTCATCAGTGTCTCAAAATCTTTGTTAGAACTGTATTTTTTAGAAAGAACAGATACGTTTTTTAACGCACCCGCCGCAATGATATCTATTCCAAAGAAAAGCACCCCCATAACAATATCGTGATACAGTTCTATTTTTTTTAGCCGGGCTATTTGAGCTTTCTTGCGTTGATCTGCTATCTTTATTACTGCATCAATCTGCTTTTTCGAGTCTTCATAATGGCTGCCAAGAGGCCGGACCACATTGTCCATCCAGATACTTTTCTGGTTGAGTAAATCCAGCTGGAATCGCTCAGGATGCTGAAGGTAGATGTCTACCTTATTCTTCATAATAAGAGTCATTTGTCTGCTTCCTACGCAAATATTGGACCTCTACCTATGAACTGTAGCCTACTTGACAGAATCTGCTAAATGAATCCAGCCTGTCGTTAATTTTCAGCTCAGGTACTTCGCAGAAAGCAGGGTGCTTCAAACCTGTTTAAGAATATCCGCAACAAATTCAGTCACCACTTCACTGGCAGGACCATAGAAGCCCTGATGAAACGCTGACTTTACCTTTGAAGGTTCCAGATTTAATTCAACCGTCAGCGCCCCGGTATCGTTAGCGATTTCAACAAAACCAGCGGCCGGATAGACATTTCCAGAGGTCCCTATAGAAATAAACAGATCGCACTGTTCTAATTCAGTGTATATACGTTCCATACTCATCGGAAGCTCTCCAAACCAAACGATATCTGGTCGCAAATTTCCGGATGAACCGCAACATTGACATAAGTCCTCAGGCTGGGTCTCTTCTTCAACCCTGTAGATAACTCCTGATTCCCGGCATCTCAGGTTCAACAATTCCCCATGCATATGGATCAGATTATTACTACCGGCCCGCTCATGAAGGTTATCTATGTTTTGAGTAATCAGGAGAACTTTACCAGGAAATTCTTTTTCCAGTTTTGCCAATGCATGATGAGCAGGGTTTGGCCTCACCTCAGCAGACAGCAATTGCTTTCGTCGCTCGTTATAAAAGCTGTGCACCAGGCGAGGATTACGGTCAAAGGCTTCAGGCGTAGCCACATCCTCTATTTTATGATCTTCCCACAGTCCATCGGTTGCTCTGAATGTCCGTATCCCGGACTCTGCCGAGACACCTGCTCCGGTTAAAATCACAATAGATTCAATAGCCATAACAACCCTTTACCTAAACGTAAAAAATATCAGGAATGATCAAACTCATACTCCTGACCAGTCCACTATTCTAGGTAAATTAAAGCAAGAACAGAACCTTAGTAATCCAATTACAAAGATATCTACGAACGAGCCTTTAGGGACTCTGGTGTTCAAGATGCTCAGAAGCGCAGGTAACAATTGCAGACATATTGATTGTTATCTGTCCAAAATCCCACTTAACGAACGAGCCGAACAACACTCTAATCGGGCATGACATTCTGCCAATACTGATAACGCGATACTTTCCGGCAACTCTGCGCCCAGTTCAAGACCCGCTGGCCCAGCGATGGGAGTATTCAGTTGGGTATTGGTCAGACCCGCCTCTTCTATGACCCTAACACAACGGCTTTTTGGCCCCAGCATGGCTAAATAACTCAGAGGTACGTCTTGCAATGCTCTTAGCGCCGCGGCATCCAACGAAACATTGTGGCTCATAAGGACAGCCGCATCGATTCTGCAATCGGCCTCGTCACCTAGCAATTGATCTAACTCTCCATTGAGAATTCTATCAGCAGTCATGAAGAATTCTCTCCGTGCATTGGCCGGACGCGGATCCCAAAGGCTGACTTTCCACCCCAGCTCATGAGCCACTGCTACCAATGGACGTGCATCTAATCCACCGCCAACAACCAGCAGGTGGGGCTCTGGCATTATCGGTGTAACCAGCCATTGCTGATCACCCTCGTCTATCAGTTTTACCGGACCTCTACCTTTGGAACGATTACCACTCCCTGAAAACCGATTAGTTTCGATAAAACGGCTTTCTACGGCACCAGCTCCATCCGCTATGCGTTGATAAAAGTATCCTCCCTCTCGTTTAGTTAAAGCTTGACGCAACAAGTCCAACCTCAAATACTGGTTATCCTTATTGATCGGTTGCAAGAGAATGTATACCGTGCCACCACAACCAATACCCAGCTGAAATGACAAATCATCTTCATCGCTACCGTCGTAACAGAGGGTTTTGGCCTCGCCATTGTTCATAACTTGACGGGCGTGCTTTTGGATGTCGGATTCCAGGCATCCCCCGCTGAGCATTCCGAACTGCTGGCCAAGGCTATTAAAAAGCATCATTGCACCGGGTTTACGGTAGCAGGGACCTTCAGTTTTATAAACTGTACCCAGCACCCACTCTGCGTCATCTCTATTTTTGTGCCATTGGGTCAGTAAATGAGATAATTGATTCGCCATTTATAACTCTCCTAAAACGATCAATTAGTAATCCGTCAAGAGTGGGCACGACAGGGTCGTGCCTTTGAAAGAAATACAGAATATCGGTTTATATCGAATGTCGTAGTTTGAAGCTCTGCCCCTTGAGAGGAAGCGAAGTAACCAACTTACCTGTCAAGGCGAAAAGCGCATTACAAGCAGCGGGGGCCAGCGGTGGCGTGGCAGGCTCACCAACGCCCCCGGGAGGAGCGGTTGAAGGCAGTATCAAAGTTTCCATCACTGGAGATCGATCAATTCGCACCGGTTCATAGGTCCAGAAATTATCTTCCACTACCTGACCTTTCTCGAAACTGATTCGGCCACTGTATAGGGCAGAAAGTGCGTAGAGTACGGATCCGTGCACTTGTTTTTCCACCATAGCGGGATTAATTACACGTCCTGCATCAAGTGCGGAAACGACCTTACGCACCACTGGAAATCCATCTTGCAGCTCTACTTCCACAACCTGAGCACAAACACTACCAAAGCTTTCAGCCACCGCAATTCCTCTGGCTACTCCAGGCGCATCAGGAGTACCCCAACGGGCTGCTGAGGCGACAGCCTCCAGAACCCGTCGATGACGGGGCTTTTCTTCCAAATGGGCCAGCCTGAATTCAAGAGGATCACGTCGACTCTTTGCAGCCAGTTGATCAACAAATGTTTCCAGAAAGAAAAAATTCTGACTGGCTCCCACTGAACGCCAAAACCACACCGGCACACCCGGATCATGCTCAACCCATTCGACACGCCCATTGGCCACCTGATAGGGAAATGAGTGATCGTCCAGCCCTTCCACCGCAGTTGAGTCAACCCCTCCTGGTAACATCAGAAATTTCAAGCCCGTATGCTTGACCAGCGAAGGCACGGCTAACTTCGCCTGGAACGCAACAAGAGAACCATTGTGGTCCAGATCTGCTGCCATTTGACAACAGGCAGCTGGTCGGTAATACCCGGCTTTCATGTCATCCTCTCGGCTATAAACAGTCTTTACCGGCACATCAAACTTCTGGGCGACTTCTGCTGCAAGGCGAATAAAATCCTGTGCCGAGCGCCGTCCGAAACCGCCACCCAAATACTGTGTATGAATAGCGATTGATTCAGGAGCGAGACCAGTGACGGATGCCACTGTTTGTTGGGCCGAAGTCTGAAACTGAGTCCCGGTCCAGACTTCGGCACTGTCAGAACGAAGCTGGATAGTACAGTTCAGCGGTTCCATGCAGGCATGGGCAAGATGAGGAACATCATATTGTGCACTAACGTGGTTGGCCGAGAAGATCCCTCTCTGATCTCCACGCTCCAACGCAACCAATCCCGGTTGTTGGAGGGCCAGTTCCATCATCTTCTTGTTTTGCACATCATTATCGAAGGCGGGTTTATCATCTGACCAGCTGACAGCTACAGATTTCCTGGCAGTGACTGCATGCCAGTAACTGTCCGCGACAATGGCCAGGCCTTCAGAGACTGGAAAAATTGCTTTGATACCTGGTGCTTTGTCTGCAGCCGTTGAATCAAAAGCAAGTAACTTGGCACCAAAGGCTGGCGGATGAAGGATGACGGCAGTCAACATACCCGGCAGTTGAATATCCATTCCAAATGGAGCCTCACCTGTCACTTTTTCCTGGATGTCCAGTCGCTTCATGGGTTTACCGATCAAGCGGAATTCCGACTCATCCTTCAATGGAACACTGAGTAAGTCAGGTACTTTCAGGGCTCCGGCATCTGATACCAGATCTCCATACGACAATCTTTGGTCACCAGGGGCGATCACCATTCCATCTTTGGTATTTAAATTGCCAATAGGTAAGTTCCAATGACGAGCAGCGGCTAACAGCATCATCTGTCTCGCAGCGGCCCCGGTCTGGCGTAACACCATGTAGAAGGATCGGATCGACCCCGAGCCACCAGTCACCTGGATGGGAGCGTTAGGCCTGAAGAAAGCCGAATGGACCTCCCCTCTTTCTACGATTACCGTTGCCCAATCTGCATCCAGTTCTTCTGCGATAAGCTGGGCCAGACCAGTGAGACTACCCTGGCCCATCTCAGATTGTCCGATAGTAAGGAATACCTGATTATTCGGGGTAATACGAATATAGGCTCCTGAGGTAAAAGCATCTTCACTCTTTTCGGCCTGCGCGATGGAGGGCATCATCAATGCTAACTGAAGCCCACCCGTTATAATTGCTGAAGCCTTAAGGAAAGCACGGCGACTAAGCTGTTTAGCGCCCTCTGACGCAGATGTCGATGTCAGCTGTTCAACCATGATTAACATCTCCCTTGGAAGCCGCCAGATGGATCGCTTTGCGGATTTCGGAATAGCTGCCACAGCGACATATATTGCCCCTCATAGCGTTATCAATTTCGCTATCACTGGGTGTAGGGTTTTCACGAAGCAGAGCCGATGCGCTCATTATCTGCCCTGATTGACAATATCCGCATTGTGGAACTTGTTCCTGAATCCAAGCGTCCTGGATCTGCTGCCCTGCTGATAATTCATGAACCGCCTCAATAGTCTGAATACTGGCGTTACCAACAGCACTAAGGGGAATTTGACAGGATCTAACGGGCTGTCCATCCAAGTGCACGGTGCAGGCACCACAGGCACCGACCCCACAACCAAATTTTGTCCCAGTCATTCCCAGGCTGTCACGTAAAACCCAGAGTAACGGAGTGTCTTCCTCCAAGTTCACTTGGTGTTGGGCACCATTGATAGTCAAGGTAAATTTCATTCAACCGTCCCTCCCAAAACAACACTGAGGAAGCTGTACTCACAAAATTGGCTAATTAGATGAAGTGCCATCGGAAACATTCCTTTATAAGATATGTGCCTCCAAGTTAGAGCGATGAGCTGATGACATAAAGAGACGATCAACACTTATGCTGGTACTTTTGAAACACAGGACAAAGCTGATCCCTTGGTCTCTTTCATGGGGATTTTTGTTGCAAATGAATACGGCTGAATGGAGATAAGAGTAAAAATCAGAGAGAAATCTCCCTGAAAATGGTAGTAAAACTAAATGGTAAATAATGATTTAAAGCGCGGACAAGTAGAGTGAGCGGGTTGCCTTAGGTTATTCCTAAGATAATCATCTGAATCATGGAAAGTCTCAATGTGGGAGACGTTGAAAACCGTCTCGAAACGCATTGGGGGATTGTCCCACCTGTCTGCGGAAAAAGCGTCCGAAATAGGAAGGATCCTGAAAGCCAAGCCGATAAGAGATAGTCTTCACGCTATCCTGGGACAATGACAGATCACGTTTGGCTTCAAGAATCACTCTATCATGAACCATTTGGGAAACGCTCTTACCGATAATTTCACGGGTCACTTCATTGAGTCTTTTGCTGGTGATATGTAACTGCTGTGCATAAAACTCCACCGATCGATGCTCATGGTAGTGTGCATCGATCAATTCAGTCATACGGCTCAACCGCTTATAATGAGGATTACCGAGCACTTGTTCTCCATGACGCTCTAAACGGGCCAGTTCATAGAGAAAGGCACTCAGGAGTGGCCTAACCATCGTCGTATCGACAGGCTTTCGTGCATACTCCGAAAACATCAATCCAGACAACTGCGACAACCTCTTTGAAACTGCAGTATCCAGATCCAAAAATGGCGGACTATCCGTCATGCGAAATAAACGCGCCCCCTGTAGCAACATTTCGCGGTATGCCCTATCCAGCAGAGCTTCTGAGAAAACAATCACCGTTGCCTGAATATCACAGGTACGCCACTGATGTACCTGCCCCGGGGTGATCAGGTAGAGCCTGTCTGTCTCAAAGACATAATCAATAAAGTCAATCACATGGGCGCCATTTCCCCCGCGAATCCAGATCATTTCATAAAAACGGTGGCGGTGAGGATTGCGATAGAGCTCTGGAATTTCACCGCGCTTTTCGTCAATCATAAAAAGGGCATCATCAGCTAATCCGATCTCTGTAATATCACCCTCGTTTACCGTTTTCCAATCGTTGTCCATCAGCCTTGATTGCCCGGTTATTTGCCCCAATCTACCCATGCTACTGTCTTTTTCCTCTATTGTCAGGCAACGACTCTCTGTCACTTTTCTAGTGCTATGGAATTGAATTACTGCTTCAATTTAGGCTCAGACAGGGAGTATCTGAAGAGACAGATCAGCGCTTATATGGCACTTTTCGGAACTACACAGTCAAGCAGTCCAATGAGAGATGCTATTTAGTATCAGTACATTCAACCGACTATCTCTAGCTCTTACCTGGAAAGCAGAATTATTCCGAAAGACCCTAATCAGATGGTCCCCAGCCTCGGATAGGCTTACTACAGAGCCCCCATTAAAGATAAGATTGAAGTAAAGAGAGTCAGAAATTCCGGGGCCCTTTGATCAAAGGGAACTAAATAAGAGAGATACCCATACCCCTGCGCAACAGGGATATGGGCGAAAAGCTAAGAAACCCAAGTGATCGATCAGTGCAGCTTTAGCCGAGGACGGATAAAGTGATTGATCTTGTCAGCCAGAGTGACCAGCAACGTCCGGTACCAGCCATGAATTGCCAATTGGTGCATACGATATAGTGAGACATAGGCCATCCGGGCAATCCGCCCTTCCACCTTCAGGCTGCCTTTTGAGAGCCCACCCATCAGTTTTCCGAACGCGGTATAGTGGCTGAGGGAAACTAAAGAACCGCGATCCCTATAGACGAAGTTTTCAAGGGGCTCAGACTTTATCAGATGAATGATATTTTTGGCGACCAGGTTCGCCATTTGATGGGCCGACTGCGCACGGGGTGGCACCCATTGTTCTTCCCCGTTGGGACCTTTTATCAGGCAACCGGCGCAATCCCCTAATGCAAAAATATACTGGTCCCCCTTCACCAGCAAATTCGGTCCGACAATAAGCTGATTAGCGCGATTAGTTTCCAGTCCCTCGAAGCCTGCCAGCATATCCGCAGCCTTAACTCCTGCAGCCCAAACCACAAGATCTGCATCAAAGCGATGTTCATTATTGGTTATCAGAGCGTTACTCTCTGCTCTTGCCACTACAGTGGAGACATGAACATTGACACCAAGCCTGGTCAGCTCATTCTGGGTCGCTAAAGAGATATTTTCACTCAATGCTGGCAGCAGTCTCGGGCCCGCTTCTATTAAGGAGACCTTCAAGTGCTCGGCCTTTATATGATGCAAACCATAGGTTGTAAAACACTCTCTTGCCTTGAACAGCTCGGCAGAAAGTTCGACTCCTGTAGCTCCTCCTCCAACAATAGCAACATGTAGCTCTTGATGGGTTTCGCCCTGAGACAGTTTACGATTAAGTCGAATGAAGTGATTGACCAACCGCTGATGAAAAGAAGTCGCCTGTTCCGGACTATCAAGAAAAGTGCAGTTAGCCGCAACACCATCGACTCCAAAGTCGTTAGAGACACCACCAATCGCCAATACTAAATAATCATATGTCTCTTCTCGTTCAGGTAAAATTTCTTCACCCTCGGCATCAGCCAATGCCTCCAAGTGAAGAACCTTACGTTGACGATCAATACCACAGAGACTTCCAAGCTTGAACATGAAGCCATTCTGATGAGCATGAGCCCGATAGCCCACGGAATCAACACCCACGTCAAGAGAGCCCGATGCCACTTCATGCAGAAGAGGCTTCCAGATATGAGTGTGGTTGCGATCAAGCAAAAGCACTTCGGCCTTGCCCTTTCGTCCCAGCTTTTTTCCTAATCTTGTCGCTAGCTCTAAACCACCAGCCCCTCCTCCAACAATCACAATTTTCATGGGTTTACCCTATATCAAAAAATATTCCCTTGCTTCAATCGAGCCATACCTGAAGCTTTTTGGAGCATGGGAATATCATCTGATAAACGGGTCATTCAGTAACTTTCAGCCTGAAATCCACAACAGGTTAAAAGCAGTCTCAGGTAATCAAAACACTGCCACCAAAGTGCGATTAATCAATTTATCCTCCATTCGAATACTTGTACAGCAATTTAATCAGCACCAAAAAAGCAAAAAGCACAACTGCCAGTAACGTTTGCCTTCTTTCGCACTCTATTGATAGCTTTTCTGATTTCTACGATTTTATTATTTCTTAGTATCTTGTTAGTTGCTTGATGAGGGAGTGAATACATGAGCACTTGGGGTATTCGACCATTTTTTATACGACATTTGCTGGTCGGTTGCATGTTACTTTCAGGCCTCTGGGGTTGTGGTCCATCCACTACGGAGAAACTAACCCTCACAGGGTCCAGCACTATTGCCCCACTTGCGTCAGAGCTGGCCCGGGAGTTCGAGGCCCGGCACCCCAATGTTCGAGTCGATGTCCAGACAGGCGGATCTTCTCGCGGAATTGCAGATGCTCGCTCGGGAGTGGCAGATATAGGCATGGCATCCCGTCCATTAAATGGGAAGGAAATGGATCTTTTCGCTCATGAGATTGCCTATGATGGTATTGCATTGATCCTGAATACAGAAAACCCGGTTGATCAGTTAACAGATCAGGATATCGTCGCTATTTATAGCGGTGAAATTGACAACTGGCGTCTACTGGGAGGGCCAGATCAAGCCATTACCGTCGTAAACAAAGCAGAAGGTCGCTCTACCCTAGAGCTGTTCCTTAAGTATTTCAAACTTAATAACAAACAAGTGAAGGCCGACATTATTATTGGCGACAATCAACAGGGTATCAAAACAGTAGCAGGCTCTCCTGCAGCAATTGGGTACGTTTCAATCGGCACCGCAGAGTTCGAAGTATCTCAAAATACTGCTATCAAGATACTCGGCTTAGGGGGGATCGCTGCCACAATCTCATCGGTCAAAAGTGGTGACTTTCCACTATCACGTCCCTTAAACCTTGTTACTTCCGGCCCCCCGGAAGGTTGGAGCAAAAAATTTATTGAGTTCGCACAATCAGATAGCGTGCATTCTCTTGTCAAAAATCAATTCTTCATTCCTGTCAATGCGCACTAATATCTGGCTCACCCGGGGTTTACGCACAGCAGCCTGGTTATCTGCAAGTATATTGCTGTTTATCCTGCTGTTTTTGATTCAGGAGAGTTCTCCATTAATAGGTGAAATAGGACTGGGACCTTTTTTCCAGGCTGATGGCTGGTACCCGCAAGAAGGTGCCTTTCAGCTCACTCCTATGCTGCTAGGCAGTCTCTTTGTGGCAGGAGGAGCGGTATTACTGGCGACTCCTTTGGGTATTATCGCAGCGCTGTTTGGTCAATTTTATGCGCCACCTGCCCTCGCCCGACTATACCGGGGACTGATGGAACTGCTGGCCGGTGTGCCATCAGTGGTATTCGGCTTTTGGGGTCTCGTCGTTCTGGTTCCCTGGATTAACCGATTAGCCCCTCCTGGAGCAAGTCTGTTAGCAGGCGCCTTAGTGCTGGCCTTGATGATTCTCCCCCTGGTGGCTCTAACAGCGGATGCAGCCCTGGCAGCGGTTCCACAACAATACCTCCGGGGCGCGGCGGCCATGGGCTTGAGCCGCTGGGGCACCATTCAACGGATCACCTTACCGGTAGCGATGCCAGGAATTCTCTCAGGCGTGGTATTACAAACGGGACGTGCACTAGGAGAAACAATGGCTGTGCTGATGGTTTGTGGCAACGTAGTACAAATACCGTCCAGCTGGTTTGAACCTGTCCGTACCCTGACCGCTAACATTGCTTTGGAGATGTCCTATGCGGTGGACCAGCACCGTACAGCCCTTTTTATCAGTGGTCTGTTATTACTCCTGTTAACCATTACCCTGGTAGCGGTAGCCAGCCATTTCCGGAGAATGCAGCATGAATGACGGGCAGAAGCTGGACTCCGGAATTACCGTGCTAATCTGGCTGGTCTCAATAGCCTTGGTTGTATTGCCCCTGTCCATGTTATGGGACGTGGTCAGGGAAGGCCTGCCTCACCTGTCTTTCAACTTTATCGTTGATCAACCATTGGATGCAGGTCGTAGTGGCGGTGTTGGTTCTTTACTGATATCCACATTCTGGATTCTTGGGGTATGTCTGCTAACAACGATCCCGATCGGATTGGGCTGCGCACTCTATCTCAGTGAATTCGTTATACCTCATTCCCAAAGCGAGAAACTATTGGGTTTCAGCCTGGATGTTCTTGCGGGTGTTCCCTCAATTGTATTCGGACTGTTTGGCTATGCTGTATTTGCTATCCAGCTAGGACTGGGATTTTCTATCCTTTCCGGCGGCCTGAGCCTGGCCTGCATGGTGTTACCGCTGTTTATTCGCACAGCAGAACAGGCGTTGCGGACCTGCCCCAAAGGCTACCGACAAGCAGCCATTGCTCTCAATATCAGTCACGCCGGATTTATTAGCCGTATCCTATTACCTTCGGCAAGTGGAGGCATAGCCGTGGCTATGATTATCAGCATTGGCCGCGCATTAGCAGAAACTGCTGTTCTGATTTTCACCGCTGGCTATGTAACCCGGATGCCAGGAAGTGTTATGGACTCTGGACGCTCTCTGTCAGTTCATATTTACGATTTGTCAATGAACGTTCCGGGAGGTCAAAGCAACGCAGCAGCAACCGCACTGATATTAGTGATGATGATAGTCTTGATTAATGTGCTGGCCCGCTATCTATCGCGGCGCTGGCAACACGTTGAGTAGCTCCATGAAAGCGTTCATGAATGTATTAAAGCGTAAACAGCCAATGAATTCAGAGTTAACGACAGCTTTTCAGATTGAAACAGGTTCCAGCACCGAAGCATTCGCTAAAAAGGAGCAAAGCCTTGAAGATAAAAGCCGCCAAAAACCGCTCTCTGCCCCGGGTCTTACTCTAAAAAAAGTTAACGTACGCTACGGTGATACCAATGCTATCGAAGGAGCCTGTCTGGACATACCTTCAGGATCCATCACAGCCTTGGTTGGGCCCTCTGGTTGCGGTAAAAGCAGTCTGTTAGCCAGCATAAGTCGTATGACTGATTTAACTCCCCAGTGTCAGGTTAGTGGCGAAATTTTCCTGGGAAAAGATAATATCTTAGCCAAGGGGACTGACCTCAACAGGCTCCGCCGTCGGGTCGGCATGGTATTTCAATCCCCCAATCCGTTCCCCATGTCGATAGAAGAGAACATCCGTTTTCCGCTGCGGGATCATGGCATGCGAGATGAATCGGTCATTCGAAAGACTATAAAGAATGTCCTGGGTGATGTGGGTCTATGGGACGAAGTCAAAGATCGCTTGGGGCAGAGCGCCCTGGCACTCTCAGGGGGCCAGCAACAGCGCCTGTGTATTGCCCGTTGTCTGGCGTTAGATCCTGAAGTCCTGCTGTTTGATGAACCCTGCAGCGCTTTGGACCCTCTCTCTTCAGCTAAAGTAGAAACGCTGATTAAGGGATTAAAATCTCGATATACCGTGCTCTTGGTTACTCATAACCTGGCCCAGGCGCGGCGGATTGCAGATCATGTTGCTGTCTGCTGGGTACAGGCAGGTTGTGGTTGCATCATTGAAAGCGGTGACACTCGGTCAATCTTCGAACGGCCGGTCCATCCTATTACCCAGGCATTTTGTCAGGGACTGCAAGGCTAGAGCAGCAAAGCCCTGCCATTAGAAACAGGTTCATAAACATGAAGATACAGAGATAAATTGACTCCCGGTTCCAGCCGGTTGAGAGTGTTTGGGCGTTTTCTGAATAAACACCTATATAACCTCTCAGGGAGTACTGCCATGAATCCGCTGTTTATAAAGGGAAATCACTTCTTTGAAGATATTCAGCCCGAGCGCAGTGAGGAGATCAGCTTTGTTGTCGTAACACACTTACTGGACAACCCGCAGATCTACCTTGACTGCCTCAGACGAATTGGTGACCTCGCAATCGTCATCCCCAAGCCACGCAGTATAAGCCGCAGGACACTGGAAAAGGTTCAGGGGCATATGCCAGTAGTAATTCGCACCCGTAGCCAGCTCGCATCCCTTGAGGTGACTGCGGCAACCATCAATGACTATGTGGACAGACCCGGCTTAATATTAATCGATGTCGGTGGATACTTCGCCAGCACTCTGACCAAGCTTCCGAAGTTGCTTGAAAGTAATCTGCAGGGTGT
Source organism: Motiliproteus sp. MSK22-1 (assembly GCF_001968815.1). Lineage (GTDB taxonomy): Bacteria > Pseudomonadota > Gammaproteobacteria > Pseudomonadales > Balneatricaceae > Motiliproteus. The sequence continues at coordinate 52,347 of NZ_MIEQ01000092.1, read as the reverse complement.
CATTGAAGTTACAGAAAACGGCCACCAACGCTATGAAGCTATTGATGAGCCCCCGGTGCCGATTATTTCAATAGCCCGCAGCCCGCTAAAAGGTCCCGAAGATTACCTGACAGGACAATCATTGGTTTACTCAGCTGAAAATCTGATGCGCCAATGTCACTATGTTATGAATGGCGGCAATGCCGTGGTGTTTGGATACGGAAAGATCGGCCGCTCTGTCGCCAAGTCCCTGCATGCCCGGAATATTAATGTCCGGGTAGTCGATATTAATCCTTCCCGTGCAATCGAGGCACGATCTCGGGGCTTCAGTCTGCAGGAGAAAGAGGAAGCTCTAAAAACCAGTGATGTTATTTTCTGTGCAACTGGCAACCGTTCTCTCAGCAACCATGATTTTTCGATGGTAAAGAACGGAGCCTTTATCTTTTCAGTCACATCATCTGATGATGAATTGGAACTGTCCCGAGCGGATGAAAACTTCGAAGTTGTACAAGTCACCGAGCATATCAGTCGCTATCAAAGGCTAGGACAGTTTTTCTATCTGGCCAATGGCGGGAATGCGATCAATTTCATTCACAACGCAGAAGTCGGCCCCTATATTTTTCTGGTTCAAGGCGAAGTAATTCTGGCCACAGAATTAATCGTTAACAAACAACTTCCTGCTGGCCTCTCAGAATTACCGGAACAGCAAAGGACCCGGCTAGCCTCCTGTTGGCTTCGCCATTTCTGATATTTAGGCAGTAACCACATCCTGGAGGGGCCAGGACAGTGTCCACCCTCCTTTATTCTTGCATTGCTGCTATTTGCTCTCTGCGAATACTGTGGCTGCCAGATGGACAACAGCCGGAGACACAGAAGACTTACTTGTTGCTTGCTGGTATCGTTCTCTATTCCTTTTTATGACGCACTTCTTCTATACTTGTTTTAAGGAACCCGCCACAACCCAGGACGCTCAAACCGGCATCAAATATAAGCCCTGCTCTCTCTATGGTGTCAAAGGACTGCGCGGCACTATCTTAAAAGCAGCCCTGAAATGCAAGACCCAAGGTTAGAAGATGAAAGCTACGAAGAGGTTATTTTCCTCCCTGATAATCTTACTTCTGTGGCTTAACCCTGCTATCACTCTGGGGGACTCACAACCTTCCATAGCAATTTTTTACCCCCCGGTAAAACCCATAAAATATAATCTGATGGTGAAAACTCTTAAGCACTTGGATGGCAAGCACAAGTACGGCCTGAAGATAGAAATGACCCCATGGAAACGCGCCTACTCTCGCGGCCTTAATGGAACCGGAGGTGTCTTGGGATTATCCAAGAACAAAGAACGCCTTGAGCTTTTTGATTACTCAGCAGTGCTATATGTCGACAAAATATTGTTAGTCACGTTAAAAGAAAAAGCATTCCCGTTCTCTACTATTGATGACCTCAAAGGCAAGTTGGTGGGTGGCAATGCTGGCTCAAGCTATGGTGATGAATTCGAGCGAGGAAAGAAGCATATATTTATTTACGAGGAGGACTATAGAGGTGCCACAAACCGTTTGAAGAAACTGCTACAGCATCGTATTGATGTCGCCTTGATCGGCACAGGACGATTAGGGTTTGAAGAGGCGCTAAGCCAGGACGCAGCATTGCTCGCAAATAAAGATAAATTCGCAATCCTGCCAACACCTCTGGTAGAAGATCCTAATTTCCTGGGGTTTGCCAAAAAAATGGGAATGAAGGAGTTTATTAACCGACTTAATCAAGATCTGAAGCAGGCCCAGATGGCTGGTGAGATTGACGCCATCATTGAGCGTCAAGTCCAACGTTTGCGGAATGGAAACTAACTTTTTTCATATAAAAAATATCCAATAAAACAACAAGTTAAATACACTTCTCGAGTAAGTCTGAATTAATTTTCGATTCTGATATACTGCCCCACCCATCCACGCACTAGATTTACGTTCTAGTTAGCTTATCGGAATAAAGATGTCTGAATTTGTAGTAACCGCACTGTATAAATTTGTAACCTTGGATAATGTCGAGGAACTGCGTAAACCATTGCTGTCTGTTATGGAAGATAACCATATCAGAGGAACCCTGCTACTTGCTAAAGAAGGAATAAACGGCACCATCGCAGGAACGCGCCAAGAGATGGATGCAGTTATCGCCTGGTTGAAAAAAGATCCCCGACTCAGTGACCTGAGTTATAAGGAATCTCATACCAGCAGGCCTCCTTTTAAGCGCTGTAAAGTCAAACTCAAAAAGGAAATAGTGACGATGGGGGTCGAAGGCATTGATCCAAACCAAGTGGTTGGAACCTATGTCAAACCGACAGACTGGAATCAGTTAATCAGCGACCCTGAAGTCACTGTTATTGATACTCGTAATGACTACGAAGTAAATATAGGCACTTTTGAAAATGCGATAAACCCTCAAACAGATACGTTTCGAGAGTTCCCTGAATACGTCAGCAAACATCTTGATAAAGAGAAAAACAAAAAGGTGGCAATGTTTTGCACTGGTGGTATCCGCTGTGAAAAATCAACAGCTTACCTGAAAGAACAAGGTTTCGAAGAAGTCTACCACCTGCAGGGAGGGATTCTAAAGTACATTGAAGAAGTGCCAGAACAGGATTCCATGTGGAAAGGTGACTGCTTTGTGTTCGATGAGAGAGTTTCTGTTAACCATCAGCTGCAAAAAGGAAGCTATGATCAGTGCCACGCCTGCCGTCTCCCAATCACAGCGCAGGATAAAGAAAGCGATAAATACGTTCGGGGCGTCAGCTGCCATCACTGTTATGACAAAAAGTCAGCAACACAGAAACACCGATTCTCAGAACGTCAGAAACAAATAGACCTGGCCGCACAGCGTGGCCATCAGCATATCGGTACAGAGGCAAGAACCATGCTAAAAAACAGTCAGGAGAAGAAGAGATTAAAAGTACCGGCTGTAAATTAAAGCCGGTCATTAATGCACTAAAAATCCCCAGCCTTCCATAAACCTTAACAGGGTGGGGAAAACAAACTCCTGACTATTCTTCTTTGTTAACCTGCCAATAATTTCGTCTAAGAAAACACGCTTGAGCTAAACCGCTTTAATCTGGGTGTAAACGGTGCACACCATTAATTAGGAAAGTCGCTAGTAAATACGTCCTTATAACAGCTGATCTGATTTGATTTACGTGGTTTCGAGGTGGACGGCAAAGCGAACAGCAGGCCAGCCTGATCTTCAGCCAGCAAAGGATAACGACTGTTAGCTATCCAATCTCACCAGAGATTAGATTAGCCTGAATTATCTCATTCGAGGGACTTAACCGCACATATCCTAAAGACCATTTAAGCTAGCTTTGAGGTTTACCTGGCTGAACCTTCAATGAAAGAGTAATACAAGCAACGACAATGACTACACCACCCAGCACAGTCATCCAATCCGGAATTTCTAGCCAGAAAATCACACCCCAAAGGACATTGAATACCAACCCAATGTAGCGGGTTACTGCTACAACAGCGGCGTTTTCATGGGTGAACGCTCTGGTCAGGCAAATTTGTCCAATAAGAGACACCAGGCCAATCGCAATCAAATACACCCAAGCGATACCTTGAGGAATAACAAACTCATCTTTCATCAAGCAACCCGATACCAACATGGCAGTAAACAGAAAGTAGAATACAATTTCATAGGTATGGTGCTTCTTGCTTAAGTAACGGATGGTGATAGAGGCTCCCGCCGCAAATAAGGCACTTGCTATACCTACCAGTGCGTAAATATTAAAGGAGTTAAAGTTAAAGGGATTAATGACCAGGGCAACACCAACTAAAACAGTGGGTAAAAGAAATGCAGCTTTCTTCGGTAGCTGCTCCCCCAAAACCAAGCTAGAAAGCAAGATGACGAAGAAAGGAGACAAATACGCCAATATCGCGGCGTCCGCCAAGGGAATGTGCGCGATCGTATAAACGAAGCAGAGTAGATAAAAGGCGCCAAAGAGGCCGCGTAGCATCAGCAATGGCACTCCTGTTGTGGAAAATCGTATGTTTGCCTGCCACATCAACCCGAGAATCAGAATGGTACCAATAGCACTTCTGAAAAAAACGATTTCAGAGCTTGGGATGGTCAGGCTTGCAGCCTTGATAAGTGCATTCATCACACTAAAAACAAACGCTGAAAATATCGCTAATGAGACTCCTCTATTCATAATGAATTCCTTTAACAACCCAACTCAGGCTGTTTTCCGCTTGGGCGTAAAACTCTTCAATTAGTTGATTTGGAAGCCGTTGTTCATTCAGCCAAGTTTCAAATATTTCTAAAACACGGTTAACGGCTGGCAACTCAATGCCTTCATGTATTGCAAGCACCTTAAACCAGTAAAGCGTCTGCAAATCTTCTTTTGGCACTCGGGGAAAATGCAATTTGCCCGCTGTTACCTTGCCCTTGGCATAGGGCACTGCGGAGAAATCAAAGTAGCGTCCTTTTGCATCAGGTGTTGAGAACGGATCAATCAAGATGGCGCTGTACCTGACGTATATCAGATACTCTTGCTCAATCGGCGATAACTCCATGAATCTATCGATTTGATCTCGACTGATGGTTTGTTGATGCACAGGATAGTTGTCATCGTTTAAAAATTGCAGCAAGTTGAACGCTGTACCGGAGAAATGCTGAGTAAGTTTGGAAATATCCCGCCACAATTCCACCAGGGTATGGATAGTCGCCGTTGTCACCGGTCCCTCCGGGAACAACTTATACATATATTTGATATCACCCGTTTCACTGAAGATATGATTCAATGAGAATGGGGTAATAAAGAAAGCAGGATGGACGTAAGAGGTGATGTTCCTGCCCTCAACACTGAACCCATTACCCAGAGCAACCACTTCGATGCCCACCTCGCCCAGCGATTGCTCAAACAGCAGCAATGCGTTGCACTTTGAACTGCTGGAATAGGCGTATATCCGTTTTTTTGCAGCTTTAGTGATAACACTAACACTCGCGTTATCAGCGTTGAATTTTGTCGCGGCGAAGTAGTTAGAAAACACAAGCACATCAGGCATCAATTTCAAGTCAGAAAAAAAGCCCTTCACCAATTGGTGACCACCAAATAACGACGAAATAAGCACAACTTGCCTGACAGAACGAAAGTGTCTATTGGGTAAAGATCCCAGCACATCGCAATAGACATGCGAAGGTGTCGCCAGAATTAACGTATCCCATTGTCCCCTTATGCTTGAAAGTTCCTTAAACACGAAATCAAACTTTACTCTCCCCGACAGCCGCTCCAGCGAAGGTGTTGCCGCATTTACCTGCGCAACACCGTCCTTATTCAGGAGCTGATACATAGATAACCAGCGTTCTGACAATCTATTTACCAGACCTAAGCTGTCGCATTGATTCGCGATAATTCTTGCTGTTTGGAAAGCAGCAGGTCCAGCTCCCACTATCAACACTCTGCCTAGTGAAGCACTCACGCTAAACCCTCCCCATCAACACAGAGTCATACACAGCGGCATCATTACGAATAAGTTCGGTGTCCCAGCCTTCCATCAGATTTGGGTTAAAAGGGTAGTTGAAAGCGGATTTCAGCCCGTTTCCAAAGCGCACTAAAACGCGGTGTGAACCGTCAAGATACGGCTTAAGCTGATTGAGCAACTCCCACTTGTGCTCCACCAGCGAAGCGATAACCACATGCGTTGGCCGGAAAGCCTTAAACTCGGTGAGCAGATCGCGACAACCAAAAGTCGTTGCAATCTGTGAAGAGTCCAGTTGATTCGCCATGGCAACCGCCTGCTCATCAATATCGATACCATGCACGACAGCACCAGTAAGCCGGGAGATAATAAATGCAGAAAGCGGGTAGGAGCCTGAACCAATAAACAATACCCTCGAGCTGCTTTCAATTTCTGCACTACGAAGTTCAATCTGGATATTTTCAGATAGCTGGCACAAGTACTCACTTACACTCAACTGATGATCCCTGGCGCATTGAGACTGGTGCTTCTCCAACATACACAAGGCTTTAACTGCTGTTTCACGAAGGCGCTTAAGCTGCCGGTCATGCTCTGGATTCAGCTTCATTTCGTCGCTGATAATCTGTTGCTTTTCCTCCAAAATCCAAGCACAGAGTTCATCCAGTTTTTCCTGCAACAGCGTAAAACACTCGCAGCTTTCAAAACTGTACTGTGTCAGGGTATAAATTTGAGATTCAAAGGTAGATATGGCCACTAATAATTGATAGTGCCTGCTAGTTATCATAGTAAGAATTCCTGATATGGCTTACTCAGTGTCGAGAGGGCGGACAGGAGTCACATGGGTATGACCATGACTGCAGCAACCTACGTCCACATGTACCTGATATATCCGGCTGAGTTTTTCAGAATCGAGCACATCGTCTGGCTTACCACTGTGCTGTACTACACCATCATCCAACAAAAGCAGATATTCACAGTAACGAGCGGCAAGAGACAGATCGTGCAATACCGCAATGGTGATCGTGTTATTTGTCCTGGTATGTTTACGGGCGAGATCCAATACCTGAACCTGATGCTTCAAATCCAACGCGCTGGTCGGTTCATCCAACAAAAGTACCTCTGGTTCAGAAACCAGAGCCTGCGCCAACAAAACCAGTTGTTGTTGACCACCGCTGAGTTGAGAAAACTGCCTAGCCGCCAAGTGAGTCAAACCTAAATCCTTTAGAGCGGTCTCCGCTTTCTGTTCCTGCTCTGAAGTGATATTCCAGCTCAGCTGATGAACCAGCCCAAGCAACACCATTTCAATTGCAGTCAATTGGCTGGAAAACTTATTAAGTTGACAAAGATAAGAGAAAGACTTTAGCGACAATACCTGCCCGTCTTTTCCTCTTGATAGAACGCTTCCCTTATACGGCAGAATCCCCATCATGGCTTTTAGCAGCGTTGTCTTCCCTGCACCGTTGGGACCCAAAATTGCTGAAAACTCACCGCCATGAAAAGTAGCGTCGACTTTCTTCAAAACAGGTTTTCGCCCAACGGTTACTGAAAGATTTTCTATGGATAAAGATGTCATTAACTTAGCCTCTTGCCCACCAGCAAGTAGAGAAGAAACGGTACCCCCACCAAAGACGTAACAATGCCTATCGGAATGATAGTGCCCGGCACAATTAACTTAGCGACAAGGGATGAAGCACACAGAAGCAGCCCCCCCATAAAGGTCGCTAGCGGAAGGTAAAAACGCTGATCTTCACCGACCAGCATTCTTGCCAAATGGGGAGCGACTAAACCAATAAAGCCAATGGTTCCAACGAAAGACACAGCTCCCGCCGTCAGCAATGAGCACAGCAAAAACATTTGCAGCCGCAACCTGCGGGTGTTAATACCCAGAGCCTGTGCTCTTTCTTCACCAGACGATAACGCCGTCAGCGCCCAGACTTTCGGAAGCGTGATAACCAGACCAGCCAACAAGATAACGCCAGACACAAAGAAAGAGAGCCAGCTTGCCTTCAACAGATTGCCAAATAGCCAGAATACGATCTGCTGTAATACCTCTGGTGAGGCCAGATACTGAACCAGTGATTGCAGCGCCTGAAAGAAGAAAAGCACGACTATACCCGCAAGAATCAATACCTTGGTATCCATATTCCGCGTACAACCAATCATGTAAATTGCCATACTGGCAAGCCCGGAGGACACAAACGCCGCTAATGGCACTGCCAGCCAGGACAAACCAAACAACGAATAACCGGAAAGCAACGCTAACGCGGCACCAAAGCCCGCAGCAGCAGATACTCCAAGCGTATATGGGCTGGCAAGCGGGTTTGCCAGCAAGGTTTGCATTAACCCGCCAGCCAGTCCAAGTGACCCACCAACAACGAGGCAAGTCAGGGTGACTGGCAGCCGAAGCTGCCAAACGATCGTGGTTGATAAACTCTCACCTGATGGCCCCTCGATAAGCGCCTCTGCAACTTGATCAATTCCAATCCATGATGAGCCGGTAGCTATATCAAACAACACGAAAGCTCCAACCGCCAACAAAGTCGCAAGTAGGATTTTTACCCGCTTCTTTTGCATTCGCTGATAGATACCAGAGCCGCCCTCTGCTCGAAGCTCAGGAGGCGACAATGCGTTAACGACTTCAGCCATAGCTTAACGTTCCACCTGAATCATAAAGGTGCCTTTCAGTTTCTGTGGCATGTAATTATCGAAGAAAGCTTTGTGAGACTCCGCTGGATCAACATCTTTAAATGCCTCTGGGTAAATGGATTTCGCCAGATACTGCAGAAAGACATGATCGTAAATAGTGCGCGTGCCAGAATGGTATATGCCGTAAACGTCACCATTCTTAACCGCCGTCAATTGCTTCCAACCAGCCCGGTCAAGATATGGACGGTATCTCGCCTGTGCTTCCTCCGGCGAGATACCAAAGCCAAGCAGTGCACTGTCACCGTAGTTCGCCCAGTGAGCACCAGATACGAAAATCACCTCAGGATCTTTGCTCAGTACATATTCCGGGGTCAGCTGAGCAGACCCTTGGAATTTTCCCGTGGCAATGTTATCTGCACCAGCCATATTCAGGATATTGCCCCACATAGAATTCGAGTAAGATTTGCCATACTCATTCGGGCCACCGGTACCAAGCTCAACATATACACGGCGAGACTTGTGGTATTTCAGGTAGTTCGACACACGGTCCTGAACGTCTTTCACCGTATTTTCATATTCTGTCGCGATGGCTTCAGCACGACGTTCTGTGCCCATAACTTTGCCGATAACACGTGCACTGGTCAGGTGCCTCTCAAGAGTCTGAGCATTGAAGTCAACAACGACCACTTTGATGCCACTCTTTTCAAGAATCTCCACTTTTTCACCAAGGGCCTTAAACTGCCACGCTGCAATCAAAGCGACATCAGGTTTGATTGTGAGAAGTTTTTCGAAATCGAAAGTACCGGTGTAGATAGAACCAGAGTCTGTGATGGTTTCTAGTTCAGGAATGATTTTGCTGTAAGTCGCCCATTGAGATTGACGATAGTCCTTCCAGGATGCACGGGGAAAAATAGGTACTTTTTTGTATGCATTTGGTCCCGCGATTGCTAGATAGTCTTCAAAATAAAAGCCCAGAAAGAGACTTTCAGCCGGTTTTTCCAAATGCACGTCCCTGCCCATTACATCCTTGAAATGAATGTCTGCGAAAGCGCTCGTTATAGAGCCCACAGCCAAAGCTGCTACACCAAGTACTTTCAAAAAACGTCCCTTCATCACTTATCCTCAATTATGCTACCTGGAAAGAAATGTTATAACATAACATTTATAGAAACAACAACTGAATTGAGAACCATTATCAATAAGATAATAAATACTCACCGAATGGTTGGAGCCACAACCGATCAACCGGGGAATCAGACCTCAGACTGCTACTCTTCCAATGAAAATAAAGTCGTCTTTTTTTGTACCTTTGTATCTGCGACAGGTGTCTTTTTTTCGGATAGCTTGCTGTTAAAATGACTGACAAGCTTCCTGCATTTTTCTGCCTTATCTTCCATGTTTGGCATATCATCCAATGACTTCGCCATAAGATCATATGCTTCGGCCAAACCACTATAACCTGGGTGTGAACGGTGCAAACCATTAATCAGCTTTACTGCTGATAATGGATCTCCCGCCTGGTGACAGCAATTAGCCAGACTAAACCTCAACTCCGCTGTATCAGGCATATAGTCCTTGATTAGCCTTAACACTCGTCTATAAGAACGGTACAGTAGATCTTCTCGTCTGGATTTGATTAAAAATCTGAAGTATTTCTGAGAAAATTTGTTCAGCAGTTCTACATTTTTTGTTGCATATAAGAATTCAAAAAATCTTTCGTTAAAAACCTTGCTGTTAGGAAACTCAACAAGGGCTTTCTTATACAACGCAATCACCTCATCATAGTCACCCTCTTTAACCAGAACACTGCTCTTAGCCAATAAAATCTCTTCACTAGGTCTCACTTGGTTTTCATCACCATAATCTTCTCGAGCAACAAATCCTAAGTCCCCCTGACTTTGAAATATGATGTAGCCCATGATGTGAAAAGTGACAACCAGGTAGTAATAAAAAACGATACTCTGAAGTGTCGATGAAATGATCGAATAATCATTGCCAATTAGCTCGCTGATAACTCCAACAGATGCAGCCATAATCATAATAAACACCAGCAGAAGACCATAGGGTAATCCGATAGCAGCAATTAGACGGAACATACTTAAGGGGTTCAGCGCATCTGAGAGTTCTTCAGTAAGAGCAAAGTTAATAAGGACAGCCGGTAGGCCCACAATATAGATAATACTCAGAAGTCCCGCAAAACCTCCCCCTAAATGAGTACCTACTGCATACACCGAAAGGGACATGGCAATTAAGACAACCATAAGCAATAAAATTAACCTCACACCTCCCCCAAAGCCATCCGAGATATCGGGAGCGATAAGCAGCCCCCTCGCGGTTTGTTGCAAACAGCAAAAGCTGTATTTGACCATAACCCCGGTCAGGGCCATCAGAAGGAACAGCGAGATTAAAAACGGCAACGAAGAAACAATAGTTGAAAGAAATGAAATAATAACTATTAGCATCAATGTTGAACGATTCATTGGGTAGCGAAAACTTTCCTGTAATCTTCTCCAGAATGGTTCAATACAGTTGACAGATCCTAGATGCTCCACCTCGGTCCCGCATACAAAACAACGCTCAACACCATGGTGTCCACTTTCGTCAATGCAGTGATCACATTGCGACACCTGACAGCTTTTACAGGAATAGGTCGCAGGTACCAATGGGTGATATTTGCAATAGTCCATTATGCCTTCTCTTCTTTGTTTAGGACGCTATGAATATGTCCATGATGTTCTCTGTAGCTTGTTCATAGCTTCCTTGACTACTTTACTCTGAATACTCAGAAAAATATGGAGTTTGCCTTACTTAAAGGAGCGAATCCGCAATCTTTTCATATTTATTTTTCTTGGCCTTATTATCTAAACCTTCATAAACGACTGACAGCTTTCGAGCAAAAAACCCTAATGAAGGATGTTTTTTTTCGTTGGCATATAATATTGAAAACAGGTTTTCAGATGTCCTGATATCAGGTAGAGAGGATAACCTCCAACCTAGCTTTAACGTTTCGTCTTCATTCAGGTATTGATGTTGATCTGGATTATCAAGCCAGACCTGTTCAATCTTTTTGAGTTGAGGAGGGCTGATTTTTTCCATGGTAAATAAATCCATAAGAGACTTTTGATAGTCTCCCTTTTTCTCAATTTTTAATAAACTGTATCGTAAATATAAAAGATCAAATGTCGCCCCCTGCTCAGCGATGACTATATTCACTGCTTTTAGGGCTGCATCGAACTGAAACTTTTCGATGTGATCATAGATTCTGGCAAGCTTCTCCTGACCAGGATCAATCTTCTGATCTTCTTCAACATAGTCTTCATTAACGACCTTTAAGTGGAGTAACAACGAAACGAGAATCAGCAGACTACCAGCAATAAAACCTCCAGTATGTGCCATAAATGCGACATTTGAATCAACATTAGTAAAATAGCTATAGAGTTCATTACCAATATAGAATGGCAATAACAGTAATGCTGGTGCTCTAAAGTATCCTACAAAAATGAAAAACCAGTAGAAGAACTCGATTTTTTTAAGCCTGAAAACACCGAGGTACATAGCCATAACACCAGAGATGGAACCTGACGCACCGACCAGACTTACCGGGCTGGTCTTGTTAATTATTGCGTAAAGCAATCCACCCGCTATTCCTGAAATCAGATAAAAGATAAGGAACCGAAAATGTCCGATTGCGGCTTCTACTGCAAACCCGCAAACGATAAGAAAAAACATATTCCCTAATAAATGTCCTACACCTCCGTGCAAGAACTGGTGCGTTATCAAGGTAACTGGATCTAATTGATCGGGTCTGACGCCATAAGCCAGATTGCTCATGGATTGTATTTCTTTCTGAATAGCTTCGCGCTGTCTCCAGTGGCCTATCTGCTTAAGATTAATCGTTTTATCTCTATTAACCTTCAGGTATTCAAAAAAATCGTTATTGCTCAGCAAATGGTAGCTCAATTGCGCATAATCACCTTGCTGATATATATCATTATATTCTGCCAGCAAACGAGTTTCATTTTTTGATTCCAGGTACTTCTTAAAAACAGGCCATTCAGTACTAAAGTAACCAATACTATTATAGGAGGTGACTGCACGGCCAAACTTTTCACCATCTCCTGACTGATAAAAGAAGAAGATCAGAATATTGACCAATACGATAAAAAATAAACAAACAGGAGAATGCTTCCAATCAAAACGTTTTTCCGTTGGAATGATTACCATAGACACTGACTCCCTTCACTACGTTTTCAGAAACTTGGGGTTAGAAGACTAACATACTGTTTATTTTTTTCAGAATAAAGTAAAAACAGGTACGACAACGGTCTTTAACAAATGCCAACCATGATGATTGATAGGAGAATCAGTATGTCGAAAATCGTTAACGCTGATATCTGATTACTCTGAAAGCCTCTCGGCTCCCCTGCTGGAAAAGTCAGGTACTGTCTCAAACAGCCACTGTACCGGCGCTGCAATCAACAGTTATATAAAGTGACTCTAAAGAATCGTTGTAAAAACCGTTTTAGATAAACGGTTTCAGATAAGTTATGGTTGAAATTAATCACCTCAATTTCAACCATATTTAATCATTAAACATTCACTCAGTACCCCCCGAAAAATATCAGGGGTTACTGGCTTTAAGAACGATCAACCCGCTCAAGAACGCTCTTTATCACTGGTTAATGACAGTATCCAGACAGTAAAAACAGATACCCCGACAAAGCCAATCAGCAGAATGAGTGGCATCGCTGAGTATCCCAGTATCTGCCAGATAATGTATTCTAAAGTACTCATGGACTCTAACTCCTTCTTTTTATCTACTGCCAGCCAGGGACATCAGACATATCGGGTAATTGGTGAGCGATCCCCTTGTGACAATCAACACAGGTTTTTTCACCGGAAGCCAGGGCCGTTGAATGCTGTTTAACGCTTCGCTGTCCCTGTTCAGAAAAGTCCATAAAATCAAAATCATGGCAATTTCGACATTCCTGAGAGTCATTCTCCTTCATACGCTGCCACTCACGCAGGGCTAAGTGCTTTCTGCGAGCGTAGAATTTTTCTTCCGTGGAGATATTACCCATCACGAATGCAAAGACTTCTTTGCTTGCCTGAACCTTACGAACAATTTTGTCCGCCCAGTTATGAGGAACATGACAATCGGAGCAAATGGCCCTGACACCGGAACGGTTCGAATAGTGAATAGTTTCCTTTATCTCATTAACTATGGGCTCATGACAACTGGCACAGAATGCCTCTGAATTAGTTGCCTCCATCCCTGTATTGAAGGCCCCCCAAAACAGGATTCCACCAACAAACCCCATCCCAATCACCACGCCTACTGCCGCGTTACTTGGTTTACATAACTTTCGCCAAAAATTCGACACAAGTTTCATATCACAACCCCATCCTGTCTTTCAGGAAAAATCAGCGCAAAGAATCCACTCGCTTAAATTCGTTCTCTACCAACGGTGCCGCATCCGCCTGGGTTACATGACACTGTAAGCAAAAGTAACGCCGTGGAGACACATCCGAGAGAACCTGCCCTTCTCTACTCTGGTAGTGAGTCACGCTGATTTTTGTGGCCCCCATTTCCCCGGCATATTTCCAGCTATGGCATGACAGACACTTATTCGCGTTTAAAGACACTTCGTAATGACGGGTCTGATGAGGAATAAGAGGCGGCTGATAAACATAGTCTCGGTCGATCGGGCTTCGATCTTTTTCAACACGCTTCATCGGGTCGGCTTTACGGGTAGTATCCAATTCAGTAATCCCTCGTAATGAGGCAACACCACCGTTATTTACATTTTCTATATTAGCGACTTCAGTACTTTGTACAGGGAGCGAGTACAATGCTCCTGTAACCAGCAGTGCTATCAAAACTTGTTTCATGGTTAAATCTCCGCCTAATGGCTATTGCGTCTGATTAAACTTTGCTGATCTTGACAGCACATTTCTTAAAATCCGTCTGCTTCGATAATGGATCTGTAGCATCCAGAGTTACCTTGTTAATCAGCACTCTCGCATCAAACCAGGGAACAAAGACCAAACCCTCAGGAGGTCTGTTACGTCCTCGGGTTTCAACACGGCAGCGTACTTCTCCGCGAACCGATTCAATAAGCACTTCATCACCACGACGCAAGTTACGCTTTGCAGCATCTTCCGGATGGATATAGCAAAGTGCATCCGGAACAGCCCGATACAGTTCAGGAACGCGACGAGTCATGGTTCCTGAATGCCAATGCTCCAATACACGCCCTGTACAGAGCCACAGATCGTACTCTTCATTGGGCACTTCAGGGGGCTGCTCATAAGGGGCAAAAATGATATTTGCCTTATTGTCCGGCTTTCCGTAAAACTGAAAGCCGGTTCCCTTTTCTACATAGGGGTCAGAGCCTTCAGCAAAACGCCACTGGGTTTCTTTACCATTGACCACCGGCCAACGCAGGCCACGTTCCTGGTGATAACGATCATAAGGCGCCAGGTCATGACCATGTCCCCGTCCAAAAGCTGCATATTCTTCAAACAGCCCTTTTTGCACATAAAACCCCTGATCACGGGCATCATCATTCAACTCCTGAGCTTCACTGAGAGGGAATGCGTCAACTTGCTGGTTACGATAAAGCACGTCGTAGACAGTTTTTCCACGATACTCAGGCATGCTGGCAAGTAGATCTTCAGGCCATACATCTTCTATGTTGAAGCGTTTGGAAAACTCCAGTAATTGCCAAAGATCGGATTTAGCACCTTCGATAGGCTTAACTTGTTGATACCAGGCCTGTGTGCGACGCTCAGCATTACCATAAGCACCTTCTTTTTCCACCCACATGGCCGTAGGTAAAATCAGGTCGGCAGCCTGAGCCGTCACTGTCGGATAGGGATCAGAACAAACAATAAAGTTTTCAGGATTACGATAGCCTGGTAGCCCTTCTTCCATCAGGTTAGGAGCGGCTTGCATATTGTTGTTGCACATCACCCAATAGGCGTTCATATCACCATCTTTCAGGCGTCGATGTTGTTCAACGGCGTGAAAGCCCGGCTTGGCGGGAATAGTACCTTCCGGTAGCTTCCAGATTTTTTCTGCGATATCCCGGTGTTCCTTTTTGGTCACCACAAGATCTGCGGGCAGTCGGTGAGAAAAAGTTCCTACCTCACGCGCTGTTCCACAAGCTGAAGGCTGTCCAGTTAATGAAAACGGACTGTTTCCCGGCTGCGAAATCTTACCGACCAGCAGATGAATGTTATAAACCAGACTATTCATCCAGACACCTCGGGTATGCTGGTTCATCCCCATCGTCCAAAGGGACATCACCTTGGTTTTTGGGTCGGCATAAAGTTTGGCAAGGGTAATCAGTTTTTCTTCTGATACCCCGGAAAGTTGAGATACTTTTTCCACAGAATATTCGGCAACTGAAGCTTTATATTCTTCAAAGGTCATCGGGTGCATTTTGCCGGAATTTGGGTTGGCGGCTGCTTTCTGCATCGGATGCTCATTACGCAATCCATAACCAATATCCGTAGTTGCACGCTTAAAATGGGTGTGTTTATTCACAAACTCCCAGTTAACCGCATCCGTCTCGATAATGTAGTTGGCTATATAATTGGCGATGGCCAAATCTGTTTGAGGAGTGAAAACAATCTCATTATCTGCTAACTCAAAAGACCGATGCTTGAAGGTTGAAAGCACACTCACTCTGACATGCGGATGGCTTAAGCGGCGATCTGTCAGACGGGTCCATAGGATAGGATGCATCTCCGCCATATTGGAGCCCCAGAGCACAAAAGCATCGGCATGTTCAAAGTCGTCATAGCACCCCATGGGTTCATCAATCCCGAAGGTACGCATAAAACCACCAACGGCGGATGCCATACAGTGACGCGCATTCGGATCGATATTATTAGAACGAAAACCAGCCTTCATTAACTTGGACGCGGCATAGCCTTCCATCACCGTCCATTGACCCGAGCCAAACATGCCAACGGAAGTGGCCCCTTTAGCTTTTAATGCAGCTTTCCACTTGTCAGCCATTACATCAAAAGCCTGATCCCAGGAAACAGGAGCAAAATCACCATCCTTATCATATTGACCGTTTTTCATACGCAATAAAGGTGTGGTTAAACGGTCTTTCCCATACATGATTTTTGATAGGAAATATCCCTTTACGCAATTCAGTCCTTTATTAACAGGTGCCTCAGGATCACCTTGTGTAGCCACAACCCGACCATCCTGGGTTCCTACCAATACCGAGCAACCGGTACCACAAAACCGACAAGGTGCTTTGTCCCACTTGATCTTAGTTTCATCACTGCTGGCAATTAAATTGGTAGCAGACACCGATAAGTTCACACCGGCAAGCGCAGCTGCTGACGCTGCTGCATTAGCCTTTATAAGTGCACGTCTGGTAAGTTTCATAAATCGTCCTCACATGACGAATCAAGTTGTTCAATTTGATGGAAGATTAAAGACGTGCTTAGTACGTCCTTTAAATTGTTAATTTTGTCGATGATGTCGGTTATGTATTTTTGCTTTGTCGTTTCTAAAACCACGACAATTTTTCCTTCTTCACTGTCTCCATATATTTCAACATCATCTAACTCAGCTACTCTCGCCTTAACCGTTTCCAGACAATCTGGGCGCACATGGACGATTAAGCTTGAAACATGAACTTCTTGGTTTTCCATCTTTGTCCTTACACTCCCCCTGATCTTAAACTCTTCACGTCTATTGCCTTCGCTGGACACACAGATACACAGGCACCACAGCCTGTGCAATCGGAGAGATTCACCGCAGGGGAGACAAAAAGCGTACTATTGAAACTAAACTGTATGGCCTCAGGCTCGCAGGATTCAGCACAACTTCTGCAATAAACAGATTGTTGATTGAGGCAGTTTTCTGAAACTCCGGCCTTTAAGTCCCAGGGTGATAATTGAGTCAGATCGAAAAGACTTTCATCACATGCCTCGGCACATGCTGAACAAAGAGTGCATTCTCCGACAGAAAAATCGACTTCAGGATAACCACCATCCCCATTTTTAATGATTCCCGTCGGGCAAGCAGTGACGCACTGGTTACATCGAGTGCATAATTCTGTAAAATCCTCCGTCCCTTTCAACCAAGGCATGCGAATCGCATTCGAGGCAACAACTTTCCCTCTGAAAAGGGCTCTTCTTTGTACATCAATACCCATGCCTTGCCCCAACTCTACGCATAACCATTTATTCGATAAGGTTATAAAACACCTCAATTACATTCTCTCTTGCCAATCGACAAAAGAAATTGAGATAAATCAATAAGTGCGATTTATACACACTAGAGAAGCGTAGACAGCATTAGGATAAAAAGCCAAGAAGGAGGTGATCGCAAAGAAATACAATAACAAGCCAGGATTGGAGCTGATCAATAGTCAGTAACCTGCGAACAAGTCCTTTGGGTTCGCTGAGAACATAATGGACTTATTCGAAGATCCCCTGAAAGAAGGTCAGATTTTCTCTAAAAACTCTACCACCAGAGAAACTCTTCTATTTTGTGCACGCCCTTCTGACGTTTCGTTTGATGCCACAGGTTGGGTATCCGCATATCCCACCACTCGGAGCTTAGCGGGATCATAGCCACCGGAAATAAGATACCGAGCCACTTGAGTTGCACGACTCGAAGATAGCTCCCAGTTGGATGGGTAACGACTACTGAATATGGGTTGATTATCGCTGTGCCCCTCTACTGAAACGCGACCGCCCTTATCCATAAGAATCTTCAGCAGGTCTTCCAACAGATAGAGCCCCTCCTGTTTCAACTCAGCACTGCCCAGCGGGAACAGGATGTTATCTTGCAGTTCTAACAGAGCCCCCTGTGCAAGGGGTTTAACGTTAACCCGTTTATCCAAACCTTCGGCGGCCAACTGCTTTACCATCCGCTCAAATGCTGAAGAAGGTGACGGAAATTCAACAGCCGCTTCCTCAACAAGAGATTCCACTGAATCAGAATCAACTAACGGTTGAGGCTGTGACGGGGCTTGAGGCAGAGGTGGAACTTGAGATTGAAGCTGGGGCTGAGATTGAAAATCAGCCACTAATGGAAACTCAGATTGTGTTTCTTCTGCTGTCACAGAGGGCTCTTCAAAGGAAGCTTCTGCAATGTCTACAGCCAAACCTGACGGCTTAAGAACTGACTCTTGAGTGGCTGGCTTCCTCGGAGTTAACTTTCCAGACTCTTGTTCTGTTTGAGCAAGTACGGTTAACTCAGGCCGTTGAGGCTTTGACTGACGAAATCCCTGCCCCTGTGCTTGGTTGAGTGCTAGTGAGGTTATTTTTATAGAAGGCTGGGGCTGAGAAGTTTCTTCAAAGTCTCCCCAGGAAACCTCAACATCCATCACGGATAATGTCGATGTTTCGGTCACTTGCAGCGCTTCCTTGGACACGGGGTTCGCTGCCGCCGAGTCTGCTGTAGCCTGGCCAGAAAGCGGAGGAGTCAGTATCGGCCTGTTAAGCAGAACCTGTTGAGTTTGGACGACTGGGGATTCCGACACCGCCTGTTCGTCTGATGCCGTAGTTTGATTTCCGAGAGCCAGAAGGACCACCAACAAAGTGATAAACAGAGTCAATATATCGATATAGCCCAACAACCAATTGTCACGCCATTCAAAATCAAGTGCACGCCCTTCCCAGGGATCAGCAGGGGTAGCAAAAGCACCGATTGTTGCCTGTTGTTGAAAATGTCGCATGATGGTTGGCAAGATTCTCTAACTTAGATTAGGAGGCCTTCAACAATCCTGTCATCGTAGCCATGCCAGAAACACCACCCTGCATTTCCTCTTCCTGTCTGATAACCAGAGATTGCAGCGTATCTTGCATCTGGGAAGGATGCTCCTTCTTGTAAAGCATGACCAGTAGCTCATACTTTACATTGTGCCAAGCCAGCTTTTCCCGAGCCCGATACTCCATTTTCATTGCCACGGGCTTAATAATAAGATTGGCTGCAACAAGGCCATATCCTGTTGTAATCAATGCAAATCCCATTGAAGCTCCGACTGCGGTTAATCCTTCATCCCCCAAACTAAAGAGCATATGAGCAAGTCCCAGCAGCGTACCTAACATACCAAACGCAGGAGCAAAGCCCGCCAGAGCGTGCATGATCTGCAGGCGTCGTTTCTCCTCTTCCTTAATGCTGGATATACGCCAGGTCAAGGCACGGCTGATATCTTCGGCAGAGCTTCCATCGACAATTAACTGTGCTCCTTGCTGAAGAAACGGGTCTGCCAGCTTCCTTGCATAGGCATCCGCCCAGCGAATACGACCACGGCGATAATTTTCTGCAACATTAAGCAAGATATCCCGATCATGACCAAGTTTGGGATTATGGATCTTAAATACCTGTGGCAGACTCCAGAACAAAGATTCAAGCCTCTCAGCACTTTCACTAACCACTGCTGTCAACAAAGTGCCGCCAACGACAAAGATAAAACCTACCGTTGCCACCACCCAACCAGAGGTTGCACCCAGAACAAGAGTAATAGCTGAGAACGCGACAGCTAATGTGCAGATAACTAATGCAACAGTACGGTTCATCACATATCTCCTGGATTCATCTGGTCTGTATAGACAGCAGTGTTACGGGGTTGGTATGACATTGCTATAACTCACAGCAAATAACACACCACAATTAGACATTTCCTTAAAAAACAGCAAACTGCACAAAGAACACGACCTAGAGGAGGGGAAAACAAGAGCAAGCGACAACCACTAACAAAGCAACAAGGCAAGACTCTGCCGCCCAATGCGGCAAAGTGGATTCAGACCACAGGGAAAACAAAATAATATAATAAGACTTACCCCTGGTGCCCAGTAATAACGGCCAACACGGGGAACACTTCTAAACTCCTGATCAACACTTCTAAACTCCCGGCAGCTCTTTCGGTTTTAACCCTCAATCACCTAGCGTCAGACAGGCCGTATACAATTGCGACCTTCCTGCTTGGCCTGATAGAGCGCCTCATCGGCTCGACGAATCAAATCATCGGCATTGTCTCCGGCTCTAACTTCGGTAACCCCACCACTCAGAGTGGCAGGCTCACCATCGAGATAAACCGCAAAACTCGCTGTTTCAATTGATTTACGTGTTTTCTCGGCTAATTGGACTGCGTTTTCAAGCGAACAGTTATGAGCCAGAACTATCAACTCATCTCCCCCCCACCGGCAAAGTACATCAGACTCTCGCATAGCCTCTCGGATAACCTGAACAACGTTTTGAATAACCCGGTCACCTTCCAAGTGGCCGAGGGTGTCATTGATACGCTTGAAATGATCAATGTCCATCAGAATAACTGAAAACGTTAATTCATCACGACGATAACGCTGCAGTGCCTGCTCCAAAGTCAGATCAAACATCGAGCGATTCCCCACGCCTGTCAATTTGTCCCGGGACGCCATGGTCTCCAGACGGGAATGGAAACGATTAACGGTATAACTGACGATGAGAATAGTCATTGCTATAACAACTAAGCCAACAAGCGTATTGATTATCAGACTCTCACGAATAGAGGCCAGCGCTTCTGATTCTTGTTGCTCAACAATCACCCGCCACCCCAGTTCAGGAATGTGGCGGCTGCTTACCAGCATACTCTCGCCATCACGCTCATATTCAAAGAACCCCTGATCGACCTCCAGTATTGCAGGAGCAACGGCGGATATACCTGCGGCCGAACGAATATTATCCTCGGCCACTGGCGCACCCTCAGAACGCACCAGAATATCTCCGTCATCATTAACGAAGTAAATATGCCGTCCATAGTTTTCTTTATAACGGCCGACAATATTCGCTACAGTGCCGAATTTCAGCCCAACACCGACAACCGCAATGAGCTTTCCGTCATAACCCTCAACTTTGTGGTTAATGAAGATGGTCAGGGTATCCCCCTGCTCTGCGTTGAAATCCACATTAAGCTCGAAGGGCTCCGGCATATCGCGAACACGGAAATACCAGGCATCCCTGGGGTCTTCTTCAGAAACGACCTGACTCAGGCCGGTAAAATGATAATAATTGCCGGTTCTCTCAGAGACCAGAAAACTGGTAAAGACGTTGTAGTTTCTGCGAATTTCAGCCAGGTAACGCGTAATTTTTTCCAAATCCTGCTCACCATCCACCAGCCAATCTTTCACTAAGGTGTCATTGGCCATCAGAGACGAAACAAAAACGGGTCGGAGCAAATCCCGCTGAATTTCAGAATATATATTGTTGCTGGTCAGAGGCAGTTCGTTGTCAATTATCGCCTCACGCAAACTGTTCTTGGAAACATAGTAGCTACTGACATTAGTGATTAAAAATCCTCCGATGAGGATCAAACTAACAAGCGCTATCAATGGTTCTCGCACCGACAGCGTATTATTCCAGCCCAACTTCATTTCATATCCTTCCCCGAAGGGTATCTGTAGGGCAAGAATATAGAGCCTTCACCAGAAGGATGGAATAGAAATGGTGACAATACACTGATAAACCCAAAAACCGATGTCTGTTTGATACCTATACACTATACCTTCTTACAATAGCAAAACGATAAAACACCTTTCCGATAGCTATTAACTATCAAACAAATAACGTCAATTAATTTTAAGTATATCAATATATATCCTATTGTAGTTCTCGACGAATCTAATTATCGACCGACCAAATTGATAAGAGAGGACAGGGATATGACAAAGAAATTAACCACTGCTGCGGGTTGCCCGGTAGCAGATAACCAGAATGTAATGACCGCGGGGTCTCGTGGCCCGCAATTGCTTCAGGATGTATGGTTCCTGGAAAAGCTTGCCCACTTTGATCGTGAAGTCATTCCTGAAAGACGTATGCACGCGAAAGGCTCTGGTGCTTACGGCACGTTTACAGTCACCAACGACATCTCAAACTACACGCGCGCTAAGATTTTTTCTGAAGTGGGCAAGGAAACTGAGCTTTTTGCTCGTTTTACAACCGTTGCCGGAGAACGTGGTGCAGCTGACGCGGAGCGGGATATTCGCGGATTTGCATTGAAATTCTATACCGAAGAGGGCAACTGGGATCTGGTGGGCAACAACACACCGGTATTTTTCCTCCGTGATCCACTGAAATTTCCCGATCTTAACCATGCCGTTAAACGGGATCCGCGCACCAATATGCGTAGCGCTCAAAATAACTGGGATTTCTGGACCTCACTACCTGAAGCTCTGCACCAGGTAACGATTGTCATGAGCGATCGGGGTATCCCTGCCTCATACCGCCATATGCATGGTTTTGGTAGCCACACCTTCAGCATGATTAATGCTGATAATGAGCGTGTATGGGTCAAATTTCACTTCCAGACCAATCAGGGAATCAAAAACCTAAGTGATCAGGAAGCAGAAAAGCTGGTAGGCCAGGACCGTGAAAGTCATCACCGTGACCTTTACGAGAGTATTGAAAAAGGTGACAACCCCTCCTGGAAGCTCAGTATTCAAGTTATGAGTGAAAAACAAGCTGAAGAAAGCCCTTTCAATCCCTTTGATCTAACCAAGATCTGGCCAAAAGCTGATTATCCTCTGATAGAAGTGGGCAAACTGGAGCTGAACCGTAACCCGGAGAACTTTTTCGCTGAAGTTGAGCAGTCTGCGTTTAATCCAGCCAATGTCGTACCCGGTATCAGCTTCTCGCCTGACAAAATGTTGCAGGGACGTTTATTCTCCTACGGCGATGCCCAGCGGTATCGACTGGGAGTCAACCACCATCAAATACCTGTTAACGCTCCAAAATGCCCGGTTCATAGTTATCACCGTGATGGAGCCATGCGTACCGATGGCAATTTTGGCAGCACCATTGGTTACGAGCCGAACAGCAGTGGCCAGTGGCAACAGCAACCTGATTACACAGAACCGGCAATGGCACTTTCCGGAGCTGCCGCTCACTGGGATCACCGAGAAGATACGGACTATTACTCACAACCAGGAAATCTGTTTCGACTAATGACCCCGGAGCAACAGCAAAAGTTGTTTGAAAATACGGCCAGATCACTGGGTGGTGCTTCTGTCGATATTCAAAAGCGTCATATCAACAACTGCCAGCAGGCAGACCCGGCTTATGGTGAAGGGGTCGCCAAGGCTCTGGGGCTTTCCCTGTAAACAGCCACTCTAAGACGAATGACCGGTATCTAACCCAGCCCAGGAAAGCGAGCAGGGAATAGCAGCAGCGAAGGAACCTCTGAAAAAGTACCCAGTGCTCATAGAACAAAGATGGAGCTTAATCGGAGGTTTCCTGACCTGCTGTTGACTCAATATAAACCAGATGATCACGCATGAAGATTATCTATCGTTCTGTGGATATTCTTGCTTTGGGAGCAGGTACGCTGGGCGTATTTTTACCCCTCTTACCTACCAGCTGTTTTGTTCTACTTGTCCCAGGGTGTTTTGCTAAATCTTCTCCCCGCGGGCACGCTTGGCTGCAAAGCAACCCGCTACCGGGAAGCACGTAGACCTCAATCACACTGGCCCCATCCGTATAGCAATTCTGGCACTACCGCTTTGAATACTGACGTGAATACTTATTCACTTCTAATCGCCTGATATTTAGCGATTTTTCCAGCCCATCTACTATTTTACAGCCCCAAACCTCACGCTCGGCACGAGTCCGGGTTTAAACAATAATAACAATGGGGTGCAGCCTATGAGAGCCATCGGGCAGCCCCGCTTCATTCCGCACAGGAGGTGTTTGTGAAAATATCCCAAAAAGTCCCGTTGGTCGTTTCTGCCATCATTATTCTCGCATTCTCAGTATTTTCCTGGATTCAGTATCATATGGTACGAGATGCGCTCTACGAAAAAACAGGCAACAGTATTAATGAAGCTTCAGTTGTCCTGTCACACCAGATAACCAACTGGTTGAACGGAAAACTGGCCCTCATTGACCTGATGGCACAGACTATAGCAGCTGACTACAACACCGATACCATTCAGAACACCATGAACACTCCGTTACTGAAGGACGAATTTATTCTGATATTTGGGGGCCTGGAGACAAACGGGAAACCCATTTCGAATGATCCAAGCTGGTCACCTCCCAACGATTGGGACGCAAGAAAACGTCCATGGTATCCCCTCGCCCGAGCCCATAACAGAGCCCTGCTGACAGATCCTTATGCCGATTCAGCAACTAACGATATTCTCATTTCTGCGGTGGCAAATATTACTGACAACGGAACCTTCAAAGGAGCTGTTGGTGGAGACCTGAGCCTGAAAACCGTTTCAGATGCGGTAAACACTCTTAATTTTAACAACACCGGCTACGCCTACTTGATCAACGCTGACGGAGAGATCATTAGCCACCCTGACAGCAGCCTGAACGGAAAACAATTAACGGCACTGTTTGGTGAAAAACGCCCATCACTCACACCAGACCTGCAGGAACTGGAACTTGAAAACCGTTCAGTACTTACCGCGTTCCGTCCTCTGGAAAACCTCTACGGCAGCGAATGGTTAATCGGTGTGGTCCTGGAAAAAGACAAGGTGATGGCAGATGCCTATAACCTCAGTCTCAACGCCGTTATCGGGGCAGTAATCAGCGCCCTGGTTGCTTCATTGGTCCTCTACATGATTATGGGCCGTCTACTACTGACTCCTATCCGTAATCTCACTGAAATTGCCGATGAAATCAGCCGGGGGAAATTAGGCATTGAAATTAATGAAACTAAACGTTCAGATGAAATTGGAGCACTTTCAAAGGCTATAGAACGTATGGGAATCAGCCTGCAAATGGCATTTGATCGATTGAAGAAAAAGTAACCTGAAGCCCAATTTGGCAGGGCTTAAACCAGAAGTCCTGCTTTCTAAAAATTTTCCATTAAAATCCATAGTAATCTGACAAGTTATTTTTCTGTAATAACACCTCTCCATTGATATCTGTCAAGATCAATACCCTATCAAAAACAAAACCATCCAAAATCCAGTTGTAGTGACTTGATTCAACTGATAAATTACCGCCATCAAACAATCGTTTGGAACGAGACCGTACCAGAAACCTGACCATGGATGGGGAAAGCCTCTCCCCGTAAAAACCTTACCGCCCTTTCTATATCGACATAAGTGCCAAGACTATAGAAGGTGGTCATTTGTATTTTGCCAAGATCCGTTTCAATAAACAGAATTCTTCACACAAATGACATCGCAAAGCGACAGCAAGCAGGATATACCCGTCTCATGCTCTAAATAGAGTCTTTAGAGACGAATTTGTACAGCGTTATGTCAAAGATAGTAAATAAGGAAGTTGTTACATGAGTTCAGCAGACATTATTGCACCGACATTAACCTCATTGATTGTGCCGACAACAGTAGACTTATCCACAGGAGATACTGGATTAACCCTTGCAGCCAGCGCTAGTGATGACCTATCAGGAGTCAATAAGCTTGTCGTCTATTTTGATAATACCTTGTCCTATCGCCATACTCTCAACTCTGAAGGTGACTACACCAATACTGCTTTTTTGGGACTCTATGGAATTTATGATTCCTGGGAAGATGGCAGCTCAATTCAAACTTTCGGTATCGGAGAAACAAACAATAGTGGCACCTACACCGTTGAGCGCGTAAGTATCACAGATCAACAAGGTAATGCTCGGACTTATTACACCGAAGAATTGGATTCCATGGGGATCAATACCACAGTCGATTTAATCGGCTCGACACAAGATGTCACAGCTCCCCTATTAACCTCATTGACAATCCCAACGACGATAGATCTAAGAACAGGGATTTATGATTCCTGGGAAGATGGCAGTTCAACTCAAACTTTCGGCATCGGAGAAACAAACAATAGTGGCACCTACACCGTTGAGCGCGTAAGTATCACAGATCAACAAGGTAATGCTCGGACTTATTACACCGAAGAATTGGATTCCATGGGAATCAACACCTCCGTCGAGTTTTTCGGAACTGAAATACCTGAACCTGAACCTGAACCTGAACCAGAACCAGAACCTGAACCAGAACCAGAACCTGAACCTGAACCTGAACCTGAACCTGAACCTGAACCTGAGCCTGAACCAGAGCCTGAACCAGAGCCTGAACCAGAGCCTGAACCAGCACCTGAACCAGAACCAGAGCCTGAACCTGAACCTGAACCTGAACCTGAACCTGAACCTGAACCTGAACCTGAACCTGAACCTGAACCTGAAATCATCGATGATGATGGCAATCTTTGGGATTCTTCAATCAGTATTGGGAGTAACATTATCGAAGCCGAAGAGGCTCAGCTGTATAGATCCTACTACGGAGCATTAGGTCGACTTCCTGACGAGGAGGGCTACAACTGGTGGCTTAATGAAATACAGGAAGGACGCCATGATCTAAACTCAATGGCAGCGGGATTTATCGACTCCGAAGAATTCGTAACACTGGCCGATAGCGATGCTGATGACATTATAAGCAACGAAGAGCTAATCACGCATATTTATAGTGGTGTCTTTGGCAGAGAACCCGACCCATCAGGGTTTGATTTTTGGGTTGAAGCACTCACTTCAGGTGAAAAAACACAAGCAGGTGCTTTCATCGATATGACACAATCCAACGAATATGTCGAACTGACTTATATAACTGTAAGCAACATGCTCTTTTTAGAGGGCCTTTAAGCACTCAATTAACGGCTTATAATGATCCCCCCTCACTGACAACAGCCTAGATGATAGGCTAGGCTGTTGTCAGGCTGATCTACATTTGTTGAATCACCATTCCAGCCTCCTGGAGCGCCTATTCTTTGTCAAAAACCAGACTAAAGTTCACCGGTATAACCAATGAAATAACAGGGAGGTTAGCAATTTTTCGGAGTGCTTCCACGCCACCATCCAGACCAAAATCAGCAGCTTTCAATGCAATAGGCTTCGCCGTGCTTACCTGAATGCGCTCATCACTCAGTTTGAAGACATTCAAAGTAGCTGGTTGTGCTTTTTCAATTCCAAACAGTGAAAGTGTTCCTTCAATCTTCAGTTGCTTTCGTTCACCCGCCTTAAGACTATCCAGGCTAGCAGCATCTAAACTCACCTGGTATTTTGCAGATGGGAACTTAGCCGTGTCGAAAAGCATGCTTTGCATTCGCTGATCACGAATTTCAATACCCGTACTGACAGAGGTCAGATCCAGCTCTAGGACAGCATCACCGCTATCGCTGATAGAGCCCTGATAACGATTGAATGTATGGGATTCATAGACATGATTTTTCTTGATCGATGAAAAATTAAAATCAGAGTCAGTAGGGTTAAGTTTCCAGTCAGCCTGAGCGACCGTCGTCACACCGGCTAGACACAAAGCTGTCAGCATAGATTTCATAGAATTGTCCTTAACTTTTTTGGTAGTTGTCTATAAATCTCGAAGAAATGAGATATCTCAATTATTAATATTAGTGGCGAAAGAGTATTACAGGAATTGCGCCCTCCCTACAACCAGCAAAGCCCATCAGACACACCGGAGGCTTTCTCTTCGGCAAACTGAGCAATATAAAGTAATATGAAACCTTTCGGGAACCTCTTAACGCCCTCTTCTTTACATCGCATAATGCGGTGGGAACCGGGAGAACCAACCAAGGGACTATTAGCGTGCCATTTATCCATATCAAATCACTGCCATTTGAGACAGCTATCGATATTCAGCCGGTCGTCGAAGCAATAACCCTGGATTTCGCCAAAGGAACCGATGTCGCCGCCGAACATGTCTCCGCGACCTGGGAGTTCTTTAACGCCGGACATTATGCCGTCGCTGGAAAGGCGCCAAAGTATCAGCCGGAAAACTCTCACCCGATTCTGGTTGACTTGCTGGCTCCAGACTTTCACTCCAAGGCGCATATTGAGAAGATGCTCAGCATCGTTGCTGAGAGTGTGTCAAAGCGATTGGGAGTTTCTATCAATAATATTTTTGTCAATCATCGCCAGGCAGCGACCGGAATGGTATTTGACCAAGGAAAAGTGGTCCGCTGGTAACGCTTCCCCTAAGCCATCTCCGGGCTTCCCGACGACTATCTTCTGAGTAGTACCTATACATCAAAATTCTATCCGGGCGCAACAGCGAACAACGTGTGGCGTTATCACATCCGGTATTGAATCAACTGATTAAACCAAAACTTTCACCCATATCACTTACCGTTTAAGCAGGTGATATGGAGCGTGAAAGCTATGCAAAAATCCTGGTTTGAATAAAAACAGCTTTAAATACAGACGATCTTCGTAAGAAAACAGCCCCTACACCTTCATGACTTTCCTCTTGCTATTCCGACTATTGCAGCTCGCCATGAGCTTTCCCCAAATAGTCTTCAACAATATCAGTAATGGCCCCTCTCTCACGCAAGCTCTGAACGGCAATTCGCAGGCGACCAATCAGGTCCTTGCTGAGATCATTCTTTATACAGACCAACCATATGGGCAACTCAGTAAGGATCAGTGGAGTTCCGACATTATCAGCTCCCCAACCAATCTTTTTCAGATTATGTAGATGACTACCTATCGCACCGGCGACCGCTTCCACACGACCGCGTTTCAACATCAGGGCATCCTGGTAATAGTTTTTGGTTTTGACCTTATTAAGGGTGTTATCGTTATCAAAACGAGGATGGAAAGCGACCCCTCTCGCAACAGCGATAGAAATACTTTTCAAATCTTCATAGTCATTCAGGTGAATACCTGCTCTTGGAAGAACGCCCAAACGAACAGACTTACCAATCGGTTCAACAAGAATATTCTGTTCCGATATCAAAGGAGTACTGGCAAACAGAGAGCAATTTCTCTCTTTGGCAATCAAGGCTGACATTAAACGCTTATGTGGCAGAATCACTGTATCCTGCAAAAATCCCGCTTCTTCCAATACCGCATTAGCAATATCGTACAAATACCCCTTGGGAATACCAGCTTCAGAGAAAAAACCATAAGGCGACTGCCCCATAATTCCAAATCTGATTGGGTTTAGCTGTTCAGTCGCCCGAACGGAATCCATATCAATCAGGAGAACAGCGATAAGAAGATACATCCATTTGTCGCCCCTCCGACGCATAGACAAGCGTCGCAACGGACAGAACAGCAAATGATGCAGTATCGATGGAAGACTTATACTTACAGGAGTATCTCTACTTGACAGAAAATACATGAGAGAACCAAAAAACATTACGCTAAAACTCTCCTTGAATTCAGCTATCCAGCTCTCGCTGACAATATCACGTTTACTATAGCCTATGAGTGATAGGTTTTATTTCAACGCCTTTGCTTCCAGCGGCAGTAATAGCCGCTTAGCATAAATTTCAGTCCCCATATTTAAAGTCCGTACATATCGATACATTTTTGATACCTGTTACTGCTAGAACCGCTTCACGCATCAGTCGATAATGATTCTGGGTCCAAGTTTGTCAGAATCACCAGACTATGATTAATAGACAACGGTCAGTTCCCTTTTCAGTGACGCATTGGGGTACGACGATGGCACTTTTTTGGCATTACCTGACTAACAGTGAGCTAGAGAAAAGAACAATGGCGACAGAGCATAACGGACAACATCTCCTGGTTGTTGAAGATGACTGGAGACTTGCGCAACTCACACAGGAATATTTACAGCAACGAGGTTTTCAGGTCGATCATGAGCCCCGTGGCGATACTGCGGTAAAACGTATTTTAGAAGAACAACCAGACTTGGTAATACTTGATCTGATGCTACCAGGCCTGGATGGTATTGAAGTCTGCAAGCAGATTCAATCCGGTTATCAGGGCCCCGTCCTGATGTTAACGGCCAGAGATGAAGAAATTGACCAGATTTTTGGATTGGAAATAGGTGCTGACGACTACATCACCAAACCGGTCCATCCAAGACTCCTGCTTGCCCGCATTAATGCCTTACTACGCAGGGCCGGTAATCATCAACCTGCCAGTCAGGAGGCTAAGCAGCGACTCAATTTTGGCACATTGCAAATCAATTGTGCATCACGCCAGGTAGAGCTGATGAAAAAAGAAATCGAATTAACCACGAATGAATTTGAATTGCTCTGTTTTTTAGCCGCTCGAGCAGGCGAAGTGCAGAGCCGTGAGCAAATATTAAAAGCTCTTCGAGGCATAGATTATGATGGCATCGATCGCTGGGTCGATATCCGCATATCAAGATTACGCCAGAAGTTAGGAGATGATGCCCACCAACCACAGCGTATCAAAACTGTGTGGAACAAAGGTTATCTTTTTGTAGCGGATGCCTGGAATAACCATGTTTAGACTTTTTTTCCCTCTCTATCTGATCCTTATATTGTTCAGTATTGCCGTTCTCTCAGGTGTCGAATACCTGCCGGAAAAACTGTTGAACAAGGAAATCTCAGAATTTGATACCCGTGTTTCCCAGGGTACCTTCGAGCTGCTTGAAGATTCGATCGAATCTATCGCGGGTCCGGCAGGCAGCAACATAGTACAGGAAGATAACGCGATTGCTGAAATACAACCTCATTTCGGTTACCAGATTACGCTGATGAGCCGTGAGACAAGCCGGCTGGATGATGACAGCTGGCAGCAACTCATGAATGGCCAAACAGTTACTCAGATTATTCAGGAATCAGAAATTTATTATCGACGCTATCAGGATACCAATAGGGTTTTAACCATTAGTTTCGGCGACTCAACAGCAGAAACCGCTCACCGTGAATCTCAGGGAACCTACTACCTGATTGAGCAACAATTAAAGCAGCAACCCCAAAGCCAATGGCCGTTAACTATCGCCGAATTGAGACCTAGATTTGGCTTTCCTCTGGAGCTACAGGATTTGGATCCGTCACTGTTTAATACTGAGCAATTAGAGTGGCTGCTAGCTGGAAAAATCCTTTATGTCGATAGAGAAAGTCATGACTGGAAGATCCATAAACGTTTATTCGACACCGACATAATCCTTACCGCCGGTCCAATCCCTTTGCCTATTTCTACGGCCAAGTTAAACAGCATTGTCATCTTCATTCTGGTAGCCTTATTAGCTATTGCAATCCTTTTATGGGTTATTCCATTATGGAAATCCATTCGTGAACTCAGTCGTGCCGCCGACGCATTCGGACTTGGCGACCTGTCCGCTCGAGCCGGTATCCGCCGCCACTCAGCCCTTGGCGGACTGGCATCACAGTTTAATACCATGGCCATTCAAATATCCCAGTTAATCAACGGCCATCGTGAGCTCACCAACGCCGTATCCCACGAATTACGTACTCCAATTGCTCGTATGCGTTTTGGGATTGAAATGCTTGATGACGCAGACAACGCAGAAGATCGCAGCCGTTTTCTCGACAGCCTTAACAGTGATGTGGACGAACTTGATTCTCTGGTTGATGAGTTGTTGGTTTATGCTCGTTTCGAAAGCAGTGCTCCATTAGCCGAGCCAGAAAACATTCCTCTGCTGTCCTGGTTCAACAAACTGATTGAACATGCCAAAGGCTATGCCGGTGATACTGATATCACTCTGAACGCAAAGGGAATTACAGAGCATGATTACCATTTGATGCGTTCACGAGACATGGTTCGGGCACTACAAAATCTACTGCGAAATGCCAGCCGCTATGCCCACCATGAAATACGTGTCGAACCGGTTAAAGACCCCAGCTCCGCATTTTCTCTGGTTATTCATGTTGACGACGATGGCCCGGGAGTTCCTGTTGAACATCGACAACGGATATTTGAAGTGTTTTCCCGCATTGAAGAAAGCCGCGACAAGCAATCCGGTGGGTACGGCTTAGGATTGGCTATCACTCGAAAAATTATCGAGTCTCATTCGGGAACGATAGAGTCGGGAGAATCCCCGCTAGGTGGCGCACGCTTCACCATTTCTCTCCCCTAACCCTTCTCTGATTAAGCCCCTGTATTTTCACCATGGGGCTTTGCCAGCTGGTTAAATAAACACCTTAAAACAAAGTCATTTTCTGTCGCAACAAATCGATACATTCAGATACACCTCAGTCACAGAACCTTTACCTTCAGCCAGTTATTCTAGCCCCATCATCAATCGCAAAGGACGAAAGCCATGGGACTTATTCATAAGCTGATCATGCAATCCAATCACTCCCTGCACAATATAGGTGACATCACTGCTTTGCTGTGTTGCTGTGCGCTTCTCAGCGCTTGCGGTTCCACCGCTGCGCAGTATCAACCCATTGTTGATGGACCTAAAAATGTTGTTTACACAGAAGACCTGGCCACCTGCAGCGCACTGGCAGAACAGCGTGACTACCTGAATGACGATGTTAAATCAGAAGCTCTGCTAGGTGCGGGTGTTGGAGCAGTCATTGGTGGCCTGGAGGATGGTTGGGAAGGGGCCGTCGGAGCTGGACTGTTAACCGCAGCAATCGGAGCAGGGGGCCGCGCCTGGGACACTCGCCAGGAACGAAAAGAAATCCTTATCGAATGCATGCAGCAACGAGGTCACCGAGTAGTCGGCTAGACCAGCAGCCCGATTAAAGGCCAGGAAACTGATCCATAGTTCCCCTATAACAACACACGCTCAAACTTAATAACACACACTTTCAAACTTATCTGAATTTTGTTTAACAAGGTTAATCTAATGAAGAACGTATTACTTACAGCCACTGCCATCGCTTTGATTTCAAATGGAATGTTAGCTCAGGCTGGAGATGTCAGTCTTGGTCTTGGGGCAGTCACGTTTGAGTCACCTTACAAAGACTTTAAGGATGACAATGCTGCTTTTCTGATTGCTGAATATCAGGGTGAGGACTTCAGCATAGGAACGGAGGGCTTGAACTATCGAATAATAGGCGACGACGAATCTCCTATCAATTTATATGCAACATTAACCTCAACGGGTAGTGGTTTTGACAGCGGTGATTCAACGTTTTTTACCGGTATGGCCGAACGAGATACCAGTATCGACCTGGGCTTAAGTATCAGCTATCAACTCGGCAATGGAACGTTGAACGCAGCTTGGCTACATGATATATCCGGTAGCCATAAAGGCTTCGTTGCGGATTTCAGTTATAGTCATCTGCTGTCATTCGGAGATTACGCTGAGTTTTCTCCAGCTGTGGGCATTAACTATTTAAGTAAGGATTACTCAGATTACTATTTTGGCGTTCGCAATAATGAAGCGACAGCCAACAGAGCGGCCTATAAGGCAGATGCCGCTGTCAACCCCTATATAGGGTACGAATTACTGGTGCCTTTAGATGAAAACTGGCAGCTGATCCACACTGCAAACTACACTTGGCTGAGCAGTGAGATTAAAGATTCATCGATCGTAAACAGAGATAACACCTGGATGATGATGCTGGGCGTGACCTATAGTTTTTAACACCGGGCTCAACCAGTCTTGCGGTAAGTTCAAAAAACGCTGGATCGAGAAAATCCTCCCAACAGCCAACACATAGGGGCAGGGACTGTTGTATAAAACAATAATCCAGGCCTCTATGCGTATAAGAACCTCCGCTTTACAACCATTAAACACTGTCATTATTTCAACGTTGCGACCACAGCATGATGATCACTGATAGGGCCCAGATCAACGGACTTAAAGCTTGCACCCTCTGCCAGCGATTTACTTACCAGTACATGATCTATCAACTCCTTTTTACCCTTATAGACGTAAGAGTAATCGTCCTCCCCAGAGATTAAAGTCAGCCCCGCCGATCTGATCTGTCTTAAGGTCACGGAGTTCGGTGTGTCATTCATATCCCCCATGACAATCATATGATCGTAAGACCGGGCCTGCTTTACTACAGCTCGAGCAACGGCATTAGCCTGAGCGGATCTTTTTTTATCATTTTTATCGTGCTTGGAGATAAAATGGGTCATTACCACAAAGTACTTTTGTCCATTTTGGCGCAATCCAACCCCCAGTACCTTAGTCGGGCGTGCCTGCCTTCCCTTATAGACCCCCTTGGCATCTGGGAAATTTGTGACGGTACCGGCTATCAGATCAAGCTTGGTTATCAGCGCAACATCCTGCCCAGTCTTGCTGTCTCTGCCTTGTCTAAAGGCGATATTCCATTCACCATCCAGATACGGAATGATCCGCTTGACGACAGCCCGTCCCTCCACTTCTGCCAGGCCGACAATATCTGCTTTATTCTGATTAATGATTTGGGCGAGAGCGAGAGCTTTTAACTCTACCTGCTTGGTGGAAGGCGGCTTCCCCTTAGGACCGAAAGGCTGAGTTCCTTCATGGGGTTTTTCCTCATCCCAGAACCATTCAGTATTGATAGACATCACCGTGAGCGCTTGCACGTTAGCGGCTATCATAAGTAAAGTGATTAGGGTGAATGCACGTCTCATCTACTTCTCCTTAGTTCCTGCTCATTGACTCGCCGCATGCAATCTAGCAGCCGCTACCAATTCCCGTGTGTGCCAGGAGAATATTGCGGAAGTAGTCACTGGATTTAGCCAGTACTGCTTGTGTCGACAAGTTCTTTTTATAATTTTTTGTCGCGAAGTTATTCCTTTTCACTGCTCCTTAAGTTCGACCTATCGCGCCTACTATATCTTTACCCGGGTATCACAGCGATACACTGCACCGAGTTTATATAATCCCCCGAGTGATAGTGAAGCGGATTTCGCATTGTAACAAAGCTAAAGAGTCTGGGTAGAGGTTTTAAACGCATCACCCTGCCATAGACATGCGGCAACTTTCTGACTGACTGTTACCACTGTTTGCTACCCCGCAGGATCAGTTTTTTAAATAATGGCTGTTGATTAGGATAGCGGCTCCTTATTAACAATGAATCCGCTTGCCATGCATCAATTCATACCCGGGAAGTTGGCTTTCTATCGCTGATAAACACTTTAGAGTCCTTGCCAGCTGTGGTATTTTTTCAGGAAAGTACAATCTTAAGGAAGTGCTCTGATGGCAAGTGAAAAATATCGACTCGTTACTCGAAGTGACTTTGACGGTCTCGTGTGTGCAGTGTTGCTTAAGCATCTGGACCTAATTGACGATATCAAGTTTGTTCACCCCAAGGATATGCAGGATCGTAAGGTTGACATAAGCGATCGTGATATCACTACCAACCTGCCCTATGTCCCGGGAGTGTATCTGTCTTTTGATCATCACCTCTCTGAAACAATCCGCAATGAAAAAGCAGACAACCATGTAATTGACCCTGATGCCCCTTCAGCAGCGCGGGTAGTATGGCAGCATTACGGTGGTCATAAAGCTTTCCCAGCAGCCTGGGATGAAATGATGGAGGCGGTTGATAAGGGCGATTCTGCCCAATTCAGTCAGGAAGAAGTACTCAATGCCGAAAACTGGGTACTTCTGAACTTCCTTATGGACGCACGCACCGGCCTCGGGCGCTTCCGAGAGTTTAGAATCTCCAACTATGCATTGATGATGGACCTGATCGAGTATTGCAAGGACCATACGATCGAACAGATACTCGCATTACCTGATGTCAAAGAACGAGTTGAGCTGTATTTTGAGCAGGAGAGCAAGTTTAAAGAACAGATTCAACGTTGTTCAACGGTTCACGGTAATCTGGTAGTTCTGGACTTACGTAATGAGGAGACAATCTGGGCAGGCAATCGCTTCATGATCTATGCCCTTTATCCAGAGTGCAACATATCCATTCACGTACTCTGGGGGCTTAAGCAACAGAACACGGTGTTCGCTACCGGCAAATCCATATTTGACCGCAGTTCAAAAACCAACATTGGTGAACTAATGCTAAAACATGGAGGCGGAGGCCATCACGCAGCGGGCACCTGCCAGGTAGCAAACGACCAGGCGGAAGCAGTACTGAAGGAGCTGATTACTCAGATCAATGCAGACGGCTAGATCCTGTCTGCTATATAGATCCGATTAGGTAAGCTTCATAAGATCCAATGAGATCAGCTTCAAATACTATCAGGCAGCCGTAATTTCAGATAACAAGTGCGACACTTTGTGTTGAAAAGTGAGCGGTGGTCAGGCAACCCTGGCCACCATCTTCTTTGTACAGCCGATGACACAAACATCCCCCGCTATAAACCAATCTATAGCTGACATTGACAGCCCTACCTTCTACAGTATTCTCACAAGCATGTAAAAACACACTTCAAACCCGAGGCTGTGATAGCCAAGCAATACTCCGTCAGATAAAAGCAACTCAATTAATACTCAGGCCAGGGAACCAATGCCCCATCAAAAACTCTGACAATGTTATTTAAAACCCCCTGTTTCAGCTCGACTCCTATCAGATTCCAGCAACTCAGAACCGATAAAAAATCGAACAATTTCAGTAGCAATCGCGATTCACCGGGTCATTTTCGTAAGGCAAACACACTTTTTTACTGAATTTTTACTTTTTCGGTAACACTATCTCGTATTTTGGTTGGACTCCGATCGAAAGCTGTATATAATTCCTGCAGCTTGAAAGTACGTCTTATATTTATGCACAGATTTTCGATGTCCTGTTTTTCAGTACTTCGTCCTGTTCTTCATAAGTAACAGCACCACTTCCAGCCAAATTGCCTTCCTAGAAGGCTTTAATTACTCTTGAATTAATAGGATATGACTATGTCTACTACTACTGGTACCGTTAAGTGGTTCAACGAATCTAAAGGTTTTGGTTTCATCGAGCAGGAATCTGGTCCTGACGTTTTTGCTCACTTCAGCGCTATTTCTGGTTCTGGCTTCAAAACTCTGACTGAAGGTCAGAAAGTTGAGTTCACCGTAACTCAAGGCCAAAAAGGTCCTCAAGCTGAGAACATCGTAGCTATCTAATTGCTCGATTGACTTAGGGCTTGCGGCGTACGCGTTTCAAGCCTTCCCTCTTAAAGAGGGCAAAAAAAAGCAAGCCTTCAAGGCTTGCTTTTTTTTGCTTGTGTGTCCGTGCTGAAATAAAGCCATCCGCGGCAGCTAACCAACCCCCTCCTTCCGACCACAATAATATTATCTTGTCTTCGCAGCAGGTAAGAGCACCGACTCACCTAACGCTTCTTGCTGCTGTAAACGACGAAACGTTACCCTGTATTTCTGTTCAAGCAGCTTTCAGAGGTTTGGAATCAACAATTGAATTCAGCGGTCATTAAAGCCATTTCATCTTTTGCTCCCCTGAACAATCAGACTAATTATCGCAAGTACTGAAGACACCAGCATCAACATCAGTGATACTGCGTTCAATACAGGTGTTGCCCCTTCACGCAGACGATCAAACATAGCAATAGTCAGAGGCGCATCTGATCCAACTAACATCAACGTGGTATTAAAGTTTTCAAATGACATCAGAAAACTCACAATGCCCGCACCAATTAAGGCAGGTTTCAGATAGGGCAGCGTAACAGTGTAGATAGCTTCAAGTTTTGAAGCACCTAAATTTAATGCAGCCTCTTCCAGGCTCTGATCAAACTTACGTAACCGGGCAGAAACAATCAGCGTACAGATGGTGCTGATAAATGCGAATTGACCGATGATCACCAAAGTCGTCCCTGGGAGCAGAAATTCCAGATCCCAGCCGAGCTGAAGCTCAAACCAGTTGGCAATGCTGCTTGAAAATACCAGTATTGAAACACCAAGAATGACCCCGGGAATAACCAGAGGCATCAACATCAGGATATACAGCAAATTTTTACCCGGAAAACTCTCCCGCTCAAATAAAAAAGCATTACAGCAGGCTAAAGCCAGCGCCAAAACCGTAGTAAAGGTCGCGACCACCAGACTGATACCAACACTTTCTAACAACTCTTCATCGTGAAACAGCCCAAGCTTAGGCCCCTGCTCACCCAGAAACCAATCCAGCGTCCCCCCATTCCAAGGTAATGATGGAAACAAACTATCATTAAAGGCAAAGGTCCCGACCACCACCAGAGGAGCAGCAAGATAAAGAAAAAACAACACCACATAAGCATTGTAGGTTATGCGAAAACGGCGACTCTGGGGAATTGACGGAATCATAGCCAGTACCTCAGGACATAACGCGAGTGAAGGACTGGCGGGTCACTTTCAAACCAAGCCAGACAATCAACGAAGATAAAACCAGCAACAGTATTCCAAAAGCAGATCCCTGCTCCCAGTTAAAACGAGTAATAAACTGTGTAAAGATCTGTTCGGTAAACCAGAGGCTATCCTTGCCCCCCAGTAACGCCGGAGTCAGGTAATTGCCCAGCGTCAACATAAATACAACAATACACCCGGATACAATTCCAGGAGTCGCATGAGGAATAACTATTTCGCGCATCACAGTGAAGCCATTACCGCCCAGGTCGTATCCTGCTTCAATATAGCTGTTATCCAAACTATCCAGAGTGGTCACCAAAGGTACAACCATGAACAGCATAGAGGTATAAACCAGACCGACCATAATGGCTATATCATTATAAAGGAACTCTACTGGACCATCCGCCAATCCAAGCCACTGAAGGAAATTACTAAAAACTCCTGACTCTCTTAACAAGATCATCCATCCATAAGTACGTACTAACTCGCTAACCCAGAAAGGTATCAAACAAAGTGCAAACACCAATCCCTTAGAGCGCCCCTTGAGCATTTTGGCAATATAGTAAGAAACAGGAAAGGCTATCAACAGAGTCAGAATGGTGGCTAGAATACTCATTAATGCAGTACGCAAGAATGTGTTCCAATACAAAGATTCAGCAAAGAATTCTTCATAGTTATTCAGACTAAATACATAGTTGTTAGACGAAACACGTTCACTCAGTGAAATAATCCCCATATTTATATGGGGCAGAATGATCAACAGCAACAACCACAGCAACATTGGACTTAGCAGCAACATCAGACCTAAGCGAAATCCACCCGAAGTTCTCATAACAGCCTACCCCTCAGCACGAAAACATCGGGTTTGTTCAGCAGTCCAGGCCAGCGCCAGCGGTTCACCACGGATTAAACTGGCAAAATCTGCCGTCTGTGGAAGACTGACCGTTATTTCACCATCGGTCACAGGATCAACGACAAGCACCTGACTCTTAGCCCCATCAAAGAGCACATTACCGACATCACACCGTAGTCTGTTCTGTCCTTTGGAATCACCGCCTCCCCGGCTAAGACTAATAGCCTCAGGGCGAACAAAGACCTCCACCCGATCTCCGACAACCAGTGACTGCTCTGCTCCGAATTGTCCGCTTAGCTTGAGCCCCGAGTCGGTCATCAGCTCAATCCCTGCATGATTGGTACTGGTTACTTTTCCCAACCAGCGATTACTTTCTCCAACAAAACCCGCCACAAACGCAGTTTGCGGCTGATAGTAAAGATCCCGGGGAGCCCCTTGCTGTTCA
Organism: Motiliproteus sp. MSK22-1; assembly: GCF_001968815.1. Lineage (GTDB taxonomy): Bacteria > Pseudomonadota > Gammaproteobacteria > Pseudomonadales > Balneatricaceae > Motiliproteus. The sequence goes on along the minus strand of NZ_MIEQ01000092.1, from coordinate 13,067 downwards.
AAAACCCCATTATTCATCACGGCGACCTGATCTGACATAACCAAAGCTTCAGATTGATCATGGGTGATGTACACAAAGGTCGTCCCAAACTCCTCCTGCAACTGCTTTAACTCAACTTTCATATGCTCCCGGAGTTTTAGATCGAGAGCGCCAAGAGGCTCATCTAACAGTAAAACATCTGGATTTAAAACCAGACAACGTGCAATCGCTATTCGTTGCTTCTGTCCTCCTGACAGCTGATCAATTTTCTTATACCCAGAATCAGGTAATCCCACCCGTTTCAAAACACTCTTGACGCGGTCAGCTATTTCACTCTTCCCCACCCGGCGCCGACGCAGTCCGTAGGCAATATTTTCCGCGACGGTCATCGTCGGAAAAAGCGCCAGATGCTGGAATACCATGTTTACAGGTCTTTTGTTTGGCGGTGTACGAGTGACCGATTTTCCTTTGATAAATATTTCACCACTGGTCGGCTGTTCAAAACCTGCGAGCATACGGAGAAGGGTTGTTTTTCCACAGCCAGAAGGACCCAGAATAGAGAAAAATGATCCCCTGGGAATACTGAAAGACACATCATCCACCGCTGTAAAATAGCGGTCGAAAGTTTTTCTTATCTGCCGACACTCAAGATCAATGAGATCGATAGGGGAGCTGGTGGTCATAACTGGCCCTGAAAATACATGCAAAAGATACTGGCAAAAAACCAAAGGAAGTCGCGAGACAATCAAGGGCAAATAAATTGTTAAAGGATTTTATTCCCCCTATTCATCCCCCGCTTTCAGACGCGGGAATGTTACTTCCTTGTAACTTGATCTGTTATTGCAGCGATTATCCTGCTGATTTTACACGATCCAATACTTTACCTTCTATTTCTTCCAGGCCTGCTGGAACCGGTGGATACCACTTAATATTATCTACATCAGCCGAAGGAAAACTCTCCTGATACTGAGCTTTAAGCGTATCATTAACATAGTTATCAGCCCCCTTGGATGCTGTAAAGTTACCGGCAGACTCGGTAATCATCGCTGCTACCTTCGGTTGCATTACAAAGTTAATCCATTTGTATGCAGCGGCTTCGTTTTTAGTTTTACGTGGCAAGGCAAATGTATCGATCCAACCCAGAGCACCGGAGCGAGGAGCAACAAAGGTGACAGATTTGTTTTCATTATTTATTTTCCAACCGCCGGCATCCCACGCCATGGCTGCATGAACTTCTCCGGAACGAACCAGGTTGATCAAGGCATCACCACCACTCCAGTAAGTTTTCACGTTGGCTTTACAGCTGATCAGCTTCTTCTCTACTTTATCCATAATCCGGCTGTACTTTTCTTTATCGCCGTAGGCCGCGAATGGATCTTCACCCATTGCAAAAGCAAAACCTATCAAGGTAGGACGTTTCAGTCGGTATGAAACCTTTCCCGCTACATCAGCACCACAAAGATCGGTATAGTCCCTGACGTTACTCGCCATATCACGATTTACCACAAGCCCGCTTGTACCCCAGACATGTGGAACTCCGTATACCTTCCCTTCGTGGGTAGTACTCTTCTTGGTGGCTTCCAGCATTGATCCCACCATCTGAGTGGTGTCAATCTGCGACAGATCAATAGGCTTGTAGATATTAAAATCGGCCTGGGCACTCACAATTCGATCCTGACTGGGTTGAACTAAATCAAAACCTGCACCACGAGTTGCTCGTAGCTTGGAAATCATTCCTTCATTATTCGACTTGGTCACCTTAACCTTAATGCCGGTTTCCTTTTCAAACATTTCGACAACATTATCTGGAGCATACCCTCCCCATGTCATCAATCTCAGGGTCTCTGCTTTCAACGGTAAGGCGACCAGCGCCAATGTTCCCGCAAGCACAGTTAAGGCTGTCTTATTCATCGGTTTCTTCATTGTTATTATGCTCCAGTGTATCGTTATTGGTGATTGTGAACCCATCAGAACTGTTCTTTAATGCGATATCGATGTCGCCCCGCCACACTATATGTGTTCAATATTTCATATTTATGAATACAACATCTACAGTCTTGTCACTACAAATACAGTCTTGTCACCGCAAAGCCAAACATGAAATATTCTTTTACGAATATTTTCGAACATTAAAATACAACGTAAAAACCAACACAGAGCAACTGCCTGCTTTATCTCAAAACTGAGATAAAGCATTGTTAACTATGATTTAATTTACGTAAAAATGAAGACAGCAGCCTTACCACAGGTGTTTGATTGTGGATCTCATAGAACATTAGACACATCTAATGCGAAGCAAGCCTTATTTCAAACTAGCAAGTATCATTTAGAAATGTCAATAGAAAAATAACTGCTTTCTCAGCAAAGCTGATATATCACAACACAGACAAATTGGACTTATCAATTGGTATAAAATGGATATAACGAAAAAACCAATGCTGCCCTAGTATCGGCTCAGAGTACCGGATTAGAGTGGCAAACAAGCTTTAGCTACACAGATCAAAACAGGCCGGATTGGCCAGAACCAAAGAAATTGAATTTAAAACCTGCCTGGAGACTCTGTGTTGACGGATAAAAGTCCAGTTTTTCTAGTCATTGATGGCTATCCAGAACCAGCTCGCGAAGAACTTCAGGCCGGTGGAGCGAGTGTAGCAGGAGAGCTCTATAAAAAAGTGCTTCAGCAGTGTGCACCAGGAAGTCGGATCGATATCCTGTTCGGCGCAGACAATCCAGCCTCCCTGCCAAGCGAGCAGGTGCTTTCTCAATACGATGGGATCGTCTGGACTGGGTCAAACCTGACGATCTACCAGGATGTTCCTGAAGTTTCCCAACAGATAGATCTGGCACAAACCTTATTCAAATCACGGATACCCCAATTTGGTAGTTGCTGGGCAGCACAGTTAGCGGTCACCGCTGCCGGGGGGAGCTGTGCTGCCCACCCCGCTGGCATGGAATTCGGTATAGCCCGATCCATAGCTTTGACACAGGAAGGCAGAAGTCACCCTCTGTTTCAGGACAAGAAAAGCGTATTTGATGGCTTTATCAGTCATTGTGATGAAATAACTCACTTACCCCCAGGCGCTCAGGTATTGGCAGGTAACGATCACTCTAAAATTCAGGCAGTTAGCGTTACATATCAGGGAGGGGTTTTCTGGGCAGTCCAATATCACCCCGAATATGATTTGCATGAACTTGCCACACTCTGCCACTGTCGCCGGGAGGCTCATACAAAAAGAGGCTTTTTTGACTCTGAAGAAAGCGCAGATGTGTTTGTAAAAGAACTGGAAAAGCTACACCGGGATGCATCACGCAAAGATATCGCCTGGCGTCTTGGTATCAGTCCCGACCTCACCAACACTGACATACGCCAACAAGAAATCAAAAACTGGATTAATCATCTGGTATTACCATCCATGGACCAGAAGAATCGACAGAACAGGAAACTGAATGCACTCTGACGCAAGCTCTATGCCTTTTATCAAACACTCAGGCTCTGCGAGCCATGCTCTCCAATCAAAAATCTACCCGATCTAATTGGGTATCTTTAGCAATACCCTGCTAGTGTTACCCAAGACCGTTGTAAAGCTAGCGCTTCCTGTAGGCTGCTTCTATGGCATTACTCTCTTCTTGTTCTGCCAATCATAGGAACCCGGCAGATGCTCTACGCAGATACTTTTTCAAAGCAAGTCAGAATCATTTTTCATACCGTAGTGCTAATACCACTAGTGGTTTATGCGTTACATCATCTACTGACTGAGAGTACATACATTGGCATTGGCACCGCAGTATGTGCAATTTTGTTAGCTGTTTCTTTAGCTCAGGCATTACAAGACAAACCAAATAAAATCATCGCGAAGTCGTTTCTACTTTCGCTAAGCGTCACCTTACTCATTGCCTGCCATCAAATAGGGGTGCGTGGCGTACTGTTTCTATATCCAGCCATTGCGGGTTTGTTCATCGTTCATCCTGTCCGCAGGGCCTGTATATACAGTATATTACTATCCGTTTTTGGTGTTCTTGCTGCGGCAGAGCATCTGGGAGGAATGCTCGCTGCCAAGTTCTTTTTGGGACTGTTTATTACCGTAGTACTGGTTGCTTCTCTCACTGTCACTTTGGTATCTCAACAACAGCGACTTGAGAAACTGCTGTCGGAAGACTTTCTGACAGAGACATTAAACCACCGGGGACTTATACAATGGCTCACATCAAAGATACCAACGTTAATTAAACGAAATCAAAGTCTGGCAGTATTTGCAATTGACCTGGATAATTTCAAGCGGGTTAATGATTGCTTTGGTCATAGTATTGGTAATCAGGTGCTGGTAGCTGTCAGCCGCACTATCGTGGACACGATAGAACCTCACCAGCTAGAGCCGTCAGCGGGAAATCAATGGATATTATCTCGCCCCTCAGCTGATGAATTTGTTCTCGCTATCGCAGATCTCTCAGACTTTGAAGCCCAGTCTATTGTTCAGGATTTGATGGCCAGGCTATCAACATTGCTGACGGAAAGTGGTTCCGTAATTCAAATACAGGCCAGTGTCGGGATTGCTATTTTTCCAAACCACGGCGACTCTTCAGAAGTGTTGCTCAATCACGCCAATGCCGCCATGCGTGAAGCCAAGTCCCTGGGTAAAAATCGCTTCCAGTTTTTTACCGATAAGATACACCAGCAGGCAGAAACCAAAACCCATATAGAAAGCACCCTTCGGGAAGCGATACTAGACAACCAATTCAAACTGGTTTTCATGCCAATGTATGATATAGCCACTGATAGCTATGTCGGTGCAGAGGTTTTAATTCGTTGTACTCACTCTGGTATGGCAAATATCGGTCCTGATCAATTTATCCCTATTGCTGAAGAGTACGGATTGATTCGAGACATCGACTATTGGGTTATAGAACAAGCATTAAGTCAATTTTCAACCTTGACTGAGGAGCAGAGGAAGATCCAAACACTGTCGATCAACATCTCTGCCATTGAGCTGCTTAATTTTCAATTTGTACAATGGTTTGATGGCTGCCTGCAGCGGCATGGAATTGCAGCCTCTCAAATAGAGCTGGAACTGACTGAAACCAGCTTAGTGAACGCCGATGATTCCAGTATCACGCACCTTAGAGCGTTAAAGGATCTTGGCATCAGCCTGGCGTTGGATGATTTTGGAACCGGTTATACCGCCTTTAATCAATTGATTCACTATCCCATCGATAAATTAAAAATTGATCGTAGCTTTATTTCCAACGTTGATAACAGCAAAGAGAATCGGTTAGTTGATATAATCCTGTCGCTGGCTGAAATGTACAGCCTGACGGTTGTCGCTGAAGGTGTCGAAACTCAGCAACAGCTGGAATATCTGTCCGCACGCCATTGCCATCTAGCCCAGGGTTACCTGCTACACAAACCAACAGACTGGGAGACGTATCAGCACTTATTGGCCCGCCAGCAACCTCAGGAACTGTCTCTGATCGTCACCAATAACAATCAGTGACGATCATCAATAACAACCAGTGACTGTCACCAGCAATAATAGTCAAACCATCGACCACCAGGATGTTTGGAAATTACCTCGCCACCGCTGCCTGGACTTCACGAGGTGTGTCGCCAAAAAAGCGCTTGAACTCGCGGCTAAACTGAGATGGACTGCTGTAGCCGACACTATAAGAAGCTTCGCTAGCCTGGTTGCCATTCAATAACAGGCTACGTGCCCGGTGCAACCGTAAACTTTTAACAAACTGCATCGGAGACATGGAAGTGACTTGTTTAAAATGCTCATGCAATGATGAAGAACTCATGCCTGCATACTTGGAAATTGACTCGATATCCAGCGGCTTCTGGTAGTGCTGTTCGATGTAATGCACGACCCCGGCTATGCGATTAGCACCTGCATGATTGGCAACACAGTTGCGAAGCAGTGGCCCCTGAGGTCCCTTTAAAACTTCATAGAAAATTTCCCGTTGCAGACTTGCCCCAAGAATACTTCGATCCATAGGCTGTTCCAGACACTCAATCAATCGGACAAAACACTGTTGTAATCGATCCGTAATAGCAGTCGCTCTAATAATATCCTGAACTTCAGGATGGTCTGCTTTCACATCAACCCGATCCATATCCATAATTAACTGACTGACAACTGAACGATCCACCGCAAGACTTAAACCCAAATAGGGTTTTTCCGGACTAGCATCCAGCACTTCCGCTTCTATAGGCATGGTTAGGGAGTTAATCAGATAATTGCAGGGATCATAATTACGAGAATTTTCACCGAAGTGTATTTGTTTACGCCCTTGAGCAACCAGGCAGACAGCAGGCTCATAGATCACCGGAGTCCGCGGTTGCACAGTGTCTGAACGATAGAGCATCAAACCATTTATCCTGGTTGGATTTAGGCCTTCCTGATCAGTAAACCGAGCAATGGTTGAAGCCAGTTCAAAGTTACTTTCCACTCCGTTTCTCCCACTTCTTTATTAAAACAACAATGCTGATCAGGTTTTGAAAATACTGATTTAAGGCTCTACGGCTACACTATAACCCTGGAAAGAATTATGGCACTTGAGCAAACCATAACTCCACAAGCCAGAAGCAACTTTGGATTATTGTGCAAATAGTTTGGAAGATCGTGATAACCATTTATCCCTATCTGGAGCCATAGTAAAGAACACCAGTAATTGACAGCAGCAACCGGTACTCAGTTCGTTATTGAGCCCACTTTTAAAAGACAACCAAACAGCAACAGGTTGTTCGTAATAAACATCCAGCAATAAATAGTTCAGGGATTACTATCAGGAGAGAGCTATGCCAGTCACAATTAAGGTCAACGGTGTTGACCACCCCATCGACGCCACACCTGACACACCTCTGCTTTGGGTGATTCGCGACCACATTCAGATGACCGGGACTAAGTTTGGCTGTGGGATGTCACTCTGTGGTTCATGTACGGTACATCTTGATGGGCAGCCAATCCGATCCTGTGTAACCCCACTGTCAGCAGCGGCAGGCAAGTCAATCACCACAATCGAAGGTGTTAACTCACCTGCAGCAAAAGCCATTCAACAGGCATGGACAGAATTGGAAGTCGCTCAATGCGGCTACTGTCAATCGGGGCAAATTATGTCAGCTACCGCCCTGCTGGAACAGAACACTGATCCTACCGATGAGGAAATTAACACTGCCATGGCAGGGAATATCTGTCGCTGCGCGACTTACGTACGGATTCGTAAAGCCATTAAACAAGCGGCTACACAACTGACTTGAGGATAAGCGCATGATGTACACCAGATCTTCTTTTACAGCAGCAACTGATAACCAGACAAGTCAGGAATCAGTAACGCTTAGCAATCGACGTGACTTCCTGAAACTAATGACTGGAGTGGGCACCGGCTTAACCATAGCTGTAAACATACCTCCTGTCCTGGCTCAAGGTTCAGACTCAGGTCGCAACAGATTAGAGAACACGGGGAAGGATGGCAGTTTCGCTCCTAACGCCTTTATCCGCATTAGCAGTGACGACAAAGTTATTTTGGTAATGAAACATCTGGAGATGGGTCAGGGAACATTTACCGGTCTATCAACACTGATAGCCGAAGAACTGGATGCTGATTGGAATCAGATCCAGCCCGAAGGAGCACCCGCTGATACAGCACGCTATAAAAATCTGCACTGGGGCGCTCAAGGGACAGGAGGCAGCTCAGCCATTGCAAATTCTTTTGAACAGATGCGTATCGCTGGCGCTACCGCGAAAACAATGCTGGTGGCAGCTGCTGCAATCAAATGGCAGGTTCCAGCGGCAGAGATCAGTGTAAAAAAAGGCGTCGTCAGTCATGACCAAAAGGGCTACAGTGCCCGATTTGGCGAACTGGCCGAGCTGGCAGCCCAGCAACCCATCCCGGAAACAGATTCAATACAATTGAAAGACCCCAAGGACTTTGTACTTATTGGTCGCTCACTTCCACGCAAAGACCGAGGTAAGACCAACGGCTCGGCCATTTATACACAAGACGTAAAAATGGAGGGTCTACTCACGACATTAGTCGCTCATCCTCCTCGGTTCGGTGGCAGGCTACGCAGTTTTGATGACAGTAAAGCGCGCACAGTTAAGGGTGTTGTAAACGTTGTTAAGATTCCCAGTGGTGTAGCCGTACTGGCAAAAGATTTCTGGAGTGCGAAGCAGGGCCGTGATCTATTGGTGCTTGACTGGGACGAAAGCCAAGCCATCAAACAGGATTCAAAAGCCTTGATGGATCAATTTAAGAGGTTGGCTGAAGAACCCGGTATCAGTGCACGTAGCGATGGTGATATTAATGCCAGCCTTGCTAATGCGGCGACACTGATCGAAGCCAGCTATGAATTTCCCTACCTGGCGCACTCAGCCATGGAGCCTATGAACTGCGTCGCACGGGTCAATGAACAGGGATGTGAAATATGGAATGGAGAGCAAGTTCAATCGATGGATCAAGGTGCCGTAGCCAACGCATTGGGCATCGCTCCAGAACAGGTCAAAATAAACATGCTCTATGCCGGAGGTAGCTTCGGTCGCCGTGCCAACCCCCAATCCGACTATGTACTGGAAGCAGCTTACATCGCCAAAGCCGTTACAGGTACTCCAATAAAGCTGGTATGGACGCGAGAAGACGATACCCGTGGAGGCTATTACCGGCCGATGAATTTCCATAAAATCCGTGCGGGGCTCGACGATAGCGGCAACCTGATTGCCTGGGATCAGCGGATAGTCGGCCAGTCTATTGCAAAAGGTACGGCATTCGAAGCCTTTATGGTAAAAGATGGTGTTGATGCGACCTCAGTAGAAGGAGCTTACAACCTACCCTACCAGATTCCCAATTTTCACGTTGACTTGCATACCGTTGACCTTCAGGTCCCTATTCAATGGTGGCGTTCTGTCGGCCACTCACATACTGCTTTCTCTACAGAGGTGTTTATCGACCGACTGGCCAGAGCATCAGCACAGGACCCCGTTGATTTTCGTCTCAAGCTATTGAAACAACATCCTCGCCATCGGGGCGTTTTGGAACTTGTCGCCAAAAAGGCAAACTGGGGCACCCCGCTGCCAAAGGGCTGGGGGCGGGGTGTCGCCGTACATAAGTCATTTAATACATACGTAGCCCAGGTAGCAGAAGTATCGCTACAGGCAGACGGAAACTTCAAGGTGGAAAGAGTAGTCTGTGCAGTGGACTGCGGTATTGCGATAAACCCCGATATTATCCGAGCGCAGATGGAAGGCGGTATAGGCTTCGGCTTATCCCCTGCTCTAATGAGTGAAATTACGCTGGATGAATCCGGTCAGGTTAAGCAATCAAACTTTCATGATTATCAGGTACTACGAATAACACAGATGCCCGAGATAGAAGTGCATATCGTCGCCTCTGCCGAGCCACCGACTGGAGTAGGAGAGCCAGGTACTCCTCCCATTGCACCAGCGGTTGCAAATGCTCTGACAGACCTGACCGGGCAGCACTTCAACAAGTTGCCATTGAAACTGTCCTGATTGCGGACTTAGCTGGAAACGGGGGCACACCCTATTGCCCCTGTTCTCTGTTGCACTTGTTATTCCACTCGACTTTTTGAGGAAGCAGACATGGCAAATCAGTTATCTCATCTTCTTGCACAGTGGCATCAGCATCGTGATGAAAGTGAATGGGTACTGGGGACTGTATATAAAACCGAGGGGCCCTGTTACCGCAAACCCGGTGCTATGATGTTGTTTAACAGTCTTGGTCAACAGTTTGGAATGCTCAGTGGCGGTTGTCTGGAGTCTGATATCCAGCAACACGCCAGACGCGTCATGCAAAGCGGAAAGGCGCTAACGCTATGCTACGATGGCAGTGACGAAGATGATCTGTCATTTCAACTGGGTATTGGCTGCGGCGGAACTGTACATATTCTTCTGCAACCGATCCGTAGTGACAATCAGTTCCTGCGATTGGATCAATTACATCAGTTGCTCAGCGAGCGCAGGTGTGGTTATTTTTATCAGCGTATTGCAGATAAAGATGGCACAGTTGAGGCTCGGTTTGTCGCATCCGAACAGCTCTCATCGATACCGGCTCCGGCAAAAGCCACACTGCTAGAGGAAGGCGATCAGCAATGGCTGGTAACACCCATTGTACCCGACCCCCATTTGCTGGTAGTCGGTGGTGGTATTGATGCACGGCCACTGGTTTCCATTGCCCACCAGCTGGGCTGGAAGGTCAGTCTTTGGGATCCACGACCTGCTAATGCCCGTCGGGAGTTCTTTATGGACGCTGACAGGATTCCAGATTGTTCAGTTGAAGAATTGTCCCTTTTTGCCAGGACCCAGGCTGTCGACGCAGCCGTTCTGATGACCCACAACATTTTGCTGGATGCATCGGCACTAAAGTCTTTACAGGACAATACCCTGAAATATCTCGCAATATTAGGTCCTGAAAGTCGTCGGGATCGGGTTTTGACAGAGGCCAAACTAACAGGGCAACCGTTAAAGACAGCGATCGCAGGCCCAGCAGGACTGGATATTGGTGCAGAGCTTCCAGAGAGTATCGCTCTGTCAATTCTGGCAGAATGTCATGCCAGCTTAAGAAGACACTCAGGTCATTCTCTGAGCGGAATCCTTGGTAGCACAACATCCTGCATCCCAGATAAAGCACCAGACAAAGACCTGGCAGCTTAGTCTTCGTTGTAGTATTGGAATATCATGGCCCAGGATATGGTGAAACAGATGCGGGTGACTTCAGTAAAAAAGTCAAATCAAATAGCGGTAATGATCATGGCTGCAGGGCAGGCATCCCGCTTCGGCAGTTGTAAGCAACTGACCATTATCGAAGGAAAACCCTTATTACAGCACTGTATAGATAAAGCTAATCAGCTCAGCCCCGATCAAGTCTATGTCGTCACAGGAGCCTGGCATTCCGCTATCTCTGCAGCCAGGATTAACGCAGATATACAAAACGCTACTTTAATAAAGCATATCGATTGGATTAATGGCCTGGGCAGTTCGATCGCTCAGGGGGTCTCCCGCTTGGCCCCAGACTATAGTGGTGTACTGATTCTGCTGGCAGACCAGATAGCCCTTGAAGTAGCAGAGCTTCAGCAGTTGATAACCAGATTTAACGGGAGCAATATTGTCTGTGGCTATTATCAAAACAAGCGTGGTGTTCCCGCCATCTTTGGAGCTAACAGCTTCTCCAGGCTACAGGCGTTAACCGGCGATCAGGGTGCTAAATCCTTATTATATCGAAGCCATTCAGATAACGACTGTCCCGACAGTAACGCCCCTGAGGTTATTGAGTATCCCATGCCTGCAGCGGCGATTGATATTGACTGTCGCGAAGATCTTCAAAAATGGCTGAAGAGATCAGCAGGGTAACACTTCACTCAACAACTGATAGCCTCGCTCCTTTAACTGCTCGTTGACCTGCTGCGGATTGTCGGCCTTATAACGAATAATGGCGTTACGTATACCGGCATCATCATGCTCCTGATGCTGCGGTGTCATCACACTCACCACATAGCCTCCCAGATCATCCAAACAGGCCAGCAGCTTTGACAGCACCCCTTTTTGATCCTCCAGTCGCACCACCACCCGGGCCGCCCCGGCTTCACGACAACCGGTGATATCCAGAAAAAAGTCCAGCAGATCAACACTGGTGATGATCCCCTCAAGCTTGCCGTCTTTTACCACCGGCAAGCAACCGATGGTTTTCTCCCGCATCAGGCAGGCCGCATCTTCCACCAGCGTATCCGGCGCGCAACTGATCACTTTGCGATGCATGATGTCCTTGGCCGTCAGTTTCGCCAGCAGGTAGTTCACCTCCCCTGCCGACAGGGTGGTGATATCCGAGGGTGAGGCTTTTTGCACATCCCGGTGAGACAGGATGCCTTGCAGCTCCCCGGCTCCGTTCACCACCGGCATATGCCGTATCCGTTTGGCCTGCATCAATCCGGCCAAATGACTCATCTTGGTGTCTTCTTCGACCATCAGTACTTCAGAGGTCATTATGGTTTCTACATACATTGCTTGGTTCCTCTGGTCTTTTATTCTTTTGCTGTATTGAAGCTGCCATCGGCCAGCCGACAGGAAGCTATTGACGGCATCGGCTGGAATAAATGCCCAATAGATACACTGTGCTTCCAGGTCCCTGCTCTTACTGACCCTCTTTTAACGGCTCTCTTTTAATGACCCAGATAGGCTTTACGCACCGACTCATCTTCCAGCAGCTCTCTGGCCGGCGCCGAGATCGCCACCCGCCCGGATTCCAACACATAGCCCCGATCCGCGATCTGTAGCGCCGCCCGGGCATTTTGCTCCACCAGCAGAATGGTCACGCCCTGACTGTTCAGATCCTGAATCACCCGAAAGATCTCCCCCACCAGCAACGGTGACAGTCCCATCGAGGGTTCATCCAGTAACAGTAATTTCGGCTGTCCCATCATCGCCCGGCCAATCGCCAGCATCTGTTGCTGGCCCCCCGAAAGGGTACCGGCCGCTAACTGCCGTTTCTCTTTTAACACCGGAAACAGCGCATAGATCCCCTCAATCTCCGCCTCCAGCTGAGCCTTATCGGCCCTGCGGGCAAATGCTCCCAGTCGCAGGTTGTCTTCAACACTGAGGGGCGCAAACACCTGACGTCCTTCAGGAGAGTGACAGATCCCCTCAGCGGTAATACGGTGGGCAGCCCGGTTGGTAATATCCTGCCCTTCAAAGATAACCGAGCCTGCGGTGGCCTTCTGAACACCGGACAGGGTGTGTAGCAACGTGGTTTTTCCGGCACCGTTGGCCCCCACTATCGTCACCAGTTCACCGGGATAGACGTCCAGGCTGATATCGGCAATGGCCTGAATCGGTCCATAATGGCTGCTCAGCCCGGTCACTTTTAACGAAGGCTCTGTCGCGGGGCTGATCGGCGGCTGGGCTCGGTTTTCAGCAATCACGTCAGGATTCGCTTGATGCTCTGTGGTCATATCAGACTTCCTCACCCAGATAGGCCTTGATCACTTCAGGGTTGTTCTGCACCGCTTCCGGGGTGCCTTCGGCCAGCAGACAACCAAAGCCCAGCACCAGTACCCGATCCGAGATCTGCATCACCAGCCCCATGTT
>NZ_MIEQ01000091.1 GCF_001968815.1 Motiliproteus sp. MSK22-1 | reverse complement strand
CCAGCGCAGATCCGAGTCGATCTCGAAACCAAACAGCGACAGAGTGGGGATATCCCCCAGACCGTCCGGCCCCCCGGTCAACCCCGCCTCCTGCACCATAATGATGTTCACAATGATGCCAAAACCGAGCGTGGCCATCGCCAGATAATGCCCCTTGAGTTTCAGGATCGGTCGCGAGACCAGGTTGGCAACGATGTAGACCAGCACCAGCCCGGCCCCCATCGCCAGCCAGGGGTTCCAGCCATAGCGGGTGGTCATGATGGCCGAGGTGTAGGCCCCCATGCCGAAAAAGGCCGCATGCCCCAGAGAGATCTGTCCCGCATAGCCAATAAACAGGTTCAGTCCTACCGCCAGAATAATGTTAAGCAGGATGGTTGCACCGACAACGGTGACAAAGTAGTTATCCGGAAACAGCACCGGCAGCATCGCCACCAGCGCGGCATAGCCATAAAATCCACTGAGACGTTTCATACACGATCCACCGACTTGTGGCCAAACAATCCGCTCGGTCTGAAGAACAGTACGGCCAGAATAATCACAAAGGCCATCGCATCCTTGTACCCGGATGAAATCAATCCGGCCCCCAGAGACTCCAGCATCCCCAGCACCAGTCCCCCGGCAACAGCGCCCATGGAACTGCCCATGCCTCCGAGAATGGCGGCCGAAAATCCTTTCAGCCCGAGCATGGTACCGGCATCAAAAGAGGTAAAGGCAATCGGTGCAATCAGCAATCCGGCTATCGCTCCAATGGCGGCCGACAACCCATAAGAGGTCAGCAGCATCATTTTAACGTTAATGCCCACCAGGCTGGCCGCGGTTTTATTGCAGGAGCAGGCCAGAATGGCTTTCCCCAGCATCGTGCGATCAAAGAAATAACGGACCACCAGCACCAGCACCAGCGTCACCCCCATGATCCAGAGGTTCTGCGGCACCATGGTGGCCGGTCCGACTTGAATTGATTCATCACCGGTGAAGGCCGGCAA
>NZ_MIEQ01000090.1 GCF_001968815.1 Motiliproteus sp. MSK22-1 | reverse complement strand
CCGGAGCCCAGGACTCGGTGGTGGATTTATGGGTCACCGCCACCACCGCCACCCGTGAGTATCACGACCGCTTCCTGGCTGCGGGGGATGAACTGACCTTGCTGGGCGTGACCGACAGCAGCGGCGCTCAGGCTACAGAGTTGGCGATCATATAAAGTCGATAACAGGGGACAGGGCTTTGGCCTTGTCCCTCCACCTGACGTTGATGCCTGGCTTGCAGGCTGCTTTCGAGGGAAGTGCCTAAGCGGCAGGGGTAATTTTAATGCTTTCGGTCTGATGAGGTAGTGACCCCACCGACCCGGCAGAAATTCGTACTATAAACAAAGACCCTTACACTTTTCTTCCCGCCACTGGCTCAACAACATTTTCCAAATCCACCAGATTCCAGTGCTGCCCCTTGTTTCGGTATATACGTTTTTTTAGGTCGGGATAATCAGCAACATCATGATCTAACCGTTGACCAACAACGATGCATTTGAAGACGTTGTGACCTGTGTTTTTAATGCTGTGTGACTGCCCACCAGCTCTGTATCCAATAAAATCACCCGCTTTTACTGGAAAGACTTCACTACCAATTGATGCCAGCGCCTCGCCCTCCAAAACATAGATACATTCCTCTTCAAAATAGTGCACATGTGGCTCTGTAGTGTCATGGCCCGGTTGTACCTCAATGATATGAAAACCCAATCCATTCAAGCCAGTGAGATCACCTAGAGATTTGTTTACTCTCTGGGCATTGGCATTAAGAAAATGCGTCTTTTCAACTCCCTTATAACTGTCTATTTCTTCTTTTGTGACGATATACCCTTCCATTTGATTCTCCTTTGTCGGCTCTTTTAATCAGTCCTGTCCATAAAACACTATCGATAGCTTCTTAATTATCAGATTAATATATTAGGAAACCTTCGAATAAGTCCATTATGTTCTCAGGATCCTTAGGGAACCTATGGACAAATCCATTCAGCCTCTGGCTTTCAGAGCGATTAGACATCAAGACAACAATTACAGGCATACTGGAATTAACAGGCCTGAAGGTCGAAGAACAGATTTTCAGAAAGTAGTAATAACGTCTCTTTAAAAAGTACCCATAACAAACAAATAATGTATACAATCTGGCAGCAAAAAAATTATTACTGTATAATTTGCCTCCGCTTGGCCGACTACTGGCTTCTCACAATGCTTGGGTTCCCTCGCCCCCAATGACAAAAAGGGTTTCAAATGAATCTTATTAATTCTGCGCAGCAACGTAACGCTCTTATATTTTTAGTTTTTTTTCACCTGCTGGTCATCGCATCCAGTAACTATCTGGTTCAGCTCCCATTTACTGTTTTCGGTCTACACACAACCTGGGGGGCTTTTTCCTTCCCGTTTATCTTTCTGGCTACAGATCTGACAGTACGCATATTCGGTGCCTCATTGGCCCGTCGTATAATCCTGCGGGTAATGATTCCAGCACTCGTTCTGTCCTATGGGTTATCGGTATTATTCTACGAAGGGGTCTACCAGGGCTTCGGCCAGCTGGCAGAGTTCAACCTGTTTATTGCACGTATCGCCATTGCCAGCTTCATGGCCTATATGCTGGGACAAATCATGGATGTCCAGGTCTTTAACAGGCTTCGTCACAACAGTCGTTGGTGGATTGCCCCCAGTTGCTCGACGGTATTAGGTAATGCGTTAGATACCCTGGCATTTTTTGCCATTGCCTTTTATCAGAGCCCGGACCCTTTTATGGCTGAACATTGGACTGAAATTGCCTTAGTAGATTTCGGCTTTAAGTTAACGGTCAGCCTGCTGCTATTCATTCCCATGTACGGAGTATTGTTGAATTATCTGGTCAAGAATATGACGACCTCTGCCCTCCCCGTTAGAGTTCAGCAAGCTAGCTGACTCTGGCTACACCCAACAAACTATATTTCATATTTTGAAATATAACAGTGCATATATATCAATTTACGCAAAGAGCTACTTTGTATTAAAGTAGCTCCATAGCGTAGCACCGTTGCTTTTCGTTAAGAACATAGCTCATTTCGTAACGGTACAGTCTATAATGCAAAGCCTCTCGTACTTTGCCAGACTCTACCTGAGCTGATATGACTGAAGTACTCGATTAGAAATCATGGAATACTGATTCAGAAACATTTCCTCTAATAAGACAAATCAGTTAGCGGTAGACAATTAAATTTTGACGTATTTGCCAACCGGACAGATACCCAATCAGACGGAATATCAGAATGCCTAACAATTATTTCAACACCCTGCCCCTTCGTGAGCAGCTAGAGCAGCTGGCCAAGTGCCGTTTCATGGACATCTCCGAGTTTTCAGACGGCGTTGCCGCACTGAAAGGCAAGAAGATGGTTGTTATCGGCTGTGGTGCTCAGGGTCTGAACCAAGGTCTTAACCTGCGTGACAGTGGCCTGGATGTATCTTACGCACTGCGCGACGCAGCAATCACTGAAAAGCGTCAGTCCTGGAAGAATGCCAGCGAAAACGGTTTTACTGTCGGTACCTATGAAGAGCTGATCCCAACTGCAGACGTGGTTCTGAACCTGACTCCCGATAAGCAGCACACCTCTGTTGTTAATGCTGTTATGCCGCTGATGAAAGAAGGGGCCTGCCTGTCCTATTCTCACGGTTTCAACATCGTTGAAGAAGGCATGAAGATCCGTGACGATCTGACCGTTATCATGGTTGCTCCCAAGTGCCCAGGCTCTGAAGTACGCGCAGAATACGTACGCGGCTTCGGTGTACCTACCCTGATCGCCGTTCACGAAGACAACGATCCAAAGGGCGAAGGCTTGGCACTGGCTAAAGCATATGCTGTTGGTACTGGTGGTCACAAGGCTGGCGTCTTGATGTCTTCCTTTATCGCTGAAGTTAAGTCTGACCTGATGGGTGAGCAAACGATCCTTTGTGGAATGCTGCAGACCGGTTCTCTACTGTGCTTCGACAAGATGATTGAAGAAGGTATTGAACCAGGTTACGCATCCAAGCTGATTCAGTACGGTTGGGAAACCATCACCGAAGCACTGAAGTATGGTGGTGTTACCAATATGCTGGACCGTCTGTCCAATCCAGCCAAAATCAAAGCTTTTGATCTGTCTGAAGAGCTGAAAGTGATTATGCGTCCGCTGTACAACAAGCACCAGGACGATATTATCGACGGCACTTTCTCCCGCACTATGATGGAAGACTGGGCTAACGATGACAAGAACCTGCTGGGCTGGCGCGCAGAAACAGCGGAAACTGCTTTTGAGAAGACTCCGGCTGGCGATGTTGAAATCTCCGAGCAGGAATACTTCGATCACGGCATCCTGATGGTTGCCATGGTTAAAGCCGGTGTTGAACTGGCCTTCGAAACCATGACTGCTGCCGGCATCATCGCAGACTCCGCTTACTACGAGTCACTGCATGAAACTCCGTTGATCGCCAACACGATTGCCCGTAAGAAGCTGTACGAGATGAACGCGACTATCTCCGATACTGCAGAATACGGCTGCTACCTGTACAACCACGCTTGCCTGCCACTATTGGCCGACTTTATGAAGGACATCAAGACCGACGTTATCGGTCGTGGTCTGGCGGTTGACGACAATGGCGTAGATAACGCTCGCCTGATCGAAGTGAATGAAGCGTTGCGTTCACATCCTGTTGAAGCAATCGGTGCGACTTTGCGCGGCCACATGGCTGACATGAAGAAGATCGTATAAGTCGTCTTCATGTTAACTGCCTGTATATAGCAGTCTGAAAATGGCTGCCTGCAAATGACAGCCTGAAAGAAGTCGCAGGCAGGACAGGCCAAAAAAGCCGGGACTCAGATCCTGGCTTTTTTATGTCCATGGATGGACTGTATGCTGAAAAGAGTCTTACTCCACTTGCCTGCGACTATCGCAAAATCAATAAAACTTAGCGGTCCGATACTATGACTACTCATTTTCCTATTCGATTAGAAAAGCTGACCGTTCAGTTTGATGAGGGCTTTCTGCTCAACGGTATCGACTGGCAAATCGAAGCCGATCAGCACTGGGTGATCACCGGCACCAACGGCGCTGGTAAGTCCGCACTGGCAGCCGTGCTGGCCGGTGCTGGCGAGAACCTGTCGGGAAGTATCAAAGGCCTGCCTGCGCGGGTCGGGGTAGTGTCTTTTGAAGCCCAGGCTGAGTTGATCGAAGCCGAACGAAAGAAAGACGATGCGGATATTCTCGATGTGATTTCCGAAGGTACACCAGTCAGTGAGATTCTGTTCGACGACTGTGCCGATCCGGATACTGCGACTGAGCTGGTAACCCAATTCGGGCTGGAGTACCTGTTGGACCGTGCTTTTCGTAAGCTCTCTACTGGTGAGTCACGTAAGGTCATGCTGATCCGAGCACTATCCAGTAAGCCTGATCTACTGGTGTTGGATGAACCTTTCGACGGTCTAGATGCCGCAACTCTGTCTATGCTGCAACAATACTTGACCACACTGATCGATAGGGTGCCAATGGTCATGGTACTGAATCGATTTGATGAGTTTCCTGACTTCATCAGCCATATCGCCTATATCGACAACGGTGAACTACAGCATCAGGTACGTCGAGATGATGAAAAATCCTATGCCGAGCTATACCAGCTACTACACCTGAAAACGACAGACCTGGAAGTTCCACCAGCCGACCCCGATACTGAAATCCCCCGTCTGGACAGCCAGCAACCACTGGTACGTCTCAATAGCATCAGCATTAAATATGATCAACTGACACTGATAGACCAGTTGGACTGGACAATCGAGCCCAACCAGCATTGGCAACTGAGTGGCCCTAACGGCAGCGGAAAAACAGCATTATTGTCCCTGATTACCGGCGATCACCCCCAGTGTTACGTTAACGATATTTTCGTTTTTGGTTTTCAACGGGGTAACGGTGAAAGCATCTGGCAGATAAAACAGTTTATCGGTTATGTCTCTACGGCTTTACAGTGGGAATACAGGGTCAGTATTAGCCTGCGTAACGTTATCATTTCTGGTTTCTACGACAGCATTGGACTTTACAGTAAATACACCGATAAACAACGTGACATTGCTAACCAGTGGCTGGCTCTTTTAGGTATGAGTGACCGGGCAGATCAGCCTTTTAACAAGCTTTCCTATGGTGACCAACGGTTGTTGTTGATCGCCAGGGCCATGGTAAAACACCCTCCTCTATTAATTTTGGATGAGCCTTGCCTGGGCCTCGACGATATGAATCGTCAACTGGTTCTCGCATTGATCGAGAAGATTTGCGCAGACAGTGAAACAGCGGTTATCTACGTCAATCATCACCCGGAAGATAAGATAAAGGGAATAGAAAATTACCTGGCTTTAAAGAAACTGTAATATTATTTTCTATTGGGGAGTATCAAATACTCCGGCAAAGTATTGGAGAACACCGGGCAGTCCTGGAGAAGCGGGTAAGTACTTTCATATATTAAAAAGCAGATATTTCATATATTAAAAGCAGATATTTTAAGGCAAAGCCAGTTACTTGCCTCCGAACTTATCCCAATCCTCCAATCCCTGATCGAGCGCTTTTTGCATAAAACCTTCGGCAATCATCTCCTGCACGATCTTGGCTAGTTGACCACGAAGAGCACCGGTATTGCATTTGGATTTATGAGAGATACCCAGATAAAGACCTTCACTGCTGATAGCAGGCTCCCGAACCTCAACCGTATCTGCCACCTTCAGCAATTTCACATAAGCGAGACCCGGGTTTCTTTCATACAGGGCGTAATCGACGCGACCAAAAGATACCATTTTAAAGGCATGTTCAAGACTGGCTACGGTATAGATGTTTAGTTTTTCCTTGGCAAAATTATCAAAATCCTGACCAAAGCTATTGTTGATCACTGTTACGCCACGCAGAGGAATAAGATCATCGCGAGACTTAAAAACAAAATCTCTTCCCTTTTTTCCCCACACGACACTGGTGGTATTAAGAAAAGCAGGATAAACATAATCCATATACTGAATTCGCGGTATCGTATAAAAAGCACCAGCCATCAAATCAATACGGCCAGCCTTCACTTCAACCTGTGCTCTGGACCAGGGGCCAGTATGCTGTAGCTCAATAGGTATACCCAGGCGCCTGCCAATCTCATCCATTACAATTCGATTAGCCCCAAATAACACTTTGCTATCCTGACTTTCACGCCAGAGATAAGGCGGATATTCAGAGTTTCCTGTAGCGCTCAATGATTTGCAGCTGGTAATCTCACCATCAGCCCACGAAAAGCTACACACTAATAACCCAAGCAGAGTACTTCCCAGCTTATTATTGATAACTAATTTGGCCAACTTGAGAACAGTCATCATTTTTGAAGACCTCGAACTAATGAGTGCTAGGTTAGTATAGAAGACTTTTAGAAGATCAAACCAGTCAGATAGACAACTGATAAGATGAAGGAAAGACCTTACTGGTCATTCTCGAAAGTAAGGGTGGATCAAGCCACTAAGACACCTATGGACAAGTCTATTCGGCCTCAGGCTTTCAGGAATTTAATACCTGTCTGTCATTAACCCGTTTTATACCGGCATTTTGCAGACGACGATAAAGGGTTGCCCGGCTAATTCCAAGCGATAAAGCTGCTGCTGAGATATTTCCCAAATTTTCTTCAATAGCCTGTTTAATCAACTCTGTCTGAGCATTTTTGAGTGTTCCAGAGGGGGCTTTCGTATCAATATCAGCTCCATTATTAACCTCAAAACTGCGCCTCCCCGAATTTAGTTCCTCCAAAAAATCCTCTGTCAGATGATCTTCACTAATCAGACTTTCACCCTCCTCCATAAACGCCAGGCTGGTCTTAATCAGGGTCTGCAATTGACGCAGGTTACCGGGCCAACGATAAGATTTCAGTTTGTTTATCAGCAACGGATCGATCTGGATTCCGTGATTGAATCCAGCTTCTATCTGAAGCAAGTGCTCCAGTATTCCAACAAAATTACTTCGCTTGCGTAACGGCGGAATTTGGATTCTCATACCGTTGAGTCGATAATAAAGATCTTCACGGAACTTCCCTTGAGCAACCATGCTTTTAAGATCCCTGTGAGTGGCGCAGATAATCGCCAGATCAACCGGGATGATCTTGCCACTCCCTAAGGGCGTTATACTGCGCTCCTGCAATACACGAAGAAGGCGAGCCTGCATATCCAAAGGCATATCACCTATTTCATCTAAAAATAGCGTTCCTTTGTCAGCCAGCAAGACTTTACCTTTCATCCCCCCACGGCGGGCTCCCGTAAAAGCCCCATCCTGATATCCAAAAAGCTCAGATTCAACAAGGCCTTCTGGAATAGCTGCACAGTTTAAGGCTACAAAGTCAGCACGATTACGATTGCTTTCAGTATGCAGCGCCCTGGCTAATACTTCTTTCCCAGCCCCTGTTTCTCCTGTCAGCAATAAAGGTATCTGATGATTCAACACCTTGACACCTCTTTGGGCAGAACGAGAAAGCACTGTATCCTCAAGGGTCACTCCCGCCAAAGAAATACCTTGATTATGGGCCTTTCGAACCGGCTGTTTCACTTGCTTAGTTTGCGCTTGTTTTAATTGCAACCCTTCGCTAGATTCAGGCTCAGCCGTTATAGCCTCGACCCCGTCCATACCTGATAACAAGCGACCATGTATTTGCAGGTTTTGAGTAGTATGGAGTAACAAAGGTGAATGGACTGACTCTCGACTCAGGTTAATCACGGCAGAAAGTTTTGAACCAAACAGGCTTATAAAATCGTCGCGCTCTATCGCCAGAGGCCCTAACTCCAAACAACGCTGGGCAGCCTGATTCGCTGCTAAAAGCTGTCCATCAGAGGAAAAAGCCAGTAGTCCTTGCCAAAGGCTGCCAACAAACTCTATCCGAGGATGAATCGCGAGGATGACGCTGTCTTGATAGTGATCAAGAAACAGCCGGTGCTCAATTAATCGGGCAGACATACTCACCAGCCCCAGATTGTGGCAACTTCCCAGTACATCATACGATGAGACATCCAGCACTCCGGCAATCTTACCAAATGGATCGTAAATAGGCGCCGCAGAGCAGGAGAAACCACTGATAGCATCTATATAATGTTCGCCGCCACGTACCATTAACGGTTTGCCTTGCTTCAAAACAGTTCCAAATGCATTGGTGCCGGCCCGGGACTCTTGCCAGGATGAACCAGGTAATAGCGAGTAGCGAGAGGCTTTATCGGAAAACTGACTCTCTCCGAGAGTCTTGAGAATCGTTGCATTCGCATCAGCCAACATCACTATGCAGTCTCTTTTACCGAAATGGCGACACAGCGCTTCCATCTCCGGTACCGAACCACTGATCAGGCGATTGTTACGCTCACGTACCTCTCTCAACTCATCTCTGGCCAATAACGGCAGCTCCAGCTTCTGATCAAGCCGCAACCCCTGCTGTAAACATCGATTCCAAGAGGTTTCTATCTCCCGTCTCAATAAGCCCGCAGGCAAGACTCCCTGATCAGTGACCAGTTGGCGAACATGGTGGATTACGGCAGGTGCCGCTTGATTGGATTCTGTTAGATTGGGCTCTGTTGGACTGGAATGCACCGGCATCAGATCGGTCTCCATTATTATTCTGTTTACTGCGCTGATTTTGATGGCTAGCTCTTAATATCTTCCCGCTGGGTCAACCGACGCCTCCATGGCACCAACGAAAATGGTTTTTGAGCCCCTTGAAATCGCGCCCTTTGTCTTAACCACTCCTGAAGCTGTTGTGGATTTAACAGGAATTCTGAGTGAGCCTGGATGCATTGACACACCAACGCACTGATATAGGCCGTTGCTACGCTGGCGCCAATGACTCGTTCATGCCCGGCTCGAACGCAGGCGCCAAAGTGCGCCTGATTTGAAGGGCTCCAGGAGTGTTCTCCCGGCTGGCACCGAGCATCCCCAGTGACCCGAATCACCCCGGGATAGCGGGCTGGATAAACGATCTCACCCATCGCAGGAGATGAGGCCACTAGCACGACACCCGCTTCCAAAGCGCGATCACAAGCCAGAGCCAACGACGTTCGATCCTGACGTAAGCCAAAGCTGAGATTAATAACTTGAACACCACAAGAAACCAGCCAGTCTATGCCCCTGGCCGCATTTTCTGCACTGGTGGCTAAACGACGATCAAAAATACGTGCAATACAAATCTGTACGTTGGGTACTTGATCAACAAGGATCTGAGCCAATGTGGAACCGTGACCTAATAAATCTTGGAAGTCTCGTCTCGACTGGTTTGCTTCCGAAGAAACACCGAAACTTCGCGCCTCAACCAAATGAGAGGTTTGATGAGCAGCAATCCCGGAGTCGAGTAATCCAATTAACGGTCCACCTGGAGACTCCGTTAAAGATCCGGATAGAGTCCTTGAAGCCAGATTGCTCCACTCTCCCCCCGATTTCACAACCCTTATAGTCTTCATTATTCTGACACCAGTTTGTGATTATCAATGCGAAGGACAAAATCCATATCCTCAAGCGTACTTTCCCGATGGCTGATAACCACGATTGTTCGGTTACAAAACAGCTCCTGTACTGCATTGAGAATATGACGCTCGGTATCAGCATCCACCGCTGAAGTTGCTTCATCCAAAATAAGCACATCAGGATTCTGCAACAATGCACGGGCTATTGAGAGGCGCTGTTTTTGACCACCCGAAAGTCTCGCCCCCCTTTCTCCGATCAGAGTTTGCAGCCCATCAGGTAGCTGCTGAAGAAATGAATCCAGACCAGCCTGCTTAACAGCCTGGTTTACCGCATCCGTTGAAGCATCAGGATTGGCATAACGAACGTTGCTTTCAATTGATCCATTGAAAACGGCAACTTCTTGCGAAACCACTACAATTCGCTGTCGCAATTCAGCTAAAGGTAACTCACGCAGATCGATACCGCTGAGCAAAATACGACCTGTGTCCGGTTCATAATAGCGCTGCAGCAAATCCACTAAAGTGGACTTTCCTACTCCTGAAGGCCCAACAAGACCAATACGAGCCCCCTCTGGAAAATGAGCATTGGCACGCTCAAATACGCGGTCACTCTCAGTTCCAGGGTAGCTAAAGCCGATATTCTCTAACCGTATTTCTCCATGATTAATTTTTCCATGGCCACTCTCTCTATGCCTGAATTGTCCATGATTAAACGATCCAATACGGCCTTTAGCTAATGTGTGTCGGCCTAAGTCCTGTACCAAAGGCTGTACTTGAGTTAATGAGCAAACCCGATCTAAGCTGACTTGCAACCGCTGGATAGCCATATAAAGCCCTAGCAGCGTATGCACGGGTCCTACGGCCATGCCCAGATAGGCAGTAAAGGCAATTAAGGCGCCTAATTCCATCTCACCGCGAATTACAGCATAACCACCGATAAGAAAGGCCGCCGCCCGAAAAAGAGTAGTCAGGGTACCGGGGATCGTATTGGCTGCGAATTCCATTACCTGTAGACCAAGTAGCTCCTGTAGGTAGTTTCTATTAAGCCCCTGAAGTTTCTCTGCCTCTCGCCCTTCCGCCCCGACAGACTGGGTAAACTTCATCAAGCCAAATGTCTCAACAAGAAACGAAGAAATATCTGCTGAACGCTCTCTTAGTCGTCGTGTCCGCTTTTGCACCAAAGGACGCATGTAGCGCAGGTAAACCAGTTGCAATGGAATCAACAGCAGCATTCCAAGGGCCAGGTGCCAGTTAAGCCATAACAGCATTGCCACAGATCCAACCAACCCCAGAATACCGCTGACTGCCGAAAACAGGCCGTCTACAGCAAATCGTTGAATCTCGGCTACATCACCATCAAGGCGTGAGAGAATATCCCCTGTTCGGTGCTTACTGTAAAACACCGGTGATAACTTCTGTAAATGTCCATAAACAGACTCCCGCAGCGCAAATAGAATCTGTCCGGACAAACGAGTATGAAAATAGCGATTAATACCTGACAGCAACGTAGAGAGTAAGCCAATAGCCAACAGTATTGCCGCTAGCACTAGTAACCGTTGAAAGTCCCGCGCCAACAAACCCTCATCAATCATCAGCTTGGTTAAATATGGCTGCACCAGTACCAGTAAAGTGGCAGAGACTGAAAGCAGCAGCAACAGCAAAATAGCCCGATAGTGTGGCCGCACAAAACCGAACAACCAACGAATTGCCTGTGAGTTCGCGCGCGGTAAAAGCCCTTCGCTGTCATTCAAACTCTGATTCAAATGGTGATTGGAACCACAATCAGGGCTCAGGCTGCTCTCTGCCATACTGTCCACCGTGCTCTTAAATAGCGTCACTTCATAAGGGCTATTCAATGTCCCTTGCGTGGAACAATGTAATTTTCAATAAAGGCCGGATTCTCTGCCTGGATTCGCGTATAGACCTCAATTCCAAAATCAACCCAATCCCGCATCAAATCGCAATAGTGGTAGGTGGGCATACTAGGATCTTCATAACGTGCATAGCTTTCATGATAACAACCACCGGAACATAGATTTCGAATTCGACAAGTACTACAACCGGTATTAGTGCGATCCAGTCTTTGATTGAGGAACCCGGAAAGTCGCTCACGATCAATCCCCTTCTCCACTGTCCCGAACAGCTCCAGATCAGAACCTGTAAATCGATGGCACAGATTGAGTCCCCCTCCATGATCGACTGCCAACAACGCAACACCTGCACCGCAGGGCAATGCTTTCTTGCTGCCTTCATAAATATCAGTAATAAGCTGGTGCATATTTGAGAAGCCTATGTTGCGATTTTCCAACGCTGCAACCAAATATTGCTGACCCAGCTTTTTCATATTGGTAAAGACTTCAACTAATTCTGCTTCGGTCAGGTTATAACTGGAAATATCACCAGAGGTAACCGGCGCAAAACCAACCTCAGCAAAACCCAAATCATTGAACAAATGATCCCAGATTTGGACAATATCGGTTGTTCCCCGGGTTAAGGTAACCCGGGCTCCCACCGGCCTGCTGCGATAACGGGAGAGCAACATTTTGGCCTTTCGTGCAACAACAGCGTAAGTCCCCTGACCACCTACAGTGATGCGATTACGGTCATGAATAGCCTGAGGACCATCCATACTGATCGATAGTCCAAACCGATGCGCCGCCAGAAACTCAACTATTTCTTCAGTTAATAGGGTTGCATTGGTGGTCATGGTGAAATCAATAGACTTGCCCAATGAGCCTAATCGCTCTTCGGCATAGGCCACCAGCTGCTTAATCAACTGTAAATTACTCAGTGGCTCCCCGCCGAAGAAAACAATGTTATAACGCGGTTCGTCAGGAGATTCCCGCAGCATCATATCAATGGAGTTCCTACCCGTTTCAAAACTCATTTTTTTACCGGCAGAAGGTTTATCCAAATCCTCCTTATAACAGTAGGTGCAGCTGAGATTACATCCCGTATTGACGTTGAGAACGATGGTATTCAGAGGAAAAGTATTGACCTCCTTTACAGCGATTTCCGCTGTCAATGGTCTTCCGTCGGAGACAATCTCCATCGAAACCAGCTCCTGCAAAGTTTCTTTTACCTGCTCTTCGGAATACTGAGATTTAAGCTGTTGCTGGACGTAGTCATAATTCAAATCTGACTTCTGACGGAATAAATCAATCACTTGCCCGGAAAGAGCATCCAACTGAAAAAGACTACTACTGGGGATATGAAACAGCATGCGTTTAGCATCGACAGCAACTTCGTGCAGATTTTTATCTACCAGTTTCAATTGCGTACCCATGGGAACTCCAGTGATATCTGAAAAGGACAAGAATGCTCAAATCAAGTTAGGATGAACTTAAAAACGCTGCTGGAAAGAGGTTTTGGTCCCCTTGCCTGAACAATCTGCGCTCGAACAAAACAGTATTAGTGTTGAGTCACCAACCAGTCTTTCGATTGAGCCTGTGCCTGAGCTTCCAGCCGGAAGCGGGAGTTAGCAGAAATGGGGGAGCAATAAGACTGAACAAGATAGCCTCAAAGAAGCGTAAACTCACGCTATTCGATCTAAGGAGAGGATAAATCATAACTAGTACACTCGCTTTATATTTATTAGTACACGCGACCTATAATGAATTTACCTTAGCACCATAAATGAATAAAATATAGGTCGCTTGTACTATTTTTTAGCAAAAAATGATATTTATCTATAAAACAAAGAACAGAGCATATAGCAGTGCTTAACCGTATAAGTTGAACAGCAGTGACGAATTTAGGATAAAATTCAAACCATTATGTTCTCTTTAGATCAAAGGACTTGTTCATCAATTAGATACGGAAGCTAAGGAACCTGACATTAGTCGAATCATTTATGCGTGAAATTCAGTTACAGGTAAGACCCGGCACGGCAGCTTTTTCCAAAGGCCAAGAGCGAGTGCTGAAAATTCTTCAATCAGCTCGTGATCTGATGATTAGCAGCGGCTACCACAACCTCACATTGCGTAAAGTTGCTGCCGGTGCCGGTATCAGTGTCGGCAATCTAAATTACTACTATTCCAATAAACAGGATTTACTCAGAGATCTCCTTAACAGCGTCATCGAAAGCTACATAGAGGAGTTTGATAAAGTCAGACAGGATGCTGGAGCCTCACCAGAAAAGCAGTTTGTAGCCATTATCCGGTTCATCATTGAAGACTTGGGGACTCAGGAAACAACCCACTTTTTCCCCGAACTCTGGGCCCTGTCCAACCATGACAGCTATGCGGCAGAACGAATGGACGAGCTTTATATCAAGGCCCGTGCAGTACTGAATGATCTTATCTGTATCCTAAACCCGGCACTTAATGAGCAGGATAGACAACAGGTGGCATTGTTTGTCTCAGCCTCCATGGAAGGTTTAACACCCTTCGTCGGCTTTGAAAAACCCTGGTCCAGCCAGCGCTCTAGCATCAGTAATATAGCAGCTAGCAGTTTTTTGCATTTAGTGACAACCATCACTGCCGAAGATATTTCAGGATTAGCTGTTCCTTAATATCTGGAGCCCCTTCGTTCATAGAAGTAAGTACGTAAGTAAGCAACCATCCCTTCACTGTCCTGGGACTTTATAAGGCCATGGTCTTTACATAGGATCAGAACCTTCACAATAGGATCAGGACCTTCAAAAGTGATTCATAATAAAACAACCGTCTCGACTTAAAACACACACAACAAACGCACCACAGCCCCGTTCAACCAACCACATCTAAATAAGCGAATAATTTCAGACAGTTAACTCAGAAAATCCAGCAATCGTATAGCTGGCATGGTTCCTGCGATAGCTCTGTATACCCGATTGAGTCAGCACCTGCAGATTCAGATCGATATAGCTATTAATAAAAACAGTAAAGGCAGAACCTATGAGTACTAACAATTCCAACACAGGCCATTCCAACACAGCCCCCAGCCCTAAGGTGGCGGAATTTATCGCCAGACAGCATAAAATGCTGATTGGTTCAGAATGGACTGAAGCAGTCAGTGGCAGCACACTTGGTGTAATCAATCCGGCAACCGGAGAAGAAATTGCTCGGACCCCTAGCGGTGATGCCCAGGATATTGATCGCGCAGTATCCGCAGCCCGCAAAGCGTTTGAGGACTCAGAATGGAGTCGTATGCGACCCGCTCAACGGGAACGCTTGTTGTGGCGATTGGCGGATCTGATGGAACAGAATATTGAGGAATTGGCAGAAATTGAATCCATCGACAATGGCAAGACAGCCATTGTTGCCCAGCATGTAGATATCACCCTGGCTATTGATTTCCTCCGTTATATGGCTGGTTGGGCAACCAAAATTGAAGGACGTAGCGTAGATATCTCAATACCCTATATGCCAGATGCGGTACTGCACGGTTACACTCGCCGCGAACCGGTTGGGGTCGTTGGTGCAATTATCGCCTGGAATTTTCCACTACTTTTGGCCGTCTGGAAGCTTGGTCCCGCACTGGCTACCGGCTGCACCTTCGTAATCAAACCAGCACAAGAGACACCTCTTAGCATCTTGCGTTTAGGCGAGCTGATTCAAGAAGCCGGTTACCCAGCCGGTGTGGTAAACATTGTCACCGGAGACGGAGCTGTTGCAGGCGACGCACTCGCTAAACATCCGGGAGTTAACAAGCTTACATTCACCGGCTCAACCGAAGTGGGCAAGCTGATTGGCAAAGCCGCAATGAATAATATGACCCGGGTGACTCTTGAGCTGGGAGGAAAATCCCCCGCAATCGTACTGCCCGATGCCGATATAACTAAAGCGGCTGCCGGTGTAGCAACGGGGATTTTCTTTAACTCAGGACAGGTCTGCTGTGCGGGTTCCCGTCTCTACGTCCACAAGAAAATCTTTGACAACACTGTAGCGGACATAGCATCTATTGCAGAAGGAATGACCTTAGGACATGGGCTGGACCCAACTGTTGACTTGGGTCCTTTGGTATCCCAAAAACAGCTGGATCGAGTCTGCGGCTATATTGACGATGGCCTTTCACAGGGTGCAAGTATAGTGACGGGGGGAGGTCGCGCAGGCGATAGCGGCTACTTCGTAAAGCCAACCATATTGGCAGATGTTGACCACAACGCGCGAGTTGTACAGGAAGAGATCTTTGGTCCGGTATTAGTCGCTATACCCTTTGAAGACACTGATGAAGTCATCAGACTGGCAAATGATTCCCCCTATGGCCTGGGAGCCAGCATCTGGTCCAACAACCTTTCAGAAGTCCATCGAATGATTCCGAAGATTCAATCTGGAAGCGTCTGGGTTAACTGTCATACCGCTTTAGATCCTGCTCTTCCCTTTGGTGGCTACAAGCAATCGGGCTTAGGCCGGGAGATGGGGGCAGAAGCTATAGAGCATTACACTGAAGTAAAAACAGTCTTGATGTCTGTCTAGTCGACAAAATTTGTGAATACGTTCGTTTAACAGAGCTTGGTATCTACAGATGCCAAACTCTGTTCAGCTAAATAATTCAGCGGCCATTTCCATCGAAGTTTCCAATACAGCCCTCTCTCTGACCGTACTGGCACTATGATGATAATACAGACGAATATCAAAGCTAATGTCCCAACTTTCATCCCCTGCCCTGCACAGTTTTCCATCGGCCAGATCTGCAACAATTGATGACTTTGGTAGCCAGGCAAAGCCCAGTCGTTCCACCACCATCGATTTTAACGTATGTGAAAAAGCGTTCTCATAGCGCCTGGAAAGATAACATTGGTGCTGCTTATCTACTCTTAACTAGGTGTCCGACAAATCGGGGTAAAACCAAACCCTATATGTTGTGGCAGGAAATCAATGATGCCAGTCTAGCGGTGATGCCTGGTTGCTCTCACAACGCGCATCTGGAAAACGCCCACTTGTTTAACCATATTCTATTTGATTTTCTGACCCAGGAGTAAACAACGAAAAAAGGGCCTTTGCTAACAACAAGGCCCTGTTTTATGACGAACTTTATTAAGAACTTTTAGACTAGCGTCTAAATACCTGAGCGGTAGTGATAGCCATATCACCTCCCGGTAATTTGATACTCCCCGTCTTTTCCAGGCTATCTGCATCATAGATAGCAACATCATTAAAAGTACCAGCCAAGTACACTCTGGTACCCTTGTCATTCATTGCAATACAGTAGTAGGAGTGATCAAGAGGTGCAGCATTGATCATCTCTTTTTTACTGATGTCATACTTAGCCAGGCGGTTAAGAACCCCATAGACGATATTGCTGTCAGCAGGGTTTCGCATACCTGTAAAGTATATTTCAGTGATCGGCCCGAAATCGATACTCTCTGCCTTCCCCGTTTTCAGATCAATCGTGTGGAATCCATAAATCCATTCCGCAGAATTAAGATCCATGGTCTCATCCTGAAAACGAGCTGTTGTATAGAGACTCAGGAACTCGTTATTGGCAGTATCCATTGGCCAGGCGTTAAGTACATCAGGCGCGGCATAGAGAGGTCGCTGCCAGTTTCGATTAGCCAGGGCGACTGTTTTCTCTCCCGTGTTAACATCCACTGCATAGAAGTCTTCACCAGCCATCAACAGGGTTCCATTTTCTGCTACCGACATCACCGTGACTTGCCGTGGAGCCGGAAAACTCCTTATAGGCTTGGCATCCAGACCACCTTTCGTGTCATACACCGCCAGTCTGGGTTCTTGGATACGATAATGATCCTTATTCAGTAAGGTTGGATTTTGAATGGTGTAGAGTTCCTTACCATCAGGACTCACCGCAAATGAGAAAATACTTTTTACTCGCTCATTACCGTTGGACTGACGGGCAGTAAATACGACATCACAGCTATCCATATCAATGCCGTAAATATCTTCATAGTGATTATTAAGTACGTAGGCTGTCTTATGATCAGGCGATACTTTAATAGCGCCAGGTCCAAAATCATCAGGCAACTGACAGGTTTTCATTACCTTCTCTGTTGCAAGATCAAGCACATGAAGGTTGTTGGGATAATTCGTCACCAACATATATTCATTACCTACGACGAGACGCTGATTAGTCTTCGCTTCTACTGACTCAGAAACACCTCCAATCAATATACTCAAGGAAAACAAGCTGACCAGAGGAAGGACCAATCGACCATTCTTTTTGTTTTTCAGTGTTATCAAGTTCATGATTTTCTTCCTGCTTGATTAGTCTTTGCTCTTAGGGAACACATCACCCAGGTTACGCCAGTTCTCACCCGCACTCGGTGCATCTTTATTCCAATCAGGATAGGTATTCATCATGTCAGGGACCTGTGCGGGCCACCAACAGGGATCTGCACAACCATAAAGATCCGATTCCATCGGCTGACACAAAGAAGTAACCGAGCCAAAGGCATCAATCTCCCAGCCAGGATCAGTCGTTGCGGTGCAGCCTGCAACACTTTGCATGGCAATGACTTCATCGACTTGATTGTCTGTAGCGGCTTTGCTTAAAGCGTCAGCCTTCTGATTAACAGGTTTCAGGTGTTTCATAACTATCGCCCTCCTGGACGAGATACCGAGATAGTAGAGCTGAGCGCTCGAATACCACCTCAAATCTTAATCTTTTATGTTGAAACGTTAGTTCAGAGCACTTGTGGTTAAAAGCATGCTTCTAAGATCATGCTTCTTAGGTCATTCCCTTAGGGTTATGCCTAAAGTGCCTAAGGCAGCGGAGGGTTATTCCAGCGTTGCACGGTTACAATCAACTGTCCTTCAGCTTGCAAAGTAGTGTCTCCATCTGTCAATTTGGCGACTACCTTAAGATTTCCCGCATTATTGGTGGACATGCGTCGATCCGGATTGGGACCTGCAAGCGCGGGACTAAAAACACCACGGGTTGCATCCATTGTTCCAGCAAAACGAGTGTCTTTATCGGCCTTAGCCGCTTCATCAAAAGGCTCTACATGCCAACTCGCCGGGATAAATCCAATTCGAAGATCATCATCGGTTCCAGCTTTGCCATCCAGCCCCGGAGCCCAGGCTTCAGCTTGAAATGCAGAAGTGACCTTGGGTGTTGAACCTCCATTGCCACCAACTCTTGCCACTGAGAAATTCGGTACAACCTGGATGCTGGCTATTCGATCATAAACCTGTAGATCTCCCCCTTTGCTTTTCCCTACAGTTACAGATCGGCCACCCAGTTTTGCTTTTGTATCGGCACGGACTTCAACAAGTATTTTGTTTTTGCCCTTTTCAAGCACTTTACTGATCTGAATATCCTGACCTAAAGAAAGTTTGCCTTTAAGATTATTGCCCACAATGGTGAGTTTTTGCGTCTCACCCGCTTTGATATAGCTCGGTTGAACTGTCAATATTTGATTGGTAACGCCAGTGTCTTTCAAAGCACTAATATCCATACCCACTTCGTCATGGAGCGCCTCAAACATGCGTCCTTCAAGGCGGCTGCCATCTTTACTGGCGGCAAAGACCTGGCGCATAGCAACACCCGCTATATTAAGATTGGCTCGCCACTCATAGCCTGTGTAGACAATCCCCTGACCACGACCTTTAAATGCAGTCCCGTCGGCATAAGATCCCATTAACTCCAACTGATAGCCTTTCTCATCAGAACCGGTAATAGACATGGAACCTTCAACATCCCCTCTACCTGCTGCGCTACCGGCAAAGCGCCAGCTTCCTGCAAGAGAAGGCTTTTGTGCGCTTTGCCAATCACTCCAGACCTTGGACTCTAAAGGAAACTGTTTTGCCAGTTGAGGCACCATGCTGTTCAATGCACTCCCCAACCAATCACGATCACGACCCATAGCCTGATATTCAATGGTCGGCCACTGTCCCAAGTGAAAGTGCACTAAATGCTCCCATTCGGAAGCAGGACGGCGTTGCAACGCGACGCGAGCGCCGGAGTGACAGCGAGCACATATCTGGGTAAATTCTTCAGATTCAAAACTCTCCTGGGTATTAAGCCGACGCTCCATGGCATAACGGAAACCTGTCGTCTCTTCTGGAGCCAAGCCCTGACGATCAGCCAGATACTTAACTAAAGTGCGGCGATCATTATCGGAAATAATTAGTCCGTGCATCACCTGCATTCGAGCGATACTCATCAGCCAACCTTCCGGTGTTTTTCGCTGATGACTTATTCGGCTCCACTGGGGTGCGGATTTTTGCCCTTTTGACTGCGGTAGTGCCGATGAGCCCTCATCGGTATGACAGGATAAGCAACTGTTACGAACTATTTGTTCAGCATCTGCTTCTGCTGAAGCCTGAATCGGTAATAACGATGCTACTGCTGTAGCAGCACCAATCACCCAAGGTAAGAGTCTTGTTATTTTCATCTAGGCCAGACCTCCTTCTTATGCTTGTTGTCGGAACCAGCCTGATGCCAGCCCATTACAATCCAACCTGTATTTGGTATAGCAAGGAGCACGCCAATTAAATTTATTGTTTATTTTCAAGCGATTAATTAACAATCATGCCAATTAGGACTGTCTCAAGACAGAAGCAGTTGACTAAAAATGAGACAACTGTCCGAGATAAAAGGAGGGCAGCTTAAGGTAATGAGGTAATGAGGTAATGAGGTAATGAGGTAATGAGGTAATGAGGTAATGATAAAGGCTATCCCTGGAGTCATAAGTCCCAAATACAACGCCCTGTGGATAAGAACCTGTTCATTAGAAAAAATCCTGTGACTGAACCCAGCGATAAACTTGCTCAGCTTGCTGGCGGCTAAAACCCAGCACTCTCTCAAGCTCACCAGTAGGATTATCCGGTAAAGCTGCAAGCACCTTCATAACAGAGGCCAGCTCAATACCTTGCAGATGCCATATCCCCAGGGGTTGATCAGGTGTAACCAACACTTCGACCATTCGAATCATTCCTTGATCAACAACCGGGCGATGTTCAATACGCCAACTTCCCGGCTCGACAGTGGCATGGACTTCTTGCGAGTCAGGCCAGGCACTGCGTAACTGCCAGAACGCTTGATTCGCCCAACCTGTTTCCATTTTATAGAAGTCTCGACCTATACGAGCAAAACGATAAAACAGAGTCGAAACACGATCCTGATAAAACTGCTGAGCGATCTCCACGACGCCAGAATCTTTTAATAAACTATTCACTACGGCTGGAGCGATGAGCGCACTGGAGAGAGCTTGGAAGATACCATTACCTGACAGCGGGTCTACGGCCATAGCGGCATCCCCCACTCTTATCCAGTTCTTACCTATGACCTCACTATAAAGCACCGAAGCACTGGTTCGAGCCAGCACCTGATCCGTAGCAACGGCATCTTCGATAAAAGGAACCGCCTGCTTTAAGTGACGAAATCGAGCTTCACAGAAACGTGGAAGTTCCGCTTTTGATGGCAGCTCAATGCTCTTGGCATCAAGGGTTAGCTGCAAATATCGACGGCCATCCTTTCCAGCAGCCATCCAGGCCCAACCCTCTTCAAAGCTTTCCACGGCAGAAAACGGCTTTTTACAGGGTCCTTGCCAATATTGCAGCAACGAAAGCGTATCGGGTCCTTTGGTTTTTGTAATACCCATAGCCGGAGCACTACGCCCCCGGGCTTCGACCATAAAGCGGCCAGTTAACTGATGGTTTTGCCCATTATTTTGAAGGCTGAGGCTCCAACCATCTTCATCCTCCTTAATGGAGCTCACCCTTGCTTCGAAAACTTCAACACCTCCTTGTCTCAGATCCTCCAGGATTGCCAGATCAAATCGCTGTCGATCGACCAGTGTTTCCTGATTGGCACTGCTGGAACTGCCATTCCAGGTCACCTGTCGTGAAGAAGCCTCAGGAAGTGTTGCTAAAGCACGGTGCAATCCAGCCCCCCGCAATCCATCGATAACCCGTTGCGAAATACCCTCCATTGCCGCAAACGGCCGAGACTCCGTTGCCAAGCCAACACGGTAGCCCAATTGCACTAAACCCAAGGCCGTCGCTGCACCCGCAGGGCCACCGCCTAGAACCATGATATCAAGCTGGGAGGTATCCATTAGCACCAATCACATAAGCAAAAAAAACAAATCTATTTTACTGTAACTACACACAGAGGCCATTCATACTGGTTTTCTGACCTTAAGCATCATCATAGGTTAGGCAACAATCACGCCAAGACCTAGTCCAGTATTCCTGGCGATTAAGGATAAGATTACGGCTCAGAACGATACAGTTGTTTCAGTTTCATACGGACAGCTGTATCAAATCCTAGACTCCATTACATCGAATTTCACCAGCCAACACTCAGTGATATGGGATCTGGTTCAGCAAAGAGGAAAATCAGATATAACTTTTGCAAAGTTTCATCGATAATTAGCCTGAATTTTTTCAATAACACCTTCTACAATCAGCTCATCCAACGCTTTTTGAATAAGCACTATTGTCTTTGGATTCGTTTCCCGATTGAAACCAAACCACCCTTGCCCCTGTTCGGTGAGTGGGTAGACCAGGCTGTACTCAGATGAGTCGATATTGTTATCCCGCATTAAAAACAACGCAGTGCCATAAGAATAGGAGATTGCTTCGACCCGATCTTTATCAAGCATTTTGATCAAAAGTTCCCCAGTAGGATGATAGTCAATAAGTTCTGATGAGCCCGCTTTGTCTAAAAAATAATGTTCCCCGGAGTCTGATCTGACTACACCTAATTTTCCTGAAGGGATTCTTTGGTTAATTTGCTCAATAGATTGAAAGTTAAAGTTCTTTGATTTTTTTGCAATGATTCCAATAGGGGTAATATTGATAGGACCTACCCATTTGAACAGGGACTCTCTCCCTTCCGTTCTACTCATGGCAAACAACGCGGTTCCTGGGGTCGATTCCAGTATCCTGTACGAGCGAGCCCATGGCAGCACTT
This sequence comes from Motiliproteus sp. MSK22-1, assembly GCF_001968815.1. Classification (GTDB taxonomy): domain Bacteria; phylum Pseudomonadota; class Gammaproteobacteria; order Pseudomonadales; family Balneatricaceae; genus Motiliproteus. The sequence continues at coordinate 2,358 of NZ_MIEQ01000090.1, read as the reverse complement.
GAATATCATCAGCAGAGGCTTCTATTCCAAGCTTCTTCCATATTTCCACCAGAACCTCTACAAATATTCCTTTTCTGAGTCCGTTTTTCGTGTAATTCAGTGGTGGGTATTCCTCAGTCATCCAGGTAATTTCTTGAACAGTTTGACCGGAAGCGATAGAAGAGATCAGCAGTGATAGGCAGATAAAAAGACTTCGGAGAAATATCATGTTTAAACCACGATGATAGTAGAGATTCCTTTGTCCGTTGATAAAGCGTCCTTCTAACAATGACAATAAGCCCCTAGCCCTTCCAATCAAGAATGCAGGAGCGACACATCTGGAATAATTGTAGTTGAAAAGAGGCTGTTAGAAAGCAGCCAGGTTGGTGACTAGCAAAAGCGGCCTTGCTTAGAAAGCTAAGTAAGCGCTCTTGAAGCACTCAGTTTTTTGCAAATTACATTCACTGCTGCTGAAATCAAATTCCAGTACGGTATGGGGGTCAGGGTATAGGGGAAGGCGATTTGCTGCCAACGGTTAGCTTTTATCTCTATTTTTGGAGATTACACGAGAAGTGTTGATCTACACCCTTCTGAACCGCGGAGCAACCACAAAACCGCCGGAATAAACAGGTTCGCTCTAAAGCGGCCCAAGTAACCTTGCTTCATAGCACATCAAATAATCAGGGGCCGATTTAGCCATCAGCAAAGACTACAGCGCGCTTTGACTAATGATTCATAACAAAGAGTGCCGCGCCAAGCAAAGTTACTCGCCCGGCGGGGCGAAATAAAACGATCAACAACACGTATTAATCCAAGATGGCCTAAAACTTTTCGGCAATAATAAGCACAAAAAAGTATTAATCGAATCTTAGAAGTAGAGCTTTAATATTAGATACCCTGTAGGTCTTACTATTGAACAGCCCTATATATCAAAGACTTAAATAATTATCACTTAATATCTGATCACGACCAGCACACACAGGGACTGGACTACGGGAGTCAAGCTACATGAGTATCAAAGGGGTATATAAGATTCTGGTCAAAATATAATCTCTCTGATAATCCTCTAGCCGCCTCCTAGTTCAGGTGGTATTCGTTGTAGTAAGCACAGCAACGAAGCACCTGAAAAAGGAGACGACCATGACACTTTATTGCGGAATTGACCTACATGCCAACAATAGTGTGATTTCGGTAACGGATGATCACGACTGTGTACAGTATGAACAACGCCTCCCCAATGATCTGACCACGATCACTGAATCACTTTATCCATTTAGATCCGAGCTTTTGGCCTGTGTTGTGGAGTCCACCTACAATTGGTACTGGCTAGTCGACGGCCTAATGGATGCGGGTTTTGATGTGCGCCTTGCACACACTGGCGCCATTCCACAGTACACCGGCATTAAACACAGCAATGATGAAAGTGATGCCAGACACCTGGCCCACCTACTGCGGCTTGGTATCTTGCCTGAAGGTTACATCCAACCCCGAGAGCACCGTGCAGTACGGGATTTATTACGCCGACGCATGTTGTTGGTGCGGCAGAGAACACTGCACCATCTGAGTTTGCAAAGTCTGATTGCTAGACATACGGGTGAACGCCTCTCTGCAAATCAGATCAAAGCACTGGATAACGAGGCTATTGCGAATAAACTGGCCGAGCCCATTCGTTTAGGCGGACAGATCACCCTCGCAGCAAAGTGTTGGCTAGACCGTGCGATTGGTAAATTAGAACTCGAGCTGCAAAAGCACTTAATACCTTGTCAGAACTATCAGTTATTGAACAGTATTCCTGGGGTGGGCGCTATTCTGGCTTCGACCATTGCCTTGGAAACCGGACCCATCCAACGTTTTTCCAGCCCAGGTCACTATGCCTCATATGCACGGTGCGTAAGTACCGAAAAGATCAGCAATGGAAAAATCAAGGGTCGGGGCAACAAGAAGAATGGTAATAAATACCTGGCCTGGGCCTTTATGGAAGCTGCGCATTACAGTGCAATATGGAGTCCAGAGATCAAGCGCTTCTACCAAAAACGAAAAGCAAAGCGTCATATTCTTGTCGCCAAGAAGACCGTAGCGAATAAGCTGGCTCGGGCCTGTTTCCACATGCTGAGCAAGCAGGTACCTTTCGAGGTAAAGCGAGCCTTTGGATGAGTATTGCCGTGGTGGATGGCGGAAAAGGGGATGGCTTAAAGCCCAGAGGTTCTGATTGCCGCTGCCACGGCATCCCAACAATGCAGGTTTGACTGAAACGCCTCGTACATGAGCCCTAATGAGGTTGGCATTGAAAGATAGCCCAGGTTCTGTATAACGAACTGGCCATGCACGGGCACTGTGAATTTTCTGGAGCAGCTCCGCTGCTTGGGGCAGGTAATGAAA
>NZ_MIEQ01000089.1 GCF_001968815.1 Motiliproteus sp. MSK22-1 | reverse complement strand
GACTGAGACACGGCCCAGACTCCTACGGGAGGCAGCAGTGGGGAATATTGGACAATGGGGGCAACCCTGATCCAGCCATGCCGCGTGTGTGAAGAAGGCTTTCGGGTTGTAAAGCACTTTCAGCGAGGAGGAAAGGGTGTAGATTAATACTCTGCATCTATGACGTTACTCGCAGAAGAAGCACCGGCTAACTCCGTGCCAGCAGCCGCGGTAATACGGAGGGTGCAAGCGTTAATCGGAATTACTGGGCGTAAAGCGCGCGTAGGTGGCCTAGTCAGTCAGATGTGAAAGCCCCGGGCTTAACCTGGGAACTGCATCT
>NZ_MIEQ01000088.1 GCF_001968815.1 Motiliproteus sp. MSK22-1 | reverse complement strand
ATGTTCCACCAGCAGGATGGTAATGCCCTGTGCTTTCAGGCGCAGGATCAGCTCACGCATTTCCACCGTCTCGGTATCGTTCAGTCCCGCCGCCGGTTCATCCATCGCCAGAAATTCCGGGTTGGAGGCCAGTGCCCGGGCGATCTCCAGTCGCTTGAGCTCCCCGTAGGGTAATGAGCCGGCTTCACGCTCGGCCAGGTGTTCCAGTCCACACAGGGCCAGGGCTTCCCGGGACCACTCCCGCACCTGACGCTCTTCACGCACCACCGAGGGTAAACGCAACGCGGCTTTGATCAGCCCGGTCCGGGTCCGCAGGTGACAGCCCACCATGACGTTTTCCAGCACCGTCATGTTGTAGAACACCTGCAGGTTCTGAAAGGTGCGGGAGATACCCTGAGCGGCAATCTGGTGGGTTTCCAGCCCCACCAGGTTTTTCGGTTGGCCGTTTTTGCCGCTAAAGGTAATGCTGCCGCCGTTGGGAACATAGTAGCCACAGAGCATATTAAACAGGGTGGTTTTTCCGGCACCGTTGGGACCGATCACCGAATAG
>NZ_MIEQ01000087.1 GCF_001968815.1 Motiliproteus sp. MSK22-1 | reverse complement strand
ATGTTCCACCAGCAGGATGGTAATGCCCTGTGCTTTCAGGCGCAGGATCAGCTCACGCATTTCCACCGTCTCGGTATCGTTCAGTCCCGCCGCCGGTTCATCCATCGCCAGAAATTCCGGGTTGGAGGCCAGTGCCCGGGCGATCTCCAGTCGCTTGAGTTCCCCGTAGGGTAATGAGCCGGCTTCACGCTCGGCCAGATGTTCCAGTCCACACAGGGCCAGGGCTTCCCGGGACCACTCCCGCACCTGACGCTCTTCACGCACCACCGAGGGTAAACGCAACGCGGCTTTGATCAGCCCGGTCCGGGTCCGCAGGTGACAGCCCACCATGACGTTTTCCAGCACCGTCATGTTGTAGAACACCTGCAGGTTCTGAAAGGTGCGGGAGATCCCCTGAGCGGCAATCTGGTGGGTTTCCAGCCCCACCAGGTTTTTCGGTTGGCCGTTTTTGCCGCTAAAGGTAATGCTGCCGCCGTTGGGAACATAGTAGCCACAGAGCATATTAAACAGGGTGGTTTTTCCGGCACCGTTGGGACCGATCACCGAATAG
>NZ_MIEQ01000086.1 GCF_001968815.1 Motiliproteus sp. MSK22-1 | reverse complement strand
GGGACTGGCCGCTTTGCTTCCACGTATCAAGATGCTGTTTCCAGGTCTCTCGAAGGGCTTTCAGTTCATTGGCAGTCATGATGATCTCCTTAATTCAGAGATCATGACCTTAGCTGGCGAGCAGCCCTGGTAACAGGTGGGGTTTATTTACCGCTTACGACCAAGTCTGCGGCAACAGCTACGAGTACTGCGTATAGCAGTACGCGAACGTGATAAAATACGATGCTTTGAATATAGACTGGAAGAGCTTTGAGCTTCTCTATGAAGGCTGCCGAGTCCACTGGTTTTACCCCGTTTCCACGGACAGTCAGTTAAGAGCATTCTGAGTTAGCTTACGCTTCTTCCTCTGGTTATAAAATCGCTCGATGTAATCAAATACATCAGCTCTGGCTTCTGTTCGGGTTTTGTAATTTCTTCTGTTCACCCTTTCTCTTTTTAAG
>NZ_MIEQ01000085.1 GCF_001968815.1 Motiliproteus sp. MSK22-1 | reverse complement strand
GGGACTGGCCACTTTGCTTCCACGTATCAAGATGCTGTTTCCAGGTCTCTCGAAGGGCTTTCAGTTCATTGGCAGTCATTATGATCTCCTTAATTCAGAGATCATGACCTTAGCTGGCGAGCAGCCCTGGTAACAGGTGGGGTTTATTTACCGCTTACGTGTATTGGATCTAATCTGCTTTCTTATGTTGAACTTTGATCAAGATCAGTCGCCCAATGAATATCGATAGCAAAATCGCTGCATATATTCCGGTAAATGAAATCAGCATGTTATCCTTAGTCAAGGTATCCAACAATTAGCCTTTCTTCTTTGTGGAATTGAAGTAAGTGAAAGGCTACCAGATCCGATTCTCGGTTACGGCAATTTTTACAGAACTACTAGGTGAGTAACTCAATGAAAAAGGCCCTGATCACTGGTGTCACAGGACAGGATGGTTCCTATCTGGCGGAATTTTTGTTAGATAAAGGCTATGAGGTCCACGGTATCAAGCGGCGTGCCTCATTGTTCAATACAGAGAGGATTGATCATATCTTTCAAGATCCTCATGCCACTAACAAACGTTTTTCTCTTCATTACGGTGATCTAACAGACAGTTCTAACCTCACACGTATCGTTAGGGAAGTGCAGCCGGATGAAATATACAATTTAGGAGCACAGTCACACGTAGCTGTATCGTTTGAGAGTCCTGAATACACTGCTGATGTAGATGCTATTGGAACACTGCGCTTACTTGAAGCAGTGCGTTTTCTCGGGTTAGAGAAAAAGACACGATTTTATCAGGCTTCTACTTCTGAGCTCTATGGGTTGGTTAAGGAGTCGCCCCAGAAGGAAACCACTCCATTTCATCCCCGCTCGCCTTACGGAGTTGCTAAACTATATGCCTATTGGATGGTAGTTAACTATCGGGAAGCCTATGGGCTATACGCATGCAACGGAATTCTATTTAATCACGAATCCCCTCGTCGTGGTGAAACTTTTGTAACGCGGAAAATTACTCGTGGTTTAGCCAATATCGTTCAAGGACTGGATCAGTGTTTGTATTTAGGTAATTTGGGAGCGTTACGTGATTGGGGGCACGCTCGAGACTATGTGAAAATGCAGTGGATGATGCTACAGCAAGAGCAACCTGAGGATTTTGTGATAGCTACCGGCGCTCAGTACTCGGTGAGGCAGTTCGTAGAGCTCTCCGCGATGGAAATGGGAGTTTCGTTGAGGTTTGAAGGAGACGGGACTGATGAAGTGGGTATTGTTGATAGTGTAACAGGTGACCTTGCGCCTTTTGTAAAGTCGGGTGATATCATTGTGCGGGTAGATCCTCGCTACTTTCGTCCTGCCGAAGTGGAAACTCTTTTAGGCGATCCAAGCTATGCAAAACGTCGCTTGGGCTGGGAGCCTGAAACGACTTTACTTGAGTTAGTGAAGGAGATGGTCTCCTACGATCTAGATCAGGCTAAGCGACATGTTCTATTGCGTGATAGTGGTTTTGACATACCATTATCGCGAGAGAAGTAATCATGAAATTATTTATAACTGGTGGCGGGGGAATGGTAGGGCGAAACTTATGTGTTTTGGCTGATCAGAAGCGAGTTAAAGTTTTAGCTCCAGCTAGAAATGAGTTGGACCTTATGGACTACCAAGCTACATTGGCATTTCTTCGCGCTCATAAACCCGATGTGGTTATCCATGCTGCAGGATTAGTAGGGGGAATTCAAGCCAATATTAGTGCGCCTTATGATTTTTGCTTTATGAACTTGAACCTTGGTCTGAATGTTATTCGAGCGGCACAAGAAGCGGGTGTAGACAATCTGATCAATTTGGGAAGTTCTTGCATGTATCCCCGTGACGCACAGAGCCCATTACAGGAGTCGCTTCTCTTAAAGGGGGAGCTTGAGCCTACTAATGAGGGTTATGCCGTAGCTAAGGTAGCTGTATCTAAGCTTTGTGAATATATATCTCTTCAGTATGGGGTTAATTACCGCACCCTCATTCCATGTAACATTTATGGTTGCTGGGATAACTTCCACCCGCAACGATCTCATATGATACCGGCAGTGATTCGAAAGATTCATGAAGCCAAATCACGTGCAGTACCGCAGGTAGATATCTGGGGTGATGGTAGTGCGCGCCGAGAGTTTTTGTTTGCTGCGGATCTCGCTGAATTGATACTTAAAGCTAGCAATTGTGTTGATAAGTTACCGCAATATATGAATGTAGGACTTGGCAAAGATTTTACAATCAACGAATACTATCAGCAGATTGCCGAGGTCATTGGTTATAACGGGACATTTATTAATGATCTTAGCAAGCCTGTAGGCATGAGACAAAAATTGGTTGATATCAGCCATCAAACGATGTTTGGCTGGACACCACCGACTTCTCTCAGTGAAGGTGTTGCTAATACTTATGCTTATTTTTTGAAGAAGGTAATTTGATGTTACTACCGTTGGCAACAACTACTTGGGATCAGGATGAATATGACGCGTTGGAAGCGGTTATTGCCAGTGGTCAGTTCAGCATGGGAGAGCATGTCATAGCTTTCGAAAAAGCCTTTGCTAACTTTGTTGGTGCTAATTATTGCTTGATGGTGAACTCTGGATCTTCTGCAAATCTTCTGGCGACTGCTGCACTATTTTATCGCCAAAATAATACGTTAAAATCAGGTGATGAGATAATAGTGCCAGCAGTATCTTGGTCGACTACTTATTACCCTCTTCAACAATATGGATTAAAGTTAAAGTTTGTTGATGTTGATCGGCAAACGCTGAATCTCGATCTTTCACAAATGGAAGCCGCCGTCAGTGACAAGACCCGCGCGGTGTTTGCAGTCAATTTGCTCGGAAATCCACTGGATTACAAGCGCTTGTATCAGATTATTGATGGGCGGAATATTCTTGTTTTGGAGGATAATTGCGAGTCGATGGGGGCTACATTCGGTGGTAAACAAGCTGGTACTTTTGGTGATGTTGGAACTTATAGTGGATTTTTTAGCCACCACATATCAACTATGGAAGGAGGTATGGTCGTTACTGATGATGAGGAACTTTACCATATAATGCTGTCGATGCGTTCCCATGGTTGGACTCGCCACTTACCTTATAATAACTTAGTTTGTGGGAAGAGCGATGATCCTTTTCGTGAATCTTTTCGTTTTGTGCTTCCCGGCTACAATTTACGTCCCCTAGAAATGTCTGGTGCTCTCGGGCTGGAACAATTAAAGAAACTACCAAGCATTATTGATGGTCGCCGGGCGAATGCCGTGGCATTTGTAGAATATTTTTCTAATATTCCTGGTATATCTATTCAGCATGAGACAGGTCGCAGTAGTTGGTTTGGTTTTGCATTATTGACAGATTCTGAAGCAATAAGGGATAAACTCGTTATTGGTTTGAGCCAGTTTGGTGTTGAGTGTCGTCCAATAGTTGCGGGTAACTTTGTGCGTAACCCGGTCATTGAATATTTCGATTACAGTATCCATGGCGAGTTAAAAAACAGTGAGCATGTCGATGCTTGCGGCTTGTTTATTGGCAATCATCATTACGACATCAGTATCCAATTGCAGCAAACTGCTGAGCTAGTTAAGACGTTTGTCGATGCTGAGTAACCATATGGTTGTTAATTATTAGTCGTTTCTCCTGCTATAGCTATGTAATTTCGAATAGAATGTAAATATTCAAACCAATGATGGATAGGTAATACTGAATGAAGGCTATAGTTATATAGGAAAGGATAAGTCTTTACTTTATAGTCCTCTATTAACACTTTTTATGACATATTTCCTATTGTCATTTAATAAAGCAAAAGCCGTGGGCTAATTAAGTTTAAATATTAATGGGTTAGATCAAAAACAGAGTTCTATATGTTTTTTGATAAAAAAATTGTCACAGTAATGTTGCACTGGGATTATGGTCAAAAGGAGAGAGGCGATTCTGGATCCAAAATTTGGTTCTATGATACGTTTGTTGATCTGTTTAGTGAGGTATCAACATTCTGGTTTGATGATTATATGGATGGTGGTGCAGAACTTCAAAAAAGCCTAATAGAATTTGTTGATAAAGAAAAACCAGACTTAGTGTTTTTTGTACCAAATAAATGGCAGTTTGATAATGAAACACTAGATTATCTAAGGACCAGATACAATACTTGTGCATGGTTTGGAGATGATCAATGGCGTTACGATGATTTCTCTTCTAAATTGGCAAATAAATTTTCTTTCGTTATAACGACCGATCCCTACACGAATTTTTTACATAGAAAAAATGGTGTAGAAAGTATTCTCAGCGAATGGGCTGCTATTGATTATAGTTCTGATTTGTCGCCGCGAACTGATGGCTTTATGTATGAGGTGTCCTTCGTGGGAGGGAAAAACAGTGTCAGAGAATGGTTCATCAATAAATTAGAGTCTAAAGGAATAGAAGTAGAGTGCTTTGGATCTGGTTGGTCGAATGGAAGAGTTGGTTATGATGAAATGGGTGACATTTTTAATTTATCTAAAATAAATCTAAATTTATCAAATAGTATAATTGGTGATATAGATTATTTGATAAGATCTCCAAAAAATATAGTGCGTTGGCTCATTGCCCGTAAAACCTCGGAGCAAGTAAAAGCTAGAAATTTTGAGGTTCCTATGTCTGGTGGATTTCAGTTGACTAACTATGTTTATGGTTTAGAAAGCCACTTTGAAATAGGTAGGGAGGTGGCAGCATATTCCGGGTATGATGATTGTGCTAAAGCTATTGAGATTTATCTTGGTCGTAATGATTTAAGAAATGAAATATGCCGAAAAGGTTATGAGCGTGCTCACAGAGATCACTCATACCAAAAAAGATTTAAAGAGGTATTTTCAAAGGTATGGGAAATGTGAAACAGGTAGCAATCTGGGTAACAAAACATCATTCAGATGACAGGATTTTCGATATAAAGAGTCCATACAACAGAGATGATTGCCTAAAAAAATATCGATCTTTAAAGGAAAAATTGTTAAATTTTGGTTTTGAAATTCACACTCAGGACTTTTATAAAAAGAACGAAAAGGTAGCAGATGCAATATTATTTCTTGATGTACCTAGATTCAAAGCTAGCTACTACTCTAAAGCAATAAAAAGTCCTGACTCAAAGTTATATGTGATTTTGTCAGAATGTGAAGTCATTTCTCCAAGAAATTGGGATAAAAAAAGATTGGATCAATTTGATGGTGTTTTTACATGGGCAAAAAAAATTGTTGATAACGAGAAATATATTCACATAGGTTTTGTTAGTGATCCAATTAAAAAATTGGCGAAAGTAAATAAAGACAAATTCTGCGCACTGATAGCAGGAAATAAATCGAGTACGCATCCTTTTGAACTTTATTCTGAGAGAGAAAAAGCTATTCGCTGGTTCGAAGAAAACAGACCAAAAGAATTTGATTTGTATGGTGTTGGTTGGGATGAGTTTTTTTTCAAAGGACCTTTTTTGGGTAGGGTTTTAAACAGAATTAAATTTATAAAGCGGATTTTTTCCGACCATTTTCCATCCTATAGAGGAGAAGTGAAAAACAAATTTGAAGTGTTGAAGCAATACAAATTTTCTATCTGTTTTGAAAATGCAAAACAGATAGATGATTATATTACAGAGAAAATATTTGATTCATTTCATTCTTATTGTGTTCCTGTATATAGTGGTGCTCCCAATATTGAACACTATGTCCCATCAAACTGTTATATTAGCATTAATGATTTTTCTGGTTATAAAGATCTTTATTTATACTTGAATAATATGACTGACTCTGAATATTCTAATTATTTGGAAAATATATCTATTTTTCTTAAAAGTGAAGATTATTATTTATTTACATCTGAGTATTTTTCTACGCAAATAGCAAAAAAGATTTTCCATGACGCGTGATTTTGTTGTCGTAGGTTTTTCAAAGATTCTACAGATATTATCTGTAATCTTAACGCTTCGAGTTTTGACTAGTGTTCTCAGTCCAGCAGAAGTAGGAAAAGTGCATTTTGTACTTTCTACGATATCATTCTTTGCACTGTTTTTTATAAATCCTGTAGGAATGTATTTGAAGCGAAGAGTTGTTGAATGGAGTAAAAGTGATTACTTAAGTACGTCGTTCACTATATTTTTTTATTATATTATTATTGTTGTTTTGATAACGTCAGCTATTCTTTATATTCTGAATGGCTACTGGATGAATTTTTCAACAATAAGTGTAGATGATCTTATATTGATTGCAGCACTTTATCTTGTTTTCAATACGGTTTCGTTAACCCTCGCTTCTACTTTAAACTTGCTTGGATATCGAAAGTCATGGGCCGTAATAACAATTATTGGGATTTGGGTCGGTATCTTTTCTTCGTGGTATTTTACCCGAGTCGATGCTACAGCTACTCGATGGCTATATGGGCAAGTTTCCGGTTTTTTTATTGCAACCTGTGTAGGTGCTTATTTGATAAATCGTTTTGGTTTTTACTCAAATTTTTATTTTAATGATTTTAGGCGTTCGTTAAACAGAGCTTCCATTGGATTGGCTATTTCTTTTTCTTTTCCAATATCAATTGCTGTTATTTTAGGATGGTTTCAATATCAGTCATGGAAGGTTTTTGTTGGGCAAGTTATTAATTTTGAATATTTGGGGTTGTTCGCTGCTGGTTATGCGATAAGCGCAGGTATTATGGCCGCTTTTGAATCGACAGCTCAGCAGTTTGTACACCCATACTTCTATAAAAATATCACACATGCTACTAGGTACGAGATGCAAGAAGCGTGGACTAACTACGCAAATTTAATGCTTCCTTCTGCCTTTATGACATGTAGCTTTATCGCTGCACTAAGTACGCAATTGATACACCTGTTAGTAGATGAAAAATTCTGGGGGGTCGAACTATTTCTATTAATGGGTTCTTTTATAGAGTTTTTTAGAATTGCTACAAATGTTTACAGTCTTTCGTATCATGCTTCTCTTAATACCGTAAAGATTATTTTTCCGCAGTTTGTCGGTGCATTATTAGTTATTGTTACTTATGCTATTTATTATGAATATCAAAATATTACCATTTTATTTTCTGGTCTTTTATTGTCCGGTGTTGGATACTTTTTTATTTTTTATACTCAGGTAAATAAAGAATATAAACCAAATATAAAAGTTATTCCATTGTTGGTTTCTGGTTTTAGCGGTTTCTGTTTTTACTTTATTGCACAGGAGGTTAATGCAGTTGAACCTAGTATCTATGGCGATATAAGTGCAGTTTTAATATCAGGAGTTATTTATTTGTCGTTGTTGTATGTGATGTTTAAAAGAAGTTTCGTGAATACTATTTCTAACGGGCCAAGTAAATATTGAAAGTTAGTTCGAATTTTTCATAAAGGTATAATCGAAAGCAGTTGAAATCCTTATGCTTATTGGTGTCTAGGGAAACTGTGATTAAGTCCCGTTTTCTGTGCAACTAAGCCAATCAAAGTCATTTGGGCGACAAACCGTTCGCTTTCAGCTCGATTTTTAGCGTCTGCAGGCCGATTTTCCGACATGCAGACGCACTAATCCTAGGCCTTCTGCATCTGACCGACTCGAACAATATTTGCTAAAGCAAATAGCATTGCTAGCTTTCCGTCGTTCTTCATCAGTCCACGGTATCGGGCTTTGGTAAATCCAAATTGGCACTTGATGATCCGGAACGGATGCTCAACCTTGGCGCGAATGCTGGCCTTGATGAACTCAATGTCGATCGGCACCTTGTTGATCCGTGGGTGTTGCTTGAGGGCTTTGACCTTGCTGGGTTGTTCCGCAATATGCCAATCAACTCCCACATCCTTCAGCTCGTCGCGTTTCTGCGCACCGCGATAGCCCGCATCGGCAAAGACAAATGATTCATCCCCATGGAGTAGATGCTCGACTTGGTTCAAATCATGCTCATTGGCAGCTGTGGTGCTCAAGCTGTGTGTCAGACCCGATTTGGCATCAACGCCGATATGGGCTTTCATGCCAAAGTGCCACTCATTCCCTTTCTTGGTTTGATGCATCTCGGGATCACGTTCGCCTGTTTTATTCTTGGTCGAGCTGAGAGCCTCGATGATAGTGGCATCTATCAACGAGCCTTCTTTTACTAACACTCCTGCTTCAGCTAGCCAATTACTGACCTCATCGAATATCTTACGTGCCAAGTTGTGGCGCTCGAGCAGATGCCGGAATTTCAAGATCGTGGAGTGATCCGGAATCGGCTTATCCAGAGATAAGCCGGCGAACAGTCGCATGGAGGCGATCTCGTACAGTGCATCTTCCATGGCAGGGTCGCTCATGCTGTACCACTGTTGCATGCAGTGAATGCGTAGCATGGTCATCAATGGGTAGGGCCGACGCCCATTGCCTGCTTTGGGGTAGTATGGCTCAATCACTGATTCCAACCGCTGCCATGGAACCAGATTCTCCATTCTACCGAGAAACTTCTCCTTCCGGGTTTGGCGGCGCTTGCTGTCGAACTCGCTGTCGGCAAAAGTGAGTTGGTGGCTCATTAAACATCCCTCAAAGATTCAGGCCTAAAATTGTCTCATGTCGGGGACTTGTTCACATCTTCCCTAGGGTAATTACATAGGACCCCATGGGTAAAAACCTCCGACTATCTGATTACATTTTGTTTTCTTAAGCTCAGACTATATATCTTTTAAAATTTCTATAAATTCTCACTTCAAAAAATTTATACCAGAAGTGAGAAATTAAAGCTGTTAATATAAAGTTAATAATTAATAATGAAGCAGAATTGTTAGTCAAGTAGTTAGCAAATCTTGCTTGAATGAAAATATAGTGAAATAGATAAAACGAAAAGCTTATAGTACCAAGCCATATTGAAAATTTATTATTTAATATTATTGAAAAAAATGCACCATCCCTAACAAATATGATTAGTATAAAGGTCAATACTGCAAAGACTCCTTCGTTCACAAAAGCTACGCCATTTATTTCTTTTAGATTAAGCAAAAAAAGTATACATGTAATGGATAGAAAAATTGCAGTATTTGAAAATTGATATAACGTCTTTCTTGTTAGATTTAGGTGAATTACATTGCGATAATGATAACCAATCCCACCAAGCAAAAACATCCATGCATATCGAAAAGGCATCCAATGAACTAGAAGGCGATCTACCTTATTAATATGTCCCAAGTAATGAATAAATGCTGCAATAAATATTGCTAAAATTAGTGAAAAAAATAAATTTTTGAAATTAATTTTCAAAAACTGATTTACAATCAAGTACCCAAAAATAAAGTAAAACAATATTTCAATATGTAATGACCATTCAACCCCTATGATTGTATTTGCATATTTCAAATTAAAAGAAGCTAAATACAATAAATGAGCAAAGAGGTTGTCTATAGATATTTCACCATTGTTAAACTTGTTAGCCCAGCCATTAAATTGTTGTCCACCCATATTTATGTAGATAAAAATTAGTAATATTATTGGAAAGTACGGTATTGAAATTCTTGAAAATCTAATTTTTAAAAATTTGGATAGTGAGTAATTACCAGAGAACAATTGATGAAAAATGGTAAATCCACTTATCACAAAGAACATAGAAACGCCATACTTACCAAAGTCAACAAAGAGGTTGTATGCCCCTCCGAGTTCCCTCAGTCCACCTCCACCTGAATGTATCAAAAAAACAAAAAAAATAGCTATCGCCCTTAATCCTGTTATGAAATTTGTACCTTTATAATCACGTTTTTCTTGCATGAAACCCTCTTTAAAATTGGTTCTATCCACAATGCGTATTCTGGAGAACTTGATCAGCCATTCCGGAACTATTTGATCACCCTAATCCCGTAACGCGTTAATCTGGATAGTAGCAACCTTACTGATCAAGTTCAGCAACTTCACTCATTGTCTTTCTCATTGATTCTCCTTTCAGTTTTAGTTTGTGACTG
>NZ_MIEQ01000084.1 GCF_001968815.1 Motiliproteus sp. MSK22-1 | reverse complement strand
CCCGGTGGCCGACCGTTTCACCCTGCTCAATCGTGGCCAGAGTCTGGGCTCCTATCTGAAATCGGAAGTCTCCCGTGAAGACGTTCTTGAAATGATGGCGGGAGGCCAGGAAATGGATGCGTTACAGGCAGAACTGGAGGAGTTTGCCCGCAGTGATGAGGCTCAAGCCAGTTCTGCTGGCTCTCATTCACTGGAAGCTGCCGCCGCGGCAGAACATTCTTTAGCTAACGCTATCGGAGATGAAGCAAAGAAAATACAAGCTCATCAGTAAACCGAACTGGCTTATTAATAAATACCAAATAGCTAACAGATCAACGTGCAACAGCAGGAACGTAACACAATGAAAAAAGTCCGCGTCGGATTAATAGGCACCGGCTATATGGGCAAGGCCCATGCAATCGCCTTCAAAACAGCTCCGGCCATATTCCCTTTGAGCGCCGAATTAGTCTGTGAAATGGTTGCGGAAATCAATCCTGAGCTGGCAGCAGAAAAAGCTGCTGAGTTTGGTTTTAACCGTTCTACAGGCGATTGGCACGAGCTGGTTAACGATGCCAATGTAGACGTAGTGGATATCTGCTCACCAAACTTTCTGCACAAAGAGATGGCTTTGGCCGCGATAGCTGCAGGCAAACATGTCTATTCTGAAAAACCGCTGGCATTAAATGCCAGAGATGCACTGGAAATGACAGAAGCCGCAGAAAAAGCCGGCGTAAAGACCTTGGTCGGGTTCAATTACATCAAAAACCCTACGGTGCAGCTGGCCAGGGAAATCATTGAAAATGGAGAGATAGGTGACGTGGTTCATTTTCGCGGAACCTTCAATGAAGATTATCTTGCAGATGGCAACCTGCCCTTCAGTTGGCGTCTGAAACGAGAGTTTTCCGGCTCAGGTACTCTTGGGGATATGGGGTCTCATATTATTAATATGGCCCAACACCTGGTGGCCCCAATCAACGAAATCTGTGCCGATCTGCAAACAGTTCACAAACAGCGTCCTCTGGCGGACCAACCCGATCAATATGGAACGGTAGAAAATGACGATCAGGTACATGCCATGGTCCGCTTTGCCAACGGCGCCAGCGGCACCCTGGAATCATCCCGCATAGCCTGGGGGCGTAAAAACGGTCTGTGGTTCGAAGTTACGGGTACCAGGGGGACACTTATTTATGACCAGGAAAGACTCTCAGAGCTTCAACTATACAGCTCGCAGGATCGTTCCAACCGTCAGGGATTTCGCCGTATTTTGACCGGCCCTGAACATCCCGACTATGCCAGTTTCTGTGTATCCGCAGGCCATGGCCTTGGTTACAACGACATGAAAGCGGTAGAGGTTCGCGACCTGGTCCAAGGTATCGCAAATGACCAACCTATGTGGCCAGATTTTCGAGCCGCTTACGAAGTCAATCGGGTCATGGATGCAATAGAGATTTCCCACAACAAAGGACAATGGGTAAGAACCGACGACGGTTAACAGCCTCAGTCGTATGGCTATTTCGAATAGCGATATAAGTTTGAAAGCAGACACCGGTTTTGAACGCAGACACCGTTTTTGAACGCAGACACAAAAAACGGGGGAAATAGGGCTTTTTGAAGCGATCCCCGAGGAGTTTTACATCAATGAACGACCAGAATAACCAAGTTCACAAGAGCCATAAGCAAAATTCTAACCTGGATGTGATCTGCCTCGGTCGGGCCGCCGTCGACCTCTATGGTGAACAAATCGGTAGTCGGTTGGAAGATGAATCCAGCTTCGCCAAATACCTTGGTGGCTCATCCGCAAATATTGCTTTCGGCACAGCCCGACTGGGTCTCAGATCCGCAATGCTGACTCGGGTAGGTGATGAACATATGGGACGTTTTGTCCGTGAAGAGCTGGTTCGTGGCGGTGTTGATGTCAGTCACGTCATCACAGACAAGGATCGTTTAACCGGTCTGGTTATTCTTGGCATTAAAGATCGAGATACTTTCCCGCTGATTTTTTATCGCAATGACTGCGCTGATATGGCAATCAGCGACAATGACTTTTCACCCGAGTTTATCGCTTCAAGCAAAAGTCTGTTAATCACCGGCACTCATTTCTCGACTGAAGGAACCTGTAAAGCCAGTAAGCAGGCGATCGAATACGCGAAAGCTGCCGGCACCAAAGTTATTGTCGATATCGACTACCGCCCGGTTCTCTGGGGTCTGACCAGCCTTGGGGATGGTGAAACCCGCTTTATCTCTTCTGATGGAGTCAGCCGCCATTTACAGAGTATTCTGCCGGATGTGGACCTGCTGGTCGGTACCGAGGAGGAGGTTCATATTGCCGGAGGCAGCACGGATACGATAACAGCACTGAAAAAGATCCGCGAGCTATCCAAGGCAACAATCGTCCTGAAACTGGGTGCTCTGGGGTGCACGGTATTAAAGGGAGCAATTCCTGATTCCGAGTCCAATTTTGATGTCTTCACCGGAGTCCAGGTAGAAGTAATGAACGTACTTGGAGCAGGTGATGCGTTTATCAGCGGATTTTTAAGGGGCTGGCTCAACGATGAATCAGACTACAATTGCTGTGCGTATGCCAATGCCTGTGGGGCTTTGGTGGTTTCCCGCCACGGCTGCGCACCCGCTATTCCCAGCGCAGAAGAACTGGATGCCTATCTGGAACGGGCTGCGGATATACCCCGTCCCGATCTGGATAAGGAATTGAATTACCTGCACCGGGTAACAACCCGCAACCCGGTGCAATGGGACAACCTTTGCATCCTCGCATTCGATCATCGTAAGCAGTTTTATGATATGGCAGTCGAAACAGGCGCAGACCCTGAACGTATTCCTTATCTGAAACAACTATTAGTCAAAGCCACCCAGCAGGGAGCACAGCAGGCAGGTCTGGAAGACGCGGACGGAACAGGGCAGGTTGGTGTATTAATTGACGATAGCTATGGCCAGGATGCTCTTAACGATATAACAGGATGCGGCTGGTGGATTGGGCGCCCCGTGGAACAACCCTCCTCTCGCCCCCTGGAACTGGAAGGAGGCCGCTCAATCAGCAGTCGCCTGGCAAGCTGGCCAATCGAGCATATTGTCAAATGTCTGGTGTTCTACCATCCAGAGGACAGCTACCAAATGCGTCTGCAACAGGAGCGACAAATTCAGGAACTCTATCAGGCCTGTTGCGCATCCGGCCATGAATTTCTGCTGGAGATAATTCCTCCCCAGGGAATGGACCAGACCGACGATACCGTTGTGACTGCCATGACCCGATTCTATAACCTGGATATTCGCCCCGACTGGTGGAAACTCCCCTCTCCATCCCGAGCCGCTTGGCAAAAAATCAGCGATCTGATCGCGGAGCGGGCGCCTCACTGCCGTGGCGTTGTACTTCTCGGATTAGATGCCTCTATCGAAGAACTTAAGTCTGGGTTTGACGCCAGTGCAGGGTTTGATATTTGCAAGGGATTCGCCATCGGTCGGACGATTTTCGGGGAACCCTCAAGACGCTGGCTAGCCGGGGACTATGACGATCAAAAACTGATAAACACCGTGACAGACAACTATTTGCAATTAATCGACCATTGGCGTCAACGTCAAACCAGCTAAGCGTTGTCATACAGAATATTTCCAGCTATTGAATTGAAATTACAGCAGGCTGGAATCACCGCAACCAACGATACTGCTGCGGTGAAGGAAAGAAAGTGGAGCACAAGATGAAACGTATTCGGTTAACAATGGCCCAGGCTTTGGTCAAATACCTGGCGGCTCAGCAGGTTGAAATTGACGGTCAGGTACTGCCGTTATTTGAGGGTGTATTTGCCATATTCGGTCACGGAAACGTGGCAGGCATGGGAGAAGCCCTTTACCAGGCAGGAGATCAACTGCCGACCTACCGCGCACATAATGAACAGGGCATGGCTCATGCCGCCATTGCCTATGCAAAGGCCAACAACCGCCAACGAATGATGGCCTGCACAACCTCAATTGGTCCAGGTGCAGCCAACATGATTACCGCGGCAGCTGTCGCCCACGTTAACCGCCTACCGGTTCTGTTGCTACCCGGAGATACCTTTGCCAATCGCACCCCCGATCCTGTGTTGCAGCAGGTAGAAGATTTCAGCGATCCTACGATTACGACCAACGATTGCTTTCGTCCGGTAAGTCGTTATTTCGATCGCATAACCCGACCAGAGCAGATAATTACCAGCTTACCGACTGCGCTGCAAACCCTCACGGATCCGGAAAACTGCGGACCGGTTACTTTAGCACTGTGTCAGGATGTACAGGCAGAGGCTTACGATTATCCGGAAAGTTTTTTTACTCCCAGACTCCATCGATTACGCCGTCAAGGGCCAGATAGCCATGAGCTTGAAAATGTCATAGCAACATTAAAAAATGCGAAAAAACCACTGCTGATTGCTGGTGGCGGTGTCCATTACTCTCTGGCCATTAAGGAATTACAACAGTTTGCCGAAAAACACGCTATACCGGTGGCAGAAACCCAGGCAGGTAAAGGAGCGTTAAACTGGGACCACCCCAACTATGTCGGCTCAATTGGTGTGACGGGCGCGGCCTCCGCCAATCACTTAGCCCGCGAAGCAGATGTCATCCTCGCGGTCGGTACTCGACTCCAGGATTTCACCACCGGCTCACGCACCCTGTTTGGCAACAAAGATGTAAAGCTGATCCAACTGAATGTCGCTAAGTTTGATGCGATAAAACACAACGCTTTGCCACTGGTCAGTGATGTAAAAATCGGACTTCAAGCACTGGATGTCGCTTTGCAGGATTGGCAATCCGAGAACGCCTGGCAACAACTCAGACAAGAAAGCATGGCCTCCTGGAACGGCTACTATGAAGAGATAACGGCTGCCGAAGGAGTAGAAACAGAGACCGGCTTGCCTTCCGATGCTCAGGTGCTTGGTGCC
The DNA here is from genome assembly GCF_001968815.1 of Motiliproteus sp. MSK22-1. Taxonomy (GTDB): domain Bacteria; phylum Pseudomonadota; class Gammaproteobacteria; order Pseudomonadales; family Balneatricaceae; genus Motiliproteus. Next base: position 66,488 of record NZ_MIEQ01000084.1, on the reverse strand, counting down.
GTAAAGCGTGCATCATCGGCAACCGACGTTATCGTCTGTGCAGCCGGCGGGTTACCCGGGGAACTACATCGCTTATGGCGCACCGAAGACCCGAAGGGTTACCACCTTGAATACGGATACTCTTGTATGGGTTATGAAATTGCGGGTGGACTCGGTGTAAAAATGGCCAGCCCGGACCGTGAAGTTTTTGTGGTGGTAGGAGACGGGTCCTACATGATGCTTAACTCTGAACTGGCGACATCGGTCATGCTGGGTCAAAAAATCATCGTTATCGTATTGGATAACCGGGGTTTTGGCTGTATCAATCGGCTTCAAAAAGGCACCGGAGGCGCCCCTTTCAACAACCTGCTGGAAAACTGCCGTAGTGTAGAGACTGGAGCCCCCAAGCTGGACTTCGCTGGCCATGCTGCTGCCATGGGGGCAACTTCCGAGAGGGTCGATGGTATAGCGGAACTCGAACAGGCTTTAAAACGAGCCAAATCCTCTGCCATATCCTATGTCGTGACACTGGATACTGATCCCTATACGACCTCTGAAGGCAGTTGCTGGTGGGATGTTGCAGTACCAGAGGTATCCCGGCGAGGCGAAGTTAACCAGGCTTACGACGAGTACATTGATGCCAAAAAGCAGCAACCGTACTAAGAGGCTTTAGCAAAGACCAGCCCGGGCAACTGAGAACAGAATGGCCGGGGCAGATTCTGGAGTAAATAGATGAGTGTAAGTATTGGTATCAACCCCCTGACCTGGACTAACGATGATATGCCTGCTTTAGGGGCCAGAACGCCGTTGGAGGTTTGTCTGCAGGAGGGAAAACAGGCCGGTTACTCAGGCTTTGAGCTGGGTAACAAGTTCCCTCGCACCCCCGAAGTACTTGGACCTGTTCTGGACGGACACGGCCTGCGCCTGGTTTCCGGTTGGTTCAGCGGCCAGCTGTTAAGCCGTAGCGTAGAAGAAGAGCTTGAAGCTATCAATAACCACTTGATGCTACTGAAAAACATGGGGGCGTCGGTGATGGTCTATTGTGAAGTTACCGGTTGTATCCACGGCGATCGCAACGCCCCACTCTCCCACCGTCCACGTATGAGTAGCTCTCAATGGACAGAACTGGGTCAAAAGCTAACCCAGGTTGCAGAGCATTGCCTGAGTCATGGCGTCAGGATTGCCTATCATCACCACATGGGCACGGTTATACAGACAGAAACAGAAATAGATCTGTTGAAAAAAAACACCGGAGATGCTGTTGGCCTGTTATTGGATACCGGTCACTTAAGCTATGCTGGCGGTGATCCTATCGCAGTCCAGCAACGTCACGCTGATCGAATCTGCCATGTACACTGCAAGGATGTACGCAATTCAGTTCTCGCTGATGCTCTCAATCGAGACAGCAGCTTTCTTGATTCAGTGCTCAATGGTGTCTTTACAGTCCCCGGCGATGGCGACATTGATTATTCCACGTTGTTTAGCGGCCTTAAGAAAAGTGATTATCAGGGCTGGTTAGTTGTTGAAGCTGAGCAGGACCCGGCCGTTGCTCATCCACTGACTTATGCCACTCTGGGTTACAAAAATCTCGAATCTCTTTGTCAGGGGGCCGGGATATCCATACGTCCCTGAGACTCCAATCCTGAATAAATGATTGCCCTTACCGGGGCCATCCAATAACCGCTCCTGTTTTCGCTTTCGTAAGGGCTGCGCCCGGCTCAGGCCGGACTGCCGCCTGAGGAAAGCACATCAGCGTATTTCTGAGCACAATGTAGGTACCCATCATGCAAACCTTAGGAAACTTTATCGATAACCAACGCGTAGCCAGCCAGTCAACCCGCAAGGCGCCTGTCTACAATCCTGCCACAGGGGAACAAAGCTTAGAGGTTTCTCTTGCCAGCCCTGAAGAGACTCGAGCGGCCATTGCCTCAGCAGAATCCGCACTGACCGGTTGGCGCACCGTAACACCGCTGAATCGGGCTCGTATTCTTTTTAAATTCAAGGAACTTATTGAAAAGAATGCCGATGAAATAGCGACCATGATCAGCAAAGAACACGGTAAGGTTTTCTCTGATGCAAAGGGAGAATTAACCCGGGGCCTGGAGGTAGTGGAATTTGCCTGTGGCATTCCTCACCTGCTCAAGGGCGAGCATAGCCTTAACGTAGGGCGCGGCGTTGACAGTTTCAGTCTTATGCAACCCGTTGGAGTCTGTGTCGGAATCACTCCCTTTAACTTTCCGGCCATGGTTCCGATGTGGATGTTTCCAGTGGCGATCGCCTGCGGTAACACCTTTGTACTGAAGCCTTCAGAAAAAGATCCCTCGGTACCATTAATGCTGGCAGAATTACTCAAAGAGGCAGGTTTGCCAGACGGGGTCTTCAACCTTATAAACGGTGATAAAGAAGCTGTCGATGTACTATTGAGTGATGAACGGGTACAGGCGGTTAGCTTTGTTGGCTCCACGCCAATAGCAGAATACATTTACAGCACCGCCAGCAATAACGGCAAGCGTGTTCAAGCCCTGGGAGGAGCCAAAAACCACATGCTGGTAATGCCGGATGCAGACCCGGAGCAGGTGGTCGGATCATTGATGGGGGCCGCTTACGGTTCTGCTGGCGAGCGCTGTATGGCGATCTCTGTTGCAGTCTGCGTCGGCGATGAAGTGGCTGATAATCTAATTACCCGTCTGTCCGAAGAAATAGACGGTATGAAAGTGGGATCAGGGCTCGCCCACAGAGAAGTAAGCCATCAGGAAGAAGCCCATATGGGTCCACTGATCAGCCAGCAACATGCAGCGAAGGTTCGCGAATATATTGATTCCGGTGTCGAACAGGGGGCAACTTTGCTGGTTGATGGTCGCACCAGGGTTTCCGCCGATAACCAACAGGGCTACTTTGTTGGTCCAACACTATTTGATCAGGTAAAACCGGGTATGAGAATCTACGAAGAAGAAATCTTCGGTCCGGTACTTTGTATTGTTCGTGTCGATAGTTATGAAGAAGCCGTTCAACTGATAAACAAACATGAGTACGGAAACGGCACTGCAATATTCACCCGTGATGGAGATTGCGCTCGTCAATTCTGTGAAAACATTCAAGTGGGTATGGTGGGTGTCAATGTCCCTATTCCGGTCCCTATGGCTTTTCACAGTTTCGGCGGCTGGAAACGTTCACTGTTTGGTCCACTGCACATGCACGGTCCGGATGGTGTCCGTTTTTACACTAAGATGAAAACGGTTACTGCTCGCTGGCCAACAGGCCCTCGTGCCGGTGCGGAATTTTCCATGCCAACCATGAAATAGCTGAAAAGAAAGACATAAGCTTCACGGGGTCAAGGACGACCTGAAGCTCTCTCTGCTGGACGAACATGTTGAACCAGCCTCCATCAAAAACACCACTTTATCGAAAACACCGATTTATCGAAAACACCACTCAATCGAAAACATCACACTCATTCCCCTTCGAGTAGTTTCTGGTCAGCCCTGTGAACCACTGATATTAACGGTATTTATCGTGAATACGGTTAATCGTTCCATCTTCATCAAGGCGCTTGAGTAATGCTTCAATTTTGGGTTTTAGGTACCGAATAGGGGATTTCTTTGAAATTGAAAAGTATATATTTACACTTTCATCGGGATCGTAAACCGCTTTTTCAAAATCCCCTTTATAACCGGCACGAAGAATTTCATAATCAAGATTAGGGTTCGTACCGATCATCGCGTCAATTCGCCCCCTTTTCAGCATGGGGGGAAGTATACTTTCCTGATAAACTTCAGTTTTTCTTATTTTCTGATCGGAGTTAAAGGGTTCAAAATAATGGGATGCAGACACCGCACCAACCCTTAATCGATAAAGATCACTGTATGTACGTAGTCTGCGCTTATTATTTTTAGCAACGTAAAAAACAACTGAGACCTGCGCATAAGGTCTGTTGATATAGTCCAGGTATTTGGCCCGTTCCTCATTGAAGGCCACCCCACTCTGGACATCAATCACCCCGTGTTTCATCTCCACAAGACAACGCTCGAAAGGGCAATATCTAAGCTTGAGTGTAAGACCCAGCTCACTGGCAACGATTTTAGCAATATCAATATCGATCCCGCTGAAAGGAGGCCGTTCTCCAATAGAAAAGGGATGCCAATTGGCTACCGCAAAAATGAACGCATGATCGTCCTGTTGATCGGAATATGCTGGTGTCGGCAGCAAAAACAGGCTGAAAACAGCAAATATCGTAAGTTTCTGAAAACACATGAGGTTTACATCTCAGAAAGCTGCTTTGAATAGAAGTATAGTTAATTTTCACCTGCTTAGTATCTTTCCAGACGATCAACAAGTCCTGGCCCTATAAAACACCAACTCACCACAGAACTGCAGAAGTATCCGCTCAAAACCTCGTAGCCAGGGGGCATAACCATTACATTTATCCGGTTTTGAGGAGATGGACTTGCGTAAAACCTCCCTGTAAAATTCACGCTCTGGAAGTTGGCACCAACGCCACCCCCCCGAGCAGGCTTGTATAGTCGCAGGCCGATAGGTTTTCAAGTTTAATAATTGTCGAATCCCCTGACACAGGACAGTTTGCAATGAGTCTTGCTGATAAAGTACTGGCTGTTAACAATGATCTTCCCATCCGCTCTGACCTACCCGTTCACAGTGGTAAAGTACGATCTGTTTATTGGCTGACAGAAGCCGACAGCCGCCGTCTGATAGAAGAAAAAGGCTACAACGTAGCACCCGACTCACCTCTGGCCATAATGGTTATCAGTGATCGTATTTCCGCGTTCGACTGCATCTGGCACGGAGAAGGTGGTATGAATGGTGTGCCTGGTAAAGGCGCTGCACTTAACGCCATATCCAACCACTGGTTTAAGCGCTTTCGCGAAGAAGGGCTTGCCGATAGCCATATTCTGGAGATCCCTCACCCGTTTGTGTGGATCGTCCAGAAAGCCAAACCGGTGATGATTGAAGCAATCTGCAGACAGTATATTACCGGTTCCATGTGGCGATCCTATGAGAAAGGTGAGCGCCAGTTCTGTGGCATCGAAATAGCCGACAACCTGCAAAAAGATCAGAAATTACCTGAACTGCTGATTACCCCCTCGACCAAAGGCATACTTGAAAACATTCCTGGCGTACCAGCCGTTGATGATGTCAATATCACTCGAAGTGACATTGAAAACAACTTTGCTGCGTTTAACTTCCGCAACAAAGATGATATCGATCGTTACGAAACACTGCTTAAGGAAGGCTTCGATCTGATCAGCGACGAACTGTCAAAGCTGGATCAAGTCTTTGTTGATACCAAATTTGAGTTCGGTTACGTCACAGACCAAAACGGCGATGAAAAACTGATTTACATGGATGAAGTCGGTACTCCTGACTCCTCACGTATTTGGGACGGACCGTCTTATCGCGAAGGAAAAGTGGTTGAAAAATCTAAGGAGGGCTTCCGTCAGTTGCTGCTTAAGCATTTCCCTGATCCCGATATTCTGTTGAACAAAGACCGTATGGTTGAGCGTCAGGCACTGGCCAAGAACAATCCATTACCAGAATCAGTACTGATGGAAGTATCCAAAACCTACCTGGATATTGCTGAAAAGATCACCGGAGAAACCCTGACTCTTTCAGAAAATCCAAAAGCAGAAATTATTGAGATACTGCGTAATCAATACGGATTGATTGACTAACGCCTTCAGGCCGCTTGCAACACAACGGCTATCAGAAACGCCGTCCTGCTATAAGGACGGCGTTTTTGGTTTCGCTGGCTTCAGTTACCACGGCTTTTGATTGCTGTAGTTTTTCCTTCGGTTACAGAATAAGTGATAGCGTCCACGCTACGGAATTTTTCTATTTTTCAAACAGGGCTGCTGCTCGAACTATCCCACGACCAGGACTATCCTACAAAGGAACTGGAAATACTGTTAAGCACGGATGACGATAATGCTAGAGTCCAAAACAAATAACACACTGCTAATTCTCGACGATGAACCCAACGTACTTAAGGCTTTGAAACGCGTACTCAGCGGTTCAGGCTATAACATTCATGCATTTACCCGACCTTACGACGCCATCGAAATGCTGCAGGAAGCAGAGATTGGCGTGATTATAGCTGACCAGTGCATGCCACAGATGGAAGGAGATGAGTTTCTGGCAATAGCAGATCAAAACCAGCCAAGGGCTGTGCGTATTGCGATTAGCGGTTATGTAGACACATCCTTTAAAGAAAGAGCAACTGACGGTAAAGATGCCTGGCGTTACCTGACAAAACCCTGGAATGATGATGAATTGAGAACAGTTGTTACAGAGGCCTTTAAACGCTTCAACAGTACAACCGGGGATTAACAGTACCAGCGATTTATGCAAGCGGGTATTTATAAAACCCGGCATTTATAAAATCCACTGTTTCAACAACGCCGAGCTAAACACCCGGCGCTTAGTGAATCTGTTATTGACAGCGTCTGTTATTTAAAGGGCCTAGAGCTTTTCAAACATTTCCTCGGCTGATATCGGATGACTAAACAGATAGCCCTGGGCCATATCACAGCCCAGATCCCCAAGCAGCCGGAACTGATCGTCAGTTTCCACACCTTCGGCCAGGACTTTCATCCCCAACCCATGCGCCATCGTTATAGTGGCTTTGACCAGCTCCCTGTCTCCCTTATTCTGAGTAATGCCCTGCACAAAACTGCGGTCAATCTTTAACACATCAAAAGGGTAACTTCGCAGATAGCTCAAAGAAGAATATCCCGTGCCGAAATCATCCATGGCGATACTGACTCCTAGCTGGCCCAACGCTGACAAAGCATCGGATATGTAGCTATGACCACTCATCAGCAGCCCTTCTGTGATTTCCAATTCAAGAAACTCGCCAGAAACTCCCGATTGGTTCAGGGACTGGCGGATAAACTCAACCAGATTTGCCGACCGAAATTGGCGAGGAGAGAGATTGACAGCCACTTTAAGTCCGCATTTACCCTCCAGATGCCAATTGACCACTGCGGTTAATGCTTCTTTGATTACAAATTCACCGATAGGAACAATTAATCCGGTGTGCTCAGCTACGGGAATGAACTCCACTGGAGAGACATTTCCGAGGGTTGGATTATGCCAGCGAAGCAGTGCTTCAACGCCAACAATACGCTCGCTGGATACATCCACCTGTGACTGGAAACACAATCGAAGTTCCTGCCGATCTAGCGCACCTCTAAGCTGCTCTTCCAATACAAAGCGGCGCGATACCTCGTCATTAATCTCCTCAGTATAGTAAGTAAGGGTATTGCGTCCTTCGGCTTTAGAGTAATACAGGGCTGAATCTGCATTACGCAGCAGCTTCAAGGGTGTTTCACCATCATCCGGATAGACCGCAATACCAATGCTCAGGGTCAGCATCAACTCTCGATTCCCGATACTGAAAGGTTCCCTGAACCGATGAAGTAAATGCTCAGCCACCAGGCTGGCATCCTTCGCTTCTTCCAATCCACCCAGAATAACGATAAATTCATCACCTCCCAGGCGTCCTACGGTATCGCTTCCCCGAATTGTATTTTGCAAGCGCTTTGCCGCTTCCAGCAAGGCATTGTCTCCCGTATCGTGACCAAGGGTATCGTTGACCTTCTTAAAATCATCAAGATCTAAAAACAGCACAGCAACACGCTCTTTATTACGATCAGCTTCTTTCATCCTTAAAGAAAGTCGATCGAGCGCCAGGAAACGATTTGGAAGATCCGTCAGCTGATCATAATGAGCCTGATGGAGTATTCGTTCATCTTGTAATTTACGTTGGGTTATATCCTCTTTGACCGCCAAAAAATGACGAATCGACCCCGCTTCATCAACAACCGGAGCAATATGAGCCTGCTCCCAAAAAAGATCACCATTCTTTTTTCGATTTTGCAGCTCACCACGCCATGCCTTACCAGCGCAGATCGTTTTCCATAGTTCCTGATAACAGCGTCTTGAGGTTTTTCCCGATTTAAGAATTTTTGGATTCTTTCCACCCACCTCACCAGAACTGTATCCCGTTACCTGCTCAAACGTACTGTTAACATATTCAATGTCTCCGTTGGTATCGGTGATAATCACAGATACCGGACTTTGTTCTATGGCCTGCGACAGGGTACGAATACGAGCTTCCCTTCGCTCACGCTCAGTGCTATCTAAAACGATGGCGCTAAAAAATAAATGTCCATCCCTTTTCCAACAACTCAGAGTCAGCTGTAATGGAAACTCTTCACCGTTTTTTCGCACACCGGTTAAATCATGACTCACTCCCGAATGTTTAAGCTCACCATACTTAAGCGCGTAAGAAAAACCTTCCGTATGAGACTTCAGATGCCGCTCTGGAATCAACAAGCTAAGTTGCTTACCCAAAATCTCCTTAGCCGAATAGCCAAACGCCTTCTCAGCACCCAGATTCCATTCGATGATCTCACCCTGATTGTCATTGACTACAATCATCCCAACCGTTGTAGATTCAAATATTGATCGATACTTTTCCTCACTTTCTTTTAAGGCTGCTTCGGCTAACTTTCTTTCGGTAATATCGATAACCGTGCTCTGGACAGAAGGCTCGCCTTCCCAGTCGATCATTTCATTTATCGATTCCAGCCACAGCATATTCCCGCTTTTGGTCAAAAACTGGGCTTCATACCGAGAAGAAATATCCTCCCCGCTCTCCCCTGCAAGTTTTATCGATTTCAATCGTTCAACATCATGAGGGGCAACAATCATCTCTACTGAAGGCAAATCCAGTAACTCAGGCACTGAGTCGTATCCAAGTATCTCGACCAGGGCTGTGTTAGCAAATAGAATTTTCCAGTCTCGATGAATATAAATACCTTGAATTGACCCCTCTACCAGACTTCTGAACTTACGCTCAGCCTGTTTTAGGGCTGTAATTTCACGGGCTATACCCAGAACGCCGGTGAGATTTCCGGCGCTGTCAATCAAGGGGGTCTTTATGACCTCAAGAACTTCAGCCCTGTCTGAATCGGCAAAAACCGCTTTTTCTTCGGTGGTAAACGAATTTCCGGAAATTATCGCAGCTCTGTCTTTTTCATGATAACTACCAGCTTTTTCAGCACTGACAAAATCGTAATCTGTCTTTCCAACCAGTTCTGATTCTACTGCACCAATAAACTGTTCGTATTTGGGATTACAGGCCAGATATTTTCCATTCTGGTCCTTTAGCCAGACTAAGTCAGGAATGGTCTCGAGCAGCGTCCGTAAATAGGTTTCTGTAGCCTTCTGCGACTTGACGAACCGAAACACCATGACCAGAACAAACAGTGTTGTAATAATGACAAAAGCCAGCCCCTTGGCTGTCTGCAACGTCGAGAGGTATTCTTTATCAAAGGCAATACTCTCTATGATGCTGTCAGAGAGCACAATCCAGAGTGAGGCAAACAAGCTGTAAGAAACCACTATCTTTACGGCAGGCAACACCGCTGATTGTTGCTGTTTGAAGGCTTTGGAACGTATTGTTTCTGAGCGAAAGATATTCATCAGAACCTGTCGGTATTAAATAGCCTTTGGTTTGGCTCCCCGCAAAGAACAAAACAGGAGCAACGAAGTTCAAAATTATCCCTGTATAAGTAATGTCATTCCATGGCCGATGTCAATTCACACAATCATGGAGACATTCCGGTAAGGATACAGCTCTGACCACATATGACACTTTGTTGCCGGGCATCTCAGTCCCTTCCAACCGAAAAAAATCGATAAACAGTCAATGCCAACTACCTGCTCATAATCAACACATCAAATCAAATTTTCTCACCAATCGACAATTAGACTTGTGTTGGTCATTAGAACTGATAAGCAGACACTGATTTAGCTTGTCGGATAATACCCCGAGAGATCGCACACATAAGAAAAGTTTGTTAAAGCCTTATTTAACATTAGCAGACACTTTCTTCAGTATTGCCAGCTGTGCCTCTCTTGCCTGATCAAAGAGGGACGAGCGAATAGCGAAGTTCGCATTTCCAAGGTCAGGAAAATCAGAAAACTGGTGTGATGTGACTTTATCAGGGGTTTCAGCAGTGAATGATGACTGACATAAAACAGCAGGCGGGCTGATTGACAGGACATACATACTCACGGATACAGCTCCGGGCCGGTACTGATCAACAGTAAGCATCCTGGGCTCCTGGAAATCCAGTGTTTGATTAAGAACCAGATATTCCAACCCCAAAACATTCTCGAAGATCTCGCGAAATCCCTCTTCAGCCTTTTCGTCCTTAATGGAGTCCTGAGGATTAGGCTCAGATGACCAATCAAGAGCCTCGCGCAATTGGTAACTGCTGGTTAAATTAAAGGGAATTTTATGGGAGCGATTATCAAGGTTAAGTAACCATTGATGCATAGCGATGGTGGTGTTTGATGAATTTCCATAACGAGAAAACACCAAGGGTATTTTAGTATCTTCACAAAGGGGTAAAGAGCCTTGGTTTTGCTGGTCTTGTTTCTGAAACAAAACATCCTGCAGCAACTTCGCAGCTGCAACTATTTCCGTTTTTTTCTTGAGTATTCGCTGTTTATACTCATCAGCCACTTCCTGATGAGACGGACCGCAGGCTGAAAGCAGCAGAAGGGATATAACGACAAATACCGCTTGGCGGAACATTGATCCAATACCTCCTGAATTTTTCCATCTAGAGGGTATTGTTTAAGTATATCCGTTCTTTACTGTTTGTGTTGAACGTAACCGGTCATTCCACGGAATGCGTGACGCTTTGATATAGCGTCTGACCGTGGAGGTTGATCCACGAACCTGTCCTTCCACACCCGCGATGTTAGCTCTGTCACTTTATGCCAAGTAATCACTGACTCGCAACAGAACGTCCGTCAGTATACGACTAACACGGTTGAGGCTGTGCATCGTCAGTTCCGAAAGCTGACAAAAAAACAAGGGCGGCTTCGCCAATGAAACAGCTTTACTCAAGCTGCTCTATGCCAGTATGTTAAAAGTGGCCGCCCCCGTGCAAAACTGAAATCTGGCGCTGTCTCAGTTGAGCATCCAGAGCCATGAACACCCTCTCCTCTAGTTTTATTCTAAAAATAACCTATTTTTTATGGCTCATATATTTTCAGATAAAAATCGTTGATAAGATACAGCGTGTCTCCATCCCAGCCTTCAAATGAACTTTTTACATTAAAGTCTATATTAGGCTGCTCCTTAGGAAATATCTCAAGCTTTCCCTTATAGGACAAATCACCAGAAACATAATGAATCTCCCCTTCGTACAAGTGCTTTGGGTATTCACTAGGTTTGGTTATAAACACAAAAACCCCTCCATCAAGTCCCCCAACCCATACCGATCCTGAGGGGACAGAATTAGGGGCTGGAGGATCTGACAACTCTGTCTCGCTTTCTTGACATGAGATCAACCCGAAAATAACAACTAACAAAATCAGACAATTAAGTACTTTTTTCCCATCCATGTTCTATTTAAAACACTCCTATGTCTTCAAGTGACAACTTGTTCGTACTGTTCTTGTACTCTAAATTTGGGAAATCATCCATAAATTCACCTATATACGAGTTAGGTCTCGGGTCTATAATCCATGGAGTCGAAACCCCCGCACTCTCTGTAATTTCTTTCACAAAATGGATACAGCTATTTGTTAGCAGATCATAAGGTTCTCTAGTTTTGATAGAGTTTTTAAGCTTCCTTGATTCTGCTGCTTCCAACATCAAGTTATACTTATCTTCCACCTCAATATATACAGCCTTAATTCTTCCAGACTGTCCAGATACTCTAGAAATAAACCCAAGCGTTTTCTTCAGCGATCCATAGTCAATGCTTCCATTTGTAACTTTAACATTTGGGAGATTTCTAGCTTTGAGAACAAGTCCTAAATTTGCTGGCGGATCATACCTACCATATTCGTAATATTTTGTAGTTCCAGTTTTTCCATTGATAAACAAAACACCTGCATGCCCTAAGTTGGATAACTTGTCTTTGTATTCTGGAATTGAAAAATTATCAAAATCAACAAAAGGAAGGACATCAACCTCCCTCTTCTTAACTTTCACTGTGATTTTAAAATCAGGAAAAACTATTGGGATTACTACATCCATTTACGCAGTCCTTTTATATAAATATCCTTTGTGACCGGGAGTTTATCGCATATATCAAAGACGGTACTAGCTATTTCTTCAGTAAGAGCATTCAGCCCCGTAGAATGCAATTAACAGTACTATGGCAGTTCTCCACTCCATTCATCCCGGAAGTAGCCAACATGAGTAATTAACAGCGGTCAGCAATACCTCACTTCCAAAACAAGCAGGTCATGCTTGAAAGGTTTTCGCATATCGGTCGGCTGGGTACAGTGACAGATTTTGACCTAATTACGAGGGGCCGAACATCAGCCCTGACTCAAGCGCAGCTCGACACCATTACCGAGATCGATAAACACTGCCTCATTCTTTGTTGATGATGCCAGATCATCGGCAAGTCCCTATGCGCGTCACAAAACGAGCAGCAGGCTGGCGGCTTTCACGCCATTGATCAACAAGCATCTGCTTCTGTTCTAGTGTTCTAGTGTTCTAGTGTTCTAGTGTTCTAGTGTTCTAGTGTTCTAGTGTTCTACGAATTGACTGAACCATATTGCTGTCCCCTGCAGGACGTCTTGCAATGAATGGTTGCTGTTGAACAACACTAGCACATACAGATTAGCCGATGATCGGCATTGTCGGCCACGCCCTTTGATGTAACATCTCACAGCCATTATCGGTGATAAGGATGTTCTCCTCATGCACCATCATCTTTCCTGGAGCAAAGGTCATCCCCGGCTCCAACGTCAGGACCATACCTGCTTGAAGAATAACGTCACCACCAGGCACATTAGATGGCCACTCCGTTAACTGCATACCCAATCCGTGTCCCATGCGTCCCACGTCATTTCCGAGAGCACCAGCATCTTCTAATACAGACCACATCGCCTGCCAGACATCTCCGGTCGTTCGACCAGGAGCAGCAGTATTCAGGCCAGCGTCTGTGGATTGATAAACAGCTTCGTAAGCGCGCTGTGCCTGCGCATCCACCCGACCAAATCCATAGTTACGATCAAAGTCACTGAAATAGCCCTCAAAATTGGCACCGGTATCAATAATCAGAATATCACCTTCATCCAGCTTACGATCTGTAGGACCCATGATGATATTGTCATAACCCCCCTGCCCTGATGCAGATATCAGATAGGGACAGGAATCCGCTCCCAGTCGTAACATCTCCAGGTGCATGGCTTTGCAGGCTTCTCGTTCGGTCATACCTGCCTGCAAGTGATTCAATAAGTATTCGAAACCACCTGCAGCGACTTCACAGGCAAAGCGTATTTTCTCGATTTCTGCACTGGATTTGACTGATCGAATTCCTCTGACGATTTCAGATACATCAACAAAGTCAAATTTTGTCAGATTCTCTTTTAGTAAGGAAAAGTTATCTGCAGGCATTCGAAGGTGCGTTTCCGGCCCCAACATCGCTCCTATACGCAGGAACCTCTGACTGACTTCTGCCAAGGTTTCTGTTAACAAAGAAACACCATCATCCTCAGGTCGTGGTGACGGCCAGCTGCGTACGTCCTCAATCCATGTCAGTTCAAACCCCGCCACACCAATTTCAGGAACAACGGCAATCGGTACTCCTTGAGAAGGAACTACCAGAAACCATGGTCGCGTAGGGCTTTCCCAAAACTGTGACTTAAAACCACTGAAGTAACGAAACTCAGGTTCTGTTGAGAAAAACACAGCATCAATTCCCTGCTTTTCCATTTCGTGTTGCAGCTTTTGTGTGCGCTGCTCAAATTCCGAGTGTTCAAATCCTCGTGGAGGGGGTATCAACGGGTTATTCATGTCTATTCTCTACGTTATTCTCAGGAAGCTAAGTTGATATCTTTGTTTAGCAAGTTACGTCGTTTATACAAACTATAATGCCCTGCTAGCTGCTGCGACTTCATACGTCCATTTAGAAGCCGCCTCTCTGATAGAAGCCATTTACTTAAAAGCCAAGTCTCTAAACAATAGAGCAATACTTGGAAAATAAATGAGCAACGCTGACATCAAAAACAGAATCAGGATAAATGGCAGCGTCCCTCTGATCACTTCCATATAGGGTCGATTGAATATCGCGATAGCGGTAAATATGTCACAACCAAACGGTGGTGTAGCTGATCCTATCGCCATCTGTAGTGTCACCATGACCCCAACTAGCACAGGATCAATACCAACAGAGTCTATGACAGGCATAAAAATCGGTGTCAGTATCAGCAGAACGACCAATGAATCAACAAACATGCAGCCAACAAAGAATGTCAATGCAATAACGAACAGAATGTACTCCTGAGAGGCATCCTCCAGATTCAGCGGAGCCAGGAGTTCCTGAGGAATTTGTTCGAAAGAAATATACCAGGAAAAAGACTGCCCAATTCCTACCAGGATAAACACAACAGCAGTTATCAGACCTGTGCTGAGAGCCGCATCCATCACGTCACCAAACTTGAGCTCTCGGTAGATCACACATTCCACCAGTATCGCGTAAAGAACCGAAAAGGAAGCGGCCTCAGTTGGTGTGACTATTCCGGAATATATACCACCAACAATCAGTATAGGGAAACCCATCGGCAGAACAGCTTTTTTAATCGCGGCTATTTTCTGGGTTAAATCAGTCTTCTCAACCAGCGCGATATCAGCACTATGTCGAACACTGTGTATATAGCTATAAAGTGAAAACAATATGGCAAGTAAAATCCCGGGACCTATTCCAGCTATAAATAACTCTCCAACACTGGCATTAGCTAAGGTTCCGTAGAGAATCAATCCGATACTCGGTGGTATCAGAAAAGCGATATCACTGGCATTGATAATCAATGCCATCACAAAACTGTCTTTATATCCCGCTTGCAATAATTTCGGGCGCATGATCTGCCCTACTGATACTACAGTCGCTTGAGTTGAACCAGAAACCGATCCAAACAACGTACAACTAATGCAGGTCGTTATCGGTAGTCCACCTCTCATGTGTCCGACAAACGCCTCGATCAACCCCAACAAATTATGGGCAGTGTTTCCTCGGGTCATGATATCCGCCGCAAGGATAAACATAGGCACTGCAATCAACGCATTAGGAGATATCCCGGTAACCATCTGCTGAACAATCACCTGAGGGTCCGTGCCGGAAAAATGGATAAGGCCGATAAGCGCCCCTACCGCCAACGGCACAATCATCGGAAAGCTTAAAAACAACAAGATAACCATCACGGTTACCAGTGCAAAGGTAATCACATGGATGTCTGCCTCACCAGCGATGGCATCAGTGATTAGCTGAAAGAAATCGCTCATGATGGATCACCTGCAGAATCTGCCGTTTCGATAACGTCGTAGGATAAGTAAATTTCTTTATGAGTTAGATTCATCAGAAAGCTGATCGAATACTGAACCCCCGCCATAGCCAATCCAACAGGAATAATTGAGTAGATGATATAGACAGGAAATTGCAGCGCCGGGCTCAGTCTATTAATTCCCTTCAGCTCGACGACATAGTGAAATGCTAACCAGGCAAGGTAAAACATCAACCCTGCCGTGGTTATGGCAATAACGGTGGTCAGCACCTTTTTACCCGTATGACCCAGCATATCGTAGACAGCAGTCATGCGGATATTACGTCCCTTCCTCACTGCATAAGCGAAACCGATAAAAGTCACAGCAACAATCAAAAACTGGTTAAGCTCTTCAGAAAAAAAGATGCTTTTATTGAAAAAGTACCTACCGATAGCGTTAGCTGTCGAGTTCACCATCATTACGATGATCGACATGATAATAATGAGTTTCTCTATTTTCTCAGTGATAGCACTGATTTGATTAAGTACTTTTTTCATAACAGCAAATCCCGGAAGCCACTACTCCGTTAGTGGCCTCCTTAGTTAGTACGAAAGGTCAGTCAGTTTGCTCAGGAAAATACCAGGGCAGCATCGAGCAAGCTCCTTAGTAGTTAGCAACCATTTTGACTTCCTCTATCAAACTCTGAAGAATTCGCTGGGCACTCTTTCTGGATTCAGCTTCGTCTTCACTTGAATAGGCCTTGGCGACAACATCATAAAAGGTGTCGTGCAATGAGATACTCAGTTCCTTAAAGCGACTACGCTCTTCCTCAGTCAGAATCACTACCTGCATATCAGGGCGCTCCTTCATGATCTTATCCATATTTTCTTTATTGATACGTAGTTGATATTCATAAGCTGCTGCGTCCGCGGCCTTGATTGCCTTGCGAACCATGGCCTGCTTTTCAGTGGAAAGTCCCTTAAACCACTTGCTATTGGTTGATACGGTCGCAACATAAGGCTGCTGGCCTGGGAACATCAGGTAATCCTGAACCTCATGCCACTTGGCGTTGTAAATAAAGTAGATAGGGTTAACCATGCCATCGACTGTTTTCAACTGCAGAGAACCGTACACCTCACCCCAGGAAAGCGGAGTTGGGGTAGCACCGAAGGTTTTATAGGTCTCAACAGGAATAGTGGAAGTGAAAGTTCTGATCTTCTGATTAGCAAAGTCTTCAGGGCTTCTAATTGCCTTATTAGCCCCCCAGACCATCTCACCTTCAGATAGCATGGACAGCAGCTTCAAGTTTTTCGCTTCAAATTTTGGTGCTAAATCTTCATAAATCGTTTTACTACTGGTCAGAATCTGACGGGTTACCTTTTCATCGGTACCCAAAACATAAGGTAAGCTAATCGCCTGAACTTCCGGCACGTAAGACCCCAGATGACCGGTGCCCACAGACACAAATTGAATCGTACCATTGGCAGCCAGTTCAACAATATCGTTCTCAGTACCTAGCTGACCGTAGTAATAGATCCGCACCTTAATGTCGCCATCGGACTCCTTTTTAATCACCTCTGCGAACTTTTGAGCGTAGATGTCCTGAACATCTTTTTTGTCTTCTTCGGATGCAAACTTCCAGGTCTCTGCTTGAGCGCCAAAGGCGATACCAAGGGTTAGTACGGCGGTGAGTAGTTTCTTCATGGTCGTTCCTTTTCTCTTATTTTTCGCTGTTATCAACAGCGGTTTTTTTACAGCGATGAACAGCCGTTTTTGCGGGATTCGGTTGAATTACTTCAGTCGGTCACTGACTAGCTGGACCCAGTAACTGGCCCCTTTTCCCAAAATTCGATCATTAAAGTCGTATTCCGGGTTGTGCAACGCACAACCACCAACAGATTCAGTTCCATTACCCAGCAGGGCATAACAACCAGGTTTCACTCGTAACATGCTGGAAAAATCTTCGGAGATTGTGAGTGGATCACAGCTGCCATTGACCTTATCGTTACCTAGTGCTGCATTTGCGGCAGCAATGGCATAGTCGGTTTCGGCATGGCTATTGACTGTAGGGTAAAAAGTATTGACAAAATTAAAGCGATACTCGGCTCCAGCAGCTTCACAGATGCCGGCAACAATACGCTCCATCCGCTGTTCCAACTTAGCCAGGGTCTGCTCGGTAAAACAGCGACAATCCCCCTTAATTGTTACCTCTGAAGGAATAACGTTGACAGTACCGTTAGTGATAAACTCTGTAGCAGAAACCACTGCTGTCTCATGGATTGCACTAAGGTTACGGGATACCAGTGTCTGCAAAGCCATTACCACCTGAGCGCCGGTAACCAACGGATCGATTCCGGTATGAGGCATGGCCGCATGACCACCTATACCTAAAATTTGAATTTCAAAACTGCTTTCACTAGCCATCAGTGAGCCAGGTCGCACAGTAAAGCTACCTTCAGGCATACCGGGTAGATTGTGTAAGCCGTAGACTGCATCAATCTGGAAGCGCTCGAACAGGCCATCATCAATCATCGCCTGTGCTCCCTGACCATGTTCCTCATCAGGTTGAAAAATAAAGTAGACAGTACCATTAAAACTTGGAGCTTGAGCCAGATGACAAGCCGCACCAAGCAGCATCGCTGAATGACCATCATGGCCACAGGCGTGCATTTTCCCCTTATGTTGAGAGCGATACTCAAAGCTGTTCTGTTCATGGATATGCAACGCATCCATATCAGCACGCAAGCCAATACTGGCGTTACCATCACCAGCATTTAGTATGCCCACGACACCGGTCTGACCAATATTACGCACAACTTCAATGCCAAAGCTTTCAAGCTTTTCGGCAATAAAGTCAGAGGTCTGCTGTACCTCAAAACCACACTCTGGATAGCGATGCAGGTGGCGACGCCATTCAGTCATTTGATTGATCAGTTGAGAATCCAGGGACGGCATAAAATAGCACTCCGAAATAAGCTGATGTGCAGAAGAAAAATTCAGACCGGCAATTGCTGTAACAACGAACCATAGCCAGAAACGGGAGCCGGGTAGCCCAGCAGTTGCAGGCTATGCCAAGTCAGGGCCTGATTACTGCTAACTACGGGTTTACCGAGCTGTGCCTCGATTTCATCAAGAACCACAGATGCCCGCAACGCTGTACAGGAAACGAACAAAAGATCAGCTTGTGCATCGCAGACATTTTTTGCGGCATTAACGATGTCAACGGGCGAAATAAAAGTCATCGCGGTGTCATCTTCAAAGCCGAAACCAGCAATGTTCAGTACCTCAAAACCATGCCTCTGAAACAATTCAGCCACCTCACAATTAACCTGCTCGGTGTAAGGGGTAAGAATAGAGATACGACGAGCACCAAGCTGCCTGAAGGCAGCAACAGCGGCTGTTACAGGATTCGTGACGGGAACTCCGGGACAGCTTTGATGGATCAGCTCTGCTATGCGTTCACTGCCAATGGCCACGGTTCCAGAGGTGCAACCATAGATAATCGCATCCAATTGAGTGCCCGGTAAAATGGTGTCAGCAGCAGCGCTGATACCCGGAGCCATAGAACGCAGATTTTCAATGGTCAGCGGATTGTAGTTACGAACCCGACTGGTAAAAATCTGCGTGTCTCCCGGCAGCATTCGACGTAAATCCTGCTCGATATTAAAATCGGTAGCCAACGCAACAACGCCAATACGTCCGGCCGGGGCCAGATGATCCAGCGGTTGAGCAGGTTCAATGGTGGATACTTTCATTATCGACTTCTCGCTGATCCGACGCTTATTATTGTGATCAGGCCATATCTGGAAATGTAATCCCCTGAGGCCTAAATCAATATTAAGGGCAGAACCACGCAGCTATTCCTGCAATGAAGCCTTACACTTGAGGATATTCCGCAAATATCGATATATATTGAAGAATAAAATCACCCTTGATCAGTCATCGTTAAAAAGGAAGCTACAGGCAAGTCCCTTGCTTCTCAGACCCTCAATACGACTGGCTATCAAGGCAACGGTTACAGGCTTGCTTATCAAAAAGAGTTAACGCAAAGACCCGGTCGCTCAGAGGGGGGCCATGTGGCGACTGCAACCGATAAGCCAATATTCGTATTATTTATAACTCATGTCTCGGAGCGCTATACCATGACCCAGACTCATCCGGCCTCAATAGACAGTTTCGATCGAAAAATTCTTGAGATCGTACAACACTCCAATCGCACCACATCCGAGCAGATTGCCGAGCAGGTAGGTCTGTCCCCCGCCGCAGTACAACGCCGACTGAAACGCATGCGGGAGCAACACATCATCCAGGCCGATATTTCTGTTGTCAGCCCTCGAAAGATCGGCCGCTCAATGACCTTTGTGGTACAGGTAAGCCTGGAACGGGAACGGGCAGATCTGATGGATGCATTTAAAAAAGAAATGAAGAAAAACAAAGCTGTTCAGCAATGCTATTACGTAACCGGCAGCTCTGATTTTATCCTGATAGTGACCGCAGTAGACATGGAAGGTTATGACCGCTTCACCCGAGAATCGTTTTTTGACAATACCAACATTCGCAGTTTTCAGACCAATGTAGTGATGGATGCCGTTAAAGTGGGGCTTTCAGTGCCAGTGGAAGAAGAAATATCCCCGTAGGTCTGTAACCTCATTTTACAGAAGGGTACCATGACAAAAATCCGGCCGCAGAAACGGCCGGACAAGCTTATGGAGTCAGCCTACCAATTGCTGGTACAGCACCGGATCAGTGGCGCCTTCAGTGCCGATCACCAGGACTTTGCTCTCCTTAGTCAAACCCAGTTTCTCAGAAAACTCAACGGACTGCCGGGCTAATAACGCTGCGGCCAGCCCGGGAACGGCCGACTCGCCAGCCTCAATGGCAGGATCTTGCTGGTACCCTTTTGCCAGCAATCGCATAGCCGCCGGGACCGCCTCTTCACTCAGTGTCATAAAGTCATCTGCACCGGTCGCCAGTATTTTCCAGCCGAGTGCCGAAACTTCGCCACAGGCTAAACCAGCCATCAGGGTATCAAGATCCCCTTCAACAGCCACCGGCTTACCGGCTCTGGCACTCATCTGCAAGCAGTTTGCCTGCTCAGGCTCAACAATAACGATCCTCGGACGTTTATTACCCCATAGATCCCAAAAATAACCGGCAATAGCAGAAGCAAGACCGCCAACCCCCCCCTGAACAAACACATGGGTTGGAATTTCACCCTCTAACTGCTCTACGATCTCAGACAACATCACCGTGTATCCCAAAGCAACATCCTTGGGAATTTCCATATATCCTTCGTAACTGGTGTCAGAAACAATAATTCGATTGTTGGCTTTGGCATCCATGTCTGCCTGTCGAACAGAATCATCATAATTGCCGATTATTCGAATAACCTCAGCACCAAAGGCTTCCATCGCCTTTTTCCGTCCCTCAGAAACATCCCGATGAATATAGATGACACAACCACAACCAAACATTTGTGCCCCCCAGGCAACGGAACGGCCATGGTTACCATCTGTTGCGCAACTCACCACCAACTCAGCCACTGCTGATTTCCAGCGCCCCTCCAGCAAGTCCGCAATACTGGGCCGATTTCCGGTGCTGAGCTCAAGGGCTTGCTGTAACTGTCTCGCTACTGCATAGGCACCACCCAGCGCCTTAAAACTCTTAAGGCCAAAGCGCTGTGATTCATCCTTGTACCAGATCGACGCAAGACCGGCAGTGTCCGCCATAGATTCTAACGAAAACAGAGGAGTAACCTCATAGTCAGGCCATGCTCTGATATCATTTATCGCATCAGCAGCACTGGCCACACAAATTACTTCTTTTTGTTCAGCTGAATACGGACGATTGATATCAGCCTCAGGGTTAGCAAAATGTGTCAGTTTTCCGTTGAGTTCAAGCATGGCAATCAAGGCTCTCTTATATGTGGATATTTGCTCACCTGTCGAGATAGTTCTATCAGATTACCGATATCACAAGACAGCAGTGCGTTGATTGAATAGTCTACGGAATGATGATGCGGTAATACCTCCGTTTTTATCCGGCCTGCAAGCAAATAAAGCGGAAAGCGCACCATTGTCGATGAATTTCATCATTCCTGCTAAATCGTCATTTCTACCATCACTGCCGGGCAAAGCTGATTAACAACTGCCAAGACGCTTCCCGTGCCAGGTGTTCTTGATTTTCATCCCCTGCATCTCCATGATCAGTTTTCCGTCCATTTGATTGCCCGACGAATGTAACTCCCCTTTACCAACCACCAGTCCTCCATCAGTATCGCACCGCATTGTCCATTTCATCGTCTGCCCTGTCTGCTGGACATCAGAGGCTTCGCACTCCCCTTCCATGTCTTCCATGAATTTTTCTGCCGTCCAGTCTCCATCTTTAATACATTCAACTCCTTTGTTGGTCATCGGCTGGGGCATCATTGGCATCGTTACTTCAGACGCTATTTCCCACTTTCCGGGATTGACCTTCATACTCGCATCTGCCAGAACAGTAGCTGGTGTCAGTAAGCAAATGACAATGCCCATACCAAGGCCTCTAACGCACTTCATATTATCCGTACACTTCGCACCACTCATAGTTGGCTCCACAAAAAGCTGATTGTCGAAAGACTCGAACACTTTAAGGTTATCGGGAAAATAGCTATCAAGAAAGAAGCTGTAGAGAAAGTAGCTATGTTTTTTAACCTCCTCGTTATACTCTCTAGTACATTAAAGGCGGTACGTAAGTTTATGATCCTTCTAAACTTCCCGTCTCTATATTAGCAAAGAGAGGACAAATGCCTGATGGATTGTCATAATGAGGATCAAATGGGCTATCTTGGCCGATAGCCAACTAATCTGACAAAATATCACCGCCTTCCACTTTTGCTGTTTAATGTTGAGAAACGAAATCACACTATGAGCACCACAACTGATTTTATCGACTTTGCATATACTCAGGTACTGAACCGCCTACCGGATGCAGAGGGCAAAGCGTTCTGGTTATCACAACTGGATCTGGAAGGAGTTGGAGGTGACCAGATGCTGGCCTCCCTGATCGCATCTCCTGAAGTGGATCAAACCCAAACCGCTGTAATAAGACTCTATCAATCAGCATTTGACCGACTTCCCGACAAGCCCGGTCTGGATTATTGGCAGGACCAGTTTAACAGGGGTATCGACCTCGTAGCGATGGGCAAGGCATTTATCGCTTCTGAAGAATTTGCCACTCTCTATGGCGAAGATCTCAGTGATGATGATTACGTAACAGCGCTGTACATGAACGTCTTAAAACGCATTCCTGAAGAAATCGGTAAGGCCTATTGGGTTGGTCAGCTCCAGACAGAAAGCAGAGAACAACTCTTGGCTAGTTTTTCTGAATCTTCTGAAGCTAAAGAACTTATGAAAGCGCAGAGCCAGCAGGTTCTGGCTTATAGCATGATCTTGGAACGTTCTGCTCTGACAACTGAAATTGATACCGGTGCTTCACTAAAGTCGGCCATAGGGACGATACTGTCGGCACCCGAGTATGATGGGCCTACACCTCCTAATTTTACCATTCCCAACTGGATTACCACATCAGTCAGTGCTGACGGTCAAACACTAAGCTTAAGCGGAGTGTCCAATGGTACGGTAGAAGCAGATCTAACGACTGAAACACTGACAGATAATCAGCAAACCATACCGCTGGATGATTTATCTCCCTTTCCTGTTAATCTGAATGCCAGCGCCTTACAAAATGGTGGACTTAATGCCACAGGTAACGACGATGCCAATGTTCTTACCGGATCGGGACAAGCGGATACTCTGACAGGGGCCGGCGGAAACGACACCCTCGTGGGCGGTAATGGAGCAGATACGCTTTCCGGTGATTCAGGTGATGACAGCCTTCAGGGAGACTCAGGTGACGACACGCTCAATGGCGGGGCCGGGGAAGATACCCTCACCGGGGGTAGCGGCTCTGACACGCTGTCAGGTGGTGACGCCGATGATACTCTGTCAGGAGGAACAGGCAGTGATATTTTACTGGGCGGAGACGGTGTCGATACGATTTCCGGAGATGAAGGGGACGATACCCTTAGCGGGGAAGGCGGAGATGACATATTGGAAGGAGGCCCCGGTGTAGACGCGATGTCCGGTGGTGCAGGAGCGGACACATTTGTTTACACCGCTGCTTCAGATCTATCTGGAGCTGAACAGATTCAGGGAGGCGAAGGTGACGACACCATTCAGGTCAACTCATCGACTCTTGATCTAAGTGCAGCGCAAATCACAGATATCGAGATAGTACAGCTTTCTGCTGACACTACTGAAATTATGATATCAGGTGCCCAATATGACGCATTAACCACGCTAAGCGGGACGACAGCCAGCACACTGATTTTTTCAGACCGAGTAACTTTTCAAATGTCTGAAGATTCAATTCTTTCCGGTATAACGGCTATAGAAACTCGCGGCACCCAGTCTGCCGATTTAAGTGGTAATTCCAGTGATAACAGACTTACGACAGGCAGTGGTATTGACCAATTGACAGGTGGGGCTGGCGCTGATGTTCTAGAAGGAGGCGGCGGAGATGATATATATGTTTACAACGCTGCCAGCGACTCTCAGTTCAGTAATGGAAATACCTTTAACGGGGATACCCTAGTGGAATTCAACTTTTCTGGCGATCGTATACTTTTACCTGTCTCTATCGCGATAACTGACACGCTGGAAATTGAAAGTGGTTTTTATACAACACTGGAAGAAACCCTAAACCCCAACACAGAATTACAAACGCTATTTGCTAGCGCAGGCAACGTAGCGGTTCAGCTCACCATAGAAGCAGGTACAGCAGCGGGTGAGTATTTATTAATCGAAGATGGTACCGATAACACCACCTTCAACAGTGCAGAAGATATGATAATCAAGTTGGAAACCCCTCAAAACATCAACAACTTTGGTCTTAGTGACTTTCTTATTTGATGGCAAGGGTTAATGGCCGATGGAGCTAAAGTATGCCACTTTAGCTCCCTTTACTACCCCACTCATTAAGCAATCGTTCTCTGCTTAAATAATGCATTAACAATCGAGAAAGCAAGAGTCTGCCCCCTTTGAAAAAAATCGCCATTTTTGTTGATGTTCAAAACATCTACTACACCACTAAGCATACCTATGGTAAGCAGTTCAATTATCGCAGGCTGTGGCAAAAAATAAGTGCAGAAGGAGAGATCGTCTCTGCAACAGCTTATGCAATTCATCGGGGTGATGACCGACAACTGAAATTTCAAAGCGCACTCAAGCATATTGGCTTTACAGTGAAGCTTAAACCCTATATCCAGCGCAGTGATGGCTCAGCCAAAGGGGACTGGGACGTTGGCATTACTATCGATATTATGGAAGCAGCAAAAATCGTCGATACTGTTATTTTGCTTTCCGGTGATGGAGATTTCGATCTGCTTTTAGATAAGATTAAACGAGACTACGCGGTTAATGCTGAAGTATACGGAGTCCCGGCACTGACCGCGCACTCGCTGATCAACTCAGCAACAATCTTTCATCAGATAGACGAGAGTTTACTGATCTAGCAGATCTACCACTACAATGAAGAAGAGCCCTCTCGAATCGAGGTATCGGGCGAACCGGCCTGAGGTCATGAGTAAACAATGACACCCCTCTAAGCACCCTAGTCTAATTAGATTAAATTGAGCACTGAAACGGCAATTAGCGACATTCCGCCATCAACAGATACTTTGCTCTGGCCGATCCCCCGGCCAATCTGTTAAGCAATAAACAGAGTACAACGCCTATTGCCATTGTAACCCCCAGCGTCAATGGTGTTGTAACTCCCTGATCAACCAGAATAACGGTTGCAAGAGACCCCAAAAGCATCTGCAGACATCCGGCCAAGGCTGATACCGACCCAGAGTTTTTCTTATAGGGACTTAACAGACAGGTCAGGGACATCATAAAGCCAATCCCGAACGCCATGGCGAATAAACTCTGCGATGCAACTAACCAATAAAGCTCCAGAGGGACCATGATAAAGAACAGCGCAGAGCAGCCCAATAACAGATAAGACAGGTTCAATCGTTGCTGGTCGTTCAAATGATGACGAAGCTTATTTGAAATAAAGCTCCCGAACATACCGCAGGCTGCGGGAATCAGTGACCATTGACCGTAGTCGCTGGCATCCATTCCGATTTCTTTCTGTAATAAATAGGGCATTACCGAAATCAGCAACAGATGCAAACAAAAGAACAATGTGTTTAAACCAGCATACCCCAGAAAATACCGATCCCTAAATAAATCCCCGTAGCCATTGAGGATAGAATACAGACCAACACTGACACGATCTCCTGTCCTGGTTTCGGCGAAACAGAAAAACATCACTAACCAGATTAAGCAAATATAGATGGCCATCACTATAAACAGTGCTGACCAACCAAAATGATGACTCAGATACCCACCGGCAAACGGCGCTAACATAGGCGTCATTGCAGCGGCAATACCGACATAAGATATTGCGATCGACAGCTGTTTCCCGTCATAGCGATCACGAATCATGGCTCGCCCCAATACCGATGCGCTACCGGCACCAGCCCCCTGGAGTAATCTACCGGCCAGAATAAGCTCAGCTGACTGTTGGCCAAACATACACAAAGCAACACCCAGCAGCGTAATACAAAGGCCAATAAGCAGTATTGGTCGCCGTCCCCAGGCATCCGACAATGGACCGTAGGCCAGTTGAGAAATGGCAAAGCCCAGTAAATAGATGGATATATACCACTGGGCCTGAGCAGGATCGAGGAACAGGTCCTGACTGATTGCCGGTAACGCAGGCAACAACAGACCGACTCCCAGCTGAGCAACACTAACGGTCAGACAGGCAAGAACAATGGGTATCCAATAAAAAGGCATCTCAGTACCAGCGACTTTAGGGGAAATTTGTCATAGGCTATTACATACTAAAAAAAAGATAATCAGCTTTATTGGTATTTCTTTATTTCCTACGAGGATCAAATGGACTTATACGACTGCACACAAAGTTTTGTACTAGTCGTGGACCTGGGCAGTTTCTCAGCCGCTGCCAGCCATCTGGGAACCACCAGCTCGGCTGTGTCAAAGCGAATCCGCTGGCTGGAGCAGAGAATTGGTGCAACCTTGCTCAAACGCACCACTCGGAGCCTTACACTCACAGAGACAGGACAGCTCTATTACCAACGGGGACAAAAGCTGCTAGAAGAGTGGAACAGTCTGATTGACGAAGCGGGTTCCCGTAATGCCCATGCTGTGGGTGTATTGCGCGTTGGCGCTTCACTGGCACTGGCTTCCAGAATTTTAATTTACTTTATAGAAGAGTTTCTGCGGCTGTACCCACAGATAAAGGTTGAGCTGTACACCGTGACACCAAAACAGCTACCCGATCATAATCTGGATGTTTTCCTCTCTGCATGGTTGGAAGGCTACGACACGCTGAGCTATATAGGAAAGCCCCTGTTTGATTTTCAGTTTGGTTTCTTTGCTGCGCCAAGCTATATCGCGCGCCATGGGGAACCGACCAATGCCAGTCAAATAGAGCAGCATAACTGTTTGTTATTTAGAGAGTATGGTCATAGTGAGGAACGGGAGTTTTGCGATGGCTCACGGATCAGCTTAAGCGGGAATTTCGTTACCCGAAATTCTGAAGCCTTAATAAATGGGGCCGTAGCAGGCATGGGATTACTGCTCGGAACCGAAATGACTATTTCACGGGAGCTGAACGAAGGACTACTGGTACCGGTATTACCGGCCCTGAAACTGCCCAAGAATACTATCTACGCCTATTATCCAAAGTTAGGATTTGAATCCACCAAGACCCGATTGTTTATCGATTTCATAAAAGACAAGGCGTCACACACCCTCTGACCATGAGATGTTTATACCAGAGGCTGGAGCATGGCTGTCAGTGCTGAAACAAACCGCTCTATAGCCCTGCTCTCATCCTCTGCTTTACTGTCTAACCAGCTTCAGAAACCGCGGATAAAACACTTTCAAAAGACAGTTCTGAAAACACCCCGAAATAACGGTGCTTCTTTAGCTTTGCTTTAGTGGTTGCCGGACTGGGCAAGCCGCAAAGAAAACGGGTCAATTGACGTGGTTGCTGTAACGCCATATGGTTCTCGGTCCTTAGCATCTGAATGATTTCATGCTGGGAAGCATTCAGTCGGGGAAAGCTCGGTCGCTCTGTTGTTTCGCAGCCGCCGTGATTAAACCGGGCATTACATCGATCACAATGACCACAAGGCTCCGTTGTTGCTTCTCCGAAGTACTCCAGTAAAAAGTTACCTAAACAGTGTTGATGATTAGCAAAGCTGATGACCTGCTGAATACGCTCAATATCGCGACACTCTCGGGTTTCAAACATAGCAACCAGGGTCTCCAGCAGCGTTTCAGGATTGGCTTGCCTCAGTCGGCGATACCCCTGCCTTAGGCCACTGACAGATGTTTCAATCCAGCCTTTTTGTTCCAGGTAATCCAGCGCAGCAAGTACTCTGGATTTGGGTTGTTGAAGCTCAGACTCGATTACTGTCATATCGATGCTAAGCCACTTTCTCCCCATACTTCCGGCTGCAAATAGTGATTTTAAAAAAAGTCTACGTTCTTCGGACTCAAAACGTTTGCAGATTTCATCAGCTGATTCAACAAAAGCCAGACGATACTGGGTATAGAAAGGCCCGGTAGCCGCCATGATCCCTTCCAACTCCAAATAGGTTAGCAGGGTATTGATCACCAGCGGGCGAATGTCATAAGCGTTGGAAACCTCATAAGGACTGATATCCAATTTATCACCTTCGCCAAGGTTGATTCCCTTCCCCCCCTCAGTGCTAAGCAGCGCACCAATAAGCTCCGCTAAACTTTCACGCGAGGGTGTATCCCCATAGCTGAAATTAGCCAAGACCCGGCAATCATCGATGCAGGCAAAGAGTTCACAGGAAGATGATTGACCGTCACGACCGGCCCTGCCAATCTCCTGTACATAGTTCTCGATAGACTTAGGCAGGTTAAAATGAAAAATCGCCCGAATATCCTGCTTATCAATCCCCATGCCGAAGGCAATCGTCGCGACAACCGTATTCAGAGTTCCATTCATAAAAGCGTTCTGTACTTCAGATCGCTCTTCATCTTTCATTCCTGCATGATAAAAAGCAGCAACCAATCCCTGCTGCTTAAGTGCCGCCGCCACTTCTTCTGCGCTATTCTGTAACGTAACATAGACAATTGTTGAAGAGTTCTCAGGCAACTGTCTGATACGTTCAATTAACAACGACAAGCGGTTCTGGGAAGAGCAGGCCGTGGTTGAAAGGCGCAAGTTCGCACGTCGAAAACTTGTTTGGATATGATCCTGCTGATTGATGGAAAACTGACGTCTGATATCTGCGGCCACAGCCGGTGTCGCTGTCGCCGTTAACGCTAACAACCTTTCGACCTTAAGGGTTCGGGCCAGATCAGCCAGCTTTAAGTAGTCGGGCCGGAAATTGTGCCCCCATTCCGAAATGCAGTGAGCCTCATCCACCGCCATCAAACTGATCTGTAGACGCTGTAAACGCTCGATAAAACGTTCGTTCTTCAACCGCTCGGGAGATACGTAGAGTAGTTTTATTTCGCCTCTGGATAATCGATCATAGAGTCTTAGCACCTCATCACTACTCAGCGATGAATCCAGTCTCTCTGCGGCAATATCCAACTTTTTCAACCCGTCCACCTGATCCTTCATCAATGCAATCAAGGGGGAGACCACCAGCGTCACCCCTTCCAGCATCAGTGCAGGCAGTTGATAACACAAACTTTTCCCACCTCCTGTCGGAAAAATGGCTAATGCAGAACGCCCCTGCAATAGCGAGTTAACGACGGCTTCCTGACCTGGTCGAAATTGATCAAGTTGAAAGTATTGCTGGAGTATTTTCTGAGGGTTGTTCATAACCGAATAGTCCTTTCTGGTAAATCTCGATGCCTGTCCCTAGGCACCGGAATCAGCTATATAGAGTGAGGGCTAAGTGTACGTCGAAGATCTGACATTAAAAGACCTCTGACAAAAAATACTTCCTCCAATCTTCGTTGGACGATCAATGTCAGTTCATTGTTGCGTTCATCTCATTGCTCTTCAAGGTAACTCGATAAGACGTCGCTGTTTATTAACTGACAACAACGGCACTCACTCTAACTGGCTGTATTAACTTTAAATAACAGTGCTGACCCAAAACTAACTCATATACTGTCCGCCATTGACAGAAAGGTTGGTGCCCGTCACGAACCCGCTATCCTCTGACGTTAAAAAAGCCACGGCCTTACCTATTTCCCTCGGCGTACCAAGACGTCCGACCGGAATCTGGCCGATAATGGATTCGAGCACTTTTTCCGGCACCTGGCGCACCATGGGCGAATCAATGTAGCCGGGCGACAGGGCGTTAACAGTGACGCCTTTACGAGCTCCTTCCTGAGCGATCGCTTTGGTAAACCCATAAATCCCGGCTTTGGCGGCCGAGTAATTTGCCTGACCAAACTGACCTTTTTCACCGTTAAGAGAAGAGATGTTGACAATTCGCCCCCAACCCCGGCTACACATATTGTCAAATACTGGCTGGCACATGTTGTACATGGAATCCAAATTGGTACTGATGACCTCACGCCACTGCTGATGTTGAAGCCTCTTGAGCGGCGCATCCCGGGTGATTCCGGCATTGTTTATCAGTATATCGATAGGGCCGACTTCTTTTTCCACCACCGCTACAAAGCTGCCACAACTATCAAAATCCGAGACATCCAGCGGATAAAGAAAGAGTTCATAGCCTTCGCTGCGCATTTGCTCCTGCCATTCCAGCGCTTCCTTATCCGTTCCCGGCAGATAACTCCCGACAACGGTATGCCCCTGTTCATACATCGCTTTACAGATAGGCTCGCCTAATCCACCTGAAGCACCCGTGACCACTGCGACTCGTTTGCTCATAACTACTCCCGCTTCTCATTACTATTAATTAACTAATTGATTGATTGAAAGCTCGAATTAATTGAAAGCTCGATCAGCCTTAATGACTGCAATTTGGTAGATCTGGTCGAGATACCATCAATGTCGGCTATTGATTAACTTTTTAACTTTTGAAGATGCTGAAACCTTCCCTGAATTCCTGTAGGCCTGACTACGTTCTTCAATTTTCCCGAGTTCATAGTAGTAATTAACCATCAACCCGGCGGATTGCTTCAGCCCTTTTGAAGAAGGATCTGCCATCCAGTTAATTTGCTGTACCTGGGCGCCGTTGCTCAGGTGAAAATGGGCCACGGGATTAACGGCCTTTATACTTTTGCCTTTTTCCTGACAGAGGTAATGAGCAGCCAGCTGTGTTAAGGGTTTGCGAAGCTGTTGCTGAATCGATTCCTCAAGCTCCCACCCTTCTGCCAACCGCGGCTCGGAAATGCGCAGCCAGTCTTTTCCGCCAGGCATAGCTTCCATATCCTGCTGTGAACACGTATCCAGCCAGCGACAGAATCCGGGTATCGGAGACAGCGTGGCGAACTGTTTCAGGTGGGGAAGTTCCTGCTGAAGCTGCGCAACGACTCGCTTAATCAGGAAATTGCCAAAACTAATTCCCGCCAATCCTTGCTGGGCATTGGATATGGAGTAAAAAATCGCGGTGTCTGCTTTTCGGATATCCTGCCGGGGAGCTTGCTCATCAAGCAATACCTGGACGTTGTCAGCTAATCCTTCTACCAGAGCAACAGTGACAAAGATCAGTGGCTCTCCTGGCATATTAGGGTGAAAAAGCGCAAAACAACGACGTGCCTCACCCAGCCGGTTCTTTAGATCGCTCCAACTCTGAACCGCATGAACGGCTTCATAGGCAATCAGTTTTTCCAGTAACTCAGCACTGGAGCGCCAGTCAATCGGTTCAAGCTGCAAAAGACCAATATCAAACCAGGAGGTGAGTAACCGTTTAAGGTCCTGCTCAAGCGCTGTCAACGAGAAGTCTGTCGCTTTCGACGCAAGCAACTCAGCGCGCATATCCACCAGAAATTTCACTCCATCCGTCAATTCAGTGAACTGAGTCAGAAGAAGCATATACGGAGGTTCCAATGCCTCTCTTAAGGAATTACCAGCTAACGCCCGCTGTTCAGGGTCAACCATATTCCAGCGCTGAAATCGCTGCTTAACCAGATCATCATCAACAGAGTAGTTTTCTGCAAGCAGCTTAAGAAAGCGCCGACGTCCGGTCTGATTCAACTGCAAATAACTGCGACCCAGCACTGCGGCACGAGTTCTGGCGGCTATTTCTCCTCCTTGAAGAGACAAACAGGAATCAATCCATTTTTTCAGTTTTTCCAGATCAGACTCATCCAATCCGGGCTGAAGCATAAGCTCAGCAGATTCTCTGCGACTCCCCGCCACTTCATAAAGTCTGGGGACCAATCCCTTTAGGGTCCATTCGAGGATGCTACTTCCCGCTTGATTTGGCATAGAAACGACTCCTCTTACGTAGCAATTAACTTTTGTTTGCCTTGTCTGGTGTTTATCAAACTAACAAAAGCCAAAAGATAAACCAAGGGTTTTTACTTGGTTTATCGAGAATTAACCTGTAATGTTATACCAGTATTCTCGATACCAGTGATTCTTTAACATTAGAGGAAGCCGTAAATGTCAGAAAACACTATGGAAAATATGCATGGATACTATCTGGAAGATTTGAAGATCGGCATGCAGGCCAGCTATGCAAAAACGATAACCGAGGCAGACGTCGTACTATTTGCCGGAATAACGGGTGATGACAACCCCATCCACCTCAATGCCGAGTACGCCGAACAAACAATGTTCGAGCAAAGAATTGTTCATGGCATGTTCAGCGCCGGCCTGATCTCTGCGGTGCTGGGTACACGCATGCCAGGTCCCGGAGCGATTTACATTGATCAACAACTGAAATTCAAGGCACCTGTCCACATTGGAGATACCGTGACGGCAACAGCAACCGTATTGGAAATTGATGAACAACGCCGCAGAGTCAAGCTGGAAACGATCTGCACCGTCAAGGGCAAACGAGTTGCAGAAGGAACAGCCACCAATATGGTCGACCGCCGCCCCGTCTGAACCAGCAACCCTAAACAAATTTTAACAATCGTTAGGAAACGAGGAAACGCTCATGCTTATAGACGCACAACAATCGGCACTGCTGGTTATCGACGTTCAGGAGAAACTGTTACCCGGCGTGCATCAGAACGAACAACTGGTCAACAGCTGTAAGTGGCTAATGGGTGTGGCTAAACTGATGAAGATTCCAACACTGGGCACAGAACAATACCCTCGGGGTGTCGGGCCGACAACAGAGACTCTACGTGAACTTTTACCCGAAGAAGACTTTATCGCCAAAACAGTTTTTTCCTGTGCGAACTCGAAAGACTGCAGCACCCGCATTGACCAACTGAATCGTCAGCAGATAGTAATCTGCGGCATGGAAGCACACGTCTGCGTTTTGCAGACCGCCCTGGAGTTAAAGGATCAGGGTAAAGATGTATTTGTCGTTGTCGATGCCATCTCAGCACGAAACCCAACGGATACCGAGTTTGCCATTCGCCGCATGGATAAAGCAGGAATCCATCTGGTCACTCGGGAAATGGTTGGCTTCGAATGGATCAGGCGATCAGATGCCCCTGAATTCAAAGATTTCAGTATTCGCTTCCTGCAATAGCGCAGGACAGCCGCCGAAACCCTGTCCCCTTAGATACCTGAGCTAACGGTTACTAAAGTCGGAGTCCTGTATGAAAAATAATAATCCGTACAATTCTGGGCTTGAACAGAATAAAGCTAATTTTCGCCCTTTAACTCCCATCGAGTTTATCCAGCGAGCAGCGGAAGTCTATCCTCATCACCCTGCGGTGATCTATGGTGATATCACGCGTAATTGGGAACAAACCTACCGACGTTGCCTGAAGTTGGCTGATGCGTTGAGTCGTCGTGGTATCGGCGTTGGGGATACCGTGTCAGCACTGTTGCCCAATATGCCTGAATTGCTTGAACTCCACTTTGCGGTACCTATGATCGGTGCCGTTCTGAATGCCCAGAACACACGGATGGATGCCGATACAATCGCTTTTATGCTGGATCATAGTGACTGCAACGTTTTATTCTGTGACCGGGAGTTCAGTGATCTTGCAAGCAACGCTCTTAATAGCTGCGCTAAGCCTCCCTTGGTTATTGACGTGGATGATCCGACTTTCAACGGCGGCCGTCCACTGGGTGAATTAAGCTACCAGCAACTGCTGTTGGAAGGCGATGAAAATTATGTTTGGCAGGCACCCGCTGACGAATGGCAGGCCATTACCCTCAACTACACCTCTGGAACTACCGGAAACCCTAAGGGTGTTGTTTATCATCACCGTGGTGCCTATCTGAACGCTACCAGTAATATCATCGGCCAAAACCTTCCACCTCAAGCGGTTTACCTCTGGACTCTACCAATGTTTCATTGCAACGGCTGGTGTTATCCCTGGGCTGTAACGGCGGTGGCCGGTACTCATGTTTGCCTGAGGCATTTACGGGCTGATCAGGTTTATCAGGCGATAAATCGCTATGGAGTCACCCATTTCTGCGCAGCGCCGGTAGTATTAAATATGCTGCTAAACGCACCAGAGGAGCAGAAAACCTATTTTGATCATCCCGTTACCGTTACCACCGGCGGAGCTGCGCCACCGGCTTCAATTATTGAGGGGATGGAAAAAATCGGTATTCAAGTGGTGCACGCTTATGGACTCACCGAAAGCTATGGCCCGAGTGTATTCTGCGCCTTTCAGTCCGAGTGGAAAGATCTCAAGCTGGAGCAGAAAGCCGAGAAAATGGCTCGTCAGGGAGTTAAGGCCCCAGCTCTGTCAGCGCTGATGGTTGCCGATCCAATCAGCCTCCAGCCCGTACCCATGGACGGTATCAGCATGGGCGAGGTATTTATCCAAAGTAATACCCTGATGAAGGGCTATCTCAAAAATACCCAGGCAACGACAGAAGCATTTCAAGACGGTTGGTTTCACACCGGCGATCTGGCAGTACGTCACCCTGACGGCTATATCGAAATAAAAGATCGGGCAAAAGACGTGATTATTTCAGGAGGGGAGAATATATCCACGATTGAAATTGAGGACCTGCTCTATCGTCATCCGGATATTTTTGAAGCAGCAGTCATCGCCAAACCTGACGAACACTGGGGCGAAGTACCTTGCGCGGTGGTCACCCTGAAAGGCCCGGAACAGGGAGCAGACCCCAAAATAGTGACTGAACAGCAGATAATCAATTTTTGCCGGGACAGAAT
Source organism: Motiliproteus sp. MSK22-1 (assembly GCF_001968815.1). GTDB lineage: Bacteria > Pseudomonadota > Gammaproteobacteria > Pseudomonadales > Balneatricaceae > Motiliproteus. The sequence goes on along the minus strand of NZ_MIEQ01000084.1, from coordinate 31,902 downwards.
AGCCCATTTCAAATGCCCAAAACAGGTAATCTTTGCACCATTGCCAAAAACCTCTACAGGGAAAGTTCGAAAAAACCAACTAAGAGCACTACTCCAGAAAGGTTGAGGGCAGAAAAAAAGGCAACCCGTGCAATCGACCCGGGGCTCTTTATTGAAGGTGTTATTACAGTTTCTTGCTGGCATTATTACAGAGAGAAGAGGATTATTAATTGCTTCTGAGTCAACCGGCGGACGATCCATTAATGAACAACGCAACACAGCAGGGAGTCTCCGCGCTGACCGACGATGCCGAAAGAAATCGCCTGCTGGCAGAAATGGCGGAACAATCAACGGATATGATCTCCCGCCATACCCCTGATAACTGGTGCTTTATCTATGCCTCCCCAGCAGTGACGCACCTACTGGGATACAGTGTCGAAGAGATTGTGGGCCTGTCTGCTTATGATCTTTATCACCCGGATGATGTAGAGGATTTTAAGCGCCGCTCCCCTAACGTCAGCTATAACAGGGGGCTATACACCCATACCTATCGATTCCGTTGTAAAGATGGTCACTATACCTGGCTGGAAAGCACCAGCCGCTCCATCAGAGATCCCAAAGACGGCAGTTTGAAGGAAATACTGGTTGTGTCACGGGATGCCAGCCGCCGGATCAACGCAGAACGTGCGAACCAGCGCCTGGCCCAGGTTTTGGAAACCAGTAGTGATCTCGTTGCCTTCGTTACTCCCTGTCACAAAATCACCTTACTTAATGAAGCGGCCCGCAATAGCCTGAACGTTGTGTTGAGTGATCAAAGCCCCTTGGCTCTTGAGGATATTTTTACTCTGACAAGCCATGAACAGATAAAGCATCACGGCTTTCCTGCCGCCACTACCAACGGCCATTGGCGCGGTGAAGTCGAAATGATTAGCAGTCATATGCAACGGATTCCTGTTTTGCTGGAGATTCTCGCGCACCGAGACCTGAACACAGAAACCGAGTATTTCTCCCTGGTAGCTCGCGATATGAGCACCATCAAAGCGGCGGAAAAGCAGATGCAGCAATACCGAACGGAGGTGAATCACGCCTCCAGACTCATCACTATTGGCGAAATGGCATCAGGTCTTGCTCATGAACTCAACCAGCCTCTGACCGCCATTGTCAACTACGTTCAGGGGATCCACCGGCGAGTGGAGCGAGATCAATCACTGTTAGCCGCTGAGCTTGCCTCACCCTTAGACAGAATCGGCGCTACCGCATTACGTGCAGCACAAATAATCCGCAGGATGATGGATTTTACCCGTAAAAATGAACCCCGCTATCAGCACGTTCAATTACCAGAGTTGGTAAACGACTTAATTGGATTTTGTTCCTCATCCATCGAAAACCATCGCGTTATCGTAGAAGACAAGATACCTGCCGATCTGCCCGGGGTACACGCTGATCCTATCCAGGTTGAGCAGATCCTTTTGAATCTTCTACTCAATGCAATAGAAGCCAGTCACAGGGAAGAACCTGCCCCACCTGCTACCATTCAGATCAGCGCTTCAGAGCTGGGTCAGGATCAGGTTATAATCCAGATTCTGGATCAGGGGCCGGGCATTGGTGCAGAAGAAACCGAACGGATATTTGAACAGTTCTATACCACTAAGAAAGCAGGTTTGGGGATGGGGCTGTCAATAACCCGATCTCTGGTAGAAGCTCATGGCGGAGAGTTGCAGGCAGAGAACCGATCAGAAGGAGGAGCTGTCTTCAGTTTTTCTTTGAATAAGTTCAACGCTCGGGCAGTAGATAATAATCCATAGCCTCAACCCGGTTTTAGCACTGGCCGATATTAGCGATCACAACAACTATGACCATAAAGAGAGATAAATGGCTGAAGTCATTGCGCAAAGCGTATATGTAGTCGACGACGATACCGATGTCAGGGATTCGCTTCAGTGGTTGTTGGAATCAGTAGGATTAACGGTAGAGTGCTTCAGCACCGCCCAGATCTTTCTGGATAGTTATGTTCCCGGTGCAAGTGGCTGCATAATCATGGACGTCCGTATGCCTGGGCTGAGCGGCATCAATGCCCAGAAAAAACTACCCGAATATCAGATAGATATTCCGCTAATCATGATCTCTGCCCATGGCAATGTCGATATGGCGGTGACAGCCATGTCTCAGGGAGCCGTCACCTTCATTGAAAAACCCTTTAATGATCAAACCCTGATTGATCAGGTTCAGAATGCACTGGAAAAAGACCTGATCAGACATCAGGCTCTACTCCACCTGCAATCAGTTCAGCAACGCTATGACAGCCTGACGAAACGGGAAACTCAGGTACTTGAGCAGGTGGTACAGGGTCTATCCAATCAAGAGATTGCTGATCTGTTGAAGATCAATCGTAAAACGGTGGAAGGCCACCGTTCTCACATGATTGCCAAGATGAAAGCAGACTCACTACCGGAACTTATCCAGATGGCCATTGGCCTGGGCATTATTAAAACCTACGGCTAGCTACAAGGGAGATGCTTAAGTTACTCTTCCAGCCGAAGCTGTTCCTCCAGCGTCCAGGCTTTTCGGATAACTCTGATATTTGTGTGTTCCAGCATCACCTCTGCTACCAGCGGACGGCTGTTATAGGTCGATGACAAAACCGCACTATAGGCCCCGGTCATCGTCAACACCATCAGATCCCCTTCCTCTGGCAACGGTAACGTATAATCCTTGAGGAAGCAGTCCGTACTTTCGCAGATCGGCCCAACCACGTCCAACGGCTCCTCCAGCCGCTGATTCGACAACAGAACTGGTATTAAGGGATGAGTCGCCTGATACAGTGCCGGACGAATAAGATCATTCATACCCGCATCAAGCATGACAAAGTTCCTAGGCTCAGCCTGTTTGGTTGCAACCACGGTTGTGACCAAAACCCCAGCGGCGGCCACTAAAGAGCGCCCGGGTTCCAATTGGATACTTATATCCAGCCCCCCAAGCGCTTCATTAATCAGGTTGGCATACTCGACGAAACAGAGTGATCGCCCGTCACCATAGTCCACGCCAATACCACCACCGAGATCAAGAGTATCCAATAGATACCCTTCAGCTCGGAGTTGTTCGGTCCACTGACGCATTCTCAAAACAGACTCGCGATACGGCTCAATCGAAACAATCTGTGAGCCAATATGCATTGCCAGTCCACGCAAATTAACCTGTGGCATTTCACCAGCCATGCAAAACAATTCGCTCAGGCGCTGGAACGCTATACCAAACTTATTCCCTTTCTTGCCGGTCGTTATATGATCATGAGTACCCGCATCCACCTCCGGGTTCACACGCAAAACGGCGTTAACCTGGACACCCAATTGACCTGTGATTCGGTCTATACGGAATAGCTCCTCAGCTGACTCCACATTAAATTGACCAACACCCGCTTCCACCGCCTGTCTCAGTTCAGCATCCGTCTTAGCAACACCTGAAAAAATGACCTGGCCCGGATCAATACCCGCTTTCAGCACTCGCGTCAGTTCACCACCACTAACAATATCAGCACCCAAACCAGCACTGCCCATCAGCCTTAGGACACTCAGATTGCTGTTGGACTTGACGGCAAAATGTACGGCTACGCCAACCGGCGAAAAAGCACTCAGGCAATCATGAATACGTTGGCGAATAGCATCAGCCGAGTATAGATAGAATGGAGTTGCCTGCTGTTCGGCAATAGCCTTAATTGAAAGCTCCCCCATCATCAGTCGATTATCCTGATAACTCAAACAACTCGGTAAGCTTGCCGCGCCCATAGTTTGCATCTCAAATACTCCTCAAATTGAATGACAATATTCTAGAAGCAGGAGCGGTGAAGGTTCACCCTGCAAATCGACCTCTTTAACCGCTGATTCGAAGGTTCTGCCTTCAATAAGCAGATGTCTCATCAAAGACAGTCATGAACAGACGCCTCAAAACTTATGGACAAACAAAGAACCTGACGACGATTGCAAAGACACAGATTATCTGGCGATAATTTGATTACACCAAAGCTCGATCGGAGGTATCACTGATTTCCGATTAACAGCAGAAAACTGTTAGAATCTGCTGCCCCGGTAATAAGATCCAATCTATTGTAAGCTGAGGTGAAGATTCCATTGGACAAATTTGATCAAGCGATTGTCAGTTTACTTAATCAAAATGCTCGTTTGTCATTGGCACAGATCGGCAGGGATATAGGCCTTTCCAGGACTTCTGTCGCAGAACGTTTACAGCGTTTGGAAGAAACGGGCACTATTGCCGGTTACACAATAAAAACCAAGCGTAAAGACCAGCCAGGTACGGTAAACGCTTATTTTCAGATGACATTCAGTCCATTCAAGCTAGATCGAATCACCCGCTATATAACTGAAATTCCTGAGATTCAAAGCTGCCGGGCGTTAAGTGGCGAGATCGATCTAATAGCTTACGTCGAAGCCGAGTCAATGGAGCGCCTGAATCAGATCAGAAATAAATTACAACAATTACCTGATCTCCAACGCCTACTTACCTGCCCTGTGCTGGAGGATGTAAAGTAACTATCTCAATCAGGCTTAGTCGCACTGCCAGCAAGCCGTTATGAATAGTCATAATGCTGTTTAGTAACGCTTTTTTTCAGTGACCAACATTCTTTGAATACACATGGATCACCACAACACCCAGAATAATCAGGCTCATGCCAACAACAGCAGGCGTGTCAGGCACTTGCTTATATAGAAAGGCCCCCACCACAGCCACCAGAACGATACCAACACCAGACCAGACAGCATAGGTTATCCCAACAGGTATGGTCCTTAGTACCAGGGTCATGAAGTAGAATGAAACCCCGTAGCCGACGATAACGACCAGGCTTGGCATCAGTTTTGTAAACTCCGCCGAAGCCTTGAGAGCACTGGTCGCAGCAACTTCTGCAATAATTGCAACCGCCAGATAGAGATAGGTCATAGAGTGTCCTTATATAAAGCACGGGTTACCACTTAAAATACAGGCATCACTGAAACCAAGCTCTGGAATCTAACACAACTATTTCAGCGGAAGATAGATATCTGTCACCATTTGGTGCTCAGCAATATCCGGGAAAAAACTGAGCCTCTCAAAAAACAATGGAAAATCACGTAACTCTTCGTCAACCGTTGGCAGCCAGTCCGAATACAGATACTGAATGCTTTCACCAATGGTATCATCTGACCCCAGGTGACGAATTACTGCACATCGCCCCGCCGGAATTGACTTTGTGACAATTCCATAAGCATTCTCAGCAACTTCAGACTTTACTGAAGCGCAGAGATCAAATCGATAGTTCTCCGGCAAAGTGACTGAGGGGTCATCATAAACGATATTGAAGGTTCTACTCTTGCTGGGCGGCAGTTTATTCTCCTTTCGCCATTCAATAAACTGACGAATGGAATGTCCCAGCTTCTCCGGTGCATCTCTATGCTCCAAAACAGCGACTTTGGTTTCATCAAATACGACTATATCAACCGGGTGGTCCTTTATTTGCGTTTTCATATTTTGAATCCTAAGGTCTTTGAGTAATTGAAATTTTTGATGCCAAGGATTCCAATGAGGAAGCGCTCTGAATACAGACGGACTTTGGCCAACAGATTGATTAAAAGCACGAGAAAATGCTTCGGGGCTTTTGTAGCCGCTCGCCAAGGCAACGTCGATAATCGGGGACTCTTTTCGAAAAGCCAGCAGGTAAGACGCTCTCTTCATCCTGACCTGACCAACATAATCAGATACAGTGATACCAAATAACGCAGAGAACTGGCGATGAAAATGATACTTGGACAGGCAAGCAACCTGGCTCAAAAGATCAACGCTCAGATCCTCATCCACATGGGAATCGATATATTCCAACACTCGGTAGTATCTTTTTTCATCATTCATGGTTTTGATAGCTTACGAAAAAACTCGGCTGACAAAGCATATAAATCAGTCCCCAGAGATTCATGATCAATATTGCTGAAAATTGTTTTTCGACTGTTTTCAGAGCGTTTAATCAGTCGGCTTGTTGTTAAGAAGGAATCAGTACTTTACCGGAATCTCTACCGATACTTTTTGCCGTTTCATTGAAAATAACGTATTTGCGGTGCGCACCCCCTTCTGATTAAGGACATTGTGACTCAGAAACTCCTGATAAGACTCCATATCCCGGGATAGCACCTTAAGCAAATAGTCACATCCACCAGAAACAGCATGACACTCAAGAATTTCGGGACATCGATTTACCATTTCAAGAAATCCGGCAACCGTATCAGGGTGGTGATTGTCCAAAGAAACCTCAGCAAAAGCGCACATCTTCAGTCCGATTTTGTCCGAATCAATGATTGCGGCATACCCCCTGATATACCCTTCCTGTTCCAACCTTTTCACCCGCCGCCAACAAGGCGCATTGGACAAAGAGACTTTATCCGCCAGGTCCCGATTAGACAGCCGCCCATTCTGTTGCAGAGCGTTCAAAATTTCTGTGTCTACTCGATCTAAATCCATAGCAATTTATTACCTTTTTTTGGCTTATATTGATACATATGTTTCTTATTGTCACAAATTTGCCCAACAATTAGCAATCCTGTATCCCTCTCTTTTGGCTAAACTTTATACATAATAAAATGATCCCCGAACCTTCAGTGTGCTGGACCCGATGTCCTGCGACTGGCTGCTCCGGGCAAAGATGAGGAACTTCTTCGATGGAAGCCATCGCCCACCCATCTACAGTCGACGGTCTGACTGGCTCCAATACAACCAGTCAATCGGCCTTTGACTGGAAGAATATCGCCCGGGTTTTACTTGTTTCCCGTGCTATGGATGACATTGAAGAGCAGGAACTTGTGCCTGCCAAACTGGTTTTTAACCAGTTTTCCGCCCGTGGCCATGATTTAGCGCAGATATTGCTGGGGTCCTTACTGACTCATCCCCATGATGGCGCCACAGGTTACTACCGGTCACGACCCTTCGTATTGTCTTTAGGGCTTGATATGGATGAAGCCGTAGCCTCCCCTATGGCAAAATCCGGAGGATATAGCGATGGTCGGGACATTGGTGTGGTATGCAATTACCCGAATACCGACCGAAAAGGGGCCATGCTATTTCCCATGTGCGGAGGCGTTGGCGCCCAGTACTCTCCGATCGCCGGTTGGGCTCAATCCATCGTTTATCACCGGGATCAGTTAAACGATGAAAGCTATCAAGGTGCCATCGGTGTTTCCATGGGTGGAGACTCTTCCATGTCCACCAGCGGATTCTGGGCATCATTGAACATCTCCACGACTAACAACTTACCCCATCTGTTTTATATTGAAGACAACGGCTACGGCATATCAGTCCCGCAAACGGTGCAAACCCCGGGAGGTGATCAGGTAGCAAACCTGACGGCATACAAGAATCTGAAGATCATTGATGGGGACGGAACTGATCCGGTTGAAGCGCCAGCATTAATCAAAGAAGCCGTGGATTATGTTCGCTCGGGCCAGGGTACCTGCCTGCTTCGTTTAAGAGTACCTCGCCTTTGTGGCCACACCTTCCAGGATACCCAGGTCTACAAGCCCGCAGAGCTGCTGGCTAAAGAACAAGCCAATGACCCACTGCCTAAGCTCCGAGCGCACCTGAAAAAACAAGGTATTATCAACGATCAACAATGGCAGCAGATAGAGCAGCAAGCTTATGAAGAAGTACGCGCCTCTGTTGAAAGAGCAAAACTAAGACCTGAGCCGGACACCAGTAAATTAACCCGTTACGTGTATGCCGAGAAAAATGCTCATGGTCAAATGGATATCCAGTTACGTGGTGGCCTTTATCCCGATGGCCATCAGTTCCCGCCAACTTGCGAAGAAGCTAAACCCGATGGCCCTCGGATCAATATGCTGACGGCCATCCGAAAAGTTTTGGATTATGAGTTGGAAACCAACCCTAAGGTTCTGGTCTTTGGTGAAGATGTCGGTCCCAAGGGTGGGGTTCACGCCGCCACTCTGGGGCTAAATGAAAAATATGGAGATCTTCGAGTATTCGATACCAGCTTATCAGAGGAAGGTATTATTGGTCGTTCGGTAGGAATGGCGTTGGCTGGACTGATGCCGGTCCCGGAAATCCAGTTCAGAAAATACGCGGAACCGGCAGCAGAGCAAATAACTGATACAGGAATCATGCGCTGGCGTACCAACAATCAGTTTGCAGCACCGATGGTCGTTCGTATTCCCGGTGGTTTTGCCGGACGTGGAGACCCCTGGCACTCTATGTCCGACGAAGTGGAATGGGCTCATAAGACCGGCTGGCAAATCGCAATGCCGTCCAATGCCGAAGATGCAGCAGGCTTATTGCGCTATGCCCTCAGAGACAATAACCCTACCATATTCTTTGAGCACCGCTCATTACTGGACGGACGCTGGGCAAGAAGGCCCTATCCCGGCGACGACTATGTTGTGCCTTTCGGTAAAGCCCATACCCTGATTTCTGGTGACAATCTGACTGTAGTCTGCTGGGGGGCGATGGTAGAACGCTGTGAAGAGGCCGCCACTAAACTCAATATGGATATTGAAGTCATTGATCTGCGAACCATACAGCCCTGGGATCAGGACACAGTGCTCACTTCTGTGCAAAAAACCAGTCGTTGCCTGATCGTTCATGAAGATAATCTGACGGCAGGTTTTGGTGCAGAAATTGCTGCTGTTCTGGCCAAAGAAGCCTTCTTTGATCTGGATGCACCAATCGAACGCCTGGCAATGCCAAACACCCCCGTCCCACACAATATCCACTTACTGGAAGCGGCGGTGCCAACAAGTGAACGCATTGGCGTTGCGATGAAAGACTTAATTGAACTATAACAGGGCAGACAGCATGAATAATCTGGTTGATATTGTTTTGCCTGCTGAGCAATTGGAAGGTACCTCGGCGGTGCTGAGTAAGTGGCTGATTGATGTCGGCTCCAGTGTAAAAAGCGGCGATCCCATTATTGAACTTGAAACTGACAAAGTGTCCATGGAGATATGTTCTCCTGCTGATGGCATATTGCAGGAGACACGCGCTCAAGAGGGTGATGAAGTCGAAGTTGAATTTATTCTGGGCCGTTTGTCAGAAAGCGAAGTGCCTACAGAAGTACCAACAAATGATACAACATCAGGTAGCGGGCCAGCCGAAGATCACAGTCTGGCTGAAACAGCTACCCCATCAGTAAACAAACCTGACACCGATAGCAACGATGCCCGCGCGCTAGTGGGACCGGCAGTCCGGCGTATGCTACGTCAACACGACCTGGACATCGAACAAATCCCCGGTAGTGGACGCCGCGGCAGAGTCACTCTATGCGACGTAAGACATTTTCTGACTAACCCGACGCCCAAAACAGAGCCCCAGGCACTCAACAGCATTCCCCAGGTACAAACATCCCCTTATGGGTATAGCGAAAGACAGCCTCGTCCGCTACAGGGAACTAAGGTCCCCCATAGTACAATGCGTAAAGCCATTGCCAATCACATGGTCGACAGCCTGTTGAACATTTCCCCCCATGTGACCAGCGTCTTTGAAATGGACATGAGCAACATTATTGAACATCGTAAATGGCACAAAAAAGAATTCTCGCAACTGGATGCCAACCTGACCTTTACCGCTTACTTCCTCGCAGCTTCAGTGCAAGCCATTCACGCGGTCCCGCAGGTGAATGCGCGCTTTCACGACGATGCATTAGAACTCTTCGACGACATCAATATCGGCGTTGGTACCGCCCTGGGAGACGATGGTCTGGTGGTCCCCGTCGTGCAACAAGTTCAGGAAATGAACTTGTTTGAAATCGCGCATGCACTATCCACACAAACCGAAAAAGCCCGCTCTGGCAAGCTCACCCCGGCAGACATGAAAAACGGAACCTTTACCATCTCCAATCACGGGGTCAGCGGCAGCTTGTTTGCTGCACCGATTATTATTAACCAACCTCAGGTAGCGATACTGGGTATCGGAAAACTGGATAAGCGAGTTGTGGTTGAAGAAGTTAACGGCGTCGATACCATGGTGATTAAACCTATGTGCTACGTATCCCTGAGCATGGATCACCGCGCTCTGGATGCCCATCAGACCAACAAATTCCTGACAGTCTTTGTTGAAACGATAGAGCAATGGGGGCTTTAATTCTTATTAAAGAAGGGCTTTAGTTCCCAAAAAATAAAGGATTTAATCTTAAGCAACGGATTTAAAATCCGTTGCTTAAAGGCGTGGCGGCTTGAGCTATCCCACTGGTATCACATTTTTTTTCAATGACTTACGATATCATCTTTGTAAGCTATTTTTCTCTTTAGAATATATTTTTACTGGAATTTCTCCTGCGTTGAATTTCATTCATATTGACACCTACTCAAACGACACCCTAACACCCCAATATGACCGTTACTTAGGGAACCTGTGAATAAGTCCATTGTGTTCTCTGTGGGCTATAGAACGGTCAGATGCCAGGAAGATAGCGCAGCGAAATGACGAGTCCTTTTCAAGCTGTCTGACTGTTTTTGTAAAAAGTAACAGCAGGTGACCGTTCTAGATCCCACCCTTTAGATATGATTTTTACGAAAGATATAAAAAGCAACAGTCACCTATCGAAAAAATTCTTACCAACAAGCAAGTCTATCTCGAAATTTTACGGTTGCTTCACACTTAATTTTGCAGAAACATGGCACAATGAGTTTGGTGTTATGACAGCAGGTGCAAAGCGAAAAATTGATTTTGGTGTTATCAACAGACCTTCTAATATCGTTAACGTCATGGAGAGAATTGAGAAAACTCCAACACCTGTTGGGGCACCAGACTGGAAGGAGTATAAATAATGAATCTTAGCGCCTTTATTAGAGCCTCATTTATAATTTCGTTTGGGTTTCCTATTGCTTCCTGCAGTGCGAACACAAGCTCTATAGATAGTACTAAAAAGACGTTAAGGGATTCATTTGAGATATTTTATATTGTGAAATATGGGAAAGAATTCCCTTCTAATGAAGAACATCTTTCTGACTGCTATAAAAGTAATTATAAACCGTGCTTGATAGCATACAATTCTGTTATTTAAATTCATTAACTTCTGGTAGTTGGCTGTTAATGTCGTACCAGCTAGCTTTTTGAGATACCCATATATGATTCTTTTCCCTGGCATTAGGATCCGTATCTAAAGATCCCAGTCGAAGAATAAGGTGACGGGTACCATCTCGTTTGGCATAAATTTGGGTTCCACAATGTGAACAAAAATAACGTTTCTTGCCCTCTGAAGATTCGTAGAAGTTTAGGTGTTCAAATCCGAACAATTTGAAATCAGTATCTGCCACAGAGGCCACACTGGAGAAAGCGCTACCATGAGCTTTCCTGCATGTTTGGCAGTGACAATGTACAATATCACCCACCTCACCTGATATTTCATACTTAACCTTACTGCAAAGGCAACTACCTGTAATCACTTCCATTTTATTTCCCTAAGTTAAAAAGCTACATTACAGGGTAAAAAGATCCAGCTCGCTAATCAGTGGAACTCTTGATTTTAAAAACAGTCAGATCTCCAAGAACGATTAGGGACATGTTATAGCTCATAAAAAAAACAGTTACAGTCGAAAGCTGTTTCCCGCGAAAGTAAGCGGGCGATACAGATTGTGGATATTATCAACCCCAACAACCTATTTTCTATATTCCCTTTTTACTTGATGAATAAGGCAGTGTCGATTCATACTCAGGAGTTCTTATGAAAAAACCTCTTAACAGACTAACGGCTGAAGAACGGCATGTCATCGTGAATAAGGGTACTGAACCGCCATTTACGGGTAAGTATAATGACTTTAATACAGGGGGTGTGTACACCTGCAAGCAGTGTGATGCAGCTCTTTACCGTTCGGAAGACAAATTCCAGTCCCACTGTGGCTGGCCCAGTTTTGATGACGAAATCCCTGGCGCAATCAAACGCCTGACAGACGCTGATGGCCGCCGTACGGAAATCCTCTGCGCGAAATGTGATGGCCACCTCGGCCACGTCTTCGAAGGAGAAAGACAAACACCCAAAAACGTCCGTCATTGTGTTAACTCAATATCACTCAATTTCATCAGTGCTGACAAACTAAGCAACGACAATCAGCAGCTGGCAACCGCCTATTTTGCCGGAGGCTGTTTCTGGGGGGTAGAACACCTGATGCAACAACAGCCTGGGGTCGAAAGCGTTGTATCCGGGTATATGGGAGGCAATACCGATAACCCCACCTACTCCGAAGTCTGCAGTAAAACAACCGGGCACATTGAATTGGTCGAGGTCAGTTATGACCCCAAACAAGTGGACTATATGACGCTGACCAAGCTGTTTTTTGAAATTCATGATCCCTCGGAGCTGAACCGACAGGGACCTGATGTGGGAGAACAGTACGCATCGGCCATCTTTTATCAGTCGGAAGAAGAAAAGCAAACAGCAGAACAGCTTATCAATACATTAACCGCAAAAGGCTATAAGGTAGCAACTCAACTTCGACCCGCAAGCACTTTCTGGCGTGCGGAAGAATACCATCAGGATTATTATCAAAAGAATCACAAAGAGCCCTATTGCCACCGCTATCAAAAGCGGTTTTAACAACGGATAAAACTAAATTTCCCAGTTAAATCAATACTCATGTAAATCAAAAAATATGCACTAGACTTAAGTAAACTCGCTACCCGGATCAACTATTCAGGACTGACCGGGCAGACAACAGGTCTATGCCAATGAAAAGCATTAAAGGAAAGCTGTCCCTTATCTTAATGACAGCGATGGCTGTTATTCTCATGGTCGTTCTTTGGGGAATAACCAGCCTCTGGGGCCAAATAGCCTCCTATCAGGAGCTAATATCCAACGAAGCTAAAAATCAGGCTGCAATACTCCGTATCCAGGCAGAGTTCAAAACTCAGGTACAGGAGTGGAAAAACGTTCTGCTTAGGGGCTCAGACCCAAACAAACTTGATAAATACTGGGCCGGGTTTCAAAAACAGGAAGCTTCAATTCAAAAAAACATCAGTACCCTCAGCCAATCTCTATCCGAACGCGCCCAATCCAGTGATCAATATAAAGGTTCCAAAGTCATTAGCCTGGTCAATAGCTTTGCTAAAGTCCATAAAGAAATGGGCATCGCCTATCGAAAAGGCTTTGAGGACTTTAAACAAGCCGGATTTAAATCTGAAGTCGGAGACAAGGCCGTTTCTGGTATAGACCGTGCTCCAACGAAGTTACTTTCCGAAGCCTCTACTGAAATAGATACGCTAATGCAAGCCGGTGCCGCTGAATCACTGACACAATCTGAAACCGTAATTATCAGTTGTATAGTGCTGGTGGGCTTAGGTCTCATTCTGAGTATCGGAATATTCATGGTTCTGACCAATCGAATAATTGTTCGACCGGTCCAAACCCTGACCAGAGATCTATCCCTTCTGGCCCAGGGTGATTTCTCTCAACCCGTGACATTTACCAGCTCCGATGACATCGGAGAACTGGCCAACAGTGCCCGCTCAATGCAGGAAAACATGGTATCTGTCATCAGCACATTAATCGGTGCCGCCCGGCAAGCCGCAGACGCAGCACAGAACCTGGCAAAGACCAGTGCCAGCGCTCGTGAGAACGTTAATGAACAGAAGAATCAGACAGATCAGGTAGCTGCCGCCATTAATGAAATGGCAACGACCGTTCGTGACGTTTCAATGAACGCACAGGCAGCAGCGGACTCCGCAAAAGAAGCTGATCATCAGGCAAAGTCCGGGCATTCCGTAGTTAACAGTACCATTGAAACCATTGAGTCTTTGGCTTCTGAGGTCGAACGCGCCTCGACAGTGATTGAAGCTTTGGCCGTGGACAGCAATAGCATCGGAGGCATTCTGGATGTTATCCGCGGTATCGCCGAACAAACCAACCTGCTTGCTTTAAATGCGGCGATAGAGGCAGCCAGAGCCGGTGATCAAGGGCGCGGATTTGCAGTGGTTGCTGATGAAGTCCGAAGCCTGGCCCAGCGTACCCAGGAATCAACAGAAGAAATTCAGCAAATGATAGAAAAACTTCAATCAGGTGCTCAGGATGCAGTATCGGTCATGGATTCTGGTAAATCACAAGTCAAACTGAGTGTCGAGAAAGCCGCAGATACCGGGGAGGCCCTCGCCAATATCGAACAAGCCGTGTCGGCCATCAATGACATGAATATCCAGATAGCCAGCGCCGCTGAAGAACAATCAGCAGTGGCAGAAGAAATAAATCTGAACGTTACCGCCATTAGCCATTCAACAGAAGTCACTGTCGAAAATTCGGAATCTATCGAGAGTGTCAGCCGTGAAGTAGCCGAACTTTCAAGTCAGTTTCAGAGCATCACTCAGCGATTTAAAGTCTGAACTCCAGTAAGTTAAGACTTTATCGGGATACATCCGCCAAAGATAAAACGGATAATCAGTGATAGCTGGTTTTTTCAAAAACTAAAGGACCTTACGGGAGAACCCTTCACTAACTGTCGTATATCGCAGACTCTCGTGTCAACATCGCATGCTTTCGTATTTCCCCCCAGCGATAGCCGCCAAGATCCCCTGTTTTCTGAATAACTCGATGACAGGGAATCATAAAAGCAATTGGATTTGATCCGATTGCCGTACCCACAGCACGTGCAGCCTTTGGTTTACCGATTGCCCTGGCGATATCACCATAGGAAGTTACTTTACCTGGAGGAATGCTAAGTAGCGCCTGCCAAACACTCACCTGAAAATTTGTACCTCGTACTAACAGGGACAAAGGCTTTGCCGCACTAGCATCCTGATAAAACATCTTGTCCACTATAGAAGCAATCTCTGGTTGGTCTTCAATCAGCTCTGCCTGAGGCCACTCCGATTGTAAGATATGTAACCTATCAGACATTGATTCCTCATCAACAAAACTAAACTTACAAATACCCTTAGTCGTAACCGCGATAAAAGCAGCACCAAACGGAGTCGAGGCAATACCATATAAAAGGGTTAAACCAACACCAGCACTTTTAAACTCTGACGGGGTAACGGCCTCAATCTGAACAAAATGGTCGTAGAGTCGCGAGCCACTGCTTAGCCCTGTTTCATAGCAGACATCAAGTACTGACATGTCATGAACTTTTAGCAACATCTTGGCTCTTTCCAGCGTCAACACTTGTAAAAAACGCTTAGGAGTAACCCCTGCCCAACGACTAAAAATTCGTTGGAAATGGAATGGACTCAAATGCACATGAGCAGCCACCTGATCCAGGTTTGGCTGCTCTCCTACATGTTCTTCAATATAGCGGATAGCCTTTGCAATCCTGTCGTAGTCAGTCATAGCGGCCCAAAACTCCGAGCTTTTTTTCGGTTCGTGTTTTACGTTTTACAGATAGAAGCACCACCATCAGCCAACAGAGCAGACCCTGTTGTAAAGCTGGATGCGTCTGAAGCAAGATACAGCGCAGACTGCGCTATTTCTTGCGGCAAAGCCATTCGCTTCAGAGCATGTATACTTTTTACGAACTCCACTAATTCCGGTGTCGTCGCAAAACTCTGGCTCATTGCGGTATCAGTCCCACCAGGAAGCAAGGCATTAACCCTGATATTCATTGAACCATATTCAACGGCAAGCGACTGTGTCAGTCCAATAAGACCAGACTTACTCGCCGCATATGCCGCCATTTGAGGCATTCCCACGGTATGCCCGACAAAGGATGAGGTAAAGATTATCGAACCGCCTCCTGACTGTATCATGGCAGGCAGCTGATATTTAGCTCCCAAAAAAGCACTGGTTAAATTGTGACTAAGAGTAAATTCCCAGTCGGTTAGCGCCAGATCAGCTGATGGGGTTCCTGTAGCTCCCAGCGTACCGGCATTGTTAAACCCAACATCTAAACCACCAAAATGCTGCACTGCCATCTGCACAAGTTCTTTGGCAAGTAATTCATCCGTCACATCACCACAAAGTGCCTTTGCCTGCCCTCCCATGTCTGATATTTCGTCGACCAACTGCTCCAACTCATGTTGGCGCCGGGCCGCAACTACAACTTTTGCTCCCTGTTGAGCAAACAACCTTGCTGTCTCATAACCTATACCTGAGCTGGCTCCCGTCACAATTGCAACTTTGTTGGATAGACCCTTATTGGATATGTTTTTATCAGAAAGCTTTTTATTAGAACTTACTTTGTTAGACAATAATTCCACGTCATCTTTCCTCAGTTTATGA
Organism: Motiliproteus sp. MSK22-1; assembly: GCF_001968815.1. Lineage (GTDB taxonomy): Bacteria > Pseudomonadota > Gammaproteobacteria > Pseudomonadales > Balneatricaceae > Motiliproteus. The sequence continues at coordinate 15,743 of NZ_MIEQ01000084.1, read as the reverse complement.
CTGCTGCTGTAATTTCCTTTGACTTCATTCTGAGGTTAAAGGGGTAAACCTTCGAACCGGATCTTGCTACATTTCAATTCAACAGCAAAAGGGATAAGGACAATTGGTAAGAACGAGCCTGCAAAGATCTGAATCCTCCACCACCGATAAATTATCTATTACCCGGAATCGATCATGGACATCAGTACTTCCGTCTGTTAGTTTTTCCCTTATGAATATCTACTTAGCAAGTCACCGCATGAATCGATTTAGTCGCCCCCGGGGAGTTTACGGCACGGGCGGCTGGTGATTTGTACACCTTGATTTAGCGGAACCCCCGGGCTATCACCCGGGGGTTTTTGCTTATGGTGTTCAGATTCTGGATTTCAATTGAACCAGCTTCAAGGCACCTGATTTTTCCGCTCTATTTTTTTAGGAGAAATCAACTCATGACAAATTTGTTATCTAAACAAGCCCTTTCTAACGCTCTATCCATTTCCGACCTAACCGACCCTCGTCAGCAACATCATGGTATGCAACAGTTACTTGAGGAGATCCACCTGGCACTAGCGAAAAAGTGGAGATGCTCGAAACAACTTTTACGGACAAGCCCCGTCGTACCTTTGGAAAACAACTATGACCGTTTGGGCTACCCAGCTGAAGGGGCCGCCCGGGATGCACGCTATACCCGCTATATCACTGAAAAGTTGATTCTGCGGACACAAACATCAGCCGCTATTCCCGATATATTGGATGGACTGAGGATAGATCCACCACAGGACCTGCTTTTGATTCTGCCCGGATTAGTTTATAGACGGGATAGTATTGATCGTCTGCATTGCGGAGAACCTCACCAACTGGACCTATGGCGCATAGTCGATAAGAAAAAAATCCCTATGGTAACCCGGGAGCAATTACTGGAAATGATCGCGACAGTCATGGAAGTGGCGTTACCAGATATGCAGTGGCGTATTACTCACTCTCCTCACCCATACACGGAACAAGGGCTGCAGATCGATGTGCTGTGGCACGACGAATGGGTTGAAGTGGGAGAATGCGGAATTGCAGCAAGGAAGATTCTCAGGCAAGCGCAACTTAATCAACATTCGGGATTGGCCATGGGACTGGGCCTGGATCGATTAATGCTGCTACGTAAAAACATTCCCGATATTCGTTTACTACGCAGCCAGGAGCCCAGAATACGAAGTCAAATGAACGACCTTGAAGCATACAAACCCGTGTCGACATTACCCGCAATTGTTCGGGATATTTCTCTTTGTACTTCGGAAACACTCAACGAAGAAATTATCGGAGATACTATTCGCAGCCACCTGCCTGAAGCTGAATGTGTAGAAAGCCTCTGCATTAAGTCAGAAACGGCCTACGGTGATTTACCCCCCTCAGCCCATAAACGGATGGGGATGTTAGCAGGACAAAAGAATCTTCTCTTGCAAGTCACTCTGCGACATATGGAACGGACACTTACTGATGAAGAGGCAAATACGATTCGTAACGGAGTTTACGGGCTGTTGCATCAAGGGCACAAACAGGAGTTAGCTATGAGTAGTTAGTTAGCAGCAGGATGTGGGTCGGATCCTGATCAGAGGGTCCGATCTAGTCTGAGCTAATTCAGATAACCTATCTAAGGATACAGCTGGACAATACCGCTTTTACCTTCCATATCACCCACCATCCAGATTTGTTCGAAAGAGTGGGCAGCAGGAACATCGATTCGGTGCTGCAACGCCATGATTTCATCCGAACTCCAGGCCGGGTGAGCATTACGAATAACCAACCATACACGTTTGGTTTTATAGCGTTTGAATGATTTATTATTCAATATGCGGTTAAGAGAATTAATCAACCGGGTGTGATGATCTGATTCTTTTTCCAGATCTCGCAGCTCTTGCCGGGTTTTATCACTTAGATCACGGCCAAGGATTTTCATAGCCTCTTGTTCACTACCATATAGGTGAGCTATTTCAATATCCAGCCTGTCGCCTTCAAACTGACAGGAGACATCCGGCTTAATTGGTCGGTTATGCCAGATATGCCTTATACGCCGACCGGTATCATGTTCGTACCAACGCATAAAGAGCTTGGCGGCCTGATGCTCCAGTCTGATTTTTTCATCATCACTATCTTGCATATCGACCCCTTCGATCAGGGATCAACACCTTAAGAGGCGCCTTAGTCTGAAGCATACCAACGCCAGGAAAAACACTAGCTCCTAACACCGAATATCATTCCCCATCATAGTAATCAGTTCCCGCGCTTCGGCGTGTGATATGTAGAATTGGTTCATCAAACACCATTGAGGCGGCCAGAATTTTATCTGAATCCGGGTAATGCACAACGTCTACTGGTTCGTTGTTCGATATAACGAGATACCTGAGATCTTGGTCCGATGTGTTTATTATCTGGTGAGCCTCCGTGATTTTTGACGCTATCACGTCGCCAGCCCGAATTGACTGCTCAATATTATTCTGGCGTAAGGTTCCTTCCCCCTCCAGCAGGATACACATTTCTTCTATGCTTGAATGGGCATGGTACGGAAAAGCACACTTTCCGGGGGGAACAACAAATAGGCCACAGCCAAGCTTTTTCAGGCCAATTGCAGTACCAATACGAGAATACCCATATTCAAACTTAGCACCATCACCTTTGGACTGGAAAGTCGCCGCATCCAGATTGGTTACGTACTTAGCATTACTCATTTCAAATCCCTCTATATAACCTATGTCAGCTACAATAACGGATTCGGGCCGTTTGAAACGGGTCCCACAAAAACTATCCAATGACCGCTTAAGCAGCTCCTCCTCTGACAGCATAGCTTAATATCAGGAATGAAAAACGGACTCGTAATCGCTCAGAAAACTTCGAAATACGAGCCCAAGAGACTGGCCTACAGACTCCTTACGGCTCTTTAGGTGATGGGTTTTCTTTACGTGTCAGATGCAAGAACAAGCCTAACGCCGACAACAGTAAAGCGGTACTGGAAATAATGGCGACTGGATAATACAGATTCCCAGCCAATTCCAGCTGGCTATACTTGATAACCATAATCAGCCCTTCAAGAGACAACGCGACACAAACAGTACCGATAAACCGTGGAACGGTCCTCCTTAAACTCGCAACCGCATCTTCATCTTCGTCATCCTCTTTATGAACCGCGTATTCTTTATTAATAACCAAAGCCAGCTCAAAAACAGCCAGAGCAATAATGCCTGTATTTATACCGCTTAAAAAAATCTGCATGACATCAGTTCCAGCGATGATGCCCTCTATAACAGTACTGATTAACGAGAATATAATCGCAATGGCCAACCCCAGAAAAATTAACGTAAATAACTTTGCAATAACTGTTTTTACCATAAAACCGATTGAATTATTCATTATGTTCTCTATTAGTAATTAACAACTAAAAACTCTGATTACACATTTATACCAGTCAACATAATCAGACTTATTCGACATTACTGTATTCTTCTTTTATTATCTTCTCGTTTTCCCAAGTCTGAACATGTTTACCGGTGTACTCCATGGACTTACCTTCTTTAGTGGTCATTTTGTAGTGAAATACAAGTTCAGACACATTATTTTCCAGTTTTTTTGATACCAGACTGACATCAAAGCTCTGTACTGAGTCCACATACCCTTTCTGCTTGTCATAAGCTTCCCTCATGGACTGGGCAAAGACCTCACCATTACTAAGCATTAATACATTTTCAGCGTAGTACTTTTCGCATAACTCCAATACAAGACCCTTTTTATTCATTGCGATGAAGTCATCAATTTGTCCGCTCAACTACACTCACTCCTGATATGGCTATTATTCCGCTGTTCCAATAATGTTACGCAGCCTAACTGATCGACCGGATACGAGTAAATAAATTTATCGCAGCAACCTGGATCAGCTTATCCATAGCCGGGAATAAAATAAACGTGGGATTTGGAACAGCAGGTACTACGGCTTAAGAGGTCGAATGGACCTGTTCATAAGCATCCTGATCAGGCTTCAAGGCTCTTATAAAGCTAAGCAGTGGTGCTACTCAGCGCCAGAGCCGCAAGAGGTTTGATCAGGAATTTTAGATTCTCCACTTCTATTTACCAGATGCTTTTACCTGTACTAGCCAGTAGGAAACCCCCAACGCAATGGTGACCAATGCAATGCCAACAATATGTTCTGCGGTAACCTCTTTTAAATCCAGAACGATTACCTTTCGGGCAACAGCCATCAGTGCTGTCGCGATTACCAGTTGCACTGGAATAATATTTGTACCGAGATACAGCCTGATATTAGTGAATATCTCTATTGCGATTAAAACCGCCATAAAAGCGGCGAAAGTCTCAAGTATATCGCCAACGTCAAGCAAGAAATAAGGTGGTGTTTTTAATTTTTCATATAAAACGTACACGACATCGGCAATGCTCCAGAATATGACCATAACCATTAGAACAGCTAATGCTTTTACCGCCACTCTAATCGCGCGGTGCAATACTCTTATTAAAGGATCCGTATGATCCTCAGGTATCTCTTCGTGTCTCATGCTTCTCACTATAGTTGATTTATTAGAAAATCTCTGTCTTAGGGCTTTCCAGCCTGGTCTGCTTGATGCAGTACAGCTCATTGATCCCTTCTACATCTTGCTGACAGCTATTCTGGCACAAACAGCTGGCTAGTCTAGCAATACAACGCTCTCCTTCTACTGCGAACGCAATTTCATCACAAAACCATTTTCCTGTTCGAGTCGATTTATCCAGAGTGGTGCTTAATTGAGAGAGGCTCTTTAAACGTAAGCGTTCGGTAAGGGAATGGAATTTCAATATTCTCATTATCAAGTGCCGCTTTAATCGCGGTAACAACTTTATCCCGGCTTTTATGCATACCGAGAGGACTCGACTCAGACCACCAGCGTACTGTGAAGTCAATTGACGACGAATTGAACTCTCTTGCATAAACCTCGATAGGTTTGTCCTGCTCAACCACATCAATCGCTTTCATGGATTCTTCGATGATAGAACGAGCTTTGTCTATGTCCTCACCATAAGCAACACCTACGATAATATCGAACCGTCTTAAATCTTTATCTGTAAGAACTGAAACGGGGTTCTTAAACAAAAAACTATTTGGAATCAGTACCAGTTGATCATCAGTTTTGCGCAGATATGTCTCACGTATAGAGATATGTTCGACTTTTCCGTTTACACCTTCACATTCAATAAAATCGCCTATACGCATGGGTTTTCGGAGTAAGATAAGAATTCCAGCAAAAAAGTTTTCAAAAATGTCTTTAAATGCAAGACCTACCGCAACAGAACCTAAGCCTAAGGCCGTGAGTAGTTTTGCTGGAGTAAGACTGGGAAATATAATAGTAATGGCTAATAAACCACCCACCAACCAGATGACTGTTTTTAGAAGAGTACCAAAAAGCTCAACTAATGACCGTCGAATATTTGATCTGGAAAGAGATCTCTTTAACAGTCCAGATAAAACCTTAGCGAAAATCCATGTAATAAAGAGTGTTATTAATGCAATACCCAACAAGGGTAAAATCTTTACAAATCCGATCCATAAACTCTCAGCTTTATCGTATAAAGGCTCCAAAAATTCCATAATAGTTACCGCTTAATCTGATAGATATCCAAAAACCCTAGCACAAATAAACTCAGATACTAGATTATTTTTTTAAATCTATAACTCTGCAACCACTCTTACGATGTACCTCAAACAAGTGATCATACAGGTACAATAACTTTCCCTAAGAAACTTCTGAACAAGTCCATCATTTTCTCAGCGAGCCCTACCCCTGTGATGCCTATCATTGAAAATTTCAATATATAATTGACGTGGTTAATATTCTTTCCTCATTCGAGAAAAAAACGTATAAATTTAATTCTGGTAAATACACAATCATCTTCAACAGATCATGGTTCTTATAATTCCAGCTGGTTTCCTTTATCCTGACCTTACCTATCTCAGCCAGTAATTGCGCTTTGGTCTTCCCTTTTAAGCTCCTTGCCCAGGAAGAGACTTCAGACATTGATTCTCGCAAGGATTGATCTTGCAAGTACGAAGGCGTTCGATCCACATTTGAAGGAACGCAACCGCTTTGTAAAGCTATTACCGAAAATAGAGCCAATAATAAGAACTTTGGTAATTTCATGTAGTTTCCTAGTCGTGCCCATAAAGTCAAGAGAGCCAGTCATCAGGATTTCTCCATCAGAGCATTTTAGAGTACTCCTCAAATTGATCAACTGGCGACGAAATTCATAGGCGCGAGTCATCTTCTTTCTGGCCCAGGATTGGATTCGCTAGCCTGCCTGTTTCAATCTTTAAAATGTGCTGTTTTTTTTCTTGTTAAATCAGAACTACCTTCTACACTCCCTTAACAACCCACAATCTGTTTTGTATTTTATATTTTGTGTTATCCGCTATCTGTTGGCCTATTAGCTAGGAGTAGTCTGTTAGTACCTGCATGGCTAGTATCTGAATAATCAAAGGGAGTTTGTTATGACGAACAGCAATGATACTGACGATCAAATTGTCTACGCTAAGATCCACCCTTCCATCGGCATCGCTCGAGTAGGCAATTCCACCAAAGATGATGGTTTCTATGTCGGACCACAGGTGTCATCTCCTCCTCCGAAGGACCCGGGAGAATATCGGGACGATACCGGCGCTCTTAAACGTGAAGTCGCTGAATTCCGTATCTATGGCTATGACGCCAACGGTCGTGTTGTACGGGAATTGTCGATGGATGAGTCCACCAGTATTGATTGGACTGTTGAATTAGCCAATCACAAAGCCGCCTGGTACAACTTCGAGCTGGCGCTGGACATCCCTGAAGCGATCACAGCAAAACCCTCTACCCGGCGCAATGCCGATATTAAGGCCCGCAGTGAACTTTCTATAACGCCAGGCCCACGAACTATCAATACCCGCGACAGCTACGGACCTGAATACCAATTCAAAAGCGGCACATTCATGGGAATTGCTGTTTCTCTCGGTGAGCTGCGAACAGACCCAGTCGGTCGCTTACTCATGTTCGGCGGCCTCGGCAAATCCGCTTCTATTGACGGCAAACCACCGACAACCTTTGCTAATAACGATGGCTGGTACGATGACACCAGTGACGGCCCGGTAACTGCAACTGTTATATTGAATGGCAGAGAGCTGGAGGTGGCTCCCGCCTGGGTGGTAGTCGCACCGCCTAACTACGGGCCACAGCAAAAGTCCGTTCGAACCATGTACGCACTGATGACAGATCTTGCAATCAATGCCGGTCAATTACCAGCTCCTACTTACCCATCTTTTCAACATGATATTTTTCCTGTTTTACAGGCCATGTGTGATTTGCAGTGGATGAATTCAGGCTTTGCTGCCGGGTTTGGCCACGGCTCACCGCAGCATTTTCTCGATCCGGACTATATCCGCCGTCTGTCCGCTCCCGGGGATACCTATGCAGAACTCCGCCGTACCGTCGCCAATGCCTTTCGTCATCCAGGACGTGAAGATATATCCATGAATCTCTGGCCCTGGGTTTATGGCGATGCCATGAACGTTCCTATGCCGCCAGTAACCAACGCTATGAATGCGCTGACTGAGACTCAGCTGGCAATGCTTGAATACTGGGCTCAAGGAAAATTTGAGTCAGACTATGATCCTGGCTGGCAACCTCCCCGCTCCATTGCAGAAGTTCCCGTTCGTGAACAACCGGCAGAGCTGGATAAAGCGGCGCTGGAATTCTGTCTGGCCGATGCCTTCCATCCAGGTTGTGAGATGACCTGGCCGGTTCGCCATGCCACCATGTACAGCGAACCTTATCGTTGGCGTCACCGTGATGAAACAGATCCTGAGCCGGATTATGGCACGACGCTCACACCAAAGGAGGCGCTTTCTTACAACGGTCCTTTATATGCCCAATTCCCTGGTTCTATTACTCGCTGGATGGCTATTCCCTGGCAGACCGATACTGCCAGCTGTCGCTCTGGTTACGATCCCAAATACGATCCCTACCTGCCTACGTTCTGGCCTGCGCGGGTTCCCAACCAGGTGCTCAGTAAAAGAAATTACGACAAAGTGATGGATCAAGAGCTGCCAAGAGAGGAGCGTATTGCGGCCTACCAGCAGCGATCTGACTGGGATCGCACACTCGGGGTTGGCTACGATAATCAGTTAGCCAACATGATTGACCATTTTCCGGAAATGGGCATTGTTGAAGTTCGCCCAGGTATAACAGGTGATCGGGACTTTCCATCGATGATGCAGGTGGAAGATCGTGGCGGACAGGAAATGACCAAAGAAGAGCGCTATCAAACAGACCGTGACATGCGGCGTGAGCTCAGAAGTCAGAAATCTAGCAGGCAGGATAAATAATAACCTCCAGATCAAGGACGAATATGCCAGTCAAAGAATGGGATGTCATTATCGTAGGAGCAGGCCTCGCCGGTTTGGCGCTGGCCAGGCTCTTACGCCCCCGCTGCCGAGTGCTTATCCTCGAACGTCGCGTAAAACCAGCAGACGGCCCGAGGATTGGCGAATCACTGCCTGGTGCCGCCAGCGTTCTATTACAGGAATTAGGGCTGTTGGAGCGTTTTCTATCAGCGAGCCACAGAGTTCGTGGATCAGCCTTATCCATATGGGATCAGGAAACACCAATCTGGCAGGATGCCCTGCGTGATCCCTCCGGGCCTGGATGGTTGCTGGATCGCCGAGCGTTTGATCAGCTGCTGTATGAAGGAGCCATTGAAGCTGGAGTCACTATCCATACAGGTTGCAGGCAAACCGAGATAACCCGTCTTAATAACGGATGGCAGGTCCATCTATCACCAGAGGAAACAACGCACAAAGCGCCTGTGCTGATAGATGCCAGTGGACGCTCCAGCGCCATTGCCCGTGCGCTGGGATTGAAGCGTTTAGCGGATGATAACTTACTTTGCCTGTATACTTTTCTAAAATGCAGGCGTGAAGACAAAGATGCCACCCTGCGCACTTGCGCGGATGAACACGGCTGGTGGTACACGGTTCAGATCCCTCAGGGAAAGCGGGTGCTGGCCTATCACCTTGATTCAACAGATCCTCTCTGGCGGCAACTACGCTACCCAGAGCACTTTCTTGACTACGCCAAGCGCCTCCCGTTTATTGCCGATATTATTCAGGAACAATCCAGTGAAGCTTTAAAACTTCACCCTGCCGGTACTGCCATGCTGGATATCAGCAATCTTAGTCAGGCGGGCAAAGGCTTCCTGGCCATAGGTGATGCCCTGATTACATTTGATCCTATTTCATCTCAAGGGATGTTTCACGCCCTGGCAACAGCAGCAAGTGCCGCCAAGGCGATTAAAGCGGGTTTTCCCGAAAACAAGAAAGCCCTGGAGTCATTTCAAGCTGAGATGCTGAATGTCTGCCAACGCTACCTGAAACATCTGCATATCACCTATTCAGGGCCAGAGCGCTTTTCACACCACCCCTTCTGGTCAAACCGCTGTGAGATGACTCCTCAAGCCTATCGATAAGAGATTTCACCCCAAAAATAACATGTGTTGGTACAGTTATTTCAATTGCATATTATTTTTAACCTCTACAACACCTTTCACACCCTCTGCAACCTCAACAGCCTTGTAGATGTCTGCCCGCGAATTAACAAAACCACTCAATTGCACCACCCCCTTGAAAGTCTCTACGTTGATTTCTGCTGATTTCAAGGTAGGTTCGTTAAAAATGGCCGCCTTCACTTTGGTGGTAATAACGGTATCGTCAATATACTCCCCCGTCCCCGCCTGCTTGGAGGTCGATGCACAACCGACGAGAAACACCAACAAAAATGCGGAAAAGACTGTGGCAAAGCGACTAATTTGTAACATAACAGTACTCCTTAATTTAGATTGAATGTGAAATTCCATTAATTATAGACAGGGTTAATAGGTCTTGCTTTAAAATTGCAGAAACCTGTCAAGCTTGCACGTCGAGCACTATAAAACATAGGGATTAACAAGCTCCAGTCGCCTGATTAGCTGTTACCCCTATATAATACTAAAGAACTCCTGATAATACTAAAGAACTCCTGAACGCTGTTTAGACGAATATTTAGTTATCATTTACGTCTCTATGCCCTAGTTATTTATTTCAGGCCACTTATTTTCCCAAGATGACTTGTAAATAACGCCATGTTGATCTTTATCTATCGCCCCCAAAGACTTAGCTCTGTTTTCTACTTCAATTGCCGAACTCAGTACTATCAAATTCCCATCCTCAGCCAATTGAACCCTGGCATAAGGATCAGTAACCCATTTAAGATTTTTCTCAGAGTACATGTTTTTTAACAAGTGGCAGAATTCTCCATCATTATTTGAAAGAATAAAATCGCCATCTATCAAACTTAGATGAGAATAAGCTGACTGACTACACACCTGAGTATCAAGTATTTTATTTCCGTCAGGTTTTACCAGCTTGATATTTCCTTGCTGAGTAAACAGCAATTCAACAGATTTATTTCGGATAACCACCTGGTCTTGATTGCTTCTGGAATAGGCCAAGGTTCCGTCAAGATAAGCATAGTGTTCAAGATTATCTGGATCTTGATTCAGCCAACTATGGTACTGATCATCCAGCTGAAATTTGTACAGAAAGGGGTTTTTAACAGTGAGGTTTATTATTGATACATTTTTTGTCAGACTAACATCATCTTTTGGGTATTTGGATTTATACCCTGCATAGAGTTTTCCATAAACACCAACTTCTGTGTCATCCAGAAATCTAACTGCGCTTCTTGGTTTTTTCTCAGACCCTAAGCTGTAGAAACTATCCCCTTTAATTTTTGTACTACCGTCTTTCAACGAAAGTGGATTGTTAAGCATCAGGTCACCATTTTCGCACAAACCACTTGACTTACTGAAGCACATGGGACGAATAAATTGAGAGTACCAATAATAGTTTAGCGATTTGGTGAGTTTTTTCTTAGGAAAGTTATTATTCAAAAGAAACAAATGTCCCATCTTTGGAACCGCTAACAGCACAAGCTCATTCCACGGCCGTGTCTCTTTCGTCGCACTCCAAGCAGCCTGAGAGTCATTTGAGCTATTCAAGCTGTATGCCAAAGATCGATTTTTCAAACCTTCTGCAGAAGTTTCAGCCTTTTTATTTCGCCCCCATTGGTTTTTATCCTTTTTGCTTTCAAAATTGTTGGTAGATAAATTCTGCTGCTTCATCTCATCCGAATAATTAATTTTGTATCCAAGAAAATAGGTGTAAGTACATGTATTAGCAAAAGCACAATTTTTATCAAGAGTAGTTCCAGCTAGCAAACCTATTCCATCCCGTTCAGCTATACTGGTGTCAATCCATTGCTGATAGGAATTTAGTGAGAACCCACCGTCATACTCATTTTTATCTGAATAGAAACCGACTTCCAAGCGGTTGTCTTTTTCATTAAAGTTAAAACCATCGATACCTGTGTTATCTATATGTAACTTACTATTTTTGATAGTCGTTTTGTACGGGATATCATGCCCCAATTTAATGGAGTAGACACCCTGTTCATCTTCAGTATAGCAATTAAAATTAAGCCGACCTAATTGATAGCTGTCATTCGAATTATTATCGTGGGGAAGAAAAGCAGAACTAATAGCACATTTATTCAGCAAATCTTTGTCTGCAAAAGTGTGATTATTATTGATAACCCGATTTACATAAACGGGTAAGTCTGGAATGTTTTTTCGTAAGGCTCCGCTGTCGGTATCACTGCCAAACTGATGCTTTATTCTACTCAATAATTTTTCTGAAAAATACCTATCCAGCATGACGATAGAATTTTCAAGACCTTGTTTTCTAATTTCCTTATTATGGCTAAGTGCTTTTTCAGCCTCATTACCCAGGAACTTAGGGTTAACTTGATTGTCTTTAAAAAAATCAACATGAGAGTAATAAAACGCCAGTTGCATTAACTGCATATTATAAAGCGCACCCAAAGATCGATAGTATCGCAAATTTAAATCACGAATAACTTGATCTACACTTTGCCAAGGGGCAGTAATATCATCTAAACCACTATATAGTGATATATGCTTGTTTTTAGAATCAACACTAAACCCTTCAGTACCTAAAACCTCAACTAATTTTTCATTCAACTTTCCAAATTGAATCGAACTTTCATCACCTTCTTTTATAAAATTATCAATCAAAGAAGATAATGATTCATGTGACATATTCTTAACTCCTGCAGCAATCTTTCCTCCATCAGGGTTACCTTCCAGTTCAATGATGATAGATCTGTCTTCTATTTTGCTACAGTTATTTTTCAAACAAATATTTTCAGCAAAATCAAACAACTCATCTACATCTATATTATTTTTTTCATCATAAATAAACTGTCCGTTTTCTTTACCAAAAACAAAATAATTGCTCATACTCTCTGCTTTATAAAAAACAGAGTGAGGGAATTTTTTTAGATAAAGTGTTAAATCGTCTATTTTGTCTTTCTGATATTTATTTTCGAACTGTTGAATTTGATAAAGAGTCATTTCGGACAGTCCTTGAAGACTATCAATTTTACTATCGATTTGGTCTAATTTATGATTAATTTTATTGAGTTCATCCATATAATTAGGAGTAGGCGAAATAAGACCAATATGAGTTAACGTCATACTCAATAGCTTACTACCAGCTTTTTTACCTAAAGACCCTCCTAGGCTCTTACCGGCATCCAGCCAAAAACTGGACTTTATATCCTTAGCTGACGAGATTGAAGAAGTTACTCCTAATGAGACGGCTAGTACGACAACACTAGCATTACGTTTTATACCTATTTTTTTTACCATCATATAATCGATCCCTTTATATTTAGGTATTAATTAAAAATTTAATCAGTGTAATTTAAAAACACTCCACCGTACTATCAGTTCTATTTCCCACCAAACAACTATTTACATTTCTAATCTATAAATTTGGATAATATCTTTACAATCAGGTTTTTGATACGAATAAAGGAATCTAAAACCAAGTTTATTTAGCAGAGAAATTGATGCTGAATTGCCTGGATGGGTCATGGCTAGCACTTTACCTGTACTTATCTTGGGAGCTAATATCCTCAGAACAGCCTTTGAGGACTCATGTGCATAACCCAGCCCCCGGAAGGATTCTAAAAAGGCATAGCCTAAATCGACATCGTCCAGGTAATCTCTCTTTAGTAAGCCACATATACCTACTGGGATACCCAATTCTTTTACAACAACAACCCAGAGCCCATAACCCTTTTGATACGACAGAACGAGTCGCTCTCTGATATAATCTCTGGCTTTGATAACCGAATCAATGGAGTGAGGAGCAATAAATTTTTGCCATAATGGATCTGACAGCAAAGCTAGAATAAACTTATCGTCTTCTAATACAACCTCCCTTAGAAGTAGTCGATCAGTTTCCAAAACTATTCCTATACTCACTATATTTCCCGATCTCCTGATTACCTGAAAACAGACTTTTATAGTAGAGCGGCCTATTTTCGGGTTTAAATCTGTATTTAAAATATTAAAAGCAATAAAGGAAAGAAACTTTATAGCCAAAAAACATATGGCCAAGACTACAATTTTACAATTGTATGAGGGGATTAGAACTACTCGCAGAAGCGATAAAACAGGCCATCCCTGCCTATAAAAATAAAGCCTAGTAGTTTTTCTGGAGAATTCAAGTTAATTATTAACCTGACAGTCGTGCTCAAGACGCTTACCCAGCCCAACAACATTATCATTGCCATAACCGATTGCCGTATAAAATTCAATTATGCTCTCATTACCACTACGGACTTGCAGATTGATTTTAGGGCAACCCTTTTCTTTGATTAATGCTTCAACCCTTTTCATCATCGTTTGGCCATAGCCCTTGCGCTGCTCAGAGGGACTTACTGCCAGGTAATTAACCCAGCCCCGGTGCCCCTCATAACCGCCCATAACAGTAGCGATAACCTTGTTTTTACATACACCGACAAGCAATAATTCTGGGTTTACAAGCAATTTCCGCTCAATATCTTTAGCAGGATCATTTTGAGGCATAACAAGGCCACATTCACGCCAAAGAGAAATGACTTCATTTTTATCTTTTTCTTCGTACGGTCTGATTTTCATATTAAATACAACGCCTTTGGTGGAAAAAACTTAAAAACAAATTTTTAACCTTTTTATTCCAATCCAGAAAATATATTGATGATTAACTTGTCATCCGTTTCGCATTAATTAGGAAAACTTCAACTGTATCCAGTATTAAAGTTAATGCCTGCTCTTTCGTCATGTACTTTTTTGAAAGAACATAGTTAATAAACTCGTTCACATTCTCACTAAGATCTACTTCAGTATTTTCAGCGTACTGTATTACTTCTCCAGCAAATATTTCAAACTCTTCATCAAACACACTTTCAAGCATATCTATTAAGACATCTTTATCGTCACAAACAAAGGATTCCAATTCGGAACGAATTGAAAAACCTTCCCATATGACATTATCTATCCTATCAACCAGTGCTTTATCAGCTTTAAATATCATATGTAAACTCCACGTAGCACTCAGTATATGATGATCAGTGCAGAGTATAATATTTGAAAAATCAAGGAAATTTTTCTGTTGATTATATGTAATTATCGCAGCTTCCACCATGGATTGCATTTTTTGAACCCAGTGCAAAAAAGGAGCATTCTATAACAGGCCCGACTTGGGAAGCTTTCAAACAGACATCAGACGTATCTTATCAAATAAGGAAACAGAGTGATTTTCTGGGTGGTCATTTGGCCTTTTTCAGTATGCCATCCCCCTCAAATCCGCACTATCCAGCATACCTTAAGCCTATTGGTGTATTTTTCGAAACACTGGGTTTAACGCTACTCAAGGCTACTATACCACCATAGCTTATTTTCTAAGCGATATACTACCAGCGGCTAGTTTTGATAACGCTTATTGTAATGCTACCGAAGCCGAGAATACCAAAGCAAGTCTCTCTGTATTTTTACATCAGGCGGGGATGGATTCGATCCGCGAAGAACCAAATGGTAGTGATTAGACATGATCGCATAAGCACAAATATCGATGGCAAAAACCTTATCAAGCTCCACCAATCGATCAAGTATCCATTGCCGACGATGTTCATAAGAATTGCCGGAATAATGATCTTCACCACATAAAAAAGCACGACGAACACAACGTGCAATACAGTGATAATAAGGGGTATCGAGCAAGCTGACTTGCTCTTTTCGAGCACGGGTCATAGGAATTCCTCCATGAATTTTCTGTATACAGCCAATCCTTAGCTGTGAATTTTTACTCTAATCTGATGGGAGATATATTTCAATGTTTGGGTGTCCCTTATTTTTATGTAAATGAACTCCATATTTAGGTAAAACTTCTTCTAAAAGAAAGATGTAAAATTGATAATCCTCAGGCTCAAAAAAACAAGCCTCTCGGTTGTTACCCCGTTGAACTAAATGATAAGGGAGTCCACTGATATACATCCTTGAGCGTCGTGGCATAGCAAATTCCTTTTGCTTTAAGTGACGAGGCCTATATCTTAGCTAAAATTGAAAACGCTCACAAACAGCCAGCAGGTTGATCATTTTTTAATCCCTCTGATAATCCTCTAGCCGCCTCCTAGTTCAGGTGGTATTCGTTGTAGTAAGCACAGCAACGAAGCACCTGAAAAAGGAGACGACCATGACACTTTATTGCGGAATTGACCTACATGCCAACAATAGTGTGATTTCGGTAACGGATGATCACGACTGTG
>NZ_MIEQ01000083.1 GCF_001968815.1 Motiliproteus sp. MSK22-1 | reverse complement strand
CATATCGCAACCTGCAAATACCAGGATGGACTACCGCTGTATCGACTGGAGACCACGCTGCAGCGGTCCGGTATCGAGTTACCGCGAGCCACAATGGCACACTGGATGATCCGTATTGGCGAGTTGGTTCAACCACTGATCAACCTGTTACGCGATAAAGGGGTTTGAAGTCCAACGGAACGAAAACGTACGTTAAGGCCATTCATCCAGTTCCGATGGTTGTTTCAACGGCCTGAGCTGTCCATTCATTACCTGCTCCGCCAATGTGAACGAGTAGTGGCCAAGCATATTCACATGCTTATAGCCTAGTGGCGATAACCGGGCTTCATCTTCCTCTTTCACATCTTCACCCTGCTGCCTCACGTGATCCAATGAGGCCTGCATGTAAATCGTGTTCCACAACACCAGTGCGTTGGTCACCAAGCCTAAGGCGCCAAGCTGATCTTCTTGACCCTCCCGGTACCGTTTTCTGATTTCACCCCGCTGCCCATGGCAGATAGCTCGCGCCACGGCATGACGGCCTTCGCCGCGGTTGAGCTGGGTCAAAATCCTGCGGCGGTAGTCTTCATCATCTACGTAGTTCAGAAGGTACAGGGTTTTGTTAATCCTGCCCGCTTCGATGATGGCTTGTGCCAGGCTGGAAGGACGATCGCTTTTAAGTAGCGAGCGGATCAGCTCGGAGGCCGGCACGGTACCCAGTTTGAGCGAGCCGGCTATGCGCATCATGTCATCCCAGTGCTGTTCGGCCTTTTGAATATTTACGCAACTGCGCGCCAAGTCGTCCAATACGCCATAGTTGGCGGTTTTATCCACGCGCCAGAATACAGACTCACCGGCGTCAGCTAGGCGCGGTGAAAATTGGTATCCCAGTAGCCAGAACAGACCGAACACCATATCGCTGGCCCCGGCGGTATCGGTCATAATTTCCACTGGGTTCAAGCCAGTTTGCTGCTCCAGTAGCCCCTCAAGCACAAAGATGGAATCGCGCAGTGTTCCAGGAACGACAATGCCATGGAAGCCGGAGAATTGATCAGAGAGAAAGTTGTACCAGGTAATGCCACGGCTGGAACCAAAGTATTTCCGGTTTGGTCCGGCATTGATGGTGCGAATGGGTGTGACAAACCGCATTCCGTCGGCAGAAGCGACTTCACCGCCGCCCCACTTTTTGGCCAGGGACAGATTGGACTGGTAGTCCACCAATTTGGCATTGGCCTTAACCAGAGTCTCGGCGCGCAGGTAATTCTGCTTGACCCAGTTCAAACGGTGCCGGGTTAACGCGGGCACTTGATGCTTAATCAGCGGCTCTAAGCCGATGTTGCAGGCCTCCGCCAATAACACCGCACAGATGCTGATGGTCAAATCCTCGGCGCGAGCATTGGACTCACTGACATGAGTAAATTCGTCAGCAAAGCAAGTATGGGCATGGATCTCCAGCAGCAGTTCTGTGAGATCCACCGTGGGCAACAGGGCTTCGACCTGTTGCGAGAGCATGGTCAGGCTGGGTGGATCATCCAGCTTGTCAAAGTGAGAAATGGTCAGTGTAGGTCGCTTGCCGGACAGGTCCAGTTCAACGGCCTTATTGTCGTCGAAGTTGGCAGCCACCTGCTTGTAAGTGGCATCCAGTTGACGCACTAGACCATTGATGGCTTCCTTGGGGTTCATCGGATGCCCGAGTGACCGGCATACCTGAACCCGGTTGGCCTGCCATTCATGGCCCTGGAGCAGTTTGGCTCGCGGATCTCCCCAGCGATCACTGTTCTCGACGTATATATCGCGGCGGCGCAAGCTATCTTGTAGCTGGTCAAGAAAGCAAAGGGTGTAGCCTCGTTTGGTGACTCGCCCCTCTTTGTCAAACACCAAGCGTTTCCAAGTGTTGGAAACAATATCTAGTGGAGCCTCCTCCAATAGTTGCTTGCGCGAGTTCAATAGGCTGGCCAAGTATCTATGTGCTTCCAGAGTTGCCTTGCCTGCCGGAGCAGCTTTGAACTCAATATCGCAGAGGAGCTTCGGCAGAAAGCGTCTGACCCGACCATACTGCTCTACCATTTCATCCTGAAAATTGTCGTCGTAGGGTCGCGCCAGTTCATGCACCGTGGCAATAGATTCGGCCAGCCTATTGCGGGGAATCTTGGCGAAAATCTCAGATCGTAGCTGTTCACCCTGCATGTTCTCGTTCAAAATCAGGGCGCACACCTTAGCCAGGGCCAGCGCGGATCTATCTAAGTCCTTGAGTGTGCGTAGTCGCTTTTTCTGGCCGAGTTTTTTGGCTTCAGCAGCGATATAGGTGATCAGTAAATCCAGCACATCCAAAGCCTCATCGAGCGCGATGGTTTCGTAGGCTCTGGTGAATGCCACTAGAATTGCGGTGCGCTTGTTCTTCGGCATTCGGGATATCTTGTGCATGGAGATCATACCAGCATGGCGAGCTAGGTTTTTAAAGCGCACAGGAGGGATACCGGTAAAGTCCAGTTCCTGTATGCCGAAGGCCTTCAGCTCCAGATAACGAACAACCGCATCATTGAAGGAGGGGCCGCTGATCGTCACCGGTCCTTTCCGGTACCGGTCAAAGTTGGAAGTTCGCGATCCATCCGGAACCTGGAGCAGTGCTTCCAACCTAGTGGCCTGCTCAGGTGTAGGCAGTGCCGACAATCGCAACCACAGGCGGTTTGTGGCTCTCTCACGGACTTCGGAAATCAAGCGTGTCAGTGTCGAGGCTCCGGGCAAAAGGATCTTGTGCTGAATCAACCATGCTGTAGCCAGATCGAAGAGCAGACTAGGCCGGTCGTTGCTGATCCAACTGCGCGTGTAAAGCAACCGATTCAATCGGAAAGACCATGGCCATGTGAATTCACGATATCGGTACTGGCTACGGATCAGGGCATTGTGCTCCCGCCGAGTTGTTTCCCGTTGCGCGTAGGTGGACAGTATTACTACATCGGTGATATCAAGCTGTCGGGCAACAAACAATTGGACGTTGACCGGTACCCGTGACAGGTCAGACAGAAAGGTCCCCAGGAATCGGACACAGCCAAGCTGCAAGGCGACGCCGAAACGGTTTTGATCACCACGCCGGTTGTTGATGAAGGCGAGGTCGGTTTCATCCAGATGGAAGTAGCGCGCCAATTGCAAGTCATTTGGTTCCCCCGGAAATTGTCCATAGCTGGCCTTCTGTTCCGAGGTTAAAAAATCAACGGGCATGAATTCTCCCAACCGGACCTGTTCAAAACGCGAACAATTTCAGTGTCTAATAATTTATAAGTTTGTGGACATCATAAAGTGACCCTCATAAACTGTCTATTAAGTCGCAAAAAGATGAATTAGTAGACGGTCAGTCTGCAAATCGATTTAGGAGACCGTTTTTGCCATGAGACTCTTTGGATATGCCCGTGTATCCACCAGTCAGCAGTCCCTTGATGTGCAGATGAATGCCCTCAAGGCCGAAGGCGTCAGAGCCAACCGTATTTTTACCGACAAGATATCCGGAAGCCATGTTAACCGCGAAGGTCTCCAGATGCTCCGGTACAAGGTGGAGGAAGGCGATGTCATTCTGGTGAAAAAGCTCGACCGACTTGGCCGTGACACAGCGGACATGATCCAGCTCATCAAGGAATTCGATGACAAGGGCGTAGCCATCCGGTTCTTGGACGACGGGATAAGCACCGAGGGGACAATGGGCAAGATGGTGGTCACTATCCTGTCAGCCGTGGCCCAGGCTGAACGCCAGCGGATATTGGAGCGCACCAACGAAGGCCGCCTGGAAGCCAAGGCCAAGGGGGTTAAATTTGGTCGCAAGCGCACCATTGATCGAATACGAGTAAAAGAGCTTCACGAGGAAGGGGTTGGGGCAACCGACATAGCAAAGCAAATGGGCATCGGTAGGTCGACGGTGTATAAATTACTTAAGTTGTAGTAATTCAGCCCCGATCTGACTGTTACCCACTCTTCGGCTGAGCCCTCAAAAAATCAGGCAGGTTTCACCACTTTGCAGTCTATGGTACTGGCACTACTGTGTATACTTATGAAGCATTTTCATGGAATGCTTGGCGGCCTACGATTGCCGCGTTAGTCTTAGGCGACCTGAGCGTGATCGTACAGGCAGAGTGCCTGAGTACGATTGCTAGCGCCGGTCTTTCGGCAAATATTAGCAAGGTGAACCTTTACTGTGTTGGTGGCGATGGCCATCTGTTCAGCAATCGCCTCGTTGCTCAAACCTTCGTAGAGGTGCTTGAGCACCCGCTGTTCCCGATGGGTGAGGTCTTCGACATCCGGCAAAAATCTGCTCGCCAGTTCAGGGTCCTGCAATGCCTGAATTCCCACCAAGGGCTCCCCGTCGACCATCAGTCGTTTCAGATAGTTCCGCGCCTGCACCCAGCCCACCGCCATGGGCAGGATCAGGTCTACCGATCCATCGGCCAGGCTGTGTCTATGGTTTTCTCCTAATCGCTCGGAAAACAGTACTCGGAAGGTTGTAACACCACAGCCAGACAGCAACAGTTTTTCGCTGAGATTTGCTAACGAGTACTCCATACCGCAGAGAATCAAGCCTTCGGCCATACTCAGCTGAGCCATAGAAAACTGATCTAGACTGCCAGCTTCCAGTAACTCCATCGACGAGTCGCATCGATGTAACAGCTTGACTACGCTCCAGCGATACGGCGGATGTCGCCCTGCAATCAGTATTTGTGTCATCGAAATACCCGTAGTGGCTCTTCGTCCATTTTTGAGGAACTGACAGAATTTGGCATTAGATGGTCTAATCTAGTGGCAAAAATGTGCGCGCTGGCAGTTGCCAGCACTACCACGGTTTATCCTAATGCATCATCAGGATCGGTAGCTTGGCGTGGGCGATCATATGGAGGGTTACACCGCCGAAAATTTGTTCGTGTACTCGACGGTGGGTAAAGGCCCCCATCACTAGCAGATCCGAGCCCCGTTTCTCAGCGAGATTCAACAAGGCCTCGCCCGCCGCGCGACGTTTACTGTTGAAGGTTTGGCTGATCGCTACAATATCGTGGCGAGCTAGATATTCGATCAGTAAATCAGCGCCTGGTTTGCGGTGGACTGAGTTTGTGGACGTAGCGATCACCACCTCATCCGCCTGGGCCAGTAGCGGCAGAGCCTGCGTTACAGCCCGTCCACCTTCAGTGCTGCCGTTCCAAGCGATCATAATCCGATTGGGGGCGAAGTTGGTCATGGTACGCGGCACTAGAATCACCGGCTTTCCACTGCGAAGAATGGCAGCTTCGAAGGTGGCTGTAGGTTTTCCACTCTTCGACTGAGGGATAATAATTAAGTCGGCAACTTTTCCACGTTCGGCCACCAGCTCACTACGCAGACCGTTAATCTCCTGCCAGTGAGCAGTGGGATGGTTTTCCAAAGAAGAACTGCTAATGCTTACCCCTTGTTCGTTGCAGAGTCTGCCGAATATCGCCTGTAGCTCATCGGATTCGCTCTCGGAAAGCTTATCCACCGCCATCTCCAGTTCTTTTATCAGCGGTTGCGGCACGCCAACAACATCTTCTGGAATAAACTCCCGGGGGCTGACTTGAGCACGCAGTACTTCCAAATGGCCATCGAAGAACGCCGTTATCGCTAGGGCACCCTTAATTCGCTCCCGTACATGACCACTAGTGGACAATGGCATCATTAAAGATCTTGGGTTGATCATGAGGATATTCCTAATTGTTCAGTACCATATTCAATCGATGGCCCTTAACAGGGGCATCGAGTACAACAG
Organism: Motiliproteus sp. MSK22-1; assembly: GCF_001968815.1. Classification (GTDB taxonomy): domain Bacteria; phylum Pseudomonadota; class Gammaproteobacteria; order Pseudomonadales; family Balneatricaceae; genus Motiliproteus. The sequence goes on along the minus strand of NZ_MIEQ01000083.1, from coordinate 7,326 downwards.
CAAGATGTGGGAGAGAGACTTCTACAGCCCCCCCCTCCATTCATCTTCGATTACGAAACTAGTGCCCAAACCATGCCTTCTGGGAACTCGACATCAATCGTTAATCGCAGCAGAACAAGAAAAAGCAACAGAGCTCCGCTAATCAACCCAGCAACTGATAGTTTGGTGCGGGCCACCAGTACCAAAAAGATCGGAACAGTGATAATCACGGAGGCCAATAACCCGAGCAGTGCTACACAAGCCACAAACAAGAGGAACACGATGTTAGATGTGGAAAACGACATAAGCCCACTTCCGGTTTCATCGTCGTTCCAAAAACTGTTGCCTGGTATAAAGAAGTGTGACGCTACCATCGCGATTAGTAGAATCAGGACCGCAGAAGATGCGATAACAGGGAAAAATCCAGTTAGCTGATCAAATTGCTGACCGCTGTACAGTGTCCAGATAGCAAAGAGGGCAAAAGAAGCCAGAAATACCAACTGCCCGGAAGATCTGAGCCATAGCAGGGTGCTTACCGGCTTTTCGGAATTTTTAGACTTGGTGGAACTTTTGGTAAGCGTTTTAATAAGGATAAATGCGATGATTGCTGCCAGCACAAGAACAATGGGCTTTGTGAAAACAGACGATCCGTAGACAGTTATGGTCTGATAAACGGACGCTTCCAGCTTGGAGGCAAGAACAAATCCGATAAGCAGCGCCGGGCGTGACCAGCCGTATCGTTTCATGAAAGCGCCCAGGACACCAAAAACCGCAACAATAACCAAATCACCAATATCTTTGGTCGCCTGGAACGCTGCAAAACATATAATGATCAAGAGAATGGGGGCTAGCAGTGCAAAGCGGACTGCAGTCAACCGTGCGATCATAGGTGCTAAACCGAAGCACATGGCAGCCCCAAAGATGTTAGCTAAAGCGACGGACCACACAAGAAGATAGACCGTATCTGCTTCATTACGGATCATATCAATGCCAGGCTCAATACCCACAAGGATAAACCCGCCAAGCAGCAAGGCCATACTTGCTGACCCAGGGATACCAAACAGTAGCGTTGGCATCAAAGCGCCACCTTCTTTGGCGTTGTTGGCTGCCTCCGGTGCAATAACCCCACGGACATCCCCAGTTCCCAATGTTTCAGGATTTTTCACCGATTGCTTGGCATGCGCATAGGCCACCCAATCAATAACGCTCCCGCCAAGTCCTGGAAGCGCTCCGAGTATGGAACCAATACTGGAGCAACGAATGATGAGCCAGAAATTCGCGAATGCAGCCTTTAGCCCTTGAACCCACCCCTTTCCGGCAAGTGCACCCTCGCTAATTCGCTCCTGCTTACGTAATACGCTCAGTATCTCGGGAACAGCAAATAGCCCAAGACCAATCAGAACGACCTTGATTGGTTCGATCAGATAGATCGTATCCAGAGAAAACCGGGGAATTGCTGTCGTAGGTGAAGAACCGATTGTGCCGATCAACATTCCCATCGCTGCCGCAGCCAGCCCTTTGAAAACATTAGATCCCGTCAGAGATCCGATCAAGGCGACAGCCAGCAGCACCAGCATCATTTGCTCGGCCAAGCCGAATGCAAGAATAACGGGTTCTGCAAAACCAATGGTGACTGTGAGAACAATGGCCCCGAACAGCCCTCCAATCAGTGATGCTGTGAAGGCGGCACTCAGGGCTTCGGCGGCACGACCTTTCTTTGACATGGCAAACCCGTCGACTACCGTTGCCTGCGATGACGCGGTGCCGGGGACCCCTACCAAGACAGAGGGAAAGGTGTCAGATGTAGCTGTAACTGCTTGCAGACCTATCATCATCCCGATGGCGGCACTTGGATCAATGCCCGCAACGAACGGGAGGGTCAAAGCAAGGCCCGCCGAACCGCCTAATCCCGGAATAATACCGACCATGAGGCCAAGGACGACCCCCAAAAAAAGATAACTAAGATGAAAAAACGAGAATGCCTGCTGAGCCGCATTTAATATATCGACAAGCATAGTTGGTGCCTTTGATTGCTATACGAGGTGTTTTGGAAGTTTCCAGACCCCAGAAACGAGGCCTGGAAAAGGGTGGCGTTAGAGAGGAACTTTCATCGTCTTCTCGATCCATGAGAAAAACCACTCGCGTTGTGTATCGCTCATGGTCAAGGCGTTCAAAACGGATCGTTTGGCTGAATTCCCAAATAACTGCGGGTAGACGCTAAAGTCCCCACCGCTTGCTTCAATGAACTTAGGATCCGAGAGTGTTTTTTTCACGGCATCCGACCAGACTTTGACAATCTCCGGGGAGGTTCCCTGCGGAAGGAAGAGGGATTTTGACGTCATCACTCCCATGTAGACTAGCCGACGGTACGCTTCCCAAAGCTGACCTTCAGGAGCGCGGCCGTTCAGTTCGCGGTAGATTTCATAGACGGTCTTCATATTGGGCAGCCCTGGGTCTCGAATAACGTTATCAAAATCGTCAAAGAAACCAAGGGTAGCGAAGGCGGTGAGCTCTCCTGATTCAGTATAGGGTGCGACCTTCCTCTTGAAAGCGGAAAACGGCTCGACACCAAGATCCAGCTCACCTCGAATCATGGCTTGCCGACGGGCACCGGCGCCTAAGCCAAAAACCGGCTCAATATTTTCAATCCCCAGTAGGTTGAAAGCTGCGACGGCTCGTAGCTCAGATCCTGTTGGAGACTTTATTCCAAACTTATGTGAAGCGGCACGTAGCTTCTCCACTGCTCCGGCGGGGCTCATTCCGCCGATTCCAGCCTTACTTGTGGTGAAAAGGATCGACCCTTGCGGGGAGAGTACAACCGGCTCCCAGCTAGTCATGTCATAGCGGGCCTTGTCGCCGCCAAAAATCGAACTAGTGAACGTTGACGTTGAAGCGACCATCGCCGTCAAGCCATCACCTTCGGTCATCTGGAACTTATTTGCTCCTTTAATCGATCCACCACCGGGAACATTTTTGACAATGATCCTAGGATTTCCGGGCAGGTGCTTTGACAGGAACGGCTGTAAAGTACGCGCATAGCCATCCGAACCACCACCTTCTTTAAAGGGGACCATGATGGTGATCTTCTTACCCGCAAAGTCTAATGCCATTGCTGGCGCGGCAGCTAGGCCAAGCAGAACTGCGGCCACGGAACTTCTCAAGAATGACTTTCGATTAAACATCATTATTCTCCCAACTTGTTATCGCTTTTATATGGATTACGCTCGTAAGAAAACTCTCTTCATGCTAGTTGCTAGGAACGACCCAAACCTCATCGCCTTCTTTTTGGAATTCCGTCCCTCGTCCCTCCGATACCCACTCCATAAACTGGACTGCGTCTTGAAAACGGGGATCGCTACTAGGGATAAACTGAGGGCACAAATCCTGGTTAATCTCGATCGGTAGGAATGCAGTTCGTATCGCTTCACCTTTTGCAACAACCAGTTTTGCTACTAGGCTACGTTTGGCATCACTTCCATAGGGAAGGTTTGGGTAGTTGGGATCCAGCTTAACGCCGTAATTGGTTTCGAAATCCCGAGCCTTATTGCCGGTTTTTGGGAAAGCAGACATCATAAAGTTACTGAGACTATAGAAGCAGGGTTTGTTTCCAAACATCTCTACAGCCTTTGGTGCGTGGGCATGATGACCCAGAATAGCATCAGCCCCAGATGCAAATGCTACTTGAGCAGCCAGTGGTTGGTACTCAGCGATCATCTTTGGAATATAATGAACCCCCCAATGCATCGATACTATTACAATGTCAGCCTGTGCTTTTGCTGCTTTAATGTCGTCAGCCATTGCGTCAAGATCGCTTTGCAGCACCTCAGTATGGACGATGGGCGGGACGCCAGCTTGGTAGTCGAAGGTCTCATACCATGTTTCAACCCGTAACGGCGCTGCTCCCGGACGACTTTCAGTTGCTTCAAACCCTTCTCTTAAGATGCTGCCATAGCCGAGAAAAGCAATTCGCATCCCTTTGACATTAAAAAATGCGGGTTCCCGCGCCTCTTCGATTGTCCGCCCAGCGCCGATGGTTTTTATACCCATGGCACGAAATGTTTCGATGGTATCTTCCAAGGCCTCACCACCCCAATCCATGACGTGATTGCCTGCAAGCGATACAACATCAAAGCCACAATCTGAAAAGACAGAGGCCAATTGTGGCTGGCATCGGCTATGGCCTGCGTTTGATGACGGATGCAGAGAACCGCGGTTGGAATAGACCCGCTCGCACTGTGAAAACCGAATATCAGCAGCAGCAAGGTCCTCGGCGACGAGCGAGCTCAAATGCTCTACTGGTTCAAATATTGGGCCAATATCTCCGCACCCAAAAATAGTCACACTCATGTTGTTACCTTCTCCTGATTTTTCTTCTCTTTGAATAAGGCTACTAACTCGTTAGTTCGCTCCTCAGATTCAAGCGCATGACGCTTAAGCAACTCGCCGACAAGATCTGAATTATTCTGCTGGATCCCATAAATGACTCGACCTCTACTCTCAACCGAGGCATTAAAGGATTTTGATTGCCAATGCTCTTTAATCTCTACGTCTTCGAGAAAGCTCAGATATTTAATTCGATATATGCGAATGTTCTTAGTAAGACGGGTGTAAATATGTTTCAACTCGTCGTTTCTGGTGAGGTTTAGTAGTGCGGTATTAAAGCTCTGCGAAAGATCAAAAAAATTGCCTCTATCCTCAGCGGCTGCTGCATCACGCATCTTGTCGCGGATGTCAGCCAGCAAGGAGACGTCATCTGGGGAAGCATTTTGAGTAGCCAGACTTCCGATCAAAAGTCCAAGATGCTTCCGGATCTGATAAAGCTGTTTAATTTCTTCTTCAGTAAAGTCGCGCACAAAGACGCCACGTTGATTTATCGAAACGAAGACCCCCTCTGAAACCATTGCTTGGCAAGCTTCGCGTACTGGTCCGCGGCTAAAGCCAAGCTGTGATGCAATAACCGACTCTTTGACCTTCTGGCCAGAGAGCACCATGCCATTGAAGATCAGGTGCTCAAGCTTCACTTTTGCCAGAGAGGTGAGAGAGTTCTCCCGTAGCACGTCAATTTTACTGTCTAGATCATTTTTCATATCGATACCTTATTACCCAAAATGTAAAATGTCAACATTTTACATTTTTGGAGATTCTACTTGTGATTGTGGGATGATGTTTTGCTAGGTGCTCAAACTTCGTCGTGGTTCTGCTTCTTACATACTGTAATAGCTAGAATTGTAGGGATTTGATCCGTATAGCGGTACAGCACTATAGACCGTAGTCATGAAGTAAATTACTCAGTACTGGTTTGAGTGTCGCTGAAGTAGGGCAAGGGGGGGATTAGCCGAAATTTGGCTACATAGTCCTATAAATAGAGCCGAGTGAGTGGTTCTATGGTCAGGGTGTAGAGCTGACTGATTTCGACTGAAAAGTACCGCAGATATTGGGTTACGATCATGAATCGATCATTTCCAATAACGACTGTACTCGGGGCTAACTTGCTGAACCCAATATCTTTAGGATACGGGTTACAGCAAGCCTAGTATTTCACTAGCAACCTCAGCAACTTCTTGGGCAAAAATATTCCTGTACCAGTTCTCGATAGCGGCCTGATGTTTTCATTCCGTCAAGTGCTTCTTGCCATTGTTGAATTAGTCGGTCAGAGGTGTCTTTTGAGAAGGCAATATAACCAACGGATTTCTGCAGTACCACACCTGTATTTTGTACGCTATGAGAGCCGTTATGGTCGATACTTATGGATGGGACCAGATTAGATCCTAGTGTCATTAAGTTCACACGCCCACTCGACAACATTCCCCAACAGCCACTATAGGAATTAGAATAAACTAGGTTTGAAAATCCATTTTCTATCATATTATCAATCTGCGAATTTCCTCTTCTCACGCAGATGGCTTTTACAGCCCTTGCATCGGAAATTGTCTCAATGCCTGCAGGAAACTTTCTATTTTCAAAGAAGTAGACAGTATCCTCCTGAATTGGACCAACCCATTTGTACTTAGATTTACGAGCCTCTGTTTTAGATAGGTTAAATAGCGCAGTCAATCGCTGGTTATCTAGTAATTTTATGCCTCTTGCCAAAGGGACTTCTTTGATATTCTGGCGATGACCAACTGAATCCATGATACTCCTGACTAGTTCGATTAAAAATGCTCGTCGACCTCCTCCTCGCTTCCCCTTTACCTTCCCATCGCCGTCCCTGTATATCGCTCCTTCGGTGCTGTGGGTATAGACTTGAACTTCTTCGGCGCAAAGGCTACCGGATAGAATAAGCAATAAAATTAATAGTATACGAGAGTTCATTTCCGTACAGCTCCAAGAAGTGGGAAACATCACCCGCATCGGTCATGCATGCGCGACCGTCGCTGGGAACAATGGCTAGGAATATACCGAAATAATAGTCCGACAGGGACAGAATCGCTCGAGGCTCCAGCGAAGTATCAGTTGCTATCTGATTGACGCCGTAGGGAGCCCATGCTCTGATGCCTCGACTAAAAAGATCGGGCCATTCATTTCTTTACGAAAAAGTCAAAAACGGGCGTACGAGAGAATAGCCACCAACCACCGATTGACCTCACAAGTTTGGCTATTTTGAATTTGACTCATATTGATAGGCTAACTTTTTCCGGCAAGCGATCCAAATTGCCTCCAAGCGGGTGTCCGCTTATCTTCAAGAAGAGACATTCAGACCGTATGAATCTAGGCCTGCAGTAAATCGCACTTTAGGATTCCGTGGAACCCTTAGCGTACGTTTTCGTTCCGTTGGACTTCAAACCCCATAAACTGCTGGGATCACTGGTGATCTATTGTGATGAGACCACGGTACAGGTGCTGAAAGAACCCGGTAAAGCAGCACAAAGCAAATCATACATGTGGGTTCAGGTGGCCGGAGGCGCTAGCCGTCATCGGGTGACACTCTTTGACTACGACCCCAGCCGCAGTGGTAGCGTACCGGAACGCTTGCTAGCCGGTTATAAGGGGTATATCCAAACCGATGGCTATGAAGGGTATGCGGCGATCGGGCGTCAGGAAGGCGTCATCAACCAGGGCTGCTGGGCTCACGCCCGCCGTAAGTTCGATGAAGCAATCAAGGCTCAGGGGAAACCCCAAAAAGCCGGGAAGGCCCAAATGGGGCTATCTTATATCCAGAAGCTGTACCGGATCGAAAAGCAGATCACTGATCAGCCACCGGACAAGAAATTGGAGGTCCGCCAGCAGCAAAGCCAGAAGATACTAGCGAATCTGCGAAAATGGCTGGAAAAATCATTGCCACAGGTGCCGCCGAAAAGCGCACTGGGTAAGGCGCTGTATTATCTACATAATCAGTGGGATAAGCTG
>NZ_MIEQ01000082.1 GCF_001968815.1 Motiliproteus sp. MSK22-1 | reverse complement strand
TGGGACTGGCCGCTTTGCTTCCACGTATCAAGATGCTGTTTCCAGGTCTCTCGAAGGGCTTTCAGTTCATTGGCAGTCATGATGATCTCCTTAATTCAGAGATCATGACCTTAGCTGGCGAGCAGCCCTGGTAACAGGTGGGGTTTATTTACCGCTTACTTTATTAGATTCTTGGCGATGAACAGCTCACATCTGGGGAGAGCCTACACTCCCCACAGCGCTGATCCGTTTCACTGCTGGTTTTTCGGAGATTGAGCGCGGATGGGTTCAGGGGATGTTAAATCGCAGCCATAAAAAAAGCCCCGTCCGTCAGGACGAGGCTTTCTCTGTTAGGCGCTTGGCGATGACCTACTCTCACATGGGGAAACCCCACACTACCATCGGCGCTGATCCGTTTCACTGCTGAGTTCGGGATGGGTTCAGGTGGTTCCAAATCGCTATGGTCGCCAAGCAAAAAAAGCGTGAATCTGTGATCTATGTTGCTTTAAGTTCGTTCTCTGTCGCTCGATCTATCAATATCCGGTCGTTACAACTTGTGTCTTCGTCTGTGCCGATCATCAACACCGCTTTGGTGTTATATGGTCAAGCCTCACGAGCAATTAGTACTGGTTAGCTCAACGCCTCACAACGCTTACACACCCAGCCTATCAACGTCCTGGTCTT
>NZ_MIEQ01000081.1 GCF_001968815.1 Motiliproteus sp. MSK22-1 | reverse complement strand
GTGGACCACACGCTGGCGAGGTAAGTAGTCCGGTAGCGGTTTTCGCCCTGGTTTCTTACGCTGATGAGTGGGCACCTGGATCTCACCTTCTGCCGCTTCGATCTCGGCGATGCCATCCTCATCGGGCCACTCTTGCTCTGCTTCGTTAAAAAGTCCCAATTGATCAGGGTCATGCTTCTCGCTGGAAGAGCCAAAGCGCTTATGAATCAGCAGATGGAGCTGTTCTTTGAGAAGGCCGATCTCTTGCTGCTGCTCAAGCAGCAGGGCTTTGAGTGCATCGGGATCGTCTGGAAGATCAGTAGCTTGCAAGGTCATACAAGCCACTATAAAGGAACGGGCTGTGGTCGTCAGCTAGCCCATTGTCGAGTAGCGTAATGTGGCGTGAGGTGTTTGCGGTCGAATATCGTAGCCATCCAGGAGCCGGTTCAAAGTTTGACCATCCATAACCGCAGGCACTTCATCGCCCGGCCACCGAAAGCGGTGTTTCTCAAGGCGCTTATACCAGAGGATAAAGCCGTTCCTTTCCCAGCAGAGGATTTTAATCTTGTCCCGTTTGCGGTTACAGAATACGAATAACGAGCAGTCAAAGGGTGACAGCTCCATCTCTTGTTCCACCAGATGAGCCAGACCGTTG
>NZ_MIEQ01000080.1 GCF_001968815.1 Motiliproteus sp. MSK22-1 | reverse complement strand
GGCAACACCGTAGTGTGAAGCCAGTTGCTGATAGGCAGGATTGATGTCGGGTTCATAGCGGTGTGTTTTGCTCACCCCACTTTTTAGATTATCCGGCACCACCAGTTCCGGTACGCCAGCGAAGAATTCGAAGGCTTGCACGTGAGCATTGAGCCAGTCAGCCTGATTCTTGCTCCAGCTAGCGCAGGAAAAGGTGTAGTTGGATGCGCCCAGCACTGCCACAAACACCTGAGCCTGGCGTACTTCACCTGTGTCAGGGTTGACCACCTCCATGGTTGGGCCGCAGTAATCCACAAAGAGCTTCTCACCAGCACGATGTAGCTGTCGCAT
>NZ_MIEQ01000079.1 GCF_001968815.1 Motiliproteus sp. MSK22-1 | reverse complement strand
ACAATTTCAGCTATTTGCTTTCGCGTCTGGCCCTGTCCAAAGAGCCGAATAGCCAAGTCTCGATTGTGTTGTTGTATTTCAGAAGATAGCTTGCGGGCATCAGTTTTATTCATACCCGGCAGTGTACCATAATTCGTCTATTTGTACGCCGGGTTAATAACTCAGAATGCTCTTAACTGACTGTCCGTGGAAACGGGGTAAAACCACCTTGCAGATAGAGTAGTGCATTCCTATTGCTTGAGTCCACCAACGACAGTTTGAAGTCTCGTAAATCATCGTAATACCCAGGATGGAGTGGTAGTCTCTGATGAGAAATCTATTCTGAATCGAAAAAAGACATATAGCGTCTCATAAAGGCATAAGTTAGCTACACGATCCTCTCAATATGTCGATCAACAGCAACAAAAGGTGCAGGTAACAAATAATGATTCGATGTCATCTGTCGCGCTTCATGGGAGAGCGCAAGATGAAGGTTGTCGATGTGGCGCGGGAAACTGGGCTCAATCGCAATACCGTTACGCTGCTGTATAAGGAAATGGCCCAGCGGGTCGACCTCGACGCGATAGAAAAACCATGCAGATCGCTTGGCTGACAAGCGCTTGATTTACTTGAACTTTGTGACGACTAGCGTTAATTGAATCGAATATATGGATTGTTCTCCGCGAGAGCGCATAAGGAAGGTAAATGTCAGAATTTAACGAAGATACCCGTGTGAAAATTCCAGCCATTCTTCACCTCATGAAGCTTGGCTACGACTACTTGTCGCTGAAGGATCAACAGTGGGATTTGGATACCAATATTTTCCCTGAGTTGTTTAGCAAAGCGATTGCAAAGATTAACCCAGGGATTGATTCGGCCGATATCAACCGTTTGCTTGAAGAGGTTAAGCTGCAGCTAGACAACGAGGATTTGGGGCAAGCTTTTTTCGAGCAACTAACGAATCGCTCCAACACTAAGCTGATTGACTTCGAGAATTTCAATAACAATAGCTTCCATGTTGTTACAGAACTTACCTATCAGAATGGTGATGAAGAATTCCGTCCGGACATTATTCTGTTGATCAACGGTATGCCGCTGGTCTTCATTGAGGTAAAAAAGCCTAACAACCGCAAAGGCATCTTGGCTGAGCGTGAGCGCATCGATAAGCGCTTTCAAAACAAAAAGTTCAAGCGCTTCGTTAACATCACCCAGTTCATGATCTTCTCCAACAATATGGAGTACGACGATACTGATCCTGAACCGATTCAAGGTGCATTTTACGCCAGTAGTTCTTACCACAAACCGGTGTTCAACTACTTCCGCGAGGAGGAAGTACTTAACCTAACAGCGCTGCTCAAGCCTCTTTCTGACGAGGACGAGCTTCTAATTCTGAAAGACAACAACAAAGAGGTGATTCGTAGTAGCCAAGAGTTTCAGGTCAATAAAGACCCGAATCGGCCCACCAATCGAATCTGTACCTCTCTGGTCAGCAAAGAAAGATTGGCCTTCATTTTGCGCTACGCATTGGCTTACGTATCAGAGACGGATGGCTTGCAGAAACATGTGATGCGCTATCCGCAGTTGTTCGCCACTAAAGCAATTGAGAGCAAGCTTAGCGAAGGCGTTAAGAAAGGGATTATCTGGCATACCCAAGGTAGCGGAAAGACGGCGCTAACCTACTACAACGTGCGGTTCTTAACTGATTACTTCCAAACGCAAAAGGTTGTACCGAAGTTTTACTTTATCGTAGACAGGCTGGACTTGCTTCAGCAGGCGAAGCGCGAATTTACCTCTCGTGGCTTGACCGTACATACCATTAATTCTCGCGAAGCCTTCACCAAAGATATCAAAGCCACCCTGGTTATTCATAATCACTCTGGGAAACCTGAAATCACAGTGGTGAATATCCAGAAGTTTAAGGATGACCCGAATGTGGTGTCCACCAAGGATTACGATGTTGTCATTCAGCGCGTCTACTTTCTGGATGAGGTTCACAGGAGCTACAACCCTAAAGGCAGCTTCTTAGCCAATCTGGACCAGTCAGATAATAACGCGATCAAAATCGGCCTAACCGGAACACCTCTGTTGGGTGACGATTACAATTCTCGCGCCTTGTTTGGTGACTACATCCATAAGTACTACTACAACGCCTCCATTGCTGACGGTTATACCCTGCGCCTGATTCGAGAAGAGATAGCCACCAATTACAAGATGGTATTGCAGCAAGCCTTAGCGGATGTTGAGGTGAAAATGGGTGATGTAGACCGCAAGCTGATCTACGCTCACCCAAGCTTTGTCGAACCCATGCTCGACTATATCGTCTCTGACTTTGAGACAAGTCGAGGTGCGATGAACGATGCAACCATCGGGGGCATGGTGATTTGCGACAGTTCAGAGCAAGCCAAAGGGATGTTTGATCTCTTTGAAGAAAAGTGCGCGAACAGAAAGGCTACTCAGGAAGCAAGTAATAGCGCGACATACGAGTCTGCGAAGGTGGCTGAATCTGCACCCTCATACCAGGCAGCTAGAAAGGAGCAGAACAGGGCTAAGAGTGCCGCTTTGATCCTGCATGACATCGGTACCAAAGACGAACGTAAAGATTGGGTAGAAGACTTTAAAGCAGGGAAAATCGACTTCCTGTTTGTTTACAACATGCTGCTCACTGGCTTTGATGCCAAGCGCTTGAAGAAGCTCTACTTAGGCCGGGTCATTCGTAAGCACAACCTGCTGCAAGCCTTAACGCGGGTCAACCGAACCTATAAGGATTTCCGTTTCGGCTACGTTGTAGATTTCGCAGACATCCAAAAAGAATTTGAGGAGACCAACAAGGCCTACTTTGACGAACTGCAGTCGGAGTTAGGTGATGAAATGGAGCATTACTCCAATCTGTTCAAGTCTCAGGAGGAGATCGCTGCTGACATCGAGCATATTAAAGATGTGCTGTTCCACTACAACATTGAAAACGCGGAAATATTTTCGGATCAGATCAGTCAAATTCAGGATCGAGAAACCCTACAAGCGCTGAAGAAGGCGCTAGGTGATGCGAAAAGCCTGTACAACCTTATTCGCTTGCAGGGTGTAACCCATTTTCTTCAGGATTTAGACTTCGCCAAGCTAAATGTGCTTTATCGGGAGGCGAGCAACCATCTGGACCTGCTTAATCTGAAAGAAGGTATAGAGCAGGGTAAAGATACCGCCAATCTGCTGAATGTCGCGTTAGAGGACGTTATCTTCAAGTTCGTTAAGGTGGGTGAAGAGGAACTAGTTCTTGCTGACAAGCTCAAGAACACCCTCCGTCAGACACGCGAAGCGCTTGCTGGCAATTTCGACCAACAAGACCCCAGGTTTGTGACCCTCAAAGAAGAGTTAGAGCGCCTCTTTCAGAAAAAGAATCTCAGCCAGGTTTCCCAAGAAGAGATGGCGGCGAATATCGATGCGCTGAACAAGATTCATGCGCGTGTCAAAGAGCTGAATCGCCAGAACAACCAGTTACGCGAAAAGTACCAAGGCGATGTGAAGTACACGCGTATCCACAAGCGCTTGCAAGAGAATGGCTCGATAAGCGAGCCAGAGCGGCGGATATTTGAGGCTCTTAACGCCGTCAAGCTGGATGCTGATGAACAGGTGCTAAACAATAGCCAAATTTTGAATAACGAGAGTTACTTTGAACGACAGATGATGCCTCTCGTTATTAAGCGTTTCAAAGCTGAACAAAAAATACAACTGAACGCCGACGTATCAAGATACATAAACCACCTGATCGTCGACGAATACTTAAAAGAATTTAATGCCGGAGCACGTACGTGGTAGAACTTGAGTTCCAACAGAAAACAAAGGCTTTGATCGATAGCCTAAAAAACATTTGTGCTAGTTATGGGTTAGGCAATGACGGTAATGAGTTCAAAATCATTACCCAGACCTTCTTGTACAAGTTTCTTAACGATAAATTTGCCTATGAAGCGAAAAAAAACGATGAGAACGTTGCTAATGCTACAAGCTGGGAAGAAGCGCTTGTCCAGATGGATGAAGATGAGCTGGAAATGTTGCAGCTTCAAATGGGCGGCGACACAGCACGATTGAAGCCACACCATTTCATTAGCTATCTGTTTAGTCATCAAAACGAACCGGATTTTGCCAAACTATTTGACGATACGTTGATAGACATTGCGACTACCAATAACGAAGTGTTTGCAGTAAAAACCGATGGTGGCGCGAAGGTGGTTTTGTTCGACCGCATCAGTCAGTACATTGCCGACGAGTCCAAGCGCGACGCATTCTGTCGTGCCATCATCAATAAGCTAGTTGAGTTTAGCTTTGAGCGAATCTTTACTCAGAAGTTTGATTTCTACGCCACCATCTTTGAATACCTAATCAAAGACTACAATAGCAACTCTGGCGGTAAGTATGCGGAGTACTATACCCCGCATGCCGTAGCCCGAATCATGTCCGCCATCCTGGTACCCAGGTCACAACAAGGCAAGGTGAAGAACGTCAGTTGCTACGACCCGTCGGCGGGTTCAGGTACTCTGTTGATGAACGTGGCGCACGCCATCGGTGAGAACCGCTGCAGTATCTACACCCAGGATATTTCTCAGAAATCATCCAATCTGTTACGCCTCAACCTGATCCTGAACAACCTCGTGCACTCTATCCCTAATGTGATTCAGGGTAATACGATGCTGCATCCGTACCATAAAGACGGTAGCGAACTGAAACAGTTTGATTACATCGTCTCAAATCCGCCGTTTAAGATGGATTTTAGTGATTTTCGCGATGATCTAGACAGTAAAGAGAATAAAGATCGGTTCTTTGCAGGTATCCCGAAGATCAAAGCCAAAGCCAAGGACAAGATGGAAATCTACCAACTGTTCTTGCAGCACATCATCCACTCACTTAAGCCTGGTGGTAAAGCGGCGGTGGTAGTTCCTACAGGCTTTATTACTGCTCAGACAGGTATTGATAAGAAAATTAGACAGAAATTGGTTGATGACAAGATGTTGGCTGGTGTGATTTCTATGCCATCCAATATTTTCGCCACTACAGGTACTAACGTTTCTATCCTGTTTATCGACGATAGCAACAAGGGTGAAGTAGTACTGATCGATGCATCTAACCTCGGCGAAAAAATTAAAGACGGGAAGAACCAGAGAACAGTACTGTCGCAGGATGAAGAGCAATGGGTTATCGACGTCTTTAACGGAAAAGAGGTTCATGATGACTTTTCCGTATCTGTTAGCTATGAGGAAGTTGCAGATAGGAATTACTCTCTGAGCGCTGGCCAGTATTTCGATGTAAAAATTGAATATGAGGATATGACCCCCGAGCAGTTTGAAGAGAAGATGAAAGAATTCACTGGGAATCTTGAAGGTCTTTTCAATCAGTCTCGCAATCTTGAAAAGGAGATAAAAGAGCAGTTGGCAGGGTTGAATTATGATCTTTAATTCATCTAGATATAATGGTAATTGGCAAGACAAAAAATTATCGGAGCTTGGTGAGTTTCGACGCGGTAAGTCTAGGCATCGGCCTCGCAATGATCCAAAGTTATTTGAAAATGGGACTTATCCTCTTGTTCAAACAGGCGAAGTAAAGTCTGCAGATTTGTATATTCGTACTCACGAGGCTTGTTATAACGACTTTGGTTTGGCGCAAAGCGCTATTTGGCCAGAAAATACTCTTTGTATAACAATTGCTGCGAATATTGCTGAAACCGCCTTGCTCGGTTATCCCATGTGTTTTCCAGATAGCATTGTAGGATTCAATGCCGACAAAGATGAGTCATCAGAGCTTTTCATGCATTATGTTTTTACATATATAAGGAAAGCAATTCAAAATTCAGCCAGCGGCAGCATACAAGACAACATCAATATAGATTACCTAACGGGTTTGAATTTCAAAATACCCGACAAGCCTTATCAGGATAAAGTGGTAAAGGTGTTGTCATTAATTGATAATAAGATTGAACTCAATCAACGCATCAACAATGAATTGATGGCGATGGCAAAAAGCCTGTACCAATACTGGTTTGTACAGTACGACTTCCCAGACGCTAACGGAAATCCCTATAAAACCTCTGGTGGAAAAATGGTTTACAACCCAAGTCTGAAACGGGAGATACCGAAAGGGTGGGGTGTAAGCTTCTTATCTGAATTCATGAATTGCAATGCTAATAAGCTTGGTAAGAATCATGACTTAGAAGAAATTAAATATTTGGATACTGCCAGTCTAACCGAGAACGTAGTTGGCGATTTGCAAAACCTTAAGTTTGGTCGAGATAATATCCCTAGTCGAGCAAATATGGTGGTTAAAGAAAATGATATTCTTTACTCGACAGTTAGGCCAAATCAACTTCACCACGGTATCATTAAGCAGCCGACAAAAAACATGATTGCTTCGACAGGCTACGCAGTGCTTTCTCATAAGTCTGATAGTTTGCTCAATGTTTTTTTCTATCTTTGTATTATTGCTGAAGAAAATATACAAAAACTAATTAAGATTTCCGAGTCTTCAAAATCGTCATATCCATCAATTTCTCCTGAGGATGTTTTGAATATCAAAATGGCTTTGCCTAAAGAGTCTTGTCTTCTTGTAAAGCTAAGCAAGCTACTCAATCCTATTTTTGAAAAAATGTCTGAAAATCAGCTAGAAAACAAAGAGCTTTCTAGGCATAGAGATTGGTTGCTCCCCATGCTGATGAACGGCCAGGTTACAGTAAAATGATAAATGCCGCATTTCGGCTTTTGCTGACCTTCAATGCCACATCGTTGCTGGTAATCATTTTCCTGGTACAGCAAGGTCACACGCTGGGTAAGCTTTATCCCGGCTGTTCATGGTTAGTGGCGTTACCGAATGCGGCTTCTTATCTGTTTTATGTCCTGGTGCCGGTCTTGTTGACAGGGCTGAGCATCCTGCTGAGTTCCTGCTTGGGTAAAGATGAGTTTAAACAGGGTGAGGTGGAAAACATCGAACATGTAAATAACAGCTTTCTTCCCAGCTATCTTGGCTATTTTTTTGTGGCTTTGAGCATTGGCAATTGGGAAACGCTGGTGTTTGTATACGGTATTCTTTTTGTTTTCACCTTCTTGTCTCAGGCCCTTTATTTCAATCCGTTGTTTTTAGTCTTTGGTTATGAGTTATACAACATAAAGACCACGAGTGGATCAGCAGTTTTTCTGATCAGTCGTGAGAAATACAAGAAGCCTGAAGAGGTCGTGATGCCTACTGCATATAGGATCAATAATTACACCTTTATTGAGAAAGATTAGACATGGATCATGTTTTCGCAAAAGTAAAAGGACTTCGTAAAAATCCTTTTTTCAAGATGATATCGGATTGTACGCTGTTTGAACCTGTTGCCATCAATTTAGCTGGTTGTGTTGATTACAACCCTGACCACAATTTGGATGAAGATGCGTGGTTCAAGATAGATCAGTTCAGCCAGAAAGGTTATTGCATTGATCTTCTTAAGAATGACTTTGACTCAAAAGACTATGCTGATTTGACGAAGGCGCAGTTCGCCAAAATCTCTTATCTTTTCGCTGTTCAAGGCGATGATTTCTACTTCCAGAAAATCACTCCTTCTTTGTTCATGAAAAAGAAGATGATTGGTTTTGGAGAGTGTGCTGAAATCGAAGAAAGTGGAAGTCGTTTGGTTATCAATTCCCAGCCGGATGCCATTTATATTAAAGCCTTCGATACTCTGGTATTCAGAAGTCTTGCGACGATATCAAGTATATTTAAGAGCATTGATTCGCTTTATAAAGAAGCAACGAATGCAGAGGTAGAGCAGTTCTTGGATACATCGTTTATTGAACTCACCAATGAGTACGATGTTACTAAGGTTTCCAAACCCAACCGGAAGCGAGTCGCGCTTGCCATGGCGACGCTTGATTCCATGTCCGATCAAGACAAAACGAATATGCTCACCTATATCGATGGCTATTGTAAGCAACAATTGCAATTCGATAAGAAGAACAGCAAGTTAGAAATCTCTTCAGATAATGACCTTAAACTGCTGCTTTATGGAATCGAGCAACGTTTTTACACCACTCCGTTTGGGCAAGAGAAACGCCTGGCTAATTCGGTGCAGTCTCTAGCCTAGTAGAGGTTTATTTCAAAGCTTTGTAATACTCTGAACGAACTCGTCCTACAACGGATATCAAAGGGCAAGATGATGGATCAACAAGTTCAAAGCCGTATCTCTGGTTCTTACACCGCGAATCTACTCGGTAATATTCGTAGCCACCTAGCGGGACTGCAGGGCTACGACGTGATGGCGCTGGAGCTGATCCAAAATGCGGATGATGCTAAAGCTGAATCGATCATTTTCGACATCACCGATGAGGGGCTTCTTGTCCGCAACAGTGGCGAGTTTTCCTATTGTGGGGATTTGAGCAAGCCTTGCCAGGATTTCGTTGAGACCAACTATAGGTGTGACTATCACCGGATAACCGATGTTGGCAGCGGTGGAAAACTTGCCAAAAGCGAAAATATTGGACGCTTTGGTATAGGCTTTGTCTCAACCTATCAGATTACGGACCACCCTGAAATTCGGTCGTCAGGCATCAAGCTGACTCTACAGCCAGAACAGGGCGCATGGGCAATAGAGCCACACGACGAGCCTTATGGAACATCGTTCTTTCTGCCCTGGGCTAAAGACCCCAATGCTGAAGCGCGGCTGGAACTTGGTGTGTCGCATGTCAGCGCTTCCCATATCGATCAGCTTGCTGAAGACTTTCAGTCCGTGCTTCGCAAGAGTCTGTTATTTCTCCGATACGTGAAGAAGGCTGCGGTATACCGAAATGGGACGCTGTTGCTTGGTTGTGACTTGGAGCGTGACAGTGGCTCCTCAGAGCTTATCGCTACCTTTAAGCCGAGTGGAGATATAGAGCGTTGGCACATCTTGCGCGCCGATGCGAGCGAGGCGGCTAAAGAGCTTTATGAGGACTACCCCAATCTAAAATCGCTAAACCGAAGCCCCCTGATCAGTATCGGCTTACGAATTGACCCCGAGCCATTGGTAGAGGGGCTTCTTTACGCCTTCCTGCCTACGGAACAGTCGACTGGCCTTCCGTTGCATATCAACGCAGATTTCTTTCCAGAGGCTGATCGCAAGGCTGTCATCTTTGCCGGCCATCAGCATGAGCAAGCCTGGAATGAAATGCTCATTGATTCCGCTGCTGCGGAGCTGGCTAAAGACCCTGAAGGGCTGCTGCAGATGCTTGGGCATGAGCGTTTTTGGAAGATCATTGCCAAGGTTTATGATCTCTACTCTAAAGCTTCGAACCACCCCTCTTGCTTCGATCAATTCTGGGATCGGATGCATGCTTCAGCTTCCCAGCTACCGATCGTTTTGGCGTTAGATAATACCCTTCAGCGCCCTGATCGATTGATCCTGCCGAATATTGCTTTGGACGAAATGCAGGCAAAAGCTTTGCTGCAAGTGAATGGGCGTACTTATGCTCCTGCATTGCGCCCGTTTCATACTGTCCTTAACCAGCTTGGGGCGCCGATTCTTAAGATCGAGCTCTTGGTTGACCTGATTTCGTCCTCGACCAGAGAGTTGCCTGCACGAGGGACGCAGGTGGACCAAGATTCTCTTGTTCAGTTCTACAAGCCGCTATGGGGTATCGTTAATGATCTCCTGCCGGAGAAGGTTGTGCTCCCCAATACGCGGGCGGTAGTAGAGCGTTTTAAGTCATTGCCTGTTCTGGTGACTGTCGATCGGTACGTGGTCACCGTAGAGCAATCGCACTTTTCACCGCTGCAGATAGATGCTGCCAGAGCCGCACAATTGCTGCCTCGTCTTGCAATTGTTTCCCTCCAGACATGCCCTTTTACAAGAATTACTCGCCACATAAAGGAGCTTAACCTTGAAGGGGTTACGTCACATATCAGCTCACAGAATGAGTCTGGTGAGTTAGCCAGAACTATTAGTACAGAACCCAGTGAGCTGAGAGACCTGTACACCCTCTTTGCAGACCTAGATCGCCTTGATTCATCTGATATGAATGTTTACGAATCTCTTCGTGCACTCCCGATTTGGCTATCTGGTCACAGTCTGATTTCAGCAACCAATGCGCTGCTGCCTGGCAACTTTACCGACCCTACTGGTCAAGCTGAGTTACTGGACGCATCGGCTCTTTCAGAGGCTGCAAGGGACTTTGTGTCGCTGAAACTGGGTGTGAGAACCCAAACAATTGAAGCATTTGTGGAGAATGTATTACCAACTTTTTTCAATGACGCAGGTCCTCTCGACGCGACGAAACATAGTCAGTTGATTGGTGAGTTGGCAGCACATCCCACGCTTGTTAACAATGAACATATTCGAGAGTTGCTGGGGGCTCTCCCCTTGGTTCCCACCCAAGATGGAGGGTGGTCTCAGCCAACGGAGACCTACTGGCATGACAAGCAATTGGTCGCCGTTCTTGGGGACCGGTTGCAGCTTTGGTTAGACGTTCGCCGTCTTCCAGATGCGCGTTCAGTTCATCTATTTATCGACAGTTTAGGAGTTCGCCGATCCCCAAGCGCGAGTCATTTGGTTGAGCGGATGTTGGATATCGCCAATAACAGGAAGCCGACCGAAGATGCGAAGCGTGCTAGCAGCGAAGCCTTTTATGCTTTGTGCGACAAATACGACGAGTGGAAAGACTCCTCAGCATTTCAGGAAGCCATTGGGGCCTTATATTGGGCCGACTGCTTTCCTGCCGAGGAGGATGCTGAGGAATGGCATGCAGCGAACACACTTTATGCTCCATTTCGTGCCGAGGCTTTTCGTTCTCAGGTCAATATTCTGGATTTTCGTAACACGAGACGCCTGAATACTGACTTTCTAGATGAGTTGGGTGTGACGCGTAATCCAGAGACTAGCGTAGTTATTGATCACCTAAAGCATTGCATCGAAACTTCACAGCAGCCTCATATCAACACTTATCGAGTACTCAACGAACGCGCCGGTAAGTCAGATGCATTGATTGATAGCTTAGCAGGAACTCCTTGCATCTATGTCGAAAACCAAGAGAAGTTTGTAAGACCCAACCAGTTGTACTGGATTCCTCAGCAGCTCGGACGTTACGCATACCGAATTCCTGGGACTTACGAAGAATTTAAACCCTTGTTCAATGCAGTTGGGGTGAAAGATGAGCCTGAAGGAACTGACCTTGTTGATGTTCTTCTTGATATCGTTGGTGGCTTCTACGAACAGTCCGTAGCTGTTACAGGTCAGGATCGCGCGGTTTACGATCTTTGTCTTGAAAGGCTAGCGGAGGCCTTTGAGAAGGGAGAACTGCCCCAGGACGATCTGAGGCGCATGAGGGAGGCTCCCTGCCTGATCAGCTTGAGTGATCTGTTGACCTATCCCGATGAGCTATTGCTGCAAGATAGCGAGTGGCATGCTGATCAATTCAAGGGAGAACTGAACCGGGCGTTATGTAAACCCGTTCCTGAGGTATGGCCGCTCTTGTTTGATATCGGGGTCCGTAGGTTGAGTGAGCTGGCCTACGTTGAGCTGGAATATTTTGATGGGAAAGAGCATCACGAAGCAGGCCTGGCGGAGGCTCTTGCGGAAAGGGTAAATGTGATTGCCAGGTTGCTTCACGATAAACCGACTCTAGTGAGGAAGAAGGTTCATCAAGCTCTCATTGGTTTAGAGGCGATTAGTTATGATCTTGTGCGTATTCAGGCTTCTGTTCATATTGGAGACGACCTAGTCTCGGCCCCTCCTGCCTCCACACAAGCATTCTATGACATTGAAACGGGACGATTGATTGTTGCCCGCCCGCTCAATAAACGAAGTTGGGCGTATATTTTAAGCGCATTATTTCATCAATTGATGCCCGAGGAGCCGGGGGGGGAGATTTCGCAACTAACCTTGAATGCACGCTCCTTGATTGGCATGGAGGCGGAGGAAGGGCATCAATGGCTGAATGATGCGGGATTCCCACATGTTCACATTGCCGACTCTGAGGCCGTGGTTGAAGATTTGACGTCGCCTGATCTTGATGAAATCGGTCATGGTTCTGAATCCTCAGAGCACGAAGAGGTGACTGACACGCTTCTGGAGACTACAGAAGAGTCCAATAATGACGGTGCGGTATTAGAAGGTGGGCCTTCAAAGGATCAACCGCATCGCCCGAATGAAGCTAAGAAATCAGGGAGTGATGGTAAGGAGAGCCAGCCTTCAGGCACTAGCCAAGAACCAGGGGGGCAGTCTGAATCCTCTGGAACTGGAACTGGAACTGGAACTGGAACTGGAACTGGAACTGGAACTGGAACTGGAGTTGGAAGCTACTCTGGAGGGGCTAAGCCTTCGAGCAAAGGCAGACATCGAAGTAACCTGCCGCGGCCTAAGCACAAGGAGCAATGGGATAGACGCCTGCTCTCCTATGTCCGTCGCCTTGACGAATCTTTGGATGCAAATGACGAAAGCCAAGGATTATCTACACACAATTTAGCCGTTGAGGCCGTAGCCCGTGAAGCAGTATGTGCCTATGAGAGCGAACGTGGTCGGATTCCTGAGCAGAAGGCCCAAACACATCCTGGATATGACATCGTCAGTTATAGCCCTTTAACTGGTGAAGAACGTTTGATTGAAGTTAAAGGGATCAACGGTGAGTGGAATCAAACGGGGGTTGGACTATCGAAACTCCAGTTTAGCAATGCTCAAAATTATGGTGACCGATACTGGCTATACGTGGTCGAGTATGCGTCCGATCCCGAGCTTATTCGTGTTCATCCGATCCAGAGCCCTGCATCTCAAGTCACTGCATTTATGTTTGATGGAAACTGGAGGGATGCGGTGACTGACGAGCAAGCGGACCCGACAGCCTTTTTTCTACCAGGAGCACGGATTAACCATCAGGATTTAGGGGCTGGAGTAATCCAAGATGTGGTTGTGCGAGGCTCTACCAAGCTTTTAACAATTCAATTCGATGGAAAGCCTCAGGTTACTCCCAATGTGACGTTAAATTTACTGCGAATGCGGGTCGAGGAGACTGTCGATGTCTGAAATGATACCCAGCCTTACTGAGCGACAACTGAAAGAACTCCCTTCTAATGCTGAGGCTAAGTTATACCGGGCGCTGCGAGACAACCTACCACAAGACTATGCCGTCTTTTTTCAAGTAGGTTGGATTTTGCGTCGTGAGGATGACCAGGCAAGGGATGGAGAGGCCGACTTTTTAGTTTGTCATCCTAGCCATGGCTATCTATGCATCGAGGTGAAAGGAGGAGGTATACGTTTTGATGCTGCGATTGGAGAGTGGTTCTCTGTAGACCGTCACAACCAGCAGCACTCGATTAAAAACCCTGTTGGGCAGGCGCTTAGAGCGAAGTACTCCATATGGTCGAAGCTTTCTGAGCAGCCTAGCTGGCGGCAGCTACAGCTTAGGAACGTTCTACGAGGGCACGCGGTTTTTTTCCCGGATATTGGCAATAAGCGAGCACTGAGCCGGCCAGATAACCCCGAAACTTTGATCGGAGCATCCCAGGACTTGGTGGAAATCAAGAGCTGGGTCGATAAGGCGTTTGGGTACTGGGGAGATGATGCGGGTAGCTTCAGCCCTTTGGGAAATAGGGGGGTTGATGTCATTCGCAAGATTTTCGCACGTTCGTTCTTCGTTGCTCCGCTGGTATCTTCGCGTCTCGCCGATCAGGAGGCTCGGAGGCTGGAGCTCACCAATGACCAGGTCCGAGTTTTAGATTTCCTGCGCTCTCGTCGCAGAGTTGCTGTGAGTGGTGGCGCAGGTACTGGAAAGACGGTGTTAGCTCTAGAAAAAGCTCGACGACTGGCAAGAGAAGGCTTTAATACTTTGCTGACTTGCTATAACCGGCAGTTGGCGGATCACTTATCGGCGATCTGCTCTGATGTTGGCAACTTGGATGTGATGAGCTTCCATCAGCTCTGTTATGGCCGGGTTGATAGAGCTAACAAGTTATCGGGGCGTGATCTAATCAGCGAGGCAAAAGGTACCTATCCGGGACAAAACCTTTACGATGTTCAATTGCCAAATGCCTTCTCATATTCGTTAGATGTCTTGGAGGACCGCTACGACGCCATCGTTTGCGATGAGGGTCAGGACTTTCGCGAGGAGTTTTGGGTCCCACTGGAGTTGTTGCTGTCAGACTTCGACAACAGCCCACTGTACGTGTTCTATGACGACAATCAGAACATATATGCGCGTGCAGGAACCTTTCCCATAACTGACGAACCGTTCACCCTAACGACTAACTGTCGTAATACAGCTCCGATTCACACTGCTGCGTACAAGCATTACAAAGGTGTGCCGGTTAGTCCGCCAAAGCTTGAGGGGGACGAGATACAGTTTGATGCAGCCCCTAGCCGGAGCGTTCAGGCAGCCAAAATCAATGCCAGAATAGTGGACCTTATTGCTAACCAAGGGGTTTCGGCTGGCGATATCACCGTGCTGATCGTTGATGCGCTAAACAAGGCTGATTATTACTCAGCTTTGCAGCGCCTCCCCTTGCCAAAGCCAGCGGTATGGCTTCAGGAAGGCCACCGGAACGCTAATACTGTGCTTATGGAGACTGTCAAACGGTTTAAAGGACTGGAGTCCCCGATTGTTATCTTATGGGGGCTAGATGCTATCGATTTATCTGCCAATGACGAGCTTCTGTATGTCGGTATGAGTCGAGCTAAATCGTTGCTTGTGGTTGTGGGTACTTCGGCGACTTGCGCATCATTTCAGTAGTAGAGTATTCCTGTTCTGAGGGGGCCGGCGTTTAAAGGAAGTCTTAAAGTCGAAGATTTGGATTGATCAGGTTCTTTAGTTTTTTATATTAGGTGGAATTTATGGAAGAAATGAAATCCGGTTTTAGAAAAGCGTACTCAGCTAAAGAGGCAGCGTATTATTATGTAGGCCTTAATATCAAAGATAAGAAGTCGGATTGATAAAGAGCTGGCTTCTCTTCAACCTTCTTCGGACTCAGAAAGTATTAGTAAATATCAAGAATTATTAGAAAAGCTTAATTTTGCGGATGAAATATATCGATCTCTTCGGATTGAAATTGGTGCACTTATAAGGGAAGGAGAACCTACAGAGTTAGAATTATATGGGTATTCCCAAAGCAAGGTGAGAATAACAAAAGAAAGAGGGTTAATTACAACCGCACACTTGTTACTCGAGAAAGTCTCTATCATTGGTGTTTACTGAAAGAGCTAGATGCTGAGAAATTCAAAGGTCCTGCTGATGTTATTGCTCCTGTATTGACTGGTGATCTAAAGCAGATTGAACAGTTGCTTAATGGAGAGCACCCCTGCCAGGCAGAAGAGCTAAGGATTAGTATTCAGTCTTGGCTGAAATTAGCCAGTAAAGAATCTATACAAAAAGGAACGAAAGGAAGCGGTATTACATCGGTAAGCGGTAAATAAACCCCACCTGTTACCAGGGCTGCTCGCCAGCTAAGGTCATGATCTCTGAATTAAGGAGATCATTATGACTGCCAATGAACTGAAAGCCCTTCGAGAGACCTGGAAACAGCATCTTGATACGTGGAAGCAAAGTGGCCAGTCCCAAGTGGATTATTGCCGTAAACAGGGACTGAAATCTCATCAGATAAGCTACTGGAAAATGCGCCTCGTAAAGTCCAAGCCATCAGCTAAATTGATTCGTAAGCGATTGAGGAACCCATCTTGATTGGGTGGGTTTGTTATTCTAGGGTAGTTGGTTTTCTGTAAACTAGGACTCAGCTAAAGCCAAGGGTAAGTTGGGTTAGCGCAGCGTAGTAAGCGATTGAGGAACCCACCTTGATTGGGTGGGTTTGTTATTCTAGGGT
>NZ_MIEQ01000078.1 GCF_001968815.1 Motiliproteus sp. MSK22-1 | reverse complement strand
GAAACTTCAGCTATCGATGCATCTGGTTGAAGCGCTAATGAAACGGCTTCGCGCTTGTACTCTTCGGAATATTTTCTTCGTGTATTAGACATGTAAAAACCTCGTTAAAGTAGATTATCTACTCTTAACTAGGTGTCCGACAAATCGGGGTAAAACCAATGGTCCTCTATAAGTACAAGATTCTCTTATGTCACTAACTAGATTCTTTATGTCCATATTAAGCACCCTAATAAATAACAAATAAAAGTCTTTATTACTCGACTGGTATCCATCGACCATAAACTTTCCGAATCATCCCCCAATCTTTATGCCCCATCTGCTGTGCAACCCATAGCGGATTCTTACCAGATGATAGCATCATCGAAGCAAACGTATGGCGAGTCTGATAAGGAGAGCGGTATTCGATTCCAGCAGCTACCAAAGCAGGCGTCCAAACCCTTTTTCTAATAGCTTGATCATCATGCCATGGTACGCCGCTTTTCGGATCATGAAATACTCGCAAATTATCTAGAGTGAAAGACATCTGGTCTTCAATTGCTGCCAATGCTTGTGATTGTAAATCTACAGTCCGGCGCCCTGAATGAGTTTTGGTACCTTTCTCTTTACTGCGAACAATAGCCGTTCGAACATAGATACGCTTGTTGGCAGCATCAAAATCTTCCCAACGAAGAGCAATCAACTCTGATGTTCGAAGCCCTGTCCAGAATGCGAACTGAATCAGGTTCCTTTCCTGACCTTGAAGTTGATTCAATATACTTTTTATCTCTGAGGTTTTAAACGGCTTCGGTTCTCTGGTATTAATAGGCAGGTTTCTGAACCTATCCATCGGGTTTCGATCAATCAAGCCCTCTTGATAAGCATCTTTGAATATCTGCCTAAGCGGGCACAAGACATTATTAATACGCTTATTCGAGATACAAATTTGGTCCATCCATAAATAGATATGGTCAGAGGAAAAATCATCGAGTGTCAGACTACCAAAGCTCGGAATCAAATGATGATAGACAGCGCTGTTATAATCTCTAATGGTGCTGTATTGGCACCGCTTTTCAATCTTCTTCAGCCAGTCCTTCAGTGCCTGCTCAATAGATATGAGAGATCCCTTATTACGAGAATATGCAAGGGCATTCTTACTATTAGGAAAATGGGTTGCGTAATTAAACTTTCCTAACGCTATTTCATAAAGGATAGCTTCCCTTTTCCGAGAAGCCTCCCTTAGAGCTGTCTTTGTAGGTTTCACACGAAGAGTTTCACGGCAGCGCCTACCTCGATAGGTGAAATCGACAAGAATACTGTTGCCTCTAGCCCTGACACCTTTCATTTTACTTCTGGTAGTAGAGGATGAATAACACACTGCACATCATTTTCAAATAGGTAGCATATCAATCCCCCTTTATCTCGCTCGTTCAGGATTTTTAACACGTGTTTGGGCTTTTTGAAGACCTTTGCCATCTCTGGAAATGGAGTCCAACCAGTTCGCAAAAAGATCTCATTTTCCTGATAGGTAGCTAAGAACTCATCACTATCATCTAGATGTAGTACATATCCTTTAAACTTAAAATCTTTTGGCAAACCTAAAGATTTTTTTAAGCGTTGTTGCTGCAAACGATCCATCGTTATACCCCTTTTTTGCAGATAAAGGGTGACTGTCCGATCAACCATGCCTCTACAGCCTCTATGTTCAACAAAATTCTGCCGTTGGGAGACTTCACCCAATGAATCTTCTCTCTCAACTGACCTTTCTTTTTAAGTGCCCGTAATGATTCCTTGGACAAACCTGATTCCTCCGATACTTTTTCAAGAGTTTTCCACTTCATAGGTACCTCCAGAGGCGCGTGAAAAGACGCACCGGTAATTAGAAATTGCTTAAAAATGAAAATGCAAATAAGTCGTGTGAATTTCTATGGCCCCGACAATAAGGGCCCATGGAGGTGGGCTGAGAGAAGAGAGAAGTCTACCAATTCAGTGGTTAGATCAAGTGGCCAGTTGCCTACTCATCTATTTACAATTAAGACTTCGTAAAGTTAATGCCCAAAAATATTTGTCGTTTCAACGCTCACACGCATCACACTTTTAGCACTTGTTTTCAAGTTAGTCAACGGTCCATGCAGGTCTGTAGCGGTAGAGCAAGAGCACAATATATTCTTGGTTTAGCGCGCTATGGTTCCGGCCGACAATCATAGACTCTCCTTGAAAGATCAATATGCGGCCTATCATGCCCTATGGGCATTGGGTAATCAGTGAAAAGGTAACCAGCTATTTGTAGATCACCTTTTCTCCTTAAGTAACACTATTTTTTAAAAAATTCTTCTATTGATTTTTCCCCCTTCAGAATTGCTTTACCGTCTTCAGGCCAATTCAACAGGCCTTTCTTGTGGGCCTCTAAAACATCATCTATTCGTAGGCCATTAACCACATCTGGTAATGCCATCCCTAGTCGATCCCTGATTAGCCTGATCATATTGGTTAAATCAACACCTTCCAACTGAGATATTTTTTCAAGGTCGTACAACGCACCTTCAACAAGTTCAAGATCTTTAATAAAATGAGTATTAGTCAACATCAGTATTCTCCTACTGGTTTTGATTAGTGGCCGAAATCAGTTGCAGCTGATAACGGTCACGTATTGGTCTCTTGGCTACTTTCGCCAGAACGGTCCTGGTTCATGATCTTCGGGGTAAAGCTGTTTTCCATCGTATTCGAAAATCATCCAGTACATATCAAATCTAGCCCAAGCTAAATCTCTTAACTTCTGATCAAAGAAGAATTGAAGTTCGTCCCATGCTTTTCCTTTCAATTGCTCAGGTTCCTGCCTCTGAAGCTCCCTCCAATAACGCATGTATTCACGAGTGATGTAGTGGAAATAGAGCCCTGTACAGTCACCGAAATTTTTCCTTGCTCTAGTCTCAATTTCATCCAGTTCGTAGAGAAAGTGTCTAACTCTATTGCTAACCATTAGTCTTCAACCAATATGAAATCTCCACAGAACTCTGTTTTACAGAGCTGCTCCATCTCATCAATGAACCTAACAATAACTTCAATTTGCTCATTCATTGTCAAGACACCAACAACTACACCAATCTTTTCAATTGGAGGATTCGGAAGGCACGTGCGATCTCGAAGCCGAACTACCTCACGATTCAAAACAGCAACAGCTTCTTCAATGGTAAAACGAAGATCTGGGTTCCAATCACCCGTGATTTCTATTCCGGTATCATCAGTCATCTGTTTCATCTCATCAGCACCTTGGTTTCAACATGCGTACAGTTATTGACACGAGTCCAAGGCGTGTCATACCGGGTCAGCTGCGCTGATACCGGATTGACACGCTCAGGTCTCGACGGTTCAGCCTGCTCGCCGCTCGCTCCATAGTTCGCTCTCGCTACGCCAGCTTTACCTTGCCTGTCTATTGCTCCTGAAGTAGTCAGTGTCCATTTCCTATTACGAGTAATAATTTGATCTCCTTCAGACTCCAGCCCAATCACCCGTTTTTCTTTTGGGTCTCCATAGAGGCCGACATTCTCTTCAAGCAGTTCTCCGGTCTCGATATTAACGAGTTCAAATTCGCTATACATTGGGTGGATAGGACGATCGCACTTACGAAGAATTGGCCCACCCATAACCATTACATATGCAGCCCACTCAGCAGCATTCGCAGCAATCATGGCCTGACTCATCTTCGAATCACCATCATTGATCGATGCAGTTTTAATTAGTTCTTTATAGGGGGAAGCTAAGCGTCTAAGTTCTCGCCATACCGTAACGCTTGGTCCACCGATAGCTTGGAATTGCCGAATCCCCCAGGTACTAGCCCATGCATCAATAGCAGTAGCTGCCTCTCGACCACTGTTGCCATTCAGGTCATCCCCAATAAAGGCTCCATCTATATTTTTCGCTATGTACTTTGCAATATACCCAGCAGCGCTACCCTTTTGCGGGTCGATAGCTACCGCCTTAAATCGATGCTTAGCAGCTCCACGCTCATCACCATCACTCTTCAATGCATAGCTATTAAAAACCTCACGCACCTTTTCTCTGCTTGCCTCAGGCATGAATAGCATTAAGTGCCAATGTGGAGTTCCATCATGATTTGGTTCTACAACTCGAAGTCCATAAACATAAATATCATCACGATGGAGCTTGGATCGAATACACTGAAATAGCTGATTGAGGTGCTTGTGTGCCTCTAGAGGATTTGTACCGTCATACTTAGGGTTTGGTTTACCATTGCGCTTAAACCTTGCATGCATTCGCGAGGGAGCGGTTAAAGTATAGAACTCACCTACATGACCAAGCTGTTGTGCAACAAGTTCAAATCCTTTTATCCGGGTCATCAGCTCACCACGGCGAATAGCTGGATTTGATACTGAGAGGTCTGATAGCTCTTTTAGACTGTACTCTTGCCCTTCATCATTACGGACAAATGTATTTGATAAATACAGTTCGTTTCGGTGTTTTTGCTGCTTTCGCACACTTTGGCTGATCATGCTGGAGTAAGTACTTGAATGCTGTGATACCAATCCAATATCTCTTGCCACTGCCTCAATGGTCCTACGCTGCTTAGTAAACAGTTTTTTACGCCACCAACGAGAACACTCCATTCTCTTAATACATGGGCTAATGAGATTGCCATGTTCTTTAAACGTAGGGGGAGTCAGTAGATACCGCTTAACGATTTCAGTGCAGAGTTGATAGCTAGTATCAGAATATTGATGCCGGGAAACAATTTTTTGACACCTTAATGCTTGAGCACGCGCAAAGCCCTTAATGTCATCAGATTCCCAAGAAAGATTGAGATCTCTAATTCTCAATCGCTCGTGAAGACTTCTTAGATTGTGATTGGCATCAACATAGCCTTTAGTTTTGGCTATTCGCTCATATACGCTGGCGAAACTGCTAGCGAGAAAGGGATGGGCATTAAAAATTTTAGCCCGGAATTTCTGACACTCTTGCGTTCCGTAGGTCTCAGTTCTCGCACATGCCAACAGCACAGGATCATTACCCTGTGTCGAAGTTGTGCCCACTCTGTGACATTCCGTAGGCCTATAAGGACCATCGGAGACCAAAGGTGTATTAGAGGAGAATCGTTCAGAAGCCGCATGCTCAGTGGTCTGGAGAAGTCTACGACGGTTGCCGTAGACCTCCAATGTGGTGGAGCTGGCGGGACTCGAACCCGCGTCCACAATGTTTCCGAACCAACGATCTACATGTTTAGTCTAGTCTTTTAATTAACTCGTAGAAACTCCGACAGACAGGATTTTCATGAGCGAGCCAGATTAGTTTTAACGCTTCAACCCCTGGCAAGGTATCCATCGCGATCCTGTATGGGATGACCTTCCGAGCCCCAGTCTACAGGCATACTTAGGTGGAAGGGCGCTAGACAGGTTATTAAGCTGCTAGTGCGTAGTTTTCGTCGTTTGCAATTAAGCATTGGTAAGGTTGATTTACGTGATCACTCACCGCTCACGACATGCACCCTGGACATACGCACCATGTCGAAACCACATCAGCCCCGAAGTCGTTGTCTGGAGGCCACACTATAAAGATAAGTGGCCGTTTTACAACTCGATTATAAACAATTTCTGACGATGGGTGTGTTTTTTTATTTATTCCGCAGCCTTGTTGACGTTGATCAACCGATACCGCGACTAAGACCCTTATCACTGTAAACGGTGAAGCGATTACGACCTGCATTTTTTGAAGCATACATCGCATGGTCTGCATGATTCAGCAGTATCTCAGGCTCCTCGCCATGGTCTGGAAATAAACTGATACCAATGCTGACACCAATAACACAGCTACACTCATCAAACTGAAAAGGATCAGCAAAGCGAGCAAGAATTTTATCTGCTACGATGGTGGCCGCTTCCAGTACTCTGATTTCCGGTAAGATGACGATAAACTCATCCCCTCCCAAGCGAGCCAGTTTATCTGTCGCTCGTAAACACTCTCGGATTCGTTCCGCTGCTCCGATCAGTACCAGGTCACCCAGGTCATGACCATAGCTATCGTTAGTCTCTTTAAATCCATCCAGATCCAGAAACAAAACGGCAAGCTGACGCTGAGTTCGTTTGGCTCGTTTGATATCTTCCAGCAGATGCTCTGCAAACCAACGCCGGTTAGGCAGCCCCGTTAATGGATCGTGTCGAACCATATGCTGAAGCTTTTTCTGAGTTTCACGATGATCATGAATTTCAGTTTTCAGCTGTTGATTCATCTCATACAGCTCCGCTGTGCGTTGCTCTACACGGCTTTCCAGAAAAGTCTGTGCCTCTTCCAGCTTAGCGGTACGTTCACGCACTTGCTGACGTAGAATAACGACCCCCCCCAACAGCACCAGCAACACAAACAATGAACCTCCCAGCACAACGACAAGCCAGTCGGGTATAGACGTCGTTCGCTCTTGACCATACCAATAGTCCAGCGATTTAAAGTAGAAGGAGCTGCTGTTTTTCTTAAGGGCTTTAAGTTGTCGATTTAAGCCATCAAGAAATTCTTTTCCCTGGCCTTCAAGGGTCGAGTAATGGACTTCCTTTGAACAGCAGATGATAGGACTGCGATAAAGCTGGAACTGCGGCTCCAGTAACTTTCCATTGGAACGCGAAGTAATCCCTGCATCAGCGATACCGTTCTCCACAAACCTCATTACATCGGCATAGCTATTCACCTCAATAAAATTCGCGGGAACCCTGAATTGCTTCAGTAACTGTTGAAAGCTGATGCTATAGATATCTTGCCTGAGGCCAACAACCGTTTTATCTCTCAGGTCAAGTATCGACTGTATGTCCTCATTCTGAACATAGACTTGCCCCCAGTTGATAAAGACCGGCTCAGAGGTAAAGTCATAAAGCTTATCCCGCTCTTCGCTGTACGCCATGCCGGCGATCATGTCGATTTCACCACTTTCCAGTAGTTCAATCAGTTTTGGCCAAGTATTCTTTACATAATGAAGTTCCCAACCTTCTGACTTGGCAGCATATTCCAATATATCAATATAGAAACCCTGGACCCGACCGGTATCATCATAAAATACACCGGGTGAATTCTGGTAAATACCCACCCGCAGCATACCCTCTCCGTAGGCAATTACAGAAAACATCAATAAACAGAACAACACACTGATTGAGCGGAGCGGTTTTGCAAGATTTTTAAGAGATGATTTGATCAAAAATTACACCCAGGTACTTATCGATGGACCCTCTATAGCTCTGTTATTATAGCAACAGTGGCTAACGACTTGGTCAATAAACTTAAGGTCCGCTGATACTCTCTAACAAAAATCTACCAGAGATATTGCCAGATAGCTGCTTACAACCGATCACCTGATAATAGTTGCCGCTAAGATGGCGAGTTATTGTTCATTCGTCAAGACAACTTAGGGCTAAAAACAGGCAAAGGGTAAAGATTGTCAATTATCATGTCCGATAATCGCGAGTAGCCTCCTCTAAATAGGCTTATAGTTGCTCCATGATCGAAAACCATGAGCTTTGTTACAATGCCTTAAAGGCACAGGATACCCGCTTTGACGGCCATTTTTTTGTGGCTGTATCTTCGACGGGTATTTACTGTCGTCCGGTTTGCCCCGCACGTATTCCCAAACCAGAAAATTGTCAATTTTACGGATCAGCCTCTGCAGCCGAATCTGATGGCTATCGTCCCTGCATGAAGTGCCGACCCGAACTTGCCCCAGGAAATGCCAGTATCGATGCGAGTAAGCGTTTGGCCAATATAGCCGCTCAAATGATAGAAGAAGGAGCCCTGACGGATACTCCCCTAACCGAATTAGCTCAAACACTGGCGGTTTCAGACAGGCACCTAAGGCGCAGCTTTAACAGTGTCTATGGCGTGTCACCACAGCGCTATGCCCAGACCCAGCGACTACTGCTGGCCAAGCGACTGCTCACCGACACGGATCTATCGATGACGGAAGTTGCCATGAACGCTGGATTTTCGAGTCTGAGACGATTTAACGAACAGTTTAAGAACCATTATCAGCTAACCCCTTCATCCCTCAGAAAAGCTCGCAAGCGGCAACCAAACTCGCTACAGACATCGGACAGGCTTCAATTCACGCTGAGCTATCGACCTCCTTTCGACTGGCCCCGACTCATTAGCTTTTTAAATCAGCGCTCTATCGCTGGAGTGGAGTCTGCAGCTGATGGTCAGAACTATCGCCGCACCGTCTGCTTAAAGCATGGCAAAGAAAGCCTTTCGGGTTGGATCTCCATCAGTAGTCTGCCGGAACGGAATTGCTTAAAACTGGTCCTCAATCATGGTCTTGCTCCAGCTATTGCAACAATATTAAATCGCATTCGTCAGGTTTTTGATCTTGATTGCAATCCAGAACCGATTAGCCTGCATCTGGGTGAACTGGCGGCCTCTCGTCCAGGGTTGAGGCTACCGGGAGCCTTCGATAGTTTTGAGATGGCCATCAGAGCCATTGTAGGCCAACAAGTCAGTGTAAAAGCCGCTCATACGCTGGCAGGACGAATTGCCTCCACGTTCGGCAAATCGTTAGAAACACCTTTTGAAGAATTAAACCAGGTATTTCCTAGCGCCCGCTGCCTGAGCCAGGCAAGCCCTACAAAAATAAAGGAGCTGGGTATTGTCGGTAAACGCGCCAATACGATTGTAGCCCTTGCTCAAGCGGTTGATTCAGGTGAATTATGCCTGAACCGGACATTCGATATTGAAGAAACAATCCAGAAGCTCCAGATCATTCCCGGCATTGGTCCCTGGACCGCACAGTATATCGCCATGCGGGCACTCTCCTGGCCTGACGCCTTCCCGGACAGTGATTTGGGAATAATCAAAGCCCTGGGGGTGAAGCGTCCCAAAGAGTTACAGGAACTCGCCGAGCAATGGCGCCCATGGCGCGCCTACGCGGTCATGCATCTATGGGCGGAATTATCAGAGAAACAGTAAATCAAGGAAATACGATGACTCAATGGACTCAATGGCAGTGCGAACTGGGTACCCTGATTGCGGTAGCTACGGACGGATATCTGAGTGGTCTTTATTTGGAAGGGCAAAAACACCAGGCAGAAATAGCTGACAATTGGCAGGAAGCTCCAAACTTGCCGCTGTTCACAAAACTCAAACAGCAGCTGGAAGACTATTGTCAAGGTTCCCGTACTGATTTTGACTTGCCTCTGGCACCACAGGGTACGGCTTTTCAACAACGTGTATGGCATGCCCTCCAACAAATAACCTACGGTGAGATCGCACAATACGGTCAACTGGCAAGCGCTATTGGAAAACCTTCTGCTACTCGAGCCGTTGCTGCCGCCATCGGCCGGAATCCCCTTATGATCCTGATACCCTGCCATCGGGTGGTTGGAGCCAACGGAAAGTTAACGGGGTTCGCTGCAGGTCTGCACACTAAAGCCAAATTGCTGGCTCTGGAGGCTCCAAAAACGTTAGAACTCAGGATAGATCATCAGATGTAATGAAGAGACCATGGGTTAAAACAATACCCATAAGGCAAAACCAATCAGTATTATTCCTGACAAACGGTTAATATGTGTAAGGTACTGACTGCTTAGATGATACTTAACTCCCATCGCTAAAGTACTAAGCACTAACCACCAGGCGGCAGATCCCAAAAAGACACCCGCAACTAACCACCAAGGCTGTGTCGATGCTTGCCCTTTCATTCCCAGACTGGCAAATATCGCTAAAAATGCCAAAATCGTCATTGGATTGGTTAGTGTCAAACCAAAGGTCATAAAAAAACCTCCCACAGAACCTGACCTCGACAACGCAGATTCAGACACTCTTGATGAGGATTCAACTGTAGAGCGGCACAAGGTCTTTATTCCCAGATAACAAAGAAAGACTGCTCCAAATAATTTAAGCGCTGACTCCAGCGGCGTTAGCCACTCAATGACAGAGACAAGCCCCAATGCAGCGATACCGCCATAAAAGGCGTCGGCACAGGCTGCTCCCAAGCCTGCCACCACTCCCTGGAGCCAGCCTCTCGATAATGACCGCTGAAAACACAGAACTCCAATAGGTCCGACCGGAGCCGCTACAGAAAACCCGATAATCACTCCTTTGCTCACCAGCTCCACCATCATCACTATCTCCTATCACTGATTTACCTATTGTTAAGATCTGAAAGATCAGTTAACGAGACTCTATGCCCTTCAAACCTAGGCATATGCTATTAGGACGGGGAAAGATTATTAATAGATAATGACTATGAATATCCCAAGGTTTATTTGTGAATAACTAAAAAAATCTTCAAAAGGCTTTAGTATTATGCAACTCGATACAATTAGCTGGAAAATTCTTGCACAGCTACAACAAGATGGACGGGCAAGCTATGCTTCAATAGCGCGATCCGTCAGCATGTCCCTACCGGCAGTCACGGAACGAATCAAACGGCTGGAAGAGCAGGGAATTATTAAAGGCTATCGAGCGATAATCGACGAATCCAAGCTGGGACGTGGCCTGACGGTATTTATTCACTTGAGCACTCCAGCAAGTCGTTACAAGGATCTTCTTAGTCAAGCAGAACAGCTCGATGCCATTCGCGAATGTCATCATATTGCAGGAGAGGGATCTTTTATCATTCGTGCTTTAATCAGCTCCGTACAAGAACTGGAGCCACTTATCGAAGTCTTAAGTGAGTTTGGCGAGACCAAGAGCTCCATTGTTCTTTCATCCCCATTACTCAAGACAACAGTCTCCCCTTAAGGAGCCTTCACACTTGACCAAAGACAAATGCAACCACCTAGACTAAAGTATAAAATATAACCAATTTTATGATGAGCACGTAGATGTACCGCTTTTCCTGGAACATCACTGAGGACCTCAGGCAATGGCGCTAGACCACACAGTTGAATACACCATCGAGCAAGCTGTCGCACTGCTGGCTGGCAAAATTTCACTGCAGGCTCTGAGTTCGAAATCAAAACCGGTCCAACGCTACTGTGCCAACATGTTTAGTTCCAAGGATTTTTGGGAAAGCAGTGCAGTAAATCGCTATTACCAGAAAATTATAAGTGGCCTCAGGCAAGGTGAGCTTCGTGCTGTAAATGAGCAGGTTCTGGTCAAGATTCCCACCACTGATGGTCAATACAAAACTGAAATGATCCAGCAAAATAAACTGACTGATGAGTATCAGCTATCAGTTCAGACTCGAATCAGTAAGCTGGAACTGCGTCACTGGGTTGCCAGCACCCGGGAAGCGCACTCTTTTTTGATGAATAACTATGAGTTGGCTATTTCCCGGGGCGAAAGCTGGGACGCTGGAAAGCTGGCTTTTATTTCCGCAGAAGGTTTTGCTGAAGAAGTCACACCGGAGCCAGTGCCAAAACCCAATGAACCAGCGGCCAATGAAACCCCGTCAGATACATTAGTATTATCTGAAGACCTTGCTGAAATCCAGGCACTTCTCAATGGCACCCACGATTTTCAAGCTGAAGAACTCAGGGTTGCACTTCAAGCATGGCTGGAAACAACAAAACGCTTCCGCCAGGGCGATCAGGAGAGTACTCCCTCAAAAGCATTAAAGAGCTGGGTATCTGAACATCTTGATAATGCCAACAGCTATCAGATTATTCGCGTCAGCGGCATCGCTAACTGGGACCACAACCCTCCTCCATTGCGCTTGGTACAATAACTCACTGCAGGCAATGATGCAGTAAATTCATTAGGATCCAAGTACTAAGTAACAGACCAGAATATTTTCTTGTCTCTGGCTATTAGCTAATCATTTGAACCTAAAGCCTTCTCTTCTATGGCACTTCCTCAACTTAGCATTATCAGCTGAAGTTTTTTCAGCTTCGCTCAGTTTCATCAGGATACAGCACTATTTGTACCTATACTTACACCCTCTTTTCTGTGCGAAGAGGCAAGTACAACGACAGCATTCACCTGGATAGAGCAGCTATCAAAGTTGCTGTCTTTGACATTTTAAACTGATAGGAGGTGATAGAGGTGGCAAGATTAAGGCATCGCCCGGCGCCAAAACCCTTACCTGCGCGGGAGACTCATGAGTCAATTTGCAAGCAGACTGAGTTTTACCTGCAGCATGGTGGAAAAATTTCTGTAATTCCAATGGGATACACTGGCATTAGAGAAATATCAGGATCACATCAGGCTTATCTGGCTTCCAAACGAAGGCACTGATATTTCAGCAAAGAGCCGAAGATGCTGCCGAAAGTCCCATACCAAATACGATTGCACGACAACGGTTAAGTCAGCATGTTGATTAGCAAGTATTGCTGAGTGTGGCACCCGGTAAAACCAGACAATATTTGCGACGTGCATTTTCTGGCTTATGGTTCTGCCAGTGCAGATTCTGAAAATGGAAAAAAAAACGAATAAAAAGAGCCACCCTTCAGGTGGCTCTTTTGGGTTTTAATCCATACTAATTATGGCTAATAGCAGACTGTAGTTGGCTTACGAATAACCTTTTAAGTAATCAATATACTCAGGTAAGGCCAACGATATCGATGGGATATAGGTAATCATTACCAGGAAGCACAAGAGTAATAGCAACCAAGGCAAGCAAGCCTTAATAACCCAGATCATATTCCTGCCGGTTATACCCGCTGTCACAAACAAGTTGAGCCCCACTGGCGGTGTCAGCATACCGATTTCCATATTAACCACCATAATGATGCCCAGGTGAATCGGATCGATTCCAAGCTGAACCGCAATCGGGAACAGGATAGGAGCCATGATCAGCAAAATGGCAGTCGGTTCCATAAAGTTACCGGCAATCAGTAACAAAATGTTAACCACTATCAGGAATCCCCAGGCCGGTAAGCCCCATTGTAGAATCGCTTCAGCAACCGCATGAGGAATCCGCTCGGTAGTCAATACATGTGCGAATAGCATTGCATTGGCAATTATAAACATCAGCATCAAACTGACTTTAGCCGAATCCACCAGTACTTTATTTACATCCTTACAATAGATACTGCGAGGGAATGCAGAAGCAATTAACAGGACATTACGGATAACTGCTGCTCCCAGGGTTTCATTCTCTTTGCGCCAGGGAGCGCCTTTAATTGGGCCAATATCGCGATAACCCATGACTGAAATCAGATAACCATAAACGGCTGCCACCGCCGCCGCTTCTGTCGGGCTCGCAATACCACCGTAGATCGAACCCAGGACAATAATGATCAGCATCAGACCACCCAGGGCAATAAAGCCTGAGCGCATTAGTTTTCCTATCCCGGGAAACTTCTGTGCGGGTAGATTTTTGATGCGAGCAACAATATAGATTGCCACCATCAACAGCAGTCCCATCATCAGTCCCGGTACAAAGCCGGCCATAAACATACGCGATGCGGAAACTTCCGTCGCAGCGGCATATACCAGCATAACAATCGATGGCGGGATTAGAATGCCAAGAGTGCCGGAGGTTGTAATCACACCAGCAGCAAATGCCTGAGGATACCCTGAACGCACCATTCCAGCGATACAGATAGTACCAATGGCTGCAACTGTTGCCGGGGAAGATCCGGATACCGCCGCAAACAACATACAGGCCATGACCGAAGCCATTGCCAGACCGCCCTTGATATGGCCAACACTATCGATGGCAAAGTCAATCAGCCGCTTTGCAACCCCTCCGGTGGATAGAAATGAAGAAGACAGAATAAAAAATGGAATCGCCAGCAGCGTGTAGTGCTCGGAGGTTGCTTCAAACAGCTTTAGCGAAATAGAAGCCAAAGAATCATTAGAAAACAACAAAATAGTAGAGACACTGGACAGACCTAAAGCGATAGCAATAGGCATGCCCATAAACATGCAGCCAAACAGGACGATAAATAATGTTGCTGTAGCCATTATTTGCTCTCCTCAGGCAGGATTTTCATTTTTTCCAAATCTTTTGCGAGTTCCATGCTCTCTTTAGCTTCATCAGCCAAATGGAAACCTTCCGCTTGATTGGTTACAACTTTCCATAGCAATTGCAGAAACCGATAGGTCAAAAGTATAAATCCGATAAACAATATGCTGGTGGTCATCCATACGGGAATTGGTAAATCTTCCAACTCAATTCCGATCAGGTGCAGTTTGCTCAGGTAAATCCAGGAACCGTACAAAAACAGACCGCAGTAAAACAAACAAAGCAAAATGGCAATCACAGTAACACCACGGTGAACACCGCGAGGTAACATCTTAACAAATACGTCTACGCCGATATGGCAACCCACTTTTACGCCATAAGAAGCTCCGAAGAGCACGAACCAGGCCGAAATGATCAGTGTCACTTCCTGCGCCCAGTGGATACCAGCGCCAAAACCGAATCTCGCCACAACTTCTGCAAACACCAAGAGTGTCATGGCGACAAGAAGCAGCGATAAGATACTCTCCTCCAGTCGGCTTACCAGTTTTGATAACATGACTTGTACCCCGAACAGTTTCGTCACCGTAACTCCAGATGACGACTTATTATCAGTAGATATGCTTCACAGCAAAAGCGCCTTGAAAGAAGGGTCAGCGGTGAAACAAACCGAGAAAGGTCAATGGGAACAGAGGCTCAACCCTCTGTTCCCGTGGAACTCCGAAAAAGTTCCGATAAGGCGAAAGCTTAGCTTATTTATTTGAAGCTTCAGCTGCTTTGATCAAATCAGCACCAACCTGATCTTCAAACTGCTTCCAAACAGGCTTCATTGCATCAACCCACTGCTGGCGCTCAGCATCAGAAAGCGTCAACACTTCAGATCGGCCAGAATTTGCAATGGCAGCTTTATCACTGTCGGCTTTTTCTGCAGCAATCTTATTGCCGTGAGCGATCGCTTCGTCCAACGCTTTCTTCAGCTCAGTACGTACATCGTCATCAAGTGTTAACCAGAACTCTGCGGAAGTCACAACCAGATAGTCGAGAACACCGTGGTTAGACTCGGTAATGTAAGGCTGAACTTCGAAGAACTTCTTGGAATAGATATTGGACCAGGTATTCTCCTGCCCATCGATAGCTTTCGTTTGCAACAACGTGAATACTTCAGAGAAAGGCTTCTTCAACGGTACAGCATCAACGGCTTCAAATTGAGCCTGTAGTACATCAGAAGTCATGATACGGAACTTCTTGCTCTTGGCATCAGCAGGAACACGCAGAGGATCATTTGCAGACAACTGCTTCATACCGTTATGCAGGTAACCCAGTCCGACCAGACCTTTCTTTTCCAAAGACTTCAGCAATTTCTGACCAGAGCTACTATTCTGGAAGCGCTCAACAGCCGCCATATCCTTAAACAAGAATGGCAGATCGAAAACTTGCAGTTTCTTGGTATATTTCTGGAACTTGGACAGAGACGGAGCGGCCATTTGTACATCACCCAGCAACATCGCCTGCAATACCTTACCATCACCGAACAACTGAGAGCTTGGGAAAACCTTGACTTCAACTTTACCGGCCAGGCGCTCGGCAACCAAGTCACGGAATTTGTTAGCCATTTGTCCCTTAGGAGTGTTTTCCGCAACGACGTGAGAAAACTTTAGCTCAATCGGTGCAGCCGTAGCCACCTGAGCACCAACAGTCAACGCAAGTGCAGCAACAGCTGTTGTTAAAAGACGCATATCCAATTCCTCATCATTATTATGTTGTGTCTTTCTGGTTTTTGACTGAAGACAGGTTCAACCTGACTACAGTGCCAAAATGCATTTAACAGTTAACACTTAGCAAGTACGAGGCCAACTCATTAAAAAAGCGTAATTACTATTTAATTTCAATAAGTTGACTTTAACTTTGACAGAATGGATAAAGTCTCAGAGAGTTTTTGGGTGGAAATCCACCCAAAATACAAAAAACAGGTGGGGAAGTTCACCCCTCTGTTACAGAGGCTATGAACAAAGAGAGAGCAAGCACGCAAATATCAGAAAACATCAGCAATGCAGGCTAATTCAAAAAGTCAGAAGAATCGACAGTCTAGTGAAATTAAAAACTCTCAACCACTTTTGAAGCGGGAGACAGCTTAATCAACTCAAAGAGGTCAATAATTACTGAGAGAACGGATTAACAGCAAGGGGAGAAGCTAATCCGACAGAGAGAGCTTATTAGCAGAAGAAACAGATTACAGCCCAGACTTAACCGCGCCAGTTGCGAACACGCCCTACATCCAAATGAATGAAGTTACTGCGGCGGTAGTACCCGACTCCACCAGCTTGCAGCGACAAAGCCGTTGAATGAAGTTGGTCCAAGTTGACACCAGGAAGGCGGATATCAATCGCCTTACCTTGCATGTGGAGGCTTTTTTTAGCGACCCCATTGCTGTTGGTCCGCAACATAGCGTTGGTTTTAGGGGAACGATAACCGGAAATGACATGCAACGGTTTCTGATAGCCAACAACTGATTTAAGATCATGAAGCAGATCCAACAGAGAAGGGTCCATATCGATGGCAGTGTCACTGCGATGATCCCTGAGCAGCAGACTAAGGCTATCCAGCTCCTCATCAATATACTCACCTTCAACCCAGTAGGTCGAACGGGTTTGCTCACCCGTGTGAAGATTATATAGAGTCAGGCTCCGTTCATACTCGCTTGCCAGAGACGGACTTGCCCAAACAGGAGAAACCGCTGCTGCTGCTGCAATACCACTTGTCATTTTAAGAAAACTACGTCGATCCACCCTAAATAAACCTGCAAATCTGCTAACTTCGCAGGGAGTATGCCAAAGCACTGTTTAATTGTACAGTTTTTGTACTGACATGAGTCATGATTTAGTGAAGTAGTCAGAAACACGGGCTTAACGAGAAAGGCAGCCACACCTCAAAGGAATTTAGCACTGGCCTCCAGCTCATCCTGACTATAAACATCTTCGCCAAAATGAAGCATCTGATTATCATCCAACCATGCTGTCCAATAGGTTAAATACAGCGGTACAGGCTCACGAAGCCGAAGCTGTTTGGTAGTATTGCTGGCCAACAGTTTTTTCAACCTGGAACTGCGCATTATCGATGAGGTTTTCATCAGAGTTTTAGCTAGGGCCATGGGATTCTCCAGGCGTATACAGCCAGAACTGAAGGCGCGGTTGGCTTCCTTGAACAGACTGCGTTGAGGAGTATCATGCAGATAGACCTCATGCTGATTTGGAAAGAGAAATTTAACCCGTCCTAACGCATTAGTTTTTCCTGGAGGCTGGACAAATCGAAAATACTCCTTACCTCTATACATTCGAGACTGATCCACTTGTTCAGCCGGATACTCCTGCCAACGGTTTGACCAACCCGAAACCACTTTCAGATTGTTCTTCTCCAGATACTCACTATCCTCTTGCCAGCGAGGCAGAATATCCTTGTAGGCAATCCCTTTTGGAACATTCCAGGACGGGTTAATAACCAAGGAACGTATTTGACTTTCCAAGACCGGAGTCTGACGTGTGCTGCGACCAATAATGGTCTTCATTGCCAGTACTTCCGCGCCTTCTTCAATATACCTTAACCGGTACTCTGGAATATTGACGTGAATATAACGTGATTGAAAGCGACCATTAAAGGTACTTTGACGCTCCATATTCAGAGCAATTTGATAAGCTCGTTGTTGAGGGGAAATATTAAGAACCGCTCTGGTTTTAGGTCCCAACACACCATCTGGCTTTGCGCCATGCCTAATCTGGAATCGAATTAAAGCTTCTTTCAAATTAGGATCAAAGACCAGAGGATCATAGAACCCAGAAGCAATTTCGCTATCTGAAGATAAATCGCCATACATGGTGAGGAGCTGTCTTAATTGGGCAATCTGCACATGCCGATCCCCCACTCGTAACAGTGGACCATCGGGAACAGGTCGCCATTGCTGCTGCCGGGCCAATCCCAGA
Source organism: Motiliproteus sp. MSK22-1 (assembly GCF_001968815.1). Classification (GTDB taxonomy): domain Bacteria; phylum Pseudomonadota; class Gammaproteobacteria; order Pseudomonadales; family Balneatricaceae; genus Motiliproteus. The sequence goes on along the minus strand of NZ_MIEQ01000078.1, from coordinate 174,332 downwards.
TAGAAAAAAGCAGCATCACTGAGGCTGTCAAAGTATTGCCTGTCAGAAATTTCTGCCACTCCGGCATCGAAATCGCTAACAGCTAATGCTTGCTCCGCGCCCCCTGCGCCCTGATGTATTCGGGCTCCAGCTATATCTCTGGCGTGAAGATTCATCGAAGCCAGAGTACTGCTCAACAATAAAAGTGTAAAGGCGAGGCGGTGTCCCATTGCGCCCTCCCGACAAATAGATACAAATAACTATTACTCACCGTAAGTAACTATTTTAGCGTTTATTCCAGGCTCTCGCTGAAATCCTTGGGAAAGAAAAGATCGATAAGCGGCTCGATATGAATCCTGCTCAACCATTAAACCCGGCTAACACAGTATTGTTCAGCGCTTTTGAATTCAGATGAAAAAATACAACGATCCGTGAACCCCCTCTGATAAAGCCCCTGAGAAAGTAGTTAACGAGGACAACGCATTCCGAATCAGTTCTTAAAATCTCGTTTGTCCAGGCCGTATTTACGCATTTTGTCGTACAGTGTCTTTCGGGGTAAGCCAAGACTGGCCATACATCCCTTTATACTGCCATCATTTTTAGCCAGATCTTCTTCTATCAGCATTCGCTCAAACCGCTCAACTTTCTCTGGCAAAGTAATACCGGATAAGGATTCTCCTTGAGGTATCAAGCGATCAAACTCAAAGGTACAAGCCTCACCCAGAAGAACATAACGTTCTGCAATATTCCGCAATTCCCGGACATTCCCTGGCCAGTTGTAAGCCACCAGACTGTGGATCCGCTCTGAACTCAAAGCCAGTATTTCTTTTTGATAGAGAGCCGATGCCACCAATGCAAAATGCTGAAATAAAAGAGGAATATCCTCTGGTCGCTCACGCAGTGGCGGGATATCTACGCGGACAACATTCAAGCGATAGTAAAGATCTTCCCTGAAACTTCCTTCTGCACTGAGTTCTTTCAAGTCTGCCTTGGACGCAGCAATTATGCGCAAGTCCAGTGGAATCGCTTCGTTGGCGCCCAGGCGTTCAATACTGCGCTCTTCCAGCACCCGTAGCAGCTTGATCTGCAAAGACATGGGCATACTTTCAATTTCATCAAGAAACAGAGTTCCGCCATCGGCGTATTCCAGTTTACCAATGCGCTTGCTTTTAGCATCAGTAAAGGCCCCTTTCTCATGGCCGAACAGCTCACTTTCAATCAGGTTTTCCGGCATGCCACCACAGTTGATGGCGACAAAATTATTCGCCACTCGACGGCTGTTTTCGTGAAGATAGCGAGCGACCAGGTCTTTACCGGTTCCTGTCTCACCCATTAAAAGGATATCAGCAGGAGTATCTGCAACCTGCATCAGCAACTGACGCATTCGCTGCATGGGCTCTGCCTTACCAATAATTCGCGGTCCGGGAGAGTTATGTGCCTCTAATTCTTGTCGCAGATTTCTATTTTCCAGCGTCAGGGCACGCTTTTCCTGAGCACGTCTGACAACATCAGTGAGCAAATCAGCAGGAAACGGTTTTTCTATAAAGTCATAGGCACCATCACGCATAGCCTGAACAGCCATGGATATATCCCCATGACCGGTAATTAAAATAACCGGAAGGTCTGGTACCCGTGCCAATGCCTGCTGCATAAAAGAAAGGCCATCGGTACCGGGCATACTGATATCACTGACCACAATACCGGGCCAGTCCGGGCTTAAAAGTTCCAGTGCCTTATCTGCATTATCAAAGGCCGTAACCTGGTAGCCCGCTAACTCCAAAGTCTGGCTGCTGGCAGCTCGAATGTGTTTTTCGTCGTCAATCAAAATAACGGGTTGCGCTTGTTCGGGCATCATACTGGATGAACCACCATCAGGTTACTGGGCTACAAATGTGTTGGGTCGTAGATAAGACTTATCTCTAATAAGCTACCGGATAGTAGACGAAGTTAACCACCGAAAATAGTACACCTGCTTACATATGGCCCACCCAGCAAGACACTAGGTATTGAAAACACGCGCAGCCATATCAAGATCTGCACAGACATGAGCCCTCAACCAGTCATCCAATTGATCCACCAGTTCCTGAGCCTTGTCCGGGTTATCAATCAACGCTATTCGATCCACCTGATAGACCTGCTCAACCGACCAATCATGCATCTGCTTATGGCTGTCATACTCGGGAAAAGCAAGCTCAAGCATCAGTGCCTCTTCCGTAGCAAAGTGCTGAAGAGTCAACTCAATATAGCGATCCAGGAATGGAATCAGCCCTATGGGCGAAGCTCCTTCATCCAGCACTCCCTGCATCCCCTCAAGCAGCTCAGCCAGTTGCCGGTGCAAATTTCTTATATCATCGGGACCTATTTCATCAGAACTAAGCTCCCAGGCAGGTTTGAGCTTATGAGAATGCATGCGGTACTCCATTATCCGTCCAGTTTAGCGATAAGCTTTCAGCACAATGACCTACATCGAGCGTTCTCGCATGACTGCTTTTTTTATTAATGTGCATTCATTTTAGGCCAAATTTTATTCAGCAGGGAAGTCAGATTAAAATGGAATGGAGTTCGTACTACGTCAATAACGGTATAATTTTCCTGACGAGTATCTCGCTCCAGTGCCTTTGGTAAATGTTCTCCATCCACTGAAAGAATGGCAGAGACTGTCGGAAACGGGTGTCCTGACCCCATGCTGGAGACCACCCCTATTTCACCATTGTAAAGAAGAACCCAACTTCCGGGTGGATACATACCCAGAATGGCTACAAGAGCTCGAGCAACAATCGTATCAAAACGAGTCCCTCTATGAATAAATATCTCTTTCAAAGCCTCCTTAGGTGTCAACGCAGGTCGGTCCCCCCGAGGTCGGACTAAAGCCACATAACTATCCGCTACCCGCAGAATGCGTGCAGACTGATGAATCGCTTCACCACTCAACCCCTGTGGATAACCTTTACCATCAGGTTGCTCGTGATGTTGCTCTATGGCCGTCAACCAGAGTTCTGTATTGATATTAGCCCTTTTTATTAACAGTTTTCCGTCATGAGGGTGTCGTTTTATCTGTCTTTTCTGGGAATCAGTGAGAGGATTAGGCTGGCGATCCAAAACATGTTCTTGTAGCTCCAGCATAGCGATATCTTCGGTGAAAGCCGCGCAAATCAGATAAAGGCGGGAAGCAGACCCCATACCCAGCTCTTTCGCCAGCAACTCACAGAGCACTGCGACAAACAACTCCTTGGTTCTTTGATGCACAGTGCTTCGATTCAGTTGCAGCGCCGCTAGAATACCAACCGAATTCTGAGCACAAGCTTTTTGGATTATGTGGGCCAGATAGAGGCACCGTGAAACAACAGTGGAATAAGGCCCCTCTATTATTTTCTGGTGGGTTTCATTAAGGAACCTATGTTGAGCATCAACCCACTCGAACACCGTCAGCATTTTCTGATCATCATCGAGTTCTCTTGAAGAACCGCCGCCACCCATCCAGATCTCCTAGAAGTACAACCTCACCCGGACCCTACCAAGCAAGGCTCCAGCAATCTCTGTAAAGCCATCAAGTAAGCAAAAGATGTATTTACTACTGCTATGAGTATACCGCTTTATCCACATCCTACCGAATCAATTACTTACAGCCGAATAATCTGAGGTAAGCGCTTGAATGCAGTTAGATTAATAGCAAGCCATATAGTTCTATCGAATCGACTCTACACCACCAGTAAGCAGGCCTGACTTATGTTGATTACCGGAACACCACAGCGCGCTCTAGCCCTCACCCATTGACTAGCCCAGCATAGCGGTATCAGCATGGGTTGCACGTTTCAGCTCCAATATAAAAACAGCACCTCCGTCAGGATGATTATTAGCGCTTAAGCGCCCTCCCAGACTATCCACTATACGATGGGAGATTGAGAGCCCCAGCCCAAGCCCCTGCCCCATTTCCTTGGTTGTATAAAAGGGTTCGAATACTTTATCAAGGTCACCGGGGTTAATTCCCGGTCCTGCATCTCGGAACCTCAGTTGCACGTTACTTTCATCACTTTGGCAGGATATCTCGACCCGCTTATCCTCCTGCAACTCCATCGCCTGCATGGCATTGCTCAGAAGATTAACGGCAACCTGCTCCAGTCTTACCATATCCCCCATCACATACAGATCATCCAGTTCCTCTGGCCAGAGCACTTTGACCGACTCGCTATCCAGTCGACCATAGAGAATGGACATAGCACCCTCTCGGACTGACTTCAGAGAAATAGGCTCTACGATTCCAGAGGTTTTCCGGGAAAAAACTTTCAACGGAGCGATAATTTTTGACATCCGTTCGGTCAGGCCCGAAATTTCCTTGAGATTATCTTCAACAGGTTCCAGCTTCTGCATCTGCAAGAAGGACCGGGCATTGTCAGCATAAGCTCGAATAGCCGTCAAAGGCTGATTCAGTTCATGATTAATACCGGCAGACAACTGCCCCAGAACTGCCATCTTAGCGGTCTGGATCAGTTCATTCTGTGTGTTCTCATGCTCTTGAATTTCTTTACGCAACCGGGTATTTGCCGTTTGCAGATCGTTAGTTCGCTTATCAACCCGGCTTTCCAGTTCATCGCGGGCCTGCCGTAAATGTTCTTCATATTCTTTCCGCTCTGTAATGTCATGGATAGTGGCAACAAATTTTCGTTCCCCCTGATCTTCCATTTGTCCGATAGTTAACTCTATGGGAAAGAGTGAACCATTCTGGCGTTTTCCCTGAACCTCTATGACAGGCTCGTGATGGCCCGGCATGGGCAATTCGGGATGGGTGATCATTCTCCAACAGATAGCCCGGTCCGGTGTGTCTATTAATTGACTGAAATAATGTCCCCGCAGCTGTTCAAAACTGTATTCAAACAAAGACACGGCTGTCGGATTAAAAGACTCTATTCGTCCTTGGTTATCCAGGGTGATCAAACCGGCCTGGGTATTGTCGATAATGGCCCGCACCCGAGCCTCACTGGCTTCCAGCGCTTCAGTGGCATGCAGTTTATAGCGCAGACGCTCCAACACTATTTTCCTTCGCAGAAGAAGGAATGAAACCAATAACACGATGATCAGAAACCCAATGGCCGCTAAAACCACCGCATTCCAAACCTGACGGTTAACCGTTGTTAATTTGGCCATCGCAATAATATTGAGTTCAGCCTCCGGCATGTCAATGCCCATACGCATATACTCGACACCAGCCAGACCCTTTAAGGTTTTCGGGTCTGACTCATCCGTTTCAACAACAGTAATCAACTCACCATCGTCACTGTATTTTATCTGATTAATCACCGGTAACGACGACAGTGGCTGTTCAGCATACCGACGACTTTTAATGATTCGCCTCAACACTTCCTCCGACAGGGGGGCCAGTGTTTTAAATTTCCATTCCTTACGGGTACTGATAAAAATCACGCCGTCATCATCGGTCACCATCAAGTCCACCAGAGGATCACTCCACTGCTCTTCAATATCATTCAGATCAATTTTTACCACAATCACGCCATCCACCTGAGCAATGCCCACCGGGTGGGAAAAATAATAACCCCGCTTTTTAGATGTTGTTCCCAAAGCAAAATAGCGACCGGAACGCCCCTGCAAAGCCTGCTGAAAATAAGGACGGTAGTGAAAATTGCGGCCAATAAAAGAGTTGGTTTGTTTCCAGTTACTCGCGGCCAGAGTATCCCCTTCAGGAGACATCAAATAGATGTCAGAAGCCCCGGTAATCCGAGCCACTTCTTCCAAATACATATTGAGATAATGTACTTTTACCCGATCCGTCGGATCCCCGAGCACCTGTTCCAGACTCCCATTGCTGGCCATCAGCTCAGGTAAGCTACGGAACTTGTCTAGTTCATTTCTCAGATTGACGGCATAACGCCCCAGATCTGCCTCGAGTAGCTGATGAAGTTTACTCAGCTCATTTGACCGGACCCAGGATGAAACCTGCCACATTGTTATCGCAAACAGGATCAGCATAATAATCAGCGCAGGTATTCTCAGACTTTTATTATCGATAATTTGCGGCATGAACATTTCCTGTAACGATGATCTCGCAGTCTAAGGAATCTGTGAATAAGCTCCTCTGTGGACTTGCCCATAGGTTCCCTAACACCGGCTCGTTGCTGGATAACAACAAAACGGTTATAACATGACTCAGGAGAACCTCACTCAATAACATGACTCTCACCCTGCTTTACTAATAATAGGTTTCCAAAATAATAAGCCCACAAGCGGCGTCAAATCAGCAGCGTAACTCCGTTTAACCACATAGTTCGAAGTGTATTATTAATGCCCACAAAATGCAGCGGGGGAGACTGCTTTCAAAAAACCATCAACATCTTTAGGCCCTTAAACCTGAACATAGTTAAAACAAAGGCAGCAACGGGATATACTGCCTTATCTGGACCCGCAAGCATCCATATCAGGCCAGAGAACTTGATCCGTTTAGCCCAAAAGAAACCACTCTATGAAATCAATTTCCCAGCAGATCGCTGAGTCTATCAACGCTCAATCACAACAAGTTGACGCAGCCATCTCGCTTTTGGACGAAGGTGCAACGGTCCCCTTCATCGCCCGATACCGTAAAGAGGTCACCGGCGCATTAGATGACACCCAACTACGGCAACTGCAAACTCAGCTGGTCTACCTGCGAGATCTCAATGACCGACGTCAGGTCATCATCACAGCAATCGAAGAACAAGGGAAATTAACCCGAGAACTCAAACAGCAGCTACAGGAAGCCGAAACCAAAACGCGCCTTGAGGATCTTTATCAACCTTTCAAAAGCAAAAGGCGTACTAAGGCACAAATTGCGCGAGAAGCAGGACTTGAGCCCTTAAGTCAACAGCTGCTGACTGCACCTCAGCAATCCCAACAACCGGAGCCTCAACAGCTTGCTGTGAAATACTTAAACTCCGAGGCAGGCTTTGCAGATCAGGACGCTGTACTTGAAGGGGCACAGGCCATCTTGGTGGAACAATTCAGCGAGGCTGCCGAGCTGGTCGGAAAGCTAAGAAATATGCTCTGGAATGAAGGCCACCTGGAAGTCAGCGTTACAAAAGGAAAAGAGCAGGAAGGAGCTAAGTTTCGTGATTACTTCGAACATTCAGAGAGTATTCGAAAAATCCCATCGCACCGCTTGTTAGCAATTCTTCGTGGTAAAAAAGAAAGTATTTTAAAAACGGCTATACGCCTGCCAGAACAGATTCAACCGGAAAATCATATCAGTCAGTATTGGCAGCTGAATCACCGGGGACCAATCGGTGTGTGGCTACAAAATGCGGTTAATCAATGCTGGAAGCGCAAACTTCAGCCTCAGCTGGAGAAAGAGCTGATTAATCAGTCGAAATCCCAAGCTGAAGAAGATGCAATACTGGTCTTTGCACGCAATCTAAAGGAGCTTTTGCTGGCCGCCCCTGCCGGCTTCAAAGCAACACTCGGGTTAGATCCAGGACTTAGGACTGGAGTCAAAGTGGCTGTGGTTGACGGAACAGGGAAATTATTGGAACACACTACGATTTACCCGCATGTTCCCCGCAATAAATGGGATGAATCCATCAGTCACCTGGCTAGTCTTTGTAAGAAACATCAAGTAGAACTGATTAGTATTGGAAACGGTACCGGCTCCAGAGAAACAGACAAACTCACCTCTGAGTTACTCAAGAAACATCCGGAAATCAAGGCTCAAAAGCTGGTTGTCAGTGAAGCAGGTGCTTCGGTATATTCCGCTTCAGAGTTGGCCGCTAAAGAATTTCCGGATTTGGATGTCAGCATCCGTGGAGCGGTCTCAATTGCCCGAAGGCTTCAGGACCCTTTGGCTGAGTTGGTCAAAATTGAGCCAAAAGCCATTGGCGTCGGCCAGTACCAGCATGACGTCAACCAAAGCCAACTGGCACACAGCCTGGACAGCGTTGTGGAAGACTGTGTGAATAATGTGGGTGTTGATCTCAACACCGCATCAGAAGCACTGCTAGGTCATATATCCGGATTAAACACGACCCTGGCGCGTAATATTGTTGATTACCGTGATCAGCATGGTGTTTTCGCTAGTCGTACAGCCTTGAAAAAAGTCCCCCGTTTGGGGCCTAAAGCATTCGAGCAGGCTGCTGGCTTCCTCCGTATTACTCAAGGAAAGCAGCCTCTGGATGGTTCCAGCGTACACCCTGAAGCCTATAGCCTAGTGCAGCAGATTGCTGGTCAAAATCAACGATCTCTCGAATCATTAATCGGTGATGAGAGCTTTTTACGAAACCTCAATCCCTCTAACTATGTCAATCAGCAGTTTGGTGAATATACCGTCAAAGATATCCTCAAAGAACTGGAGAAACCGGGAAGGGACCCTAGACCGAGCTTCAAAGCAGCACGATTTGAAGAGGGTGTCGAAGAGCTGAAAGACCTGAAAGCCGGTATGAAACTGGAAGGGGTTGTTACGAATGTGACCAATTTCGGTGCGTTCGTAGATATTGGTGTCCATCAGGATGGACTGGTGCATATTTCAGCGTTAGCCGACCGTTTTGTCAAAGACCCTTATGACGTCGTTAAAGCAGGAGACATTGTGCAGGTTCGGGTGCTTGATATCGATATTCCGCGCCGACGTATTGCTTTGAGTATGAAAAGTGATAACAGCGAGACGAACCACCGAACCGATAGTCCAAAATCACCCGCAACACATCGTGACTCCAGATCTAAGCAATTATCGCAGCCAAATCAAAGACCCAAATCACCCTCACACTCTCAAGCAGGCTCAGCCAGAAAAGATTCAACTAAAGGAACGATGGCTGAACTATTCTCTCAGGCAAAGAAAGGAAAACGACTATAACCTAGACTTGGCCACTGCCAGTAAGGCAATGGCCAACAACCAAAAGCGATTAGTAACAAAAAGACCGAGTGCAGCGGTTAACGCACTCAGCCCTGTTCAGAGACAGTAATACCTCGAAAACCAATCACTTTTTATCGGTAGGAACAAAGCCTTCTGCCTGGTCAAACTCTTCGCCAGCAAAGAACTTATCCATCTGTTCCAATAAATAAGTGCGGGAACTCGGATCCATCATGTTCATATGCTTTTCGTTGATCAGACGAGTCTGATGTTCCAGCCACTCCTGCCAGGCTTGTTTTGAAACAGACTCAAAGACTTCCTGCCCTTTGGCTCCCGGATAAGGTGGGCGACTCAGGCCCTCCATCTCTTTCTTGTACTTCTTACACATAACCATTCGAGTCATAACAGAACCTAGCTCCTATCAAAAAAATATTAAGGGCAATAAGCTAACGCCCTGGGCAACAAAGACCCTAAGGGCCAAAAATCCAATGCCGAACATTCTAACTCACTGACTGTAACCTGAGTAGAACCGGATATAACCACAAGCAATGTTCAACACCGATGATCAACGGTAAAGTCAGCTGCCAGGATACTCCAGAACGCTGAGTCTAAATACCCAAAGCTTCTCGGGTGATTAGCGCCCGTGCACAGTTAGCAGATCATTAACCTGGAATCACTGATTTGCTAATCGGGTGATTAGACGCTTTACCGGTGCTGCTAAACCCACTTCAGCAGGATCAGATGGATCACACCATAAAGAGGCAGCCTGCTCCTGAACCTCCCCGGCTTGAACACTATCTTTTTGTACTGTTCCATTTTCGACCACTCTCTGTTGAATAGTCCTGTCCTCACCATTTACGGTCATGACCAAAGGATAAACCTTTAGCTGGTAATGACTGAAGGTATGGATAAAAGGTTTGAACGAATCATCTGTTTCACCCCCGGCCCCTAACACCCTGGCAGCTGTACGAAGCTCTGTCTCAGACGAATATTCTGGAAAACACCAAAGCCCGCCCCATATACCGGCTGGTGGCCGTTGCTGCAACAACACATGTTGATTGCTATTTTTCAGCAGTAGCATCCAGGTTGTTTTTTGTGGCACAACCTTTTTCGGACGAGGCTCAGGATACTGATCAACGCAACCCTGCTGATGAGCTTTGCAGGTAGAAACCAAAGGGCAAAGCAAACATAAGGGGCGGCTGCGGGTACAGATGGTAGCCCCAAGATCCATCATCGCCTGAGTGTAGTGGCCAACCCTCGCTTCGGGCGTATATCGGTCCGCATACGCCCACAGTTTCTTCATGACTTCTGACTTACCATACCAACCGGGAATGGTTTCAAAACGCGCCAGCACCCGTTTGACGTTGCCATCAAGTATCGGAGCCCTGATCCCACTGGCAATAGATAAAATAGCCCCTGCGGTAGAACGCCCGATACCGGGTAATGCCTCCATCTCCTCCAGAGAGCAGGGAAATTCGCCTTCATAATCCGCTACTACTTTGTTCGCAGTTTTATGAAGATTACGGGCTCTGGCGTAATAGCCCAGCCCAGTCCATAAGTGCAACACCTGATCCAGATCAGCCTCAGCAAGCGCATATACGTCCGGAAAACGCTCCATAAACCGCTGATAATAGGGAATGACCGTTGCCACCTGAGTCTGTTGCAGCATGATTTCCGACACCCATACACGATACGGGCTCAATTGCTGTTGCCAGGGCAGGTCTTTACGGCCGTGCTCATCAAACCAGTCGAGCACTGCCTGCTGAAACAAATTAGGTTGCATGATAATGACTTTAACTAGGTCTCTGTAAAAACAAGCAGCGCGTAGAAGCAAGTTCTTTAAAAATGCTTGGTCAGGTTAAATGCAAAGAGCCTGTCACTAACCAAGGAACAAATTAGCAGCACTCTCAGAGTCAGACATTCTATCAGCTCTGAGAACTTTACGATTGTCCATTAACAATATTAATCAGTGGATCAATCAAATAAATTTTTCAGTTTATCTTTTACCTTGGCGTCGACCTTCTCTTTAATGGCTTCCTTTTTAGCTTCGACTTTCTCTTTAGCTTTCGCTTTAATTTCTTCAGCACCTAAATCAGCCAGAACCTGCTTCATACCCTCCTTGTCCAGGCCACACATATCTGCTGGCTGATCATCAAACCCACCCGTACAACGCAACGGGAGTGACAGGTTATGAAGTTTATTGTCTATCTGACAATTAGGCCCTTTCAACTCCTGTAAAACAGTCAACGAGAGACCGTAGTCCAACGCCTCTTCAGGTAGATCAACCTGACCATTACCACCGAGGTTAACTCCAATCAGCGCCGCTTTAAGGTCAGGATTAACCAGCACCCCTTTATCCATGTTAACAGTACCACTGAGGTTGCTGAACTCCGTATAGCTGTCTGCTGCCTGAGTATCAGGGGTCTTGCCCTGCAATTGCAGAATACCACTGCAAAGCTTATCGATAAGATTAACGCCATTGAGTCGTCCATCCTTGACACTGAAGTCCAACTTCCCGTCCAGACTATGAACAATATCGTAGATAGAGTTACCACTGGATTGATAATCTCCCTTCATATTAAAGACGCCGGAGAAGGTATCCTTCTCCGCCAGGTCCTTCATAATGCCTCCTAGCTGCACCTGGCTGATCTGCTTATGAACGGATAGCTTTAATGGCTGTTTTCGTGCATCAATAACCGCACTGTTGTCAAAAGAACCTTCGTACAACTTCCCTGCCACCTTGCTGACTTTAACCAGGCCATTCTTAGCGTTAACCTGTAGCTTCAAATCAGACAGCTTGAGACCTGACACCTGCAGCTGTGATAAACCGAAGTCGACATCAAGATTAAACGCTTTAAGAGTGTCCAGCGGCAATAAAGGAGTCTTGGGGTAACGTTCCGCTGAGGTCTCAGATTGGACCTCAGGCTCCACTTGCTGATCGGCAGGCGGTAAATAGCGATCAAGATTAATCTGATCACCTTGCAATATCAGCTGTTGAGCACCTGTCGCCAGATCATATGAAATCTCACCTTTAAAGCGAGTGTCATCGAGCTGAAGGTCCAGTTCCTTCAACCCCAAGCTGTTAGCCGGACCTGACAGCTGAGTAGAAAGAGCCAGCTTCTTTAGTGCATCTGAATCTGAGGTGTTGATCACTTCCTGACCCAGGGCAGCCAGCAATTGCTTCAGGTCAAAAGCAGCAACCTGCAACTTGCCGGTCAGCTTCGGCTTGGCACTCATTTGTTGAATATCAATATCTGCCGTCAAGGCCAGATCGGCCAAATTCAAAGACAGCCCCTTCACTTCAGTCCGATCCGCAGCAATATCCGCCAGAAGGTCTGCCTGCAGGGAGATTGGGACCGTTTTATCTCCGAAAGCATCCCCCTTCAAGTCAACAGCAAGATCTAACTCGGTTGCTTTAAACAGGTTGTTAACTGTATCAACGAATATTTGGGTTCTTAGCTCAGCATCAATACTCATTGACGGCACATCTGAGCCCTTGTAGACAGCCAAATTAAACTCCATGGCTGCGGGAAAATCCTGTTGTGTCACGACATTTTCACCGCTGAAATTGAAATCTGTTAATACAAACTTCTGTCCTGTCTTCGGATCTTCATAACTGATATTGGCGTTGCGAATATCAACCTTACCAATATCAATGTGCAGCGCCTGAGTGCTCTCACCTCCAGCATCATTATTTTGCCCCGATGCTTCAGCACTTTCCTCTGAAGCAACAATAGCTAATTGCAGACCGTCAATCAGCACACCGTCCATCAGCACTTGACCCTGCAGCAGCGCAGAGAGCTTGACAGAGACCTGGGCTTTATTCAGGGACGCCAGCGGCTTACCATCCAGGCTTTTGGCATCGACCTGAGCCAACTCCAATCCAAGAGTGGGAAACAATGACCAGCCAATATCCCCGCCAATCGTGAGTTCAACGGAGGCCTTTTCACGCGCGAGGGTTTCAATTTCTTCTTTGTAATCATTTGGATCCAATAACAGACCAGCTGCCACGATAGTGACTACCAAAATGACAACTAACCCACCAATGACTTTTAACAACCCCTTCATGCCACACTCCTTAAACTTGTCACTAACTATCTAAATTCACAAAACCACTGGTCTGTACCTGATTAAACCTAAGTACGCTCTGGATCAGCGTTGTACCGTCTTACAATTCGTCCACACAATAAACAATCCATCAATACCGGCATTCATCTTAGACTGAATTATCCAATCAGGGTAGACAAAACGACTGAAAAACAATGACTTCACACCTTAATGTCGAACTCACACAAAGCATTCATTGATCTCCAACAAAGCTGTATAATGGCCCGCCTGCAACTATTTTTAGCACCGCAGTTTTTAACGCCACTCAACATGGCATCGCCCATAACAATGCAGCACCCTCAACGGGAGGACATCATGACAGAACGTCAAGCTGGGTCTGAGCGCCAGGCCAGCGTTACTCGTAACACCCTGGAAACTCAAATCACCGTCAAGATTAACCTTGATGGAACGGGTAGCTTCAGGGCTGATACAGGCGTTCCCTTTCTTGAGCATATGATGGATCAGATTGCCCGACATGGGATGATTGATTTGGAGGTTGATGCCAAAGGTGATCTTCATATTGACGACCACCATACCGTTGAAGATATCGGTATCACTCTGGGCCAGGCTTTTGCACAGGCAGTTGGGGATAAAAAGGGCATCACGCGCTACGGCCATGCTTATGTGCCCCTTGACGAAGCTCTATCACGTGTCGTGATCGACTTTTCCGGTCGGCCAGGCCTGCAGATGGATATTCCATTCACCCGAGGAAACATTGGTCGTCTGGATGTCGAGCTGTTCAGCGAGTTTTTCCACGGTTTTGTCAACCACGCCGGGGTTACTCTACATATAGACAATCTCAAAGGTAAAAACGCCCATCATCAGGCGGAAACTGTTTTCAAAGCCTTTGGACGAGCACTGCGGATGGCTTTGACTCCTGATCCACGAATGGCCGGTATTATGCCTTCCACCAAAGGTACGCTTTAAAACTCTATATTTGATAGCAGCTGTAGATATCGAAAGCCTTACTTATTACAACTGGAATGACCAATGAGCAGCGTAGCAGTTATTGATTACGGCATGGGCAACCTTCACTCGGTCGCAAAAGCCCTGGAACATGTGCAACCAGGTGTCGAAGTCCGGGTAACCGCCGATCCGACACTAATATTCAGCGCTGATCGCGTATTGCTGCCAGGAGTTGGCGCAATCCGTGATTGCATGGGTGAGATTCGCCGATTAGAGATTGATAAGGTCGTGCAACAAGTCATTGACTCTGGAAAGCCTTTTTTGGCTATTTGTGTCGGTATCCAGGCACTGATGCGCCATAGTGAAGAAAATAATGGGGTTGATTGCCTCAACTTTTTCGCGGGTAATACACTGTTTTTTGGCACCGACCTAAAAGATTCCAACGGTGAAAAACTTAAAGTGCCCCATATGGGCTGGAATCAGGTGTACCAGCGTACGGCTCATCCACTATGGCAAAATATTGACGACGGAAGTCGTTTCTATTTCGTTCATAGCTATTACGTAAAGTCAGAGCAGCCCAGGCAAGTCTCTGCTACTTGCGAGTACAGCGTTGAATTCGATGTGGCATTGAGTGAGAACAACGTCTTTGCCGTTCAGTTTCATCCGGAAAAAAGTCAGAAGCCTGGCTTACAACTGTTAAAGAACTTCCTTAACTGGGATGGGAAAGTCTAGATCTGCAGGACGGATAATTGATAGACCAGTATTCTATCGGCCAACATAGCCACTACGAAACAAATGGGTTACAACCATGGCATTAGCAAAACGTATTATTCCATGTCTGGACGTTGAAAACGGTCGGGTAGTAAAAGGAGTTCAGTTTGTAGATATCCGTGATGCCGGCGATCCCGTTGAAGTAGCCAAACGCTACGATGAACAGGGTGCCGACGAAATCACTTTTCTCGACATTACCGCAAGCCATGAAGACCGTGACACGATGGTCCATACAGTCGAGGAGATGGCCAGCCAGGTATTTATCCCCTTAACGGTAGGAGGTGGTATTCGGACCTGTGATGATATTCGTCGTATGCTCAATGCCGGGGCAGATAAAGTCAGCATCAATACTGCTGCGGTATTTAATCCAGAGTTTGTCAGGGAAGCCGCTGAACGATTTGGCTCTCAGTGTATTGTGGTTGCCATTGATGCAAAGAAAGTCTCTCAACCGGGTGAAACCGACAAGTGGGAAATATTTACCCACGGTGGTCGCAAACCAACCGGTCTGGATGCCATTGAATGGGCACAGAAAATGGTTGAATTAGGGGCCGGCGAAATTCTACTCACCAGCATGGATCAGGACGGTGTCAAAAATGGTTATGACCTGGGAGTAACTCGCGCAATTTCCGAAGCCGTAAGTGTACCGGTAATCGCCTCGGGAGGGGTTGGTAACCTGGATCACTTGGTTGCAGGCTGCATAGAAGGGAAAGCCGATGCTGTGCTGGCAGCCAGCATCTTTCATTTTGGCGAATACAGCATCCCTGAAGCCAAGCAATATATGCGCGAAAATGGTATTGAAGTCAGACTCTGATCAATGTCATCCTAGGGGGTCAATCTGGAACCCCCTGGAGCTCACATGAAATCGGTTGTTATCAGTGGTAGCGGTCTCTACACCCCTCCTCACAGCATCAGCAATGATGAGTTGGTAGAGAGCTTTAACCGCTATGTGGATAACTACAACGATCACCACCAAAGCGCCATTGCTGCTGGTGATTTCCCCTCTCTAGAGCATTCGAGCAGCGACTTTATCCACAAAGCATCGGGGATCAAAAACCGCTTTGTTGTAGAAAAATCTGGAATTCTGGATCCGGATTTTATGGCGCCTCGTCTTCCGGAACGAACTAACGATCAACCCTCACTACTCTGTGAAATGGCCGTTAGCGCTGCCCAACAGGCACTGACAAAAGCAGCCAAATCTGCTGACGAAATAGACCTGGTCATTGTTGCCTGTTCGAATATGCAGCGAGCTTATCCAGCCATAGCAATCGAAGTACAGGCAGCACTGGGTTGTCAGGGATATGGTTATGATATGAATGTTGCCTGCTCTTCCGCCACTTTTGGAATAAGTGCAGCCAGTGACGCTATTCGCTCAGGCTCCGCCCGCTGTGCCTTGGTAGTTAATCCCGAAGTCTGTTCAGGCCACTTGGATTTTCGTGATCGTGACTGCCACTTTATTTTTGGTGATGTTGCCACCGCCGTGGTGGTAGAGGCCGAAGAAACCTGCAACAGTGACGGTGCATTTGAGATTTTGGGCACCAGGCTTGCGACAGAGTTCTCCAACAATATTCGTAACAATTTCGGCTTTCTGAATCGTACACATCCGCAGTCTCGAGACGCCAGAGATAAACTGTTTGTTCAGCAAGGGCGGAAAGTATTTAAAGAACTATTGCCGTTGGTAACTCAGACTATCAGCTCTCATCTTAATGAATTGCAACTGTCGCCTTCAGACTTCAAACGTTTTTGGTTACACCAGGCTAATCTGACCATGAATATATTTGCCGCCAAAAAACTACTGGGGCGCGAACCCAGCACCACAGAAGTTCCCATCGTGCTGGATCAATATGCAAATACCAGCTCGGCTGGCTCAGTAATTGCGTTCCACCTGCATCAGCAAGATTTTCAACAAGGTGAGCTGGGGCTACTCAGCTCTTTTGGGGCAGGTTATTCTATCGGTAGCGTGGCATTAAAGAAAAAGTGAATGCCACTGCCATGACCTCGACCGCTTAGCGAGTTATCTTCTCGGAATTCCCGCATATAGTCCCAAAAAGCCATCCGATAGATTACAGACCCCAGATCATCAGGCAACGACAAGCGATTCCCCTTGCGCTGGACTCCGGGGGCTGCCGCCAGTTGATCAAAAGAAAGGGTCTTCAGATCATATTTTTTCATCAACTCCCGGGGTATGGAACGAAAAGTCTTAAACTGATAGCAGACATCGTGACGACATACACTATCCAAGGAACGCGGAGCTTTTCCTCCAATCTTCACCCCCTTCCACTTTTTACCCTGGATAAAGGAATAGGTCGTATCAGCGACGGCGACTTGACTAACAGACAGGAAAAACAAAACAGATAAGATTGCGGATAGGAATTTCATTGTAACACCTCCTGTGGGCATAATTATAAGAAAGCCCAACCACCGGAGAGTTCCCGCCATCCATGGCTGTGACTGACAAAAATACGTGCCGTCAGATACCATAAGACTCGCGGTACTGACGAATGGCGGCAACCTCCTGCTGTCGGTTCCCTTGTTCCTGCAGATACTCCAATAAATCTGCCAAAGAGACGATACTAACCACCTCCATATTAAAATCCCGCTCAACTTCCTGAATCGCTGAAAGCTCACCTTTACCACGCTCCTGACGATCCAAAGCAATAACAACAGCCGCAGGCGATGCACCGGCCTGATCAATAAGTGTCATCACCTCCCGTATGGCAGTTCCAGCGGTAATTACATCATCAATGATTAACACCCGGCCCTGCAGCGGCGCACCGACTAAATTCCCACCCTCACCATGATCTTTAGCTTCTTTACGATTAAAGACATAGGGAACATCTCTCTGGTAATCATTAGCTAAGGAGACGCAGGTTGTTGTTGCTAAGGGAATGCCTTTATAGGCAGGCCCCAGCATCACATCAAAGTCAATTCCGGAATTCTGGATAGCAGCCGCATAATAACGACCAAGACGAGCCAGTGCTTCACCCGTGTTAAAAAGGCCTGCATTAAAAAAATAAGGACTGGTACGACCAGATTTAAGACTGAACTCACCGAATCGCAGTACACCACGCTCTATGGCAAATTCAATAAACTCACGTTGGTAATCTTGCATTCGATCAGACCTCATTTCTCGCTATATAAAAACGGCGCCAATGATACACCATTCAAGTCCATCTCACATCGGAGATACACAGATGACAAACGACGGAGAAACTGTAGGCATGAGGTAAATGGCAATGAGATAATTGACTCTCATTAGATACCCGTACACTTTACATCTAAAGAAAGGTTGACAACTTATATTTCAGTTTTACTGTGGAACGCTATACAATCTCGCTTTAAATTCTCCGGCTGTTGAATAACAGCCACATGTGTAAGGTAATTCCCCCGATGCGTGTCATGACGCTGAATGTAGAAGGCATCCAGCAAGCTGCTGAAAAAGGCTTTTTTGATTGGATGGTAGAGCAAGACGCTGATGTAGTCTGTTTGCAGGACTTGCGTGCCAAAGAGTACGAGCTGGATGATTCTATTTATCATCCAAATGGCTATTACCCCTATTTCTTTGACGCCTTTGAAGATGGTTACAGCGGGGTGGCACTCTATTGCAAAACGCCACCGAAAGCGATTATGACCGGACTGGGATTCGAGCAATGCGACTTTCACGGCCGTTTCATCCAGGCGGATTACGATAAGGTTAGTGTTGCTTCGATGATGATCCCGTCAGGCTTGAAAGATGACGGTGCTCAATCAATGAAATTCCATTATATGGAAGAGTTTCTGGCACATTTACAGAAAACCCTGCGCAAACGCCGCCAGTTTATTTTTTGCGGTACCTGGAACATTGCCCACAAGACAACTGATTTAAGTAATTGGTATGTCAATCAGAAGAATTCGGGCTTCTTACCTGAAGAACGCCAGTGGTTGGATATGATTTTTAATGAGCTGGGGTTTGTTGATGCATTCCGAGAAGTTGATCATTCTGACCATCAATTCACCTGGTGGCCTTCTTATAATCGAGCCTGGACATTAAACGAAGGAGCACGGCTGGACTATCAGGTCACCACCAAAGGCTTAAGAAAGCTCATCCGCAACGCCGAGATCAGTCGAGAGCAGCGCTTTTCTGAGCACGCTCCGTTGACGATTGAATATAATATCTAGTCAAGCTTGTTGGTATTTCTGATATGTAAATAAGGCCCTTTAAGGGCCTTGTTTACATCCGTTCATTATTGCTTATTCAGCTAATGCAGCTTTCTGTATCTCGATCAGTTCTTTGATACCTTTTGATGCCAGTGCCAGCATACTGTTCAGTTCATCCTGATTGAATGTCGCGCCTTCTGCCGTTCCTTGGATCTCAACAAACCCCCCGGCCTCATTCATGATTACATTCATGTCAGTTTCAGCCTTGGAATCTTCTGCATAATCAAGGTCAAGTACTGGCTGCCCCTTATAGATCCCCACCGAGACTGCACCGAGTAATCCAGCAAAAGGATTTCCCTTCACTGCGCCATTCTTATCTTTACGTAAAACGTCAATGGCATCCTTCAGTGCTACACAGGCTCCGGTAATTGCAGCGGTACGAGTTCCGCCGTCGGCCTGAATAACATCACAATCAATAGCAATGGTATTCTCGCCCAGGCGATCCAAATTCATGATGGCTCGCAATGAACGACCAATCAGACGCTGAATTTCAACAGTACGTCCTCCTTGTTTGCCGCGGGCCGCCTCTCGATCCATCCTGGATCCTGTAGAGCGAGGTAACATGCCATATTCTGCCGTCACCCAGCCTTTGCCACTACCGCGGAGAAAACGAGGCACACCCCGTGTCACAGAAGCAGTACAGAGAACCCTAGTATCGCCAAATTCAACCAGAACAGATCCTTCTGCATGTTTGGTATAGTGGCGTGTAATACGTACCTCACGCAGCTGATCGGGCTGCCGTCCGCTGGGACGCATCGCATCCACACCCAGATTCTTCAGTTGTTCAGAAAGAGAAGAGCTCATGAAATACCCTATCGCGCTGTTAAAGCATCAGTTGTTAAATATTAATTCTTAGAAGCTCATTTTTTAGAACAAAAGCCATAAAGGTACCCAACACCAGACCACTTGATCATAAAAACTGAGTTTCTTAGGTAAAGAAAACTATTCTAGTACGTATTGCACCTAGGTTGTTAGAATAGTGCCCTTTGGATTCGCCGATTTTAATCGAGATTAGCCAATATGACACGCAGTATGACCGCTTTTGCTCGACAGCAAAGTGAACACTCTTGGGGAACCCTGATCTGGGAAATCCGTTCCGTCAATCACCGTTACCTGGAACCGATGCTTAGACTACCGGAAAGCTTCCGGGAGTTGGAAGGAGGCCTGAGAGAAACCCTTCGGAAACGCTTACAGCGCGGCAAGGTCGATTGCACCCTGCGTTTTTCTCCTTCAGAGCGAACAGATGCCCAACTAAGCGTTAATCTCGAGTTAGCAACTCAGTTACGAGATGCTGCTCAGCAGGTCACAAACCTTCTGGCAGATCCCGCTCCCTTGGACCCCCTTGACGTTTTACGCTGGCCAGGTGTACTCGCTGAAACCCAGGTCGATATGAAAGCCGTTCAGAAAGAAGCTCTGACACTGTTCGATCAAGCTATAGCAGAGCTGATCGAAAACCGTCAGCGTGAAGGCCTCGAATTGGAACAATTGGTCAACCAACGACTTGACGCCATCTCAGAAGTCGTTATTCAAGTCCGAGCCAAACTGCCGGAAATTCTGACGAAACAGAGAGAAAATATTCTAAACCGGCTGGAAGAAGCCAAAGTTGAATTGGACCCAAACCGAGTTGAGCAGGAGCTGGTGCTGCTTGCCCAAAAAGCGGATGTGGACGAAGAGCTGGATCGTTTGGACACCCATGTTACTGAAGTGCAGAGAGTGCTAAAGCAAAAAGGGCCTGTTGGCCGTCGACTTGATTTCCTGATGCAGGAACTCAACCGGGAAGCCAACACACTCTCCTCAAAATCGATCGTAGCAGAAACAACCCAATGCGCAGTAGAACTGAAGGTTTTAATCGAACAAATGCGTGAGCAGATTCAAAACATCGAATAGCGTTTCGAGCTGTTTCAGATTGTTTCAAGTTCTCACTTAAGCCCCATACTCTGGGGCTTTTCTATTTCTCAAGGTTTACTCTTATCGCCCTATGTTCCAAACTATTGGTGACAGATCTGGTGACAGGTTTCGCAAAACATTGTGATTGCTCTCCCAGTTTTGAAATCTGTCACCAATTTGGAAAAGGAGCGAGGAAAGATGACGGCTAGATTCAGTGATAAACAAGCAAAAGCTCTGCTCAAACAAGCAACACCAGGGAGATATACCGCCGGTAACGGGCTCTACTTTCGTGTGAGTAGTGAGGGGACAGGGTTCTGGGAAATTCGTTATAGCATCCATAACAAGCGACGACAGATGACCCTCAGCCGCTATCCTGATATGTCACTCGCGGATGCCAACGCGCAAGCCGCAAAAGCAAAGCAGGACGTTAGAAACGGTATTGATCCACTGGCAGAAAGGAAACGAGCAAAAACGCCCCAATTTAAAACCGTAGATGATTTGGCTGCTGATTGGATCAAAGATTGTGAACGACGCCTCAAGCACCCCAATATCCCACGGCGAGTATATGAAAAAGATATAGCCCCCAGTATTGGAGAGCTGGCAATTGGACAAGTGAACCCACGAGACATACGAGCCATCATTGAAGAAATAGCCAGTAGCCAAAGACCAAGTATCGCCAATGACGCGCTTATGTATTGTAAGCAGCTCTTTCGACACGCTATAAAGCTTGATTTACGAACGAGTAATCCAGCTGAAGCCTTTAACACCAGTGATGCTGGTGGAGTCGAAAAAAGTCGCACACGAGCGTTATCTCAAGAAGAGTTAGCAGTCGTTTTTTCTTGTTTCCGTGAAAATAGTGATCAATTCAAACGTGAAAATTATCTTGCAGTAGCTTTACTGTTAGCTCTCGGAGTTCGTAAAGGGGAGCTTATGTCAGCCAGATGGTCTGAGTTTGAACTAAAAAATGCTCTTTGGAAGCTTCCAGAAGAGCGTAGCAAGACCGGTAGCGGAATTACTATCCCACTCCCTCCTCTAGCTATTAAATGGTTGAAAGAGCTTCAAATGCGCTCCTGTGGCTCTGATTACGTTTTCCCCAACAGACGAGCAAGTAAAAGATTTGGGCACGTAAGCCCCGACACGCTCAACGCCGCAATCCAGAAGCTCTTTCGACAAGAGAAGCTAGAGATTGATCACTTCACCGTTCACGATCTTCGTAGGACGTGCCGAAGCCTGATGGCAAGCATAGGAATCCCCGGCCACGTTGCAGAGCGTTGCATGAACCATAAACTAAAAGGGGTTGAGGGAATCTATGATAGATACGATTACTTTGAAGAAAGAAAAGACGCATTAAATAAAATAGCTTTAATAGTAGAAACAATCGTATAGTTTTTATAAGAGAAACCTCATAAAACCCATGGATTGAATAAGATGGAAAAACATTAAAAACATTTCCCGTTAATACTGCTTTTTATAACTTTCAGATGGATTATGACCCTTCCTTCTTTGTTTAGTTATATCAAATAGAGGGCCTTTGTTTTGATATTTCAATATCTTCATCCAAATCAATCACCTTGGCAGCAGCCAGCAACAACCGCCAAGCAGCATAGGGAATAGGCTTATGATTTCTGTTTTCTTTAGAGGTTTCCCACTTACGAACGATTGAAGAGCCTTTCTCAGGTTTATAACTCACACCAGTAAACCGAGCACAAGCCACCTGCGAGAGCCCTAGATAATTTCTGAGGGCCTTTATCTCTTCTGGGCTTGGCACTTTGAATCCCGCATCATCTTTATGCTGGGCACAAGCAAGCTGAGAAAACGCCTGTATGTCAATGCTATCAGTAGTCTCGTATACCGGCGCTTCTTCGCTCATGGGCTTCCATCTCATGGTTTTGGTGGGGTTATAATAACCCCCTTTGAGCAAATGATATACTGCCTTGGGACCCAACAACGATATGATCAAGCACCCGAATATCCAAAAGGTTCAAGGCTTCTAAGAGCTGCTTTGTAAGGCTAATATCTGCTCTACTTGGTTCGGGGTTTCCAGAGGGGTGATTATGGGCAAAGATAACCGCTGCAGCGTTTTGAAAAAGTGCCTCCTTAGCAACCTCCCTTGGATATACCGAAGCACCATCAATGGTCCCTCGAAACATGTTTACACTCTCGATAAGACAGTGTTGATTATTGAGAAATAGAACAAAAAATACTTCATGCTCATAATGCAGAAGATTAAACTCACAATACCGAGTTACATCTTCAGGGCTACTAAATACATCATGAGTTAATATTTTTGATTCAATTATTTTAGCAGCTTTTTCTAAGGTGGTTTTTTCTTCAATAGAGTACATGGTTTTTCCCGTTTTAACGGTCATGGTTATCCAGACCTTTTGTTAATTATAGTTTATTTATTACAATATCGCTTTAAATAAGTAAGAATCAATCACCTTAATTACTATAACTTTACAAATCCATTTTTATGTTTATAGTTAAAAATCCTCGAGGTTTTATTTATTAAATATTTGTTTATGAAAAAGGAGAGTTTTTTGACGTCTATTTCCATGGATGTCTTCTATAATGCTTCACTACAAGCAGGCAGAAAAAACTGAGTAAAAACAAAGGTTTTTTATGATATATTCTATCTGACAAAGGATCAGATGAAGGAGGTTATAAAAATGATCAGACAGTTTTCTAATGACAATTGATCTTTAGTAATGGTATAGCACCAGTGATTGATTCGTTGCAATATGAACAACAGGGAGTAAAAAAATAACGCTAAGTAACCAGTGACCCATAGCTATAAAGTAGGTAAGGGTTGAAAACAAAATCTTTTATTTTATCCCTTTGCATAGCCGTTGTTGTTGTACGTAAGACGATCAATCAAAGATCACTTAATATCTAACAAAATGCACGATGATTCGTTTTTTTAGAAAATTGAAAAACATGTACTTTCATCGAAAGCTGTCCAAGAAAATGCCTCTGAGTGATAGACAGAAGCATATTTACATTACCTGAGTAACTGGATGCTGAAAGAGTGAACTCATAAAGCAGCTCATCTACCAAGAAATCATCAGAAAAAGAGCTTCAAGAGCGATTGTACTAATCGACCCGCATTGAGACATGGCAGGAGAAATAGCACGCTTCCAGGAGTTTAAAAAATCCCCTGCAAAAGACAGACTTGTCTTTATTGATCCTGCTCTCAAGGAAGATACGTTCCCATCCTTAAACCCGTTTATAGCTCATGACTTTAGTGAAAGAGGAGTCAGTATCATGGCGCAAGAACTCAAGAGGATATTAGATGTTCTGCTGAAATGAGCGGCCACCAGTAACCAGATGGATGCGGTCATCTATCCTTGCTTGAGTGTTCTTCTCGCAAGAAAGGGAAGTTCATTTATGGACCTACAGAGATTTATGGATGACGATAATAACCAAGACCTCATCGAACTAGGTACTCGCTCACCAAACAGGCAGCACCGATACTTTTTCCAACACAGGTTCACCAAAAAGTCACTTTGGATAACAAAACACGGAATCTATACGAGGCTGCAAGTACTGCTCAATGATCCAATATTTCAAAAACTGATTTCCGGTGTGGATACGATCCACCTAGAAAAACTCATAGCAGAAAAGAAGATCATCATCTTCAAACTCACTCTCTGAGAGCTGTGAAGCGAGAGTGTAGAGGCATTTGGACGCTTTATCGTTGCCCTCTTGAGAATCATTGCTCTTAGACGCAGCAAACAATCCTCATCGCAGCGCCCCCCCACCGATCTCTATATTGATGAATTCCAATACTTTGTGTCTGAGGATATCGAAAAGGCGCTCACCCAGTTACGTAAGTACAAGTTGTACCTAGTGCTTGCGAGTCAATACGTGTGACAGCGTGTTGATAAATACCTGCAAAAGGCCCTTTTTTCTGCCGGTGTCATCGTTGCGGGAAAGAACGAAAGCAAGAGT
The DNA here is from genome assembly GCF_001968815.1 of Motiliproteus sp. MSK22-1. Classification (GTDB taxonomy): domain Bacteria; phylum Pseudomonadota; class Gammaproteobacteria; order Pseudomonadales; family Balneatricaceae; genus Motiliproteus. Next base: position 149,716 of record NZ_MIEQ01000078.1, on the reverse strand, counting down.
AGAAAGAATATTGAAGGGGAGACAGGGATTCCTGCCCAAGAAATGGAAGCACTACTAGTTGGAGAATTCTGTATAAAGTCAGGGACACGAAAGCCGTTTAAGATCAGGACGCCCAAATTTTTGCTCAGAAACTCCCACTCAATGTCTTTTCAAGAGTGGATGAAGTTGAAAAAACAGCAACTGAGAGACTATTACATCAAATCATCACCGAGCTATGATTTTGAAGAAAAAACGGTGGAACCGGATCGGAGAGGATTATTTCCTAAATACCAGCTCTAATGACTATACGAATTATAGAAATCTATATATTGGAAGCACTGGCTGCTTTCCAATACCTCACTGCCAAGCAGTTACTTTGAATATTACCCCTCAACGGAATTGCCTCTGTAAACCGTTATCTTCGTAGCCTGAAAGGGAGTTATAAACCTTTGATCAAGAGCCTGAAGTTTGGTTTTGAACCATGAAAGTGACCACTGGAAAGCGTGTATTACCTTTCTCAGATATGAGCTCAATACTTGGTTGAGAGACTGGGGTATAGTCCAGAAAATATAAGACGCCCACTGGGGAGAAGTTGTTTTTTTGCGAGCGATTATCATCATCGAACGACAACCATTGATTTTAAGATTACTTTTTATAAGTGGCTGTCTCGATGCGGCTATCATCTGAACTTCTTTCATTGTTACTTTGAGCGAGATGGAGGGAATAACTCTCACAGTTGAAGCACTTCAAGATCTCGTGCCGCAATTCAAGCAGGAGATTTTCAGATCATCCCCGATGCAGTAGTAGGCTATACAACTCCAAAGCGCTCTTATCTCTTTGTTTTTGAGTTGCATATGGGTAAGGACGCAAAGCGAGCCATCAAGCAAATTACCAATCATTGCCGGACCTTGTCCTTATGAGCCGTGAACAAGAAATACGGGAGCAGATTGGGGTGCAGAATTTGCTATGTGTTCGAAGATCGAACCTGTATGGAATCAGTAACTGATAGATTCTACAATACTGAGAGCTTTCGGCACTTTAGGGAGCATTTTTGCTTTGAGAGTGTGGATGATGTTGAGGGGCTGTTTGGGAGTTGGGTTGAGGAGGTGTAGGGAAAGTTATTTTAAAAAACACCGCAAATAAGCACATATGATAAAACGTAGCGTTACATATAGGACAGAGCTCTCTATACCAGTGACAAAGAGCTTTGCATGAGAAGTGGAGCATATACTTAGCAGCATGCTGGAGCTTATCCACTTCATGCTTTGTTGCTAGCCCCAACTAAAGCAAAAAACAATTAGGCACTAAATAACAAACAGTTACTCAGAACCCAGCATCATAAATCATTTGTCAATAGCATTATCAGCTTCTATATTTTCACGCTCTGTACTATTATACCCGCAAGTGAAAGCTACAGTTCTTATGAGATCTGCCGAAATTATAACTATGTCCACAAAAGCGAAGATTGAATTGACATGAACGTCATCCAGTTTAAAGCGAAGCGTAGTAAGCAGTCGTCATGCAGCAACATGGACGTGCTAACTCCCCTTTCTCAGCCCTCTCGTAACTCTTCTAAAGTTACGCACCTCGTCCCTTCAACCAGCAAAGAAAAACTTTGCCGTGAAGCAGCACTCGACATTCTGCTAAAAGAAGCAGAAGCATTAGACGAAGCATAATCTAATCAGATAGTTCCACAAAAGGATTTACCATCATGGCCGAAGCAGCCAAGGTTATCGCTGTAACTCCTCGTAAGTCAGGTCAAGAAATTATCGAAGAGCAGCGGTCTGAAGAGATCGTATTTGGCTTCGCTGGTGCCATTGGATGTGGAGTTGGCGATGTGGTTAAAAAGACTCAGGAGGTGCTTGAATCAGCCGGTTATGAAGTCTTTTCCATAAAGTTAAGTAGTGTTATAAAAAGTTTATATGGCTCTGGATGCTTGGGCCCTATCGATCAGCCTAATTACGAAAGCTTAGAAGGAAAAGAAAAGTACACATTCCTGCAAGATTTCGGCAACAGGATAAGAGAGAAGAATTCTCCTTGTGTACTCGCTGATGCAGCGATAACAGAAATAGCGATAATTAGGAAAACAAACTCTAGTAACCCCGATGGTAAAGATCAAATTGTAAGACGGGCTTATTTGATAGATCAGCTAAAGAACCCTGAGGAAGTGAAGACGCTTCGGTTACTGTATGGAGATAGTTTTTTTCTCTTAGGGGTGCTAAGTTCTACTGATGATCGACTTAAAAACCTCAAAAGTGAAGATATAGATGAGCTGGATGCAAGAGCGTTGATCCTGCGGGATAAGGAAGAAAATGATAAGAAGCATGGTCAGAGGCTACAAAAAACTCTGTTTAATGCTGACTACTTTATTAGGTATACCGATGGTGATAGTCAAGGATTGAAGATCCCTATTGAACGTCTCAACGACTTAATTCATGGGCAGAAAGGCATTACCCCCACTCTAGAGGAGTCTGGAATGTTCTCGGCCTATACAGCTTCTCTTTCATCTGCTTGTTTATCACGTCAGGTTGGTGCGGCTATATCTACTCCTGATGGAGTAGTGATCTCTACAGGGTGCAATGATGCTCCAGCTAGTGGCGGTGGGCTTTATACAGCGGATCACAAGCCCGACTTACGATGCTATAGAAAAGGAGGAGGGCTTTGCCACAATCATAAGAAGCAAGGCGAGTTGCGGGATGAGATATCAAAAGAAATACAAGGCTTTGGTATAGCTAAAAATACTGCCGATAAGATTTCTGATCAGATCAAAAGTAATACAAGAGTTGGTGCGCTGACTGAGTTCTCCAGAGCAATTCACGCCGAGATGGATGCTATCTTGAAAGTAGCCCGCCGAGATAGTACTTCGACTAAAGACTGTACTTTATATACAACAACTTACCCTTGTCATAACTGCGCAAGACACATCGTAGCAGCAGGAATGAAGAAAGTAGTTTACATAGAACCTTACGAGAAAAGTTTGGCTCTAGAACTTCATGATGATGCGATCACTACAGATGAAATGAAATCTGAAATTGATGGTTCTGATCGGAGAAAACTCGTTATTGTGCAATTTGAAGGTGTTTCACCAGCCAAATATGAATCATTCTTTAAGTACAAAAAAGATACTAAGGTTAACGGACGACTAAATAATATTCCGATTTCAGAGTCTAGACAGATGGATAGTCTTTTTGTTGAAGCATATCACGAAATGGAAAAGAGGATAATTAAGAGCTACAAAGAAAGAGTGAGTAGCTAAAACCCTTTACATTACAAACTTCATAGGCCAGCAAAACTTATCCGGTAGTAGGGTATCATTTATCTTTTGTTCTTCACTCAAGTGCATTCTTCTCTCTACAAATCTAGTACAGCAGATATAAATTAAATAAACCTGAGTCTAAACACTATTTTTGCGGCTTTCCTGAAGCCTCAAATCCACCAAATTTACGAGCTCAGCGGGAGTACAATTCAATATTTTCGATAGAGCAAAAACAGTAGCGAGGGTTGGCTGGTACTGTCCCTGCTCTAACTTGGAAATGTAGCTTCGATCTATACTGGCTTGAAGCGCAAGTTGTTCCTGAGAGATCCCTTTGCTCTTACGAACCTCTCGTAAGACCTGCCCAAAAACGATTCGTATATCCATGTGTTGGCACTAATAATTGAAGTGCCTGAAAGGATGTAATTTCGTAGCATATACTGCCACGGAGTATACTGCACAATACCAAGTAACACTCCAAAATATCTAAAACCTTCTAATAGTCGCGACCCTGCCCCCCTCCTCCTGAGTAATTTCCAAAAAACTATTCCCTAATTCATAGAAAGTCATCCAAGAAAGACGGCTTTCAGAACTACTATTTGTTGCATATACTACCACGGAGTATACTGAACATTTTTGATTTGGCCTTTCCATGGAGTGCAACATGAGATCATGCTGCTCAAGAATTAAGACCCTCTTTTTGACGGGAGTTTTGTTTTACAGCCTTCTTGCTGGAAGCGTATCTGCCCAAGATCGCTCAGCGGTGGGATTAGATTATCTTGCGATAACGCAAAACCCTCTTCTTGCTGAGGTAATGCAGGAACTAGAGCCAGGTCTTCTAGAGATCTATCAACGAAGAAATATGTCAGAGAAAAGAAAGTTTTGGGGGCTGCGCGGTATCGCTCGAGCTTTGAGAGATGATGAAATGTATAAGCCAATGCTAGAAGACTTAGAAGCAGTATCTCGCCCAGCCTTGCTCAAATTAGCCCGTCTGCCTGCTGAATCCTACCCAACACTCCATCAGGTTGTCGAATTGGTACGACTGAACATAGAGTACAAAGAAAAAACCGGTGTGGGATGGAGTAAGGAAGAATATGAGAGCAACATGAGGCTCTACCAAGCCTTACACGGCAAGAATTGACTATATCAAAAATAGTTTTTGATTCTTCAAATTATGAATATAATTTATCTATTACTTTTTAATATGCTGCTATGTCAATAGAAAAAAGGGGGGAGGCTCTTTGACCGGAACAGATAGCCCAAGAGAAAGAAATACAGACCATTTCAAGTGAGATGTCACAAAAAGCCCACGAGCGCATTTCAGATGCTCATCTTCAGAAAATGAATGAGAAGTACTTGTTACAAGCAGATCTCGCTCTGCATGAGGGGAGAGATCATAAAAGTGTGATGCAGGCATATAACAATAGAATCGATGCACTGGAAATGCTACAAGATTACTCAGGTGAAGCTCTTTGATTTGATGGATTTGCAGAACTTCTGTTGATTCAGAATATTTGAACGACAGATCATCTTCTAAATGTAGTCGCAAAGGATGTTCGCTTTTTTGAGTATGTAAGAATAAATGGCTTCCCGACTTCAGAGTTGGCGCTAGACCTGATGAACCAAGAACTCGGATTAGATCTGAGGTTTGAAGCCTATACCAGAACAGAAACTTTCAACACATACGAAGCCAATGTGGAGAGGCTGAAAGAGATCCACTCCGAGCTATGAAGCTCATTGGATTCACAGAGTAAATCTGCCCTATTACTGGAGAAGGTGGCACAGGGAAACAAAACAGCATACATCGAGCTCAGGGAGTTGTTGCTCAAAGATTCCGGTGAATTGGAACACTTACTATTGTCTGCCCAAAAGAGAGACCGTGAGACAGGCAGTTCGTGCTACGAACAGCTCAAATATACTTTGATCACCATAGAACCGGGGTTTGAATCATAGATACAGGCTTTCGAAGAAAGATACACGCCAAGCATCTCTCTTGAAAACGCGTATATAACAGCACTCTCAGGAACAGGGATTCAAAGAGATGGAGATGCAGTTCTTTCCTATGGCGAAGAATGAGTGTACATCGCTATTGATACTGGCAAAAACCCACCTCAGAGGTCTTTATCCCTAGAAGGAAGTGATTATCTTGTCGAAGCAAATCATCCTCTTACAGAACTGCACAAACCCAATACTAAGTTTCAGGAAACCAAGAATAAGCTCCTACCGCAAATCCAATCTGCCAATATTCTGAAAACCCAAGCTACACAAGACCATATCGTAGATATGCTAGAACATGGATTTTCTTTAGAGAAAGTAAAGGTTCAGATTGAACGTTGTTATATGGTAGATGTAAGTTATCTCACAACTCTCGATGACCTGAAGCCTGAAAGTTTAGAACAATTTGTCGCCCTCACGACCAAGGCTCTTGATCGTGCCCTTCTTGATTACCAAGAAGGGCTTAAGAAAGCACTGCTTATAAACAAAGATGAAGTACAAGAGGCAGATCGAGAGAAAAGGGAAATACTCGCTTTCATTCATTCAATATGCTTTGACCTCGTTGATCAACACCATACAAACGGACTGATACGAGAAATTAAGAGCAATAGCCTGTATGTTGAGGGGTTAAGTCTTGATCCTACAAGACTGGATATCGACTCCGGTTGCTTTGGTGAACCGGTGACGGAACAATGAGGAACCAAATGGAAAGAAAATCTCATCATGTTTTTTAACAAGATGATGAGCGGGAAACTGGATGAACCATTGTCTGTAGATGCCCATTTGTCCACATGAGGGAAGTCGGAAGACAGAACGGAAATGATCCATATTCTCAAGTCCTACTGAGTATTGAGTCGTTGAGATGGATTTAATATTGAAGTTGCTAGAAAGAACTTGAGGACGCTATAGAGCAAAAAATAGTTATTAGAGTTATATTATTTTTTTATAGAATTTATTATGTGAAATGTATTGTGAGAATGATCTTGGCCAGAGCTATCGGAAGAAAAAAGAAAGAAACTAGAAAAAAAGACTACTGATTTTCATCTAGGCCTTATTAGAGAAGCGAAAGAGAATAAATGAAAGATTTCCAATTGCATTATTAAAATAGGTGATATTGAAAAAGCCGATAATTGAGAGCCTGATAGCAATGAAAAATAAACTACAATGGACAGGAATAGAGAGAATCCTAGAGGAAGACGATCATCTCTATATAAAAAATGAAACTATTCATGGCTCTTTTGATATAGCGCTCATGGAGATCAAAATCTATGTAAGCAACGAAGAATTAGAAAAAATTGAAAAGGGCTTAGATCTATGGTCATCAAGTACCAATAAAAACAATTTTAGTCTAGAAGAAAAAGAGTTATTAGATTATTCATGGAGATACATGCAAACATATAATCATGAACTCTGCCATTTCTATCAGGTCTTGTCTTTCCCAACTGCTAGGATGAGACATATATTAAAGAAAAGATCACTCCAATTTGAATCAGCTACCATGTTGAGATATTTTGAACAAGGTGGAAGCTATATTATCGGTGTAGACAAGAGAGCCCTAATGGCCATAAATAAGGATAATTTTTCTATACCAAACAATGAATTAGAAAATTTGAAACAACTAGAACAACAATGCATTTCCCATGAAAAAGAATGGTACTCTGAGTTTAGAGGAATATCCTTATTTCAGATTGTTGAGAGTATGGCTCATATACTTTCAATCCAACTTTCGGAGGAGCAGTGTAATTATGTACCAGAATTAGAGAATGAACCTTTATATAACACACCATACAATTTATTTCTGAAAAATATAGATCAGGAAGGATTGAATGATAGGTGGAAATTTTTGTTATTTATTTATATCTGCTTCTTTTCTTGCCAAACCTTGAATCATTCTAATGATGGAGATCATGTTCTTCCATCAAAAATATTTCATACATTAATATCAAGAGCAGACCTTTACCTTAATGCTTTGACAACGCTAATCAAAAGATACGAAAGATACTCAAGAGATGAGCTAATTCAGCTAATTCGCTTTGGAATAACTAAAGAAGATTTAGCTGAAGCAACTACTGGTCAGATTGCGTCGATATATGGCTTCTTTGAACTCATTCCATGTATTCAGCAAGATTCTGAAAAATTATGTATTGAAGAAAAAAATGTTAATGATCAATTTATAGATAGTATTTGCTCATTTTTTAATGACAATGGGTTTGATATAAGTGATTATAACTTGCTAGCCCATCTTGCAATATTTCCATACAAATATGGCAATTTTTCAGATGTATATAAAAAACTGATAGATTCAAATAAACAAGATACTAGGTTTACTATAGGGAATGAAATTTATTTTTATAGATTTACTAGAAATTGCAATTCGCTATTAAATAGGCGTTTTCCAGCGATTGAATGTTGTGAAAAACATGGTAGTGTAGTGGGGCATGAGAAGATACTGAGCTGTACTTCAGAGGAAGGGTTAGCCTCAATACTAGAAAAGTTAACGGGAAAAACCGCTGCAGAGTTGTTCAAGGAGTAGGTAAAGATTATGTGGAATGAAGAAGTTGTACTTTGGCAAGAAAGCGATCATGTATGGAATGAATTTGGTATAAAAACTGAAGCACCTGATGAAGACGATGATTTTCTGTATGCTAAAGGTATAGTCATATGGAGGAAGTTGTCTTTTGGTGAACTTGTTGAAAGAATTCTAACAGCATTTGATGCGACTAATAGTTTTGTAGAGGATAAGAATATTCTCTCTGGTATTGCATTGGCAATTACCACAGTCAATTTGTTCCCACTTCATCTTAAAATGATAAAAGAAGACAAGATTGCAAATCAGTTTTTATCTTTGATTAAAAAGAAGGATGGAGAACACTATCTACTTAAAAAAGAAATTAAAGAATGTGACTTTGGAAGTTTAGATTCATTTAATGAACTAATTAGTTATTTTGTTGATAAATCCTTGCTTAATGAGAAGGATAACAGGTTTGTTGTGAATGGAAGAGTATTGAACGGAGCTCACTTGCAAGATAATTAGTAATTTTTTAGTTACATCGTATATATAATAACTAGAAACATATGACTCATCTAATCAAAACGGAGAGATTTAAAAAACATATAAGAAAGAAGATACAGATCTACATCAGTGAAGATTTTTTAAGGAGGTTGAACTATTGGACAGCCATTGTGTTTGGCATTTATACGGCGAATTAGCCGCATCTTTACATCTTAAATTTTCACTATGAACAGAGCAGTAATATATTTTAGAAAATCAACTGACAGAGATGATAAGCAGGCCAATTCGCTTGAGCACCAAGCGAATAATTGTAGAAGAACTGCGTCTGAACGATCAATGAATGTTGTTAAAGAAATCTCAGAATCTAGAAGCGCGAAGATTGAATTTTCCAGACCGTGATTCAATCAACTTATCGATATATGTAACCGTAAAGATATCGATTACATCATCATTGATGAGCCCAAAAGATTATCAAGAAACAACATCGATACATCCAGAGTCATAGATTTGCTAGACAAGCAAAAAATCAGATGAATCATAGGGACCAACCGACTCTACATGGCTGACAATTCAAGAGATAAGTTCCTACTCCAACTTGACCTATCGCTATCAAAAATGGATAACGAAGACAGGAGCAAAGACGTAAAAGATAAAATGACCTCCTGTACTCAAAGAACAGGGAGGTTCCTAGCTAAGGCCCCATTTTGATACCGAAATATGACAGTCAAGAAAGGCTATAAGGTAATTGAGGTGGATGATCTGAAGTCCAGGGTTGTGTTGGATTTTTTCTTACTCAGAGCTGAGTGAAAGGCATTCTCAGCAGTAGCAAATGAAGTAATAGAGAAGTACTGAAATCAGGTTGGAATCAGTCTCACCCCCACAAGCATCCAAAGAATAGTATCGAGCAGATTTTATTATGGGGTTTTCTCATGGGCTGGTAAGGATGTCATAGGAAGCCACACGCCTATAGTAAATAAAGAACTCTACGATAAAGCAAACTCGATTGGAAAATGAACCTACGAAATAGTCAACCCGGAGCCAAGCGCTCCGGTCACTAAAAATAGATACTTTTTGAAGTGATTACTAAGGGACCAAGCAAGAAAGCTTTTATGTGCCTATACCAAAAAATGACATACTTACTACATGTGTCAAGCAAAGAGTCCTGAAAGATTGAACATCAATGAGCAACTGATATTTGAGCAATTTGCTGAGAGGCTGAAAGCGCTAGATATCAAAACCGAGCCTACCGTTGAGTCTGACAAAACTTTCCTTACAACGATTCTCCGCTGAATTGAACAGGAACAAAGAAACAAAACTGCGTTACTGGAGAAGAAAAAATCAGATCTGAAATCTCAGCTCGATAGGCTGGTAGATATGAGACTCAATGGTTCAATCTCTGAAGAATTATTTACAGAAAGAAGTAACAAAATTGAAAATGATTTGTTTGAAGTATCAAGAAAATACAAGGGATTTGATGCTTCGGAAATAAGGAAAAAGACCCAAAAGGTGATCGAACTAGCTGGTTGCCTTTACAAAGCCTACCAAGGAGCTAGCGATACATTGAAAGCAAATATAATAAGAAGCGGTGTGATCGAACTTATTCTGACATGAAAAAAGAGCATGCTGATCAAGGAAAGTCCCATTCTGCAATGCTCTAAAATCGTTAATTTCTCGTATGGTACTCCTGATCAGATCGATGTTTTAACTTTTTCATCCTGACTATTAGAGATAGATTGAGATATCCTTGATAGGTTGCAGGGAGAAGTTAAATAAGTTTCGCTCGAAATTTAGAAGTTAAACTATAGAGGTGACACATAATTTTAAACAGCACCAAATATTATTGACATCTCTTCGGCAACGTAAGTTAATAATAAAGTCTAGCAATTATACCTCAAATTTCATCAGGTCAATAACCGATTTTATCGTGCCTCAAAAATAGCGGTTCTTTGACTCTTCGAAATTACCGGTTTACCATTACTACTTTATTAATTAATTTTTATGCCATGAATACTATAAATGAGCTACAAAGTTATTTTTGTCCATTTGGATACCTTGATGTAAAGAGAGTTTGTGAAATTTGAGATTCAGTATGATTATCTGAATTCATGATTTTTGAAATTATAGATGATTTTAGAATAAATATAGATCAAGACAGCTTTGAAAACATAGATCCTGTTTATTGCATTTTGGATCATATTCTTCAGGTAGCAAGAAATGAAATAATTGATAAATGTTGATTCGATTTTGTAAATGACCATGTAGGTTGATGATCAGAAATATATACATATTGAAACTACATGTGTAGCAGCTATGACTATTCAGAAGATGCTTTTGATGAATTGAAGTCTGCGATTGAATGAAATATGGATAATTTAGTAAAAAACATATATGTTCGATACATTTTTTCAGAGTTGTGATTGTTATAGAAGCAGCCTCTTAAAGGGGCTGTTATTTTAGTTGTCCTCTAGAAATAACAACAAGCAGAAAACACATTACTATTTCCTTGCTACCTCAGGACAAACCTGTAGAAAACCTATGATCAACATATTTTCACGTATTCTAAGAGCTATTACTCGAAAAATAGTACGCAACAACACCACCAATCAGAGTCCCTGCAAAAGCAAGAACTTCCGGGAAATGCGGATTTTTCGATAAGGCTAGACCAATTATCATAAACAACATAACGAAGACTATCACCACAGCCAGGATAGGTTTGGTCCGCTTGTTAATTCGTTCAGTATAAGGTTCCGCCATACCCAGTCCACCGCAAGCCCCACACAGCAGGCCAGAGTACTCCTTACCTTTTAGATCATTTCGTTTTACGCAGGCGGTACAGCTTGATCCATCACCGCCATTCTTACAGGTTCCTTTTCCCTCACAATGAGCACAGGGGTAGAGATTTACTTTCATGGATTCCATTCTTTAGTGTCCGAAATTTTATAATTTTCCAATGGTAGGGAGTGACTTCTTCGTCAAGGAATCAAGAACCAGATGCCCTACGTAAGCGGTCCCACCAATAATCAGAACGCTGCGTAAGACCTTTTTGAGATCCGTTTCAGGTTCCCAGTCATAAATCCTTTTGAGGCTATAAGTCATGGTTCCGAGTAACGCAACACTATGAAAGAATTGTCGGTGATTTGGATGAATTGCCGGTTCCAGCAGATCTGGTAATTTGCCACAGATACCACCAATCATAGCGGAGGTAACGGGGTTTATTACCGGAGAAGCCTCTGACTTCTTATCCAGCAAACAGACCCCTATTCCTGTACAAACTCCGGCGAGCTGATGAGCTACGCCATTTGGCATGGTTATTTCTCCTTTCTCACACCTTTGAAAGGTTTCTTGTCGGATGTCTTAACATCCATAAAGCGTCCTGTTTCTGTATCCCGTTTCACGTAATGCCCTGATGGGGTTTTCGTCTGTGAACGGCCTTTGACAGCACCATTACGATGCCCGTCTCCTGATGGAGGGTTCGTAGCCATGATTAAATCTCCTATGTCATTCATTAACGAGTTGATCCACCAATGCACCAGTGGCAGTTGTCATAGCCAAGACGCTTGGCCTCATTTGTTGTGGTAAAAGGTTTGTCATTTCCGGCCATGATTATTTTGTTAATTTGACAAGAAGCCTGCTCATTATCCAGATCATGTACCTCTGTTGTGTTGGTATTACCAAGGTAACGCTCACCGTTCATGTTTCCATTATGTCTTCGCATCTTTGATGCTCCTATAGTTATGATCACGAAAGCATCATATACTAATCATTATGATGATATCAATAGATACTTTATATCTTTATTGTTACGATAATGATTATCAGATACGATTCCTGCTATCGGTATCAGTGATGAAGTACGAGACAGGCTATGCAACAACCAGAATTACAAGAGTTATCCCAGACACAGAGAGAGCGTCTGTTCCACATAGACTTCAGGCTATATTTTCTGGGTACGGTAAACCGGAATGATCTGGTTAGTCGGTTCGGGATCAAGGAAGCCGCAGCTACGAGGGACATAGCAGCTTACAAGAACCACAAACCGGGCAATATCGTGTATGACAGCAAGCTCAAGAGCTATTTCAAGAGCAAAGACTTCATTCCTCTCTTTGATTACACCGCACAGCAAGCCCTCTCGGCTTTATCGCAAGGAATCGGTGATGATCTTGTGGGCACATACAAAGCGATGGTCTATTGCGATACACCGGCAAGTCTCAATCATCCATCCCTGAATATCCTTGCCGATCTATCAACAGCAATCCATCAAGGAAAAGCTGTACAGATTCATTACTGCTCGGTCAGCAGTGGAGAAACTAACCGTGAAGTGGTCCCTTTTGCTCTTGTTGATAATGGACTGCGTTGGCATATAAGGGGATATGACCGGAAACGAGATCGGTTCGGTGATTTTGTTCTCACCCGTATTACTCGAACAACAGTTCTAGATGGGGTTGTTTCAGACCATGAACGTAGAGAGCATGATATCCAGTGGAATCGGATTGTCGAGATGGAAATCGTTCCTCATCCTAACATTGCTAACATGCCGCACCCAGAGACAATAGAGCTGGATTATGGAATGAAAAACGGCGTCCTAAAAATCAACATCCGAGCCGCTGTAGCTGGCTATATGCTACGACGCTGGAATGTTGATTGCTCGGAAGATCACAGCAAAAAAGGTTCAGAATTTCACCTATGGCTTCGTAACTCACCCGCCCTTTTTGGCGTGAATAACCTTGCAATAGCGCCCGGCTATATAAAAGATAAAATTAGTTAGCCTAGGTTTAACCTCATGGAAAAATCATCATAAATATGGCTTAACATAAAAGTAAAGATCGTTGATACGTAGCACAGTGAACTTATAATATGAGTAATTGTTTTAGAATTAGACTACTCGTTAGATCCTCATAAAAAACCAGCTACATATTGAACTATTCATATCAAAAGGATGCTGTATGGAATTTTTTGTAATTGTCGCGGTAGTTACTGTTATTACGATTGGATTTCTTTCTTCAAAAAGCGCACGTATTGCTGGATTTAACACAGCTTTACTGCTACCAGTATTCTTTCTGGCCGTAGCAGGGATAAGTGCCATAACAGATACAACACTTGGTCGAGTACTAGCTTTTATTGGTATTACAATAGTTATTGTTATAGGTTGGCTATATCTCTCATCTGACAGTAAATCCACATAAACTCTAGCAAGAAAGTAAACTAAATCGCTCATTTGGAGATGACATTGCCATATCCATTTTCAGACAGCCCTTTTGAAGAATATTTCTTAGAACTTAGAAAGTTTCGAAAGTTGGAACGTGACTCTTACCGTACTTTATATTATACGGGCCTTAGTATCGAAGCACGTACTACATGGGCTAAAAGACTAAGGAACGCTTCAGATAATATTAAAAATCTAAAAGTTATGTACGAAATACCAGCACGAACTTTTGACATTTACCTAGGAAAAATTGACTATGCCCTGTCAAGTTTTGTTGCGGAGTTCCCCCAACCGGAGCTCCCCCCACCATGTAGTCATAAGTCTACAGAGATTAGATTAAGAACATATTCTAACAGTAGTACACATGTAGTAACTCAATGTCTAATATGTGGTTCATCAATAAAAGATCATAGAAAGTGTTCAATCGATAATTATGAACAATTACCAAAATTTGAGGAAAATATTAGAAGAGAACAAGATGTAAAGTATAAAAAATGGTGGAGATTAAGGGATCAGGTTATAGAAAAAGCGATTGGTGATGACGGAAGATACCCTCAGTTTAACCATGAAGAATTTTCTATAATTTATGAAAAAAAACACCCCAAACCTATATCGTCTACTGATTGTAAACATCTAAATAATCACCTAACTATTAGAAAATATAGTGAAAATAATACAGCTATAGTTCAACAGTGCCGGTCATGTGGAAAGCATATTAAAAATATATCAAAGAAAAATATTAGAGATTTAGAATATTTACCAGAATTTGATGAAAGTATAGAAAAATCTACTGAGAATGATGTCTCTCTGTGGTATGAGAAATATTCAACAGAAGTAAGAAAATCAAAAGAAATCTTTCATAGTGAGATAGTGAAAAAAATTTCTACTGGTGAGATTAATAGAGTGGATAAATCAACGTTTGGAACGTACTACACTTCAAAGGAATGGAAAAAAACAAGAAATAGAATACTCATACGGGATGATATGACTTGCCAAGCTTGCGGAAATCTAGCTGAAACAGTACATCACCTAATATATGATCGCATCGGCAGAGAGAATGACCTTGATCTAATATCGCTATGTAACCACTGCCATGCTGAAGTCCATACATATCAAGATATGAACGGGATTGGATATCGTTTAACGCCAAAAGAAATAGAAGCATTAATATTCAAAACCAAAGAAAACTACACTTAAGTAGCGCCTGTTCCACCTCACTGCAGAGTGATTAATAGAGGTTTCCGCCATGTAAGCATACTTATGTGCGAGCTTCGAATCTAACTTGAGCAATGCATTCCTGACTGAATATATAGGACTGAGAATCTAGGAAGTACATGGCATTGGCATAGGTGGTTAATACAAACTTTTTGCTCAATCATCGGAACTATGGAAACAGTATACAAAGCAATAATTTGAAAATTTACACTCATGCTTCATTGCTAGTGATTAGTGAACTATCTAGCCCCGTCATTAAGCCTCTTTAGATTCCAAACCCAACAAATCCCCACGTCAACAACCTATCTTTCATCCCCACAACAAAGCTATGTTATATACTGATTGCAAGATTGCATATTCCCGGGAACACGCCTCCCTGCAAATGCATCTTGCAAGGGGAGTACCCCTTGACCCCCGAAGCTCCCTGAGAAAAAATGGTATCGAACACTATGCTACCATTTACCTCTCAGAGCACACATTATAACCCACCACTACATGGCAGTAGGAACAAAAACATGGATAGAAAGGAGTACCAAAAAAAGATCAAGCAAGAGCGAAAACTCACCCACCCTCGTGTGGAGATTCAGCTCACTGCCAGCGAATACAAACGATTTGAGAAAATAGCCAAAGCAGAAAACACCACCGTCAACACCGTAGTCAAAAACATGGCTATAGCCTACCGAGATACCAAGTACCTCGTACCTACTCAGATTCAAGATTCACTCAACACCCTCACCCGCCTTGTTAGAAATATTGCAGGGAACCTCAACCAGCTTTCCCATACCTCCAACATATTCAGAGATATTGACCAAAACCTCGTCTTTGAGCACCTAGCTCAACTTGATAAAAAGATCGATGACTTCGTTCAGGGAAAACTCAAACAGCCATGATCATCAAGTCGATGTCCCGAAAGGACCCCAGCTTCACTCAGCTCTACGATTACATCACTAGAGACGAAGCCCACGACTACCACTACTCCTACACCAATAACTTCATCCTACAAGACAGAGATGCAATTATTCAGGAATTCCAGCGGAACGCTCAGCTGCTTACCAGACGTAAAAACGCCAACTACCTCTACCACGAAGTCATTTCTATCACCCGAGCTAATGGAATTTCCGAGCAACAGCAAAAAGAAATCCTACACAAAATTGTAGCTGAGTACGTAAACAGCAGAGCTCGAGATTGCTTAGTCTACGGTGGGCTTCATGATGAGAAAGATAACAACCTACACTTCCACCTCATGATAAGTGCCAACCGTTTAAATGAACGCTCAAGATATCGTCTCAGCAAGAAGCAATTTGATGAGATAAAAAAGGGGCTGGAGTCCCATGTACTAGAAAAACATCCAGAGCTGGAACAAGAACTCATTATCAACAGAGAAGCCAAGGAGACCCTCTCCAAGAATGCAGCAGAACTCAAACGCAGAACCGGCCAGATTCCAGAGCGTGATCTTCTCAAATCTAAGCTGGAAGATATCTTTAAATCCGCTCAAAACAAAACAGAATTTTTCAACTATCTGAGTAAACAAAAGCTAGAGATCTATATCCGCGGAAAAAATGTTGGTATAAAGGATACTCAGACCGGACGGAACCACCGTTTGAAAACCTTGGGGCTGCTTGAGCAATTCCAAGAACTCAGTCAGGCAATAGGACTGCAACTATCTCATACAAAGAGCTCTGAGGATCAAGCAAAAACTAAGAACCAAACAAAGCAGCAGAAATCACCACCCGAAACACAACAGAAAACCGAAGATAAAAAGAACGACAAAGAAAACCAAGAATCAAAAAATAGAGATCCAAAACCACAGACCCAAGCCACAGGAACACAAAGCGAAAAGCACACTCAAGATAGCCTCTCTACCAAACCAGAACATCAAGTTCCATCACGACAATGCAAGATCAAAGAGCTCAAGAAACAATTCATACGCCAAGCCAAACAAGAGCTACAATCAAAGAGAAAAACAAGGCAAAAAAAGCACAAGCCAAAACAAAAGGGAAAGCACTGAGTATCTGATAACACCATCAGACCAGAGAGGAAACCATGGAATTCTTAAGCGCTCTAAAAGTAGCCATCTTCGACATATTTTCTTATCCAAGCGTGGAACTCAACAACAGCGATAAGGAAAAAGAACCCAGAAAGTCCCCAGCAGATCCACATAAGGTTAATAACGCCAAAAAAGAGCTCCAAGCCCACAGAAGCAGCAGAAATAAACATAAGAAGTCAAAGGCCATGTCACGCTAATTCACAAAAGGAACTGTGAAACCCCATCATGATCTTCAAGAAACTCGGCTCAATAGCGTATAAAACAACAGAACTCTTCATCAAAGGAAAGATGCTCAGCAGCACACAAGGAGCTCAATTTCTTAAGGATGAACAAATAGCTGATTTTCTCAACCCATCAAACAAAGGCCTTTTACTCGATGGCATAAACCGTAGACTCTCTGTCAACGAAAGCTTCCAAAACGTATGCCTAACCGCAAGAGTAGGAGTAGGGAAAACCACCAAGTACATCATTCCAAACGTGCTTGATAAGGCCAATAGAAACGCTTCCATGGTCATACACGACCCAAAAGGAGAGGTCCACGCAAACACATCTGGATATCTCGAGCAAAATGGCTA
Source organism: Motiliproteus sp. MSK22-1 (assembly GCF_001968815.1). Lineage (GTDB taxonomy): Bacteria > Pseudomonadota > Gammaproteobacteria > Pseudomonadales > Balneatricaceae > Motiliproteus. The sequence continues at coordinate 132,436 of NZ_MIEQ01000078.1, read as the reverse complement.
CGAAATAATTGTATTCAATCCTCAAAACATTTCAGCTTCCAACCTGTTTAATCCCCTCTTAGAAGCTAAAAACCAGATAGAACTCGAACAGATAGCAGAAACCCTCATCTGGTCAGGAAATCCTGGGGAATCTGATGCGTACTGGAATAATGGGGCAACCAGAATCTTAAGTGTTTTGATCAAGTGCTTAAGCTTTGGAGACCCAAAATACTTCAATCTTCCCAACCTCCACCACCTACTACAGAGCTTTGGTGATCTAGGGGAAGAAATAGAAGATTGGGTAGCAGAAAACTGCTGGGACCCAGAATACCCAAACGATAGATACATACTCGAAGAATGGAAAGGAGCACTCACAGGGAATAAAGAAGCAATACAAAGCTTCATCGGAATTTGCCTGACTTCCTTAAAGGCCCTCACTAATCGGGATCTGAGAACTTTCTTCAGCAAGTCAGACTACCAGCTTTCAGATCTGAGAAAACACAAGACTGCAATATATTTCATCACCCCTCCCGAGAACCAAAAATACTACAGCTTTGTAACCAGCCTGTTTTTCAGATCAATTTTTAATGAGTGCATGAGAAACCATCATCTCAGCGGAAAATCCCTCCCCGTGTATATCCTCTACGATGAATTTGGGAACAGCTACGTCAGTGATGTTGTGTCCGTTGCAAACACCATTAGAGGTTACGGTGTTTCGCTTTCGATCATCCTACAGTCTATCTCTCAGCTTTCCATGAAATATGGAAAAGACACCGCCGAAGCAATCCAAGGTGCCCTCAATACTAATATCTGCCTGAGTTCTTCAGATCCAGTAACAGCCAACTATTTTTCCGATCTGGCAGGCAAGGTAAGAGAGACACAGATAAGGCTAGAAGACGCCCATAGAGATTACCGGGAATACCATCTCCTCCATGCAAACGAAGTCAGAACCATGCAGGAGGAGCAAGCCCTCGTTATCTCAAAGAACCGCAATCCAGTAAAACTAAAGGTTACTGCGTTTTACCAGTACAGAAAATTCAAGAAAGCTTCGAGCTTTCCCCCTGTTTTTATTAATTATGGAAACCGCAGCATCAACGTTCGGTTGGTGAGGTTATAGATGGATTTTTGGATATTTGATTATCACTTCAACAATGCACTTCTCACAGTAATGGGAATATTCTGCTTCTTTGGGCTAACCTTTGGCTGGTTCTTTCGAAAAGGACTATCTATCTGGAGGGGGGTCATAGCCCTGTTTGTCTTTGCACCCATACTTGGCTTTCTCGTAGCCATTAATTTCTGGCCGCTCTCACTTGCATTTCTCGCGGGATTCTTAATACACGCAGCAAAACCTATCTATTACCAAGCCACAGGACGGGGCTAAAGCATGTTGGGGATAAACATTACAGAGTTAATAGTACTGGGAACATTTATATTTTCACTTGGCATGATCTTTGGTCGCCTCGTTCGAGGACTCAATCCATGGAAGATGCTACTTGCAGTTCTGATATTCGGCCCGTTCTATCTCTATGTCGATGAGTTAGACAATGTTATCTATACCGCTCTTTATGGAGTGGGATTTCTCGCAGGTTTAGGGAATGTCTTTGGCTGGATCATGATTCCATTTACTGAGATCAAGATGGGGTGGCAGCTCTCTCGGGCAAAGGCCCGCGCTAATACTAGGCGTAGAGATGAGTTCTCCCAAGCGGAAGAGAATCTATACCGGCAAAAAGAAGATATAGAGCAGGAGCTTCACCGACAGAAAGCGAATCATGATGAAGAAGTGTTTCGTCGTGCAAAACAAGCAGGGGACAAGTTAGCTCGTGAGAAGCTGGAAGCAGAAGAATACTTGCGTAAGCAAGCAGATGATTTGAATCAGCGTGAGGAAGCTTTTAGAAAGCAACAAGAGCAGTTTAACAATCAATCCTATGGCAACAATGTAGATGACTTCAGCTGGTTCTCTGACCGTTCAGTGTCAAATCATAAGAAATTTGAAAGAGCTTGTGAAATTCTTGGGATGGGTCCAGGGAAAGATATTAAAGAGTACAAGAAGAAACGTAAAATTTTAGTTTCTCAATACCACTCAGATAAGGTTGAGGGGTGTAGTGAAGCTATTAAAAAATATGCAAAAGAACAGACTCAATTACTTAATGTTGCGATGGATGTAATTGAAAATCATTTGAAGATTTAGATTGCATATATATTGGAAGAGTATTGTTGCTATCGTATTGGATCTTTTATTATCTCAATATAAGTCCATCAAGTTCACACAATTCCATTATACGGTCATGATATTTTTTTTCCTCCCAATATAGCTGAGTATCATTCTGGAATTTTTATAATATGCTCTTTAGGAGATCAAAGCCACTCAAATGTGTATTGCCTTGCTGTATAGTATCAGTAATGATTTTTATTCTTACTCCAGTATTTAGACTTAGGAATACTAGTGGTGTAGTATGAAAACTCAATTTTTATATCTTTTCCTGCAGGAATAGTATAATTCCAATTCCATTCATTTTGAATAACATATTGCTTTATTTTTCTATTTATTATTGAATTCGATACAAGTTCTCTTTTAGGTTCCTCTATATACAATTTATATTTTCTACTATGTCTAATTATCTTTCAATCAACCTCAATTTTTGGATATTTTATACCATAAGTTTCTCAAACAAATACAGCACCATCATAATCATGAGGATAATCTCTAAAATGTAGCAAAGGAAAATAATTTAAACGTAATTCTATATCATATTCTTTTGTATTCTTATAGTTATATATTTGTGTTACTTTAAAAGGATAAGTAATGGATTCATTAGCATCAAATCAAAGATAATTGTAATTTTCTGATTCATATCAGTTTTTATTTATAAAATTTACAATTTCTATATTTTTTTTATTTGGTACATATTTAGAAGAAATTGGATTTTTTAATACGTCTACATTTAATTCATAATCAATCAACGTTGGTTGAAAAGCCTTTCCATCTAAAAGTATTTTTTTATCTCTTATATCAATACGCATTCAGTTAGAGAATCAATATATATCCTGAATAAAAACAAAAGCAGCCGCAACAATAACAACTGCTTTTTTGAAAATTGAAATCATAAAAGCCATATTTACGATATAAACTATAAGTAATTTATTCAATAATTAAAAATTATCAACTATTTTCTAATTTACTTCAACAACGCTATAATTATTAGCATTTTCAACACCTGTTCTTGTATTATCAAAATAAATTCTATGATTCATTACAAAACCTTTACGATGTTCATCATTGTACGGATAAACATCTTCATTCCACTCACAGTTAGGACTTTGATTTGGTTCAGTTACTCCTGGAGGATCGACCTCTCTACTAGAAAACTCTGAATCAACTACAGGCGACCAATTCTGATCAATGACTTCGATCCAGTCTCCATTACCACTTTTTCCAACAACAATTGCTGTATGACCATAATCATAATCACCATTGTGATCAAAAGTCGCGATAGCTGTACCAATTTCTAAATGATCAAGATCAATCGTACTTAATGATTCTCCCTCACTCCAATTTGGAGTTGCAGTATTGTTATTTGTAATTTCTTTTACAAAAGCAACACATTGACAACTTTCAGTTCCTATTGTAGAAACATTAACATTTCTCCCTGATAAAGACGCTCCTTCTACTCGCCTAACTGTAAAACCTGAAAATGCTGTGAGAACTCGGCTTGTATTTTTCAATGCAACAAGCTGGATCGACTTATTATATGGTATTTCATTTCCGTAAATATCTTTTTGAAAACGGCTTTTGCTATACCATGCTCGCCAATCCAAATCGCCATAAGCATCTTGTCCATCGTCTGACCATTTCAATACATCAGAATAAGACAATGATGAAAATATTGAAATAGTAGTAGCAGCAATAATTTTTTTATATTTCATACAAATATCATCCTTTTATTTATATTGGTTTAATAATAAAAATTCAGTATATCTAATGCATTGTTAGCCTCCTCTTTTAGAATTATATTAAAATCATTATCCAGCTATAAATTCAACACCAATTTATAGCATACAGTCCAATAGTAAAATCAGAGACTTCAGCTTTTATTTTTTGAAATATATCAACACCAATAAGAAACATATATGTTTCTTATTTCAAACTATAAAGACTCTCTTATTAGCCTAGATAATAAAAAGTATCAAATTTTAAAAAATATCTGATCTATTTAATAAAGAGCTGCAGCATATAAAATATGCAAGATGAATCTATTAGAACATCCAACCTCTGACGCAGACACGAATCCATCTAATTTTTTCCTATCACTACACTCAAAATATGGACAAAAAATAACGCAAATAATAAGTTATGTATATTACAGAAAACTGGGATTTTTCAAAAAGGAATTAAAAGCGGCAGACAGTGGGGGGCGAAGACAGGAATCAAACAATACCCAAAACCACAGCGATAGCTACAGCCTGACATGAAGTGCGGGCTTTGAGTTTTTTCTTTATATCACGAATATAACCATTTACAGTGTCAGGAGATTTGTGAAACCTCTGAGCTATATCCTGTAAAAAAAGCCCACCGGATAGGCATTTTAGCGTTTCTTTTTCGATAGGCTTCAGTATTGGTAGCCCGTACTGCTCACTCTTTACAAACAGGTCATATTTAGAAAATTTCTGTGCAACCGTATGGAACAATAATGCAGCTTGATGAATATATTCTAGGTGTGGGTAAATATCACGATCAAACTCCTTGTCATCAATAGCGGTTGCACTGAGACCAATTCCTCCCCAGTTATCACTACCGTTTTCCTTTAAAGGAATAGACAAACCGTTAAGAATTTGATGGTCATATGACATATTTTCAACAATTTGGGCCTCAGGAGATAGGGATGAGTAGCGCTTCTTCGAATCCCACTTCAGTACGTTGTCCTGCTGTAAACACCAGTCAACAGAGTAATCATATTTTTCTCCCTTACAATCCAAGTAATCTGCCATAAAGCTATCAGAATAGTTGCTGACGGCGAGGAAAGTTGACTTATCTCCTTTCTCTCCCCCTCTACGGTTCATGGCATAACAGTATTGCCCGTGTACAAACCCCAAACTCTGCATATCGGAATAAAATACTTTCCAACACTCCTCATACGAAGAACAACGCATTAATAAGGTCAATAAATCAGTGAGTTGATTATTCATTTTCTTAAACGAAGCCCAGGTTATACAAATGAAGCAAAAGCAATATTTAGTCAAAAATAAGTCACAAAACCACCCACATACAGGTGGTTTTTCTTGACAGAATCGACATACATCTATCATATCTTATATATACTTCTAACATGCAAACAAAGATCATTATCTATGATTTGGATAGAATTTATCACTTCTGTTAACCCCTTTAGCTCTATATCAGATACTAATTCTACCGTTTTAATTAAAACACAATCACTTGAATACAAAGGAATAAGATATTTATATTTCATAATAAAAAATGTACCCTCAAAATGAGAGGTAGGTAAAAAAGACATTCGTTGCAAATCAAAAGCCGCCCTACCCCTCATATTGAGGGTAAGCCGAATGAATTTTCTACTTTTGATTTGCATTTACTTTATACTTAAAAACTGTATAAAATCAAAAAATTATTATGATTTTATACAGTTTTACTTGTGAGCTCATAACCCCTTATTTAATTTCGAGCTTTAATCTTTCATCATGTTCTTCTTTATAAGGGATATCTTCACATATAACCTCTAGTTTTTCGTTCTCAATATCTAAATACACATGAGTTATCAAGCCTTTTGGCTCTACTCTTTGATCATCTATGCCCCAATCATTTATTATTTCTGAATAGATAGGTTCGGTCATTGTAATCCCGCATTGATCATAGATGGGTTCTTTATCAAAAAGATTTAAAAACCCTACCTTATCTTGAAATCCAGTAACCACCTTTATTAAAAAATAGGATTTATTATCAATATTTTCTCTTATCTAAAAAGGACACCATATTAGACGAAATCCCACAGGGTAGTATTTATTGTCCATGTTATATTTTCTTCTTACATACAAATACCTGTGAGTCTTTCATTTATTTTTTACCTAATTTGTCATATAAACGAACCCATTGAGTTGGGCAGTTTTCATTAATGACATTAAGCAACTTTCTAGGATCAAACGTATCATAATACCTTAAAGTGTATTCTCTATTAGGACTCTTCACTTCTCTAGCAAACCAAGATAGAAATATGTTGATATGCTATTGATAAGAAAAACATTACAGCCAAAATACAGATAACATATTTCACAAAATTACTATTATATTTACCAAATAATGAAAATAAAAATAAATTTTCTGGAATAGCAAAAATAACTTCTACTCAGCAGGACTTGGTAGCTCCCATACAGTACGACCATCACTTAAAGATACAGCACTGTCTGACCAATTTATTCTTCCCTCTTGCTTACAGATATCAGTTAGCTTTTCATTTAATTTTTTTCCTGACTTTGTATAGAGTCGTACCCATTGAGCTCTGCACTCTCTAAAAGCAAGAGAAGTATTTGTTATATCTATTGTGTTATAATATTTCAAAACATACTCTCCATTAGGACTTACTACTTCTCTTCTATATGTCCCAATGTATAAATATATCGCAATAGAAATAACAAACAGAAGAATTATTGATGTTGATATGATCAATTTTTTTTTCATAGTTTTATAATAATTTATAGATTACATGTTATGGTTTTTCAATAAATTTCAAATACTTTTTTCTTTAATATATAGGAATAACAAGTGGTTTTAAGATTAGTTTTATAGGAGAAAAAGCAAAAAAATCTCCTCCCATTTTCTTCTTATCTCTGTATATTCTGAAAGTTTCGTTTGTTATTGACAAGTCTTTATTATCATCTGTGTCAGAGCTTCCCCATAAAGCATCCCAATTACTAACAAAAACCTTGTTATTAACTGTATCCCAGGTTCCTAAATATTGAGGTCCATTAAATTCATAAATATCTCCTGCATATATTCCTATATGACTCACACATATGACACTCTTTACTTGCTTATTTTCTAAGTGCCTCTTTATATTCAGATGCATAAAATTAGGCATTTCGCCAAACAAAGATGGTGTTTTTAATAAATCACTTTTGGTTGGTTTTGTATTTCTTTCATGTTTTGATAGTGCTTTATTTTCTCTATACTTTATAGCATTAATTGTATGCCCTTTATAAAAAGCATAGAAATTAAAATTATTGAGAGCCCCTACAAGATCATCAAGTTTATAATTATTATCCTCAAAAGGAGTTACTTCTTGGTATTGCATTTGATGATCTTTTATATACTTAAAATATTGATCTGGTTGCATTGAGTCAACCAGCCAGCTATTGAATGGGATTATCTGTGCATGAGATTGTTTGATACTGTTATAGCTATAAGGTGTTGAAAATCCATATGTCTTTTTTAGCTCCCTGATTACCGCTTTTGAATCCAAGTTTTTAAGTAGCGCATTGTACTTTTTATTGGCGTTTGGGAATTGATTTAGCCATTTCCACGAAATGGTATACTTTCTCATTCCAGAATTTATATTGTCTCCTATTGTTGACTTATCCTTTCCTGGTGCAGTTATAGCTGTTTTAGCAGTACCTTTTGCCCAGAAGTCCATTAAATTCTTTGATTCTTTCCAGCCCTTTGCTTCTAACACAGGGAACAATTCAGTTATATCAAAATAGTCTGTATCAGACATTGTGTATCCTTACTGAGAGTTTTCAAAAATAGGTATGGTGCGCGGTATGCTTCTACTCAACCCCTTGATCTGTGATACTCAGCGTGGTTTGCCAAAGCACACTTACAGCCACTTCGGGTATTTCACCAAAGCCATTGGATTGAAGAGCTACGATTGTTTGTTCAGAGAGTTTGCCTGATGGCGCAATCTTGGAATAAAACTCAGAAAGATTAAGCCCCGAGGAGTGAGCCTGAATGATCTGTTGCTGAAGTGACGCTATCTGGTTATCCATAACCGCCTATATCCTTGAGAGTCCTTTTTATTGATCCAAAATTAGGGGGCTAGTGTATATCCATTCACATACCCTGTCTATTCAGGGTCCCCAGTTCTAAAATTTTTTCTATTGCCTTTTGGGAGACTTCTTCTGGAATCCCTATATCAATACTCCACACCGCTTGTTCTTCTCGTATATGTCTGACAACTACACTTGCCCCAGTCTCACGATCTAAACAACGTACCCGAACCGACTCAGGATCTGGTTTTTCATTAGGAAACTGAAAACCACTGAAAGACAGAACCCAGCGCTGGCAACAACTCACAAAAAAGTGATCTTCTTCGTTTTGAGAAAGACCCAACTCTGCTTTACATTCCCTGAGTTGTTTACGAACCTCTAAGAGCTCTGAGTTCCGCGCTTTCAATTCAGAGTTCTTCGTAACGAGCTTCTTCTTATTCTCAGCTAGATTCTTCTTGATTCGTTCAGGATCGAGAGCCTTGAGTTTTTTTAGCTCTGACTTTGTCTCCCTAAGCTCCAAACGAGTCTTATCCAACTCCGATTGTATTTTGGCGGTTTTCTGATCAATAGCTACGAGGGCTTCAAACCGTTCAAGGTTTTCTTTACTAAGCATCAATGTTCACTAACAGGGTTGACTGGATGAATATTGCTTGAGAGGGGATGGCAGACTTCAAAGCCGAGACTCACTCTCTGAAATTTGGCGAATGTATATGACGAATCTTACCAAGGGCATTTTATTTTTTGAAAAATCCGTGAGTCTTTTGAGTTTTCTTTGTATGCGCCTGTCTATTTTGTCGTTGTTCTTGTAGCTCGGACTTTGCTTTTATGGCATTTATCTTTTTCAGATCATCAACTGAGAGCAAACCACGATCTTTCGCTTGACTCAACTCCGAAGACTGCAAACTCTTAGCAGCGAGAGACAAACTATTTTGAGTAACCATCTGGGCATAGCGAATCTCTTCTACAGAACCGAGCCTATCACCCCATTCCTCGTCATGTGCTAACTCAAGACTCCTTTCCACGTTTTGATGTGCTTGCATTACATTTTTGTACGCAGCCACACGTGACTCAAGCGAATCATCTGCAGGTGTAAAAATGTGGTCATCAGCTGGCATAATATGCAAATATAGGGTTGTGTATTGATTTGATTGTGGGCACTTTAATAAGGAAAATCAAACTGTTTTACCGCAACCAGCAAGGACAGGTAATCTAAGACGCTATGGAGCCGCCGTTTGATAACAATCTAGCGAGTATCGCCGACTCTCTTGGGATTGGACTATATCAGCGATTCAGTCTTACTGAGGCCTCCTTATTCCTCCGATGTCCGTTATCCGCATTGAAGAAACTGCAATCTCAAAAAAAAATTGGTTATATAGCGGTTCCTGGTGGAGAAGTTCATTTTTTCGGATACCAGTTATTAGAATATCTCCTGACCAGTATCGAGGACCAATCAAGCCCTCAGCCCCAGATCCCAACTGAAGATAGGATCGTCCGCATAAAAGAAGTTCAGTCATTAACAGGACTGTCACGCACATCACTTTGGCGGGAAGAAAGAGCTGGGAGGCTACCCTCTAGGGTCGCTCTATGTTCAGGAAGTGTGGGTTGGCGTCTCAGTGATATCCAAGAATGGATACGATCACGAAAATAGTTATAAAATTCCTGTAGCAGGATCAAAGCAAGCGGCCAAACTGTTCTTAAGTGTCTATGGTCGAACAGGTATCACTTATTGAAAGCCACTGATACTTGATCACCAGTCTAAGAATAAGAGAGAAAAAACCACATTTCTTACACGTTTATTCGAAATAACCAGCTTTAAGAGGTGAATTCTGAACGCTCAAAGGTAAAATAGTTGTAAAATCTATCCCTATTCATTCACCAATTCCAGCACCTTAGCAAATGGTGACAGAACTGGTGACTACATACCACAAAACCAACAAAACACTGTCTATGCAATTGATTTATAAATAATTTATTATCTCAATCGACAAACAGATCCAGAATATTGAATAACTCTTTTCGTCACTGCTTTACTACAATAACCAATTGTGCAGCTTGACGATATAACATCGCCAGGAAAGTAAGCTCTTTCCTGGCGATGTCCGTCATCAGAAAATTTCTTCTGTATTTACCGTATTGTTAGCTGCGGCTTCGGCAACAGCAGCCTGTTTAGGCGTATCTTCCTTGCGAAATACTTCAAAAACAGCGTCTTTCTGTCCAGGAAAGGCAAGCAGTCCTGATTTTGGATCAATACGCACACTAACGATACCTTCTGGGGGAATCAGTGGTGTTTCAGGCACTCCTTCCAGAGCATCCTCCATGTATTTTATCCAAATAGGCAACGCGGCAGAGCTACCGAATTCGCTTCGCCCTAAAGTTTTTGGTTGATCAAATCCAACCCAGACCGACGCCACAATTTCCTGATTAAACCCTGAGAACCAGGCATCTTTCTGATCATTGGTGGTACCTGTTTTTCCAGCTAAGTCATTACGACCCAGTACTTTCGCCTTTTTTCCGGTTCCCCGCTTAATAACATCCTGCATTATATTGGTTATCAAATAAGCCTCTTGTTCACCAACGATTCTTTCTGCGATGGGCAGGTCCGTGAGGTTTTCTACTGAAGGATCAACGGGGTCTTCAGATGAGGGCGGCCGATAGGTACAACCCTGACAAACAGTTATAGGCTTGGCTTCCTGTAGTCGGTTACCTTCGATATCCTCAACACGAGAAATCAGATAAGGCTCTATTTTATATCCCTGATTAGCAAAGGCTGCATAGGCTGTTACTAACTCCAAAGGTTTAACATCAGCACTTCCCAGAGCCAGAGACAAATTCTGCGGGAGCCGATCTTCCGGGAATCCAAAGCGCTCTATAAATTCCAACGCATTTTTAACGCCCAGCCTACGAAGAATGCGAATTGAAACTAAGTTTCGAGACTTGTACAAAGCTTCACGCAAACGAGTGGGGCCGTAAAATTTCTTACTGTAATTCTGTGGTCGCCAACTACTTTCAAGGCTACTATCCTCAAAAACTACAGGAGCATCATTAATCAGTGTCGCAGGTGTAAATCCGTTAGCGAGTGCTGCTGTATAAACAAAAGGTTTAAAGTTAGATCCTGGCTGCCGTGTACCCTGAGTCACACGGTTGAACTTACTGTGAGAAAAATTAAACCCACCCACCAAGGCTCGGATAGCACCATTTTTAGGAGAAAGCGCTACTAAAGCGGCTTGAACTTCGGGAATCTGTGTTAGCTGCCAACCCTCTTCGGAATCGATAACTCTTACCAAATCTCCAACAGTAAGAATATCTGTCGCCAGTTTAGGCTTAGGCCCCATTGAATTAACATTGATATACGGCCGAGCCCAGCTCATCCCCTCCCAATTTAAAGCAATTTCCTCCCCCCCACGCAACGCCAGGGTTGCCGTTTGCTGTTCCACTTTAAGTACAACAGCCGGTTGTAATGTGCTGAAAACGGGGGTCGAGCGAAGAGTTTTTAACATGCTCTCCAGCGACTCATCCGGGGTTAATTGCTTCTCAGGCCCCCTGTATCCATGACGTCTGTCATAATTAATCAGACCAGAGACTACCGCTCTATTTGCCGCCGCCTGGTCGGTACTGCGTAATGTGGTGTAAGCGTTAAATCCATCTGTATAGAGCTGTTCACCTAGAGTTGTTTGCAGCTCATTACGAACCATTTCTGCAACATAAGGGGCGTAAAGTTCAATATCAGAGCCATGATAGGTTGCAGTTATTGGAGCTTCGGTTGCACTATCGGCCTCTTCCTGCGTTACATACCCGAGTCCAGCCATTCTTGCGAGAATCCAGTTTCTGCGCTCTATAGCCCTGGTAGGATTGGCCAACGGATTGTAAGCAGATGGTGCTTTAGGAAGCCCTGCGATCATTGCCAGCTCTGCCAAAGCCAGTTGGTCAATATTGCGCCCATAATAAACATTCGCAGCGGCCTGAATCCCATAAGCGCGATTTCCTAAAAATATTTTATTAACGTAAAGCTCGAGGATTTCTTCTTTACTCAGTTCCTGTTCAATCTGTAAAGCTAAAAGAATTTCACTGAATTTTCGGGTAAAGGTCCGTTCGCGGGTAAGAAAATAGTTTTTCGCTACCTGCATTGTGATCGTGCTGCCCCCAGTCTGAATCCTGCCGGTGCTAACCAATTGATATGCAGCCCGGGCAAGACCTTTAACATCAACACCCAAATGATTATAAAAACGACTGTCTTCAGCGGCTAAGATAGCATCAATAAACTGCTGGGGTATTTCCGCATGAGAGATTGGGGTACGGCGTTTCTCACCGTATTCTGCAATAAGTTTGTTATCAGAGGAGTAAATTCGCAGGGGGGTTTGCAATCGTATATCACGAAGTTGGTCGACATCCGGCAAACCGGGTTTCAGATAATAATAACCACCGACTACGACCAATGCGCCCAATATAGCGCAGAAAAAGCCGAATTTTATAGCAAAGCCAAGCAGAGTTTTGATTTTGATCATGATAACCTAAAGTTGGTATATTCAACGTGATATACAATAGCTATATATAATAATGCCAGTTTTGATGCTAAATTCGAAATAGGATAGCGTTAAATATCCTATAATTGCCGGAAACAAACCGGAGCTCAGCCGATTGGACCACGTGGACTAAGGATTATTCGGTGACAAACCTTTTTAAAACAAAATCCAAACCATTGCTAGGAGTCGATATTGGCTCCTCCTTCGTGAAAGTCCTTGGACTGTCCCAACTTTCCAAGGGCTATAAAATTGACTCTTATGCCGTTGTTCACTTGCCCGAAGGGGCAGTAATCGATAACAACGTTCAAGAAGTACCGATTGTTGCCGAGGCCCTTAAAAAAGGCGTTCGTATTTCGGGGTCTCGAAATAAAATGGCTATCACTTCAGTACCTGCTTCTGTAGTGATTGTCAAAGACCTTGAGTTTAGCCGTTCGTTTACTGAGGATGAGCTGGAAGAGCAGATTAAAGTCGAAGCGGATCAATTTATCCCCTATCCTCTGGACGAAGTTGCTATTGATTTTCAGATTCGTGGTCAATCCGCCACAGACCCAGAGATAAATGACGTTTTACTGGTCGCCTGCCGTCAGGATAGTGTGCAGTCCAGAGAAGATTCGGTAAATGGCGCAGGTCTGCAATGCGATGTCATAGATATTGACACCTACGCCCTGGAACGGACATTTCCACTGCTCAGCGAATCCCATGACCTTGAAGGAAAGACCGTCGGCCTGATAGATATTGGTGCCAGTAGTATGTCTCTCTATGTCCTTGAAGAAGGGAAGGTTGTGTACAGTCGTGAGCAAGTCTTTGGTGGCAATGACCTTACCCACAACCTCAGTCAGGTTGCTGATATGAGTGCTGACGAGGTTGAACGGGCCAAAAAAGAAGGAAGCCTCCCTGAAGACCTTGTCAGAGGTTATGTTGAGCCCTTTAAACAAACCGCTGCACAGCAGATATCCAGATCCCTGCAGTTCTTTTATTCCTCAGGTACGCACGCTGAACTGGATATTCTATTGCTATCAGGAGGTGTGTCAGCATTATCAGATTTAGATAAAACAGTAGAACAAGAGCTGGGAATCAACACACAGGTGGCGAATCCGTTTAGCGGAATGAAGCTAGGTTCTAAAGTTAACCGAACCAAGTTCGAAGCAGACTCCAGCTCCTTACTGCTGGCCTGTGGCTTGGCATTGCGGAGCTTTGAGGGATAATCATGGCTAACACGCTTATCAATCTGCGCCCTTGGCGTGAAGATCGTCGAAAAGACCGACAACAGCGCTTCTCTCTTTACAGCCTCCTGTTTGTTATATTGGCAGGTGCTGTTGTATATGGAGCCGGTGCTTACATCGAATCCCAGACTATTAAGCAAAAACAACGTAACGATTACCTCCGCCAGGAAATGGCAAATCTTGATAGCAAAATCAAGGAAATAAAGGAGCTTAAGGAAAAGCGGGCACGATTGTTGGAACGCCTGCAGGCCATTCAGGATTTACAGGGCAACCGACCCGTCATTGTGCGTGTGTTTGATGAACTCGTTAGAGTTCTTCCTGAAGAGCTCTATTACACCTCCCTGTCCCGTAGTGGGAATATTCTTAAGGTAAACGGCAGCGCGCAAGCTAATAAAGATGTTTCTCAGCTAATGAGGAGCCTGAATCGCTCCCCCTGGTTTGGCGAGCCGAACCTTAGCAGCGTAGGTCAGGGAGAAGATCTAAAGAACTTCAATATGCAAGTTAGCCTTTCCAAGCCAAAGCCAGAGGAGGGTTCCTGATGCTGACCGGATTTAAAAATAGCTTCCGCGGTTTTGATATCAATAACCTGGATTTTTCTGCAGCAGGCTCCTGGCCTATCGGCGTTAAAGTTGTTTTTTACCTATTGATCTTGATAGCAGGGATTACCGGGGGCTATCATTTCTATATCAAGGACTTGGTTACCGCTCACGAGCAAGAAGTTAGAAAAGAGCCCGATCTCAAAGATCAGTATAGGATCAAGGCTTATCAGGTTGCGAACCTTGAAGCGCTCAAGCAACAAATGGTCGATGTGGAAGAACGCTTCTCAGAACTGCTGAAACAGCTTCCAACCGATACAGAAGTTCCGGGGTTGCTCGAAGACATTACCGATATCGGCCAGAACAGTGGTTTGAGCTTCGACGTTATTTCTCTCGCTCCTGAGAAAAAAGTGAAGTTTTACATTGAATTGCCGATTAATATTAAAGTAAAAGGAAGCTATCATCAGCTTGGTGAATTTGTCAGTGGTGTTGCTGCTCTGCCCAGGATCGTAACGCTACACGATTTCACTATATCCCCCATCAGCCGGGATGGAGATCTGAGTATGACAATCGCTGCAAGGACCTATCGTTATGATGACAAGTAGCAACATCGCTAAAATGTCAAATAATGCGGCGGAAAAAAATAAGAATAGCAACATGTCAGCGCTTAGATTATTTTCACTGATTCTGGTCAGCCTTATCCTGCAAGCCTGCATTCAAGTCGAAGGCCTTGATGACCTCCGCCAATACGTCAAAGAAACTCAGGAAACCCCCGTTGGCTCTATAGAACCCCTCCCGGAATTTAAACCCTATGAAAGCTTTCTTTATCGAGCGACCAGCTTAAGAGGCCCCTTTCAGCCCCTGATTCGGGTGGAGCCAAGCGAAGAGGAGGAAATAGTAAAGAATGACTTAAAGCCTGATTTCGAGAGGCCAAAAGAACCCCTCGAAGCGTTTAAAATTCTGGCTCTACGAATGGTCGGCACGATTCACATGCTTGGGGAAGGCGAGTTAATGGCCTTGGTAGAGGATGGCAATGGTGAGATCCACCGCGTGCACAAGGGTAATTATCTTGGCCGAAACTATGGCGAGATCACTCAGGTAAATGAAACCCAGTTGGATATTGTAGAGATTGTGCCCAATGGCCGGGATGGCTGGATGAAGCGTCCTCGGAATTTGGTGTTAGTCGAAAAAAGCGAATAGGCGGCTTGTGACTATGTTGATAGATAATGCGTTAATAAATAAAGTGTTAATAAATACAGCATCAGTAGACACGACAATAAAAAGCACAGCGTCAATGACTAAGAGAGCATCCATGGGGTCAGCTATCAAACAAACATACACTCATTTAACCTCTTTGATGGTACTGACCTGTCTTGTCTTTACCTTGAGCAGTATCACTCTTAGTAACAAAGTCCAAGCCGATGCAACAATCACCGATACCTCATTTGTTGCACTGCCAGGCAATAAAATGGAGCTTCGTATCGATTTTGATGCCCCTCCGCCAATCCCTCGCTCCTATATGATTGAAAACCCGGCAAGAGTTGTCCTTGATTTATGGGGCGTAAAGAATGGCCTTGGTACCAAGAACCTCGATATAAAGAGCGGCCAGGTGGATAGTGTCAATTTAGCCGAAGTAAAAGGTCGAGTCCGACTGATAGCCAATCTTTACGAAGCAACGGAATACGATGCCTATATTGAAGAAAACAGTCTTTTTATTGTATTTGGCTCGGGCACAGTCGCCCGATCATCAGATGCATCGGTATCCCCAAAGAAAACGTTAACCGCCCAAGCGGCTTCCGCCAGAACTACAATTCAAAGTATTGATTTTCGGCGTATCGAAGGGGATTTGGGGCGCATATTGATTACCCTTACGGACAGTAAAGCAGGTGTGGATATCGTTGAAGAGGGTTCCAACGTTATTGTCAATCTGATTGGTGCTCAGATTCCCGCCGATCTGGAGCAGCGCATAGATGTTCAGGACTTCTCAACTCCAATCACGTTTATAGACGCTATGGGGAATGGCAACAACACCAGCATACTGATCAAACCCTCTGCACAGCCTTATGACTACCTTGCCTATCAGTCAGAAAACCAGTTAGTAATTGACTTTAAACCAATTACTGATGCTGAAGCAGATCAGCTACAACGTGAAAAGTTTCCCTATACCGGAGAGAAGCTCAGCTTAAACTTCCAGGACATCGATATTCGCTCAGTACTTCAGATCATTGCTGACGTAACCGATCTGAATCTTGTAGTGAGCGATACGGTTGGCGGCAATATTACCCTTCGTTTAAAAAACGTTCCCTGGGACCAGGCACTAGAGCTAGTATTAAAAACCAAAAGTCTCGACAAGCGTGTTATAGGCAATGTCATGATGGTCGCTCCTGCTTCAGAAATTGCCGAACGTGAGCGATTTGAGCTGGAAACCAATAAACAGGTAGCAGAATTAGCTCCGTTGAACACTCTGTTTTTGCAGGTTAACTATGCCAAAGCAGCCGAGATCGCCGCTCTATTAAGCAGTGAACAAGGCATGCTATCTGAACGAGGCAGCATGAAACCTGATCCTCGTACCAATATGTTGCTGATTCAGGATACGGATCGAAACATCGCCAAAGTGAGGCGCGCGTTAAAGAAACTGGATGTTCCAGTCCGACAAGTAATGATCGAAGCACGAATAGTAACTGTATCCACTGACGCCACCAAAGATCTGGGAGTCCAGTGGAGCCTTGGCGGCGTAAATGACGGCAGTAACAGAGTCGTTATCGGTTCTGGAATGGATGATGTCAGACGAGCTGGCGGAGGGCTCCCCATTACTGAAATTCCAACGACTCTTAATGTCGATTTGGGTGCAACAACAACCGGTGCATCCAATTTTGCCATTGGTTTCGGTAACAACGATTTATTTCTGGGTTTCCAAATATCAGCCCTGGAAGCTGATGGCCAGGCTGAAGTTATATCGCAACCAAAGATCATTACTGCTAACGGGAAGCAAGCTAGAATCCAGTCAGGTAATGAGATTCCATTTCAAACGGTGGAAGATGGGGAAGTAAGCATTGAATTTAAAGATGTCGTATTATCATTGGATGTGACCCCTCAAATTACACCGGATAATCGGTTGATCCTTGATCTTAAGGTTAATCAAGACTCTGTTGGTGAAACTTTGCCCAACGGAGAAGTCGGCATTGATACTAACGAGCTAGAAACTCAAGTACTGGTCGATAACGGTGAAACCGTTGTGTTGGGTGGAGTCTTTAAAAATGAAACATCCCGCAGTCTGGCAAAAACACCCTTTTTTGGTGACCTGCCAATAGTCGGCAATCTCTTCCGGCATACATTGAACAAAGATAACAAAGTTGAACTGTTAATCTTTATCACCCCTAAAATTATCGAGGAGTCTGTCACCGCACGTTAGCTTCGTGGATGACGCTGTAAGCATTGAATATTTTTCTTATTGGGCCTATGGGCGCTGGCAAGAGCACCATAGGCCGCCTTCTTTCTAAAGAACTCTATCTGGAATTCAAAGACTCAGACAAGGAGGTTGAAGATCGGGCGGGTGCCGACATCCCCTGGATTTTTGATGTTGAAGGGGAGGATGGCTTTCGCCGTCGCGAGAGCGCTGCAATAAATGATCTGTCATCCCTTTCCGGACTGGTCCTGGCAACAGGAGGTGGTGCGATATTACGAGAAGAAAACCGTAAATATCTGCAATCACGAGGAACAGTTATATATCTCCATGCTTCTGTTGAGCAGCAGATTGAACGAACCGCCAAGGATCGGAACAGGCCCTTGCTGCAAGCGGATAACCCTGCCCGGGTTCTCTCAGACCTTATGGCTATTCGCGACCCAATCTATCAGGAATGTTGTGACTATTTAGTAAAAACTGACGGACGAAGACCCAGAGCGGTAGTTCGTGAGATACTGCAGTATCTGGACAAATGATATAGAGGCCTACTCCCAAATGCACCAACTCGTTGTTGATCTTGGCGATCGCTCATACCCTATTTTTATTGGCCAGGATATCATTTCCGATGCCCTGCTCTGGACAAATTATGTCCGCTCAAGACAGGTCATGATTGTAAGCAATGAGACAGTGGCACCCCTATATCTTGAACAGGTCAAATCCGCGTTAGCAGATAAGCTTGTTTCTACAGTGGTGTTACCCGACGGTGAAAGCTACAAAAATCTGGCTACTCTCGACCTGATATTTAGTCAGCTGCTATCTGAACGACACAATCGCACAACAACCCTAGTCGCCCTAGGTGGAGGGGTTGTTGGTGATATGACGGGGTTTGCTGCGGCATGCTATCAACGAGGGGTCGAGTTCATTCAGATCCCGACAACTCTACTCTCTCAGGTTGATTCTTCTGTGGGCGGTAAAACAGGCGTCAACCACCCTTTAGGAAAGAACATGATAGGGGCGTTCCATCAACCCCAAGCTGTGGTGATAGACACCAACACTCTCAATACCTTACCGGACAACGAACTCTCAGCAGGCATTGCGGAAGTCATCAAATATGGACTGATACTGGATTTAGAGTTTCTTAACTGGCTAGAACACAACATGCAATCGCTGCTCAATAGAGACCCCCAGATTCTGGCAGATACCATTCGTCGCTGCTGTGAGATCAAAGCACAGGTTGTAGCAGAAGATGAAAAAGAAACTGGAAAAAGGGCACTGTTGAATCTAGGCCATACCTTTGGCCACGCTATCGAGGCCCATGTTGGTTATGGGGGCTGGCTTCATGGTGAAGCAGTATCAGCAGGAACTGTATTGGCCGCCCAGTTGTCACAACGCTTAGGATGGCTGAGCGCTACTGATGTTGAGAGAATAAAATCCATATTAAGAGCAGCCTCTCTGCCCTTAGAACCACCAACTAAAATGTCCTCAGACGATTTTTTCAAACTCATGTCCGTGGATAAAAAGGTGTTAGATGGACAGTTACGACTGATTTTATTAAAAGCCCTGGGACAAGGAGTTGTCACAGCTGATTTTCCATCAGCCGATCTCCAGGCCACACTTGATGAAGCAACCGGGTAGAGAGCCGCCGCAGAAAGAGAGCTTTTTTGGGCAGCAACGTCGGTAAACAAATTCCTTGTCAGACATTGCAGAATAACTTTGTAATTAGATTTTTGTAGGCACCAGGCATGTTGGGAACAAGATCCGAATCAAACGCCAATGGATTTTCCGAAAACATGGCTGACCTTGCGCCAACGCTTCTCCTGGAAACGGAACAAGGCGAGCACTACTTGCCTCCTTTCCATGTACAGATACTGGAGAAACTTGAACACCTCAGTCGCTATAGTAATTTTATCCAGATTGTTCTGGGTCCAGCAGGCAGTGGTAAAACAATTTTATCAAAGCAGCTGTTTCCTAATGACGAGGATACTGGCGTCTGCGCCTGTTACCTTTCGATTACCACAAACACTGGTATTTCTGAAATACTGGAACAACTGGTCGAGCAATTAGGTATTGATCTGGCGCCCCCCTCTTCAAACGAAGCCAAACTTCAAGCAATCTACCAGCATGCTGATCTGTTACAGGAGACCTCCCGACAATTCTTAATTATTGTAGACGATGGTGATCGCCTTAATGATGATGGCCTCGAACTGCTTTTGAAACTATTGCCATCAATCAGAAATCCAGACGCCCGTCCTCACCTGGTCTTTTTTGCAACCCCAAAACTAGCTGAGAAACTGAATACTGATTACAGATTCAAAGAGACCGTGGAATCGAGTTGCCATTTTGTTGAGCTACGCTCTTTTAACCTGGAAGAGATTCAAGGGCTTTTACAACACAAATATGGTTCAGCAATTAATGACCTAAGCCAACAGCAGCTGGAAACTATCCATCGGGAGTCCTTAGGTTTACCCGGTCGAGTACCTAAAGCGATGGATAAACTGCTTTCAGGAGCAGTTGAGAAGGTAAAAACCCCGCCCCAGGGATCATCCTGGAACCAATTTCCAAAACTTCATCTACTACTGTTTTCAGCAGTTGCATCCATTGCATTTATTGGCTGGATACTGGTACCAGATGCACAGATAGAGGAAAGTTCAGACAGAATTCGGGTTAACTTGCCACTACCAACCAGCACTCAGCAGGTGGATCAGTCAGCCATAGCTGAGCTGGATCAATCTCTTGAGCAGCGATTAAAAGAAGCAGAAGCACAACTGCAAGCAGAATCTCAAGCGAGTATTCAGCAATTTTCCAAAACAGAAACCAGCACGGCAAATACAAACGTTATTACCTCTAAACCAGAGACAAGTCCTGGATCAACGCCGAAGCCACAGACAATTCAACCCGAATTACCTAGTATCAAATTACAGACTGACAAGAAAGACCGGATTGCACCAGAAACACCACAACCCATAGCAGCGCAGACCGTCAAGCCACAATCCAATCAATCACCGAAACCGGTTCCTGATGACAAGAGTAATAGCAACTTAAAAGCGGCTCCTGTCAAGGAATCAGACTCAAGTTCCTTAGCAGCTAATCAAACATCGAAGCAGAGTGCTCCAGCATCCAAAAAACTGGTTCTTCAGATACCGGCAAAATCAGCCGCCGTAAGCCCCCCTTCAAAGCCTGTCTCGATTAAACCGCCCAAAACAAAGCTTGCAACCAAAAATCAACCTGCATCCCCCTATTTACGGGAAAAAGAGCTGATGAGCTGGGATGCCAAGAATTACACCTTACAAATGCTTGGGGCACGAAAGCAGCAGAGCGTTGTACAATTCATTGAATCTCAGAAAAACCGCGATAACTTCTACTATTTTTCGACGATCTACAAAGGGAAACCCTGGTATGTCGTGGTATACGGCAGGTACGCAAACCGGGATAAAGCAATTGCAGCAGCGAAGTCTCTTCCTGCGGATATACGCAAAAACAATCCATGGGCACGAAGCGTTCAAGGAGTCCAGGATGACATTCGTCGTAAAAAATAATTGACGGCAAATACCGTGCCGATCTTACTCACCCGGGCCAAAAAAATCGATTAATTTGTCCTCAGGCCCTTTCACAGGTAAAATGCTGGTCCCTTTTTGTCAGCCGGTCTTTTCCACCGCACCTTGTGGCTCTTCCTAACCGGTTGATTGTAAAGAATGTTTGAGTGAGAACTGCTTATGAAAACAGGACTGTATCGCCCTGGCGAGTTTAAGGACAACTGTGGTTTTGGCCTAATGGCCCATATCAGCGGGGAGCGTAGTCACGAACTATTGCTCAAGGCCATTGAGTCCCTGACTTGTATGACCCACCGCGGAGGCATTGCTGCTGACGGCAAAACCGGCGACGGTTGTGGCCTGTTAATGCAGATGCCCGACAGCTTCTTACGTACTCAAGCAAGCGAGTGCTTTTCCGCAACACTGTCAGAGCAATACGGTGTGGGCATGGTGTTCCTGCCCCAGGATACTGTCAGAGCAGATGCTGCCCGTGCTCAGATGAATAAAGAACTCAAAGCCCAAGGGCTTGAGTTAGTCGGCTGGCGAGAAGTTCCTATCGATTCTTCTTCATGTGGACCCATCGCCTTGGAAACGTTACCAAGGATCGAACAGGTATTTGTCAATAGTCATGACAAAACAACACAAGAGCTCACCGTTAGCCTCTATGTTGCTCGCCGAAAAGCAGAGCTGGCTCTTTCCGAAGAGCAAGATTTTTACGTATGTAGCCTGTCCAACACGGTGCTTTCGTATAAAGGCTTGGTAATGCCTGCAGATCTCACCAGTTTCTACCAGGATTTAGGTGATGAGCGATTGGAAACCGCAATTTGCGTATATCACCAGCGCTTCTCAACCAACACAGCCCCACGTTGGCCCCTGGCTCAACCGTTCCGAACAATTGCCCATAATGGCGAAATTAACACCGTAGAAGGTAACCGAAACTGGGCCAACGCCCGATCCAGTAAGTTCGAAACAGAGTTGTTGCCTAACCTCCAGGAACTGCACCCAATCGTCAACACAACCGGCTCCGACTCTTCCAGCCTCGACAATATGGTTGAATTGATGACTGCTGGCGGCATGGAAATCTATCGGGCAGTGCGAATGCTTATTCCACCCGCATGGCAGAATGTCGATACCATGGATCCGGAACTCAGGGCTTTCTATGAGTATAACTCTATGCACATGGAGCCTTGGGATGGCCCTGCAGGATTGGTGATGACCGATGGCCGGACTGCTGTCTGCATGCTTGATCGCAATGGTTTGCGCCCTTCCCGTTGGGTGATGACAACGGACGGTATTATCTGCACTGCATCTGAAGTCGGCACCTATAATTACAAGCCGGAAGATGTTGTCGCTAAAGGACGTATCGGCCCTGGGCAGATACTGGCTATTGACACTCAAACAGGTGAAGTTCTGCACACCGAGGATGTAGATAATCGCCTGAAGAGTGCCAACCCCTATAAACAGTGGCTAAGACAGCAATCAACACGCCTTGAAGCCACCATGCGCGATCAGGATCTTGAGTTTAAAGTGTTCTCTCCTGATCAGCTGAAGACCCACATGAAAATGTATCAGGTGTCTTTTGAAGAACGGGATCAGGTGATTCGACCACTGGTGGAAATGGCTCAGGAAGCCGTTGGCTCCATGGGTGATGACACCCCAATGGCGGTATTATCTCAACGGGTAAGACCAATTACCGACTACTTCCGCCAGCAATTCGCTCAGGTAACCAATCCACCAATAGATCCTCTACGAGAAGCAGTGGTCATGTCACTGGAAACCTGTCTCGGAGCTGAGCGCAACGTATTTGATGATACTCCGGAGCATGCCCATAGAATTATCCTGGCCTCACCGGTACTCTCTGCGCGTAAATACCAAAAACTATATAGTAATGAACTTGAAGGTTTTGAGAATCACTATATAAATCTGAATTACGAGCCACAGACTGGACTGCAGTCGGCGATTGAAAATCTCTGCGATGCGGCAGAGAAAGCGGTTCGCGATGGCAAAGCAATTTTGATACTCTCCGACCGCAATATCAAGCAGGGTACCCTGCCAATCCCTGCAGTCATGGCCACCGGGGCCGTCCACCATCGATTGGTTAAAACAGGCTTACGCTGTGATACAAATATTATTGTAGATACCGGCAGTGCTCGCGATTCCCACCAAATGGCAGTGCTGTTCGGTTTCGGAGCAACGGCGGTTTATCCCTACCTGGCGTATCGGGTTATTAACGATATGGTTGCCACAGGTGAAATACAGGGGGATGAAATTACCTGTCACGCCAACTATCGTAAGGGCATCAACAAAGGCCTCTTGAAAATTCTCTCCAAGATGGGAATTTCCACCATCGCTTCTTATCGAGGCGCACAATTATTTGAAGCAATTGGCCTTAGCAGCGAAGTAGTTAACCTGTGCTTTAAAGGTGTGGCCAGTCGTATCGAAGGCGCGACTTTCTACGACTTCCAACGGGAGCAGGAATTGCTGGCGGAAAATGCCTGGAAATTACGCAAACCGATTGATCAGGGCGGGATGCTGAAGTTCGTCCACGGCAAGGAATACCATGCTTATAATCCGGATGTCGTGAAAAATATCCAGAAAGCAGTGCAGGAAAACAACCCAGGGGCTTATGAAGAATATGCTGCCTTGGTTAACCAGCGTCCTGTTGCTACGCTCAGGGATTTATTCAAACTGAAGCAGGTAACACCGATAAGCCTGGATGAAGTAGAACCTGTTACTGAAATCTTTAAGCGTTTTGATTCCGCAGCGATGTCACTGGGAGCTCTATCTCCGGAAGCTCACGAAGCTCTGGCCATGGCAATGAACGATCTAGGTGGCCGTTCAAACTCTGGCGAAGGAGGCGAAGACCCTGCTCGCTACGGAACTAATCGTCGTTCAAAAATAAAACAAATTGCTTCTGGGCGGTTCGGTGTCACCCCCCATTACTTGGTTAATGCCGATGTACTGCAAATTAAAGTGGCTCAAGGTGCCAAGCCCGGTGAAGGAGGGCAGCTACCAGGAGGCAAAGTTAACGAGTTGATAGCCAAGTTACGTTACTCCGTACCGGGCGTCACTCTTATATCGCCACCGCCCCATCATGATATCTACTCGATTGAGGATCTGGCTCAGCTTATTTTCGATCTAAAGCAAGTAAACCCTGAAGCTCTGGTATCAGTTAAGCTGGTGTCCCGACCTGGAGTTGGAACTATTGCCGCAGGTGTTGCCAAAGCTTACGCAGATCTTATTACCATTTCAGGTTATGACGGCGGTACTGCTGCAAGCCCGCTGACATCTATCCGACATGCTGGATCTCCTTGGGAAATCGGCCTGAGTGAAACCCACCAGGCCCTGAGCATCAACGGCTTGCGCGATAAAGTCCGAGTACAAACAGACGGTGGCCTGAAAACCGGTCTTGATGTTGTTAAAGCAGCAATACTGGGAGCGGAAAGCTTTGGTTTTGGTACGTTACCCATGGTAGCGCTGGGATGTAAGTACTTGCGTATCTGTCACCTGAACAACTGTGCTACCGGTGTTGCCACCCAGCAGGATTACCTGCGCTCCAAGCACTTTATCGGCACTGTCGAAATGGTGAAGCAACTGTTCACCTTTATTGCAGAAGAAACCCGACAGTGGATGGCTAAACTGGGCGTTCGCTCTTTGGAAGAACTGGTAGGACGAACGGACTTGATGGAGATTCTTCCAGGAACTACAGATAAGCAAAAAGGCCTGGACCTGACTCCAATCCTGGAAAACGATTACGTTGATAGTGGTAAACCCCAGACCTGCCAGGTCGAAAAAAATCCACCGTTCGATCCAGGTACACTAAATCAGAATATTGTCGCAACCTGCCGTGATGCGGTGAATGGTAAACACGGCGGCGAGTTTGAATTTACTATTACTAACTGTGACCGCTCGGTAGGCGCAACCCTTTCCGGTGAAGTCGCCAAACTTTACGGCAATAAGGGAATGTCAGATAAGCCACTCTCCTTACGCTTTAATGGTGTAGCAGGTCAGAGCTTTGGGGTCTGGAATGCAGGGGGCCTTAATCTCTATCTGGAAGGTGACGCCAACGATTATGTCGGTAAGGGAATGGCCGGAGGTAAAATCGTCATTTGCCCACCAACGGGATCTGCCTTCGAAACCCAAAAAACCTCGATCGTAGGTAATACCTGCCTCTATGGCGCCACTGGTGGCCAAATGTTTGCTGCAGGTTGTGCCGGAGAGCGCTTTGGGGTTCGAAACTCCGGTGCAAGTGCGGTAATAGAAGGTGCTGGCGACCACTGTTGTGAATACATGACCGGCGGACTGATTACCGTATTGGGCAATACTGGCTATAACTTCGGTGCGGGCATGACCGGAGGTTTTGCTTATGTGCTGGATCTGGATCGCAGTTTTGTGGATAAGTATAACCACGAACTGGTAGAGATCCACCGTATAAGCAACTACAGCATGGAGGAGTACCGTAATCACCTTCGCTCAGTGATCTCCGAATACTGTGATGAAACCCAAAGTAACTGGGGACAGCATATTCTGGAAAACTTTGATGATTACATCGCTAAGTTCTGGCTGGTTAAGCCGAAAGCAGCCAGTCTCGGTGAGTTACTCGACAAGATGCGTACACGTCCTGAATAACACTGCTCAGGAACCAGTCCTGAACAGGACTTAGAATGATGGTGTTATCCGACGAATTTGTGCTTCCACCCCGGTGGGAGCCGAAAATGAGGAAATAGGTGTTATGTCTAATCGCCTAAACAATGATTTTCAGTTTGTGGAAGTCAAGCGCCAAGAGCCAACAAAGGTTCGCGCTGCAGTCCGGAAAAAAGAATTCGCCGAAATATACGGCCCATTTAAACAGGAAGAAGCAGCCTCTCAGGCTCATCGCTGTCTGGAATGCGGCAATCCATACTGTGAGTGGAAGTGCCCTGTGCACAACTACATCCCGAACTGGCTCAAGTTGGTATCAGAAGGCAATATTCTTGAAGCCGTTGAGCTTTGCCATCAGACCAACTCATTGCCGGAAGTCTGTGGGAGGGTTTGCCCTCAGGACCGCCTTTGCGAAGGAGCCTGCACACTCAATGAAGGTAACTTTGGTGCAGTCACCATTGGCTCCGTTGAAAAATACATTACTGATACCGCCATCAGTATGGGCTGGAAACCAGATCTCTCAAATGTTGTTCCTACCGGTAAGCGAGTCGCCATTGTTGGCGCCGGACCGGCTGGACTTGCTTGTGCCGATATTCTTGCCCGCAATGGTGTCAGTGCCGTTGTCTATGATCGTCACCCGGAAATTGGTGGGCTGCTGACTTTCGGTATTCCTGAATTTAAACTGGAAAAAAGCGTTATTACCCGCCGCCGGGAGCTGCTGGAAGGCATGGGAGTCGAGTTTATTCTGAATATTGAAATCGGTAAGGATATCGAATTCCAAACCCTGCTGGACGAATACGATTCCGTTTTCCTGGGTATGGGTACCTATACCTACATGAAAGGTGGTTTTCCCGGTGAGGAATTAGAAGGGGTTTATGATGCTCTGCCGTTCCTTATCTCAAATGTTAACCACTGCCTTGGCTATGAAAAAGATCCCGCCGAGTTTATTAACTTAAAAGGGAAGCGTGTTGTCGTCCTCGGTGGTGGTGATACAGCCATGGACTGCAACCGTACTTCCATTCGACAGAATGCGAAAAGCGTCCATTGTGCCTACCGCCGGGATGAAGCTAATATGCCCGGTTCTAAAAAGGAAGTTATCAACTCCAAGGAAGAAGGCGTTAAATTCCTGTTCAACAGACAACCCGTGGAAGTGGTTGGAGAGAATGGGAAGGTCAGTGGAATTAAGCTGGTTACCACGGCACTGGGAGAACCGGACAGCAATGGCCGACGCCGCCCGGAAATCGTCGAAGGCAGCGAAGAAGTTATACCGGTAGATGCAGTCTTAGTGGCCTTCGGATTCCGCCCCAGCCCTGCGCCCTGGTTTAAAAAATTTGGTATTGAGTTGCATGACGATGGGCGCGTGATAGCCGCCGAGGAAGGCAAGCATAGTTACCAGACCTCTAATCCCAAAGTTTTTGCCGGTGGCGACATGGTCCGCGGATCAGACTTAGTAGTCACTGCAATTGCGGAAGGCCGTCAAGCTGCAGAAGGCATCTTAGATTTCCTGGAGGTTTAATCACTCTTAAACGACCTGGCTGATAACGTCTGGTCATTAACTCAGGAGTTAGGCTAAGAAATTACCCTGAAGACATGGGTTAATTGATGCCTTCTGCCGGCGACCATGCAAAGGACAGCAGAAACGGTTGAGCAATATCATTTATGGCACGGGTTTCCGTGCCTTTTTACTTTCTGAGCCTCTATAATAAGGGCCTGTTTAATAATTAAATCGCGAGCTGTTTTTTTGTTCACTATCTGAGCCGCAATTTGTCTAAAGAGTAGAGCAACTATCACATGTCTGAATTAAAGAACGATCGGTTTTTACGGGCTTTGCTAAAAGAGCCGGTAGATGTTACTCCTGTCTGGATGATGCGTCAGGCTGGTCGTTACCTCCCTGAATACCGGGCATCACGCAGTCAAGCCGGTGATTTTATGAGCCTGTGCCGCAATGCTGAGTTTGCCTGTGAGGTTACCCTGCAGCCACTTGAACGTTTTGAGCTAGACGCAGCGATTCTATTTTCAGATATTCTCACTATTCCAGATGCAATGGGTCTTGGGCTCTATTTTGAGACCGGGGAAGGTCCTCGATTCAAAAAAATAGTACGAACAGAGAAAGATGTTGCGGATCTACCAATACCTGACGTGTCCACCGATCTTGACTATGTGATGAACGCTGTCACAACAATACGATCAGCTCTGGGCGGACGTGTACCATTAATCGGATTTTCCGGCAGTCCCTGGACCCTGGCCACCTATATGGTTGAGGGAGGATCCAGTAAGGACTTTCGCCATATTAAACAAATGATGTATGCCAGCCCTGAAGTGATGCACGAACTGCTGAATAAGCTGGCCGTTACCGTTACCGCCTATTTGAACGAACAGATTCGATCAGGGGCCCAAGCCGTGCAGATATTTGATACCTGGGGCGGAGTACTCAGCGGTCCTTGCTATCAGGAGTTTTCATTGAAATACATGAAGCAAATTGTCGACGGACTGATCCGTGAACATGATGGCCGCAAAGTCCCTGTCATCCTGTTCACTAAAAACGGTGGTCAATGGCTGGAATCCATTGCAGCTACAGGTACCGATGCACTGGGACTGGACTGGACAACAGAGATTGCCGACGCCCGCCAGCGTGTAGGTAATCAAGTAGCCATCCAGGGTAATATGGATCCATCTGTACTCTATGCTCCCGCAGAACGTATTCGCTCCGAAGTTGCATCTATTCTGGAAGGGTTCGGCCCTAACCTCGGCCATGTATTTAACCTCGGCCACGGTATTCACCAGTATGCAGATCCAGATCATGCAAAAGTATTTGTCGATGCGGTGCATGAACTCAGCGCAGCCTACCATCAGAAATAACATCCTGGTGAATATTGCCTGATCGCTTTATATCTGAGAACCCGCAGTAAGAGCTGCGGGTTTTTTTATAATGACTTATACAGGTAACAATTTCTTGGTAACAATCCCCCTGATGAATTGACTAAAAGGTCCGATAGCGGTCTTTAACTCAATAAATATATGGCAGTTTTGAGCCAAGAGAATATATCGTGCCCCCAGCATCATGAGTAGCGTAAAATAGGCCCGGTAACAAACAGAGGAGCGGTCATCTCGATGAACAACTTTACAACTCAGGCAACCAAGCAGAATCTACAGGAATTCGAAGCCTGGAAATTGGCTGCCTTTACCGCAGCAATTGCCGAAAGGATGTTCCCGAATTACGCGCTATTCTCAAGAGTAACAGAAACAGGTAACACTGATGTGCTTCGAATGGCCTTGGACAAGGTTTGGGAAAAGCTCTGTCAACGGGGTGGTAAAGTTAATTTTGAAACCCAACTGGAACGGGTCGATGCCGAAGTTCCTGATGTAAGTGACTATGATATGTACGGTGTTTATCCCGCTTTGGACGCTTCCGTGGCAGTCTGTGCGGCGATCACCCAGATGGAGCAGGCAAGTGCCGAAGAAGCCGAAAATATCGGTCAATTGTCGTTGGAATCTGTGGCAACCTATTTAGAAGTCATTGCAGATCCTGAGTTATCTGACGAAGAACTGGTCCGATTCATTAACACTCATGAGCTGATGGATCAGGAGCTGGAGTTTCAACAGCAGGTGTTCGAACAGCTCCGTTCAATAAAGACTCAGCAAGCATCTATGCTGGATCAGCTGCGCCAGCTCGCTGCCAATGAAGGCGTCAGTAATATCGGTATCTGTGACGACGAATAGATTAAAAGAACAACAACGATAGGTTTACATATGTCGACATTGCGTATTGGACTGGTACTGCTGATATTCCCGATGGCAATTTTGCTGGGCGGGTATTTTTCTGAACTGTCTCTGGTAAACGAATGCCTGCGGGAACAGGGCTCATTCGACTACAGCAGACAGGTTTGCGACTTTTCTCAGAACCACCCCTTCATCTCGTACTTTCAACGACATACCAGCTGGGTAAATGGTGCCATGCTGATTTCCGTACTTGGGCTTATTCTCTGTGCCATCGGGCTATATCAGAAAAAACGCTGATAGTTTCTATTATCGACAGCATTAAGGGGCGAATACCACCAAACAGCATGTTTTATTCGCCCAGGCCCACCGCTGTCAGTCAGCGATTTTCAAAATAATCTTTCCTTGAGGACGTCCATTTTGGCTACGCAGATGAGCATCCGCCACCTGATTCAACGGAAAGACCCGGTCCAGATTCAACTTCAATTCCCCATCAGCCATCAACTGTGCCAGTGTTTCCAGCTGAGCAGCATTTGGACTGACCCGCATCGGTACCGCTTTTCGATTCTTTTTTGTTGCGGCGTCAACAACCTGTGCAGCAGAGACAGATGGTAACGTAACCGTGATGCCGTCGTCCGCAAGGCAATCCAAAGCGGCAATTGCAGTCTCACCTCCTACAGCATCAATGATTACATCAATATCACTTAACACCTCATCCAACTGCTGTTGCCGGTAGTCTATCGCCTGATCACAACCGAGTTGAATGAGTTGTTCTTGATTATAAGATGAGGCACTACCTGCTACCCAGGCTCCAGCCCATTTGGCAAGCTGTACCGCTATATGCCCCACCCCTCCTGCAGCCGCAAGGACCAGAACCTTCTGACCTGATTGTAGATTCGCAGCCTCAAACAACGCCTGCCATGCTGTCAGCCCAACCAATGGCAGTCCTGACATCAGTAGAGGATCAAGACCATCCGGAATCCGAGCAATGTGGTTAGTATCCGCAATAACCTTTTCTGCATAGCAGTTTCCGGCTTCCGGAAAATTAAGCAGTCCAAAGACCAGATCACCGACCTGCCACTCGCGATCAGCGCCTTGTGTATTTTTCTCCTGAGAACGTCCCTGATGAGAAGAAATCACCGCTATTCTCCCCGAACATTCCCACCCGAGTATCACCGGGAAATCTCCGAGAAAACCGGAAGCCCCACCCCCATCACGTGTTTTCCAATCAATCGGATTAACACCGGCAGCTATTGTATTTATCAGTACCTGCCCCGAATGAGGAGAAGCAACGGGGGCGTCCTCGTAGCTCAATACCTCTGGACCACCAAATTGATGAAGACGTACAGCTTTCATAAAAGTATCCTGTTTCCATTTTACCGGTTATACAGCATAGCCTAGGTTGGAACAGGATACCCTTGATGCTTTACAGGAACTTTACCTTATCACTTATCTCATGGTTAATATCATCACCTCTGTGGGCAGATTCTCTGCCGGTTGAACCACTTAGCCTGGAAAAAGCACTGCCGATAGAAGAAACATCGGGAAGGATCCAAGATCTTGAACCTTCTGGATTAGCTGTCTGCAATAATCAGCTATTAATGGTTTCCGATAATCACAATGAAACCATTTTCTCCATAGATAGCAGCTCAGAAGTGGCAGTAATTCATGCCTATATAAATATTGGAGATATCCCGAAACCTGACCTTGCCCCCTACTCCTTTGGCACTCGCTGGTGGAGCCGGCTCAGTCACCAATATGACTGGGAAGGGATCGGCTGTGACTCCCAAGGGCGTTACTACGTACTTAGTGAAACCCTGGCCCAGGTATTGGTCAAGGACACCGATGGCTCTCTGCGGTGGCTGGGGAGTCAGAGTTACACGACAGGACGGAGTAAAGGGCTGTTCGAGCAGCACAATGCCTTTGCTGAAGGGCTTGCCGTAAACGGCAACACCTTGGTCCTAGCGGCAGAACGACAACCTCGTGGGCTGGTACTTATGGAAGCAAACAATCCAGCACATGAGCCCCCCTTAACAGTACTGGGCGCACATCATATGAGTGGCTTTCCTTCATTACTTCGGCCCAAAGACTTCTCTGGCCTATGGTTGGAGGGCAACTCACTTTATACTCTGGAACGCAATCACTTCCAGATCTGCCGACGAAATCTGTCTCAGTTAAAAGCAGCATTAATAAAAACGCCAGGGGCTGAAAAAACCTCACCAAAGTCAAAGCTTAAGCCCGACCATTGCTGGAGCTATGCTCAAGTGGAACAAGATCCAAAATATGCTTACCAGGATCAGCGCTTTGGTAAAGCAGAAGGTCTTGCCCGATGGGGCCAGCATCTATATCTTGTACTGGACAATAACGGCAATGCTCGGCAAATTAATGCGGGAGATCAACGACCACAGCTGTTTGTGTTTAAAGTACCGGACAACTGGTGATCAGTGACTGCTTTTAGCAACCACTCTTCAGAGCAGGGCGTTTAAATATGGGCAATCATTACAGTTGCGCAATTGTTTATTGACCATTAAAGCATTGGTGGTCGCAACATTTCGCTCAGCCAATGGTCTACTACAGACAATTCAGGTAGATCGTTACCATAAACTGATACGGGCGTTGGGTGTGGACTGCTGAAACTCTTCCTTGAGTGACAATAGTCTGAGCGTTTGGGCCTTAAATTATTTATCGCTGAGTTGCAGGACTGGTTAATGTATCTGAATATTGTTGAACCCGTATTATTGATTCTGGGTTTTCTCGTTTTTGTTTCTTCAATTATTATCTACCTGAAGCGAACCAGGAACTTCAAGTCAGTACTGATGTTCTGGCAGGCAGATATGGCGATGATTCACAAAGAGTTCATCCTCCATCGAATCGGTATCGTCATCATGTTTATGGGAATTGTGTTGCGCTTCGTTAACAACTGGTAATGTCTCAGGAGGTACCTCAAGGGACATTTGAAAGGTGCTATTTATGATTAAATGTTTACCGGCCAAAACTTCACAGGGATTGATCTTATGAAAGGTAATCCATTTAGAGGATTTGGATATCTGATCCGTGGCTTTGGCTTGCTGACTGAACCAGGTTTGCGCAGCTTTGTTATAGTGCCGTTGGCCATTAACCTGGTACTGTTTACCCTGGCTATTTATTTACTGATGCAACAGTTTTCTGTTCTGGTTGAATACTGTCTTTCACTGATGCCGGACTGGCTCTCATTTTTAGATTGGTTTATGTGGCCAGTCTTTGCAATATTGGTGTTAATCAGCGTTTATTTTAGTTTCAGTATCGTTGCCAACTTTATCGCAGCTCCTTTCAACGGTCTGTTGGCAGAACGGGTTGAACAGCGGCTTCGAGGTGAAATACTTGTAGATGATGGCTGGAAGGCGCTGCTCGCCAGTGTTCCTCGTGCTTTGCATCGCGAAATGTCAAAGCTGCTTTATCAGCTTCCACGCTTTCTGATACTGCTGCTGATTACCCTGATTCCAGTAATCGGCTTTATTGCTCCAGCACTCTGGTTTTTGTTCGGAGCCTGGATGATGGCAATCCAGTATTGCGATTATCCAATGGATAACAACAGGGTAAGCTTTTCAGATTTACGCAGTAATCTGAAGACTCGACGCCTTAGTTCGTTGGGTTTTGGTGGTTTGGTATCACTGGGAATGGTAATACCGGTACTTAACCTGCTAATCATGCCTGCAGCCGTTATCGGAGCAACAATTTTCTGGGTTGAAGAGTTTGCTCCGGAAAGCTCTGCCCAGATTATTGAACAGACCTAGTCCAAGCTCTGAATCAGGCCAGCTTATTGCAGACTCAACATCTGCATATTGGCCTGATTTCAGTTTATTCTCGCTGCCGTAAATCCATCACTACTGTTGCAGCAGCCTTAACCGACACTTATCTTAATATCATGACAACACCGGTTTGATAGCGTCTTAGATAGCAAAGCTATCCCACTGCTGCAGGGGTATGTACCAGATAGTCTAAAAACAAACCGGCAAAAACAATACTTCCCACCCAATGGTTATTAAGAAACGCTTCGAAGCAACGGTCGGTTTCACGCTTTCGAATCAGCCATTGCTGGTATACGAAAAGCCCACTGGCGGCAACTACGCCCATATAGTAGGTAAAGCCAAGTGACAACTGCTGGCCTAACAACAACAATGTCAGGATGACCATCCCCTGTAACACTCCGACTATCATTTTGTCCGCTTCGCCAAATAGAATCGCAGTAGATTTTATGCCGATTTTTAAATCATCTTCCCGATCAACCATGGCATAGAGTGTGTCATAAGCCACCGTCCACAACAGGGTTGCCGCATAAATTAACCAGGCCTGCTGAGTAACAGTCCCCGTTTGGGCGGTAAATGCCATTGGCACAGCCCAGGCAAACGCAGCCCCCAGAACAACCTGAGGTAAATAGGTATATCGTTTCATAAAGGGATAGCAGGCAGCCAGAAATAAACCACCTACCGATAACATCACCGTTTCTTTATTGGTAAACAGGACCAGCACAAAAGCAAACAAACAGAGCACACCAAACAGTCCCAGCGCCTCTTTTTCTGTTACCCGCCCGGAAGGTAACGGTCGATCTTTTGTCCGGCTGACATGACCATCCACTTTACGATCAGCATAATCATTAATCACGCAGCCTGCTGATCGCATAACAACGACACCCAATACAAAAATAATCAATACCTGAGTGTCCGGAATGCCCTCAGCCGCCACCCAGAGAGCCCAAAGCGTCGGCCACAACAGCAAATAAATACCGATGGGCTTATTTACTCGCATCAATTGAATATAAGCGAGCAGTTTATCCTGGTTAAGCTGACGGATGATCTCCATAAGTCCTGCAATGTTATTTGCTGAAAACCTGTCAGGCATTCAGTCAGGTGAAATGGTTGGTCGTAGCGACAGGCTTGGTTGCAGACGCTAGTGAATTCAGCGATCTATTGTACATTCAGTAACGACTCCAGGAAAACTTCGGTCACAAGAAGGGGCTTGCCGCGTAAATAAAATACCGAACGTCGTGCCCAGGCTTGTTCAGGTCCCTGGTTTAACGGTAACTGTGCTGTTTCAATCGGTCCTCGCTTCATCGTCGGGTCTTTAAACAGCAAAGCTCCCAAAGGTCTGTTTCCCAGCCCTTTCAGCACTCTTTGCGGCCCGTTTAAGGTAGATGCCGGAATAATACTACGGGCGTAAACCCAGGGCGTTCCATAACCACAAAGCCTGACTTCCCGAATCAGTACCTGCTGACGCGGATGGATATTTAATGCATGAGCTTCTGAAGCCGAAGGTTTGTCCCAACCTAGATAAACAACCTCAACATGAAAGTTCTTATCACTTTTCTCGATTAATCGTTGGGTCAAAGACCCTTGATCCAAAAGCCAATGGCGCCATTTTCGGGGCAGCTTGATA
Source organism: Motiliproteus sp. MSK22-1 (assembly GCF_001968815.1). Taxonomy (GTDB): domain Bacteria; phylum Pseudomonadota; class Gammaproteobacteria; order Pseudomonadales; family Balneatricaceae; genus Motiliproteus. The sequence continues at coordinate 97,480 of NZ_MIEQ01000078.1, read as the reverse complement.
CTCGGCGCACGGCGATAACTACGCCAATGAGTTGATGCAGACTGAATACTGAGGGAATGGCGATCCGGCAAACTCAAAGATCCTGGATGTTACAGTTAATAAACCTTGCTTAAACGAATAGCCGTTGTGAAGCAGAGCACGAAATCAAGGCGCAGAGGATGCGCTATCTTGCAGTGTTATTCAAGTAAGCAGATTAATGGTGATCAACTCCAACAGAGAAAATCATTTTGCCTTTCAACTAGAGGGTTGTTTTAATAGCATTTTCTTGAAGCCTATCCCAAGCATCCTTAGGGAGACTCTGATTAAGTCCTGTGACTCCAGAACCTGCTGTTCAAGACTTTCAGAGACTCTTTAAACCCAACTATAAATAAAGGAGTCAATATGCATAAGACTGATTTGGTAGCGGCTATTGCAGAGCAAGCCGGCATTACTAAAGTCCAGGCACAGGATTCACTGAATGCATTCACCGATAGTATTACCGATGCCCTAGCAAACGGAGAGACTGTCTCCTTAATCGGATTTGGCTCGTTCAGCCAACGACAGAGAGCAGCCCGGACAGGTAAGAACCCGCAAACCGGTGCAGAAATCCAGATTCCTGCCAGTACCACCGTCGGCTTTAAGCCCGGCAAGGCATTAAAAGAAGCCTGCAACAGTTAAAAAACTGACTGATTCTTATATCCTGTCCCGTATTTTCGGAACTCAGCCCGTTGCTAAACTCATCAGATGGAAGGCTGGTTATCGGTAACAAGGTCAGAGCAAATATACTCTGGCCTTGATGACGGTTATAGCTCATACCGGCTCAAGATCAACATTACTGATTCGACCCGGCAGTCTGTTCAGTGGCCTGTTTCGTTTACTGAATTCCTAACTGACCCTTGATAGTTTCGCTATAAAAATGAGCAAAGGAGCAATCCACCACATCCAGATCAGGATGGGCCTTGGCAAAACTGCTGCTGAGTTGTTTTGCCATTGAGGAGTCACATTGTTTCGCTCGGTTATAGGCATCCCACGCAGCGGGTGTCTGGACTGCAATCAGAATTCCAAAAATAATACCAATGACAAATTTCACAACGGACTCTCGTATTCTTAAGTAGGTAAATATCTGTACTTAACGATCGACTGCTAACTAAAGATAATTAAAGGATCAATAAAACAGGCCACTTGCCAGCTCACTGAATCCCTGATCTGATTAAGCGTCTGTCGCTATTCTACCAGTCTCCGATACATTCTGCTCATCAGCAGAATCAATGGACTCCAATTTGCTTGTCAGGCCAAAGTCATCAAGTATGCAATACAAGGCAGGAATCACTAATAGCACCAAGATCGTTGTGATCAACAATCCTGATACAATACTCAAAACCAGTGGGATGAGTATCTGGGCCTGTAAGCTGGTTTCCGAAAGTAATGGCATCAGACCTGCGATAGTTGTCGCTGTCGTAATAAATATCGCCCGGAACCGTTCGCGACTGGCGAGCACCGCTGCAGCGTGAATATGATAGCCCTGCTGTTGGTGCCACTTGATAAATTGAACCAACAGGATCGAGTTGTTCACGACAATACCGGCCAAGGATACAAATCCGACCATGCTTGGCATCGATAGATCGTAGCCCATTATCAAATGCCCCCAGAATACTCCTATCAACGCCAACGGAATCGCCAGCATGACAATAAAAGGCTCCAAATAGCTGCGAAACTGAAAACTTAAAATGATATAGACTGCAAGCAAACCGATACCAAACCCAATCAGAATAGAAGAGCCAGTCTCCTGACTGGATGCGGCTTCCCCTTCAAGATTGACAGTAAGACCCGGGTATTGCTTGAGTAAATCTGGCAAAAACTCCTTGCGTGTTTCCTGCAAAAGTTCGTTGGTATTGGTTATGTCTGAATCTACCTCACCGTAGAGTGTCAGTGTTCTGATTCCTTCAATACGGTTGATTCGTGCGACGCCACGGCCAAGATCCAGCTGTGCGACGGTGCTTAAGGGGATTTGATTACCATCCGGTAAAACAATAGGGAAGTTACGAAACTTAGCCATTTCACTGCGGTCATTTTTTGAAAGCAGCACTTCAAGTTCCAACGTTTCGGTACCCACCTGAATCTCATCAGCAGTACTGCCGTGAAAGGCCGCACGCAATTGGGTAGCAATCATTTGACTGTTAACCCCAAAGCTATCAGCACCAGGACGGAGTTTGACTCGCACCTCTTCTTTACCAGGCCGAAGATCATCGATCAAATCATAGACCCCTTCATAACGTTGCAACCAGTGTTGTAGTTGCCAGGACGCTTGCCTTAGCTGATCAAGATCAGAATGCTGGAGGCGAATTTCAATGGCTCGACCAGCAGGTCCCAGTGTCGGTTGCTTAAAGTTGATGGCTATAACACCGGGGATATCTCCGACCTGCTGACGCCACTCATTGATAAAATCATCAATGTCAGTCACACGGGTTTCCGAGTTCAGCAGGTCCAGGCGCACAGTGGCTACGTGACTGCCGGACTCATAAGAGTCTGCGTTCTGGTTATACTGCACAGTCAGGTGTTCCACCAAAGACTGTTGCTCAGGCTGTTCAGCTGATAACCGTCGATTTATTGCTTCCGCTTCGCCAACTATGCGCTGCACTACGTTTTCTGTAAGAGACAAGGGTGTCCCTTGTGGCATCAATAATCGGGCTTCGGCCAGGTTACCATCCAGATTAGGAAAAGCGGCAAATTTCAGCACTCCTCCAGCAGGTAGCGCCAAAGACAAAAACAGTAGTCCGATTACTGATCCGCAAAATGGATAGCGCCATTGAATCAGCCATTCTACAAGCGCGACCAAATGCTGAGTCCGAAAATGTTCAAAGGCTGTTTGAAATCGGGCCTTAAATGAAAACGGGAGGCTTTGTTTTTCATTGAGATCAGGTTCAACAGATAAATCAGATTGCTGAACCTGCGCACCATTTCTCAACTCACGGCTTTTCGATACACTATCTTTCGGTGTATTGTTTTTCTGTTCATCGGGATCCTTAGTATCTGACTGCTTCCCGTCTTTACGTAGAGAGTGAACAAGGTGGCCAGGCAATATCAGAAACGCTTCAATCAGACTGACAGTTAAGGTAATAATCAGCACGATGGGGATAAACCTGAGGACTTTACCCATATCCCCTTCCAGAAAAGCCATTCCTGCAAACACGCAAAGCGTGGTTAAAAAAGAGGAGAGTACCCCACTACCCACTCGCTTAACCCCTTCCACAGCCCCGTTCAGAATGGAACCACCGCGCTGAACATGGGCAGCGATGCTCTCGGCAATAACAATCGCATCATCCATCAGAATGCCGATGGCCATCAATAACGCAACCATCGTCATCATATTGATACTGACGCCAAAGAGCCCCATCACGAACAAGGTACCCAGAAAAGAAACCGGCAACCCCATCGATACCCAAAACGCATATCGAAAACTGAAGAACAGCCACATAGTTAATGCGACCAGGATAAAACCCTGCCAGCCGTTCTTCAGCAACATACTCAGTCGGTCTTTAATGAGCGATGTGTTGTCCTGGGTAAGAGTCAATGAGACGCCCGCCGGCTTGCGCTGTTGCTCTGCGACAACAAAAGCTTCAATCCTGGCGAGTAAATCCAGAGCATCGTCTGATTTTGACTTGCTGATTTTTAGAATACTGGCAGGCTGTCCATCAAAAAAAACTTTCTCTTCATCTTTTTCAAATCGGTCCGTAATAACAGCAATATCACCTAATCGAATCGCTGCACCAGCCGAACTGGAAGCAATGACCAGCCGGGCCAGATCATCAGGGGTTTCCCGTTGATCATCAAATCTCAACAACAGAGTACTGCGGTCAGTTTCTATCTGACCCGCAGGCAGCCGTATGTTCTGTCGACTGATTTGAGATGCAATATCAGATAAGCTGAGATTGTGTTGACGAAGTAACGGCAGAGAAAGCTCTATTCGCAATTGATGGTCCGAAAAGCCCTGTAAGTCAATCAGCGCCACTCCGGGAATCTGCTGTAATCGACGCTTCAGATCCTCAGCATAGTGTTTAAGGTGGGGCAGAGAAGTCTCTGCAGTGACGGCAAGGCTAATAACCTGATCAAAGCGGTTTTTTTCCTTAACTATGGGTTGCTCTGCTTCTTCCGGAAAATCATTAATCGCATCAACGGCCGTTTTAATATCATTAATAAAGCGCCCTATATCACCCTCTTCAGCCATTTCGGCAGTGAGCCGGGCCAAACTTTCTCTAGACTCGCACTGCGTCTCCTTTAACGCACTCGTGCCCTCTATTGCATCTTCAAGACGCTGGCATATTGAATATTCGACATCTTCAGGAGTTGCTCCTGGGTAAGCGACAGACACTTCAATTTCAGAGCTTGAAAACTGAGGGAAAGTCTCGCGCATAATATCAGGGACAGCCATCAGTCCAAGCGCCAACAGCAATATCATCAGCAAGTTAGCGGCGGTCGGATGACCTGCAAATAATCGCAACATATCAACGCTTCTCCCCGGTCAAGGCTTTATCCGCTTTAACGGTTCCAGCGGAAGCAGCGTGATCATCCGCAACTTCAAGCTGACCGGGTTCGACAAGTATGTCTGAAACGACAGATTTACCTGAGACCCCAGTTTTGCTGGGCAGTTGGACCTCTGTCGGTGCTAAAAGGATTCCCTCAATGACCGGGATGAGATCATTGATAACCAGACGGTCCCCGGTCTCCAGACCGCTTTTTATCGCCGTCCATCCTCCACTGCTGAATAGCGTCCCTACTGTCCTGAGTTCTAAACGCTGCTGATCATTAACCAGATAAACCTGACCATCATGCAGTGCCTGGTTGGGTATCGCCAGCAACGAAGATTTAACACCATAACTGCGCACCTCAACAAACATGCCATCGATCAGGGGACCCTGTTGACTTGGCCTGAGCCGAGTTAGATCTTGCTGTATTTCAACAATGACACCAACCGTACCGGTATTCTGATCAACACGGCCACTAATGCGAGTCACTTCGCCCTGCCAGCGGATCAGGCTATTTCCAGAATTTAAAAGCACTTCAGTTTCCGGCAGCAGTTGCCGAGGACTGGTATTACCAAGATCAATGACTGTCTCGGCAGGGATAATGCTGATCAGCTCTCTCATATCATGGATGCTGACTTGAGATTCGACCTCCATTGCCTTTAGCCCATGGGCCGTTACCAGGCTTTGCTGTTTACTGACAACCTGATCCAACTCCGCGCTAACTTCAATGATACGCGCATCAAAGGGCAGACTGATGACGGTTTTTGACAGTTCAAGCTCCGCGTCAGCCAATTTTGCCTGCTGGACCTTGCGTTTGGCCTCCATCACTTCCCGCTCCAAAGGAATAACGCGGAGTCGGTTTTCCAGATCCAGTACCTTCTGACGCTGGCTTAGCAAATTACGCTGTTCCTGATCAAAAGATGAACTGGCGATAAGCTTCTTCCCTAGCAGGGATTTTTTCCTCGCAAGCTCATCTTCAAAGAGCTTGAGCTGTCGGCGTTCAATATTCAAAGATAACCGGGTATTATCCCGTTCCACATCCAGGCTGGAGAGCTCTGACATAACTGACTCAAGGTCTGCCTTGGCTTCAGCTAACTGTAATTCGTATTGAAGCGGGTCTACCCTGGCCAGCACTGTACCGGCTTTCAGAAACTGTCCCCGTTCCAGCTGAGGATGTTTATAGATCAGACGGCCTTCAATCTCAGCTACTGCCTGCCAGGCCCTTTTGGGTCGAACCCGTCCATAGGCCACTATTTCCGGTGCCAGTGGATGTTTAACGACAGTATAAACTTCCACCGGCGTTGATCGTTCCAGCTCAGGGACCAGCGACAATGGTTGTTTGTTCTTTACCATAAAAACCAGAGCCCCTATTCCGAGCAGTACCGGCAACATGAACCACCAGCGGCTTTTATTGTCCTGTGACCCAGTCATCTTACAGATCCTTTTCTGCAATAGCCGAGGGCAAACATCCACGACTTAATAATTGGCTATTATGGGTAGCGAGAGTCAGATAAAAATTCAAATCTGCGGGCTTGCCCAGCTTCTCTTCCAGCATCGGTCGGGCAAGCATCGGCATGACCATCAAACTGAAGGCGCTGATCTCCAACAATTGAGGGTCATAATCAGCATCAATTTTTCCTTGCTGCTGCTGGCGTTCAATCAGCTGAAAAAAGAGACGCTGAAAAGGTATAACCACATTTTTAATAATGAAGTTCCGACTAGGCCCTTGCTTCAGGCTCAAAGTCTTCATCATTAAAATCGGAAACTCAGGGTTGGGTACCATGGTGCTGTAATAGGCGCTGAAGAGTTCTTTCAGATTGTCCGGTAAAGGCCCATCATTAAGCGCTTTAAAGGCATCCATAACCGGCTCAATCTGCTTTTTGATCATTTCCTGATAAAGCCCTTCCTTATTGCCAAAATAGTAACGAATCATGGCGATAGTGGTGGATGCTTCTTCGGCTATTTTGCGAGTAGAAACACGATGATAGTCCTCTTCAAGAAAGCAGTATTTAGCCGCGATCAGTAAGCGTTCACGAACCGACAGCTGATTTCGGTTGATCAAAGCAACATCCTTACTCCGCGGGCTCATAGCCTCTCCAATCAGTCATTAATCAGTTGATTAATACCTTAGCCGAGAACACCAGAGAGACAAGAAAATTTGTTGATCAATATGTCGGTATTGAATAGTAGTGGAGCAAAATGCTGTTAAAAACTGGCTCTGACAACCAAGCGCTAACAGCAGCTAAAGTGTTGCACTTGTTATCTGCAATCAGGTTGTGCTAACCGAGAGACGCGACTACTTAAAACCAGAACTATTCGCTAAGCTGAGGAGCCAGTAACCAGTTATCAAGACGTTTTCGAAGCTCATCAACGCCGGTCCGTTTGAGTGCTGAAAATGTTTGAATGCTTACTAACTCACCCATTTCACTCATCAGCTCCTTTTGCAATTTTAGCAATGTGCTCTGAGCAGGTCCTCGTTTTAGTTTGTCTGCTTTAGTCAAAAGGATATGCAGTGGCATCTCAGAATTCTGACACCATTCGACCATCATCTGATCAAACTCTTTCATTGGGTGGCGAATGTCCATCATCAGCACCAGTCCCCTCAGACAATCACGCTTTTGCAGATAGGTATCCAGATGTTTCTGCCAATGCTCTTTCATTGCCATAGGCACCTTGGCATATCCATAGCCAGGAAGGTCCACCAGTCGGGTATTTTCGACGTTAAGATCAAAGAAATTGATCAGCTGGGTGCGTCCCGGGGTTTTTGAGGTTCGAGCAAGTTTTGAATTGCCGGTAAGCGCATTAATTGCACTGGATTTGCCGGCATTTGAGCGACCGGCAAAGGCAACTTCATAGCCATCATCAGCTGGACACTGATCAAATCGACTGGCACTGACTAAATATCGAGCACTATTGTATTGAATTTTAATATCTGACATAGACTTTGGCTTACTTCGTGCGGTCCGGGACGTGATGTTTTCCCGTTTGGAAGGAGTTTGGTATATAATGCCGAAAATTTCACCAGGGCGATAGTGTCTAGTTACACAAAGTGACTAAATGACTCGGCAGGCGTAAGCCAAAAAAGCGGGGCGACAATGATTCCTGTGACTGGTATAGGCTTCGGACTTAAATTTAGATATAGATAGGATTGGATTGGATTCAATGAATAAATTACTGATTAGCTTGTTGGTTTCTTTAGGCCTTTCCGGGTTTGCCCATGCAGAAGCAGATGTTGCGGCTGGCCAAGCCAAAGCTGCTGCTTGTGCCGCTTGCCACGGTGTTGATGGCAATAGTCTTGCCCCAACATTCCCCAAATTAGCTGGACAAAGTGCGAGCTATATCGCAAAACAGTTAAAAGATATTAAAAATGGTGTTCGCCCCAGTCCCGTCATGCTGGCATTTGCCAATATCGTGGGTACTGACGAAGACCGCGCCAATGTCGGAGCTTTCTTTGCCTCACAAGCGCTCAAACCTGGCGCTCCTGCAGACCCAGCCCTGGCAGAAGAAGGTGAGCGCATTTTCACCAGCGGACTTGCCGATAAAGGTGTCGCTGCCTGCGTAGCCTGCCATGGAGTCAATGGTGAAGGTAACGATTTAGCAGTATTCCCTCAGTTGCAGGGTCAGCACGCCGCTTATACGGAAACTCAGCTTAAGGCTTTCCGCGATGGGACTCGTGCTAATGATCCTTCAGGTATGATGCGTGATATCGCTGCAAAATTAAACGATGCGGAAATCAAAGCCGTCGCCAGCTACATCCAGGGTTTGAAATAAGCAGACCTGTTGTTGATAAAGCATGCAGCGGTAACAGGGTTTATTACCGCTGCATAAATTAACATCACTATCTGCAAACAATGCGATGTTCAGGGTTCTTGACTGAATCTGGAACAATAGCCACAGCCCGTTACTCAGCAATGGTAAATTCAATCAGTACCATTTCTGCTATCTTGTACCTCTTCCCTGTCATCCCCATCGACGATTTTCTTATCGATAATACCCGGATGTCTCTGGTCACTCATAAAACTCTCAAAGCCCGGTGCATCCAAAGGTTTACTAAAAAAGAAACCCTGTGATTGGTGACAGCCCAGTTCCGTCAATAAGGCTTCTTGAGCCTCCGTTTCAACCCCTTCAGCAAGAATTGTCACACCCAAGGGTTTGGCCATATTGATGATGGCGCTGATGATGGCATCGTCATCAGGAGTGCCTGTGCTCTTCACAAAAGAACGATCGACCTTAATCATGTCGACCTTAAGCTGTCGTAAACGATCAAAAGAAGAATAACCGATACCAAAATCATCAATGGCAATGGAAACCCCCTTAGCGCGTAATTCAGTGAGGATATTGACATGACTGTCTTCAACGATGCAGGACTCTGTTAACTCCAGTTCCAAATAGACCGGTGCCAGATCGTATTTCTGTAACGTATCCAGCGTAAATTGGTAGAAACTTCTGTCTTTTAACTGCAACGCTGAAACATTGACCGAAACACGAAGGGTGTCATAGCCCTGCTGGTGCCAGATTTTTGTCTGGCGGCAGGCCTCATCCAAGACCCATTCTCCAAGATCAATTATTTTTCCCGTACGCTCAGCAGCATCGATAAAAGCATCAGGCAGAAGTAAACCATGCTGAGGATGTTGCCAACGAACCAGAGCCTCCATCCCCAGCACCGTACTGTCTTCCAGAGAAACTTTAGGTTGGTAGTAAAGCTTAAGCTCTCCTTCTACAATTGCTCGTCTAAGTTCTGCTTCTATAACCTGGTTCTGCTCCATCATCTGCTGGATTTCCAGATCGAAAAAGCGGTAAGAATTACCTCCCTCATTTTTCACCTGATACATTGCCATGTCAGCCAGATGCAACAGTTTACTCGGCGTCGTTGCATCGTTGGGGTAACGGGCAATACCGATACTACAGCCCGGCGTAATCAGATGGCCATCCAGAGCAACAGGGTTGGAAAGCACACTCAGCAAACGTATTGCCAGCTCCTGTACTGCATTGGTGTCATTACTGTCATGGGCCAGGATAGCAAATTCATCTCCCCCTAACCGTGCGACAGTGTCTTCATGCCGGATAGCACGAGCCAAACAACTGGCTACATGGTGGAGCAGGCTGTCACCAACATCATGGCCAAAGTTATCATTGATTAATTTGAGCTTATCCAGATCGATGAACAATACCGAAAATGCCGAGTTCTTAGCCTGCAGGCTCTCTTCGAGACGTTCATTGAACAATAAACGATTTGGCAGATCAGTTAGATAGTCGATACGAGCCAATCGCTCGACTTCTTCCTGAGCCTTTTGTCGCTCGGCATTTTCCTGCCTCAATAGCATATTGGAGTCCTGTAACTCACTGGTACGCTGCTCTACTCGTTTTAGTAGAAGACCATGGGATTCCTCCAACCGGGATTCGGCGAGTTTACGCTGCTGAACCTCAGACATAAGACTGGATATATGCAGATCAACAGTGTCAGCCATCTGATTAAATGATTCGGCTAAATCTCCAACTTCATCATTTGCCTGGGGCTGTATCCGGTAAGCTAACCTCCCATTGGTAAAATTTCGCAGTCCTTCGGTAATACGGGTAATCCGGTTAGTAATGTAAGACGCCATCCAGATGGCAATCAGAATCACCAGAATAACCATGATCAGCGTAGAGAGGATAAGCTCCAGCGAAGTATCTTCCAGAGCCTTCTGAATCCCATTTTGCAAGTCTTGCCGCTTATCCGCTAAATGACGATCCGTTTTACTGATCAACTCTGAGACCTTCTCACGAGCCGCTTCGGCCGGAGCATGAAATTGATTAACATTCGCCCCGATAGTGACAAACCCAAACCCCCGGCGACTGTTACCATACTGACCGGTAAAGTAAGGAATCGCAGCAGCGGTGGTAAATTTCCACAGACCACTCCAGAAAATGACAAAAGATCCAGCCCCTCCATCCTGGGTTAGATTCCACCAACCTGAACACTGAGGTGCAAAATCCAGATAGCGGCAATCAAGCCCTAAATATCCCTGCTTAATTAACGCCGCTGCAGGCTTGTTCTCCAGGGACTGATTGCTGTAGATCGGTATCTGTTCAGCAAACTGATGGAAAGGTAATCCGCTTAGTTGCCATTTCTGCCAGGTTTTCTCTTCCAAAAAAGGGACTGCCCGCTGGCCCGTCTCCGGATCATAACCAACAATAAAATAATCTCTTGGGTGGGAGATGTTCCGACCAAGGTTATCCCACATAAACGCATAGTTACCTGAACCAGCATCCGAGATCGATGAGTAACGCTCAGGAGTCGGCACAATATGATCGGTAAATTCCATAAGGTGTGTATGATCCATCGCCATGGTGACATAACCGATCTTTTTCCCGTCTTTATAGGTTGGCATTGCCCAGCGTATTATTCCTTCAAAGCGCTTACCCACAGGGTTCTCTTTACCCGCATAAGCAGCCTGTTCCGGCTGATAGGGTATATTTTTTTCTGCTGCCCGTTGGGGAGTATAGGAGCCAATAACAGGAGAGGGTATGTAAGCCCCGATAACGTTGGATACATAGATTTCATCAGCCTTCAGATCGGCCAACTGAGAGAAATATGTTTCAGCTTTTATCCAGGTATTCTGTTGTTCTGATACGTCACGTAGCTCCGCAGACTGCCGGAGTTCGCTGGTCGCTTTAACCCGCTCCTGACCAGTCAGATCAATAAAGGTAATCTCCCGGTACAGTGGCCGATACTGAGTAATCTCGCGTCGGTAAGGGTTGCTACTATGAAAGGCCTTATGATTTTCAGCAAGCTTTGGTTTGATCGGCCGATCCTCTGGACTGACTGGGTCCTGCGCCTCCCAACCACTGCCATCCTCCTTGAGTTTCCAGGGTCTATGACCCGTCACTCCGCGAGTCTTACTATTAAGAAACTGCTGATAAATATCGGTATCAGCCTGAAGAGTCGAAAGAAACCTTAAATCCTGATCACGCTGATAAAGAAATTGCGCCACAGCTTCCGCCGTATCGCCTGTAATTCTCTCGAGAAACTCCTGGGCTTGCAGATCAAGCGCTCTAACCGATTCTGTTGTTGTCATTTTTCCTACAACGTTAACAGCGTCGATCATCTGTCCTGCCATTTCACTACTTTCACTGGCAACCCGATTGCTTAAATCACTACTATTCTTCCAGGCAAGCAAGGCCAGTAGCAGCAAAGGAACAACCTTAATAAGGCTGAATATGCTGATTAACTTATTACGAATGCCAAAACGATATCTAGTTCGATTCATATTTCTGGAATTCAAATCCCGTTGATTATTCTAAATTTAATCAGGAGACATACTCTCGACAACTTCTCAGGGTGCAACTGTTTTAAGCAAGTAAATCACCCATACTTGATACAGTATAGACATCCGTTTGATTTTCCTATCATCGATGTGAATTATCCCGAGCAAACATCAGGGTAATATTCTGTCAAAGCGCTGGATTTACCTGGGCCAAAACGGGTTTCTTAGCAATACTTGCCGATAACGAAATGACTGACATCTCATTTACAAAGGCAGAATATGGTCTGGTAAGTACAGAGCAGCAAATAAGTCGCCTATTTCTGCCGAAGCCGCTAAAATTTACTTCGAGTGTATTTACCTGTACCCGTAAGGACTATCGATGGCCACCGCATTAGCACGTCATATTCTGGTTAAAACCAAACCAGAAGCGCAAAAACTCAAACAGTTGCTCGACAAGGGAGCTGATTTTGCCAGCTTAGCCAGGAAACATTCTCTCTGTAACTCTGCCAGAAAGGGCGGCGATCTCGGTGAAGTACGTCCCGGACAAATGGTTAAGGCTGTAGATAATGTAATCTTCAAAAAAGCGTTGTTAACCATCCAGGGGCCAATAAAAACGCAATTTGGCTACCACCTCATTGAAGTAATTTTTCGAAACAAATAGCTTTCTAAAATAACAACTTAAAAAGGTTCAACGGGCTGCCCGGTTATTCGATAACTTCGAAGCCAACTCTTCTATTTCCGGTATTAACACGACAATGGGATTACCTTGCAAAGCCAGCAGGATATCCTCAACCCATTGCTGCAAAGGGTAAATATTTCTGAACGCCACTATCGCATGCTCAACCGTATAGTTAACCCCGGAAGACCACCTGAGAGTTAATTCACCATCACCGCAATTAATTTCAAGATAGGCAGCGTGCTGCAAATCCTGGGCATCCCCGTTTCTATTCGCAATCATTGCAAGGTTGATCCGTGACCTGGGTTTCTCAAACTCAATCAGCTGAAACAGGAACCTGAGCTCCCATCTATTCTGCTTTTCATCAGTTACCCATCGGTGCTTAAAGTCCGCTTTCAAGCGCTTTGTCAACTCGTGCGGGCGTTCTCTTCCAGCTAACCTGGGGTTCTCCATAACCATCTCTCCAGTCGATCCTTCAAAAAGTTTAGTACAGTATTCTCTGAATCAGAATAGACGATACTAACTCATAGGACTAAATTTTGTACTTTGAACAAACTTAGCAAGGATTAGTTCAATCCGTTTAGGCCAATGGTCCTGACCGATCAGGCATATTTTAGCCAAACGAAATAAACTACGATCTGGAATACAAAATAGAGAAATCAATAGAAGTGAAGGCAGGCGTTATTATTAGAAAACCGGCCCCATCAGAAAACCTACCAATCATTCAGAAAGAGCCTTAGAACAACAAACAACCCCCCTCAGAAACAGCCGGTAGCTTTACTGCTGAACAGGGGTAAATTTTACTGACTCAAAGATTTTTCGGCCAAGTTTCGGGTCAATATCATCGCGAAACAGCAACTGCATGGAAAATCTCAACTGGCTACTCACCGCAGGTATGTGTAACGCCATAATCTTGCCGGAGATAAAGACTTTACCCTCACGCCCATCAACAGTGATGTCTTGAATATCAGGACTGGTCAGTTCAGAAAAATTAGAGGAATAAGCGCCAAAGTCGTAGCTTAGTTGCAAGTCTTCACTGGTGTAAAGACCTGCTATCGAATCAATAATCAGCTGAGGAGATTGCTTTAATTCTGGCGGATACCGAAAGCAGAATTGCTCTGCCGGGCAGACCTTAAGCCAGTCTTCACCCGCTTTAGTCTGCCCGTTACAGCCCGTAAAACAAATCAGTACGAGCCAGCATATTCCAATGCTACGGTAAAAATGCAACTAGGCAGCCCGACGACGAACAACCAACAGACCCAATAACATCAGCAGTGCAGTCGCGGGAGCAGGGACAGGGACAGAAACTGCCTCGGCGAGAATCAGTATCGGATTGATATTGATAAAGAAGCCACTGGAGTCAGACTGCACCAATGGACTAGCCAGTATGTTAGCGACCTGACCAGCCGTCAGTGAAGTGTTGCCGTTTAGGGAAGAGTTCATCAGATTACCCCCCCCTTGGTGACCCAGACCTAAGTTATGGCCAAGCTCATGGGCAAGCAACTCTGCACCAAACCCACCTGCCGCAATACTTGATTCAACCACAAAATCATTCCCAGGAAGCTCTCCACAACCGGCAAACCCTGTATTGAATACTCCACCACAAAAACTAAGTGTGTCAATAAAGTAGAAATTGACCACATTCGCAGCGCCAACATGAAGTCCAAAAACGGAACTCACCTCAGCGCCAGTGGTGATAGTAAGGAGGTCTGGAGCGACGATTTCTGTAGTAGCACCGTATCGAATATCGATAGCTGATGAGCCAAAGCTGGCCTGAGAGAATATCGAGTCCATGGCCGGTTCGTTAAGGGTAATAAAGGCCGCCTGGGCCGTATTAACCGATAACAGGATTGCTGCACATATCCCTATAATTGTCTTCAACACGGTATTCTCCTTCGATGCTACTGAAATATCGGCTGATTTCGGCCGTAAGCTTCTACAGCAGGTTTCATTCCAAAAAACCAACAACCTTATTATTCAACAAGTTAACACAAAGCAATGCTGATCAAAAACTGTTCGACGTAAAATATCCTGACGATAACTGTATAAAAAATAAGCAGATTTTAGACTCAAGCAGGTCACCTTCATACAAAGGTTAAGGGACCCGGATGCCAAGCCATAGCAACAAGCATAGTATAAAAAACAAACAGCGAAGGAAGAATACCTCTAAACGCTAGGGTGAACGGTATCCTGTCAGCATGATACGAATCAGGTTATGTGGGCCGCGCCAGCTAAAAAAACTAACCGCTGCAACATGCACTATTACCAGCAACATTGTTATGTTGGCAAACGCATCATGAATTGACTCAACCCAGTCAGTTCCCCAAAACATATCGAGTGTCATCATCCAGCCACTCAAACCTGTCAGCAGCATGGTACTCAGCAGCGCGATAATCATTACACCGCCAGCGGGGTTATGACGATTCGGGTCATGAGGCTCTCCGCGCAGAAGTGCGGCAAAGTGCATTTTTAATTTGGCTTTGGTTGGAAAGAAGTCAACAAAACGTGCATTCCGGGGTCCGATAAATCCCCACAACAGTCGAATGACCAATATCCCAAGGACATAGTAACCAATCCACTCATGGGCCGTACTCTCATCATCCAGTACACCAAAGTTCAGCAGAAATGAAGCAGCCAAAGACCAATGAAAGATGCGTATAACGGGATCCCATACTTTGATTTTTTCTCGTAGGACCATCGTCTTAATCCTCTTCTTTCTTTTTCACGATAGCTCCGGTCACTGGATGAAAATAGATTTCTACTCGCTGGGATTGCTGGTTCCAACCGTAAATTTCATAGCAACCACCTGAGGTTATCTTAAAATTCTTAATCTTATAGCCCTGTTGGCGAATCTGGTGCTGCATTTTTTCTTTTGGAATCCAGCTGGGGTTTGGGCCATCAGTACACTGGGGCCCCGCCTGAACGTTGCTTGACAGAAGCAGGAGTGTTGAAATAAAAGCGGTGATTTTCAGCATCGTTATATCCTCTATTGATTATCGATGCTGAAATTTTGTCAGTGAATTCTTAAGGCAAACTTAAGGATCAGGAATTTCTATCTTTACCGTTAAGCCCCCACCTGCAGTATCCAGTAAATGGCATCTTCCATGATGCAGTTCGATTACAGTTGCAACTATCGATAAGCCAAGACCTGCCCCCATCCCGTCGGCTTTATGACTGCGATAAAAACGCTGAAAGACTCTTCCCTTCTCTTCATCAGAGAGTCCCTTACCGTGATCAATAACCTCAAGCTCAACACCTTGCTGTGATTTTCTTAAATAAACCTGCAGACAATCCTCAGGATTACTGTAGCGAATGGCATTTTCCAGCAAATTGCGCAACAGAATCTGTAACAACGTCTGCTGCCCCTTAACCAGGCAAGGGCTGTCACCGACCAACTCAATCTGCATTTGTCGGGATTGAGCCTGTGGATAAAGTTCAGCGACTACCTCGGCACTGGTTAGCGAAAGATCAAAAGTCTCCAGACTGATTGATTGATGCTGCTGAGGATCTAATCGCGCTAGCTGAAGTAACTGACCGACTAATCGCTCCATCCGCGTAACCCCCTGACGAAGCGCCTGGGTGCTATCCTGTTCAGCCGGTAGCTGCTCAAGATAGATTCTCATGGCCGCAAGCGGTGTACGTAGCTCATGGGCAGCGTCATCAGTAAATCGACGCTCACGCTGCAATCCCGCTTCAACACGTAAAAACATCGCATTTAGAGCTTTCAGAGGGGTTTGCAACTCTCGCGGCATATGGCTGGAATCGATGGCAGATAAATCATTCGCTTGTCGTTGATTCAATTCATTACTGACCTCCCGTAAGGGTTTAAGACCTCGCTTCACCGCCCAGCTAATAGCCAGCAACAGGGCTGTCGCAATTAACAGCATCGGCGGCAGCACGTTTTCCAGTACTTCCACCCCAAGTTCCTCTATCACACTCAACTGCTGGGCTGTAGTCACCCAAACTTGTTGCCGCTGATCAAACAAACTGTAGCTCCGCCATTCAATTGCTGATGCCAGCTGTCGCTGTATACCAGCACTTTCCGGTACTGGCAGATGAAACTGAACCGAAGACCTGAGCAACGGCTTCCCTTCAGTGTCATGGATAATAAACGCAAGCTTGCTGGCGTAATGGTGGACCGGCACGGCTGTGGTACTCAGCAGTGTGGCTAAAGCTTCTGCACGCTCTTCCTCCATTTGCAGTGGAATATCACCAGCAGGCTTAGTTAAAGACTGATCCTGAGTGTCGGATAGCAGAGCAATAGGCAGTAAAGTCTGAATGAGCTGAGCCGACTGAGCAAGAGAGGCATCAAACACCTCTTCAGTCTCGTGATTAATACTGACGATAGAACCGACCAGAAGCGCGATACCTGCCAATAGCGTCAGAGCGGCACTGGTCAGCTGAATATATCTTTGTATTGAGCGCACTTCAGTCTCCCATTAAATAGCCAACACCCCGCACAGTGGTAATCAACGACTTGCCTAGCTTTTTACGCAAATTATGAACATGTACTTCCAGTGCATTACTTTCCGGATCATCTTCGTAGATTTTTTCTTCCAGCTGGCGACGGGTTAACACCCTTCCGCGATTATCCAGCAGTAGCAACAGCAACTCATATTCTCTTCTTCCCAAAGATACCGGCTGCTGCTGAAAAAACACCTCCCGTGCCCCTGTCCTTATCTCTATTTCACCAACGTTAAGAATCTCATCACTACGCCCGTGAGCACGGCGATGGAGCGCGCGAAGACGGGCATCCAACTCATCCATATCAAAAGGCTTGATCAAATAATCATCAGCACCACTATCCAACCCGGTTATACGATGCTCAATCGCATCGCGGGCTGTCAGAATCAGTACCGGCATCGATGCACCCTTATGACGAGCCTTTTTCAGCAACCCGATACCATCAAGACTGGGCAGATTTAGATCAAGAATCACCAGATCCGGTTGCAGATCAATCACACCATGCAGCCCCTGTTGTCCGTCCTGACACCAATCAACCCGATAGCCCCGCTGCTGCAGGTTAATCTGGATACCCTGACCCAAAAGCTGATCATCCTCGATTAACAGCACACGCATTAAACCGACTCCAATTTGAATGAGAGAGATAAATCACAGCGGTCAGTATGACCGGATTAGCTTAAGGATTTCTTAACTGAGCGCTTTATTGGCAACATGATCAATACCTGCCAGCCCCCTGTGTGACCCTATTGACCAGTCTACACTTTGCTGTATGCCAGAAATAAGACTGAATGCGTTCACTGAACAAGCTGCAATCCGCTAAGCAATTTTCAGATCGGGCTGATCTGATTTGCATAACTCGTCATGCAGCTGTCGAACAAACTCTGCTTTCGGATCAACGTCATCTCCACCAAGAGACATCAGAAACCTACATGATGAATAATGCTCGGATCGTAAATCGTACTTTCTGACCCAGTCCACACGCTCAGCCATACGCTCTTCTTTAATAGGCCAAACCCCTGGTCTTGGTTTTAGCCGATCCAGACCAATCCTCCATGGCTTAGGACTTACACGAGCCCTGAAACAATGCTGGTTTTTACACATCTGCACATAAATTCGATCTGATTTAAATTTTTTTAAAAGCTCAATCGCTTCATTGCTGGTCGGAGAATAAGTCCTGTTCATGACCAAAACCCTGAGTCCCAGGGGAGTCCGATATATTCGAAGGTTCAGGTTTTTATCCTGATCAGATATCTTGCTAATATTTTTTATCGCAACTTTTTCAGCTCCACCACGAAGGCTGAGAGCAACCTTGTGAATAGACGCAGCAACTGTAGATGTAAACAATGCCGCTAAAAAAAGACCAATCGCAGGCACCACCCAGGAATCAAAATACGCCCGGGTCAACAACGCACAAACTGCTAAGATGGCGAAAGCCAAGATGTATTTCTGGAAGGGTGCATCAAATTCAAAGTCGATATCAGCAAACAACACGTCCGGTGTGTTTATACACAGGGCACCATAGGAGTTTCTTGAGACAACAACATCCTGATGTCGAGACACCACCTCTTCCCGAATGGGAATACCCTCAGCGCCATTGTATGAAGTCTTGTGATCAATCCTCCTGACATCCTTTTCCGCCTCAAGAGTAGCAACGGCTTCCTTCAACCGTTCTTCAGAGTGCTTTTTTGCATCCTCTTCACTGGTATCAGACCAGCCAAATCTTTTAATGGTAAATTGCCGACCATCAACAACTTTTTTAATTTTTGATTCTGACCAAAACTCTGGAACAATCATTTTCTTCCCTGATATCGTTATTGGTAACAAAGCCTATAATGGCTTACTGAACTTAAAATTTTCAGACGACTTATACAGGTCCCACACTATGGTATACGGTAAAGATTGGTAATAGAGAAGAGAATAGCCGATGGAAGGATTATTGTCGTTAGCAAAGACTACAGCACGTTTTGACTATTGATAAGTAATCAGAAGTGCCGCGCTGAGCAAAGTTACTCGCCCGGCGGGGGCGAAATAAGGCTATCAACAACACTCGATAATCCAAGATGATCTGGAACTTTCCGGCAACAACAATAAAAACTTTGTGAAAGTTGTATCTGACCCTAGAAACTCGGTTGCCTCTCAATGTACTACATAATAAAGGCAGTTGAATCACACCACGTGATTTTGATTCAAGAATATCCGATGAGTAGAACAACTAGAGTCCGTTGCCCATTGGGTGACACCTATAATTAGGCGTCTAGATTCCGTAAATTATGTGTCGCGCTACACCTGGAGGCCCTGAATTGTAAAGAGCCGAGCCACCGACATGAGAATTTTTAATCACCAAAAACAAAAAAGCCCTGCATTTAACTGCAAGGCTTTAAAGTAGTGGTGCCCGGAGGCGGAATCGAACCACCGACACGAGGATTTTCAATCCTCTGCTCTACCGACTGAGCTATCCGGGCATCAGGAGGCGCGTATTTAATCGCTTTTCATTCAGACTGTCAAGGGCTTGTTACTATCTATTATCATCGCCGTGGTTTCCATGCCCGGCGCTCTGCTATAATGCCGCTCTTTGGACCGGATAAAGGTAAAGCATCTTGATCAACAGTTTTGATAATGCGCTGCGTCGTCATCAGCAAACCTTCGAAAAAGTGAAGGAGTTAGGGCCGGATGCTCTGCGTTTGGCTGAAGCGGTGATCCACTGTTTGAAATCCGGTGGCAAGGTTCTTTGGATGGGTAATGGTGGCAGTGCCGCTGATAGTCAGCATCTAGCAGCGGAGTTTATGGTGAGATACAAAGCCGAGCGTCGCCCTCTGCCCTCGATCGCACTGACCACCGATTCATCGATATTAACGGCCCATACTAACGACTATGAATTCGATACCCTGTTTGCCCGACAGGTCGAAGGATTAGCCCGTAAAGAAGATTTGGTTATCGGTATTTCAACTTCCGGTAACAGCAACAATATTATCAAAGCCATTGAGCAGGCGAAGGCCATGGGCGTTACCACAGCAACCCTTCTGGGTCGAGATGGCGGGAAGCTCAAAGATCTTGCTGATCACTCCATCATCATTCCCGGCAATGAAACCGCTCGAATCCAAGAAGCTCATCTTTTTATCGGTCACTGGCTGTGTGAAGAAATAGACTACCAACTGGCTGATAGCAACGAATAGTGATTATGCAACCTTCCTATATTCCAGATTTTAGTAAAGGCCGTGTCCTGGTTGTTGGTGACCTGATGTTAGACCGCTATTGGCATGGCCAGACTCAGCGGATCTCCCCTGAAGCCCCCGTGCCGGTGGTTCATATCCAGGATCACGAGGGTCGCCCCGGTGGAGCAGGTAACGTTGCCCTGAATATCGTCGCCTTGGGTGGCAGGGCACAGCTGTTGTCTCTGGTGGGACAGGACCAGGCCGCTGAGGCTTTGCACGTACAGTTACAAGAAGCCGGGGTAAAATGCGAGCTTGAAGAAGTTGCCGGTTCCGATACCGTCACAAAGCTTCGTGTGATGAGCCGTAATCAACAGCTGATCCGACTGGATTTTGAAGACGGATTCTCCGACTACGATCATGGACATTTGCTGAATCGTTTTGATGCCTGCCTGGCCGATGCCGATGTGGTGGTTTTTTCCGACTACGGAAAAGGTTGCCTGGATGAAATTACGGCGATGATCTCCCGAGCTCGTGCCGCCGGTAAAAAAATACTGGTGGATCCGAAAGGCAATGATTTCAGCCGCTATTCAGGTGCAACCCTGATCACGCCGAACGAGTCGGAGTTTGCAGCGGTCGTGGGCCGTTGGGAAGATGATTCGCAAATGACTGAAAAAGCCCATGCGCTACGCGAGGCCTGCGAACTGGAAGCCTTGCTGATTACCCGCAGTGAACGAGGCATGGCGCTGATTCGTGCTGAAGATGAGATGCACATTCCCACCGTTGCCCGGGAAGTTTTTGATGTAACCGGTGCTGGCGATACGGTTATAGGCACCCTGGCGGCAGCCCTGGCAGCAGATGAATCCATTGAAGATGCCACCCGCCTGGCCAATTTAGCGGGCGGAATTGTGGTCGGTAAGATGGGTACAGCTACCCTCAGCGCGGAAGAATTAAATCAAGCCATTCTGAGCGAAGCCGTCGAAGAAACCGGGGTTGTCGAGCTACACGCGCTTAAACGACAACTACAAATTGCTCATGCTCGTGGTGAGAAGATAGTCATGACCAATGGTTGTTTCGATATTCTTCACGCGGGCCATGTACAGTACCTCGAGCAGGCACGTTCTCTTGGTGATAAGTTGATTGTCGCGGTAAACACTGACGACTCTATCAGTCGACTGAAAGGCCCTGAGCGCCCCATCAATCCGTTACCACAGCGTATGACTGTACTATCCGGACTCGCCAGTGTTGATTGGGTCATCCCTTTTGGCAAAGATTCTAAAGATGACACGCCTAAAGCGCTGATTTGTGAGCTGCTACCGGATATTCTGGTAAAAGGTGGTGACTACGAACCCGAAGCGGTAGCCGGTGGTGACTGTGTGATGGCTAACGGTGGCGAAGTGGTCATCCTGGATTTTGTTGATGGTTGTTCCACCTCTAATATTGTTAAGCGAATTCGTCAGAACAATCTACAGGGCGGAAACCTCCAAAACAGCGGGTTAGACTACGGCGATAAAAAAGGGTCCGAATCAGCGAAAAACAGCAGCCCTGAGCAAGTCGACCCTCAAGCTAACGAGAACAAAGAGTAAACCTATGATTATCGTTACCGGCGGCGCCGGCATGATCGGCAGCAACATCGTAAAAGGCCTTAATGAGCAAGGAATCACCGACATTTTGGTTGTGGATGACCTCAGTGACGGTCACAAATTCTGGAATCTACAGGATTGCCAGATA
The DNA here is from genome assembly GCF_001968815.1 of Motiliproteus sp. MSK22-1. Classification (GTDB taxonomy): domain Bacteria; phylum Pseudomonadota; class Gammaproteobacteria; order Pseudomonadales; family Balneatricaceae; genus Motiliproteus. The sequence goes on along the minus strand of NZ_MIEQ01000078.1, from coordinate 75,711 downwards.
GCAGATTACCTGGATAAAGACGACTTTTTAGCGCGTATAAAGTCAGGCGAACGCTTCGATTCTGTTCGTGCACTCTTTCATGAAGGGGCTTGCTCTGCCACTACCGAGTGGGATGGCAAGTATATGATGGAGAATAATTATGAATACTCCAAGACCTTGCTGCATTACTGCCAGGAACGGCAACTGCCCTTTCTTTATGCCTCTTCAGCCGCCACCTACGGGAAAGGCTCTGTGTTTAAAGAAGCATTGGAGTATGAAGGGCCGCTCAACGTCTACGGCTATTCCAAGTGGCAGTTTGATCAATATGTGCGCCGTAACGAGTCCCGCTTTCAAAGCCAGGTGGTAGGGTTCCGCTACTTCAACGTCTACGGTCCACGCGAGCAACACAAGGGTTCAATGTCCAGTGTTGCCTTTCATCTAAACGGTCAAATACTAAAAGGCGAAAACCCCAAGTTATTTGACGGTTATGATCATTATGCAGCCGGTGAGCAGAAACGCGATTTCGTTTATGTGGGTGATGTTGTAAAGGTGAACCTGTGGTTTATGGAGCACCCGGAGCATTCCGGCATATTCAATCTCGGAACAGGTCGAAGCCAGCCCTTTAACGACGTTGCCAATGCGGTCATTGCCTATCATGGTAAAGGTGAAATCGAGTATATCCCTTTCCCTGATCACCTTAAGGGTGCTTATCAGAGCTTTACTCAGGCAGACATGAGTAAACTACGCGGAGTTGGTTATAACGAACCGTTTAAAACCGTTGAAGAAGGTGTCAACGAATACCTGACCTGGCTGAACAAAGAATAAAAGGGCAAACAAACGGAAAAAGAGGACAATTGCTCAATAAACCACTCTAACTCAACATTCTGAAAGAGACTGCTAATTACCCATGGATAAACGCTGGCTGATCGTAGGTCCCTCCTGGGTCGGGGATATGGTAATGGCCCAAAGCTTGTTCAAAAAGCTAAAAGCCGATCAATCCAGTTGCACCATTGATGTGGTAGCTCCCGGCTGGTCTGAGCCTATTCTTGCGCGCATGCCAGAAGTCCAGTATCCCGTGGTACTCGATGTTAGCCACGGCGAATGGGGCTGGAAGAAGCGTTTGGAACTCGGTAAAAAGCTACGGGGCCGCTACACCCATGCTATTGTCATCCCTCGATCCCTGAAAGCTTCACTGTTGCCTTTTTTTTCCGAGGTACCTGAACGGATCGGCTATCGGGGCGAAATGCGTTATGGCCTGATCAACGACATGCGTATGCTCGATAAACAACGCCTGCCCCTCGCGGTAGAGCGTTTTGTCGCACTGGGTAGCCCGATCAGTTTGGAAAAGCCCAAAATTCTAGAACCTGAACTGACCGTTGATCCGCAGAATCAGCAGCAGTTAATTGAAAAGCTGAAACTGGACTTAGAGAAACCCGTTGCTGCTCTATTACCGGGCGCAGAATTCGGCCCTGCCAAGCAATGGCCTGCACAGTACTGGGCCGAAACCGCCGATGCCCTGACCAGTCAGGGTTTTCAAGTCTGGTGTTTAGGCTCACCCAAAGACTGCTCAGTCAGCGAAGAGATCCAACAACTCTCTAATTGCGAGATCCTGAATCTCTGTGGCCAGACCCAACTGGTCGACGCCGTTGATCTGCTTGCTATGGCAAAACATGCGATCAGCAATGATTCCGGCTTAATGCACATAGCTGCCGCCGTGGGCTGTCATGTGATCGCCATTTACCGAACCACCACTCCCGATTATACGCCGCCATTAACCTCAAATTGCCATATTCTCCGGGCAGACCTGGGTGGCGACGATAGTCTGCAGGGAATCAGAGAACTTCCAGCCTCCCACAGTCTTACGGATGTAACCGTAGAAGCTGTGCTGGCCTGTCTCAATTCCAGTCCCGCAGAGACAACCCCTGCCAGCGAATCTGCAAACTGAGACGCGTATTAATATGACAGCAAATTCAGAACCGAAAGCAAGCACACAAAAAACCATTACTGTAGCGGTGATGGTTAAGAATGAAGAGCTGATGCTGGATGATTGCCTGAAAAGCTGTAGCTGGGCCGACGAAATTGTCGTACTGGACTCTGGCAGTACTGATCGTACGTTGGATATTGCCCACAAGTACACCGATAAAGTCTTTGTTAACGATGACTGGCAGGGCTTTGGAGTACAACGCCAGCGACTGCACGACTTCTGCAGTGGGGACTGGATTTTAATGGTTGATGCGGACGAGCGAGTCACCCCCGCATTGAGATCAGAAGTAGAGGCTTTGCGAAAAGACCCGAAAATGAACCGGGCATTTGAAGTAGTTATCCAAACTCACGTCTTTGGTAAGGCCCTGAACCATGGTGGTTGGTGCTCAACCAGTACGAGACTCTATCCCCGTCTAAAAGGCAAATTTGATCAGCAACGTAAAGTCCATGAGCGAATGATTTTTGACGACGGTATAAGCCTCGTCAAAACCTCCGGCCGATTAGATCATTTCAGTTACAGAGACATGGAACACTATTTGGTTAAATCCGCCCGCTATGGGGCAGTATTCGCCGAACAGAAACAAGAGCGTGGGAAAGAAGCATCCCTGTCTCAAGCGTTTCTGCATGCCTTGGGGCTGTTTATAAAGATGTACCTGATTCGAGGAGGATTTTTGGATGGGCGCAGAGGCCTGCTGATGGCCGTGCTTTCGGCACATTCCTGCTTTATTAAATATGCCGATCTTTGGTCCCGCACTAAAGCGTTAAAGTAGCCCCTTTCCGAAAAAAACGACCTTCCCAAAACCGGGCTTTCTCCAGAATCACAGCTCTCTACAGACGATGCTGGCCTGGATTTTGATGTAGAGAGTTTACTCTCAAATATTGATAACAAATACTAAAATTAATTTTTGATTATCAAAATTAAATTATAAAATTTGTAGATGAATTAGTCCTGATCAATAGTCCTATCTAAGTCATATTTTTCATGATCTACTTATTCTATAGTGTTCTGCCGGGGTCTAACGGTTCGAGTTCTGATAGAGCATTCGGTTGATAATGCTATAGGCTCTGTTGATACTGGCAGAGCGCTATAATCGCTAATAAGGCCTGACCTGGACGATCATCCGTCTCTACCCGCCCAGCCAAGGCAGACACCTGAACCATTTCAGTGGAATGCATTAGAACTGAACCTCTTTTTCACTGACGACACAGTGAAAAGCTGAAGGCCGGGTATCGAAGCGTCGAGGACCATACTAATCTTTTGACCAATAAAGGACTGGATCACTTACTGAATGCCCAACGGGCCTATCGTAACGGCCATGCGGTCTTTTTATTTATCAATGCTGATGCTTTTTTAAAATTTGAGGATAAGCGTTCGTTTGCATTAACGCCCGATCACTGGGTGGTGTTAAATTCGGAGATCAGGATCAAAAAACATAATCAGCACTCCAATCAGTTAAATCCCGCAACAGTAATCTCCCAGCCATTGGTAAATGCCATTAAAGGGGATATTAAGGCGATGACCGAAACTGCCGCTGAAGCAGCAAAAATGTTTGGTGATACTCCAGAACCGGTGAAGACTGATGATCGGGTTTTATTAAATGCCTTTACCTGGGGAAACCAGTATAGCCCCGTTATTGGCCGTATCGCCCAAGACCAGGATGCCCGACTCAGTTATTTTTTAAGTCGCTTTTATGGCTATATCAGTGCTAAACGCTAATTATCTGGTGAATGTTTTGATTCGCTGTTTTTAAGGGCTACTTTTGGTGATCGCACCTGCAAGGATTGTACTGATGCAAAGATTATTACCCCCTGGTGTTATTTGTTTACTGGTAGCCTGTATTGCTCTGCTGAGTGGGTGTATCAGTGGTACTTATACAAAACCGAATAACCTATCATTCTTTAAAAAAATTGAACTGGATTATCCCCTGGTTTATCAGTCGGAAGAGAATACTGCAAATAAGTTTAATTTTCTCCGTAATGGCCAGGTCATTGCAGTATCTAATCCCAGTCATATTACCTTTGTTAATCTTGGTAATGGACGGGTTATTAAAGAGATACGCTCGAATGCTCTTATCGGTGATATTGATGGTAAGGCGGTTAATAAGGATGGCAGCCGCTATCTATGGGTCAAAGACCGTATGGTCAATGTTATGGATACCAGCAACTGGCGTTTAATCAGTCAATTTAAAGGTGGATGGAGTGATTTTGCGGGTTTATCCCCCGATGGGAAGACAGCTTTTGTTTCGCGTACTGATTTATGGGATGTGGATTCTCAGGAGAAGATTGTTTCCCTCACGGATTCTGTTGGGTGGTATATGGCCTATGAGTTTTCAGAAGATAGCCGCTATTTTATTGGCGCTCCCGGTCGCGGCGATTTGTTTATATTATATGATATTGAATCAAGGCAGAGGATAAACATACTCACCCCGTTAAGGTACCCCGATAAGGCACGTTTTGGACCCGAAAACTCTTTTTATCTGGATAGTTACGATAAATACGGACCTACAACGAGGTTAGCCTGGTTCAGTATTGAACCCCATAAAAAGCTGGCTGAAATAAGGCCTTATAAGCCAATCAGCTGCTGGACCCGATTGGACAACAACACCCTTATTATGGGCCTCATGGATGGTGATGTGTTGTTATTGAATAAAGAATTGGAGGTTATGCGTCACTGGTCTATTGGAAGCGAAGCAACTCTGTGCACAGCAGGAAAAAAGGGGCTGGCATGGTTAGGAACCAAGTCCGGGGTTTTTCGTCTGGATACCGAAAACAATACATTAGCGAACCCTGTTAAATCAGTGGAGGTTATGAGAAAACTAGTGGTATCACCCAATGGCAAATATATTGGTTTTGTCGGTTATGACTCCGGTATATTTGTAAAAGTACATTTAATTCAGTGAGTTGAGCTTAGTATTTATCATGATTCACTTATTATCGGACACTCTATCCGGGCTTGCCTTAGGCGCAGGTAAGCCATCAGAGAAAATCGACCACAAAATGTATACAGCGGAAAATAACGGTCATGTTTGATAGTCACCAGACCACAACCGCGCCATAAACGCCTGAATGTCTTCCGCGGCCTTTGAAAGGTCGACACAACTCATATCCTGTTCGATATCACTGGGAGGAGTTAGCGCCAGGTAACGGCCATGTGAGTTCAGCGTACGCCAACGTAACGGGGTTGAAGAACGACGATTAGGATAAAATCCGACCGTTGGGCGATCTAAAGCTCCAGCAATATGTAAAGTCCCAGTAGATCCCGCGATAAAGAGATCAGCTAAGGCCAGATGCCGGGCAAAGCTAGTTAATCCCTCGGTTGAATTAAATATTCGATAGTTTAGATGAAATTGATCCATCAATGCTGCCAGTTTCTGAGTATCCTCCAGCTCGCCGGGACCGGCCGTTAAGATAAAACAAACTGTTTCATGGCTGATCAGCTTTGCCAGCTCCGCATACTGAAGCAGACCAAGATTATTTGCACTGCCCCCATGCCCGGCATGAATAAAGACTAAGCGTTGCTCAGCAACGATGCAGTGTTGATCGACAAATTGCTGGCGCAAAGCCTTCAGTGATGTATCATCAAACGCCAAGTAGGGACGCTCGGTGATATGACTGTGACTCTGGTAGTGGCTGGGGTTGGGTTTATCACTTTGAGCACTCTTGATGCAGGCCTCTGTCAGGTCCAGGTTATATTGAAACTCCGGTTTTTCCGATCTTGAACGCTTTTGTTTTAAGGTATGGTTATAAAAGATCTGGGCCAACTTGGTGGCTGGCGCCCAACGGGCGGGAATTCCAGCGGCAAAACCCAACAAGCCGACTCGGGTGGTAGAGAACAGGGTCAGCATCAGGTCAAAGCGCTGCTCACGTATGCGCTTCAAAAGTGAAATAAAGCCGTTCACTCCAGCATCCGCAGTCGGGTCAATAATCACCTCATCAATTGAGGGGCAGAGTTCGGCAACAGGTTGAGTATAAGCGGGTACCAGAGCGATAATTCGGCTCTCTGGAAAAGCATGTTTCAAAGCAGCAAAACTGGGCCAGGAGAGCATAAAGTCTCCTAACTTGTCATTGCGAACCACTAGGATTTTTTGAGGATCAGTATTACTAACGCTATGCGAATTCTTCATCTATTGTCACAGACTCATCTGACGGGGGCTGAGGTTTACGCTGCTGAACTCTGTCGTCAGCAACTGGCCGAAGGGGACAACTGTTGGCTGGTATCCGATACTTTGTCAGTGGATCTTCCCGGTGCCAGCTATATCCCCATGAGCATCGACAACCGTCGCTACCTCAACCGATTACGTAATATTATCGGGGTTGTGAGACTTTGCAAGCAACACAACATTGATGTTATTCACGCTCACTCCCGCGCAGCGAGCTGGATTGCCAATATAGCGGCAAAACGAGCCAGGGTTGGATATGTCTCAACAGTACATGGTCGCCAGAAAGTCCATCCCAGCAGCCGCAGCTGGAATATCTATGGTCGCCATATTCTGGCAGTCTGTGACCATATCGCCGAGCACCTCCAGGGTGAATTGAATATTCCTCGCCAGTTCATCCGAGTTGTTCGAAACGGTATTGGTTAAGATGACAGCACTGACCATTCTTTGGGTAGGACGCCTGACCGGCCCAAAAGGTGAAATAGCCCGAAAACTGGCGTTTGAGATCGCACCAGAATTCAGTCAGGTTAAGTTTATCTTTGTTGGCGGACCGGGGGTACCAGAAAGCTGGCCAGCCCCACCCGAAAACGCCCATTTTATTGGTCAGAAAAACGATGTAAGTAATTACTATCAAACAGCCGATCTGGTTATCGGCGCTGGCAGAGTAGCGCTAGAAGCAATGAAATTAGCACGTCCGGTCATGGCAGTGGGAGAGTGCTGTTATGTTGGCCTCATTCAACAACAAACCATTGCGCTGGGCAAAGCCAGTAATTTTGGCGATTGTTTCAGTCCAGCATCAATTGATTGGACGGCTTTACGCCAGGATCTTTCAGCATTTGTTAAGGGCACGATAACCGCTGATACATCCGCCTATACTGAATACCTGGCTGATTATGATCCCCAGTATGTGCATCAGAACGTTCGTAAAAGTTATCGACAGGCCATGGCGGACGCTGCTCTGAGTACATTCAACGAAGTCCCTGTGTTGATGTATCATCAGGTGCCTGACAGCCCACCACAAGGGTCGATACACTGTGTTTATACGGTCAAAGAACAGTTGAGAGAACAGTTTTCCAGTCTGAAGAAACGTGGATTTCAACCCGTTACTTTTAAAGAACTGGCGGATGGAGTTCGAGTTAAAAAGCCCATCATTCTCACCTTTGATGATGGTTATGAAGATAACTATCACAACCTCCTCCCCTTACTGGAAGAGTTTGATTTTAAAGCGGTCATATTTGCTCTGGCGAATGAATCCCTGACCCGCAATGAATGGGATATTCCTGGCGGAGAGCCTCCGGCAGCGTTGATGACATCCGAACAACTGCTCGCTTGCCATCAAAGTGGTCGTATTGAAATTGCGTCCCATGGTTTGACTCATCAGCACCTTCCTACCCTGGATGCCGATGAGCTGGCTCGGGAAATGAGTGATTCCAAACATCGGCTGGAACAACTCCTCGATACTGAGGTCGTATCATTCGCCTATCCTTTTGGGGATTATCAGGATAGAGAAGTGGCAGCAGCTCAGTCTGCTGGTTACCTGTTTGCTATCGCAACAGTCAGTGGCCCGCTGCATCTGGCCGATGATTTCTACCGTATTCGACGTATCAACATTATGCCTAAAGACAGAGGGATCAAATTCTGGAAAAAAACCAGTGGCTGGTATCTGCGTTATTGCCGCTGGAAAGGGAAAGATTTTTAAATTTATGCACTAGGCTTAACTGAGCATTTTAGGACATTTTCAGAGGCATTCGATCTCTAAGGAGTTTATTTTGAAACAGTTCCTGATGGTATTACTTATCGGTATCTATTCCATCACCCTGGCACAGGCAGACGGAAAACCCGCACCTGCTGTAGTCGTTCATACCGTTGCCATCTCCGATCTGACCCCCACCTATCAGCTGGTAGGGCGGATTGAAGCCAGTGAACGAGTCAGTTTACTCGCAAGAGTTTCTGGATTTCTGGAAAAAAAACTATTTACCGAAGGGCGTGATGTCGAAGCCAAACAGGTGCTGTTCCATATTGAAAGAAACAACTATGAAATCATTCAGAAGCAGGCCCAGGCGGATATGCTATCGGCCAGAGCAACCCTGAAGAACGCAGAAGCCAGCCTTAATCGCTCTCTTCAGTTACACAAGCGTCAGGCTATTTCTCAGGCTCAACTGGATCAAGCTGAAGCTGACCGCGATCAAGCCAAAGCACAGGTGCTCAAGGCCGAAGCAGGGCTGGAAAAAGCCAAGCTCGATCTGAGCTATACCCAGATTCGTGCACCATTCAGCGGCCGAATTGGCAAAAGCAACTTTTCCGTCGGTGATCTTATCAGCCCGGAAAGCGGTGCCTTGGCAACCATTGTTAATCTGGATCCAATCTATGTGGAGATGTCAGTCAGTGAGAAACGAATGCTCGATGCCCGCAGAGACGGTATTGATCTGGACAACCCTCCTGTAGCACCCAGGCTCAAACTGTCTGACGGAAGTGAGTATGGACACGCCGGAAGCTTTAATTTTATCTCCCCGGAAGTAGACCGAAATACCGACACGCTGATCATTCGAGCCAGCTTCCCAAACCCTGACGGAGTGCTTCTGCCTGGAGAGTTTGTTCACGTAGAGATTAAGCGCAAGCAGGCTGAGGAGGGTATTCGTATCCCTCAATCGGCAGTACAGCGCGACCGCCAGGGATACTATGTGATGAAAGTTAACTCTCAGGCCAAAATGGCTGATTCGGATAACAATGACACTCAACAGATTGACGCTGAGGTCGAATTGGCCCGGGTAGAAATGGGCCCTCAATTTGAAGGTCAGTGGCAGGTACTTAACGGCCTGGAAGCTGGCGATCTGGTTATCACTGAAGGCCTTCAGAAAGTTAAGCCCGGACTTCGCGTCAATGCCGTCATAGCAAGAGAGGAGTAGGACATGTTCTCTCTCTTTTTTATCAATCGGCCAAAGTTTGCTCTGGTTATTTCGATCGTCCTGATGATCGCCGGCACCCTGGCAGCCTTCACTCTGCCTGTTGCACAATTTCCAGATATCACTCCACCAAAAGTACAGGTGAAGGCCTCCTATCCTGGAGCCAACGCCGAAGTTGTAGAACAGGCGGTAGCAGCTCCCATCGAGGGCCAGGTCAATGGTGTGGACAGCATGTTATATATGTCTTCCACATCTTCCAATGATGGCAGCTACACACTGGATATCACTTTTGCCGTTGGCACGGATCCCGATCAGGCTGCTATCAACGTTCAGAATCGAGTGGCACTGGCTGAAGCTTCACTTCCACAGGAGGTTGTCCGACAAGGTGTCACCACCAAGAAGCAGGCAACCAACATGTTGTTGGTTGTTAATCTATTCTCGCCCGAAGGAACCTACGACGAACTGTTTCTGAGTAACTACGCTACGCTGAATATTCAGGATGCTTTGGCCCGAATTAACGGTGTAGGCTCCGCATCACAGTTCAGCCCCCTCGACTACGGTATGCGAATATGGCTTGATCCGGACCGCTTGAAAGCGCTTAAGCTTTCACCCGGGGATGTCAGCAATGCCATCAAACAACAGAATATACAGGCCTCGGTTGGCATTATCGGACAGCCACCACTGACTCAGAGTCAGCAATTTCAATACAATCTGCGGGCCAAGGGACGACTGGAAACGGTAGCAGAATTCGAAGACATCGTGCTGCGTATTGGAGACAGTGCCGCGACAGTGCGTTTACGGGATGTTGCCCGGATTGAGTTAGGATCTCAGACCTACAGTGCATCCTCTCTTCTCAATGGCAACTCTGCTGCAACCGTCGCAATCTACCAGAGCCCCGGAGCCAATGCTCTTGATGTGGCAAACCAGGTTTATGCGGAACTGGAACATTTGAGTCAGCGTTTCCCGGATGATTTAGAGTATGCCGTCCTCTATGACACCACACTGTCTGTAAAAGCCTCCTTGCAAGAGGTTGTGGAAACCCTGTTTATCACCTTTTCTCTGGTCGTCATCGTTACATTTCTCTTTCTGGCTGATTGGCGTGCTACGCTGATTCCGGCCGCCACGATTCCTGTCTCCCTGATCGCCACCTTCGCTGTATTAAAAATGCTCGGGTTCAGTATTAACACCATCTCATTATTCGCCCTGATTCTGGCGATAGGTATCGTGGTCGACGACGCAATAGTGGTGGTAGAGAATGTGAAGCGACATATGCAGGAGGGAAAACTAGCGGCTGCAGAAGCCACATCCAAAGCGATGAAGGAAGTCATCGGACCCGTTATTGCAACAACCCTGGTACTACTGGCAGTGTTTGTTCCTGTTGCTTTTATGCCGGGAATCACTGGCAAGCTGTATACCGAATTTGCGGTGACTATTTCAGTGGCGGTCTGTTTCTCATCTCTTAATGCGCTGACCTTATCTCCCGCACTCTGCGCTCTGCTGTTGAAGCCGGAAACCCAAACAAAAGGGATTTTCAAAAAGTTTGATCAACTGGTGGACTGGACCCGCCGCGGTTATGTTAAACAGGTCAGCTTTCTCAATCGGAAGCTGACTCTCAGTATTGGATTATTAATCGCGATGGCAGCTGGCGTCTATTATATGTTTACCACCACTCCGACCGGCTTTTTGCCCTATGAGGACAACGGTGCTTTCTTTATCAACGTACAGCTGCCGGATGGTGCTTCACTGAACCGCACAGACGAGGTTATCAGGCAGATTGATCAAATACTGGTTGAACAAAAAGGTGTTGAAAACCGTATTGCCGTCAAGGGATTCAGTATTCTGGGCGGTGCTGCACCCAATGCAGCCTTAGCAATCCCGGTCCTTGATCACTGGGATGAACGCACCGATAAAGAACTGGCCTGGTACAACATTCTGGGGGAGCTGAACGGAAAACTGGCAACCATTCCCGGCGCGAATATCATGGCCTTCCCAACACCTCCTATTCCCGGGTTAGGTACGGCCGGAGGCCTGGAAGCTAACCTGCTGGACTTGAATAACGGTTCACCGCAAGAGTTGGCACAGGCTGTACGCTCACTGATCATAGCAGCGAACCAAGCGCCTGAGTTCAGTCGCGTATATTCCACCTACTCAGCCAATGTGCCACAACTTGAGCTGGTGGTTGATCGGGACAAGGCCCTGTCACTGGGGATACCCATGAGTGAACTGTTCAGCACCTTACAGGCGCAGCTCGGTACCCAGTATGTCAATGACTTTAATATTTACGGGCGCAATTACCGTGTTATCGTTCAGGCAGACAGCGAATTTCGCGACGATATCGATGATATCGGCCATATTCATGTATTGAGTAATCAGGGTTATATGGTACCTGTTAATGCATTGGTGGATATCAAGCCAGTATTGGGCCCCCAGTCCCTGACTCGTTTTAACCAGACTCGTTCCGCCTCTATTCAGGCGATGCTAGCTGCCAATGTGGCTACCGGAGAGGGAATACAGATACTGGAAAAACTGGCCCGGGAAGCGCTCCCCGAAGGCTATGAGCTGCAATGGACAGGGACCACCTCCCAGGAACAGGAGGCCAGTGGTTTTGTTATCCTGATAATGTCACTGGCAGTACTGTTCGCCTATTTATTTCTGGTGGCCCAGTACGAGAGCTGGACCATCCCATTGGCAGTCATGCTGTCGATTACCATTGCCTTACTGGGCGCGATTCTACCGCTGTGGCTGATACCCGGCTTGACCAACAATCTCTATGCGCAGATTGGTATTGTGATGCTGATTGGTCTGGCCAGTAAATCCGCGATCCTGATCGTAGAATTTGCCAAGCAATTACGCGAAGAGGGTAAAGGGATTATAGAAGCCGCCACGGAAGCCGCCAGCTTGCGCTACCGAGCGGTGCTGATGACAGCATTTTCCTTCATCCTGGGGGTTATGCCATTAGTGTTTGCCAGTGGGGCCGGTGCAGCCAGTCGCATATCAATCGGTTTTGTGGTTCTCTGCGGTATGTTGATGGCAACCTGTATCGGTATCTTCTTCATTCCAGCACTGTTCGTCACAATGCAAACTCTCAGAGAAAAGGTAAAGAAAGAAGGTTGAAAGAGCCCATGGAGCAACTGAAGGTCAGTGTGATCGTCGCAGTGTACAAAGACATTGAAGCGTTAAAACTCATCGTCGAAGCAATGAAGAATCAGACTTATAAACATCTCGAACTGGTGGTAGCCGAAGATAATAACGCTCCGGAAATGGCTGCCTTTATCAATTCGGTTCAAGGACTCAAGGTATTACATACCTGCCAGGAGGACCAGGGGATTCGTAAGGCCCGATCGATGAATAATGCGATCCTTAAGAGTAGCGGGGATTATCTGATATTTATTGACGGCGACTGTGTCCCTTATTCCACGTTTGTTGAAGGTCATGTCAAACTGGCAGAAAAAGGGGCGGTTCTGGCAGGTCGCCGTGTCAATCTGGGACCCAAATACAGCCAACGTATCAGATCGGGCCAACTCAGCGCTTTGAGTGTCGAGAAAAGTTACCTTTGGCGATTGCCGCTAATTATCAGGGATTGTCAGGAAAGCCATTGTGAGGCGGGGATATCCCTGAATTCTGATGGCTATTTGTTCAGTCGCCTGGTCAAGCACAAATCCCCCAGTATCGTAGGCTGTAATTACTCTTGTTTCCGGGAGGATATGGTCGCCCTGAACGGTTATGACGAAAGCTATGGTCAAACCTCGCTGGCCGATGACACTGATTTGGAATGGCGTTTCAGAGCCTATAATTTAAAGGTTAAATCCTGTAAGTATGCTGCTAACATGTTCCATCTATTTCATGGCCGCAGCCACCGTGAAATAGACTCCAGCAATGAAACCGCGATGATGCTGGCACGCAAGCAACAGGGGCTGTTCCGATGCGAAGAAGGTTTGTCGACTCATTAATTTTCATGATCAGCATGACTTAATTTTCAGATCGACATGACTTAGTTTTCAGACTAACAGGCTTCAACGATCCTTATCGTATTTAAAACCCGGAACATCCTTAAAACGTTTATGTACCCATAGGTACTGTTCCGGGCACCTATCTATCTGTGCTTCAATAAGCTGGTGATATCTCTCAGTATCAGCCACGACATCATCAGTGGGAAAGTTATCCAGTGGGGCGCTTAACTCCAAACGGTAACCGTCCGTATCCCGTCTGAACCAACAGGGAACGACTGCGGCTTGACTTATCCGCGCAATATCGGAAGTGGCAGTAGCGCTGTGGGCCGGTTGGCCAAAGAAATTAACCAGCGCACTATGGCTGCCCTGATGCTGCTGGTCAGGAGCAAACCAGAGAATGCCACCGTTACGCAGATGGCGAATGGTCTGCTTCATATTCTCTTTGGGGATGGCACCGGCAGTATTCTTACTGCGACCTTTCTGAGTGTAGTGCTCTAACAGCGGGTTATTCATTTTCCGATAGACCGGTGCAAAGGCCACATGCTGACTTAATAGCCGTAAGCTTATTTCCATATCGGTAAAATGAGCGCCTAGCAAAATAATGCCCCGCCCCTCCTGTTGAAGCCTCCTGACATGCTCCAGGCCTTTTATTTCGGTCAACAAAGGATTTAACTTGGACGATGGAGCCCACCAACAGAGTGCGGTTTCCAGAAAGGAGATTCCCATGGACTCAAAGTGCCGGAGTGCCAGCTGTCGCACAGCTTGTTCACTCTTGTCAGGGTAGCAGTGGCGAATATTAATACGAGCAACGGACACTCTCCCGGGAGCAATTCGATGGATGACTCTACCCAGTATTCGCCCAATGCCAAGCTGAATTCGATAGGGAAAAAGAATCGCCAGACGAAGAAAGATAAGCCAGATCCACAATAACCAATACCGGGGTGTCAGGAATTGACTGAACTGAGTTTCATCTTTCTTCATAGGCCGTTTTCCCTATGGAATTAGTGTTGATCAACAGCCAGCATCGCGAACTGTATAAATAGCTGATATTGATAACATTATTATGAGCCTATCAGAGAACTACACGCCCATTTTCTGATAGAGCGCTCGATAGAATCCATCTTTTTCCATCAGCTCCCGGTGGGTGCCAATCTCACGAATTTCCCCTTGATCCATCACCACAATCCGATCGGCATTTTCAATGGTGGATAGACGATGGGCAATGATAATGGTCGTCCGATCAACACAGATATCTTCCAGCGCGGCCTGCACTTGACGCTCGGATTCATTATCCAAAGCCGAGGTGGCTTCATCCAGTATCAGTAATGATGCCTGCCGATAAAATGCCCTGGCCAATGCTAATCGTTGTCGCTGACCGCCGGAGAGCATGCTGCCCTGTTCGCCAATTCGGGATTCAATGCCACAGTCCATCTCGGCGACAAATTTTTCCGCGTGGGCCTGCTTAAGGGCTAATCGCACTTTCTTGGGATCAGGTCCTGATGGATCACCAAAGGCGATATTCTCAGCAACCGTCTCATCAAATAGCAGAACTTCCTGATCAACATAGGCAATTTGATCACGCAGGTTCTTCAGAGACAGCTCCCGAATATCAACGCCATCAAACAATATCTGTCCCTGTTGAGGATCATAAAACCGAGGCAACAGCTGGGTTAGTGTGGTTTTTCCACTACCGGAGGCTCCCACCAGAGCCACTTTCTCTCCCGGTTTGATGCTCAGATTAATATCATTTAACGCAGGCGTCTTCTGGTTGGAATAGCGGAAGCTCAAATTACGAATTTCCACCGCCCCGGTGAAACCGGTTATCTCTTTAGTACCGGTATTACGCTCTTGGCTTTCATCCAATAAGCTAAAGACACTTTCTGCGGCAGCCATACCTTTCTGGAACGGCTCAGCAACATTCGTTAACGCCCGTAACGGGGCAAATAACATCCCCATAGCAAAGAAAAAGGAGGTAAAGGCGCCGGCAGACATAGAAGCATCGCCCTGTAGATTAGCGGCAAAATACACCACCGCCGCCAGGGCTATCGCGATCACAAACTGCACAATCGGGGAGTTAGATGCACCAATAACGGTCAGCTTCAGGGCATTGTGTCGTAAATCATCAACAACCTTATGAAATTTATCCGACTCCTGTTTCTCTGCACCGTAAAGCTTAATCAGTTTATGACCTTTTATTCCCTCTTCCAGCCGGTGGGTAAGCGACCCCATTCCCTGTTGCAAGGCATGGCTGGACTTGCGCATTTTGGTGCTGACCAGTTTGATAATCACGGCAATGATAGGGACCGTGATCAGGACCAGCAGAGACAGCTGCCAGCTCTGGTAAAACATATACCCCAGCAAGCCGATAACAGTGAGGGTATCCCGCACCAGAACCAGCCAGACGTGACTGGCCGTAGAAGACAACTGCTCAACATCATAGGAAACTTTGGACAGAAGCTTGCCGGTTGGATTCGCATCCATAAACTGCTGTGGCAGCTGCTGAATATGATGATGAAGATCCAGCCGGATTTGCATCACCACTCGAGTCGCCACCGAAGTGATACAGAGCGTCGCCACCACCCTGGCAACCCCGCGAATAAAAAACAGGCCCACCAGCACCAGCGGCACTAACACAATGGCATCAGGATCACGCTTGATAAAGGTACCATCGATCATCGGTTCCATGATTGCTGCGACACTGGGTTCAGTCATCGCCACCACAGCCATGCTGATAATGGCTGCAATAAACTTAGTCAGATGAGGACGCACGTAGGAGAACAGGCGCGACAGAATTATTCGGTTTTCCATTCAGTGTAATTACTCTTCAAACGGCACGAAGGTGGACAACTAGCGCTAATTAACAATCATAACAAGACAATAAAGACCAAAAGCCAGAATGCCCATTGCAACGTCGGGAAAGGATTCTAGCATAGCCGACAAGTACCTGAATAAAGCAATCGACGCTTTAACGTTCGAAAGGCAGAGAACCCGACAGCACCCTGAGTACTTCTCTTGCCTGGTTTGAAGCAGCCTGCTGATGCTTAACCAACAGCGCTTGGGCATTGTTCCGATAACTGAGTCGCTGTTCGCTGGATTCCAGCATCTGCTGGACCGCCTGATACAATTGCTGTGAATCCTGTACCTGAAGCGCAGCCCTTTGCGCCAGGAACTCCTCCATAAAATCAGCAAAATTACGCATCTCCGGACCCACTATGATCGGACAGCCATAGGCGGCAGGCTCCAGAATATTATGGCCACCCACATTTACAAAGCTTCCGGCAACCCAGGACAGATCAACCGCAGCGTAAAACTGCAGCAACTCTCCGAGCGTATCCCCCAGGTAGACTTGAACCTCCGGCTTTACTGTCTCTTCACCACCACTACGACGGCTCCAATTCAAGCCACTTTGCTGACAGAGTTCAGCAACTTCATCAAAACGCTGGGGGTGACGTGGAACAATAACCAACAACAAATCAGGGTAGATACTGAGCAACTTGCGGTGACAATCCAAAACAATCTGTTCCTCAGTCTCATGTGTGCTGGCGGCCAGCCACACGGGCCGGGAGACTCCCAGCCGCTTACGTAACCCCTTTCCCTGATCCCTGATTGAACTGTCAGTCTGCTGGCTGAATTTGAGATTACCGGTAATACGTAATCGTTGTTCTGCCACCCCAAGGGCTTTATAACGATCCGCAACCGCTTCACTTTGCGCCATGACCAGTGAGCCATACTGCAACGTCTGAGCCCACAAATCAGAAAACCATCCCTGATAGCGTCTTAAGGATCGCTCTGACAATCGTGCATTAGCCATGACAATACCGACCCCCTGTTGATGGCACTGCCTCCACAGAGTAGGCCAAATCTCGACCTCGAGAACAATCAGCAGACTGGGGCGAATCTGTTTCAACGTACGCCTGACGACAATAGGCAGATCATAGGGAGCATAGAGCTGCTGATCATTTTCAGTTAAGAATGGTGCAATGGCATCTGCGCCGGTTGCAGTCGTGGTCGTCACCACAAAACTTCCGTCGTAGCCCTGAGACTTCAGCGCTTCAATCAACAGGCCTGCCGCCTTGGCTTCACCCACTGAAGCCGCGTGAATCCACAGAGGCTTAGAAAAAAATAGAGGCTTCGCTTGCCCGCCCAATGAGCTAGCCGGGAAAAAACCAAAACGCTCTTTAAAACGAGACTGACCCGATTGTCGATCGATTCTCTTGGCCAGATAAAGAGCAAGGGGTATCAACAGGCACAGCAAAAACCGGTAGACGACGCGCTCTGTGATCAGCGCTATCGATGAGCGGCCCAAGAATCTCATCAGGACACCACCGGATTATCATTGATCAGTTGGTCCAGCATGTTAAAGACCTCTTCGACAGTAATACTGAGCATCACCTGCGGATCCCGCACCCGCTTTCCCCAACTAACCTTGTCCACTGCTGCTCCCAAATGCTTCTGAACTTGATCAGGATAACGATTAACCACCCACTGTCGACTTAAATACGGGCCAGTCCGATCAGGATTAGAGCTCGCGTAAAGACCTAATGCCGGGGTCCCGGTTGCTGTAGCCATATGCATAGGTCCCGAATCAGGCGCCACAACCAGATGAGCCTGTTCCACCAGGGCTAATAGTGTTTTAAGCGAAGTTTCCCCGATCAGGTTGATCGGTGAGCTTCTGCACAACCCCTGTATCTGTCGCCCATAAGCTCGTTCCAGTTCAGTATTTCCACCAGAGAGTACCGAATGCAATCCATAACGGTCATAAGCATAATCCATTAATCCAGCGTATCCCTCAGGTGACCAATTACGGAAATTTCTGGCCCGTTGACTGGAACAAGGACTAATTAACATGAATGGCCGATTCGGAGCCACGCTGAGCGCTTCAGTCCGACTTTCATCAGGAATGGGCATATTCCAGGTCAACTCGTCCCCCGTCAATGCAGGCCTGCTGACACCGAGTGCCTCGATAAAATCCATAAACCCCTCCAGCACATGAGCTTTCGGGTGAGCCGCGATCTTCCTATTGGTAAACAGGTATTGATAATCTTTCGCTCGCTCCTTATCAAACCCAAATCGCAAGTCGGCCTTAACAGCAAGGGAGACAAGACTGGCCCGCAACGCAGCTTGCATATGCAGTAACACATCAAACTTTCGCCCGGCCAGCTGACGACGAAGCTCGAAAATACCCTTCAGACCGGTTTTTTTGTCATAAGCAATCAGCTCTACGCCTTCGAGTCCCAAAAGCAACTGCTTCTCTACCTTGCCAATAATCCAGGTTATGCGACAATCGGGCCACTGTCGTTGTAGCGCTCGGATGGCAGGTAAACAGTTACAGACATCTCCCAAAGCTGACAGCCGTAAAATACAGATCGACCGGGGTGCTTGGCGTTGCAATACTTGATTAAGTGGCAGGTTTGATTTCAGGACCAAATCTCTTTTGTTGAATTGACTAAACGTTGAATGTACTAAAAGTTAAATGTACTAAAAAACGGCTCAGGCTCTCTGATGATATTTCATGACCTTAAACAAGGGAACACCACCATTTGGGTGATTCCCGAACTGGTTGAGCATATTACTCCTTCCTGGTTTGATCTCAACTGGTGGAACAATCATGGCCAGCAGGTGAACTCCGCTCCTGGGCGCGGAGAAAGCTACTTTTTACGCTACCAGAGCTGGTCAATGGTATGGCGACACTATAAGCGCGGTGGGATGGCAGCCAGGGTTTCTCAAGATCGTTACCTGTGGACGGGGCTGGAGAATAATCGCGCCTATGCCGAATTAATGCTGACCCGGCAATTGCTGGATATGAACTTACCAGTACCCCGCCCCTTAGCCGGACAGATTATAAGAGAAGGGCTGTATTATCGGGCTGACTTAATCACAGAACGCCTGGCAGGAGCGCGTTCACTGGCGGATATGCTTGGAGCCAAAGAGGAGCTGCCCTGGGCTGGCATTGGAGCCACAATTGCTCGCTTTCATCAGGTTGGACTTGATCATGTGGACCTTAATATCCGCAATATTCTCTGTAACCAAGCCAATGAAGTCTTTTTGATCGATTTTGACCGCTGTCGGATGCGAGATCCGGCACTTCAATGGCAACAAGGAAACCTGGCTAGACTGAAGCGCTCGCTGAATAAGCTTTTCCCGGAGCAAGATCATGATCAACACTGGCAACAATTAGTAACAGCTTACACTGATAAAGCCCCGTAAAGCACTTTAGAGAATCTGAGAACAAGGTTCTTAGGGAGCCACCGATCACACATCCAAACACTTTCAGGTCTCGATTTGGCTTAATTAGTACCTGAAACCCTGCTGGAAAGCGCCTTTAAGGGACTTATTTAACGGCGATATTACGGGATAGTTCCCTTTTACTACGATGGTGACTACAATCTTTCCTTCTAGTCGTTCAACAAACCATTACTTTGTTTGGATAGTGCCGGGAATAGCCTTGGCAGCGGTAATCACAAGGATGGTTTCAGGATAAATATTTTATATTCACAAGAATAAGTTCAAGTAGAATTTTTGACTCTTTGAGGTAGCAACATGTCTGCGTTTGGTTCCGTCTTCATGCCTGAAATGGCGATCTCCTGGTTTGATGGCTCAAGTTGGAGTACTCCTGAGATGGTCTCCAGCGACAGCATTCAATTACACCCAGGAGCGCACGTGCTGCATTATTCCAGCACCTGCTTTGAAGGTCTCAAGGCATTTAGCCACCAAGACGGCAGCACCAAGATATTCCGAATGGATAGTAGCGTGGATCGTTTTGCCCAGAGCAGCCGATTGCTGGCGTTGCCAGAAATAGACAAAGCAATAACCTCCCGTATGATTATTGATAGCGTCGCCCATTTTGCCAATGATGTCCCGGCATCCCCCGGTTCTATGTATATCCGTCCAACTCACTTTGGCACTGAGCCGGCCATCGGCAAAGCGGCAGCTCCATCCGTCAGCTCCTGTCAGTACATTCTGCTGTCTCCGGTAGGAGACTACTTTGCCGGTGGTGACGCCTGTCTGCGCCTGTTGCTGGATGAGCAGGGGATGCGATGTGCTCCCCATAACGGCATGATAAAAAGCGGAGGTAACTACGCCAGTGCTCTGAGGCCCATTATGCAGGCCCGCTCTGAATATCAGGCAGATCAGGTACTGTTCTGCCCGGGTGGAGACGTACAGGAAACCGGAGCTGCTAACTTTTTACTGATCGACGGTAACGAGATCATCACCAAAGCATTGGACGAGAGTTTTCTACATGGTATTACCCGCGACTCTATCCTGACCATCGCCCGTGATCTTGGAATGCAGGTATCTGAGCGGCAACTGACCGTTGAGGAATTGCTGGAACGTTCAGCCAAGCCAAATTGTGAAGCCGCACTATCCGGTACAGCGGCGGTTCTGGCCCCTGTCGGTACTCTGATTCATAATGGCAGGGAATATCAGGTTGGTAGCGGCAAAGTTGGAGAAACGACGGTGAAATTACGTCAGACTCTGAATGATATTCAATGGGGTAAGACGGAAGATCGCCACGGTTGGTTAACCAACGTAGAGGCCTGATAACAAAATACCCAAAATGACTCAGTCCTGAAAAGCCTTGCTGGAAACAGCAAGGCTTTTTTTGTCCGGGCTCTAAAACGAATAAGAGGTAAAACAGTGGCAAATAGGTTGTGCTACTACATTGACCTAATACATCAACCTAATACATTATTGACCCGATACATTGACCTATTGCACTGACCTATCACCACGTTGGCCGATCAATACGCTGATCTATCCTGTTGCTTTCTCAGTTACCCTTTGCGAAGTACGCTATCCCAAATTTTTGCCACAGCTTCACGAAGCTCTTTCATCTCCTGATCATTTATCAGACTGGACTTCTCCTGCAACGCCAGATGATGTCCAACGGAACGATAGGACTTGTAAGCTTCCCGCAATAGCTCAGCCTGTTCTTGCGGTAACAAATCTGTCTGCTCAACCGCATCCAGGATACGAATATTATCGGTATAGGTGATCAGTTCAGGTTTATCCGCTGCGAAAGCAAGGGCAAAGTATTGCACCAGAAATTCAATATCGACAATACCACCCGAATCCTGCTTCAGATGAAAGACTCCGGGCTCACCTTCTTTAGTGGGACTCTTGGAACCCAGGTGCTCACGCATCTTCAGACGCATATCCAGCACCTCTTGTCTTAACTTCGCCTCTTCACGCTGCTGGCATAAAACCTCCGCCCGGACCTGTTCAAAGCGCTCAGCCAAACCTGAACATCCGGCAACAACCCGCGCCCGAACCAGCGCCTGATGTTCCCAAGTCCAGGCTTCCTTAAGCTGATAGTCTCGAAACGCTTTAAGAGAACTGACCAGTAAACCCGAGTTGCCTGAGGGTCGTAGTCGCATATCCACTTCATAAAGCTGACCAGAGGTGGTCGCAGTATTTAGAATATGGATAATGCGTTGCCCTAGACGGGTAAAAAACACTTGGCAATCAATAGGCTTAGGACCGTCAGTGGGCAGGTTTACAGCTCCATCATGAATAAAGACCAAATCGAGGTCAGAGCCGTAACTCAGTTCAATTCCTCCTACCTTGCCATAGCCGACCACAATAAAGTCAGGATCACAGCAAACGCCGGGCTCACGCTGTGGAGTCCCATGCTTTTCGGTCAGCATTCGCCAGGCAATATCCAACGCTCCTTCCAGCACAACCTCAGCAATAAACGTCAGATAATCACTCACTTTCATTAAAGGAAGAGCACCACTGATTTCTGCGGCAGCAACACGCAGCACATGGGCGTTCTTGAAATACCGCAGAACCTCCATCAACTGCTCTGTATCCTCCTCGGGAATGCGCAGCAGCTGTTGGCGCAACTCGTCCTGTAACGCTTTTTTATCAGGAGGGCTGTAAAGGCTCTGAACATCAATCAGTTCATCCAGAAGAATAGGCTGTTTGGACAATGTGTCGGCGAACCATGAACTGGAAGAGCAGAGTTTAACCAACTGGGCCAAGGCTCCCGGGTTTTCAATCAGGAGTACGAAGTAGGCACTTCTTCTCAGCACTGATTCAACCAGCCGCAACACCCGTTCCAATGTCCGGGTGGGCATTTCACACTGAGCGACTCTTTCCAGCAGGAGCGGCATGAGATTATCCAACCGTTCACGGCCAATCTGTTGCATCACTTCAACCTTTCGGTTGTTACGCAGATTGTCGATCAAGCGAAGAGCTTCAGCCGGTTCTTCATGACCCTGTTGCTGCAAAAATGCCAGTGCATCTTCTCCCTCCAGCTCCTCGCTCCAGAAAGGTTGCCAAATGCTCTGTTGCTGACCTAGCGGCGCTTCTTGAACAGGGGCTATCACTTCAGAAAAATGATGCTCTACCCGTTGCCGTTGCTGATTCAAATGGGTTAAAAAACGCTTCCAGTCATCAAACCCCATGGCGAATGCCAGTCTAATCTGACCAACCTCATCAATGGGTAACTCCTGAGTCTGTTGATCTGCAAAGGCCTGAATAGCATGCTCGCTGTTTCGCAGGAATCGATACGCTTGCAGAAGTTCATCAGCGGCCTGCACTGGCATACCCACAGCGTCAGGCAACAACTTCAATATCTTTCTTAGCTCTCGTTGCTGTAAACGACTGTCTCTACCGCCACGAATCAACTGAAACGCCTGGGCAATAAACTCCACCTCCCGTATCCCGCCAGATCCGAGTTTGACGTTACCCTGCAGGTTTTTTCGCCGGACTTCACGGTTGATCATCTCTTTCATTTTTCGCAACGAATCGAAGGCGCTGAAATCCAGATACTTCCGATAGACAAATGGCCGCAAGGTTTCCAACAGCTGCGCACCCATCTGCTGATCTCCTGCAACAACCCGAGCCTTGATCATGGCGTAACGTTCCCAGTCACGACCTTGATCCTGATAATACTCTTCCATAGCAGCAAAACAGGGAGCAAGAATCCCCGATTGGCCATAGGGTCGCAGGCGCATGTCGACTCGAAAAACAAAGCCATCCGCCGTGTTATTATCCAATGCCTGAATAAGCTTTTGTCCCAATCGATTAAAAAAGGTCTGGTTGTCCAGGCTCCGCTTACCGCCTTGAGTTTCGCCGTTTTCAGGAAATGCAAAAATCAGATCGATATCAGATGACAGATTCAGCTCCTGAGCGCCTAACTTTCCCATCCCCAGAATAACCATCTGCTGAGGACGCACAGGCTGGGCATCCGCCATAGCATCACCTGCAATGCCGGGTAAACTTCCACGGGAATAGGGTGTTCCCCAGTTGCCACAGGCCCATCGATAGAGCCATTGCAACGCCTGATCGGTACAAGCATCAGCCAATTCACTGAGATCCCGGGTTGTTTCCTCTAAGGGTGCTTCCCTGTTCAGGTCTCTCCAAATAATCCGAATCATCTCCCGATTACGGAATTTTCGCAGCTGGCTATGCAGTTGTAGTTCTGTTTCCGTCTCACTCAGCTGTTGCCGGAGACTAAGATGCAAGTGACCCGGAGCATAGCTCTGTTGGAGATCATCCAACAAACCAGTCAACCAGAGTGGGTGAAGAGTACACTGACCCGCAACAAAATCACTACATGCCCAGACATGACTTAGCTGCTGCCAAAAGGTCACCGGTTGGTTGTTAAGCTGGTTGAGCACTTTCTCATCAGCGGCTTCGACAAAATTCTGCCAATGCCGTTCTACCGCATCCTTTAATGATGATGGGATGCTGTCCAATACCGGACCCTGCATAATCTTACCCTTCTTGCGATGGTGACTGTTCCGAGCCTATCGCACAAACCACTTCCAACGACAGACTCGATATTCCAGCAAACTGGCTATTTTTTGGAGGTAAACAGCCTTCTCTTTTGGATTAGAGGAAATTTTGCTCGCCGATTCAAGACTTACCCTCCTTATCTTTTGTAATCCTGGCATGATTCTCAACTTCGATCATGTTCTCACCATTAAGGATGCCGATCATCTCGCCACGATGATGCGGACACCCTCAGCGACCTACGGACAACTTCAGCGACCGACAGGCTCAGCGCTGTAACCGGCAAAACTCAGCTGCAACAGACACTGTGCTAAGGACTGACTACGGAGTATTTTTTCTATCTCCTGCATACGGACTGGATATCCAGCATTAGGGGAAATATTCAGTGCATACCGCTGTTCCAGCAGCCAGGGGCCAAGCCTATGACGAAGTGATTGACAGCAGGAAGCCAACGCTTGCTGTGTTGCTTGCGGAATTGATAACGATAAAGCGGTCGAAAGTGCCTGTAAATCTTCGAACCCTGCCAGTACCTGAGATAACAACTGCGGATCTTCAAGAAACTCAAAACTTTCGATCGCTGATTGAGTAAATGTCAATAAATGCATCAGCAACTGATGTTCAGTGAGCTTTGCTCTATCCAATTCACTCAATTGCGGAAGCTGGCGAGCCCGTTCGGGACACAGAAGTCGAAAGCCTCGCTCTGCTTTACTGACCCGGGTTATACGTAAGGGCACCTCTTTGCTTAATTCCAATGCCAATCGATATAACTGCCCCGGATCTCCGGACAACAACTCTAATTCAACTTCGCTGATGGCGTCTCGCCCCTTAGTGATCGAAGCTGAGGTCGATGGGCCTGACTTTCGTTTACCCGGCTCCGGTTTATTTGAGTTCCAGGCACCGGCAATTGCCCAACCCTCGTCCAGCACCAGCTCAATATCGGTATCCTGATCCTCACCCGGAACCCTGAGTTTCCAGACCGTTCGTTCAAAGTCGGTACTAAATACCGGCTCAAAACTCGCCAGATCCACCCCTTGCGGCAACGCATCAGCGGGTAAAAGACTACAATCCAATTCAGCACTTTCCAGATCCCATTCCCACTCCTGACGCTGATGCAAACCTCCCTGACTCGATCCTCTGGTTTTAAGAGTTTGAATAAAACGGTCCCCTTGGCGACGAATTCTCAACGCGATCTTGTGGCGATTAAGCGCAAGTTCCGGTGTATCAAAATAAAGATTGCAGAGGCTTCGGGTCTCTCTCTCCTGACGTTGATACTTCTTCAACAAAGGCTGTTCTCTCAATGAGTTATATGCAGATGCTGGAAGGCTGAGCTTGAGTTCGATTTCCTGTGCCATAAATTATCCTGCGTATATTGAAGACAAACTAAACTAAACAGAGCTAACAAGGATCAAATCATCAGAAAAGCAATGTGGCATAAATGCTACAAAATGATGAAACATATCCGTATACTTCCCCAAATTTTTTTCAACCCTGAAGGTAAGTCACCATGGTTGCAAACAGTTCTTTTCTTCAAATGTTTGCCAGATCGCCTGTCAAACCCATGCAACAGCATATTGAGAAGGCGCACGCCTGTGCAATGGAATTAGTTCCATTTTTTGACGCAGTATTGGCCAAGGATTGGGAAAAAGCCGAACAGATTCAATTGCGAATCAGTGATTTGGAGCACCAGGCAGACGAACTCAAACGAGGTGTTCGTGCACATTTGCCAAAGAGCTTGTTTATGCCGGTACCCCGCACGGATCTTCTGGAGCTATTGCGGATGCAGGATCGTATTGCCAATAAAGCCAAAGATATCGCCGGAATCATGACGGGCCGTCAAATGGAAATTCCAGATGGAATTGCCAGCTTGGTAACAGAATACGTGCAAGGTTCTCTAGCGGTAACTGAACAGGCCGTCCGTGCGCTAAATGAGCTGGACGAGTTGGTTGCCACCGGTTTTAGAGGTCGCGAAGCGGACACCGTGGGTGAGATGATTGACGAACTGGATAGGCTTGAACATGAAGCAGACCGTCGTGAACGGGAAATCCGTCACGCGCTGTTTGATGTTGAGAAAGACCTCCCCCCAATCGATGTGATGTTTCTCTACAAAGTCATCGAATGGATTGGTGAATTAGCTGACCGCGCCCAGCAGGTCGGCAGTCGCTTACAGTTGTTGCTGGCCCGTTAGGGTTAGCCAGTATAACACTTACAAGATTAACCCACTGGGAATACTTTCATGACTATCATTGCAGAATACGGTAATGTGCTAGTCCTGCTGGCCTGTTTGTTTGGCTTTTTTATGGCTTGGGGTGTCGGTGCCAACGATGTGGCTAATGCCATGGGTACCTCTGTCGGCTCTAAAGCACTGACCATCAAACAGGCAATATTGATCGCTATTATCTTTGAATTTGCCGGTGCCTACCTGGCAGGTGGTGCAGTAACGGCAACTATCCGCAAGGGCATTATTGATCCCGCGGTGCTATCCGGCTCCCCTGAACTGTTGGTCTTCGGCATGATCTCGGCCCTGTTAGCCGCTGGTATCTGGCTATTGATAGCCACCCACTACGGCTGGCCCGTATCCACCACTCACTCCATCGTTGGTGCAATTGTCGGATTTGCTGCGGTGGGCATCTCCGTGGAAGCAGTAGCCTGGGGCAAAGTCGGTAAAATCGTTGCCAGTTGGGTGGTCTCGCCGGTACTGGCCGGAAGCCTGGGCTTCATGTTATTCAGAAGTGTCCAGCGCTTGATACTCGACACCGCCGATCCGTTTGCCAATGCCAAGCGTTATATGCCGGTTTACAGCTTTATTGTCGGCTTTATTATCGCCATGGTTACCTTTACCAAAGGCCTAAAGCATATAGGCCTGGGCATCAGCTTTGGCGAAAGCATGCTATTTTCTCTGGCATTCGCTTTTGTGATCGCAATGCTGGCCAAGTATCTGCAAAGAAGTATTAAGCAGAATAAGGCCGCTGACCGTGACTACCACTTTTCCAGCGTAGAGAAAGTCTTCGGTGTCCTGATGATGTTTACCGCCTGTGCCATGGCCTTTGCCCACGGCTCCAATGACGTTGCGAACGCTGTAGGCCCACTGGCTGCCGTCATCAGTATTGTCGGAGCCGGTGGAGAAGTCGCGCAGAAATCAGCCATGCCGGTGTGGGTACTCCTTCTCGGTGGTGGAGGTATCGTTCTGGGATTGGTCATGTACGGCCACAAGGTTATTGCAACAGTGGGTAACAACATCACAGAACTCACTCCCAGCCGTGGATTCGCAGCCACCCTGGCCGCAGCCTCTACCGTAGTCATCGCATCAGGTACCGGCCTGCCAATCTCTACCACCCACACGCTCGTGGGTGCAGTGCTGGGAGTTGGTATTGCGCGAGGACTCTCCGCGCTGAATTTGCAGGTAGTAGGGACCATCTTTATGTCCTGGATCGTCACTCTGCCAGCCGGAGCAGGTTTGGCAATCCTGTTCTTCTTTACCCTGAAAGGAATTTTTCTGTAAAGCTTTTTTTATCAGACCGGTTTCTATAAAAACCGGTTTTGATAAAGCTTAAGCTTTAAAAGACTTCGACTGCAAAACACCAGTCGAGGTTATTCATCGATCAGTCCTGCTGAAAAAAACCCTTCTCTGTATAGCCAGAGAAGGGTTTTTTTGTGTTTACTCCCCATTATCTGCACAATGAAAGGGATTTCACTCATATTATTTCAAATATGGGATATATTCAGCAGCAGGTAAATTCATGAACCAAGCCCCTTCTTTGATCACCATGATGCAGGAACTGATAGGTACCGCATCCGTTAGTTCCACCGCCCCGGGCTGGGATCAAAGCAATCGTGATGTAATCGAGAAGCTTGAAGGCTGGTTGAGTGGGATAGGTTTTAAGACAGAAGTGCTGGATGTTCCCGATCATCCGGGCAAAGCAAACTTAATTGCAACGCTCGGCTCAGGGCCGGGAGGCCTGGTTTTTTCCGGTCATACCGATACGGTGCCTTATGATCAGGGGCGCTGGGATAGTGATCCATTCAAACTGCACGAGCGGGATCAGCGGCTGTACGGTCTGGGTACTTGCGACATGAAAGGATTTTTCGCCCTGGCAATTGAAGCCGTCAAGGATTTTCTCGATCAACCGCTAAAACAGCCCCTCATCATTTTGGCGACGGCCGATGAAGAAACAAGTATGAGCGGTGCCAAGGCGCTTGCTGATCTGGGGCGGCCCAAAGCCCGTTATGCTGTTATCGGTGAGCCAACCGGAATGAAGCCGGTCCATATGCATAAGGGAATGATGATGCAGCGGGTCAAAGTTCGCGGACAAGCGGGACATTCCTCCAATCCAGCTCTCGGAAACAATGCCCTGGAAGCCATGCATGCAGTGATGAGTGAGCTGCTTCAGTTCCGAAAGGAGTTACAGGCAAAGTATCAAAATGCTTTGTTTGAAGTAGCAGAACCCACCCTGAATCTAGGCTGTATCCATGGGGGAGATAATCCCAACCGTATCTGTGGTCACTGTGAATTGGACTTTGATTTACGTCCTCTGCCTGGCATGAATAATCAGGAACTGGCAGGTCAAATAGAACAGCGTCTCAATTCAGTAGCGGACCGGTTTCAAATCCAACTGGAGTGCGAAGCCCTGTTTCCGGGAATCCCAGCCTTTGAGAATCGAGCGGATTCTGAATTAGTCAGACTTGCAGAATCTCTCACCGGCCACACGGCAGAAACGGTGGCTTACGGAACCGAGGGGCCATTTATGCAGCAGCTGGGCATGGATACAATTATTATGGGCCCCGGATCCATTGATCAGGCACACCAGCCTAACGAGTTTATCGATTTATCCCAGATCGAACCGTCGATAGCAATTCTGAAACAGATGATTTCCCGCTGTTGTTTGTAACCACCATTTTATCGTCATAAACGAGTCCTACTGTTATATTGAGTGAGCACAATTATTTTAATTAATAACAGCAAAGATACTCTGGTCTGAAGAAGAACGGAGTCTAGAGCAAGATGAACCAGACTATTAAAAATAAGCCACAAGACAATAGATCGAATCAAGATCAGCAACAGGCGACACTGAATCAGGAATACGTCGATTTCTTTCGCCATTCATCACCCTATATCAATGCCCATCGAGGTAAAACCTTTGTACTGATGCTGGATGGTGAGGCTCTGGAGTCAGAAAACTTCAGCAATATTGTTCATGATATCGCCCTGCTCAATAGCCTCGGTGTACGCCTGGTGATTGTCCATGGTGCTCGACCACAGATTGCTGCCAGACTCCAGGAAAAACAACTAACCACTCGTTTGCACCACCACCTAAGGGTCACGGATGCAGCCGCTTTGGTCTGTGTCAAAGAGGCTGTCGGCAGCCTCCGGACAGAGATTGAAGCCAAACTATCAATGGGTGTGGCTAACTCTCCAATGCAGGGAGCCCGCTTAAGAGTTTGTGGTGGAAACTTTGTCTCTGGCAAGCCCATAGGCGTTGTTGATGGTGTCGACTACTGTCACACCGGAGAAGTCAGACGAGTTGACAGGAGCGCAATTCAACGACAGTTAAATGACGGCGCAATCGTGTTAATCTCCAACCTCGGTTATTCACCCACTGGGGAAGTATTTAATCTGGCCGCAGAAGATGTCGCAGCCCAGGTATCAATCACCCTGGAAGCCGATAAACTGATCTGTTATGGAGCCAGTAACGGGATTACAAATCAGCAGGGTGAACGTCATTCTGAATTACTGACCAAAGCCGCTGAACGTTTACTCAATCACTATCTGGACAATCTTGAAGACAGCGAAAGTCCACATACGGAACTCTCCCGGCAGTTAACCGCGATCACAATAGCCTGCCGGGGTGGCGTCGAAAGAGGTCACCTGATCAGCTATTTGCAGGACGGTGCCTTGCTGATTGAACTCTTTACCCGAGAAGGCTCCGGGACGATGGTTGTTCAGGAAAGCTACGAACAAGTGCGTCAAGCCTGTATCGAAGACGTCGGGGGAATCCTGGAGCTGATACAACCGCTTGAAAATGCGGGAGCTCTGGTCAGGCGTTCCAGAGAGCGACTGGAACAAGAAATTCATCGCTTTACCGTGGTCGAGCGTGATGGGGCCATTATTGGCTGCGCCGCACTGTACTGCTTTGATGACGGTTCTGCTGAATTGGCTTGTGTGGCAGTCGATCCTGATTATCGAGGCGGAAATAGAGGGGATCAATTACTCGAAGCGTTGCAAAAATCAGCTCAGCAACAACGGATAAATAAGTTGTTTGTGCTGACGACCCGCACCGCTCATTGGTTCCAGGAACGGGGCTTTATCGAAGCCGATATCCAGTCCTTACCGGCAGAAAAGCAATCGCTTTACAACCTTCAGCGAAACTCCAAGGTATTTACGAAACAGCTATAAGAAGAAGCAGCAAAAAAATATTAAAAAACAAAACAGGCCGTTATCAGGCTCGAACAGCCTGATAACTCTGCTGGAGCGTTGAAAAGAGTAGAGGGTTATTCCTTAACATTGGGCTCGAAGGTCAACAAGGAAGTCAGTATCTCCGGCGGTACCGGTCGCCCAAGTAAAAATCCCTGACCAATACCACAGCCACTGCGACGAACAAACTGATGTTGCTCTTCGTTTTCTATTCCTTCCGCTACAACATCCAGATCCAGCAATTGCCCAAGCATAATAACCGCTTTGGCAATCGCCTCGTCACGGCGGTTATGGTTAGCATCTGCGATAAGAGTACGGTCTATTTTCAACTTATTGATCGGTAATTGTTTAAGATAAGCCAGAGAGGAATATCCCGTTCCAAAATCATCAATAGCTAAACTGATCCCTCGATCTCGCAGTGCCTGGAGGATCCGAATACTCTTCTCGGTATGCTCCATAATGCAATTTTCCGTGATTTCCAGCTCTAAAGCGGTTGCAGCCAAACTGTTTTCTGCCAATGATCGATTAACTGATGCCAACAAATCTCCCCTGAGAATTTGAACACTGGAGACATTAACGGCGATCCGGGGAGGTCGATATCCTTGTTGCTTCCATACACGCACCTGCATGCAAACCTGATCCAGAACCCAGTCACCAATTTTTTGAATCAGATCTGTTTCCTCAGCCAGCGGAATGAACTTAACAGGGGAAATAAGCCCCCTCTCGGAATGATTCCATCTCAGTAAAACTTCTGCGCCGACAAGAGCGCCTGTATTCAAATCAAATTGCGGTTGGTATTCCAGAGATAATTCCTTCTGCACCAGTGCTCGGCGTAACGCCGATTCAAGATCCAGCCACTCTACCGATGTCAACGTCAGTTCAGCCGTATAAAACGCGTAGGTGGAGCGCCCTTTACGCTTTGCCTGATACATTGCTGCATCAGCATTCCTGATCAATTTGTCAGCATTATCGCCGTGGTCGGGATAGATACTGATACCAATACTGGTGGTTACAAAGAGCTCCTGGTTGGAGACCTTAACAGGCTTTGCCAGAACAGCCTGAATGCTCTTAACCAGTATTACAGGCACTTCTAAACTATCAATCGATTCAAGAATAATCATAAATTCATCGCCCCCCAGACGCGCCACCGTATCTGCTTGACGAACTGAGCTGCTCAGACGATCCGCGATCGTAACCAGCAGGGCATCCCCCATGGAGTGACCAAGGCTGTCATTAACATGCTTGAAGTGGTCCAGATCCAGAAACATCACCGCAACTCGCTGACCTAAACGAGCAGCTTTCGATAACGCATGCTCCAAACGGTCATTACCCAGCAATCGGTTGGGCAAGCCTGTCAACGGATCATGATAGGCTTGATGCTGTAACTGGGCTTCAGCAAGGGTCCGCTCTGTAACATCCATCAGAGTACCAATAATGGCGGGCTTTCCATCGTACTGAGTGATGGCACCTAACATTTCCACATAGATCAGGGAGCCATCTTTTTTAATTCCCCGAAAATTGAAGTCGATGCTTTCGGCTAATACAGACATACACTTTTCGATATTTCGCGTAACCAGGTAAAGATCATCATGATGGGCAAGATGGTAGGGACCCAGCTGCGCTTGGATCTCTTCCGAGGTATAACCGAAGATACTGGCAAAACGCGGGTTGACGTAGATATAGAGTCCGTTTTGGACAATGTAGACCCCAACCAGAGACTTTTCAGCCAGATCACGGAATTTTTGCTCAGATTCCAACAAAGCTGCCTTGGTACTTTCGGCTTCGCTGATATCCCGAAAAGTAATCACCGCCCCTTCTTGACGCCCCTCGCGGGTCATGGGCATTGCAGAATACTCAACGGCAAAGACACGACCATCAGGCTTAGTCAGATGAGCCTGCTGATCTACGATAACATCGCCACTACCGGACAATAGCGCATCCAAATTGCCATTAGGACCATCAACATTCCAAACTTTTCTGAGTGACTGGCCAATCATGGTCTTTGCAGGCATCCCCAGGATGGCTCCTGCTGCCGGATTAACAAAACGCAACTCACCACCTGCTGTAACACCTATCACTCCCTCACCAGCAGAGTTAAGTATCAACTCATTATCCTCCTGTAACTTCGAAAGGAGGCTGAATTGGCGGCGAATATAATGGGAAATCAAGACTCCCAGTAGTAGAAAAAGTACTGCGAGCGCAATAACGGAAAGCACCATCCGAATGAGCGTGGCCGCCAGTCGAGCTTCTGTCTGCTGAGAACTGGCAGCCAACCGGGTTGCTGCTAAACGGTTAATGGTCTGAAGTGTCTGCTGATTTCCGGTAATTAGTTGCTCAACTTCGAGAATCAGCTGTTCTCGGGTTTGCTCCAGTAGCAGGTAAGTCTGCCGCTGTCGAAAAAGCCCGGTACGACCTACCACAATTGTCTGATGGGCCGGATCGGGACGATATTCTTCACCAAACAATGCCACTAAAACAGGAAACAGATCGGGTAAAGGCAAAGCTTGAGCGATAGAAAAGTGCTTCTGAAGTGTTGCCAGCTGGCGAGTGAGTCGATCAATGGAAGGCTTAAACTGATTGTCTTTAATATCTGCCAATGCAGCCAGATCTTGCTCCGCAGCGAGTATTTCAACCAAACGGGCAAGTTCTGCTGTTTCCCTTTTCGCAGCC
This sequence comes from Motiliproteus sp. MSK22-1, assembly GCF_001968815.1. GTDB lineage: Bacteria > Pseudomonadota > Gammaproteobacteria > Pseudomonadales > Balneatricaceae > Motiliproteus. The sequence continues at coordinate 42,917 of NZ_MIEQ01000078.1, read as the reverse complement.
TGAATAGATCTTGGCCAAAGTAAGGTTTTCTCCCGGCGTATTTGCCGGGCAAGATTAATAAACTCCTCTCCCTCCGCTGTTTTCCACTGCCGAAACAACCTGGCATTATGTAAGTTATGCTGTCCTTCCAAGCTCTCAATTGATACTCGAAGATGGTTCAGAGCCGTTCGGACATCACCCAGACTCTGTTCCTGGCCCATATCTATTGCAACCGGACGGAATTGATCATACCAGGCCAGAGTCTCTTTCCAGATGATTTTCATCTCACTGACCCGATTGTCAAAAATCCCCAGTGCTGAGGCCATCTCGGCTTCGGAAAATGCCTGATCCATGGTTGCAATCGCTGCTTCCAAGGCGTCTAACGCAGGATTAAGCTGTAACGATCCCTGTTCTCCGTCCGTGAGAACCAGCCTTTGGTTGACAGTAAGCGCTTCCGCAGTTAATCGGTGGAGCTGCTCTAAATTTAACTGAATCTGCTGGTGCGTTGATCGACTGGCGGCATTTCTATCTGCCACAACAGCCAGGCTCCAACCAACATAGGCCGCAATGGCCCCACTGCAGAGAAGGCCTAAGAGGACCAATGCCCACAAGAGCCTGGTTAATTGCTGGGGAGAAAAACCATCACTCACGAGAACCACTGTTGTTGCTGTTATCGCTGCTGTTGCCACCAAGCAGTCGTCCAATGTCGGTCCATTCAAAATGACTGACGCCTTGCTCAGTGAGAACAGTCGGCCAGACTCGGTGACTAGCCTGATGCTCTTCGGGACTTAACTCCAACTGATAGTTGAGCCCCACATCAAACCGACCCAGGCTCTCTAACGCATCGATCAGGTTAATCCGATCAGGATCCTCCTGTAGACTGCTTAACGCCCGAATCAGCACACGTCCAGCAAGATAACCTTCCAGGCTACCAAATGACGGCTTGAGAGATCTGTCATATTGAACCACGTCCTCCAGATACTCAGCCACAACGGGCAGCCCCTTATTATTGTGGTGCGGAACAACCTGGGTCACCAGAATATTACCGGCAGGCTCTTTTAACGCGTCAAACAGTGGCTGACTGCCGACAAAAGAGACATTGAGCATTAGCGCATCTACATCTGAATCTCGCGCTAAACGGATAAACTTAGCGACAGGAGTGTAAGCGCCAACAATAATAATCGCCTTTGGTAGAGATTCCGAGTAGAGCAAATCTGCCAAAGCATTTTCGACTGCCAGGGTATTACGCTCATAACGAACATGCTGTACCTCAAGTTCATTCTCTAATCCATGCCGTCGGAGGGCTTCAATACCGCCATAAAAACCGGCATCACCATAACCATCCCGTTGAGTAAAAAAGGCAATCTGCTGAGGCTCAAGCCCACCAACCTCTATTAACGCATCCACCATAGCGGCTGTTTCCTCAGCGTAGCTGGCACGGAAATTAATGACATAACGCTCGGGCGGACTGCGTCGCAAAGCACCTGCTCCGGTAAAGGGGGCAAAAAACAGAATCTGATGCTGACGAATGATTGGTAAGGCTGCAATCGCTGTCGGGGTTCCCACATTGCCGACAATGGCAAGAATTCTGGGGTCAACGACCAGTTGTTTTAGGTTCTGGACGGTCTGTTTAGGTTCATAAGCATCATCCAGCACTCTCAGTCGCAATTCACGCCCCCGAATACCTCCTGTACGATTACTCCGATCAAAGGCAATCAGCAAACCATCACGCATATTGACGCCCAACTCCGCTGCTGGACCACTGAGTGCAGTAGACATTCCAAACTGCAGTGGACGAAGCTCTGTCTGGGCAGCGGCAGTGCCACAAATCAGGATTAACAGTAATCCAAAAAAACTCTCAAGAGTCCTTTTGGTTAACCCACCCCCAGGCTGAAAAAAAAGTTTTCGATTAAGCTGCTGAGAAATTCTGAAGCACAGAAGCAAAAGCGGTAAAGCGCTATGAAAAAGCATCGAGTTACCTCAAAATCTGTAACTTTAAGACACATACTTAATCAACTATTATGGCAGTTATTCAGATATTTGTTTGATTGGCTAGTTCCGTTGTTCAAGGCCGGAAAAGGAAAGACAGGGTCAAGAAATTGACCCGCAAGAGGACAGTAATACCGACTTCAACCTAATTGCAGATTAGCTACTTGGGAAGCCTTAGCCTAAAGGCTGCGCCACCCATAGCGCTTGAGTTCAGATCCAGCTTGCCCTCATAGCCTGCCAGAATATCCCTGACCACCGAAAGACCGATCCCTTGCCCCTGCTGCTGAGAGTCTGCACGCATACCGCGCTGCATAATGGCTTGATGAAGATCCGCTGAAACCCCAGCACCATTATCTTCCACCCGAATAATCAGATCGGCCTCTGTTTCTGCCAATATCACCTTTACCTCGCCACCCCCATATTTAAAAGCGTTATCTATCAGGTTACCCAATATTTCCATCAGATCCCGCTCATCTCCCTTAAAAGCTAAATCTGGTCCGATCACTGCAAAGGACTGAAATGTCTCTCGATAGATTTTTTCCAATGCATGCCCAATCCGTTCAGCGGCAGGCTTAATAGCAATAGGTTTCAGCAAATTATGCGCAGGAGTCGCGGTCGCTCTGCCTAATTGATGGCTGATTATTTGATCCATTCGATCAATCTGCTCAGCAATGCTCTGACGAGGCCGCCGACAATCAGCCAATTCTTTATTCACATCTTTATCCACTTCCTGACAGTCGTACCCATTAGCAATGTTTCGGATAACCGCTAAAGGCGTTTTCAGGCTGTGAGCCAGGTCTGCCAGGGTATTTCGGTAACGTTCCCGCTGTCGCCTCTCGCCCTCTAACAGTAGATTCAGGTTGGCAGTGATGGGCGCAACTTCTTTTGGGTAACGGCCCTGGAGCTTGTCACTTTCTCCCTGCTCAATTGCTTTTAAATCCTCTGCCATATTCATCAGGGGATTCAATCCCCAACGGAGAATAAGCCCCTGTGCAAGCAATAACAAAAGTGCCAGTAGTGACAGCCCGCCCCACAAATGAACCCGAAAGCTGCCCAGCTCTGCTTCGTAAGAGGTAGGAACTTCCATTGAAGTAAATAAGAAAGGGGTTTCACGACCATCTTCGGTTTCCCAAACCACCGGATAACTGAAGTAAAATAATCCTTCACTATTGCGGCCAAACTGCGGCTTATCGACATTTTTTAACCTGAGGCTGAAATTGAGATCACTTCCAAGGGTTGAGGGAGAGCGCCATAAAAGTCTGCCATCAGCATCACTTACCAAGCCATATAAATCAGATCCAGGCTGGCTAAAACGAGGCTCTTGTAATGCAGAAGGCATCCAAAGCTCCCCCCCACCTGCTTCAGCCGCTCCGAGCAGAACGTAGGTCTGTAACCTTAACCGTTCTTTAGTGGCGGCCTCCAGACTCTGACTAAAGGCCTGCTCTAAAATTAATGCCGTAATGCCCAGGATCATCGGCAACAATAAACAGGAAGCAAATCGTAGCCGCCCTGACAGCGACCGGGGGTAGAAAAATTTGGCAATAACACCAGCGAGAGGCTTGCTAAACACCAATGCTCAACCGTCCTGCTGCAGCACAAAACGATAACCTCGACCCCGTTCGGTGGCTATCGGTTTAAGTGTCCCATCAGGATCAAGTTTTTTACGAAGGCGAGTGATAAACACTTCAATAACATTGCTGTCACGATCAAAGTCCTGATCATAGATGTGCTCTGTCAACTCAGTCTTGGATACAACTTTGCCAGCCCTGTGAATAAGATACTCAAGAGTCGCATACTCGTAGGCAGTGAGTTCCAATAACCGATTGTCCAGTTTGATTTGTTTGGCTGCACTATCCAGAACGATGGGGCCGAATGATAACTGTGAACTGGCATGCCCGGCGGAACGTCGCAGTAGCGCATTGATACGGGCAATAAGTTCCTCCATGTGGAACGGTTTGGTGAGATAATCGTCAGCACCGGCCTCCAGCCCTTCAACTTTATCCTGCCAGTCTCCTCTGGCCGTAAGAATCAATATGGGGTAATCAACAGATCCACTACGAAGACGTCGGATTAATTCAAGACCACTCAACTTGGGCAGCCCAAGGTCTACAATGGCCAGATCGTAAGGCCACTCATTAGCAAGATAAAGCCCCTCTTCGCCATCTGCAGCCGCATCAACAACATATTGATTATTTTTCAGGCTACGACACAACTGTTCCCTTAGGGAGTCTTCATCTTCAACAACCAGTATACGCATGGGTTAATTTCTCAATGTTTTCCTTTTTGCCGCATTTTTTCTATCTGTACTCTTTTTTTCAGTCGATAGAATGCGCCCCTGAGCGGACATAATTAAGACTTTCACCCGACCCGAAGGTTGCAGTAATTTGATACGATAAGCGGTGCTGTTATTACTGCGGACCTGTTTAATGTCGAGAACCTGACCACCGTACTGGTGCTGCGCTTTCTTTGCTGCTTGCGCTGCAGAAAGTGGCGCTGCGCTAACCGACAGAGATAACAAAATACCCAGCATTATTGCCACTACCTTGGGTATTAGCAGGGATATTGCCCGCCCTCTGAACGTTAGATGCTGTCGTTCTCGCCTTGTCAATTGCCATAACCTTTCGTAAGGACCGAACCTGAACCAGACTTACCACTAATAATTCCAGCCTTACCCAAGTGAAAACGCTGCAATCTACTAATAAATCAGTCTACATGACCGGTCGTACGTTAACCCGAACACGAATCTTATTACCGGGATCATAGTCCATCTTGGTATGATATGTCTCGCCTCGGTAACGGTAGGTCACATCATAGCCAACAACTCGCTCTTCGTAACTGGTATCGTAGCTAACCTCACAACGTTCCTCATTACGATAGGAAACACTGGTACCTCTACTGTGGTTTCTGCTTATTTCGTTACCAATCGATGCACCCAGCGCACCTAGTGCAACCGCTTTTATCGCGCGGTTTGTCTTATGACGTTTATGGCCAAGACTGTTACCTACTGCAGCGCCAAGGATACCGCCAATGATCGAAGGGGTATAAGAATGATCACGTCGGTCCTCATAGCGGACACGTTCAGTCCAGCAGGTCTCTGTCGGTACTCTGTGTGTCAGCGTTTCTGTAATGGGGTCAACATTAAGCACCCGTGCATGATCGATACGTCCTTTTCCATGATGCTTACTATAGCCTCCATGACCATCGGCCAACGCCAGGCTGCAGCTCAGCCCTGTAATCATCAGACCAGTTATCACTTGCTTAATCATGATGGACTCCTTGTATGTGCCTCATTTTGAGATCAGCATAAAACAGTCTGTCTGAATGAAATCTGAATGGCGCTACCCTCTTGGATAACAATTCATATTTCTTCCATTTCAGCGGGTCCGCAGGGGACTTTAAGCCAGCTTTCCGATAGAGGGTGAACATCCGATAAAACAATTGCAGAACAAATATCCAGACGAAAAAAAGGCCCTAAGTCGGAAGGGGAGCGATCAATAGGGCCTAACTGGACATGCATTGTTGTTTGAAAGCCACTTGCGATGGCACCAATTGTCGAGAATGACATGGCTCTCTTATTTACATGTCGACCCCAGATCACTACCGGGGTACTGTTTAGTATAGGTTAAAAAATAGTCAACTGCAGATTCACTGTTTAGATCATTCAGTTATATGCTTGGAGACAACAAGTGATTTATATCACCTAGTGAGCTTGTTCCCAATTGTCGCCTTCACCTGCCTCTACCAGCAGCGGAACATCCAGTTCTGCGGCTCCTGCCATCACTTTAACAACCTGATCTTTAAAAGCAGCAAGGTCAGTCTCTTTTACTTCAAAAACCAATTCATCATGAACCTGCATGATCATATTGGCATCCAAATGACTGCCAGCCAGCCAGGCATCGACATCAAGCATGGCCTGCTTAATAATATCAGCAGCAGTACCTTGCATGGGTGCGTTGATCGCCGTTCGTTCGGCCGCCTGGCGGCGCATAGCATTTCGAGACTTAATCTCCGGTAGATACAGTCGACGCCCTCTGAGCGTTTCTACATACCCCTCTTCAGCCGCACTGGTACGGATTTCATCCATATAATTCTGAACACCGGGATAAGTCTCAAAATAGTGCTCAATATAGCGAGCCGCATCTTTACGGGAAATACCAAGTTGCTTAGCTAAACCAAAAGCAGACATCCCATAGATCAGTCCGAAGTTTATCGCTTTGGCACTTCGCCGCTGATCACTGCTAACGGCTTCAAGGTCTACTTTAAAGACTTCAGCCGCAGTGGCCCTGTGGATATCCTCACCATGGGCAAAGGCATCCAGTAGCCCCTTATCCTGTGACAAATGAGCCATAATGCGCAGCTCTATCTGGGAATAATCGGCCGCTACAATTTTGTAACCTTCAGGCGCAATAAATGCCTGGCGGATACGACGCCCCTCTGTAGTACGCACGGGTATATTCTGTAAATTGGGATCTGTCGACGACAGTCGTCCTGTGGCTGCCACCGCTTGATGGTAAGAAGTATGAACACGGCCCGAACACGGCTTGATCATCAAGGGCAGTTTATCGGTATAGGTTGATTTGAGCTTACTGAGGCTGCGGTGTTCGAGTATTAGTTTTGGCAAAGGGTAGTCCTGAGCCAGCTCAACCAGTACTTCTTCAGCCGTAGAAGGTGCTCCCTTAGGGGTTTTTTTGATTATCGGTAATTTCAACTCTTCGAACAGAATCACCTGCAGCTGTTTAGGAGAGCTAAGGTTAAAGGGGTTTCCAGCCAACTCATGAGCTTCTCGTTCCAGCTCAACAAGGCGATTAGCGATCTCTATACTCTGGTTGCCGAGCATCGTCGCATCGATTAACGCACCATGCCGCTCTATTTTTGATAGTACCGGAATCAGCGGTCGCTCCAATGACTCAAAAACAGCCAGCAATTTAGGTTCTTTGTCCAACTTCGCTTTCAATGTCTGATGTAGCCGTAAGGTAATATCGGCATCTTCAGCCGCATAGGGTGAAGCCTGCTCCAGATCGATCTGATTAAACGTCAGCTGCTTTTTACCCTTGCCGGCAATCTCTTCAAAATGGATGGTCTTCTGATCTAAATAAAACTCCGCCAAACTATCCATATCGTGCCGGGTTGCTGTTGAGTTCAGTACGTAGGATTCAAGCATGGTGTCATAAGCAATCCCCTGCAGATCAATGTCGTAACGGGCTAATACGTTTTTGTCGTATTTAAGATGCTGACCAACCTTGGCCCGTTGAGGATCTTCCAGCAACGGCTTCAGTAAGCCCAGCACAAGCTCCCTATCCAGCTGTTCGGGCGCTCCAACATAATCATGAGCCAAAGGCACATAAGCGGCCTTTCCTACTTCTACAGCAAACGATACCCCCACCAGCTCGGCTTCCATATAGTCCAGACTGGTAGTTTCTGTGTCGAAAGCAAACTGTTCTGCATGTTCCAAACGCTGAAGCCATCCCTGCAGGGCTCCTGTGGTCAGAATAGTGTCGTAACTGATATTTGTCGGTGCCGTTGGAACCAAATCACTCTCAGAGTCAGGCCCGTCTTCGATAGCTGACACTGAGTCCAACTCTTTAAGCCAGCTGCGAAATTCAAACCGGCTAAACAATGTTCTCAGTTGTTCTTTATCAGCCTCTGCCCGTTGAATGTCCTCAATACCCAGCTCCAGTTCAACATCAGTCTTTATGGTAGCCAAGGTATATGAGAGATCCGCATCTTGCCGATGGGCCTCCAGTTTTTTTGCCATGGTTTTAGCACCACGGAAGCCAAGCTCAGCCACTTTATCCAGATTCTCATAGATATTTTTGATGCTGCCCAAACCTTGCAGAAGGCCTAAGGCTGTTTTTTCTCCGACCCCCGGGACACCTGGAATGTTATCGACCTTGTCTCCCATCAGTGCCAGAAAGTCGATAATCAATTCCGGTGGAATACCGAACTTCTCTATCACTCCATCCCGATCCATATGGGTATCAGTCATGGTGTTGATCAGGTTGACGTGTTCGTCCACCAACTGGGCCATATCCTTATCGCCGGTAGAGATCAGGGTATGGCGTTTGGCACTGCTCGCTTGTCGCGCCAGGGTACCTATTACATCATCAGCTTCGACTCCCTCCACAGCAACCAGTGGCAGTCCCATCGCCCGGATAATGTCATGTATGGGCTCGATCTGTACTCTTAAGTCATCCGGCATGGAAGGGCGGTTGGCTTTATACTCAGGAAAAATATCATCGCGAAAGGTTTTACCTTTGGCATCAAAAATCACCATCACCGGACTTTCTGGATACTGCTTTAGCAGGCTACGCAGCATGCTGGTCACCACCCGGACAGCCCCCGTGGGAAACCCTTCAGAGTTACGCAAATCTGCCTGTTGAGAAGCAAAGAATGCTCTATACAGATAAGAAGAGCCATCGACTAAAATAACGGGAAGGTTGGCGGACTGTTCAGTCATTGTGTTGGTTTCCCACTTAGGGCTGGATGAAAAGGTTGTCAAAAAGCCCCATGATAATAAATCCGAAGACTAAAAGCAGGAAAGGAATGATATTGATCAGCTTTTTGATTGCTTCATGTTGTTGTCGAGTTTAACCCAAGACTAGAATAACAGTAGGAAAAACAAATATATCCTGGGTCAATTAATGGCTCCGGAAATTTAACGAACAGAGAATGACCTATGAATATTAAACTAATACCCTGGCTATTCGTCCCACTGATGGCATTGGGCTTCAATTCTGTCCAGGCTGCTGACCCCGATTACGCATCTGAACCCCATTACAGCCAAGAAGAACCAGAAGTCACCATCCGTAAAGGCACTGAAGGTGAAGTTTACTATGATTACATCGTTAATGGCGAAGTGGTGGAAATCAAGGTTGTCCCTTCTGTCGGCAAGCCTTACTATCTGGTCCCTTCGAAGGGGCATGACGGCTATATTCGACTGGATCGCTCACAGCTCTTAGTACCCAAGTGGATTTTGCTGCGCTGGTAGTCAACGATTTTCAGCTGGCTCTATCGCCAAACTCTACTGGATCTGTCTGGCAATAGCTGCAAACGCTATAAAAATAGCCCTGGCTTGCTACGAGCGGGTCTTTTAATCGATTAAAGAGGTCGCAATGGGTCAGGCAGACCTCACTAGACTAATGATAATAGAGCGATGACAATTAGCACGAGCGTTCGCTATTGTGGGTTCTCATATCGATGGCTTTTGTGAATGCCCTTGTGGACAGATCCCTTGTGGACAAAAAACTGGAAAACGTGAATGGCTGTATATACACAACTGATTGAGACTGACGTCAAGACGCTACTGGCCGAGTTTAACCTGGGTGAACTGGTTTCTTACCAAGGCATCGAGGGAGGGATCGAAAACACTAACTATTTCGTTACCACTCGCCAGTCCAACAGCGAGAAACAATTCGTTTTGACTCTGTTTGAAGAACTCTCAGAGGATGAGATGCCGTTCTTTGTTGAATTGACCGGTTTTCTGGCAAACAAAGGTATTCCCGTTCCGGCTCCACTAAAAGATCAAAACGGTATTGCTCTTAAAAACCTGAGCCAACGGCCTGCTCTGTTGTTGCCACGCTTTCCCGGCTCCCAGGTTACGCAACTCACACCCCATCACTGCTCTCAGATAGGCGATGCACTAGCACGAATGCATCAGGTCGGCAGAGATTTTTATCTTAACCGCCAAGCCCATCGTGGTGTTTTCTGGTGGCGCAGAGAATCCAAAAACATAGCGTCCTATCTAAGTACTGAAGATGCAGAACTCCTGCGTCAGGAGGTCGAACTGTTCGACGAACTAAGGGAGCAGCCCTGGGATCTTCCCAGTGGCATTATCCATGGGGATCTGTTTCACGATAACGCACTGTTCGAGAATAACCAGCTACAGGGCATTATTGATCTCTACAATGCCAGCACAGGTTACCTGCTGTATGACCTCGCCATAGTCGTTAACGATTGGTGTGTTCAAGCAGATGGCAGCATGGATTCATTGCGACTCGACGCTCTGCTCAATGCTTATGCAGCACAGCGCCCCTTTGAAGCGAATGAAGATAAGGCCTGGCCCGTTTTGTTACGCACCGCCGCCATGCGATTCTGGTTATCTCGCCTGATCAGCCTGCACGGACTTGGGGAAAATCGCTATGAAGGAGACCAAGTCATCAAAAATCCAGAAGAATGTCGACGAATTCTGCTCGCTCATATCGCCAACACTGCTGAGCTACCAGTATCTTAGACCAGCACCTTAGACAGTCTCCAGAAGGTTGACTGAATCAGTTAACCTTCGCTGTTATTTGCTTATAGTCACTACTCATAGCATAAGCTAGAAAGCTCTGATCCGAACAGATCGCACCTCAGACCTCAAAGACGTATAATCCCAGCTTTTGATTCAAGCCTGCTCAAAGGACTCCCATGGATGTTTCCCCAATTCTCGACGGTCTAAACCAAGCCCAACGTGAGGCCGTGGCTGCCCCCCCAACAAACTTGCTGGTACTGGCAGGCGCGGGTAGTGGTAAAACCCGTGTATTGGTGCACAGAATCGCCTGGCTGATTCATACTGAGCAGGTATCTCCCCATAGCATTATGTCGGTTACCTTCACCAATAAGGCTGCCAAAGAAATGCGCGGCCGCATCGAAGAGATGCTGGGACTCAACCCTTACGGGATGTGGGTAGGTACTTTTCATGGCCTTGCCCATCGATTACTCAGAGCCCACTGGCAAGATGCAGGCCTTCAGCAGAATTTTCAGATTCTTGATTCCGATGACCAACTCCGATTGGTAAAACGGTTAATGAAAGAAATGAATCTGGATGACAATAACTGGCAACCGAAGCAACTACAGTGGTTTATCAATGGCCAGAAAGATGAAGGTCTCAGGGCGCGACACCTGGAGCATCACGGTAACGCCTACCAGCGCACCATGATTGCATTCTACGAACTCTACGAACAAACCTGTAACCGTTCGAGTCTGGTCGATTTTGGAGAAATACTGCTGCGGGCCCATGAACTCTGGCTGCAAAAGCCCCAAGTCCTGGCGCACTACCAACAACGCTTCCAACATATCCTGGTGGACGAGTTTCAGGATACCAACAGTATCCAATATGCGTGGTTGAGAGTCCTGGCAGGAAACACAGGAAAGATGATGGTTGTGGGTGATGATGACCAATCGATCTATGGTTGGCGCGGAGCCAAAATCGAAAACATTCAGCAATTCAGCCAGGATTTCAACGATACTCTGGTGGTAAAGCTGGAACAGAATTACCGCTCCACCAACACAATTCTGAAAGCAGCCAACCATCTGATTGCCAATAACCAGGGCCGTTTAGGAAAAGAACTCTGGACTCAGGGTCAGGAGGGAGATCCGATTTCTCTTTACTCCGGTTTCAATGAGCAGGATGAAGCTCGTTTTGTTGTTAATAAAATTACTGACTGGACCAAAGAAAAAAACCTGCGTGCCGATAGCGCTATTCTTTACCGCTCAAATGCCCAGTCCCGAGTTCTGGAAGAAGCACTGATCCGCTCCGGAGTGCCTTACCGCATCTACGGAGGCCAACGTTTCTACGAACGCCTGGAGATCAAGAATGCCCTAAGTTATCTCAGGCTTGTAGGAAACCGCTTGGATGACACGGCGGTCGAACGGGTCATTAACGTGCCGACCCGGGCCATTGGCACCAAAACTGTAGATATTGTCAGACGCCATGCCCGCGCTGAAGGTTTCAGCCTCTGGGAAGCAGCCCATGCGGTTATCGCCCAGAAGATGCTTCCGGCCCGCGCATCTAACGCTTTACAGGCATTTATCGATCTGATTGAGCGACTGGATGAAGAGAGTCGAAACCTCCCTCTCCATGAACAAACTGAACATGTCATTCGTCATAGCGGGTTAATTGAGCATCACCTGAAAGAAAAGGGCGAAAAGGCTCAGACCCGTATTGAGAACCTTGAGGAACTGGTCAGCGCCGCCCGTCAGTTTGCAAACACCTGGGAGCGACAGGAGCAGGAGCAGGAAATCGCCATATTGTCAGCATTTCTGGATCAGGCTGCTCTGGATGCGGGCGATGCACAGGCTGATGAGCATGAAGACAGCGTCCAGTTAATGACGTTGCACTCCGCTAAGGGGCTGGAGTTTCCTTTAGTCTTTCTGGTAGGAATGGAGGAAGGATTATTCCCTCACAAGATGTCTCTGGAAGAGCCAGGGCGCTTGGAAGAAGAACGCCGACTCTGCTATGTGGGTATAACCCGAGCAATGCAGAAGCTCTACGTAACCTATGCCGAATCACGCCGATTACACGGCCAGGACAACTATAATCGCCCCTCTCGTTTTATTCAGGAAATGCCCGCAGAATTGATGGAAGAAGTGCGACTGAAAACACAGTTCAGCCGACCGGTGAGTTTTGGTCGTCAAGGGCAACTTTCACAGAATAAAAGTGCTGGTTTTGCTGGCTCCGAAATTCCCGAAACAGGGCTGATGCTCGGACAGAGAGTGTTGCACAAGATCTTTGGTGAGGGTGTGGTACTGAGCTACGAAGGGCAGGGGGCTAATGCCCGGGTACAGGTTAACTTTGATTCTGAAGGAACCAAATGGCTGGTAGTGTCCTACGCTAAGCTTGAAGCCGTCTGATCGAAATAGTTTACGATTTCCCTGACATTACCCTATTTATGGCTGCCTGCTAACACAATTAGCCCGCAGCCTTTAGGATCTCACCCTGCACCAAATGAGAACTAAGACTCTTTTGGAAACGGACGCCCTGGCTCCCAATCAATATAAACGCTGTCTTTCTCTTCCAGATGGGGAGCTTTAGTGAATACCGCTTTAAAATTAACATCCCCCTCATTTCTGAACAGATGTGATTCGCCCGGTTCACAGCGCAGATAATCTCCGGCTTTTAAAACCACTTTCTCACCATCCACATAAACAGCACACTCGCCTTCCAGAGCCAAAAATGACTCTTCCTGAATACTGTGTTTATGGCAGGGATGTGTTTCACCGGGTGTAATAACCACCACCCCTGTATCGACTTTGGGACCAACGGTCAGATATTTGGGACCATAATCACCAAAACGGTATTCATGCTCACTTTCATTAGTCAGGTACATCGCTATTTTCCTTAAAACTGTTTACTGCTATCGCTGTTCTTTTAACAAGTTTAAAGTCCAGGAGCCTTCCACATAGACGTTGTCAGGCCTTCATCCACCAACCTAAGCTGTCGTTGGTAGAGATCCAGCCAGCGTTCCTTTACTTCACTGTATTTTTGGTAATTTGCCAAATTTGGCTGGTACTGCTTATCCCATGCCACCCATTGTTCAGCAACTTCACTAATGCTGCCATACAAGCCAATACCGACCGCTGCCGTCATGGCACCACCCAGTGCTGTAGCCTCTCTAATTTTTGGAATGCACACGTTTTTACCCGTAACATCTGCCAAAATCTGCGGCCACAAAAAACCTTTGCTCGCTCCTCCAGCAAACACAATGCTATCACTGTCATATCCACTGAAATCTGATATCGCCTGTAGATTGATTGCTGAAACAATACAGGCATTTTCCTGCAGGCTTCTGAACATACTGGCTTTATTACAGACGCTGGCATCAATGGACAAATTCAAAAAAGATGGGCTGGCATGATACCAACGACCATACTTCATCGCATCAGAAAAGATCGGCACAATACCATGGCTGCCTACAGGCACCTGCTCAGCCATCTCTTCCAGCACCAGATAGGGATCAATCCCCCTTTGTTGCGCCAGTTTTACTTCTTCGCCACAAAAAGCATCACGAAACCAACGCATGGTTAAACCACTAAAGAAGGTAATCCCTTCCGCCTGTGACAAGCCGTCTATAACATGAGGATTTACACGGATACGCATATCCTGGGGTGGCGCTGTCGTTGCATCTATATTGACGACCTGTTGCCAGAAGGTACCTCCCAGTACGGCACTTTGTCCCTGTTTGACGATACCCAAGCCAGCAGAGCCCAGTTGCACATCGCCCCCTCCCATCACGACCGGAGTCCCGGTTTTTAAACCACAATCTGCTGCTGCCGTCGGAGTAACTTCACCAATCACCTGCCCTGATTCAAAAACAGGAGGGAACAGCTTGGCATTTAAACCAACCTGCTGTGCCATTTCAGGTTGCCACTGGCGTTCTGCCAAACTGAAAATACCGGTGGTGCCACCGTTAGACGGATCTGCTGCTATGGTGCCACTGAGCCGGGCCAGCACCCAGTCACTGATCATCGAAACCTTATCGGCCCGTTGATAGCAGTCCGGCTCATTTTCCTTAACCCATAGCAAACGTGGCAAAGCCCCCAGGGCAAAGGTCTGGCCCGAACGCTGGTAAAACTGCTCTTCAATACCCGGAAATTTCTGTTTCAGATTTCTGACTTGCTGATCAGCTCTGGCATCAACATTCGCAACAGCCCAAAGCTCTTTACCATCTCGATCATAAAGCACTATGCCTTCGCGCATACTGGTGGCAGTAACTGCTACAACCTGCTCTGCCTTAATCCTGGCTTCGGCAAGTACCTTCTTGATACAACGACAGAGTAGATCCCAGTTAGCAGAACAATCAAACCCCATTGAGTTGGGCACACCTTTTTCGGCCAGATGGCTCCACTCCTGCTGCCCAATAGCAATTTCATTACCTTGCAGATCAAAAAGCAATGCTCGGCCACTACCGGTGCCCGCATCAATTGTCATCAGATATCTATCCATAGCGCTATTGTCTCCTGGCAACTTTATTTGATTAAAGTCCAACGTTGTTGATAAGTATCCGATGTTACCAACCAGTCGCGATTAGTCGCTAGTTACCAATGATCGCCCTGAAACGGTAAATGAATCTTCTGCCTCTGAGATTTCAGTGCCCGCATTAGAAACTGATTCGAGCACCATCGACAGCAGTATCACAGAGCAGGTCCGTTGCCAACTCAGCCACAATGTCAGTATTAGCCTGCTGATAACCCTGGATATAATTCGAACGAATACCTGCACTGACCGGACTGCACCTGTCATCGGAATTAAGGAACAATACCGCCGGGTCAATTCCTTGTTGCAAGAACAGATCAGACGCTTCAAGCAACAAGGGGCTTTCCTCTAATTCCATATTCAGTACCAGCGCATCCAGGCCGCCACAACGACGAACGGCTTCCATGATGATTGTTTCCCTGTAACCGGTCTTATCAGACCCTGTTCTGTCCCCATTCATTTCAGCACCGGTGTTATTAAAAACAAACACTTCTGCACCGAGCTGTCTGAGCTGATCGACACAGGCTTGACGGAACAGATTATCAACATCCGCAATAAGAATAGTTTTACCACAAAGCGCGGGGGCGGCCCCCGATTTTTTCAGCTTCGCCTGTTCCAGCTCCCAATATTCAATATCAAAAAGATCCTGATTCCCCAATGCCTGATACCCGCCCATCGCTTCCGCTTTGAGGATCGCCTCAAAAGTATGCTGATTAAGATCTTCAATAATTGCCGTCTCTTTTTGACTTTTACCGAAGGCAATCGAGCCCTGTCCCTTCCAAATGGCATAGTTCGGAGCCGGATTAAGGCAAATTTCGCCATCACTGTGCTGTTCGAAGTAATCCTTATACTGCTGTACATAGCGACAAATCTGCGTGTCGTAGCCATCTTCCAGCTCATCTGTCGCAGATAACTGAACGCCAAAAGCCTTCGTACGAATAACGTGCTCAGGCGTTAAAGGTCCCGGATTAGGTATCTTCTCAAACTCAAGGGTGGAAAATTTCAACGCCAGATCTGAATGATTCAGCCGGGCAAATACCGCCTGTCCTTTATGCCTGGACACTGCTTTGCGAATTTTTGCCAACGCCAGTAAATCTGTCTCTGATGGGGTTGGAACGACCTCAACCACTGCATGCTGGTCTATCAAATACTGTTCCGCACGGGTAACCAACTCGATATGTTTCTCATAACTGGTTTTGGCATCATCGTGGAAAGAAAACAGGCCATGGTTCATTAAAACGATGCCTTCCAGGGCTTGCCAGTCCACACCCCGAGTCATCTCATGAATCGTTTTTGCCAGAATAAAACCCGGCATCACATAAGGCACCACCAGTACCTTATCCCCCAACGCTTGACGAATTCGGGCCTCACCATCAGGAGTATTGGTAATGGTGACAATCGCGTCGGCATGGCTGTGATCAACAAAGGTAAACGGAATAATGGCGTGCAGAATAGCTTCGACAGAAGGGTTAGGGGCGGATGGATCAAGCATTGCGGCGCGCTGAGCGTTGACCATATCCGGATCACTCAGCTCATCCAACTCTGCCATTTTCAGCAACGACTCCATGCCTACCGGTGCAAACCCTGCCTCTTCAATGGTAGCCAGGTCCCAGCCACTGCCTTTGACGGTCAGTATTTGCTGCTCATCACCAAACAAATCAGTAACTGTTTCTTTAACTGAAGTATTACCACCGCCATGCAGAACCAGGTTTGGATCCGAACCCAATAGTCGAGAGCTGTAGACCCTTAGTGCTCTCAAGCTTTTATATTGCTGGGCATCCTGATCATTCCACAAACTTTCCATTCCGATTTCCTGTTTTCAAGCGACTTCTGATCTTTGAATAGGGCAACGCTGCGCCAGTATCACAAAGGCGGGTTTAACCATTATTTAACAGTTTTCCGGTAAAGCACGAATATGCCCATTGAGATCAATCGCCACCTGTACCGTTTCGGTTTCTGATATTTTTCTAAATTCGCGGCCATCCGAGCACTGTCCCCAGACATCCACTTTTATACGAATAGAGCTGTTTCCGGTTTCCACCACTTCGGTATAAAAACTCAGTAAGGTCCCCACCAATACCGGTGAAACAAACTCCATAGTACCAATAGAAACCGTAGCAATACGCCCTTTCGCAATCTGCGCGGCACGAGTCTCTGCCGCCAGAACCATCTGCGCGGACAACCACCCCCCGTTAACGTCACCAAATATATTGGTATCACGACTGCTGGCTGGCAATTGTATGGTTAAGTACCCCTCTGGCGGGGGGGATTCATCAATGATATCCATTGTTATTATTCTCAATGTTTACGAGATAATTAAGTAGGTCAGCTGATTATCACGATTGTCAGGAGGCCTGTGAATAAGTCGTTTATTTCTCTGCAGCCCCTGGAGACTCGTTCGTAACCTTCTTCATTACAGCTAAAACAGACCCATAATTTGTGGGTCAGATCATAGCACAGCACAGACGACTTTAGTCTTACCTAATTTGTTTCAGAAACCGGATATTAAGTCTTTGTATAGGGTCTTATTACTTTTAAGTATAAGACTTAATGATAAGGTTTGAATTGTTAAATCAGTTTGATTAGAGCTTCGCTGTACAGCGGTGTTATCACGTTTTTTCATTGCGGCCCAGTCAAACAGAAAAACCGCCAAAAGGCGGTTTTATCACTTATCTGTCAGTGAACAGCATATCTCTTATGCGCTGAAAGCCAGAGGCAGAATGGACTCGTTTCCAGGTTCCGCTATTGTCTTAGCTGCAACCCCAAAGAATAAATGGAAGCTCCGCCAAACGGATAAGTCTCACAATCAGCCATCAGCTTTGCACTTCGAACAGCTACTGAATCCCAATACCTTATAAAGAGGACAGAAGCCAAACAGGGCAATCAGAATAACCACCGCACCAACCCATCCCCAAATAGTCTGGGGACCAACAAAGACCAGTGAAATTAATACTAAACCTACAACAATACGGATAATCTGATCCGCTGTACCAATATTCTTCTGCATGACAGTCTCCTCATGGGCCATATCAAATAATACTGATCCCAGTCTATGAAACGGCATACAGAAGTTCAGTGATCATATCACATAAGACAAAACTAATATTCAAGAGTCTAATTTTTATCTGATAATGCTTGTAAGCTCTTTAAATCATCCAGCTGTATACTCCCGCGCCCCAGTCGAATCCAGCCCTGTTTTTCAAAAGCCTTTAGCTGACGGCTGACCACTTCACGGGCCGACCCTAATTCAGTCGCCAGTTCCTGATGGGTACAATGCAGCTCAACACGATTCACCCCTTGACTGCAAAGGTAGCGTGCCAAGCGCAAGTCAATCCGCTCAAATGCCACTTCCTGAATCAGGGTAATCAATGCACTCAAGCGTTCTCCATAAGCCTCAAAAATAAAATCTCGAAAACCAGCGGACTGCTCCAAGCCCTGCTTAAAAGCAGCGCGGGAAATAGCAAAGGCTTTTACTGTGGTTTCGGTAATGCCCTCAGCTGCATAGTCATCTTTGCTAAGCAAACAGCTGGTGGTCAGTACACAGCTGCCTGCGTTTTCAATGCGATACAGGATAATTTCACGCCCATTAGCACTGCGACCAAGTACTTTGACACTACCTTCGACGACCAGGAGATAATTTTCACAGCGATCACCTGGGCTGAATATAACCTGGCCCGCAGGCAGTTCCAGTAGCCTTGCCTGAGACAAGACCTCTTGTCCGACAGTATCGGTTATCCGGCTCAGGCTTGGAAAACGCTGTTGCAGCAGCTGATCCATAATTGCTCTAATCCTTTATTACTGATTATTACGCTCTGACTCTTGTTCTCAAATTAGCTTGCTCTCTCAACCTGCTCACCAGCCGCTAAAGGGTCAACATAGTCACGATCAATATTACCCGAAGCAGCGACTTGATCTTTGACTTACGCCAAGGAACCTAAGAAAGACAACACATCTTAGTTCAACACCTTCAGATTTCATGCTGAAGCTCTCTCCGACTGGAGAAGCAATTCCTCAAGCCGCTTTGCTGCCTGTTTTAATTTGGGAATCAGTTCATCCTGTCGCTCTTGCTGTAAACGTGATTCAACCGCTGCAATCCCCAGAGCCCCGGCAATTTCACGATGAGCCCCATAAACAGGGACGGCAATTGCCCAGGAGCCCGGAACCAAAAGGCCTTGGTTTACGGCATAACCCCGTTCCCGTGTTGCCTTAACCTCTTTACGTAATAACTCAGTGGAGAATTGTGAATAGTTTTTTGAAAGAAGCTCTTCGTTCACCTTTAAACAGCGCTCCACTTCATCATCGGTAAACTCTGCAAGTATCGACAGACCGCCTGCAACAATGCCGAGCGGATGTCGGGTACCGGGCTGTAATGCATGAGTTTTCAACGGGTAATCGCCATCCTCCCGTAAAACACAAATAGACTCGGAGCCGTGGGTAATCGAAAGAAAGGCAGTATCACCACAAAACTGGGCAACTCCCGTCACAATTCCTTCTGCCAGTTTAGTTATACCAAAACGTTTGCTGGCGATAACGCCGAGAACATGACACTCAGGCCCAAGAAAGTAACGTTGTAGCTGTTGATCTTTTTCCACCATGCCTTCCAGAACCAACACCTGCAGTAAACGATGGGCTGTCGGCTTGTTCAAACCAGTTAAGGCGGTTAACTTTCCCAGCGTCATTCCCGCTTCCCGGGTACCGGCAATAGCACGCAGAACCGTTAGCGCTCTGGATACTGATTGAGTTCCCTGAACAATCGCCATGCTAAAACTCCGTGTACCATAATATGGACCTTCAGTGTAGCTGAGATATTGAAAAAGCAATAGCAAGGGTTCAAAGTAGCCATATTAATTACTCTAAAAGAATAATTTTTTAGAATCCTTCAAGCAAACCATTCCATATAGTGGAATTAAATAACAATCATAAAGAAATCACATAAAGAAATGGCTGTCAGGGCTTATCTGAATCTCGCGACTTGACCCAGGAGCGAGCTAAAATAGACTGCTACCATCAAATAAACCGTTTCGAGGAGAGCCAGCACAATGCCTGCCTATCGTTCCAATACCACCACTCAGGGCCGTAATATGGCCGGCGCCCGTGCACTCTGGCGCGCAACCGGCATGAAAGACGAAGATTTCAGTAAACCAATTATCGCCATTGCAAACTCCTTCACTCAGTTTGTCCCAGGACATGTACACCTGAAAGACCTGGGACAGCTAGTTGCCCGTGAGATCGAAAAAGCAGGTGGTGTTGCCAAGGAGTTTGACACCATTGCGGTCGACGACGGTATCGCCATGGGGCATGACGGCATGCTCTACAGCCTTCCTTCTCGGGACCTTATTGCTGATTCTGTCGAGTATATGTGTAACGCTCACTGCGCTGATGCACTGGTCTGCATATCAAACTGTGACAAGATCACACCGGGAATGCTGATGGCGGCAATGCGTCTCAACATTCCGGTTATCTTTGTTTCTGGCGGACCGATGGAAGCGGGCAAGACCAAACTGATCGATCATGGTCTTGATTTGGTGGATGCAATGGTACTGGCAGCCGACGATGAAGCTTCTGATGAACTGGTTAACGAAGTCGAGCGTTCAGCCTGTCCTACCTGTGGTTCCTGTTCTGGTATGTTCACCGCTAACTCCATGAATTGCCTGACCGAAGCCCTGGGCCTATCTCTGCCAGGTAACGGTACAGTAGTCGCTACACACGGTGACCGGGAGGAGCTATTCCTTGAAGCAGGTCGAAAGATTGTCGAAATCACCAAGCGCTATTATGAGCAGGACGATGAATCAGTTCTGCCTCGTTCTATTGCATCAAAGGCCGCCTTTGAAAATGCCATGACCCTGGATATAGCCATGGGCGGCTCAACCAATACCATCCTCCATTTGCTGGCGCTGGCTCAGGAAGCGGAAGTCGATTTTGGCATGGCGGATATGGACCGTCTTTCCCGTCGTATTCCTTATCTTTGTAAAGTTGCCCCAAATGATCAGAAGTATCATATTGAAGATGTCCACCGAGCCGGCGGCATCATGGCAATTCTGGCTGAACTCAATCGCGGCGGTTTGCTGGATACCAGCGTACCCACTGTGCATATGCCAACACTCGGTGAGGCGATTGAGAAATGGGACATAATGACCACCGAAGATGAGGCCATTAAGAAGTTCTATAAGGCCGGTCCTGGCGGCGTTCCAACCCAGGTAGCCTTCTCACAGTCAGCTCGCTGGGGTTCTCTGGATAATGACCGCACCAACGGTTGTATTCGCTCAGTAGAACACGCATTCAGTCAGGAAGGAGGGCTCGCAGTGCTCTTTGGTAATATTGCTGAAGATGGCTGTGTCGTGAAAACTTCCGGTGTCGATGAAAGCATCTGGAAATTTGAAGGGCCTGTTTATATTTGCGAAAGCCAGGACCAGGCGGTGGAAGATATTCTCGCCGGTAAAGTAAAATCCGGTGATGTTGTTGTTATTCGCTATGAAGGACCTCGTGGAGGACCAGGCATGCAGGAAATGCTCTACCCAACCAGTTACCTGAAATCCAAAGGGCTCGGTAAGGAATGCGCGCTGTTGACTGACGGACGCTTCTCCGGCGGCACTTCCGGTCTGTCTATCGGTCATGTTTCACCAGAAGCTGCTGCCGGTGGTGCTATCGGCTTGGTTGAAAGTGGAGATCGTATCCGTATCGACATCCCCAATCGCAGCATTGAAGTGCTTGTTTCAGACGAAGAGCTGGCCAACCGTCGAGCAGTAATGGACACCAAGGGCAAAGAAGCCTGGAAACCGGCAGAAGAGCGCCCGCGTAAAGTATCTGCAGCGCTGAAGGTTTACGCCAAGATGGCAACCAGCGCCGATAAAGGTGCTGTCAGAGATCTTAGTCTGTTGGACTAAGTCACTTCCACCTGCGTCAAAAAAGCTTAAAAGGGGCTGCTGAAGAGCAGCCCCTTTTGTTATTTTAATGACATAGCAATATAATGCGCCGCCACAAAAACATTCTTTAATGTTCTTTGATAAAGAACATCTGAAAATGGCACCTGTAAAGACCTCTGTTAACCCGAACTTACTTGGAAACATAGGCACCAGATACGAGCTACGAGATCCATGACTGAAGACAGCAAGCACATGCGGACCATCCGCACCTTCGTTAAACGCGCTGGGCGTATGACTCCTGGCCAGGAAAAAGCGTTGGAGGAGCAGTGGTCAGTTCTGGGGGTAAATATTAAAGACGGTTCCCTGAATTACGCAGAACTATTCGGTCGTCAGGCTCCCATCGTGTTGGAAATTGGCTTTGGTATGGGAGATTCGTTCCTTGCCATGGCCGAAGCCGCTCCGGAAAAAAACTTTATTGGCATAGAAGTTCATGAGCCCGGCGTTGGCCGCTTGTTAAACAATGTCACTAAAGCAGGTCTTAAAAACGTCCGGGTTTTTCGGGAAGATGCACTGGAAGTACTTGAACACTGCATCCCGGACGAAAGCCTGGACTCGGTGCAACTGTTCTTCCCTGATCCCTGGCCAAAAAAGAAACACCACAAGCGCCGTATGGTACAACCGGAATTCGCTCAAAAGCTAAGAGCCAAACTCAAAATTGGCGGTAACTTTCATATGGCCACCGACTGGGAACCTTACGCTGAGCACATGATGGAAGTCATGACCGAGGCTGAAGGTTATTGCAATCAAGCCGGCCCAGGAGGCTACTCCCCACAACCTCAATCCCGCCCTGACACCAAATTCCAGCGCCGGGGTGAAAAGCTTGGACACGGCGTCTGGGATTTGGTCTTTGAGCGTTGTGAGTAACTCGACATAACGATTCGATCTGCCGGGTGAATTTAACCGCCTGTGGATAAAAATCATTAACCATAGCTCCTTAGGATTGTGGTGAGCATTATCTTTACAGATTGCTCGCTGCACCTTGGAACATCCAAGCACAGAATTCAGTCAAAAACAGCCACATACTGGATTTTCATTGCTGTCACTAAATAGCCTGCTCTGAGAAATACGCGATTCAAAGTAGAGACTAATTGCAATCATTCGAATAAAATATATGGATATCCGTATATCTATATAAATACATGATTCGAAGGATGCCATATGTTCCAGCCTTCAGCTATTTTCAAATGCCTGTCTGACGAAACCAGGCTCCGAACCCTGTTGTTGATCTTTGCCGAAGGCGAACTGTGCGTCTGTGAAATTGCTGCAGCACTGAATTTGTCGCAACCGAAGATATCGCGCCATCTATCACAGCTTCGTAGCTGCCAGTTATTGCAGGACAGCCGTCATGGCCAATGGGTCTATTACCAGCTTCATCCGCAATTGGACGACTGGACCCGAAACATTCTGCATCTGACTGCCACTGCTCACCCTAGCCAGATAAACCAGGATCAAGTCCGACTGAAACAAATGGGCGAGCGACCAGAGCGGCAAGCCATTTGCTGTTAATTCAAGCGAGCTATAACCAACAGGAAGTCGTTTATTACCTATGGAACCTATGAACAAGTCGTTCGGTACTAATCGATGTAACAAAACGGTAATTTCCTATTTATTAAGAGATTTTATTCAGAGATGACTGCCTTCTCATTTAAGGAAACAGTAGAAGAGGAGATATTGAAATGACGATCAAAGTCGGTATCAATGGTTTTGGACGTATGGGACGGCTTGTCTTACGCGCAGCCTGGAGCTGGCCTGAGCTGGAATTTGTCCAGATCAACGATCCCGGTGGAGATGCAGCCACCTTCGCCCACCTGCTGAATTTTGACTCGGTTCACGGACGCTGGAATCAGGAAGCAACCAGCGATCGGGAACGATTACTAATCGATGGACAATCGCTGCGACTGACGGCCAATAAAAATATCGGCGAAACAGATTGGTCCGGCTGTGATCTGGTTATAGAAGCTAGCGGGAAATTCAAGAGTACAGAGCTTCTAAATGGCTATCTTGAGCAAGGGGTTAAGCGTGTTGTTGTAACGGCCCCGGTTAAGGAACCCAATGTACTCAATGTAGTCATGGGGGTTAATGATTATCTATATGATCCCGAAAAACATCCAATTGTCACAGCCGCCTCCTGCACAACCAACTGCCTGGCACCGATGGTTAAGGTGATTCATGAAGCAATCGGGATTCGGCACGGAGCCTTTACCACCATTCACGACATAACCAATACCCAGAGTATCCTGGACCAACCCCACAAGGATCTGCGTCGTGCTCGGGCCTGCGGTATGTCACTGATCCCCACCACAACAGGCTCAGCAACGGCAATTATGGAAATCTATCCAGAATTGAAAGGTCGGCTGGACGGACACGCCGTC
The DNA here is from genome assembly GCF_001968815.1 of Motiliproteus sp. MSK22-1. Classification (GTDB taxonomy): domain Bacteria; phylum Pseudomonadota; class Gammaproteobacteria; order Pseudomonadales; family Balneatricaceae; genus Motiliproteus. Next base: position 18,921 of record NZ_MIEQ01000078.1, on the reverse strand, counting down.
AGGGTTCCTCTCGCTAACGCCTCTATGACGGATGCGCAATTCGAGCTGGAACGGAAAACCACTGTTGATGAAGTAAACGATCTATTCAAGAACGCAGCAAAGGCAGAACTCCACAATATATTCGGTTACGAGGAGCGACCTCTGGTATCCATTGATTATCGAAGTGATAACCGTTCAGGCGTGCTTGACGCCTCATTTACCCGTGTGGTGAATAATACCCTGGTCAAACTCTATGCCTGGTACGACAACGAAATGGGCTATGCCACTCGTACGGTAGAGTTGGCACGTAAAATCGCTTTGGCGGGAATTTAAGAGAACAATCGCCCGATGACCACTGCAGATGATTTAAATCAACAGAGCCCTGACACTGTCGATAGTCGTCAGTACTTACTTGTAACCGGTAATTATTGGGCCTTCACCCTCACTGATGGTGCTCTGCGCATGTTGGTAGTGCTGCATTTTCACCAACTGGGCTATTCGCCCTTAGCTATCGCCATGCTATTTCTATTCTATGAGATATTTGGCGTTATCACCAACCTGGTAGGGGGCTGGCTGGGAGCCCATATCGGACTCAATCACACCATGAACATCGGTTTAGCTATGCAGATCATCGCACTGGCAATGCTGACTGTGCCTTCAGAGCTGCTCAGTATTCCCTATGTCATGGCAGCGCAGGCCCTGTCAGGGGTCGCTAAAGACCTGAATAAAATGAGTGCCAAAAGCAGCATTAAACTGCTGGCAGGAAGCAGCAGTCAAAGCACCCTCTATAAATGGGTGGCAGTGCTGACCGGCTCTAAGAATACACTAAAAGGCGCAGGCTTCTTTCTCGGAGGTGCTCTATTAACGGGACTGGGTTTTCAAAACACTCTTATTGCCATGGCCACAGCCCTATCCTTAGTTCTGATAAGCAGTATGCTGATGTTGAAAAAAGGCCTTGGAAAGATTACACGAAAGACCAAATTCAGTGATATTTTTTCCAAGAGCTACGCAGTCAACAGCTTATCTGGCGCGCGTCTTTTTTTGTTTGGAGCCCGTGATGTTTGGTTTGTTATCGCCTTGCCGGTTTTCCTGAGCACAGAACTGGGCTGGGAACACACCAATGTCGGGGGATTTCTGGCTCTTTGGATTATCGGCTATGGGGTCATTCAGGCATTTGCTCCTAGACTGACAGGAAAGCGGTCGGGTCAGGTACCTGACGGTCGGTCAGCTTTTAGCTGGGCCTTAGTGTTAGCCCTGATACCTGCTTTAATCGCAATAACCCTAATCACAATAATGATGAGCGAGCCGTGGCTTAGCCAGCAGGGAGAATCGTTTGGCCTTAGCATTGACATCGTAATTATCGTAGGCCTGCTTATTTTCGGCCTGTTGTTTGCCGTCAACTCATCGTTGCACAGCTTTCTTATCGTCTCTTATGCCAAAGAGGACGGAGTGTCGCTGGATATAGGCTTCTACTACATGGCCAACGCAATGGGCCGGTTGATTGGCACTGTACTGTCCGGTTGGCTATTTCAGAGCCAAGGTCTCATTCTTTGTCTATGGGTTTCATCTGCTTTCTTATTACTGACAGCTTTGATTTCTTTAAAACTGCCTCGGCATGAACTCTCTTAACTTGTTCGATACTTGAGCATGCTACCAATTTCAGAGTACTAAAAGAAATTAACTCAAAGGTTGCATTCGCAGTGAATCACCTTGTTCTACCATCAACGCATCAGCCTGCCGGGGATTCAGATAAACGCTGCCTTGAGGCTCTGTTCGCAGCGATGCCTGTACGCAGCGAAAGTTTTCTACACTGGTATTACTCGCAATAAATGGCTGCTTAGAATGGGCTGACTTGTCAATATGCACCTTATAGTAACGACTGCCACAGATGGTTCGAATATCATTCACATTGCAGGCAAGAGTGGGTCCCCCATCAAAAATATCGATATAGCCTTCAAATCGAAAACCTTCATTCTCCAGCATTTTACGCGCCGGTTGAGTATCTGTATGCACTTGGCTGATAGCAGCCCGAGAAGCCTCAGGTAACAAGTGAATATAGATTGAATGCTTGGGCATCAACTCAGCTATAAATGATTTGTTGCCAATGCCAGTAAGGTAGTCGGCTTCTGAAAACTCCATCGAAAAGAATCGCTTGCCCAGCCCCTCCCAAAAAGGGCTCAACCCCTTGTCATCACTCAGGCCACGCATTTCAGCAATCACATAGTGGGAAAAACGCTCTGGAAATTCAGCCATAAACAAAAAGCGAGACTTGGATAGCAGATTACCATTTCGGCTGTGACGATAATCAGCACTGAGATAAAGAGTACAGATTTCTGAGTATCCAGTGTAATCATTGCAGAGGTAGAGGGTTTTAAAGCGATTGTGAACATCCAGCTCTCTAGACGCATGAACAATGGTACCAATGCGATAATGATACCAAGGCTCCTTAGTTCCCACAGCTGCTTCAATTCCACAGGTACCCACAACCGCCTGTTTATCCAGGTCCTCCATGACAAATAAATAGCTTTCCTCCCCTGGGGTACTGATAGAACGGCTCATTGCCGCCAGCGAATGCTCTATCTTCCTTTCCAGTAATTCTCGATTATTGGGTAAAGAAGTGAAACCAGGTCCACTTTGCTCGGCAATGTAGACCAGCGTATCAAGATCATTGCGAGTAATTGGCCGAATGATATTCATCGTCGCCCCTCCTCCTTGAAGATAAGGGAGTTCCAGCTGAGGGGCTTACAATCAAGTCCCTGGGTATTCTGGTAAGTTTAGACGATGAGCATCCGAATTAGAGGACTCTCTGCTGTCCTGGTTAAGGAAGCAGTAAGATGTGTCGACGGGAACAGGTTTTAACAATTAAGCTTCACAATCCTGCGAATCGCTACCTTGATCAACGACATCAGCAACGACTGACACACTTCTCAACAAACAGCTGAATTAAAATCAAAGCTGCTTTTTTATTCGATGATAGATTCAACCAAATCATATGCTCAACCAAGTCAAAAGCTGGTCTACCCCCTCATCCCCAAACTGATCAAACAGCAACTTAAAAGACATCAACAAGGTGATGGTCACTATTAATGGCCGAACCAGTGTCGTACCTTTACTGACAACCATTTTGGCCCCCAGCTGACCGCCAACAAACTGCCCGGCTGCCATAATAAATCCTGCAATCCAGACAATATGCCCACCCAGGGCAAAGAACAATAATGCAGCAACATTGGAGGTAAAGTTCAGCACTTTGGTATGGGCCGTGGCTTTAGCTAATCCAAACCCTGCAAGCGAAACAAAGGCAATGGCGAAAAATGCTCCCGTCCCAGGTCCAAAGAAACCATCGTAAAACCCGATCGCCGTTGTGAACACCAGTGCAAACAGTGCTGAACCTACACGCTTTTCAGTGTCCTGATCGCTTATCCGTGGAGAGAACATAAAATACAACGCAATCAGCACCAATAATACAGGCATCAGAGAGGCAAGCAGATTCGCATCCAGTAATTGTATAAGCAGAGTTCCGCTAACAGCTCCGATAAAAGTGCAGGCAATCATTAGCCGCATCTGCCTAAGATCGACCAGTTTTTTTCTTACAAAGTAATAGGTGGCAGAAAAAGTACCAAAACTACCCTGAAGCTTATTTGTTGCCAACGCTTCTACAGGATTCATCCCCGTTGCCAGTAAAACAGGCAATGCGATCAGACCACCACCGCCCGCAATAGCATCAACCCCTCCTGCCACTAATCCAGTTACAAAAAGTAATAGAATGAGTCCAATATCCAGTTCCATTTTTCACCCCGCTGTCAGTAGTGCAGTCACTGTAGCAGCTTGAAGCAGGACAAAAACAGAGAAATCCAGGCCGATGATCTATTCCTATTTGGAATCGTTAAACCGCAACGGCACTTTCAGCGATCGCGAGCCTCGCTATTCACCCTGCAATGATGTTGAGCTTGATTGATAGGCACAAAAAAAGCACCCGGAGGTGCTTTTCTGTTATAGCAAAATCAATAAAGGGGATTCAAAAACAAGCCCTACGATAGACAATTCTATAGCCAGTCATGAATCTCAGAATCAGCGACGCTGATCAAAGAGCATCCGTACCAGTCTCTCCCGTACGAATTCGCACGACTTGCTCCAGAGCGGAAACAAAAATTTTGCCATCGCCAATCTTTCCGGTATTGGCTGACTGAGTTATTGCTTCAATGACCTGCTCTACCACAGCATCATCAACGGCTGCTTCAATTTTAACTTTAGGAAGAAAGTCGACGACATACTCAGCACCACGGTAGAGTTCAGTATGGCCTTTCTGGCGACCAAAACCCTTAACCTCGGTGACAGTAATTCCCTGAATACCAATTTCAGAAAGGGCCTCACGAACGTCATCCAGTTTGAAAGGTTTGATAACTGCTGTGACCAGTTTCATTCTATCTCTCCTGCAAAAAACTTTGTTTTCCCGTTCAGGAATCCCCTGTTGGCAACATTCTCTCCATCCACCAAATGTAAATCGTTGTAGAGTCAGAGCCAAGCGATCCTTGAGCCAGAACCAAAAATAGAGGCCTAGTATAACGTAGTTTTACAAAGGAAAGTGAAGAGTGCTGAAGCGCGGAAGAGATCAGGGCTTGAAGACAAGATAGCTTGGTCTTCTTCAAATAAAAAAGGGTGCCTTATGGGCACCCTGTTAAATCTTGTGTTAAACCTTCTTTAGGATTTGGTGAACTCAGGATAAGCTTCCATACCACACTCGGCAATATCAACCCCCTCGTACTCCTCTTCTTCGCTGACACGGATTCCCATCACAGCCTTCAGAATACTCCAAACAACCAAACTGAACCCGAACACCCAGACAAAAATGGTCGCAGCACCAATCAGCTGGCCACTAAAGCTAACCTCACCGTTAGTCACCGGCACCAGCAACAGACCTAATAGACCACACACACCGTGTACAGAGATCGCACCAACTGGATCATCAATCTTCAACTTGTCCAGACCTACAATGGAGAACACTACCAGAACACCACCGATTGCACCGAATAAAGTAGCCTGTAGTGCCGTAGGAGTAGAAGGCTCAGCAGTAATCGCAACCAATCCAGCCAGTGCACCGTTAAGCAACATCGTAAGGTCAGCCTTGCCAAACAGAATACGAGCCGTAATCAACGCTGCAATCGCACCACCGGCAGCCGCTGCATTGGTATTTAGAAAAACCATCGCGACAGAATGAGCACTGGAAACATCACCCAACTTCAGTACAGAACCGCCGTTAAAGCCGAACCAACCCATCCAAAGAATAAAGGTTCCCAATGTAGCCATCGGCAAGTTAGCACCCGGAATAGCATTAACAGAGCCGTTTGCACCGTACTTGCCTTTACGTGCACCAAGCAATAACACACCGGCTAGGGCTGCGGCAGCACCTGCCATATGAACGATACCGGAACCGGCAAAATCAGAAAAACCAAGATCACCCAGGTTATACATTCCGAAGACATCAGCGCCATTCCAGGTCCAGGCTCCTTCCATCGGATAGATAATACCGGTCATGACTACGGCAAATGCCAGGAACGCCCAGAGCTTCATACGCTCTGCTACGGCACCAGAAACAATGGACATAGCCGTGGCAACAAAAACAACCTGGAAGAAGAAATCAGACGCACCTGAATAGACAGAATCACCACCAAAGCCATTTTCTTTGGAATCAGCCAGGACTTGATCCACATCCACCGACTCAATGCCCGCCAGGAAGAGTCCTCCGCCATACATCAGCTCATAGCCTACAACCAGATACATGATGCAGGAGATAGCGAACAGCGCTACGTTTTTCGTCAGGATTTCAGTGGTGTTTTTGGAACGCACCAGGCCCGCCTCCAGCATGGAGAATCCTGCTGCCATCCACATAACTAACGCACCGCACACCAAAAAATAAAAGGTGTCCATTGCATACTGCAATTCAAAAATTTGGTTTTCCATGATTTGCCTCAATGGCATCTTTAAGTAAGCAGATGCCGAATTTGAAAATTGAAAAAAGCCTGGTTTTATTATTTTTAATGCTCTGGTAACCCGAATCTCAGGTCATCTTGCTGAGCGCCATATCGACATAATTACAGCGCACTGTCACCGGTCTCACCGGTACGAATACGGATAGCCTGCTCCAGTGGAGTAACAAAAATTTTGCCATCGCCGATCTTTCCGGTATTCGCTGTCTTAGCAACAGCTTCAATCACCTGATCAACAACCTCATCACCAACAGCAACTTCCAGCTTTACTTTCGGTAGGAAATCAACGACATATTCTGCACCACGATACAATTCCGTATGGCCTTTCTGGCGACCGAAACCTTTGACTTCTGTAACAGTGATCCCCTGGACACCGATCTCCGACAGTGCTTCGCGCACGTCATCCAACTTAAAAGGCTTTATCACAGCCGAAATGAGTTTCATGGTTTATCTCCCGGTAATGGATTCTTTTCTTGGCCGTATCGCTGGAAAAGCCAAAGGCTGACGACCATCAGTAATACTTGATCTGTATTTAGCACAGCCTGTGCCAACCTTTTTTTAGCCATGTAATTCAAAGAGATAAGAAATATATTTTGATATAAAAGTGCATATGCCTTATTGACAAGCCCCCTGATCGCACAAAAACAAGGCACCGTTTCAGTGCACGCACCAGAATGGGTCCTCAAGGTGCAACTACATTAATTTGGCCAGCCTATTGATAAGAACGTGATAGAATCCATTCAACCAGTACATGTCACGACAGGGACAGAATGACTCTCTCTGCCAGTACCGCTGATACTTGAAAATATTGAGAACAGGACATCACCATGATTGCCCCCAAATTATTAGAAGGCCTGAACGAACAGTTAGTGCAGCTATTGGGGGAAGGCCCCCAGAAAACCCAGGAAGAACTAAAACGAGGTGCCAATCAAATTCTACAGAGTGCATTTTCCCGGCTGGATCTTGTCACTCGGGAGGAGTTTGATACCCAGCAGGAAGTATTGCTGCGAACCCGATCATTGGTAGAAGCTCTGGAAAAGCGAGTAGCGCAGCTGGAATCCCAGCACCAGGGCACTGAGGCTGCCAGCGAAGACACCAGGACTGCTGAAAAAGACCCTGAATAAAAGTTTATCCAATATATGGGATGGGGTGTCCAGCCGTCATTTGGGAATTAGTCTAAGCTAGATATATATTCCAAATAATATGAGCAGCACCACCATACCATGAATGTTACCGCTCAACTGCGATGCCTGTTAATCATACTGACTTGGATAACTCTGGTTCCTGCAGCCGTTGCAGACCATCTCCCCAGCCCCAAAGGGACAGTCATTCTGACCCTCAGTGGAGCCATTACACACAGTAATCAACCAGGTCAGGCTGATTTCGATCGGGCAATGTTGGACTCTCTACCCAGGCATCAGTTTAAAACAGCCTCCCCCTGGACCGAAGGTAGTCATCTTTATACTGGGGTTTTGCTGAGTGAATTGCTTCAGTATGTTGGCGCTAAAGGCACTCGACTCATTGCCCGGGCTCTTAACGATTACCATTCAGTGATCGACCTTGATCCGATTGCTGAATATCCCATTTTACTGGCACTGGAGTCAGACGGCCAACCGATGAAAGTACGGGATAAGGGGCCTATCTGGCTACTCTACCCAATGTCCGATTACCCCGAGTTGAACACTACTTATTACCATGCAGGGATGGTTTGGCAATTGCGTCACATCGAGGTTAAGTAATGTTTCGCGTGCGTTATCTGCGTGTAACATCTCTATTAGCAGTCATTGCAATTTTTGCCTTCAGTTCAATCATCAGCTACCAGCGCTACACTGAGGCATCAAAAATTCTCGATGTCACACTGAAAACAGGAGCTTGGGCATCCTCAGAATTAGAGGGTGAACTGCTAAGGTTTTTGAATACGCTGGACCTGTTTCGCATAGGCGAGCGTACTCCTAACGACCTCATGCTCAGATTCGATTTACTCTGGAGCAGAATACAGGTACTGCGAGTTGGTGAAGAAACCGAGCATCTAAGAGAGCTACCAGGCGCCCAGGAGATGCTAAATAAACTGGATCAACTAATGAAGGAAGTTGATCCGGTGGTTCTCAATCTTCAGGTGGCTGATATTCAAACGGCAGAGCAACTCGGAGAACGCTACCGCACTTTCGCTCCCGCTGTTCGGCGATTTAATGTTGAGAGCTTCAGCGGTCGTACCAAGCTGCTTGAGTTACGATCAACTCATGATAGACAACATATATTCTTTCTTGGCCTACTGATCAGTGGTGCTGTACTGGTGTTGATGTTATTGAGAGAAAATGCACGAAGTCGTGCGCAGGCTCTGCATGATCCCATGACCGGGTTACCCAATCGAAAGTTTTTCCATGATCAGCTCAAAATTGCAGAAGCCCGAAGCCTGCGGGCAGGATCACGGATGGCTATTTACCTGATTGATCTGGATGACTTTAAGACAATTAACGATTCTTACGGACATAGTGCCGGAGACAGGCTGCTTATCGAGGTTGCCCGACGATTGAAAGACTGTGTCCGGCAACAGGATACCGTGGCCCGGCTCGGTGGTGATGAATTTGCTGTTATTCAGGAAGCAGTCGATCATGTGGATGTCAGCGCGCGGCTGGCCCGACGAATCTGTAAACAAATAATGCTACCAATAGAGCTTAACAACAATCGGGTGTACCCATCTGCCAGTATTGGTGTCAGTCTTTTTCCAAACGATTCTGAAAAAGCAGAACAAGTGCTGATAAACGCCGACACCGCGATGTACCTGGCTAAAAAGGATGATGGGATCAGTTACCGATTTTTTGAACCGGAAATGAACACCGCAATCGTTCGCCGAAAGCGGCTGTCCAATGATCTGAGTATTGCAATTAAAGACAATCAGCTGGCCCTTTTCTACCAGCCTATTGTTAACCTCAATACCGGAAAAATAGAAGCTACTGAAGCGTTGTTACGCTGGCATCATGAAGATTACGGTTATATATCGCCCTTGGAAGTAGTGTCTATTGCAGAGCAGTTCGGGCTGGCTAATCAGCTAAATTGCTGGGTGCTGGAGCAAGCTTGCCGACAAAATCAGCGCTGGATTGAACAACAACTGCCGTCACTGTCAGTAAGTGTAAATATCTCACCGACAATGTACACACAGTATGATCTGGTAGGGGCTGTAAAAAAAGCCTTAGCCGTCAGCGGCATGGACGCCAATTTGCTGGTATTGGAAGTGACTGAAGATACCACTATGCGGGATATTGAAACATCTCCCGACATTCTAAAAAAATTACGGGCGCTGGATATCAGCCTGGCTTTGGATGATTTCGGCACCGGGTATTCATCCTTAAGCCATTTAAAACGACTACCGGTGCAAAAATTAAAGATTGATAAATCCTTTGTTCAGGATCTGAACAATATACCAACAGACCTTCGCTTTATTCGTACCATTCTCAGCTTGGCCCAGAGCCTGGAGCTGCAGGTGGTGGCTGAAGGAATCGAAGCTGAAAAAAACTTAAAAGACCTTTGCCTTGAAGGCTGTCACTATGGACAAGGGTATCTGTTATCACGGCCCGTACAGCCTAACGAGATGGCTGAACTGCTCAAACAACAAGGAGCAGACAAATTGTTGTTTTCTTGTGGTAATCTAACCAATATCGAGAATACAGGATAAATCAGTCATGTAAACGGAGGTACCCGCCAGGGTATCTGATGACAATACTCACCAGACCAGGGAAGGTTCTGCATGTCTTTAGCGATTGTTCACAGCCGGGCGCAGCTCGGTATCGAAGCCCCACTAGTCACCGTCGAAGTTCACCTGACAAACGGCCTGCCAGGCCTCTCCATTGTGGGACTACCTGAAACGGCTGTTAAAGAGAGCAAAGACAGGGTCCGCAGTGCTCTGATTAATGCCCAGTTTGAATACCCGCTCAGGCGCATCACTGTTAATCTGGCCCCCGCAGACTTGCCTAAGGAAGGTGGGCGCTATGACCTGGCAATTGCCTTGGGAATTCTCTCAGCATCAGGACAATTACCCGCAAACGTTCTCGACCATTACGAAGTCATCGGAGAGCTGGCTCTGTCTGGTGAGGTTCGACCCGTTCCCGGAGCCATTCCTGCAGCAATACAGGTGGCTGGCTCAGGTCGAACCTTACTGTTACCCAAAGCAAATGCTGTTGAGGCGGCTATGGTCGAGCAGGCCAAACTGTTGGGAGCTGATCACTTGCTTGGTGTCTGTGCTCATTTGAATGGTCAGCAATCATTAACATTAGAGCCTTATATTGAGATAAGGGTACCGCCGCAGACGGCAAAGGATATGGCTGATGTGCGAGGCCAGTATCAAGCTAAAAGGGCGTTAGAGGTGGCCGCAGCAGGTCGCCACAGCCTTCTTATGGTAGGTCCCCCGGGAACCGGAAAAACCATGCTTGCCAGTCGACTGGGAGGCCTGCTGCCGCCAATGTCCAGAGCCGAACAATTACAGGTGGCAGCTATCCGATCCATTAGCGGTCAGACGTTAAACCCCGAGCAATGGCAGCAACGCCCTTTTCGAGCCCCCCATCACACAGCCTCCGGAGTTGCTTTGGTCGGTGGTGGCAGTTCCCCGAAACCTGGAGAAATATCTTTAGCTCATCAGGGAGTTCTGTTTCTGGATGAGTTACCAGAGTTTGATCGACGTGTGCTGGAAGTACTGCGTGAACCTTTAGAATCCGGTGAAATTTGCATATCCAGAGCCTCACGGCAAGTCACTTACCCGGCCAGTTTTCAGATGATCGCCGCCATGAATCCATGCCCCTGTGGCTATGCCGGTGATTCCAGTGGCCGTTGTCAGTGCTCGGCCGACAAGGTTCGTCGTTATCAAAGCCGTATCTCCGGCCCGCTGCTGGACAGGCTGGATTTACACATCGAAGTGGTCGCGCTGAAACACGGAGAGTTAACAGCTCCAGCCCCGGAGGGTGAAGCTTCAGCCAAAATTTTAGCGCGGGTACAGCATGCTAGAGAACGCCAGTATAACCGCCGTGGCAAAGAGAACAGTCAATTAAATACAAAAGAAATTGAACAGGATTGTTGCTTATCAGAAGCAAACCGAAAATTAATGGAACAGGCACTTGAAAACTTTGGCCTGTCAGCAAGAGCTTATCATCGAGTATTGCGCGTCGCCCGGACATTAGCAGACCTGGAAGGTAAAGATATAATTGAACGATCACACCTTCTGGAGTCCCTGAGTTATCGGAAACAGGAAAGAAGTTCCAGCCCTTAAGCGGCTTTCTGCCCAGCGGAAATAGCTCAGAAGAAGTAGCGCAGAGGTGATTGCTTAGAGGTCATAGTAGAGCAGGCGTCAGCCGGTTGCTTCCTGAAGACCTTCACAGAGCATTTCTCTAAAGGCTTCAAAGTTGACCGGTGGGCTATAATAATAGCCCTGTACCTGATCACACTGATTATCTTTAAGGAATGCAACCTGCTCTGGAGTTTCAGCCCCCTCGGCAATCACATCCTTGCGTAAATTGTGGGCCAGATTAATGATAGCGCGGACAATTTCTGCATCATCAGGATTATCGATTACGCCGCTGATAAATGAACGGTCAATTTTCAGCGTATTGATCGGCAGTTTTTGCAGATGAGCAAAGGAAGAATAGCCAGTACCGAAATCGTCCAGAGAAAAAGTTAAGCCCAGTTTACTTAACTCACGGATACAATGGCCTACGTGGACCTCGTTCAACGCAACAGCTGTTTCAGTTAATTCGAATTCCAACAGGCTTGGGTCCACATCCGCATGGCTGATTAATCGTTGGATTGTCGGGAGCAACGTATCATCCTGGAACTGCCGGAATGACAGATTAATCCCCATTCTTTGAAGCTCCATACCCTGGCTCTGCAACGCTTCCAGATCCTTACAGGCCCGGTACACGACCCAATATCCCATGGGCACTATCAATCCGGTTTTCTCCGCCAGCGGAATAAATTCACCGGGATGAAGCAGACCCCGCGTCGGATGCTGCCATCGAATAAGCGCTTCGGCACCTACGATACTCTGACTGTTCAGGTCAATTCGAGGTTGATAATGCAAGACAAACTGTTGACGCCGTAGCGCAGATAGAAGCTCTGGCTCCAGAGCAATCTGATTGGCGATATCCGTATCAAGACCTTCACTGTAAAAGCGGAAGCTGGAACCACGCTCTTTTTTAGCCTGATGCATCGCTGTCCCGGCATGACGCAGCAGTTCATCCAAATCCTGGCCGGTTTCCGGGAAAACAGCACAGCCCATACTACAACCAAGTATTACCTTTCGCTCAAGCTGCTGATAAGGCATGCGATGCAGCTGTCGAATACGATCAATCAAGGTTTCCAGTTCAGCCCGGGCGTTACGGCTGATAATACTGATAGTGAACTGATCTTCACTGATCCTAGCTAACTGCTGCCCCGGCTTTAGCGATTGCTGCAGCCGTAACGCCACTTCCTTGATGGTCAGATCACCAATAAGATGGCCAAGGGAATTATTCACCTTCTTAAAACCATCAATGTTCAGCATCATCAGACCAACCTGTTGACCGCTGGCATTGGCATGATCCAGACGCTGCATCAGACGACCATAAAAGTTTTGTCGATTGGGAGCCCCCGTCAGTTCGTCATAGTCCATAAGTTCCGCAATGCGGGACTCGCGCTCCTGAAGATCCCAGGCGTAACGGATAGAGCGTTTCAGGTTATAGAGCGTGAGTTCTTCCCGAGCCAGATAGTCAGAGGCTCCGGCCTCAATCTGAGCCTGCTCTTCCTTGATATCGATGGTGTCACCGATCAATACGATCGGGATTGGAAATCGGTTGCGGCGGGCTAAGCCCAGGTAATTCTTATGCTCACTCTGCTCCAGTCCGTGATCAAGAAAAATAAGATCGGCTGGAGGATCCCGCGGTTCTGTCAGTGCCTCTTTGATGCTGGTGCACCAATTGACCTGATAATGACTGTCATTGTCCTGCTGCAGGAGATCGTGTATCAAATGGGAGGTGGCAGGAAAAGGATCGACTACAAGTATCGAAACAGTACGCATAGTACTATTTTTTCCAATACTGTATTCAATCGATGACATAGAGACATTGACCCACGACTGTCTGCTGCTGGTCCCTTCCCGAGCAAACAGGGTTACATATTTAGACGGAGAACACCAATTTGTTCGACCCGTTCCAATACAAAGTTAGAGTATTACTTTAAGTTTACGCTTCAAGCAACTGTTTTATATCTTGTCAAGCTTAATGTCAAGCAAGCAGTGCTAGGTAAAACAAGATCGATACTCATCTGGTCATTCTCGATACTTATCCTGACTGATACAATGCTGCTTCCAATCGTTACTTTCCGTTATTAGTTTTTCGGCAGCTACATCCGGTAGCTATCGGCCCGGGATTCATTATATTTAGGTTTTTTTGTGAGTCAGCTTAATCCCCGTCAAAGTGAGGCAGTCCACTACGTAGGTGGACCATTACTCGTTCTAGCTGGTGCCGGAAGTGGCAAAACCAGTGTTATCACCCGTAAGATTGCCTATCTGATTGAAGAATGTGGCATCAAAGCTCGCCATATAGCTGCTGTTACCTTTACCAATAAAGCCTCAAGGGAAATGAAAGAACGCGTTGGGAAGCTTGTTAAGGGACCTGCCTCTCGAGGATTAACCGTTTCTACCTTTCATAACCTTGGGCTCAATATCATTCGCAAAGAGCATAAACTTTTAGGCTTTAAACCGGGTTTTTCAATATTTGATGCTCAGGACGCTTCATCAATGATCCGTGATCTGATGATGCGGGACTCCCTCGATGAAACTGATCTGGTGGACTATATCCAGCACAGTATCTCCAACTGGAAAAATGACTTGGTTGGGCCCAAACAGGCACAAGAAATAGCCCAGAACCCTAACGAAGAGTTGGCGGCAAGGGTCTATGAGAATTACAACCGACAGCTAAGGGCTTATAACGGGGTTGATTTTGATGATCTGATTTTGATTCCCACTCTGCTGTTTAAAAACAATCCAGAAGTGCTGAATCGATGGCAACAGCGCATTCATTACCTGTTGGTAGACGAATATCAGGACACCAATATCAGCCAGTACCTGCTGGTTAAATTGCTGGTAGGTCACCGTACAGGCCTGACCGTCGTCGGTGATGATGATCAATCAATCTATGCATGGCGCGGTGCCCGCCCTGAAAACCTGATGCAGTTAAAACATGACTTCCCAAGCTTGAAAGTCGTCATGCTTGAACAGAATTACCGTTCCACCAGCCGCATTCTAAAAGCTGCCAACGTACTAATCGCCAATAACCCTCATGAGTTTGAGAAAAAGCTCTGGAGTGACATGGGTGTTGGTGAGCCCTTGAAAGTTATTTTCTGCCGTAACGAAGACGCCGAGTCAGATCGGATTGCCACAGAAATCATCGACCAGAGAATGCGGAGAAAGAACAGCTATAAGGACTATGCCGTACTCTATCGTGGCAACCACCAGTCCCGGCTGATCGAAATGAAATTACAGAACTATCAGATTCCTTACAAAATCAGTGGCGGAACCTCTTTTTTCTCACGCGCAGAAGTAAAGGATGTTATGTCCTATCTGAAAGTACTGATTAATCCGGATGATGATAATGCCTTTCTACGCATCATCAATCTCCCCCGACGGGAAATTGGGCCCGGTACATTGGAAAAGCTCAGTCATTATGCGGGCGAACGCAACATAAGTTTATTTGCGGCCTGCTCAGAAGTAGGGCTTTCTCAATGGCTACCCGAAAAAAGCATCCATAAATTGCGTCAGTTTGGCGAATGGATGCAACGAACTTACGAACGTTGTTACAGGGATAACCCGATAACAACAATCCAACAGATGATCCGTGATATCGACTATGAGGGCTGGTTATCTCAAAACAGCAGCAGTGATGCCCAGGCAGAAAAACGCATGGCCAACGTCTGGTTTTTGGTGGAATCACTGGAACGCACATTGGAACGGCTAAGAGAAGATGACGATAATGCTGGTATTGATGAGGCCGTCGCACGCCTGCTGCTGATTGACATGATGGAACGTCAAGAGGAGGAAGACGACTCGGATCGTGTACAACTGATGACACTCCATGCGTCCAAGGGTTTGGAGTTTCCTCACGTTTTCCTGATGGGACTCGAGGAAGAGATACTGCCTCACCGGAACAGTATTGAAGATGACTTTATTGATGAAGAGCGTCGGCTTGCCTACGTGGGTATTACCCGAGCGAGGAAAACCCTGACAATGACACTGGCTAAGCAGCGCAAGCAATTTGGAGAGGTATCTGATACCTCTCCCAGCCGTTTTCTGGACGAACTACCGGAAGAAGACCTGGAATGGGAAGGCCGTAACGAAACAAGCCCCGAAGCCAATGCGGCGCGAGGCCGGGCGACTCTCAGCGGACTCAAAGATCTGCTGAGTGATTTTTAGGTCAGACAGCATCTAACCAGACGGCTAGTAACTAAATGATTACATCGAATAACTTAGTTGCGAGATGCAATAGCTAAGCTAAACCATGGCCAAATTACAGCGATGTTTATCTGCCCCAGATCAGCCGCAAAGCCTGGGGCTTTAACATCCCTGTAGTTAACGCCGTCCCCAACAGAATCACAGCGCAAGCCAGGATCATTTCCAGAGTAATAGTTTCCTCCAGAAAGAACGCCCCCCAGACCATGCCAAACGCCGGAACCAGATAAGTCACCGCAATCGCTTTTTGCGGCCCGGCAGAAGCAATCAACCTGAAGTAGAGTAAGTAAGCAATACCCGTGCAAGCTACCCCTAGAACTATGACCGCCAACCAACTCATTAGCGGTGGGGATTGCTGAGGCCAGGTTAGCAGTGCAAACGGCAGCAATAACAGAGCGGCCCCCACCTGACTTCCGGTTGCATTAACCAAGGGACTGACAGCACTTAATCGTGACTTTGAATAGTTGGCAGCAATTCCATAAAAAAGTGCGGCTACAAGCCCTGCAGCAATCGCTATGGTTTCATCACCCAAAATAGAATCACCAGCCAAATTGAATGAAGCCCTTCCCCAGACCAGTAAAACCACACCCGCAAAACCAATCGACAAACCAGCCAGTTGAAACAGGGTCATCCGCTGCTGATACCAGATAAAGGCGATAATTGCCCCAAACATGGGGGCCGTCGCATTCAGTATCGATGCAAACCCGGCCGTTACATAAAGCATCGAATAGGCAATCAGACAGAAAGGTAATGCCGAGTTGGTCGCACCAACGATAAGCAATGCCAGCCCATTTTCTCTCAATATTGGAAGATCTCGCCGCCAGGACAGCATCGGCAGCAAAAAAAGTGCCGCAATGCCAACTCGAAGCTCAATCAGAGGAATGGGGCCAAACTCTCCAGCCCCCATTCGCATAAAGAGAAATGATGCTCCCCAAAGGGCAGCCAGCAAAATTAAGTCTCGGACATTGATAGCAGTCATTAGGTATGGCTCAACGTTAAGATCAGGTAAATATCAACAACTCTCGCATAATGTAATCGCCCGACAACTGGATTGCTGGCCATAATCGGACCTGTATTTTTAAAAGCAGAGGATGAGGCACAAGAAATACGGACGGAACTATACGAACGAAAGCAAGAGCAGACAGATAGGTAACAAAGTATGCCTACCTACCCTTCTTACTCAAAGAGTCCAACAAACATTAACGCCATATTTAGAGGCTAAAACCATCCTTGGAGGATGGAATAGCAGGTTCGGGAACTTCTATCCGATCCATCACTTCAGCTTTACCGGGAGAGTCTTTTAACGCGGCTGAGATTTCATCCTTATTTTTTGCCAGATAGAGACAAAGCTCACTACGTTCATTATCGTCCAGCTTAAAGCCCAAATCATTCTTTTGCAGCACAGCGTCCAATTTCTCGGCAACCGCAAATATTTCGTCCCATTTCTTGGCATCAACAGCATTGGTAATTTTGATCTTTTCTTTACCGTTTATCTCATAGATGTAGACGGTCTTCTTTTGAAATTTCATAGGAGGGACCATGACGTATCTCAAGTACCATTATCATCAGGTACCGGTGTTAACTGCACGGCCGTTATTGTCCCCAGACTGAACAACGAGCAAGCCCGAGTCACAAAGCCCTGCATACAGCGATAAGAACAATAACAAGTATAGTTCAGATAAACCGTCAACAATGAGGATGTAAAGGGGAGATAGCAGGCGCTGACCAAACCTTTCGCAGCTTAGCGAGCAGGCAGCATAGATTAAGTGACATTCAAGCAGTGTTTGATCTTATCCACGAGTGCATTGGGAAATTGTCGATAATCGAGATACGGAACCAAAAATACCTGATCTCGCTTCCACGCCCGCTGTTGGTCATCAACGGCCACAAAATCATGCGTCTCCAACCCTAGACGCTCCCAACTTGCCTTTCCAGCCACTAAGTGTTGAGCAGGCTGAGACAACAGCGAGTCACCAAAACAGACAGCTTCTTTTTGCTTAAGCAACTGATGATCGCGATACTGTCGCCAATCACCATCAGGAGCGCAGATCTTTGCCAAAATCGTCAGAATCTTGCGCCAGTGATTACCGTTCAATTCAATCAACTCCGGGATATTCAGCCCCGAGCCTGAGGCACCCATTAGCTGTTCCGAAGGCAATAATGGAGGATTTGGAAGGTAGAGAACAAGCTCAGGTTCAGAGCTGCCAAGAATGTTTATCGGCATTAAAAGAAATCAACTCGCAGCAGTAATACCGGTATTTTGCCAGACTTATAAACTTAAAGCCCGTCCAGCAGACCCACTTTTGCAGACTTATCTTTAATTGTATGATTAACAACACATTCGTAGAGAAGAAGGATATCAGGTGTCAGAACACGGACCAGAGAAAAGACTCAGCGAAGAAAGCAAATACGTCTGTGCCGTACTGCTGTCAATGGATCAAAAAATGATCAAGAAAATCAGAGCTGCTAGGCTACCACGATAACATAGGGATGCTGCAATATGAGTTGGAATTACGAAGCAGAAATCGAAAATGGCCAAACATTATTCTTAAGACAGTTATTGGTTTTGCCTTAACTCTAGCTTTAGTGATCTTGTTATCGACAATCAAATACCCGCTCTAAAGATCCCCTCCATGAGCAACTAAATTACTTATCCCAACGAACAACAAGTAGACTGTTAAATGACTCTGGATGGGGTAGAACGCAGGTTTTAGTGCTTGCTGGAAACAAACGACCTGAGTAGAATACGTCCCTCTCGAAAGAGTTCCCTGTGCGCCTGTAGCTCAGCTGGATAGAGTAGCAGGTTCCGATCCTGTTGGTCGGGGGTTCGAATCCCTCCAGGCGCGCCAATAAAATCAAACAGTTACACGAAAAACATCCTACTTATAATAATGCCTTCCTGATTTTTAGTGCATATTGTAGTGCGCAAATTCGATTGCATGGTATCTATCTATGCTTCTGCAGCAACATCCCTGTCGTCATATAGCTTGTCCTCTCGGTTGGAGGCAATAGCGACCAACGGGTGACACTCTTTGACTACGACCCCAGCCGTAGCGGCAGTGTTTCTGAGCGATTGCTAGCCGGTTATAAAGGATATCTGCAAACCGATGGCTATGAAGGGTACGCAGCGATCGGGCGTCAGGATGGAGTAATCAACCAGGGCTGCTGGGCTCACGCCCGGCGCAAGTTTGATGAAGCGATTAAAGCCCAGGGAAAGCCCCAAAAGCCGGGAAGGCCCAAATGGGGCTATCTTATATCCAGAAGCTGTACCGGATCGAAAAGCAGATCACTGATCAGCCACCAGACAAGCAATTGGAGGTCCGCCAGCAGCAAAGCCAGAAGATACTAGCGAATCTGCGAAAATGGCTGGAAAAATCATTGCCACAGGTGCCGCCAAAAAGCGCATTGGGTAAGGCGCTGTATTATCGTAAGCGGTAAATAAACCCCACCTGTTACCAGGGCTGCTCGCCAGCTAAGGTCATGATCTCTGAA
>NZ_MIEQ01000077.1 GCF_001968815.1 Motiliproteus sp. MSK22-1 | reverse complement strand
GCGCACCCCTGATAAGGGTGAGGTCGGTGGTTCAAGTCCACTCAGGCCTACCAATTATTCGATAGAATGATTGAAGTAGCTCAGCTGGTTAGATCGCACCCCACTCTTTATCGATAAAAAGGGGTGAGGTCGGTGGTTCAAGTCCACTCTGACCCACCAGATTACGCGATTCGGCGTTATGAAAGTACTTGCATAGCAGGCTATGCTTCGCGCTTTCATGCCTTGATTCACGAAATTTGGCGTAAAAAACTGACTCCGAAGTTTCCTGCACTGATTGATGGAAACGCCAGGGCGCAGAGATTTTTTCAGCGGACCAGGCGCGCGTAGAAGCGAACGAGGGCCGATGGAAAAAGATCAAGCACTGGGGCTATAGCTCAGCTGGGAGAGCGCCTGCCTTGCACGCAGGAGGTCAGCGGTTCGATCCCGCTTAGCTCCACCATTCTCTGGTGAACCTTGAGAAACCAAAAGCTAAAGAATGAGGGTGTCGAATGACATCGTGATGACTTTACCTTTTGTTTTCTTACAAACAGCGGTAACACGCTTGGAAAACACGCTCTTTAACAATGTGGATTTG
>NZ_MIEQ01000076.1 GCF_001968815.1 Motiliproteus sp. MSK22-1 | reverse complement strand
ACGATGCGTAGCGGATAGCCGGATGCTCGAAGTACTTCGCTACTCTCTTTGGCTTTTTCTGCAACATCCGCATATGGCCCAGCACTTTACCTGCCAAGTCCGATTGATTTCTTGCTGGTGATGCACTGCGGATCCCGGCCTTTAAATCCGCATTCAGATTCTCATCAGGATTTAAGTCTGGTGAATATGCGGGTAAATAGAATACTTCGATCTTTTCTCTATGACGTTCCAGCCATGCCTTTACCAGCTTGGCATGATGGACTCGAAGATTGTCTAGAATGAGAAACACTTTTCGTCCCGCATCCTTTATCAGACGCTTCATAAACCGTAGTAATACTTTTGCTGTCATGTTCTCTCCATACATCATGAAGCGTACAGC
>NZ_MIEQ01000075.1 GCF_001968815.1 Motiliproteus sp. MSK22-1 | reverse complement strand
TTACCGCCCCGAAAACGGCGCCAAAGGTCGAGGCCATGCCGCCCAACACCACCATGGTGACAATCTCAATCGAGAAAAAGAAACCAAAAGAGTCCGGGCTGACAAAGGCTTGCTGATGGGCAAACAGGCTGCCTGCCAGAGAGGCCAGCATCGCCGACAACACAAACACATGAATACGGGTCCGCACGGTATCGACCCCCATCATCTGCGCGGCAAACTCAGAGCCATGCACCGCCCGTAGCTCACGCCCGGCCCGGGAATCAATAATATTCAGGGAGATCAGCACCACCGCCAGAGAGAAAAAGGCGATCATCGCATA
>NZ_MIEQ01000074.1 GCF_001968815.1 Motiliproteus sp. MSK22-1 | reverse complement strand
TTACCGCCCCGAAAACGGCGCCAAAGGTCGAGGCCATGCCGCCCAACACCACCATGGTGACAATCTCAATCGAGAAAAAGAAACCAAAAGAGTCCGGGCTGACAAAGGCTTGCTGATGGGCAAACAGGCTGCCTGCCAGAGAGGCCAGCATCGCCGACAGCACAAACACATGAATACGGGTCCGCACGGTATCGACCCCCATCATCTGCGCGGCAAACTCAGAGCCATGCACCGCCCGTAGCTCACGCCCGGCCCGGGAATCAATAATATTCAGGGAGATCAGCACCACCGCCAGAGAGAAAAAGGCGATCATCGCATA